>NZ_CP101464.1:1200000-2400000 GCF_024362365.1 Janibacter sp. CX7 | reverse complement strand
GCGGCCGGTCCCGGTCTTCGGTCCGACGAAGGGGGGTCACCTCCCTTCGTCGTCGTGGACCGGTGGGATCCGGGGTGGGCCGAAGCGGACGAGGCGCAGCTGCTCGATCGTCTCCTCGAGCAGGACCCGGTTGGTCCGCTGGAGGTCGGCGATGATCAGCAGGGCGAAGGAGAAGAGGGCGCCGACGAGCAGTGCCGTGCCGAAGATCAGGGACTGGATGTGGCCGGCCGAGTCGCCCATCGCCGCGAGGACGAGGAAGCGGACGAAGGGGATGAGCCCCAGGACCATGAGCACGGCGCCGACCAGGCCGAAGAAGGCGTGCGGCTTGAACATGATGAAGGAGCGGATGATCGCCGACGCCGACTTGGCCATGTGCTGCCAGATGCTCGAGAAGAGGCGGGACTCGCGGGTCTTGGCATTGGTCACGACGGGGATCGACTCGATCGCCAGGCGCTTGTGGCCGGCCTGGATGATCGTCTCCATGCAGTAGCTGAACTCGGTGACGATGTTCAGCCGCATGAGCGAGGCGGCGGAGTAGGCACGGAAGCCACTCGCGGCGTCGGGCAGATCGGTGCTCGCGGCCCGGTTGACCACGGCCGAGCCGAAGGCCTGCATCCGGCGCTTGAAGGGGGAGAAGTGGGCGATCGTCGCCGTCTGCCGGTCGGCGACGACGATGTCGGCCCGTCCCGCGAGGATCGGCGCGACGAGGTCGCCGATCCGCTCCTGCGGGTACTGGTTGTCGCCGTCGGTGTTGACGAGGATGTCGGCGTCGTGGCGCAGCGCGAAGTCGGCACCGTCGCGGAAGGAGCGGGCCAGGCCCAGTGGGCGGCTGTGCCGGATGACGTGGGTGACGCCGAGCTCGCGGGCGATCTCCGACGTGCGATCGCTGGACCCGTCGTCGATGACCAGCGTCTCGATGACGTCGACACCGGGGATCTGCGTCGGGATCGTGGCGAGGACGAGCGGGAGGGTCGTCTCCTCGTCGAGGCAGGGGATCTGCACGATCACCTTCATGGTCTGAGCCTCCGACGCCGTCGCTGCTGGTGGTCGCAGCATCTCAAATCCGAAGGGGGTCCGGCGGCACCGGGTCGACGCGTGCGAGCGCTCCGACGCACGATCTGCGGCACGTGACCGCGGCCACGAAAAGGATTTTGGTCAAGGTATGGCAAGAATGGTAAGCGAACGGTAATGTCCCTTTTCGAGATCGTGGCCGGGGAGGTCCACGATCCCGGGGCGGAACCACCGCCCCTCGACACTTCGCTGGGGAGGCGAGTCAGTGCACGTGGAGACCTTCATGTTGCTGGGGTGGGCATCGATACCGGTCGTGGCCTACGGGGTGAGCGCAGCGGCCCTGCGCCACTCGCGGCGGCACGCCGCGCAGCAGCCGCGCACCACCGATCCGTCCGCCCGGCTCGAGGAGCTGAGGCGGCGACCCGTCGAAGGGAGTGTGTCCCGGGGACGGATGGCCGAGGCGATCCGACTGGCCGATGGTCCGGTCGCCGCGTCCCTGACCCACCCGCGGGGTTGAGGTGGCCGGCCTGGCGCGTCTGACCACGGACGTCGGCGCTGGTCGGGCGGCCCTGCGGCCGCTGCAGATCCTCCTCGCGGTCAGCGACCTGCTCGTCATCATGTGGGCGACCTTCGGGGCCCAGGTGGTGCGTTTCGGTGTCGATGGTCGCCCGGACGTCGCGGCGAGCGCCGACAGCTTCTCGATCAGCTACACGTGGTTCAGCCTCGCGCTCGTCGCGCTCTGGTGGCTGGCGCTGCGCTTCCACGGTGCCTACGAGGTGCACATCCTCGGGCACGGGGCGGCCGAGTACCGCCTCGTCACGACGGCCTCGCTGCAGGTCTTCGCCCTCGTCGCGATGCTCGCCTTCGCCCTCCAGGTCCAGGTGGCGCGCGGCTACATCCTGCTCGCCCTGCCGGCAGGGATCATCGGGCTCTGGGTGTCCCGCAGGGTCTGGCGCACCTGGCTGGGGCACCGCCGGGTCCAGGGCGACCTCAGTCACGACGTCCTCGTCGTCGGTGACGTCGCGACGGTGCGTCATCTCGTCGACAGCTTCGCCAGCGTGCCCGAGGCCGGCTACCGCGTCATCGGCGTGTGCACCGGGTCGAGCGCTGACGAGGTCGCCGAGGTCCCGGTGCTCGGCACCGAGCGCGAGGGGGCGCGCGTCGCCATCGAGCTCGGGGTCGACGTCGTCGCCTGCGCCGATGCGCACGCCCTGGGCACCGGTGGCCTGCGGCGCCTCGGCTGGGCGCTCGAGGGCAGTGGCATCGAGCTCGTCGTCTCGCCGGGGCTCACCGAGATCGCCGGTCCGCGCGTGCTCACCCGCCCGGTCGCCGGTCTGCCGCTGCTGCACGTCGAGGCGCCGACCTTCTCCGGCCCGCGGCTGGTGCTCAAGTCGACGATCGACTGGATCGGTGCCCTGCTGCTGATGCTCCTCTTCTCGCCCCTGCTGCTCGTCGTCGCGGTCCTGGTCAAGCTGTCCGACGGCGGCCCGGTCTTCTTCCGGCAGGAGCGGGTCGGCCTGCACGGCGAGACCTTCCGGATGACGAAGTTTCGCTCGATGACGGTCGACGCCGAGCAGCGCCTCGAGGACGTGCGGCAGCGCACCGCCGCCGAGATCGACCGCGGAGTGCTCTTCAAGCGCCAGGACGACCCCCGGATCACGTCGATCGGCCGCTTCATCCGCCGCTACTCCATCGACGAGCTGCCGCAGCTCTTCGACGTGCTCGCCGGCAAGATGAGCCTCGTCGGCCCCCGCCCGCCGCTGCCCTCGGAGGTCGCCCGCTACGAGGGCGACGTCGGTCGCCGCCTGCTCGTCAAGCCGGGCATGACCGGCCTGTGGCAGATCAACGGCCGCAGCGACCTCACGTGGGAGGAGTCGGTGCGCTTCGACCTCTACTACGTGGAGAACTGGTCGGTGGCGCAGGACCTCATCATCCTGTGGCGCACCCTCCACGCGGTGATCTCCAAGGACGGGGCCTACTGAGGACCCGGCGGGACCGTGCTGGTGGACCTCAGATCCGGCGGACCAGGCCGCGCTCGACGAGCTCCGCGACGAAGGCCTCGATGTCGTCGCGCACCTCCTCCTGCGGGTGCGAGGTGACGTGGGCGACCTCGCCGACGACGTCGGGTGCGCCCTCCGCGACAGCCAGCCAGATGAGTGCCGACATGTCCGGCAGCACCGAGATCGGTCCGGCCGGTACCGGCGCGGCGTAGACCACGGGCAGCCCCCACACATCGCGTGCCTCGGTCCAGGCGATGCCCGGGCTCACGGCGTAGTCGACCCCGGCGATCACTGGGCACCTCCCCGTCGCCACATCTCGAGCAGACCCCGGCGCGACCGGTCGACGAAGGCCACGGCGACCTCTCGGCGGGAGGGGCGGTGACCCAGCTGCTTGGCGAGGTGGTCGGTGTTGACCAGAGGCGCACGCAGCAGCAGCTGGAGGCGCTGGCGCCGACTGGGCGCAGCAGCGATGCGGGCACGCCACTCACGCAGGCGGCCGTGGTGGGTGACGGCTCGCCAGAGCTCCTTTTCCGCAGAGGGCGGCAGCGCGTCGAGGTCGCCGGTCCCCGCGGCGAAGGCGATCTGGGCGTGCAGCCGGTCGACCTCGTCGAGGATCTCCCGCTGACGCGCCGCGTCCACCCGGTGCCAGACGTGCTCGACGTCGGCAGCGACCTGACCCCCGTGGGGGTTGCGGCCGGCGTGCATGACGAGCACCGCGGCCTGGGCGGCGAGGGAGGGGACCGGGCACTCCACCGCGGCCAACGTGCGCGACCCGCGCTCGGCCCACAGCAGGTCGAAGGCCTCGTGCGCCGGCAGGCCGATGCCGGGGTAGTGACGGTGCACGTCGAGATAGCCCCACTGCTCGTGCCACAGGGTCTGCGAGTGCTCGAAGGGGGAGCTCGTCGCGAATCGCCCCTCGGGCCGGTAGCCGGCCGCGATGCAGGCCGCCACCAGCGCGTCGACGTGGTCGGGGCGCACGAGCACGTCGGCGTCGGTGGCGAGTCGGTCGGGGTGGGTGAGTGCTGGGTCGAGCGCGTCGCCCTTGATGTGGAGCACGTCGAGGTCGTGCAGGTCGGCAACCCTCTGGATGGCGGCATGGCCGAAGAGCGTGCGGATGTCGATCGGGACCTGGGCCTGCCCTGCTTCGTCGTGGCCGGAGACACGGCCGATGACGTCAGCCATCTCGTTCACCCGGTCCGCCCACGTCGGCACGTCGGGATCGGCGCCGTGGGGGAAGGAGTCGCTCGCCGGCAGCCAGCGAGCGACCTCAGCGGCGAAGTCCTCGGCGGGGACGACCCGGCAGCGCTCGCCGGCGGCCTCGCGGAACCCTGCGACCGGGGTGCTCACGACGGGTCGGCCGACGGCGCGGTACTCGTAGAGCTTGATCGGGTCGAGGCTGTCGGTGAATCCGTCGACGACGTGCGGCACGACGAGCACGTCGGCGTGCTGGAGGTAGGCGGGCACCACGCGGCGGTCCTTGGCGCCCAGGCGCACGACTCCGGCAGCATCGAGTCGGTCACCCTCGTCGCTGGTCAGGGCGTCGGGTCCCACGAGCACGAGGTGCCCGGTGCCCTCGAGGTCCCGGGCGGTGCTCTCGCAGAGGGCGACGTCGAGACGGTCGGAGTGGAGTGTGCCGAGGTAGAGCGCGACCGGGCCGTCGGGGAGGTCGTCGGGGCGGGCGGTCGGCCGGGTGGTCGCGGCGAGGTCGACGGCATTGGGCACGAGGGTGACCTCGCGCTGGGCGGACTTCGAGGCGACCAAACCCGTGGAGCAGACGACGACCTCGCGGGCGCCCTTCATGAGAGCGGCCTCCTGGGCGGCCAGCCGCACCGACGTCGCGGTGTCACGGTCGGCGAGCAGCCAGTCGTCGGTGATGTCGTAGAGGGTCGGCCACCCGGTCCGGTCCATGACGAGTGCGCCACGGGGGTCGTTGACCCAGAGCGTGGGTGCGGGCATGCCGAGCTGTCGTGCCGTGTCGGCGACCTGACCTGCCCACCGGTCGTCCTGCCCGGGGTCGACGCGGCGGGGGAGCAGCTTGGTCGGCTCGAGCAGCCAGAGCGCGTCGGGATCGATGCCGGGCAGGTGAGGTCCACGACGCAGGCCGCGACCCGGTGCCGGGCGGCCACCGAGACGAGCCGTGTGCAGCGGGTCCCGGCCGGGCTCGACGAAGAGGACACGCAGGTCGGGGTCCTGCTGCAGGAGGCCGTGGACCAGGTGTTGGTTGCGCCGCCACACCCGGTCCCACGGCTCGAGGGAGATGACGACGAGGTGGCGGTCCGGCGCGGCGTGCATGTCGGCGAGAGAGCCCGTCGGTGCCATTGCGTGCCGGTAGACCGCGTCCGTGGCCCGTGCCTGGGCGGTCACGGTGAAGACCTCGCGCTGCCGATCCCGCAGCCGGGTGCCGTACGCGTCGAGGCGTGCCGGGTCGTGCGCCAGCTCCGACAACAACCGACCGGCTGCTGTCGCGTCGCCGGCGTCGAAGAGCGCGGGATCAGCGGCACCGCCGACGCTTTCCAGGTGCCCCCCGGCGGCGGTGGCGATGACCGGAAGACCGGCGGCCATGGCCTCGATCACGGTGAGGCCGATGCCCTCGATCGGGCAGGGCGCGAGCAGGACGGCCGCTCTCGCCATGAGCTCGGGGACGTCGTGGCGATGCCCGAGGAAGTCAACGGCACCTGCGATCCCCAATTGGTGCGCGAGCCGACCGAGGGCTGCACGCTCCGACCCGTCGCCGGCGACGGCGAGACGCCACCCCTGCGCGGCCAGCCCCGACTCGGCGAACGCGGCGAACGCGACGTCGGTGCTCTTCTCGGGCTCCAGGCGCTGCGCGACGAGGGCCGTGCGTTCGCGTTCCGACGGTGGGGTCAGGTCGGGGCGGTCAGCGACGCCTGGCAGCACCACGGTCGCGTCGAGGTCGATGGCTCCGGCGATGTACTCGCTGACCGCAACCTGTGCTGTCACGCGTTGGGAGATGGCCGCGGACGCGATCCGTCCGAGCAGGGTCGCGCCCCGCGTCGCGGCGAAGTGCCGCGTGGTGACGAGCGGCACCTCGTGCCGCAGCGGTACGCTCGCGACGGCGGCGGCCTCGGCGGCGGTCATGTGCGTGTGGATGACCATGGGCGCCGGTCCGTCGACGAGACGGCGCAGATGGCGGACCACGTCGAGAGTCGTCCGCGCGGGATACACCGGGACGTCCTCCCGGCCGACCGCTGCAGTCATCCGCGAGGGGTCCCCTCCGATGACCGCAACCTGGTGCCCCTGGTCTCGCTGGGCGGCGGCCAGTCTGGCGACATGCGTCTCGACGCCGGCGAACCCGTCGGATCTGATGGCGTGGACGATCCTCATCGTGACGCCCAACCCCCGGGGACGGGGCGCACCCGGTCGAAGAGCTCGAGGTACGCGCGTGCGACGTCGCTCCACGTGTGCTCCAAGGCGGTGCTGCGGGCGGCCCGCGACATCGCCGTCCGGTCGGCGGTGTCTGCGTCGTGCAGCGCCGAGCGGATGGAGCGTGGGTCGGCCTCGACGACGAAGCCGTTGACACCCGACGTGACGACGTCCGGGACGCACCCCGTGGCCGTGGCCACGACGGGCAGCCCGCAGGCCAGCGCCTCGAGGACGACGAGCCCGTAGGACTCGTAGGCGCTCGGGAAGGCCAGGACGTCTCCGGCGGCCAGATGCGGTCTCGGGTCGGGTGTCGATCCCACGGTGTGCAGCCGTGGCCCCAGGGCCCGCCCGTGCTGCGAGTCGCGCAGCCGGCGCACCATGTCGGGCGTGCCACCGACGACGACGAGGTGCCAGTGATCGGGCCCAGCGGCGACCGCGTCGAGGAGTGCGGGCAGGCCCTTGCGCTCGTACTCGTGGCCGATGAAGACGATCGCCAGGTCGTCGTCGGTCAGGCCCATGTCGGCTCGTGCGCGAGCCCTGGCGTCGGGGTTCGCGGGAGTGAAGCGGTCGGTGTCGACTCCGTTGCCGATGATGGTGGTCGGCGGGATGACGCGAGGGTAGAACCGGCGCAGGTCGCGATCGTCGGCAGCGACGAGGTTGACCACGGCTGCGTGGATGTGGCGACTGCCGTAACGGAGGGTGTCGCGCGCGCCGGTGAAGAGGTGCACCGGGTTGCGCACTGTGCGCCACCACCTCGCTCCGCGAGCCTCCATGGCCGCGTGGACGATGCCGTGGTTGACGTAGACATCGCCCACGAGCGCGTCGTTGTGGCAGATGGTGACGACGTCCTCGCGGCCGGCGAGCGCTCGGCGGGCCATGAGCGCGCCGACGAGGGAAAACCAGACGACGTGCACGATGTGGGCGACCTTGGCTGCGAGCCCGCCCTTCGGGGTCGGGATCCAGCCCCCGTGCGCCTCGGTCATCGTGAAGCGCTCGGTGGCGATGCCGAGCTGCTGCCACTCCCGCTCGAGGTTGGCTGCCACGGCAGCGACTCCGCTGCCCTCCTCGATGACAGGAGCGATCTGGATGATGGTCTTCATGCGGCCGGTGCGTCCTCTCCCACGAGAGATCCGCGTGGGGCGGATTCCGCGTCCGCCGACGCCTTGGCGCCCAGGCAGATCCCGACGACGGCGAAGGCGAGGGAGATCTGGACGGCCACCCAGAAGAGGTCGAACTGGCCCTGGACGAAGCGGCTGAGGACCGCGACGAAGGCGACGGTGCCGTAGAGCGGCTCCACGCGCCAGAGGATGACGAGGGTCCCGACCATGAGGACGATGAAGCCGGCGAGACCGAGCAGGCCCGCCGAGGTGAGGACCTCCAGCTCGGCATTGGGCGGTTGGAACCGCTCGGGGGCGCGGTCGGTGTACCACCAGCGCAGACCTATGCCCGTGATGGGGCTGCTCAACCACAGGTCCCAGGACTCCGCAAACCAGGTGAGCCGCTGGCTCGTCGAGTTGTGGACGTTGCCGCTTGCCAGCTCGCTGCGCGCGAGCGAGATGACGACCCAGACCGCGGGCACTGCGGCGAGCAGGATCAGCTTCGATCGACGTCGTGCCTGGCCGGAGCGCACGACGATGACACCGACCGCGACGGCCAGGGCGATGATGGCCTGACCGGACTGGCTGAGCAGCACCGCGAGGGTGCACCACCAGAAGAGAGCCGTGGCGATGGCCCGCCGCGGGATGAGCCACGGGGGAGCGGCGAAGGCCACGGCTGCGACGATGCCGAGGGTCGTGCCCGTGAAGTTCTTGTGCATGGGGTAGGGCCACTGCACGTAGACGGCCTCGAAGGACCCCTGTCCGACGTTGATGACGAACTGGACGACGACCGCCAGGCCGATCAGGCTGGCGACGGTCGCGACGAGCGCCATGGCGGTTCGAGCCCACCCTGCGCGCCCCACACCCCATCCGACGACGAGGGCTCCGCCGGTGAGGAACCAGGCGTGCACCCACTCGACGAGATTGGCGGCGTAGGCGTTGGCGATGACCGTGAAGAGGGTGCTGGCCTGGTAGACCACGGTCAACCACATGAGGTTGCGCATCGACGGGGAGTAGGGGCGAACCCCGAGGAGAGCGGCGGGCAGGACCGCGGCGGCCAGGGCGGCGTCGGACACGGACAGGTCGACCCCGCCCAGGTCGAGCCGCGCCACCACCAGCAGCGTGGGCAGGACCAGCAGCGGGATCACCATCGGGCGGAGGGCGCTGAGCCCGATGGCGAGCACGGCGACGGCGACGACCAGGGCGGGCACGGGCTGGCGCACGGCCGCCGCTCCGACGAGGAGGGCAAGGGCCGCCAGCGCTGCGTAGAGGAGCACGACCGGCAGGCCACGTCCGAGGCGACCCGGTACGGAGGTCACGACGCACGCTCTCGGCGGACGGACTGCTCCAGGCGAAGGGGGCCGCGCACGTAGCGCACGAGCCGCGCCTTGGCGTCGTGGCCCCGCTGGCCACGCAGCACGAGCCAGCGGATGGCCGAGCCGACGATGACCGCCGCGCGCGTGACCGCCCAGCCGGACGCACCGAAGTGCTTGCGGTGGTAGCGCTCCTGCGAGGCGTGGAAGTAGGTCTCACGCAGCGTCGAGTCGGAGCTCGTGGCGCCGCCGAGGTGCTGGGCGGTGACGGTGGGCACGAGCGCGTGGCGCCACCCGAGGTCGGCGGCACGTCTCGCCCAGTCGGTCTCCTCGGCGTAGAGGAAGAAGGACTCGTCGAGGCCACCGACCTGCTCCAGTGCCTCGGCCCGCAGGAGCAGGACGGACCCGATGACGAAGTCCTCGGCCCGCCGCAGCCGGCCCAGGCCGACGGCCTCGACGACCGCACCCCACGGCGTCGGGAAGGGCCAGGCGACGCGGCCGGGATGGCCCTCGCCGTCGACCTGTCGCGGGCCGACACTGGCCAGCCGCGGGTCGGCGCGAAGGGCGGTGTGCAGCTCGCGGATGCCGGCCTCGTCGATCACCGCATCCGGGTTGAGCAGGAGCACGTCCGCTCCGGGCACGGCACGGTCAGCGAGGGCGCGGTTGACGCCGGCTGCGAAGCCACCGTTGCGGCCCGGGTCGAGGTAGCGCACGCCCACGTCCTCGCAGACCGCGCGAACCTCGGGGTCGGACGAGTTGTCGACGACCGTGACGGGCAGGTGCGCGATCTGGGTGAGGCTCTCGCGCACGAGGTCGGGCCGGTGGTAGGCGACGACGACGACCTCCGGGGGGCCGGTGGGCGTGTCAGGACCGCGCGCCGCCATGTCCTCGTACAGCTCCACGTAGTCCCCCCCGATCACGTCCCAGTCGAATTCGCGCGCTCGCGCGATCCCCTCCGAGCGCATTGTGGCCGACAGGTCGGGGTCGGTGCCAGCACGTCCGAGCGCCTCGGCCAGGGCGGCCGGGTCGCCGGGCGGGACGAGCAGGCCGGCGCCGCGCACCACGTCGGGCAGGGCGCCGCTGTCGCTGGCGACCACCGGGGTGCCGCAGGCCATCGCCTCGACAACCACCCGGCCGAACTGCTCGATCCAGCCCGGGGTCGTCAGCGAGGGCACCGCGAGGACATCGAGCCCGCGGTAGAAGTCGGGCAGCGCCGCCTTGTCGACCGGGCCGAGCAGCTCGACACGGCCCGCCAGGTCGGGGGCCCCCGCCCGTCGGCGCAGGTCCTCCTCCTGGGGACCCGCGCCCGCGATCGCCACGTGCAGCCGCGGGTCGGCAGCGGCCGCCTCGAGCAGCACGTCAACGCCCTTGTGGGCCGCGAGCCGCCCGGCGTAGCCGACCCGGATGGTTCCGGTGGGCGAAGGGGGTCGCGCCGGTCCGGGGGAGAAGGTCTCGGGGTCGATGCCCAGGCCGATGACGACGGCACGACCGCCGAGCCCCTTGCGGGTGACGATCTCGGCCGCCTGCGCGTTGCATGCGCTCACCGCGGCGGCGTGGCGCAGCGACCAGCGCTCCAGCCAGCGGAAGGGGATCGGGTAGCGCTTGTCGATGTTCTGCGCCGAGTAGAGGCAGTAGGGCGCGCGGGACCGCCTCAGGGCCCGCAGCAGCAGCACCTCGGCCGTGGCGAGGGCGAAGGGCTCCTCGTGCAGGTCGAGCACGTCCCAGTCCTGCCCGAGCAGCCGCCACAGGGGGAGGGGGTCGTAGACGAAGAGGGCGGGGTGACGGCCCAAGGTGCGCACACCGACCACGTCCTCGCCCGGACGGGGCTCGAGGGGGACGTCGCGCCCCCCTTCGTCCCAGACCTGCGCCGTGACCGACGTGACCTCGTGGCCGAGGCGGCGCGTGACCCGCTCGCGCTCACGCCAGGCATCCACGACACCGCTGTGGGAGATCCGCAGGACGCGCACCTTATACACTCCTCGCAGCGGGTGGGGGACGTCACATCGGACCTTACCTTCGGCGCACCGAGGGGGTACGTCGTCCGCCGGCGGGTCAGGAGTCGACAGTGCAGTTCAGCGAGTTGTTGGGCGTCATCAGGCAGCGGTGGCGGCTCATCGTCGCGTGTGTCGTGCTCGCCGTGGCCGCGGCGGTCGCGGTGACCCTCACGACCACCCCCGTCTACGAGGCACAGGCGCGGATCTACATGAGCGCCGAGCGCACGAGCGGGAGCTCCAACGGCAGTGTCTTCGTCCTCACCTCCGAGGACCTCGACACCTATGTCTCGATCCTCGACACCCCGGCGGTCCTCGGCCCGCTGCGCAGGGAGCTCGGCCTCGAGCCCGGCCACCCCATCCAGGTGAGCGCCCAGACCTCCGGCTCGACGTCGATCCTCAACATCACCGCGCGCGCCTCCGACGGGGAGGAGGCTGCGGACGTGGCCAACGAGGTCGGCCCGCAGCTCGGCAAGGTCGCCGGCGAGTTCTCCACCCTGCTGAAGTCGTCGGGGCAGAAGGTCGTCTCGACGCCGATCCAGCCGGCGACCGCGCCCTCGCGACCCGTCTCCCCGGACCCCGTGCGCAACATCGGCCTCGGCCTGCTCGCCGGGCTCGTCCTCGGCCTGGGGCTCGCCTTCATCCGCCACGCCCTCGACACCAAGGTCCGTGGGGAGGAGGACATCCGGGCGCACTCGGACGCGCCGATGCTCGCGGGGCTGCCCCTCGAGAGCCGCGGGTCCAAGCGCGGCCTGATCAGCGTCGAGGAGGACCCCCACGGGCGGCACGCCGAGGCCGTGCGCCGCCTGCGCACCAACCTGATGTTCGTCGACGTCACGACCGGCCGGCACTCCTTCGTCGTCACCTCGGCGGTGCCCGGCGAGGGCAAGACGACGACGGCGGTCAACCTCGCGCTCGCGATGGCCGACTCGGGCCGCCGCACCCTGCTCGTCGACGCCGACCTGCGCAACCCGTCGGTCGCCAAGACCCTCGGCATGGAGGGCAGCGTCGGCCTGACGACCGTGCTCCTCGGCGATGCCGACGTCCACGACGTCATCCAGACCTGGGGCAGCGCGGGCATGGACGTGCTGCCCGCAGGCGCGATCCCGCCCAACCCGAGCGAGCTCCTCGGCTCCGCGCCGATGGAGGCACTGCTCACGCGCCTGGTGCAGGAGTACGACTTCGTGCTCATCGACTCACCGCCGGTCGTGCCGGTCATCGACGCGGTCGTCATCGAGCGCCTCACCGGCGGCCTGCTCATGGTCGTCGGTGTCGACCGGACGAAGAAGAAAGACCTCACCGCGGCGCTCAAGCAGCTGGGCACCGTCGGTGCCCACGTGTCCGGCTTCGCGCGCAACTTCGTCGTGAGCAAGGGCAGCGACTACCGCTACGGCTACCACTCCTACGAGGAGCAGGTCACCAAGGACCGGCGCAGCGCACGGCGCGAGCAGGTCAAGTCGCGGGCGAAGTCGCGCCAGCGGGCCGGCTCTCGTTCCTGACGGGCCGTAGCGCCGGTCACCACGCCGCCGGACGACGAAGGGCGCCACCCGAGAGAGTCTCTCGGGTGGCGCCCTTCGTGCGTGGCGTCAGTCGGTCACGGTGCGGTGGTCGACGTGGGGGCCGGCTCCGCAGTGGGCGAGGTGGTCTCTATGGGCGTCGGTGCGGTGGCGGTCTTCTTGGCCGACGTCGACGTGGACGAGGAGGACGTCGAGCTCGAGGAGGAGCTCTTGGCCGCCTCTTCCTTGGCGGCGGCCGCCTTGGCCGCAGCCGGGTCGGCGGGCGGGTTGCAGTTGTCGCAGGGGATGGTGCCGTCGATGTGGATGGTCGAGACCAGCGGGTCGCTGACGTGGTCGCGGTCGCCCGCGGGGTTCGCGGTGTGGCCCCACTGGAAGCGGACGGTGAGGTCGAAGACGAGGTTGGCGCTGTCGTCCTGCCCGCTGACCCCGAGGAGGAAGATGACGGTGCCGCCGGCGGGCACCGGGATGTGCGTGCCCGGCGCGTAGTAGGTGCCGCCGATCCGGCCACCGGAGTAGACGAGCGGCAGGCCCGCGGTGTTGGTGATCTGCGGGCCGTAGTTGGGGTAGGTCCCACCCGTGTAGAGCCAGATGTCCTTGGCGCTGGTGTTGGTGATGGTGAACTTCATGACGTAGCCCTTGTTGATGCCATAGGGCTTGGAGCCGGAGTCGCAGCTGTTGCCGGGCTGCTTGCAGGCGGACCCCGGGACGATGGTCGGCTTGCCACCCGAGGCTGCGTAGGCAGGTGCGGCGACACCGCCGAGGATCACCGGCGCGGTCCAGGCGGCGCCCTTGGCCACCGTCCTGCGCGAGATGGGCTTGCTCGTTGCCTCGGTCATGGACGTTCCCCTCAGTGTGAAGTGCCGGAGTTGGACCTCCCCCGCACGTTGACCAAAACCTTACTGATGAACCTGTGATATTGGCAATATGCTGACGGTTGGATTCCAGGGACCGGTACGCAGGGGAGCGACGTCGTGGACGAGGGGGTCGTGCAGCGCCCGGGGAGGCTTGCCGCGGGGTGCGTCGTCGGGCTGGTCCTCGTCTACGTGACGGCCGTGCTCACCGTGCCGGGCCAGTGGCTGGACGACGAGGTCTTCGGCCTCGCCCAGGACCTCCCCTTCGCCCCGCTGCGGCCGATCCTGCCAACACTCGGCCGGCGGGTCGTGCCGGCTGTGGGGCTGGCCGTCGTCGCGGGTGTCGGGGTGTGGGCCCTGATGGTGCGTCGGTGGATGCAGGTCGGCCGAGCGGTCGCCGTCGTCGTCCTGGGCGTCGCCCTCGCCCGCGGCCTGCGGGTCGTGCTGCCACGACCCGACCACGGCTACTCCTACGACGCCAACACGCTCCCTTCGACGCATGTGGCCCTCGTGGCGGCCTGCGTGGTGGCCGTGCTCATCATGTGGCCCACCCATCGCCCCGGCTGGCTGGCGCTGGTGGGCACGGCTCTCGTGTGGGTGGCCTGCGTCGGCAGCGTCTTCGGGTACGCGCACCGGCCGAGCGACGTCGTGGCCTCGGTCCTGCTCGTCGGAGCCGTCGCGTGCGCGGTTCTGGCCGTGCCCACGCCGGAGGTGCCCGAGGGCACTCCCGTCTCCACCCGGCCGGAAGGGGGCAGACGGATACGCTGACCCGGAACGTCGACGGCGCTCTGCCGCACACGGGGGAGCCACGGACAAGGAGACGCAGTGACTGCAGGACTGGTGGAGGCGATGGTGCCCAAGCGGGTCATGGTGACCGGAGGAGCCGGCTTCATCGGCTCGCACATCACCGAGCGGCTCCTCGGCCAGGGGCACGAGGTGCTCGTCGTCGACAACTACTACTCGAGCACCCGGCGCAACCTCACGCACCTGCTCGACCACCCGAGCCTCGAGGTCATGCGGCACGACGTGACCTTCCCCCTCTACGTCGAGGTCGACGAGATCTACCACCTCGCCTGCCCGGCGAGCCCGATCTTCTACCAGCGTGACCCCGTCCAGACGACGAAGACGAGCGTCCACGGCTCGATCAACATGCTCGGTCTGGCCAAGCGGACCAAGGCGAAGATCCTGCTGTCGTCGACCTCGGAGGTCTACGGCGACCCGCAGGTGCACCCGCAGACCGAGGACTACTGGGGCAACGTCAACCCCATCGGCATCCGCTCCTGCTACGACGAGGGCAAGCGCTGTGCGGAGACGCTCTTCTTCGACTACCGCCGCCAGCACGACCTCGCGATCAAGGTCGCGCGCATCTTCAACACCTATGGCCCGCGCATGCAGCCGGACGACGGCCGGGTGGTCTCCAACTTCATCGTCCAGGCCCTCGCCGGTGAGCCGCTGACCATCTACGGCGACGGCAGCCAGACCCGCTCCTTCTGCTTCGTCGACGACCTCGTCGACGGGCTCATGGCGCTCATGGCGACGCCGCACGAGGTCACCGGGCCGATCAACATCGGCAACCCCGTCGAGTTCACGATGATCGAGCTCGCCGAGCTCGTCCTCGAGCTCACCGGCAGCAGCTCGCAGATCGAGCACCGGCCCCTGCCCCAGGACGACCCGACACGTCGCCGCCCCGACATCGGCCAGGCTCAGTCGGTTCTCGGGTGGGAGCCGCGGACCCGCCTGCGTGAGGGGCTGGAGCGGACGATCGCGCATTTCACGGAGTCGGCGAAGGTCTGAGGGTCGGTCAGCCGGCGACCGAGGCCCAGACCTGGGCGTGGGCGCGCAGGCTCCGCTCCCAGGTGAATTCGCTGGCTCGCTCCCGACCGCGGGCAGCCAGGCGGTGCGTCTCCGGATCGTCCGACGTGGCGTCCACGATCCCCTGCGCGATGCCGTCGGGGGTGGGATCGACGAGGAGCGCTCCGTCGCCGACGACCTCGGGGAGTGAGCTGGTGCGGGCCGCGACGACCAGCGTCCCGGCGGCCATGCCCTCGAGAGCAGGGAAGCCGAAGCCCTCGTAGAGGGATGGAACGACGACGGCCTCGGCAGCCGCCATGAGCCCGGGGACGACAGCGTCGTCGACAAGGCCGGCGAGCACCACTCGGGGAAGCCCCGCGAAGAGAGACGTCCGCCGCGGGTGGGGCGGGCCGGTCAGGACGAGGGACAGGTCGGGGCGAGCTTTGGCGACGTCGGCCCAGGCCCCGGCGAGTCCGGCGAGGTTCTTGCGCTCGGAGGCGCCGCCGGTTGTCAGGACGAAGGGGGTGGTGATGCCCAGGTCCCGGAGCTCGGCCCTGCTGGCTGCCTGGGCGTCGATGAACCGCGTGTCGACGCCGTGGTGGATGACGTGGGGTGTGTCGATGCCAAGGAGGTCGACGGCCTCGCCGGCGCTGAACGCGGACACGCAGACCACGGCTGCGGCGCGCCGGATCTCCTCGACGGCAGCGGCCACGGGGGCGGACTCGTCGCCGAACTTCCACGCCACGACGTCGTGGAGGGTGATGACGTCACGAGGGCCCGGCGGCAGCTCCAGACGCATCCGGTGGACGACCGCGTCGCGGGGGTAGATCGTGCGGCCCACGATCGAGCGGACGACCCGTGGCGCGGTGGCGACGCGAGACAGCGGGAGCCGGTGAGTCCCCTCGAGAGGTGAGCGCAGTGACCGCACCCGGACCTCGTCGGTGGTCCAGTGGTCGGGCAGCGCGTCGGCGGCCCGAGCAGACACCTGACGCTCGTAGACCCCGGTCCCGAGGAGGGACTCGGCGGCGACGCGGGCAACGGTGAGGTGCGGCACGGTGTCGACTCCTGTCGGCGGCTGCCATGATGAGCCCCGAGGTGTCGGGGCGAAGGGGGATCCGTGGGCAAGGGTAGGCCGAGACGTGTGGCGTTGGTGGCTTCGTCCTTCCACCCCCACACAGGCGGCGTCGAGACCCACGTCCGGCAGGTTGCCCGCGAGCTCGCCAGCGCGGGAACCGCTGTCGAGGTGTGGACCGTCGATCGGGGCGAACATCTCGGGACGACGACGGTCGACGGCATCACCGTGCGCTACCTGCCCACACCCCTGCCGGCTCGACGTCTCTCGTCCCTCGTGCGGCTGGCCGGCACTCTTCCACGGGCAGCACTCCGGTGGCGGGAGGCGAGCGCGTCCTTCGAGCCCGACGTCCTGCACGTGCAGTGCTTCGGGCCCAATGGTGTGTACGCGCTGGCGCTTCACCGACTGACGGGTACGCCGCTCGTCGTCACCTCGCACGGGGAGACCTTCGCCGACGACCACGGCGTCTACGACCGTTCGGCTCTGCTGCGCAAGGCTCTACGTGCGGCGATCGTGAGGGCCCAGACCGTCACGGCGCCCACGGAGTTCGTGCTCGAGGGTCTGCGCGCGCGCTTCGGCCTCGACGGGGGTGTCGTCGTGCCCAACGGGATCGAGCGCCAGGCGCCGCCCGCGGAAGCGGTGGAACTCCCCGCCGGTCGACCGCTCGTGGTGGCCGTGGGGCGAGTCGAACGGATGAAGGGCTTCGACCTTCTCCTCGACGTGCTGACGCAGCCGGGACTCGAGCACGTGCACGTGGCCATCGGGGGAACGGGCTCGCAGATCACGGCCCTTCGCGAGCAGGCTCGGGCGGCAGGCACTGCTGACCGCGTACACCTGCTGGGAGAACTGAGTCCGGGGCAGGTCGCGGCGGCCATGGCAGCCGCCGACGCGGTGGTCGTGCCGAGTCGGCATGAGGCCTTCGGAATTGTTGCGCTTGAGGCGTGGCGGGCCGGCACACCACTCATCGGCACAGTCAATGGAGGAATGCCGGAATTCGTCACGGATGGTGTTGACGGACTTCTGATCGATCCTCGGGAGCCAGATGCACTGGCGGCAGTTCTCTCGCGAGTTCTCGTCGACAGAGAGCTGACTCGCCGCCTGACGGCAGCCGGGAAGGGCGCTGCGCAACGTCTGACGTGGGGGCAGGTGACCCGACAATACGTACACCTGTATGAGTCGGCGAGGTCCGACCGCACTGGCCGACCTGACCACTGAACGCCTACGGGCCCTAGCCTTTGGTGCGTGGAAGACTTCCCCGTGGACCTGATCGTGAACGTTTTCGAGCGCACGTACCGCGATGTTCTCGTGCCCGGGTGGTTCACAGACGTGGTGCGGCAGAACGGCCGCGAGTTCGAGCGCAGGGTTGTGCTGATCAACAACGTCGACGACATGGCTGACGCGGTGGTCCGAGCAACACATCTGGTGGAGTCTGGCGAGATCACCGAATTCGTCCGGGTTGACGAGCGATTGCCGGCTGCGCTCGCGGCTGTGGGGTTGCGGCCCAGAGATCTGGGTGTCTTGCCCCACTTCACGGACTGTGCGCTCGTGGCGATCCATCTGAAAGGCAGCGACTTGCTCGTCTATTGGGACGTTGATGTGAAGCTCAGTCAACCCATCGACTGGGTGACACCTTCGGTCGAGCTCATGCGCTCGCACAGACGAGTCGTGGTGGCCAACCCGAGCTGGGACGCTGTAGAGGCTCGTGCTGAGTCGACCCACGAGGTTGGGGACTTCGTGCTCGGATACGGGTTCAGCGACACAGCTTTCCTTTGCCGCCGCAGCAGGTTCACGCACCGCGGCTACCGCAGGGTGGTCCCTGCGTCGTGGCGGTATCCCTTGGCGCACGTCGTGCCCGTATTCGAACAGCGGGTTGACTCGTGGATGAGACGCGAGCGCCTCTTGCGGGCTACATACCTTCCCGCGTCTATCGAGCACAGGGGCCCGGTCGGTACGCAGTATCCGACTGCGACGATTCGACAGCGGTTGCGGCGGTCGGTTCAGGCGCGTGTGGGACGGTGGCTGGCGATCGCGTTTCCCACAGACCCGAGATTCGCTCACTACGGACCGGATGATGCCCCGTTGAACTAACTGCGAACGTCGTCGTGCCGCACCAGCAGGGCCATGGCCTTGGTCGCTGCGGGCACCAGGCGTCGAGGGAGACTGCGAACTACGGCGTCGCAGTCCTGCGGCCGCAGTCCTGTCTTGGTCACTTTGAGGCCGATCCACAGGACCAGCGTGGACACGCAGCTCGAGAGAACGGCCGTCATCAACACCCCAATGGGCAGCCAATCGACCACGGACCAGGCGACTCCACAAGCGACGGGCGCGGTCAGCACAGGGGTAAGCATGCGGGCCACTTCCCGTCTGGAGAGGCCCAATTCCTGGCGCTCGCTCTCGAGGATGACACCCAATTGGACCAACACCGCACCGGCATTCGCGATGACGGCGCCCCACATGCCAAAAAGGGGGATCAGTGCGATGGCCAACACCAGGTCGGCGCAGAGGGCTGCGGCGTTGGCTATCAACAGGCGCCGCGCGGATAGCCGTGCCATGACAAAGGCCGAGATTGGTCCCGCTAGAACGCCGATGCCACCGACCAGTCCGAGAGCGAGGAGGGCGGTGGAGGCACCTGCGTACTCGCCTCCGTAGAGGAGTGGCACCAGGGCAGCGAGTGCCGGCAGTGCGATGACAGTGAGCGCGGCAATGACCACTGCTACGGAGCGGAGCGCGCGCTCGAATGCTTCCGCGACCTGGGCGGAACCGACTTCCTTCAAACCCGACACGGCGGGGATCAATGGGCCCGTCAACGCGTGCGCAGGGCCGAAGATGTGCGAGCTGACGCCGAAGGCGAGGGCGTAGAGTCCCACTTGCTCCGGCGAGGAGAGCCAGGTGAGGAAGACTACTTCGGTACGCGAGAGGGCTAGGTCGCCGATCAGGGCGGCGATCCCAGTGGGGACGGCGAATCGCCAGAACCCCGCCGGGAACCCCTTGGGGAGGCGTGGGCGCAGGACGGCTCGTCGGTAGTCGGACGAGATGGCCACGAAGGCCATGGCGATCACGCCTGCTGACAACACCACTCGCGCCGCCCAGACGGAGTCTGCGGTTCCCACCCACAGCACGGCACCGACGACACCGGCCTGGACGAGGACGTTGGAGACCATTGCGATCTTGGCCGCCTCCGCGCTCTTGTTCTCGATCGAGAGCGTGATCGTCGCGCCGTCCAGGGCTGCTGGGACCCAGACGCCGAAGGCCACCGCCAGCACCAAGAGAGGGATGGGGACATCCACGATGAAGACAATGAGGGCCGTGAGGATCGGGGCAACGACGAGGAGCCGGAAGCCTTGGGACGCCGACAGGATCTTTCGGACTTCGCTGGTTCTGCCAGCGGCATGGGCCCGAGCGCCGAACTGGATCATCGCTGAGGAAAGGCCTAGGGCGACGATGCTGCTGGCGATGCCGATGAGCGTGGTGAGGAAGGCCAGACGTCCGTAGCCGGCCGGAGCCAGAACTCGCGCGAGGAGGAGGTTGACCGCGAATGCGACGGGCACGGAGACGATGGTGTGGATCATTGTCCAGGCCACGCCCTTGACCGCCCGGTCCTGCAGTTGGGCACTGTTGAGAGCGGTGCGTGCCGATTCAGTCGGCTCCGTCATTAGTCTTCTCCTCGGTGGGCTCCTGGAGCCACCGGTCAGTATGGCGCGGAACTGGCAGGATGCCGGTCATGAGACCGAGGTTGGGTGCCTACCTGTTGCCAGGAGACCCTGTGTGGCTGCGTTCCAGCCTGCGGCGCTACTACGAGTTACTCGACGACCTCGTGGTGGTTGTCCCGGTGCCTGCGACTGGGTGGACTGGCCGACCCTTGCCGGTGGATCAGTGTCTGGACATCATTTCCGAGGTAGATGTCCGCGGGATTGCACGTCGGGTGGATGGACATTGGGAGGACCTCGACCAGCCGATGCGAGCCGACACAGCTCAGCGGCAGGCCGGACTTGACGCCCTCCGCGGGCGCGTCGACTGGGTGCTCCAGATCGACAATGACGAGGTGGTGCCGGATCCTGGCTTTCTCGTCGACTCGCTGCAGGCGGTCGCCGACGACGTGGTCGGCATCGAGTGGCCGCTTCGGGTGCTCTACCGGCGTCTGTCCGACCGGACCTTCGTGGCTGTGAGCGGAGCAGCCGGTGAACCTGTTGTCGAGTACCCCGGAAGCACGGTTGTCAGGCCAAACGCGACGCTCGTCGACGCTCGGCGCCCCGGCGAAGGCAAGATCATCAGACATGTCGTGAAGGGCGACAAACAGTCACTGCAGATCGCCCGCCCACCCGGACCAGAGGAACTGCGCGTCGAGGGCCTCGCCGTCGAACAGGTCATTCTCCACAACTCGTGGGGGCGGACCCCTGCTCAGATCATGCAGAAGACGCGCAGTTGGGGCCATGCCTCTGGCGCCAGGGGCCTCGTGTACTTCGCAACGCGATGGTGGCCGTCGCGATGGACGTGGCGGTGGCAGCGCAACCTGCACCCCTTCGCCGACGGGCTGTGGCCCAGGCTGGCCAAGGTCTCGGTGCCGGCAGAGTTGCTCGATGCCCACGACTGACGAGCCCGGTCAGACGAATCTCTTGGCGTAGCCCAACCGGTATCGCAGATCCTCGTTGCGCTTGCGGATCGGTCGCGCGGGGTTGCCACCGACGACGGTGAAGGGCTCGACGTCCTTGGTGACGACGGCGCCCGCCGCGACCACGGCGCCCTGACCAATGGTGACGCCGGGCAGGACGATGGCGTGGCTCGCCACCCATGCGTGATCCCCGATGGCCACTGGCCCGCCTGTTTCCGCGAAGGTGGGGGAGTCGACGTCGTGCTCTCGGGTGTAGATGTGCACTCGGCTTCCGAGATTGACGCTGTCCCCGATGCTCAGACCTGAGCGACCATCGAGGAAGCAGGTGTCGCCGATAGTCACGTTCTCACCGATGACGATGCGCTCCGGTGCGTAGAACTCCGCTCGCCAGTGAATTGCAGAGGACGTCGGCAGGCGCATTCCGCAATTGCGATAGATGACCTTGCGAGCACGGTGCGAGGGGATGCGGCCCGCGCTGGTCAGCAATCGAAGCCGAAGGTCGCCCCAGACATCACGACGCCACGCCGCCGCCCGGAGAACAGGGGCAGGTGCATGGCGCTTCAGCGTGGCCTTGAGGGTCATGAAGGGTCCTCACGGGGTGGGCGGGTCTCCTCTAGTGTGTCACCGTGGCGGAGGAACACGGGCCTACCGACGGGGGCGGGAAAGACGCTGTTGTCGTACTCAACTTCCACGGTCGCTCGGACACCGAGAGATGCGTTGAGTCGCTGGTCGCGGGCTCGCCGGATGTACTCGTCGTCGTGGTGGACAACGGGTCGTATGACGGGTGTCTTGAGGTAGTGTCGCGACGCTGGCCGCAGGTCTGGACGCTGCAAAATCGGGAGAATCTCGGCTTTGCCGGCGGAATGAACACCGGCTTGAGATGGGCTATGGATCGAGGCGCCGCTACCGTCACAGTCCTCAACAACGACACGATCGTCCCATCCGGTGCGCTTCGCCAGCTATCTGGTGTTGCCCGACGAGGCCACGCGGTAAGCCCGGTCGTGGAGTACGCGGATGGCTCCGGTCGCGTCTGGTTCGGCGGCGGCGCGATCGACGCTGAAACCGGTCTCGCGCGTCATCTCTCCGACACCGAACTGGCCGCCGACCCTGTCGGTGACGACGGACTTCGTGTTACGACCACTTTGGCTGGGTGTTGTGTCACCGCCTCGTCCGCGACCTGGCGATCGGTTGGGCTCTTCGACGAGCGGTACTTCCTGAACTTCGAGGACTCCGACTGGAGCCTGCGAGCCTCCGCCGAGGGGATCTCTCTCGTCGTCGACACCGGCGTGGTCATCGAGCATCAGGTGTCGGCATCGTTCACCGGTGCCTACTCCTATTTGGGCTTGTTCTACTACGCGCGCAACGGACTGATGTTCATCTCCCACCGACTTCAAGGGACGACCACGCAGCGATACCGATTCATTCGACGTCACGTGGTTCCCGCGGTCACACGACACCTCCGTCGTCGGGAATGGAGAGAGGCTGCACGCCGTGGCCTGATCGCGGCGGCGGCAGTGGGCTCGTGGGGGACGCGACGGTACGGGCGGGCTCCCGGGTGGCTCGAACGTCGAGCCACGGGTTGGAGCGCCCCGCGTACGTAAGCCGACCGGTCCATAGACTCCACCGCATGGGGGAGCAGCAGAGGCCGGTCCGCGTCGCGATCCTCGACCACACCGCCCAGCTCGGCGGGGTCGAGCTGGCGCTCGTGCGCCTCATGGACACCCTCGCCACGCGGGACGACGTCGACGTGCGCGTCCTGCTCTTCGCCGACGGCCCGCTCGTCGGGCGCCTGCGGGAGCGGGGGCACACGGTCGAGGTGCTGCCCCTCGACGAGGGGATCGGCACGACCACCCGCGAGCAGGCGGCGGGGCTGCGGACGGCGGCGCGGTCCGCGGTGGGGGCCGCCCCCTTCGTCCGGAGGCTGGCGGCACGGCTGCGCGAGCTCGACGTCGACGTCGTCCACACGACGACCCTCAAGGCCGACCTGCTCGGGGTGCCGGCTGCGCGCCTGGCCCGCCGCCCGCTCGTCTGGCACATCCGTGACCGCATCGCCCCCGACTACCTGCCCGCTCCGCTCGTGCGCCTCATGCGCCAGATCGCCACGTGGGGCCCGCAGCGCGTCATCGCCAACTCCCGCGCCACCGCGGCGACCCTGCCCGGGGTCGAGGTCACCGTCGCCCACCCCGGCCTCGTGCCGGCGCAGATCCGCCCCGAGCCGCGCCCCCGACCTGCCGATCCGGTCGTCGGGCTCCTCGGGCGCATCAGCCCGACCAAGGGTCAGCTCGAGCTGGTCCGCGCCGCAGCGCAGGTCGTGCGCCGCCACCCGGAGACGACCTTCCGCATCATCGGGTCCCCGATGTTCGGTCATGAGGAGCACGAAGGGGAGGTCCGTCGCGAGATCGAGCGGCTGGGACTGGGCGAGCACGTCCAGCTCGTCGGCTTCACCGACGACCCGGCCGCAGAGCTCGACGCGATGACCGTGGCCGTCCACGCGTCGCCGGTGCCCGAGCCCTACGGCCAGGTCGTCGCCGAGGCGATGGCCCGCGGGGTGCCGGTCGTCGCGACCGACGCCGGGGGAGTGCCCGAGATCGTCACCGGTGGCCCGGCGTCCGTCGGCTGGCTCGTCCCGCCCGGTGACGTCGACGCCCTGGCCGCCGCCATCACCGCAGCCCTCGACGACCCCGACGAGGCCGAGCGCCGCGGCGCCGCCGGCTGGCAGCGGGCGCGCACCGACCTCGGCATCGGCCCGAGCACCGACACCATCGTGGGGGTCTGGCGCGAGGTGGCCGGCAGGACCGGGACGAGCACGCACGAGCGCACCCGCGTGGCCATCGCCCACGACTACCTCACCCAGCGCGGCGGAGCGGAGCGGGTCGTCTTGGCCCTCCTGCAGGCTTTCCCCGACGCGACCGTGCACACGACGCTCTACGACCCCGAGGGCACCTTCCCCGAGTTCCGCGACGTCGACATCCGGGTCAGCCCGCTCAACCTCGTCGGCCCGCTGCGGCGCCACCACCGCGCGGCGCTGCCCTTCCTTCCCTTCGCCTCGAGCGCGCTGCGCATCGACGCCGACCTCGTCGTCGCCAGCAGCAGCGGCTGGGCCCACGGGTTCCCCACCACCGGCCGCACCCTCGTCTACTGCCACGCACCCGCCCGCTGGCTCTACCAGAGCGAGCGCTACCTCGGCGGCGACCCGCGGCGCTCGCCGACCGGGCTCGCGCTGCTCGCGCTGCGTGCCCCCCTTCGCCGCTGGGACCGCCGCGCCGCTGCCCGCGCCGACGCCTATCTCGCCAACAGCCACGTCGTGCGCGAGCGCATCGGTGAGGCCTACGGCATCGACGCCGAGGTGCTGCCGCCCCCCTTCGCCGTCGACACGACCGGGGAGCAGGAGGCGGTGCCCGAGGCCGCCGACTGGTGCGAGGGCTACCACCTCGTCGTCTCCCGCCTGCTGCCGTACAAGAACGTCGACCAGGTGGTCGAGGCATTCCGCGGGCTGCCCGAGCACCTGCTCGTCATCGGCGCCGGCCCGCTGCTCGCGCCGCTGCGGGCCGCCGCGCCGGACAACGTGCGCATCGCGACCGACCTCACCGACGCCCAGATGCGCTGGGCCTATGCCCACGCCCGCGCGCTCGTCGCCGCGAGCCACGAGGACTTCGGTCTCACCCCGCTCGAGGCGGGCGCCTTCGGCCGGCCGACGCTCGCGCTGCGTGCCGGCGGTTACCTCGACACCATCGCCGACGGGGTCAACGGCGCCTTCTTCGACGAGCCGACGGCCGACGCGATCCGGGCCGCCGTCGTCGCCGACCGGGGCCGCACGTGGGACCCCGCGGCGATCCGCGCCCACGTCGAGGCCTTCTCTCCCAAGCGATTCGTCGAGCGCGTGCGAGCCGCCGCAGCCCGGCTGGCATCATGACCCCCATGACCAGCCCTGCACCTGACCGGCCCCGGATCCTCTCCGGGATGCAGCCCACGAGCGACTCCCTCCACCTCGGCAACTACCTCGGTGCGCTCGTCAACTGGGTCGGTCTGCAGGAGGACTTCGACGCCTACTACTTCGTCGCCGACCTGCACGCGCTCACCGTGCCCACCGATCCGGCCGACATCACCCGCCGCAGCCGCGTCACCGCCGCCCAGTACATCGCCGGCGGCGTCGACCCCGAGCGCTCGGCGATCTTCTGCCAGAGCCACGTGCGCGAGCACACCGAGCTCATGTGGGTCCTCGCCTGCCAGACCGCCTTCGGCGAGGCGAGCCGGATGACGCAGTTCAAGGACAAGACGGCCAAGGGGCACAACGCCAACGTCGGCCTCTTCACCTACCCGATCCTCATGGCCGCCGACATCCTCATCTACGACGCGGCCCGCGTGCCGGTCGGCGACGACCAGCGCCAGCACCTCGAGATCACCCGCGACCTCGCCGAGCGCTTCAACGCCCGCTTCGGCGACACCCTCGTCGTGCCCGAGCCGCACATCCTCAAGGAGTCGGCGCGGATCATGGACCTGCAGGAGCCCACCGGCAAGATGAGCAAGTCGAGCTCCTCGGACAAGGGCCTGATCTCGCTGCTCGACGACCCCAAGCGCATCGCGAAGAAGATCCGCTCCGCCGTCACCGACGTCGACGGCGAGATCCGCTACGACGTCGACGCCAAGCCGGGGGTGTCCAACCTGCTGTCGATCCACTCGGCACTGTCGGGCACGTCGATCGCCGACCTCGAGGCCCACTTCGCCGGTCAGGGCTACGGCGCCCTCAAGCAGGAGGTCGCCGACGTCGTCGTCAGCGCCATCGAGCCCTACCAGCGCCGCATGGACGAGCTGATGTCCGACCCGGCCGAGCTCGACAGCATCGTCGCCAAGGGCGCGGCCCGCGCCGCCGAGATCGCCTCCGCGACCCGCGACCGCGTCTACGACCGCGTCGGCCTGCTCACCCCCCGGGCCTGATCGTGCCCGTCCACGGCGTGTCCATCGAGATCCCCGAGCCCTGGGGGTCGCAGCTGCAGCAGCAGCGGGAGGACGTCGGTGACCCGATGGCGCGGGCGATCCCGCCGCACGTCACGCTCATGCCGCCGACGGAGGTGCCCGAGGCCGAGCTGCCCGTCTTCGTCCACCACCTCGAGTCGGTGGCTGCCGCGCACGGGCCCTTCATGATGCAGCTGCGCGGCACCGGCACCTTCCGGCCGGTGAGCCCGGTCGTCTTCGTGCAGGTCGCCCAGGGCATCCCGATGTGCGAGCGGCTGGAGCAGGCCGTGCGTCGCGGTCCGGTCGTGCGCGACCTCGAGTTCCCCTACCACCCGCACGTGACGATCGCCCACCAGGTGAGCGACGCCCAGCTCGACCGCGCCTTCGGCGACCTGGCGACCTTCGACGCGTCCTTCGAGGTGACCAGCTTCCACCTCTACGACCACGGCGCCGACGGCGTGTGGCGCCCGCAGACGGGCTTCGAGCTCAGTGGGGAGCCTCTGCGGCCTTCATCGTGAGGTGCCCCTCCGGGTCGAGCCGGTCGAGGACCGCGGTGCAGATCTCGGAGAGCTGACCCACCTGCTCGGGCGTCAGGGCGTCGAAGACCTCCTCGCGCACGAGCGTCACGTGCCCGGGGGCCGCAGCGACGATGACCTCCATGCCGGCGTCGGTGAGCGTCGCATCGGTGGCCCGCGCGTCCGTCTGGCTCGGGCGCCGCACGAGCAGGCCGCGCCCCTCGAGGCGGCGGGCGACGTGCGAGAGCCGGGGGAGCGTCGCCTGGGTGCGCTGGGCGAGCCATGACATGCGCAGGGTTCGCTCGGGCGCCTCCGAGAGCATCGCGAGGACCTGGTACTCGAAGTGCGTCAGCTCCGCGTCGCGGCGCAGCTGGGCGTCCAGTCGCGACGGCAGCAGCTCCGCCAGGGCGATGAGGCGCAGCCACGCCGTCAGCTCGTCGTCGGTGAGCCAGCGGGGTTCCATGGCCGCAGTCTCCCAGACCGGACGGCCGGAGACCGGTCGGGCCCGGCCCGCCTCAGGCGGCGTGGGCCGAGGCCGCGCGCTCGTAGTGGCGGACGAGCTGCTCGGTGAGGCTGCTCCACGATCGGTGGGCGACCATCTCGGGACCGGCGGCGGCCATCGACGCCCGCAGGCTCGGCGAGTCGACGAGCTCGGCGACCCAGCGGGCGAGGTCGCCGCGCACCTGCGGGTCGAAGAGGTATCCCGAGCGGCCGTGGTCGACGAGGTCGAGCGGGCCGCCGACGGCGGGGGCGACGACCGGCAGCCCGGCGGCCGCGGCCTCCTGCAGCGTCTGGCCGAAGGTCTCCTTGGTCCCCGTGTGCACGAAGACGTCGAAGGTCGCGTAGGCGCGGGCCAGGTCGGCACCCGTGCGCGGGCCGAGGAAGGCCGGCGGCAGGTTGGGTCGGCCGGAGCTCGCGGCGACGGCCTCGGCGAGCCGCGCACCGAGCTCGTTGCGGCTCGGGCCCTCTCCGACGAGGACGAGCCGGGTGCCCGGCAGCTGGGCCAGCTCGGCGAGGCGGTGCAGCTCCTTCTCCGGCGCGAGCCGGCCGACGTAGCCGAGGAGGACCTCGCCGTTGGGGGCGAGCGCGTGCTTGAGGGCGAGCGTCTCCGGGTCGTCCTTCCACTCCGGGCGGAAGAGCGCGGTGTCGACGCCCCGGCCCCACAGGTCGGTGCGCGGGATGCGGTGCTCGCGCAGCTCCTCGAGCGTCGGGCGGCTAGGCGCGAGCGTGAGATCGGCCCGCTCGTGCAGCCGGCGCACCCACTCCCACGTCAGCGAGGAGGCGCCCCGGCCGATGGCTCCGGGGCCGTGCTGCTTGACGTAGTTGGGCATGTCGGTCTGGTAGATCGCGACCGTCGGCAGGTCGAAGGTCTCGGCGTTGTGCAGCCCCCGCGCCCCGACGAGGAAGGGGGAGGCGACGTGCACGACGTCGGGCCGGAAGTCGCGCAGCGCCCGGCGCACGGCACCCGTCGGCAGGCCGGCGCGGAAGCCGCGGACGGGCACCGCCGGCAGCGTCCGCACGACGTGCCCCGCATAGGTGGCCGGCGCGGGGCCGGGGGCGATGATCATCGCCTTGTGGCCCTGCTCGCGCAGGTTCTCGGCCACGCGGCAGACGCTCGTCGTGACGCCGTTGAGGCTGGGCAGGAAGGACTCGGTCGCAATAGCCACTCGCACGGTCTCCAATGTGGAGGTGCCGCCACCCCCCTTCGGTGTCGTCGAGGGGGGTGTCCGGTGATCATCAGGTGACGACTTGGTCGAAGGGGGGACCCGCCCCCGTCACGAGGCGGTCTCCTCGGGCGTGCCGGGTACGGTGCACGACATGACGACGACAGGGGATCTCGACCGCTTCTGGGCCGTGGTGCCCGCCGGGGGAGCGGGCACACGGCTGTGGCCGGTGTCGCGGGCCGGCTCGCCGAAGTTCCTCCACGACCTGACCGGCAGCGGCCGCACCCTCATCCAGGCCACGGTCGACCGCCTGCGGGTCCTCGCCGGAGAGCGGGTCCTCGTCGTCACCGGCGCCGCGCACGCCGCCGCGGTCCACGAGCAGGTGCCCGACCTGCCCGACGACCTGCTGATCGCCGAGCCCTCGCCGCGTGACTCGATGGCGGCGATCGGCCTCGCCGCGGCCGTGCTCGAGCGGCGCGACCCCGACGCGATCATCGGGTCCTTCGCCGCCGACCACGTCATTGCCGACCAGGAGGCCTTCGGCGCCGCCGTCGTCGAGGCCGTCGGCGTCGCCCGCCGCGACGACCTCGTCGTGACGATCGGCATCGAGCCGACCTTCCCCTCGACCGGCTTCGGCTACATCCAGATGGGTCCGCGGCTGCGCGCCCACCCGAGCGCCGCCCGGGTCCGCCAGTTCGTCGAGAAGCCCGACGCCCGCCGCGCCGCGTCCTACCTGGCGACTGGCGAGTTCCGCTGGAACGCCGGCATGTTCGTCGTCCGCGCCGCGACCCTGCTCGACCTGCTGGCCCAGTGGCACCCAGACCTGGCCGCCGGGCTGCGCGAGATCGCGGCCGACCCCGACCTGCTCGAGAGCCGCTGGGAGGGGCTGGAGAAGATCGCCATCGACCACGCCGTCGCCGAGCCCGCCGCCGACGAGGGTCTCGTGGCCGTCGTGCCCGGCAGCTTCGACTGGGACGACGTCGGCGACTTCAAGTCCCTCTCCTGCCTGCTGCCCCCCGCCGAGGGGGCGATGACCGTCGTCGGCGACCCCGCCCAGGTCCAGGCCATCGACTCCGGCGGCCTCGTCGTCTCCGAGTCCGGCCGCATGGTCGCCGTCGTGGGTCTCGAGGACGTCGTCGTCGTCGAGACCGACGACGCCCTGCTCGTCGCCAGCCGGGAGCGGGCCCAGGACGTCAAGCTCGTCGTCGAGGCCCTCAAGGCGGCCGGGCGCACCGACCTCGTCTGACGTCGAGCGTTCATCCGGTGGGCGCCTCCACGTCCGCAGGCGGTCGCCTCGGTAGAGTCGCACCGCCATGACTGCACCTCTCGCCCCGACGCTGCTGCGCGTCATCGACCGGCTGCTGCCCGAGCTGATCGACTTCCGGCGGGACCTGCACGCCCACCCGGAGATCTCCTTCCAGGAGCACCGCACGACCGCGCGGCTGCGCGAGCGGCTCGAGGCCGCCGGGCTCGAGCCGCGGTCGCTGAGCGAGACCGGGCTCGTCGTCGACCTCGGCGCGAGCGAGCCGCGCCGCCGCGTCGCCCTGCGCGGTGACATCGACGCGCTGCCGGTCCGCGAGCGCAGCGGCCTCGACTGGACCTCGACCAACGACGGTGTCTGCCACGCCTGCGGGCACGACGTCCACACGACCGCCCTGCTCGGCGCCGGCCTGGCGCTCGCCGAGGTCGCCGACGAGCTCGCCGCCCGCCACGTCGGCGTCCGGCTGATCTTTCAGCCCGCCGAGGAGCAGATGCCCGGCGGCGCGCTCGCCTTCGTCAAGGCCGGCGTCATGTCGGGCGTCGACACCGTCTACGCCGTGCACTGCGACCCCTCGCTCGACGTCGGCGAGATCGGCCTGCGCGAGGGGCCGCTCACGGCGGCCGCCGACCAGGTGACGGTGACCCTCCGCGGCCGCGGCGGCCACACCTCGCGGCCCTTCCTCACCGAGGACCTCACCTATGCCCTGGGCAAGGTCGTCACCGACGTGCCCGCGGTCCTCAGCCGGCGGGTCGACCCGCGGGCCGGGCTGGTCGTCGTGTGGGGCCGGGTCTCCGCCGGCGAGGCGATCAACGTCATCCCCTCCACCGGTGTCGCGCAGGGCACGCTGCGCATGCTCGACGTCGGCCTCTGGGAGGAGATCGGCCCGCTGCTCCACGAGGTCGTCGCCGACGTCGTGCGTCCCTACGGAGTGACGGCCGCCGTCGACCACATCCGTGGCGTGCCGCCGGTCGTCAACGACTCCGCCGCGGTCGCCGCGCTCGGTCGGGCGAGCATGGCCGCGGGCCTGCGCCCGGTGCCGACGCCGCACAGCCTCGGCGGCGAGGACTTCGCGTGGATGCTCCACGAGGCCGAGGGCGCCATGGCGCGCCTGGGCACCCGCACCCACGGCGGGCGCACCTTCGACCTGCACCAGGGCGACCTCGTCGTCGACGAGGGCGCCGTGCGCAACGGCACCGCCCTGCTCACCCTCGCCGCGGCGGGGGAGTGGACCCGCGTCGAGGACGCCTGACCCCGGCCCTGCGCCCGGGTGAGGGTTTTCCCCCTTCGATCCCGGTCTCATAACAGTTGGTCCCACCGATCACATCGGCCTCTGTTGGTGCCCCAACCGGGACGTAGCATCCCCCGATGGCACGAAGGTGCCCCGATACCCCTGTTGAGAAGGAGAGCGCCTTGCGTCACACCGTGAAGGTCGCATCGATCATGTCCGTCGCCGCTCTGGCCCTGACCGCCTGCGGCAGCAGCGACTCCGGTGGCGACTCCACGTCCGCCGAGGGCGGCAGCGACGTCAAGGCCTGCCTTGCCTACGACGTGGGTGGCCGTGGCGACCAGTCGTTCAACGACTCCGCCGCCAAGGGCCTGGACCAGGCCAAGGACGAGCTCGGCATCGAGACCGACGAGGTCGAGGCCAGCCAGGGCGAGAACGACGCGGCCCGCGAGGACCGTCTCAACCAGCTCGTCGACGCCGGCTGCACCAACGTCATCGGCGTCGGCTACATCTACGCCAAGGCGATCGGCGCCGCGGCCAAGGACAACCCCGACATCAGCTTCGCGATCATCGACGACGCCTCCGACGACTCGAAGGGTGACAACGTCGCCCAGCTGACCTTCTCCGAGCAGGAGGGCTCCTTCCTCGTCGGTGCGGCTGCCGCGCTGAAGTCGAAGAGCGGCAAGGTCGGCTTCATCGGTGGCGTCGACGTCCCGCTGATCAACAAGTTCGAGGCGGGCTTCAAGGCCGGCGCCAAGGCAGTCGACCCCAAGATCGACATCCAGACGAAGTACCTCGCCGAGGACGGCTCCGGCTTCGCCGACCCGGCCAAGGGCCAGACCGCCGCCGAGGGCATGTACGACAAGGGCGCGGACGTCGTCTACCACGCCGCCGGCGCCTCCGGCAGCGGCGTCTTCAAGGCCGCCGCGGCGGACAAGAAGATGGCCATCGGTGTCGACTCCGACCAGGCCAAGACCGCCGACGCGAGCGTCCGCGACGTCATCATCACCTCGATGGTCAAGAACGTCGACGTCGCCGTCTTCGACTACATCAAGTCCGCGACCGAGGGTGACCCGATCTCCGGCCCGACCGTCTTCGGTCTCAAGGACGACGGCGTCGGCTACTCGACGACCGGCGGCAAGATCGACGACATCACCGACAAGCTCGACGACTACAAGAAGCAGATCATCGACGGGAAGATCACCGTTCCCGCCAAGTGACGCAGCCCCACCCACGAGGCCCGGTCGCGCACCTCGCGCGGACCGGGCCTCGTGGCCGTCCGGGGCGTTAGTCTTCGCCTGCGTGCCCTGACGGGCCGTGGACGCACACCGGAGGAATCATGAGCAGCACCGATCCGCACCGCCCTCCCGCGGCGACCCCCTCGGCGGGCGATCTCGCGGTCGAGGTCGAGGGCATCACCAAGAGGTTCCCGGGCGTCGTCGCCAACCGCGACGTCACCTTCGGCGTGCGCCGCGGCACGGTCCACGCGATCGTCGGGGAGAACGGCGCCGGCAAGTCGACCCTGATGAAGATGCTCTACGGCGTGCAGAAGCCGGACGAGGGCACGATCCGCATCGACGGGCAGGCCGTGTCGATGTCGAGCCCCTCCGACGCGATCAAGCACGGCGTCGGCATGGTCTTCCAGCACTTCATGCTCGCCGACAACCTCACCGTGGCCGAGAACGTCGTGCTCGGCGCCGAGAAGCTCCACGGCATCGGCGGGGGTGCGCGCACGGAGATCCGCCGCATCTCCGACGAGTACGGCCTCGACGTCGACCCGGACTCGCTCGTCGCCGACCTCGGCGTCGGCGCGCGCCAGCGGGTCGAGATCCTCAAGGTGCTCTACCGCGGTGCCCGCACGATCATCCTCGACGAGCCGACCGCGGTCCTCGTGCCCCAGGAGGTCGACGAGCTCTTCGACAACCTGCGCGAGCTCAAGCGCGAGGGCATCACCGTGCTCTTCATCTCGCACAAGCTCGACGAGGTGCTCTCCGTCGCCGACACGGTCACCGTGATCCGTCGCGGCACGACGATCGACACCGTGCTGCCCCAGGACGTCACCGCGCGCCAGCTCGCCGAGCTCATGGTCGGCTCCGAGCTGCCGACCCCCGAGACCGAGGAGTCGACGGTCACCGACCGGGTCGTGCTCTCGATGCGCGGCATCACCCTCGGCGGGTCGGGGCGCAGCGTCCTCGAGGACATCAGCCTCGACATCCACGCGGGCGAGGTCCTCGGCATCGCCGGCGTCGAGGGCAACGGCCAGGCGGAGCTCGTCGAGGTCATCATGGGCATGATCGAGCCGGTCTCCGGCACGGTGCACCTCGAGGGTGACGACATCTCCGACTGGGACGTGCGGCGCATCCGCGAGGCCGGCGTCGGCTACATCCCCGAGGACCGCCACCGTCAGGGCCTGCTGCTCGACGCACCGCTGTGGGAGAACCGGATGCTCGGTCACCAGACCCAGGCTCCCGCTTCCCGCCGGGGTCTGCTCACCTCGTCGGCCGCCAAGGCGGACACCGAGCGGATCGTGCGCGACTACGACGTGCGCACCCCGAGCATCCACGTCTCCGTCGGCTCGCTCTCCGGCGGCAACCAGCAGAAGCTCATCGTCGGCCGCGAGATGAGTCACGACCCCAAGGTGCTCATCGCCTCGCACCCGACCCGCGGCGTCGACGTCGGCGCCCAGGCGGCGATCTGGGACCTCATCCGCGAGGCCCGCCGCGAGGGCCTGGCCGTGCTGCTCGTCAGCGCCGACCTCGAGGAGCTCATCGGGCTCTCCGACACGATCAAGGTCATCCTGCGAGGGCGGATCACCGGCGAGTTCGACCCCGACTCCGTGACCAGCCAGGAGCTCGGCAGCGCGATGACCGGCGCCGGGAAGGACGCATCATGAAGCTGACCCTGCGCCGTCTGGCGCTCACCCTCGCGGCGCCGCTGCTGGCCGTGCTCGTGGCCTTCGTCGTCACGTCTGCGGTGCTCATCGCCGTCGGCGACCCGGTGGGGCTCGTTTGGGAGACCCTGCTGTCGGAGCCGAAGCCGCGCACGATGGTCAACATCATCAACAGCGGCATCACCTACTACATCGCCGCGATCGCCGTCGCCATCGGCTTCAAGATGAAGCTCTTCAACATCGGTGTCGACGGGCAGTACCGCATCGCGACCTTCGCCGCGGCGATCATCGCCGGTCACGGCTGGCTCCCGGGCCCGCTCAACATCGTCCTCGCGCTGCTCGTCGCCATGCTCGTCGGTGGTGTCTGGGCCGGCATCGCCGGCTGGCTCAAGGTCACCCGCGGTGTCTCCGAGGTCATCTCGACGATCATGCTCAACGCGATCTCCGGCGGCCTGGTCGCCTGGGGGCTGCGCAGCTGGGGCGAGCGGGCCGAGGGCAGCAACACCCGCAGCACGCAGGAGATCCCGGCCTCGAGCCAGCTCGAGGGCCTCTCGCTCGTCCCCGACGCCACCAACCGCGTCTACACCCTGCTGATCCTGGCGGTCGTGCTCGGGCTGCTCTACTGGTTCATCGTCAACCGCACCCGCTTCGGCTTCGACGTGCGGGCCACCGGTGAGTCCGAGTCCGCGGCCGTCGCCAGCGGCGTCAAGGTCCCCCGCATGGTGCTGACCGCGATGGTGCTCTCGGGCGCGGTCGCGGGCCTCATCGGCATGCCGGCCTTTTTCGGGGCCGACCACTCCTACGGGCTCAACTTCCAGTCCGGTGTCGGCTTCATCGGCATCGGTGTCGCGCTCCTCGGGCGCAACCACCCGGTCGGCATCGCCTTCGCCGCGCTGCTGTGGTCGTGGTTGGAGAAGGCGAGTGACGGTCTGCAGCTGCGCGCCGACGTCTCGCCCGCCCTCGTCTTCATCATCCAGGGCGTCATCCTCCTCGCGGTCGTCATCGCCTACGAGGTCGTCCACCGCATCGAGCAGCGCATGGAGCAGCGGCAGGTCGCCCGCGAGCTCGATGCCGGCGTCACCATCGAAGGAGCCTCGGCATGACCCTCAGCGTCGGTACCGAGAGCGAGGTCGCCCCCACGCGGCCCACCCGCCGCATCCCCTTCTGGGTGTGGCCGCTCGCGCTCGCCGCGATCCTCGTGGTCCTGTCCGTCATCCGCATCGTCACCGGCCAGGGGGACATCGCCTCCTCCGGCACGCTCAGCGCGGCCCTCGCCTGGGCGATGCCCCTGGCCCTCGCCGGTCTCGGCGGCCTGTGGGCAGAGCGTGCGGGAGTCATCAACATCGGGCTCGAGGGCATGATGATCCTCGGCACGTGGGGCGCCGCCTTCGGCGCCCTCCACGGCGGCCCGTGGATGGGTGTCGTCGGCGCGCTCGTGTGCGGCGCCCTCGGTGGCCTCGTCCACGCCCTGGCGACGGTGACCTTCGGCGTCGACCACATCGTCTCCGGTGTGGCGCTCAACATCGTCGCCGTCGGTGTGGCCAGCTATCTCGCCGCCCGCTTCTTCGGCGGCCTCGAGGGCGGCAGCGACGTGCAGTCCCCGGCCCTGCCGCACCTGCCGAGCATCGGCATCCCCGGCATCGCGGACCCGCTCGCGACGATCGAGGACAAGGACTGGTTCTTCGTCTCCGAGCTCGCCGCGCTGCTCAAGGCGGCGACGACCGGGCTGTCCGCGCTCACCGTCCTCGGCCTGCTGCTCTTCGTCGGCACGTGGTGGGTGCTGTGGCGCACCCCCTTCGGCCTGCGGGTGCGCAGCTGTGGTGAGTCGCCGGTGGCCGCCGAGACCCTCGGCGTCAACGTCTACCTCTACAAGTACATCGCCGTCGTCACGTCCGGTGCCCTCGCCGGCCTCGGTGGCGGCTTCCTCGCGATGGTCGCCTCCGACACCTACCGCGAGGGTCAGACCGGCGGCCGCGGCTACATCGGTCTCGCCGCGATGATCTTCGGCAACTGGCGCCCCGGCGGCGTGCTCATGGGTTCGGGCCTCTTCGGCTACATGGACGCCCTCCAGCTGCGCGGCGGAGGCGCGGCGCTGCACGCGCTGCTGCTCCTCGTCGCGCTGCTCCTGCTCGGCATCGGGATCTGGCAGATCCTGCGCCGCCAGGCCTACGTCCAGGGCACCTTCGCGGTCGTCGTCGGCATCCTCGTCGTCGTCTACTGGTTCCTCTCCGACCAGGTCCCCAGCGAGGTCACCCCCTTCGCCCCGCACCTGACGACGCTGCTCGTCCTCGCCTTCGCCAGCCAACGCCTGCGGATGCCGGCGGCCAACGGCAAGGTCTACCGACGAGGCGAGGGGCACTGACATGGCCGGCCCCATCGCCGCAGCCGACTGGGAGCGCTTGCGCGAGAGTGCGGTCGAGGCGATGGGGCGGGCCTATGCGCCCTACTCCAACTTCCCCGTCGGGGTCGCCGGCCTCGCCGACGACGGGCGCCTGCTGAGCGGCTGCAATGTCGAAAATGCCTCGTACGCGGTCGGCCTGTGCGCCGAGTGCGGCCTGATCAGCGACCTCGTGCGCACCGGGGGCGGCCGGCTCGTCGCCGTGTGGTGCGTCGACGCCCGGGGTGAGACGCTCATGCCGTGCGGTCGCTGCCGCCAGCTGCTGTGGGAGCACGGCGGTGCGCAGTGCCGCATCCAGACGCCGGAGGGCGAGCGGGGTCTCGCCGAGATCCTGCCCCAGGCCTTCGGCGCCGACGACCTGACGAAGGGAGCACCGTGACCGAGCAGCACGACGCCGTCGACATCATCCGCACGAAGCGGGACCGCGGGGAGCTGAGCCCCGAGCAGATCGACTGGGTCATCGACGCCTACACCCGCGGGGTCGTCGCCGACGAGCAGATGTCATCGCTCGCGATGGCGATCCTGCTCAACGGCATGACCCGCCCGGAGATCGCCCGGTGGACCGCGGCGATGATCGCCAGCGGTGAGCGCATGGACTTCTCCTCGCTGAGCCGGCCGACCTCCGACAAGCACTCGACGGGTGGAGTGGGCGACAAGATCACGCTGCCGCTCGCGCCCCTCGTCGCCGTCTTCGACGTCGCCGTGCCGCAGCTCTCCGGTCGCGGGCTCGGCCACACCGGCGGCACCCTCGACAAGCTCGAGTCGATCCCCGGCTGGCAGGCCGACCTGACCAACGAGGCGATGCTCGCCCAGCTCGACGACGTCGGGGCGGTCATCTGCGCGGCCGGTGCCGGGCTGGCCCCCGCGGACAAGAAGCTCTACGCCCTGCGCGACGTCACCGGCACCGTCGAGGCGATTCCGCTCATCGCCAGCTCGATCATGAGCAAGAAGATCGCCGAGGGCACCGGCGCGCTCGTCCTCGACGTCAAGGTCGGGTCGGGTGCCTTCATGAAGACCCGGGAGGACGCGACCGAGCTCGCCCGCACCATGGTCGACCTCGGGACCGACGCGGGGGTCAACACCGTCGCGCTCATCACCGACATGTCCGTCCCGCTCGGCCTGACGGCGGGCAATGCCCTCGAGGTGCGCGAGTCGGTCGAGGTCCTCTCCGGCGGCGGTCCGCAGGACGTCGTCGACCTCACCGTCGCCCTCGCCGACGAGATGACCCGCGCCGCGGGCAAGGACGTGGGGGCCGACGAGCTGCGCGCCGCCCTCGCCGACGGCCGGGCCATGGACGTGTGGCGCCGGATGATCTCCGCCCAGGGCGGCGACCCCGACGCCGAGCTGCCCACCGCAGCCGAGACCGAGACCATCACGGCGGACGCCGACGGCTACCTCGAGCACGTCGACGCGCTCGCCGTCGGTGTCGCCGCGTGGCGCCTCGGCGCCGGGCGGGCCCGCAAGGAGGACCCGGTGCAGGCCGGGGCCGGCGTCGAGCTGCACGCCCGACCCGGTGACCGCGTCAGCGCGGGCCAGCCGCTCATGACGCTGCACACCGACACCCCCGAGCGCTTCGCGAGGGCCCAGGAGTCGCTCACCGGCGCCTGGCGGATCAGCGACGCGGCCCCGGCGCCGCGCGAGGTCGTGCTCGACCGGATCACCGCCCAGGAGGCCTGACGTGCCCGAGCTCAACGACGCCCCGTCGATCATCGACGTGCCGGGCGGCAAGGTCATCGCCGAGCACGTCGGCCGGGTCGCGACCGGCAGCGCGGCGATGTCGGTCGCCCACATGAAGGCGCCGGCCGGCTGGTCCGAGCCGGCCCAGCGGCCCGACTTCGACGAGGTGACGCTCGTGGTCGCGGGGACGGTCCTCGTCGAGCACGACGGCGGCACCACCGAGGTGCACGCCGGCCAGAGCATCGTGACCAGGGCGGGGGAGCGGGTGCGCTACTCGACCGGGGACGCCGGCGCCGAGTACGTCGCCATCTGCACGCCCGCCTTCGCCCCCGAGACGGTCCACCGGGAGGACGACGAGTGAGCCTCGACGAGGCGAGCATCCGCGCGCTGCCCAAGGTGGTCCTTCACGACCACCTCGACGGCGGCGTGCGCCCCCAGACCGTCCTCGAGATCGCCGACGAGGTCGGTCACGAGCTGCCGGTGAGCGGTGCCGACCGGTCGGCCGAGGGACTGGCGCGGTGGTTCCGCGAGTCGGCCGACTCCGGCTCGCTCGTGCGCTACCTCGAGACCTTCGAGCACACCGTCGGCGTCATGCAGACGGCACCCGCGCTGCGCCGCGTGGCGCGCGAGTCGGTCCTCGACCTCGCCCGCGACGGCGTCGTCTACGCCGAGTCGCGCTATGCCCCCGAGCAGCACCTGGGCGCCGGCCTGAGCCTCGAGCAGGTCGTCGAGGAGGTCGACGCCGGCTTCCGCGAAGGGGAGGAGGAGGCCGCGGCGGAGGGACACCCGATCGTCGTGCGGGGCCTGCTCACCGCGATGCGGCACGCCGCGAAGTCCCGGGAGATCGCCGAGCTCGCGGTGCGCTACCGCGACCGTGGGGTGGCCGGCTTCGACATCGCGGGGGCAGAGGCGGGGCACCCGCCGAGCCGGCACCTCGACGCCTTCGAGTACCTGCGCCGCGAAAATGCGCACTTCACGATCCACGCCGGCGAGGCCTTCGGCCTGCCGAGCATCTGGGAGGCGCTGCAGTGGTGCGGCGCCGACCGGCTCGGGCACGGGGTGCGGATCGTCGACGACATCGGCTTCCGCGGGGCGACCGTCACCGACGACCCGCTCGCGGCGAACCAGGCGGCGCGCGAGGACCCCTCGCAGCTTCGGCTGGGGCGGCTCGCCGCCTATGTCCGCGACACCCGGGTGCCGCTCGAGATGTGCCCCCACAGCAATGTGCAGACCGGCGCGGCGCCCTCGATCGCAGCGCACCCGATCACCCTCCTCGCGCGGCTGCGCTACCGGGTCACGCTCAACACCGACAACCGGCTGATGTCGGACACCTCGATGACCCGGGAGATGCTCGCCCTGGTCACCGAGGCCGGCTGGGACCTCGAGGACCTGCGCTGGGTGACGACGAACGCGATGAAGTCCGCCTTCCTCCCCTTCGACGAGAGGCTGGAGCTCATCGAGGGGCGGATCAAGCCCGCCTACGCGGCCCTTGCCTGAGCCCGCTGTGCCTGGTGGCCTTGGTGCCACCTGGTGGCGTTGGTGCCACCCGGCTGGCCCGAGACGGGCAACCAGGTGGCCTCAACGACGACGGGTGCGCACAGCGACACCCGCCTCGCCTCAGTAGGTGTCGCTCGGACCCGCGTCCGCGGTCTGACCCGGCTGCGGCACGACGAGGCCCGCGGGCCCGACCTGCTCGGCGCCGGCCAGCAGGGCCGCCGTGCTCGAGGTGCCGATGCGGGTGACGCCCTCGGCGAGCATCGCGAGGAGCGTGGGGATGTCGCGCACGCCGCCGGAGGCCTTGACCTCCATGCTCTCGGGGGTGTTGGCCCGCATGAGTGCCACGTCGGCGAGGGTCGCGCCCCCGCCGGCGAAGCCCGTGGACGTCTTCGTGAAGTCGGCCCCCGCGTCGGCGCTCGCCCGGCAGGCGTCGACCTTGGCGCGCTCGTCGAGCAGCGCAGTCTCGAAGATGACCTTGACCAGGGCGCCAGCCTCGTGACCCACCTCGACGACGGCCGCGATGTCGTCGCGCACCGCGGTGATGTCACCGCCGCGCAGCCGGCCGATGTTGAGCACCATGTCGAGCTCGGTCGCGCCGTCGGCCAGGGCCTGCCGCGACTCGGCGACCTTCGCCGCCGTCGAGGTCGTGCCGTGGGGGAACCCGATGACCGTGCACACCCGGGTCGGGCTGCCGTCGACCGCCGCGATGGTCTCCGCGGCGAGGGCGACGTCGCTCGGGCGCACGCAGACGCTCCAGATGCGCTGGGCCGCGAGCTCGCGAACGGAGGCGGCCACTTCGTCGGGGGTCAGCTCCGGCTTGAGCAGCGCGTGGTCGACGAGGTCGGCGACGTCCTGGACGGTGAGCGTCGTGCCGGGGGCGAAGGGGGGACGGCGAGTCATGTCCTCAGCCTAGGGCGTCGACCCAGCGCGACCCCACCTCGCGCAGCCGCCCGGAGCCGGCGGTCAGCTCCGCGACGAGGGGCGTGAGCCCGGCGACCTCGGTGGCCGGGACCCCGAGCGTCAGGGTGACCTCGGCGGCGTAGTCGGCGTCGACGACGTGCACGCCCCGCGAGCGAAGCTCGTTGTCCACGCGCCCCGCCTCGACGTGCGACACGACGAGCTCGTGCTCGACGACGAGCTCGCGCCGCAGCGTGCCCACCGACTCCAGCCCGGCGCGCACCGCGTCGCCGTAGGCCCGCACGAGACCGCCGGTGCCGAGCAGCACCCCGCCGAACCACCGGGTGACGACCGCGACGACATCGCTCACCTCGTGCCCGGTGAGGACCTCGAGCATCGGGGCGCCGGCCGTGCCCGACGGCTCGCCGTCGTCCGACGAGCGGGCCACCCCGCGGTCCGGCCCCAGGACGAAGGCCGAGCAGTGGTGCCGGGCGTCCCAGTGCTGCTTGCGCAGCCGCTCGACGACGGCACGGGCGCTCCCTTCGTCCTCGACCCGCTGGAGGGTGCACAGGAAGCGCGACCGCTTGACCTCGATCTCGACCTCGCCGTCGCGGGCGACGGTGAGGTAGGACGTCGTGGCCATCGCCGACCTCAGGCGCCGGCGAGCTCGCGCTCGGCCTGGCGGGGGGTGGCGCAGCGGGCGCCGAGCTCGACGTGCCGGGCGACGACGCGCGGCTCGTCGCGCATGAGGACCAGGCCGCGGCGCACGAGGGTCAGCGGTGGCTTGCGGCGCTCCTTGAGGTCGCGCGCCAGCCGCAGCACGAAGGTCTTGAGCCGGTGGTGACGGATGCACCAGGCGGAGTGGAGCAGACCGGCCTCGCGCAGGGCCGGGATCGCCTCGGCCGCGAAGATCCCCTCGGCGACGACGAGGTCGTCCGGCCGCGCGGTCACGGTGTGCTCGCCCGTGGCCCGCGAGACGCTGATGTCATAGATCGGCATCGCCGCCGTCCCGGTCGCCAGGAGGGTGCTCAGCGCGGCGATCGCCGCCGCCTCGTCCCAGCTGTCGGGGTGGTCCCAGTCGACCATCCCGAGCTCTTCGCTGCGGGGCAGGCCGGGGGCGTCGAGGTCCTTGTAGAAGTCGTCGAGGCGCACGACCGGCCACCCGTGGTCACGGTGCAGGCGGGCGGCGAGACGGGACTTGCCGGACCCGCTCGGCCCGGCGAGGACGACGACACGTCCGGTCGAAGGGGGCAGGGCTGGCGTCGGCACGAAGGGAGAGTCTAGAGCGCCGTGAGCGACTCCATCGCCGCCCGCACCCGGCCGAGGCGCTCGGCGGCCCGCTCACGTGCCGCCGACAGGTCGTCCGGGGAGGCGACCGGCTCGATCGCCTCGAGGTAGACCTTGAGCTTCGGCTCGGTGCCGGAGGGGCGAACGATGATCCGCGAGTCGTCGTCGAGCAGGTAGCGCAGCCCGTCGGTCGGCGGCAGCCCGCCGGCGCCGACCGAGAGGTCTTCGGCGCTCGCGACGGGGGAGTCGGCGACCTCGGTCGGCGGCTCCTGGCGCAGCCGGTCCATGATCCGCCCGATGTCGGTGAGGTCCTCGACGCGGATCGAGAAGGCATCGGTCGCGTGCACACCGAGCTGGCGGTGCAGGTCGTCGAGGACGTCGAGCAGGGTGCGACCCTCGGCCTTGAGGATCGCGGCGAGCTCGGCGACGAGCAGCGCGGCCGAGACGCCGTCCTTGTCGCGCACGAGGTCGGGGGCGACGCAGTAGCCGAGCGCCTCCTCGTAGCCGTAGTGCAGCCCCTCGACCCGGGCGATCCACTTGAAGCCGGTGAGCGTCTCCTCGTGCGCCACCCCGGACAGCCGGCACATCGCGGCGAGCAGCCGGGAGCTGACGATCGAGTTGGCCATCCGGCGGCCCTTGGGCACGCCGCGCATGATCAGGTGCGAGGCGAGCAGGACGCCGAGCTCGTCGCCGCGCAGCAGCCGCCAGCCGCCGTCGACCGCGGGGTCGGGCACGGCCACGGCGCAGCGGTCGGCATCGGGGTCGTTGGCGATGACGAGGTCGGGTGAGGTCGCGCGGGCGGCCGCCAGGGCGGCGTCGAGCGCACCGTCCTCCTCGGGGTTGGGGAAGGCGACGGTGGGGAAGTCGGGGTCAGGTGCCGCCTGCTCGGCGACCTTGGCCGGCGCGGCGAAGCCGGCCCGCTCGAAGGCGCGCTCGACCGTCGTGTCGCCGACCCCGTGGAGCGCGGTGTGCAGCACGGAGAGGTCGCGCGGGGTGTCGAGGCCGACGACTCCCGAGACGGCGTCGAGGTAGGCCTCGAGCACTTCGTCGCCGAGGACCTCCCAGCCGGACTCGGCGCGCGGCACCGACGCGACGCTCGCGACCTGGTCGATCTTCGCCGCGATCTGCGCATCGCTCGGCGGCACGATCTGGCTGCCGTCGCCGAGGTAGACCTTGTAGCCGTTGTCCTGAGGCGGGTTGTGGCTGGCCGTGACCATGACGCCCGCGTCGGCGCCGAGGTGCCGGATGGCGAAGGCGAGCACCGGCGTCGGCAGCGGCTCCGGCAGCAGCACCGCGCGCCCGCCGGCGGCGGTGACGACCGCCGCCGTGTCGATGGCAAAAGCGTCGGAGTTGTACCGCGCGTCGCGGCCGATGACGACGAAGGGAGCGGAGCTCGCCTCCTGCAGGTGGGCCACGAGGCCCGCGGCGGCGCGGATGACGACGGCCCGGTTCATGCGATGGGGGCCGGCGCCGAGGGCGCCGCGCAGGCCGGCGGTGCCGAACTGGAGCAGCCCGGTGAAGCGGTCGGCGAGGTCGGCGACGGCGGCCGGGTTCCCCCCTTCGGCAGCGGAGACGACCGTCAGGAGCTCCCCCCGGGTCGCCGGGTCGGGGTCGTCGGCAGCCCACTCGCGCGCGGCGGTGAGCAGGTCGTCGGAGACGTCGGCGGCGTGGCGGGAGGTGTAGCTCATGGGCGTCCTCAGATCTTGGCGACGATGCTGGCGAGGAGGGTGCCGCACCGCTCGGCAGCGGCCTGACCGGCGGCGACGACCTCGTCGTGCGCCAGCGGGGTCTCGCTGATGCCGGCGGCGGCATTGGTGACGAGCGAGACGCCGAGGACCTCGAGCCCGGCCTCGCGGGCGGCGATCGCCTCGAGCGTCGTCGACATGCCGACGAGGTCGGCGCCGAGGATGCCGGCCATGCGCACCTCGGCGGGGGTCTCGTAGTGCGGTCCGCGGAACTGCGCGTAGACGCCCTCGTCGAGGTCGGCGTCGACCTCGCGGGCCAGCTCGCGCAGGCGGGGGGAGTAGAGGTCGGTGAGGTCGACGAAGTTGGCGCCCTCGATCGGCGAGGTCGCCGTGAGGTTGATGTGGTCGCTGATGAGGACCGGGGTGCCCGGGCCCCACTTCGGCCGCAGCCCGCCGCAGCCGTTGGTGAGGACGATCGCGCGGCAGCCGGCGGCCGCCGCCGTGCGCACCGCGTGGACGACGGCGCGCACGCCACGCCCTTCGTAGAAGTGCGTGCGGGTGCCGAAGACGAGCGCCCGGCGGCCGGTGTCGGCGATCTCGACGGAGCGCAGCTGCCCGGAGTGGCCGGCGACGGCCGCCGCGGTGAAGCCGGGCACCTCGGCCTGCTCGACGGTGGCGACGGTGCGGCCGACCCGGTCTGCGGTCTGGCCCCAGCCGGAGCCGAGGACGAGGGCGACGTCGTGGGTCGCGACGCCGGTGCGCTCGGCGATGACGGCCGCTGCGTCGCGGGCGAGGGCGAAGGGGTCCTGGGTGTCAGCGGTCTGGGTCACAGGCGCAATCTACAAGGGTGGTTGGATGGGAGGCGTGACTCGAACGAACTCTGTTGTGATCCTCGGCGGCGGCCCGGGCGGCTACGAGGCGGCCCTCGTGGCCGCGCACCTGGGGGCGTCGGTCACCGTCGTCGACCGGGACGGCATCGGCGGGGCCGCGGTGCTCACCGACTGCGTCCCGAGCAAGACCCTCATCGCGACGGCCGACTACCTCGGCGGCATCGAGACCGCCTCCGACCTCGGCGTGCACCTCGAGGACCACGAGGGCGACGTCGCGACCGAGACGGTCGCCGAGCTCGACGCGATCAACCGCCGGGTGCGCAACCTCGCGGCCGCGCAGTCCGCCGACATCACCGCCCGGCTGCAGGAGGTCGGGGTGCGGGTCGTGCCCGGCACCGGCCGGCTCGCCTCGCCGAGCGAGGTCGTCGTCGAGGGTCCCGACGGGGGCACCGAGACGATCGCCGCCGACGTCGTCCTGCTGAGCACGGGCGCCACCCCGCGGGTGCTGCCGACGGCGCAGCCCGACGGTGAGCGGATCCTCACCTGGCAGCAGATCTACGAGCTGCCCGAGATCCCCGACAAGCTCATCGTCGTCGGCTCGGGCGTCACCGGCGCCGAGCTCGCGCAGGCCTACCTCGGCCTGGGCACCGACGTCACGTTGATCTCCTCGCGCGAGCTCGTCCTGCCGGGCGAGGACCAGGACGCGGCCGCGGTCATCGAGGACGTCTTCCGCCGCCGGGGCATGACGGTGCTCAACCGCTCGCGCATGGCCTCCGCCGAGCGGCGCGGCGACGGCGTCGTCGTCACCCTCGAGGACGGCCGTGAGGTCGAGGGCAGCCACGTGCTCATCGCCGTCGGCGCCGTGCCCAACACCCGCGACATCGGTCTCGAGGAGGTCGGCGTCGAGCTCAGCGACTCCGGCCACATCGTCACCGACCGTGTCTCGCGGACCTCGGTCCGCGGCATCTACGCGGCGGGCGACTGCACCGGCGTCTTCGCGCTCGCCTCCGTCGCGGCGATGCAGGGCCGCACGGCCATGGCGCACGCTCTGGGCGACGCGGTGACCCCCCTTCGGCTCTCGGCGGTGTCGGCCAATGTCTTCACCGATCCCGAGATCGCGACGGTCGGCATGAGCGCCGCCGACGCGGCCGACAACTCCGACGTGGAGGCCGTGATGATGCCGCTCTCGCGCAACCCGCGGGCCAAGATGCTCGGCATCGAGGAGGGCTTCGTCAAGCTCTTCGCCTACCGGGGGACCGGCACGCTGCTCGGCGGGGTCGTCGTCGCGCCGCGCGCCTCGGAGCTGATCTTCCCCGTGGCCATCGCCGTGCAGAACAGGCTCTCCGTCGACCAGGTCGCCTCGACCTTCACCGTCTACCCCTCGCTCACCGGCACCCTCGCCGAGGCAGCCCGACGGCTGCACCCCCTGCACGGGGAGTGAGCGCAGCCGGCGCGCTGGCATCGGTGCGCCGCTAGGGTCGAAGGGGGCCGATCCGCGGCCCGCGACGAAGGAGCCGAGGATGAGCAACAGCCCGCAGCAGTTCAACGGCGGCGAGTACGTCGACAAGGCGCGCGACGCGGCCCGGGACCACCCCGACCAGGCGCGCGGTGCGATCGACAAGGTCCAGGAGGCCGTCGACAAGCGCACCGGCGGCAAGTTCACGTCGATCATCGACAAGGCCGGCGACTTCGTCGAGGACAAGCTCGGCCTGCCGGAGGGGAAGAAGGCGGAGCCCAAGGCGGACTCGGCCCCCAAGGCCGACACGGAACCGAAGGCCGACGGCTCGACCGGCGGCGGGGCCCTGCCCGGCTGATCCAGCGCGCCGCGCCGGTCGTCAGTCGACCGGCGCGGTCACCGTCGCCGCCTGCAGCTGCAGGTCGGTGCGCACGGCCGACCCACCGACCACGACGGTCCGGGTGACGATGGCGCTCGTGGACCGGTCGACGGCGGTGACGACATAGGTGCCCTCCTTGGGCACCGGCAGGTCGTAGCGCCCGTCGGGGCCGGTGCGCATCCAGTCGACCGACCCACCGGCCCGGCGGGTGACGACGACGGAGACGTCGCACGCCGGCTGCCCGTCGACCCCGGTCACCGTGCCCGAGATGCTCATCCGGTCGCGCAGGACCAGCGGCGGCACCTTCGGCCCCTGCTCCAGGTCGACGTAGGCGCTCACGGGCGCCCAGCCGGGGGCGGTGACGACGAAGAGGTGCTTGATCGGGCCGCCCGTCGCCACCGAGTAGTCGCCGGCCGAGTCCGTGTGCGACCAGTCGACGTGGGAGCCCTGGCCACCGAGCACCGTGACGACGGCCCCGGGGAGAGGCTGCCCCGCAGCGTCCGTGATCCGGCCGTGGACGACGTGGTCGGCCTTCTGCTCCTCGACGTCGGGGCGGCCCGGGACCTCGGCGGAGCGCTGCCGCAGGAAGGGCAGGATCAGCCCGAGGCTGATGAGCGAGGCGGCCGTCGCCAGGCCGAAGACGGTGGCCATGCCGGTGTAGGTCGGGAACCCGGTGGCCGTGATCGTCGCCGCGAGCACAGCGGTGGTCACCGCACTCGCCGTGGACGTGCCGACGGAGCGGAGCAGCGTGTTGAGCCCGTTGGCCGCCGCGGTCTCGGTGACCGGCACCGAGCGCATGATGAGGGTCGGCAGCGCCGAGTAGGCCAGCGCGGTGCCGATGGTCACGGTGATCGTGCCGAGCACGACGAGCCCGATCGAGTGGCTGAAGGGGATGCGCGCGAGGTAGGAGACCGCCATGATCGCCGCGCCGGCACCGATCGCCATCTCGGGGCCGAAGCGGCGGGTCACCCAGCCCGAGAGCGGCGCGAGCAGGCCGAAGGCCACGGCGGACGGGGCCATCCACAGCCCGGCGTGCAGCGCGTCGAGCCCCAGTCCGTAGCCGGTCTCCTCGGGGGTCTGCAGCAGCTGTGTCGACACGAGCATGTTGACGAACATCGCGAAGCCCATGAAGACCGAGATCGTGTTGGCCGCGATGACGACCGGCTGCGAGGCGGTGCGGATGTCGACGAGCGGGTTGGGGATGCGCAGCTCGAGCGGGACGAAGAGGCCGAGCAGCAGCAGACCCGCGGCGAAGCAGCCGAGCGTGCGCACGTCGAGCCAGCCCCAGTCGCTCCCCTTGGAGACGGCGAGGAGCAGCAGCACGAGCGCCAGGCTGAGCAGGACCGCGCCGCGCACGTCGAAGGCGCCCGCGGTCCGCACGCTCGACTCCGAGACGGTCAGCAGGACGAGCGCGATCATCAGCAGCGCGAGGACACCGGGCAGCCAGAGCACGACGTGCCAGTCGAAGGCCTCGGCGAGGTAGCCCCCGAGAGGCAGCCCGACGCCGGCGCCGATCGCCAGGGTCGCGCTCATCAGGGCGACGGCGAGCGGCACCTGCTCGGGGTCGAGCTCGTCGCGCATCGTGGCGATGCCGACCGGCACGAGCGCCATGCCCATGCCTTGCAGGGCGCGGGCGAGGATGAGGAAGGGCAGCGAGGGGGCGAATGCCCCGACGAGGGCGCCGAGCGAGACGATGCCGAGCGTCACGAGGATCATCCGCCGCTTGCCGTACATGTCGGCCATGCGCGAGATGACCGGCGTCGCGACCGCCCCGGCGACGAGCGTGGCCGTGACCATCCACGAGGCATTGCCGGCGCTCGTGCCGATGAGGTCGGGCAGCTCGGGGACGAGCGGCAGCACCATCGTCTGCTGGAGCGAGACGATGGTGCCGCAGAGGGCGAGGACGGCGATGACGACGCCGCCCCCGGCACGCCGGGGAGGCGTGCCGGGGGCGGCGTCGGTGGTCACGTCCGTGGCGATGATCAGTCCTTGATCTCGGCGAGGACCGCACCGTTGCTCACGGTGGCCCCGACCTCGGCCTGCAGGCCGGTGATCGTGCCGGCCTTGTGGGCGTTGATCGGCTGCTCCATCTTCATCGCCTCGAGGACGACGACGAGGTCACCCTCGGCGACCTCCTGGCCCTCCTCGACGGCGAGCTTGACGATCGTGCCCTGCATGGGGGCGGTGAGGCTGTCGCCGGAGGCCGCGGCGCCGCCGCCACCCCCGCCGGAGCGCTTGGGGGCCTTCTTCTTGGCCGCGGCGCCACCGCCGCCACCGAGCGAGAGGCCACCGGGCAGGACGACCTCGAGGCGCTTGCCGCCGACCTCGACGGTGATCTTCTGGCGCTCGCCGTCGTCCTCGGCCGCCTCGCCGACCTCGCCGCCGTAGGGGGCGATCTGGTTGTCGAACTCGGTCTCGATCCAGCGGGTGTAGACGGAGAAGGGGGCGTCACCCTCGGGAGCGAAGGCCGGGTCGCGGACGATCGCCTGGTGGAACGGCACGACCGTCGGCATGCCGTCGACGACGAGCTCGTCGAGGGCGCGGCGGGAGCGCTCGAGCGCCTGCTGGCGGGTGGCTCCGCTGACGATGAGCTTGGCGATCATCGAGTCGAAGGCACCGGCGACGGTGTCGCCCTCCTCGATGCCGGCGTCCCAGCGGACACCGGGGCCCTGGGGGACGCGCATCCTGGTCACGGTGCCGGGGGCCGGCATGAAGTTGCGGCCGGCGTCCTCGCCGTTGATGCGGAACTCGAAGGAGTGGCCGCGGGCGATCGGGTCGTCGTAGCCGAGCTCCTCGCCGTCGGCGATACGCAGCATCTCGCGGACGAGGTCGATGCCGGTGACCTCCTCGGTCACGGGGTGCTCGACCTGCAGGCGGGTGTTGACCTCGAGGAAGGAGATGGTGCCGTCCTGGGCGACGAGGTACTCGCAGGTGCCGGCACCGACGTAGCCGGCCTCCTTGAGGATCGCCTTGGAGGCGCGGACGAGCTCGGCGTGCTGCTCCTCGGTGAGGAAGGGGGCGGGGGCCTCCTCGACGAGCTTCTGGTTGCGGCGCTGCAGCGAGCAGTCACGCGTCGAGACGACGACGACGTTGCCGTGCTGGTCGGCGAGGCACTGGGTCTCGACGTGGCGCGGCTTGTCGAGGAACTTCTCGACGAGGCACTCGCCGCGGCCGAAGGCCGTGACGGCCTCGCGGACGGCGGACTCGTAGAGCTCCGGGATCTCCTCCATCGTGTAGGCGACCTTGAGCCCGCGACCGCCACCGCCGTAGACGGCCTTGATGGCGATGGGCAGGCCGAACTCCTCGGCGAGGGCGACGACCTCGTCGGCGTCCTTGACCGGGTCGTTGGTGCCGGGGGCCAGCGGCGCGTTGGCCTTGACGGCGATGTGCTTGGCCTTGGCCTTGTCACCCAGCGCGTCGATGGCCTGGGGGCTCGGGCCGATCCAGATCAGCCCGGCGTCGAGGACGGCCTGGGCGAAGTCGGCATTCTCCGCGAGGAAGCCGTAGCCCGGGTGGACCGCGTCGGCGCCGGCGTCCTTGGCGACCTGCAGGAGCTTGTCCTGGAGCAGGTAGCTGTCGGCGGGCGTCTGGCCGCCGAGGGCATAAGCCTCGTCGGCGACCTTGACGTGCAGGGCGTCACGGTCGGGCTCGGCGTAGACGGCGACGGAGCCGATGCCGGCGTCGGCGCAGGCACGGGCGATGCGGACGGCGATCTCGCCGCGGTTCGCGATGAGGACTTTGCTGATGGCCATGGGCCGCAGACTACTGCGTGCCTGCCACCCCCGGCGGGTCGCCCGCATCGTGGCGCCGCACACCCCCTTCGCCCACCCCCTGCGGAGGCGAAGGGGGGTGCCCGTCACCTCGACCAGCCGCGGGAGTCGGTGCACCGGGTCGGGTCGTCGTAGCGCTGCCGGATCTCGTCGGCGCGGGAGCGGGCGAGGTTCCATCCGGCGAGGGTGTCCTCGTCGCCGGCGCCGTACACCTGGTGCATCGACAGCGCGCACTGCTTGATGTGCGCGGGCAGGGCGCTCGACTCGATGGTCGGCACGGCGTCGGCGGGCAGGCTGCTGAGGTACCAGGTGTCGATCTTGCCCGTGGACTGCCACCGCTCGATGTTGCGGTCGGCGACCCAGGCGCTCGTGTTGCCGACGGTGCCGACGATGGTGAGCACGGCGGCCGCGACGAGGACCGCGCGGCCGAGCCAGCGCCGGGTCGGGGTGAAGAGGGAGACGAGCACCGCGAGGACGACGAGCCCGAGCCAGATCTCGAAGAGGTCGGCGTTGATCCGCAGCGTCGTGTAGCCGTAGGCGTCCTGGTAGAGCGCCATGCGGCGCAGCGCGGAGGCGACGACGAGCAGGGTGAGGACGCACAGGGTCGCGTTCATCGCGGTCATGACCCGGCGGTCGCGGTCGGTGCTCGTGCGGCCGAGCGCTCGAACCCCGGCGACGAGCAGCAGGACGAGCGCGGTGGCGACGGTGAGCTGGCCGAAGCCCTGCCGGGCCGACTCGGCATAGGTCACGCCCGCCGTGCGCACGACGTAGTCGTGCCCGCCGACGACCGCCGCGGCCTGGGCGACGACGAAGGCGACGAAGATCGCGATGACGACGCCGAGCGGGACCTGCCACTCGCGCTCCGGGATGCGAGGCGACAGGCGTGCCCCGTCGACGGTCGGCGGGTTGATCGCGAGGTAGAGACCGGCGAGCGTGACGCCGGCGAAGAAGACGAGCACGAAGACGCGGAAGATCGCCATGTCGCTGATGTCGGGCACGAGGGCCGAGGCCCAGGAGCCGAGGACGGCGTCGGCCGAGGAGAGCAGCCCGCCGAAGACGAGGAGCAGCGCGAGGCTGACGACCCCGGTGCGCAGCACCGACCACGCGCTGCCGCGGCGGGCGAGCGTGCGGATCGTCCGGTCGAGCAGGGGCAGCCCGCGCAGCGCGGAGAGCGGCCAGGCGATGACCGAGGCGATCATGCCGGTGACCGTGCGCGCGTCGGTGCACGCGGCGGCGGCGAGCACCCCGGCGACGGCGACGGCGAAGAAGCTCATCACCGGGTCGTCACGCAGGACCGTCGTCAGGCCGAGGGGGAGGGCCAGGGCGGCGGTGACCCACGACCACGGCTTCGCCCGGCGGGCCGAGGCGAGCCACAGGGCCGCACCTCCGGCGGTGAGCACGACGAGCAGCCCGAGCCCGATCGCGTTGCCCGGCAGCAGGATCGCGGCGAGCAGGCCGACGGCGAGCGCGGCGAGCAGCAGCCGCGGCTGCCCCTGCGTGATCCGCTCGGGCCACCACCGCGACAACGAGAGTCCCGTTCCCTGCCCTTCGAGACGGCGCTGGCGCGCCTCCTCAGGACCCGGTGCGAGGCCGTTCGCGGCCGAGCCTCGAAGGGGGTCGTGCGCGGGCTGTGCAGCAGTCATGACGGTCTCCTGGGTGGTGAGCGGTGCGGGCGAAGGGGAGGTCGGCGGGGTGAGCGGGAGGCGGAGCTGGAGCCGGGCCCCGGACCCCTCGAGACGCTCGCCCGCTGCGCGGACTCGCTCCTCAGGGAGTGGGGTGGGCAGCGCCCGGATGGTGCCGCCGTGCATCGAGGCGACCCACGCGGCGATGGCGAGGCCGAGGCCGGTGCCACCCCCTTCGTCCCCGCCGGGACGGAAGCGGTGGAAGAGCCGCTCCGCCCGCTCCGGGGTCAGGCCGGGTCCGTCGTCGGCGACGGTGAGGGTCCACGCGTCGTCGCTGGCGCGGGCGGTGAGGGTGACGGTGCCGCCGCTCGGGCTGTGCCGCACCGCGTTGTCGAGGAGGTTGGCGGTGACCTGGGCGAGGCGCGCGCGGTCGCCGGTGACGACGAGGTCGGCGGGCTCGACATCGGCGACGAGTGCGACGTCCCGGCCCTGGAGGGTGGTCTCGCCGATGGCGTCGTCGAGCAGGTCACCGACGCGGATCCGGCTGGGGGAGAGGGGGATTCCCCTGCCGTCGGGCCTGGAGAGGTCGAGCAGGTCGGTGACGAGCGACCCGAGGCGCTCCGACTGGGCGAGGGCGGCGCGCAGGGTCGCCTCGTCGGGGGTGGTGACGCCGTCGGCGAGGTTCTCGAGCAGGGCCTGCTGCGCCGACAGGGGCGTGCGCAGCTCGTGGGCGACGGTGGCGACGAGACGCCGTCGGTGCTCCTCGCCCTGCTCCAGCTCGGCGGCCATGCTCGCGAAGGCACGGGCCAGCTCACCGACCTCGTCCTGGCTCGACGTCGTGATCCGGGCGCCGTAGTCCCCCTTCGCCATCCGCCGTGCGGCCTCGGTCATCTGGGTGAGCGGGGTCGTCATGCCGGTCGCCAGCCAGCGGGTGACGACGAGGGCGAGGCCGATCGTCGCGGGCAGGCCGATCCACAGGGGGACCCCGGCATCGGTGCCGACCGTGCCGACGACCGCCGCGACGACGACGCTCACGCCGACGAGGACGGCGAGGCGGGTGCGGATCGAGGTGAGCTCGAGTAGTGGAGCGGAGCGGTTCATCGGTCGTTCCCGTCGTCGAGGGCGTAGCCGACGCCGTGGACCGTGCGGATCCGGTGGCTGCCGACCTTGGCCCGCAGCGACTTGACGTGGCTGTCGAGGCTGCCGCGGCCGAGACCGTCGTCCCAGCCCCACAGGTCGGCAACGATCCGCTCGCGGCGCAGCACCGCGCCGGGCTCGCGGGCGAGGAGGGCGAGCAGGTCGAACTCCGTCGGCGTGAGGTGGACCGCGTGGCCGTCGACGGTGCACCGACGGGTGCGCTCGTCGAGGGTGAGCCCGGCGTGGTGGGTGATCGTCTCGGTGGGGCGCCCGAGCTCGGCAGCGCGCTCGACGCGGCGCAGCAGGGCCCGGACCCGGGCGACGACCTCGCGCATGCGAAATGGCTTGGTGAGGTAGTCGTCGGCGCCCACCCCGAGCCCGACGATGATGTCGCTCTCGTCGTCGCGGGCGGTGAGCATGAGCACCGGCACGGGGCGGTCGGCCTGGATCCGGCGGCACACCTCGAGCCCGTCGAAGCCGGGCAGCATGAGGTCGAGCACGACGACCGCGGGGTCGTGCTCGGCGTGGGCGGCGACCGCCCCCGGCCCGTCGTGCGCCTGCACCACCTCGAAGCCCTCCGCCGTGAAGCGGTCGGCCAGGGCCTGGTTGATCGTCGGGTCGTCCTCGACGACGAGCACGCACGGTGCGGGAGCGGTCATGGGATCAGGCTAGGGAGCCCCACCGGTGGATCCCCGGTGGGAGATCTGGAGATCCTCTGCAGATCTGGACGAAGGGGTAGTGGCCTCAGCCCACCGGCAGGCGGGAGACGAACTGCCGCAGCTGCTCGATGTTGCGCACCTCGTGCATGTCGACGACCTCGGCGTAGCGACTGGCCACGGAGTCGCCGGTGTCCCACATGCGGGCGGACTCGGGGTTGAGCCAGGCGGCGTACCGGGCACGGGAGACGAGCTCGCGCAGGGCGTCGACCTGCGGGTTGGTGCCGTTGGTCCGGGCGTCGCCGAGGACGAGGACCGTCGACCGCGGACCGATGGCGTCGAGGTGGTGGTCGACGGCGTCGACGAAGGCGGCGCCGTAGTCGCTCGACCCGTGCCAGCGCGTCATCTGCGCCTCGCGGGCGACGCGCTCGCTGATGTCCTCGCCGAACTGCGCCTCGCGCACCAGCTCGGTGATGTCGTCGCACGTGTTGACGAAGCCGATGAACCGCACCCGGCGGAAGGTCCCCGCGAGCGACTGCAGCAGCAGCATCGTGAACCGGGAGAAGCCCGCCACCGACCCGGACATGTCGCACAGCAGGACGATGTCGGCCCGGCTGCGGGTGCGGCGCTTGTAGGCCGGGCGCACCGGCACCCCACCGGTCGACATCGCCGCGCGCAGGGTCCGGCGGATGTCGATGGTGCCCCGCGACTGCCGCCGCTGGCGGGCGGCGAGCTTGGCCGCGAGCTTGCGCGACAGGGGAGCGATGACCGCGTGCAGCTCGGCCGCCTCGGTCTTGCCGGTGAGCAGGAAGTCCTTGCGCTCCAAGGGGTCTCGCACGCCGTAGCGCGAGATGCGGTCGCGTCCGCGGACCTCGGCATTGCGTCGCGCCGACTCGGTCTCGATCTTGCGACGGAAGGCGCCGACCCGGCGCCGGATCTCGTCGCGGTCGTAGCGGTCGCTCAGCTGCTCGGGCCGCCAGGCGCTGCCCGCGCCGCCGCCACCGCTGCCGGTGGCGCCGCCGCTCCCTTCGCCCGATCCGCCCGAGCCCTCGCCGGACCCGCCGGTGACGTCGCCGGCGTCGCGGGCCCGCTGCAGGGCCGCCGCGATCGCGGTCTGCGGGGCGAGCCGCTCGATGGTCTGGTTGGCCGACCAGCCGCCGGTCGACGACTCGTTGGCCAGCCGGCCCAGCTCGCCGACCGCCCGCGCGGCGAGCCGGTCGAGCTCCTGCTGGTCACCGCGCGCGAGGGCCTCGACGAGCTCCTCGCGGATCGCGGCCGCGCGCTCGCGGGCGCCCGCGGTGTCCGTCGGCTCGAGGTCGGCCGCGTCGCCGGTGCGGTGACCCACGGCAGGGGGGAAGTGGATGTCGAAGAGCTGGTCGAAGACGGCCCGGTCCGCGGACCGTCGCATCATCGTCGCGGCGAGACCGGTGCGCAGGCGCTCGCGGTCGTCGAGGCCGAGCGCCCTTGCGGCAGAGGCGGCGTCGGCCACCTCTGAGGTCCCGACCGTCACGCCGTGCCGGCGCAGCGCCCGGGCGAGGTCGACGAGCCGCTCGCCGAGCGGGTCAGGCGAGGGCACGGTCCAGGTCCAGGGTCTGCACCGCGAGCTCGATGTCCTCGCGGTGCTTGAGGACGACGCCGAGGGTCGAGCGCACGAGCTCCGGCTGCAGCTCGCCGTCGGTGCCCAGGCTGACGAGCGTGCGGGCCCAGTCGATGGTCTCGGCGACCGAGGGCGACTTGCGCAGCCGCATCTCGCGCAGCGCGCCGACGAGCCGCACGACGGAGGCGGCGAGCGTCTCGTCGAGGTCGGGCACGGTCAGGCGCACGATCCGCAGCTCGAGGTCGGACTCGGGGTAGTCGATGTGCAGGTAGAGGCAGCGTCGGCGCAGGGCCTCGGACAGCTCACGGGTGGCATTGGAGGTCAGGACGACGAAGGGGGTCTGGCTCGCCCGGATCGTCCCGAGCTCGGGCACGGTCACCTGGAAGTCGGAGAGCACCTCGAGCAGCAGCCCCTCGATCTCGACGTCGGCCTTGTCGAGCTCGTCGATGAGCAGCACCGTCGGGTGCTCGTTGCGGATCGCGGTGAGCAGCGGCCGGGAGAGGAGGAACTCGTCGGTGAAGATGTCCTCCTTGACCGACGTCCAGTCCGCCTCGTCGGCGCCCGCGGAGTCGTGGTGGGCGCCTGCGGCGGTGATGCGCAGCAGCTGCTTGGCGTGGTTCCACTCGTAGAGCGCGCGCGCCTCGTCGACGCCCTCGTAGCACTGCAGGCGCACGAGCTCGCCGTCCGTCGCCGCCGACACGGCCGCGGAGAGCGCGGTCTTGCCGACACCCGCCGGGCCCTCGATGAGCAGCGGCTTGCCGAGCTGGTCGGCGAGGTAGACGGTCGTCGCGATCTCGTCGGAGGCGAGGTAGCCGTGCTCGGCCAGGCGCTCCGTGACGTCGTCGACCGAGGCGAAGCGGGGGGTGTGCGTCATGCCCGCAGTCTGCCGGACCGCGTCCGTCGGTAGCGTGTGCCCCCATGAGCCCGAGGGTGATCCACACCGCACAGGCGCTCGTCGACGTCGTCGTCGAGGTGCCCGACCTGCCCCGCCGCGGCGGCAACTCGATGGCCACCTCCGTGGCGCGCTACGCCGGGGGAGCGGTGACGATCCTGCTCGCGGCCGTGCGCTCCGGCGCCGCGGCCGTCCATGCGGGGGCCCACGGGCGCGGCCCGAACGGTGACCTCGTCCGCGAGACCCTCACCGCCGACGGCGTCACGCTCTCGGCCCCCGTCGTCGAGGACCTCGACACGGGTGTCTGCATCGTCATGGTCGAGCCCTCCGCGGAGCGGACCTTCGTCACGACGCAGGAGGCCGAGCGGCACATCAGCGTCGAGTCGCTCGCGACGAGCGCGCCGGTCGCGGGGGACCTCGTGTGCGTCAGCGGCTACAGCCTCGTGGGCCGCACCCGCGACCCGCTCCTCGCCTGGCTGGAGTCGCTGCCCGACGAGGTCCTCGTCGTCCTCGACCCCGGTGCGGTCTTCGCCGAGCTGGAGCCCTCCCTTCGCTCCCGGGTCGTCGCGCTCACCGACGTGTGGACCGGCAACGCCGAGGAGTCCGAGGACTTCGGCGGGGCGAAGGGGATGGGGCCGGCCGCCGAGGCCGTGGCCGCACTGCTGAAGCCGGGTGCCGTCGCCGTCGTCCGTGACGGTGAGCAGGGGTGTGCGGTGCACACCGACGGCGTGACGACCGTCGTGCCCGGGTACCCCGAGACGCCGGTTGACACCAATGGCGCCGGCGACACCCACACCGGAGTCCTGCTCGCGGAGGTGGCGAAGGGGGTGGCCTGGCCCGATGCCTGCCGCCGGGCCAATGCGGCCGGGGCCATCAAGGTCACCCGCAAGGGCCCGACGACCGCCCCCACCGCGGCGGAGATCGACGCCTACCTCGCCCAGCGGGGCTGAGCGCGGGTCTCGAGACGCTTGCTGCGCACGCTCCTCGACCAGCGCGAGGGTGTGGCCCCGACCGCCGTTGGCTCAGCGCTCGTCGACGAGCTCGGCGTAGACCACGACATTGTCGACGTGGTGACCCGTCTCGCCGTCGAAGTGACCGCCGCAGGTGATCAGCCGCAGTGCGGCGTGGTCGACCTCCCCGTAGACCTCGTCGGTGGGAAAGTCCGTCTTGGGGTACTGGCCGACGTCGGTCACCTCGAAGACCGCGGTCGACCCGTCCGCGCGGGAGACCTCGACCCGCTGCCCGTCGCGCATCGAGCCCAGCTCGAAGAAGACCGCGGGCCGCTTGTCCCACGTGACGTGACCGGCGAGGACGGCCGGACCGAGCTCCCCGGGGGTGGGGCTGCCGGTGAACCACCCGGTGCTCGTGGCGTCCTGGGGCACCTCCATGGTGTCGTCCGGTTGCAGGCCGAGGTCGATGACCGAGCTGGTGACCCCCAGCGAGGGGATGGACACCGACGTCGGCCGCGAGCGGGCCATCCGTGCGGTGGTGGCCGGTGCGGCCGCGCTCGGGCTCGCCGGGCTGCTCGTCCCCGGGCCCATGTGGTGCCCCGCGTGGCCGGACCCGGAGGTCGGGCTGGCCGACGGTGACGAGCTCGTGCTCGAGCGGCCGTGCCCGGCGTGCCCGCCCTCGGACACGGCGGCCGGCGGGGGCATGCGGGTCTCCTGCTGCGACAGGCCGAAGGCCGTCAGGCTGCCCCCGACGACGGCGAGGGCCACGACCGCGACCGTCACGACCTGCGCGCGACGGCCGCGGCCCCGGGTGCGCTCACGCACGACCGGCTCAGCTCTCCCGCGTCAGGCGACGGCGGTAGGCGAGCAGGCCGACCGCGCCGACCATGGCGAAGGCGCCGGCGCCCAGGGCGCCCTTCGCCTCGACACCCTCGGTGCTCCCGCCGCCCGTCTCGACGCCACCCGTGGGCGGAGCGCCGACGGCCGCGCCGGTGACCGTGCCGCACGTCGCCGGGTTGGTGGCCTCCTCGGGGATGCCCTTGACCCCGACGGACTTCGCGAAGCTCGACTCGCCGAGCGCGTCGAGGTCGTACTTGTCGTTGCCGTTGGCGTCGAGGCCGTGCTGCACGATGTGCAGGTTCTTCAGCTTGGCGCCGGCGCCCTCGGGCAGGGTGATCGTGCGCGAGTACGACAGGTTGCCGTTCGCGTCGGCGGTCGGCATGCGGTCGACGGCGAGACCGCTGTCAGGGCTCGTGTCCCCCTTCGTCGTCAGCGAGATCATGATGTCGCCGTAGGTCGGCAGGCCCTCCTCGGTGTTGACCTGGCCGTCGCCGTCCGCGTCGGCAGCCGACGTCGGGCAGGTGAAGTCCTTGTTCTCGTCGAAGGACCCGTGGAAGTGCTGGGCGTGGGGCGAGTTGGGGGTGAACCCCGTGCCCGTGATGTCGACCGTCAGCTGGTCGCCGGCGAGCGACAGCTGTGCGGTCGACGAGGACCCGCTGTCGTTGCCCATCGTGTCGGTGAGCTTCATCGTCCACTTCTCGTCGGCGCTCGCGCCGTTGGCTCCCGCGAGGAGGATCGCGCACGCGGCCGGGGTGGCGAGGGCGGCCTTGGTGAGGGTGTGCATACCTGACTCCTTCGTCGTGGCCGGCCGATCTCGGATGACCGGAGGCCTCGTGGCAGGAGTTCGGGGCGAAGGGAGGAACGGATGGGTCAGCGCGTGCGGAGCTCGGTGCGGCAGCGCTGCTCGAAGGTGTCGAGCTCGGCGAGCGCGTCGTCGATGTCGCGCCGCCGCTGCTCCAGGTCCGCGCGGCGCTCGTCGATCTGGCCGAGCACGTACTCGAGCTGGCTGCGGCGACCGCGCGGTGCGTCGTAGAGGTCGATGATCTTGGCGATCTCGTCGAGCGGGAAGCCGAGCCGCTTGCCGCGCAGCACCAGAGACAGCCGGGTGCGGTCGCGCCGGTGGAAGAGGCGCGTCGTGCCCTGCCGCTCGGGCGAGATGAGCCCGATGTCCTCGTAGTGCCGGACCGTGCGCGTGGTGATGCCGAACTCGTCGGCGACCTCGCGGATCGTCCACGTCCGCGCGTGCTCGTCGGGAGCATCTGCGCTCGGGGGAGTCGCCCCCTTCGTCCGGCTTGTCATGACCCGAGATGATGCTTTACGTTGACGTCAACGTCAAGCAATGGTGCTGCCGGTGACCCCGGGGCGCCGGGAGAGGTCGGCCATGTTCGAGCTGTCGCAGGACCACGAGGACTTCCGCGCGAGCGTGCGCGACTTCGCCGAGCGCGAGGTGGAGCCGCACGTGGCCCAGTGGGACAAGGACCACCACCTGCCGCTCGAGGTCGTGCACCGCATGGGCGACCTCGGCCTCTTCGGGCTCGTCGTCCCCGAGCGCTGGGGCGGGTCGGCCGAGACCGTCGACGGCGTCGTCCAGTCCGACTTCACCGCCCTGTGCGTCGCGATCGAGGAGCTCGGCCGCATCGACCAGTCCATCGGCATCACGCTCTCCGCCGGCGTCGGCCTGGGCATCAACCCGATCCTCACCTACGGCACCGACGAGCAGCGCGACCGCTGGCTCCCCGACCTCGTCGCCGGGCGCGCGCTCGCCGGCTTCGGTCTCACCGAGCCCGACGCCGGCTCCGACGCCGGTGGCACCCGCACGACGGCGAAGCGCGACGGCGACGAGTGGGTCATCGACGGCGCGAAGTCCTTCATCACCAACTCCGGCACCGACATCACCTCGCTCGTCACGGTGACCGCCCGCACCGGCACGAGCGCGGAGGGTCGCCCGCAGATCTCCGCGATCATCGTCCCCAGCGGCACGCCCGGCTTCACCGTCGAAGCGCCCTACGACAAGCTCGGGTGGAACATCTCCGACACCCACGGGCTGAGCTTCGCCGGCTGCCGCGTCCCCGCCGACCACCTCGTCGGGCAGGAGGGGCAGGGTTTCCGTCAGTTCCTCAAGACGCTCGACGACGGCCGCATCGCCATCTCGGCGCTCGCCACCGGCCTGACCCAGCGGATGCTCGAGCTGGCCACCGACTACGCGCAGACCCGCACCGCCTTCGGCCGGCCGATCGGCGTCAACCAGGGCGTGAGCTTCCAGGTCTCCGACCTCGCCGTCATGGCCGAGACCTCCCGCGTGCTCACCTACAAGGCCGCCTGGCTCAAGGACGAGGCCGACCGCGGTCGTCGCTCGACGCAGGAGGTCGCCAAGGCCGCCTCGATCGCCAAGCTCTACACCTCCGAGGCCGCGGTGAGCGCGACGCGCATCGCCACGCAGGTCTTCGGCGGCAACGGCTTCATGGAGGAGTACCCCGTCGCGCGCTTCTACCGCGACGCCAAGATCCTCGAGATCGGCGAGGGCACCTCCGAGGTGCAGCGCATGGTCATCGCCCGCCACCTCGGCCTGCCGGTCTGAGCCGCCCGGACGAAGGAGAGTCCCAGTGAGCAGCTATCCGCTCGACCCCGCGGTCGAGGACGTCCGCCGCCGTATCCGCGAGGCGCACGAGGCCTCCGAGCGCCCGACCGACAAGGCCGCGGCGAAGCTCGAGTCCCAGGGCAAGCTCTACGTCCGCGACCGCATCGCACTGCTCGTCGACGAGGGCAGCTTCGTCGAGGACGGGCGCTATGCCAATGCGCTCGCGCCCGGGCTGCCGGCCGACGGCGTCGTCACCGGCCGCGGGCTCGTCGACGACCGGCCGGTCATCGTCATCGCCAACGACCCGACGGTCAAGGCCGGCTCGTGGGGCGCCCGCACGGTGGAGAAGATCGTGCGCGCCACCGAGACCGCGCTGCGCGAGGAGCTGCCGGTCTTCTGGCTCGTCGACTCCGCGGGCGCGCGCATCACCGACCAGGTCGAGATGTTCCCGGGACGCCGCGGCGCCGGGCACATCTTCCACAACCAGGTCGCCCTGTCGGGCAAGGTCCCGCAGATCTGCTGCCTCTTCGGCCCGAGCGCCGCCGGCGGCGCCTACATCCCCTCCTTCACCGACCTCGTGATCATGGTCGAGGGCAATGCGTCGATGTACCTCGGCAGCCCGCGCATGGCCGAGATGGTCGTCGGCGAGCGGGTCTCCCTCGATGAGATGGGCGGCGCCCGCATGCACTGCACCGTGAGCGGTGTCGGTGACGTGCTCGTCGCCGACGACACCGAGGCCATCGAGGCGGCCCGCCTGTGGCTGAGCTATCTGCCGCAGAACTGGCACAGCGACCTCCCTTCGTACCAGCCGGAGGAGCCGGCCGCGCCGCTCACCGCCGCGACCATCCCCGAGCGCGAGTCGCAGCCCTTCGACGTGCACGACGTCATCGACGGCCTCGTCGACGACGACTCCTTCTTCGAGGTCAAGGAGCTCTTCGCGACCGAGCTGGTCGTCGGCCTCGGCCGGATGGCGGGGGAGACCGTCGGCATCGTCGCCAACAACTCGATGGCCAAGGGCGGCGTGCTCTTCACCGACAGTGCCGACAAGGCCGCGCGCTTCATCTGGCTGTGCGATGCCTACTCGATCCCGCTGATCTACCTCGCCGACGTCCCGGGCTTCATGATCGGCTCCGAGGTCGAGCGCGGCGGGATCATCCGCCACGGCGCGAAGATGGTCTCGGCCGTCGCCTCGGCGACCGTCCCGCAGTTCTGCGTCATCGTGCGCAAGGCCTACGGCGCCGGTCTCTACGCCATGGGCGGGCCCGGCTTCGCCCCCGACGCGACGATCGCGCTGCCCACCGCCCGCGTCGCGGTCATGGGTCCGGAGGCCGCGGTCAACGCCGTCTACGCCAACAAGATCGCGCAGATCGAGGCCGACGAAGGGGAGGCCGCCCGCGACGAGTTCATCGCCGCGCGTCGCGCCGAGTACCTCGAGGACGTCGACCTCGAGCGGCTGGCCGCGGACCTCGTCATCGACCAGGTTATCGAGCCCGAGGCCCTGCGCGAGGAGCTGCTCGCCCGCCTGCGGCACGCCCGTGGTCGCGACCGCCGCTTCTCAGAGCGTCGGCGGGGAATCCCGCCGGTCTGACCGGCCGTGGCCGTGAGGTCGGGGCGAAGGGGGCGTGACCCAGGCCTCGCCGGCTCGCGCTGCGGAGGCGCCGCCTCGTCGTTACCTTGGGGTAACCAACGTTCCCTGACGAAGGACACCTCGATGAAGACCTGGACCGCCCCCTTCGCCGCCGCTGCCTGTGCGGTCGGCCTCGTCGTCACCGCCGGCTCGGCCGGTGCCGCCACCGACGATCCGCTGCGCGACAAGCTCTACGGGCTGGACCAGGTCCATGCCGAGCAGGCCTGGTCGAGCAGCCGCGGTGCCGGCACCGTCGTCGCCGTCGTCGATACCGGTGTCGACCTCGGTCACCCCGACCTGCAGGGCAGGCTCGTGCCGGGCGCCGACTTCGTCTGCGGCGAGCAGGCCGGCTCGTGCGGCGACGGCAGCTGGAAGGGCCAGGACGGCGAGGGCCAGGAGCCCGACGTCCACGGCACCCACGTCGCGGGCACCATCGCCGCCACCGCTGACAACGGGATCGGCGTCGCCGGTGTCGCCCCCGACGCCAAGGTCATGCCGATCAAGGTCCTCGAGGACGGGTCGGGCACCGCCGAGGACATCGCCGAGGGCATCCGCTACGCGGCGGACAACGGTGCCGACGTCATCAACCTCAGCCTGGGTGGCCTGCCGGGCACCCAGATCTTCTCCATCCTCGGTCTCGACACGACGATGAAGGACGCGATCCAGTACGCCCGCGACAAGGGCACCCTCACGGTGGCCGCGGCGGGCAACACCTCGACCCTGCTGTGCAACGACCCGGCCTTCAGCAGCGACTCGATCTGCGTCGGGGCCACGGACAAGAACGAGATGAAGTCCTACTTCTCCGAGCTGCCGGTCAAGCTCAGCGGCACGGGCGTCGCGGCACCGGGCGGCTCCGGCCGACTCCTCGGCGGCGACTGCTCCGAGGACATCCTCTCGACCGTGCCGCGCGGCACCGGCACCGACGAGTGCGGTGAGGGCAAGGACTACGCGGCCTTCGCCGGCACCTCGATGGCCACCCCGCACGTCGCCGGGGTCGCCGCGATCCTCTTCGGCCAGGGCCGCAGCATGGCCAACGTCGAGCAGGCGATCCTGTCGACCTCGCGGCACCCGCTGCTCGGCACCCGCGGCGGCTACAGCGCGCTCTACGGCCGCGGCATCGTCGACGCCGAGGCCGCGGTGGCCTACGCCCGCGACTGAGCCACCGACCACCAGTCGGTGCCAAGGTCGGTGAGCAGCCGACGCAGCAGGGGCAGGCACAGCCCGACGACGGTGCTCGGGTGGCCCTCGATCGACTCGACGAAGGGAGCGCCCAGCCCGTCGAGGGTGAACCCGCCGGCCACGTGGAGCGGCTCGCCCGTCGCGACGTAGCCCTCGACCTCGGCATCGGTCACCGATGCGAACCTGACGGTCGCACTCGCCGGACCCCCGGCGGTGCGGCCGTCACGCATGTCGACGAGGTGGTGGCCGGTGTGCAGGACCGCCGAGCGGCCACGCACCTGCTCCCACCGCTCGCGGGCGACCTCGGGCGTGCCCGGCTTGCCGTGGACCTGCCCGTCGACCTCGAGGACCGAGTCGCAGGCGAGGACGAAGGGGGTCTGCCCGGCCAGGCGCGAGGCGACGGCCGCTCCCTTCGCCTCGGCCAGCAGCTGCGCCAGCTGCACCGGAGACAGCTGCGGATCCCGTTGCCGCGCAAGGGACTCCACCGCGTGCTCGTCGACATCGCTGACGACGACATCAGGGGCAATGCCGCTGGCACGCAAGAGTCCCAGACGGGCGGGGGAGGCGGACGCGAGGACGAGGGAGACCATGCCCACAGCATGCACCGGTTGCCGGGATGTGACTCGTAGGTAACCATGGTCGTCGCCACACCCGAGGCCATCCCGGTCAGGCGCGCCATCGTCGGCTGGGGAAGGTCTCGTCCCTTCCCTTCCCACGACAGGACTCGCATGTTTTCAAAGAAGAAGCGTGCCGTTGCGGCTGCGGCACTCGCCGTCGCCGTCGGCCTCCCGCTGGCCGGCAATGCCGTCGCCGGACCCCACGACGTCCCGGGCACCGCTGGGGCCAAGACCCTGACCGACACCCCCGAGGCCGCTCGCCCCGCCTTCTACGAGCCGCCGGCGACGATCCCGAGCACGCCCGGCACGATCATCCGCAGCGAGCCGGCCCCGCTGCTGCTCGACCCCTTCGACCTGTCCTCGTCGGTCGTCACCGCGACCCGCATCATGTACTCCTCCACCGACGCCGACGGCACCCCGATCGCCGTCACGGGCACGGTCTTCGTCCCCAAGACGAGCTACGTCGGCGCCTCCCAGCGCCCCCTGATCTCCTATGCGCCCGGCACCCAGGGCATGGGCGACTCCTGCGCCCCGTCGCGGCAGATGGAGAGCTTCTTCGAGTACGAGGGCATCGGTGTCGGCCGGGCCGTCGCCCGTGGCTACGCGGTCGGCATCACCGACTTCCAGGGCCTCGGCACGCCCGGCTCGCACACCTACATGGCCCGCGAGCCCCAGGGCCGCGCGACCCTCGACCTGGCTCGCGCCGCCAAGAACCTGCAGGGCAGCGGCCTCGACAACAAGACCCCGATCGGCCTCATGGGCTACTCCCAGGGTGGCGGCGCCGCGGCTGCTGCGGCCGAGCTGGCGCCGAGCTACGCTCCGGAGCTGAACATCAAGGGCTCGGCCATCGGCGCCCCGCCGGCGGACCTGGCCAAGGTCGGGGCCAACATCGACGGCACGACCTACTCGCTCTTCGCCCTCTTCGCCACCCTCGGCGTGGCCACGACGGAGCACGTCGACCCCAAGCCCTTCCTCAACGCGCAGGGTCTGGAGCTCGCGAGCAAGGTGGAGAGCGCCTGCGTCTTCGACCTCTTCTCCTACGCCAATCTCGACTCCTCGAAGTACACGACGAGCGGCAAGAAGCTCTCGGAGCTGCTCGACGAGGAGCCCTTCAAGTCGGCGATCGCCGAGCAGCGGATCGGCAAGCGCAAGCCCAACGCGCCGGTGCAGATCAACCACTCGCTGGGTGACGACGTCATCCCCTACGCGGTCGGCAAGCAGCTGGCCAGCGACTGGTGCGACAAGGGCACCCGCGTCTCCTTCAACGCCGGCGTGACGCCCACCCACGTCGGTGGCTTCCTCCCGCACGTGGAGAAGTCGATGCTCTTCTTCGAGGCCCGCTTCGCCGGTCTCAACCAGGCGAGCAGCTGCTGGCGCCTCTGATCAGCGCCACGCACGGCGAAGGGGGTGGGACCGGTCGACCGGTCCCACCCCCTTCGTCATGCCGTCAGGTGAGCGAGGCCCCGGTGATGCCGTCCTCGGCGCCGAAGGAGACACGTGACGGGTCGAGGGTGAGCACGAGCGTGCCGCCCTCGCGGTCGGTGTAGGTGGCGCTCGTCGCGGTGCTCGAGGTCCGCGACCAACGGGGGCCGCCGGAGGGGTGGGCTGCGCCGAAGCCGGACTCGACGCCATCGGTGGCATAGGTCCACGCGCTCGAGTCGCCCTTGCCCCAGGCGCGCACGAAGGCATCGGCGTAGGCGGTGGTCGACGTCGGCAGCCCGGCGCCGGAGGTGTCGTCGCCGTTCTCGCCACCGTCGGTCACGTCGAGGGAGGCGCTGGTGACGGCGTGCTCGCCGCCGGAGGCGGCGGTGCCCGCGTCGATCCGCACGGTGAGCACGTCGGAGCCGTCGCCGTAGGTGACGACCATCGAGCCGCCGTCACCGGACATGCCCCGACGCTGCCAGCCGCCCCCGCCCGAGGAGCGCTGACCGAAGAGCGAGCTCACGGCGGTGGGGGTGCCGTAGGTCGAGGCGACGGCCCGGTCACCTCGCCCCCACGCCCGCACGAAGGTGTCGGCGTAGGCGCCGATGTCCTTGGGCGGGGACGACGGGGCGTCGGTGCTCGTCGGCCCGCCGGGTGATGCGTCGGGCCCGCCGGTGCTGGTGCCCGATGAGTTGCCGGGCGGGCCGTTCGTGCTCGCGGCGTCGGGCGAGGTGCCCCGGCCCCCGCCGGGGGAGGGCGAGCTGGTCACCGTCTGGGTCGTCGGTGCATTGCTCGTCGAGCTGGAGTAGGTCACCGTCACGGTGCTGGACGCCTCGCGCTCGTCGGGTCCCGACGAGCAGGCGGTGAGCAGCGCCGCGGCGGCGACGACGGACACGGTCCCCCTGATGTGCTTCACGCGAAGCATGGTAGGCCCACCGCGCGGGCTCGTGGATGGGTAGCCGTGCTCAGCGCAGGACGGCAGCGCGCAGGGTGTCGAGGCCGACGCCGCCGATGTCGAGGGCGCGGCGGTGGAAGGCGCGCAGGTCGAAGTCGGCGCCCTCGCGCCGGGCGGTCTCCTCCCGCAGCTGCAGCCACAGCCGCTCGCCGATCTTGTAGCTCGGCGCCTGGCCGGGCCACCCGAGGTAGCGGTCGAGCTCGAAGCGCAGGAAGCCCTCGTCCATGTTGGCGTGCGCCGAGAGGAATTCCCAGGCCTTGTCGTAGGTCCACGCGCCACCACCGACCTCGGCGGGCGCCTCGAAGCCGCAGTGGACGCCGACGTCGAGGACGACGCGGGCGGCGCGCAGCGACTGCCCGTCGAGCAGACCCATGCGGTTGCCCGGGTCGTCCATGTGCCCGAGCTCGGCCATGAGCCACTCCGCGTAGAGCGCCCAGCCCTCGCCGTGCCCGGAGGTCCACGACGCGAGGCGGCGCCACCGGTTGAGCAGCTCCTTGCGGTGGACGGTCTGGCCGATCTGGAGGTGGTGGCCGGGGACGCCCTCGTGGTAGACGGTCGTCAGCTCGCGCCAGGTGCCGAAGTCGGTGACCCCCTTGGGCACCGACCACCACATGCGCCCGGGCCGGGAGAAGTCGTCGCTCGGCCCGGTGTAGTAGATGCCGCCGGTCTCGGTCGGCGCGATGCGGCACTCGATGGTGCGCACCGGCTCGGGGATGTCGAGGTGGCCGTCGAGCAGCTCGATGGCCTCGTCGGCCTTGCCCTGCATCCACTCGCGCAGCGCGTCGGTGCCGTGCAGCTGGTAGCGCGGGTCGGCGTCGAGGGCCTCGACCGCCTCGCGGACGGTGGCGCCGGGTCGCACCTGCTCGGCGACGGCGGCCATCTCGGCGGTGATCCGGGCGAGCTCCTCCTGCCCCCACGCATAGGTCTCCTCGAGGTCGATCGTCGCGCCGAGGAAGGAGCGCGAGTACAGCTGGTAGTGCTCGCGTCCGCACGCGTCGGCCTCGGGCGCCCGCTCCCGCAGGGGCGTCAGCTGCGTGGCCAGGTCGCGGTAGGCGCCGGCGGCGGCCTCGACGGAGCGGCGCAGGTCGGTGGCGAGGGCCTCGGGCAGGGGAGCGCCGTCGACGCTCGCGCCGGCGAGCACCCCGGCGAAGTAGCCGTCGGGTGCGGTGAGGTCGGCGCACTGCTCGATGCACCGGTCGTACTGACGAAGGGGGGAGACCTGCCCCCGGTCGGCGGCGACGGTGAGCGACTGCACCCACTGCCCGAGGGCGGCGGGCACCTTGGCCATCCGGCTGGCGAAGGTCGCCCAGTCGTCGGTCGTCGCCGTCGGCATGATGTCGAAGACGTCGCGCACGCCCTGCAGCGGCGAGGCGATGACGTTGAGCTCACCGAGGTCGAGGCCGGCCTCGTGGATCTCCTCGGCGAGGCCGAGGCGCTCTTGCATCGCCTCGACGGTCACCCGGTCGACGTCGTCGACGGGTGTGGCGTCGGCGAGGGCGGCGAGGGTCTGGCGGCGCAGGCGCGAGTGCGCGGCATGGCCGTCGGGGGACAGGTCGTCGAGGTCGGCGTCGTGGCCCGGCAGCCCGAGGTGGGTCGCGGAGATGGGGGAGAGGGCCACCTCCGCGTCGAGGTGGGCCTCGGCGATGCGGTCGACGTCGGTCTGCGGGCGGTGGGTCTCGGCGGTCACACCGGGACGCTACCTCCCTTCGGCCGGGGGTGGGCTCACTGCACGAGGGTCTCGTCGACGAAGCACCAGCGCCACGCCTCGCCCGGCTCGAGGGAGCGCATGACGGGGTGTCCGGTGCGCTCGAAGTGCGTCGTCGCGTGCCCGTGCGAGGAGTCGCAGCAGCCGACGTGGCCGCAGGTCAGGCACACCCGCAGGTGCAGCCAGGTCGTGCCCTCGAGCAGGCACTCCTCGCATCCCTCGGGCTCGCGGGGGACGACGCACTCGGGCAGCTGCTGCTGGTGGGTGCACTCGCCGGTGACGCTCGGGGGCGCGACGAGCTGCGTGCCGCGCAGCGCCTCGGCCCGGGCGCCGATCGACTCGAGGGTGGACTCCTCGACGTCGAGGGCGGCCAGGACCGTCGTGAGCACCTCGTGGTCGACGAGCCCCTCGTCGCGGATGCGCAGCAGCTCGGCGCGCTCGGCCTGGAGCATCGGCAGCCGCAGCCGCCGATAGGTGTCGCTCGGCGACTCCGCGTCGCCGTGGCCGAGGCGTTCCCACACCCGGTTGACCCGCATGCGGGCCTGCTCGCGCAGGCGGTCGGCGACGTCCCGGTCGACGTCGGGCAGCTCGTCGAGACGACGCAGCCCGGCGCCGACGGCGGCCTGGGTCACCGTGGCCTCCTGCAGCGCGTCCTCGCGCGGGTCGGGGCCGCTGACGCCGAGGGCCCGGGCGAGGGCGGGCAGGGTCGTGCCCTGGATGAGCAGCGTGCCGATGGTGACGACCATGGCGATGAGCACGAGGGTCGGTCGGTGCGGGGTGTCCGGGGGCAGGAGCAGGGCGGCGGCCAGGGTGACGACCCCTCGCATGCCGGCCCAGCTGACGACCGCGCCCTCGCCGGCCGGGGCGAGCCGGTCGCGCTCCCGGCGGGAGGCCATGGCGCGCAGCCAGCGGAAGGGAAAGACCCACAGGGGTCGCAGCACCAGCACGGTGACGAGGATCGCCAGGCCCACGAGGAGGGTCCGGCCGAGGCCGAGCTGCGAGTCCTGCACGTCGGTGACGAGCGAGCTCAGCTGGAGGCCGATGACGAGGAAGACGGCATTTTCGAGGATGAACTGCACGCTCGCCCAGTTCCACCGCTCGGCGAGGCGGGAGCGGGCATTCTGCAGGACCGGGGCGCGGTGGCCGAGCAGCAGGCCGGTCGTGACGACCGACAGGACCCCGGAGGAGTGCAGCAGCTCGGCGGGCAGGTAGGCGGCGAAGGGGGCGATGAAGCTCAGCGTCGTGTCGGCCACCGGTGCGTTGACGTGCTTGCGCACGACGGCGAGGACCTTGTAGGCGACCATGCCGATGAGCACGCCGCCGACGGCGGCGCGCACGAAGTCGATGCCCACCGAGGTCACCGTGACCTCGAAGGCGCCATGGCTGCCGTGGCCCGCGGCCAGGCCGGCGGCGGTCAGCGCGGTGCGCAGCGAGACGAGGGCGGTCGCGTCGTTGAGGAGGGACTCGCCCTCGAGGAGGGTGACGGCCCGGCGCGGCAGCCCGATCGCCCGGGCGACCGCCGTCGCGGCGACCGCGTCGGGCGGGGCGACGATCGCGCCGAGCGCGAAGGCCAGGGCGAAGGAGATCGGCAGCAGCGCGCTCGCGACAACCGCGACGCCGAGCGCCGTGAAGAGCACGAGCCCCACCGACAGGCCCGCGATCGCCACCCGCTGCGCCTTGAGGTCGACGAGCGAGGTCGAGATCGCCGTCGCGTAGAGCAGCGGGGGCAGCAGCCCGATGAGGACGACCTCGGACGAGAGGGTGACCTCGGGGACCCACGGGACGAAGGAGGCCGCCGCGCCGGCGGCGAGGAGCAGCAGCGGGGAGAGCGCGCCGAGCCGCGAGGCCAACCCGTGGACCAGCAGGGAGGCGACGGCGACGGCGAGGAGGGTGAGGGCGAGGTCCACGAAGGCATTGTCGTCCTCCGGAGGGCGTCTCGGGATGCGACGGCGCCTCGGGCCGTCGCCGGACCGGTGCCACGATCGCTGGATGACCCGCTACCTCCACGGCCATGCCGCTCCGGTCGTGTCCTCGCACGCGGCCCGCACCGCCGAGACCTCCGCCGGCTACCTCCTGCCGCACCTGCGGCCGGGCCAGCGGGTCCTCGACGTCGGGTGCGGCCCCGGCTCGATCACCCTCGACCTCGCGCAGCGGGTCGCGCCGGGTGAGGCGGTCGGCGTCGACGCGTCGGCCGAGGTCGTCGAGACTGCCCGGGCCGCCGCCCGCGAGGCCGGGGACGAGCGCACGAGCTTCGAGGTGGCGGACGCGATGGCGCTGCCCTGGGCGGACGACTCCTTCGACGTCGTGCACGCCCATCAGGTGCTCCAGCACGTGGTCGACCCCGTGGGGCTGCTGCGCGAGATGGCGCGGGTGACCCGTCCGGGTGGTCTCGTCGCCGCGCGCGATGCGGACTACGAGGCGATGACCTGGGCGCCGGCGCACCCGGGGCTCACCCGCTGGCTCGAGCTCTACCGGGCGGCAGCGCGGGGCACCGGGGCCGAGCCCGACGCCGGCCGCCACCTGCTCGGGTGGGCGCACGCCGCCGGCCTCACCGACGTCACGGCGACGGCCTCGGTGTGGTGCTACGCCGACGACGAGGCGCGTGAGTGGTGGGGCGGGCAGTGGCAGCGCCGGGCGGTCGAGTCCGGGTTCCACGACGAGGTCCTGCGCCAGGGCCTGTCCGACGCAGCGGGCATCGCCGACGTCGTCGAGGGGTGGCGGGCGTGGACGCACTCGCCCGACGGGTGGTTCGTCGTCGTGCACGGCGAGGTGCTCGCCCGGGTGTCTGCCGCCGACTGACGACCCCGGTGCGATACTCGGGGCCGCCCGTGACCCCCCTTCGTCCTCCTGGAGTGCCTGCATGACGATCACCGCCGCCGTTGACGGCTCCGCCCTCGGCAACCCCGGCCCGGCCGGCTGGGGCTGGTACATCGACGAGGACCGATGGGCGCGCGGAGGCTGGCCGCACGGCACCAACAACATGGGCGAGCTGACCGCCGTCCTCGACCTGCTGCAGCAGACGGCGCACCTCGACGAGGAGCTGCACGTCATCTGCGACAGCAAGTACGTCATCAACTCGATCACCCAGTGGATGCCCGGCTGGAAGCGCAAGGGCTGGCGCAAGAAGGACGGCAAGCCGGTCCTCAACGTCGAGATCATGCAGGCGCTCGACGCGGCGATGCAGGGCCGGCGGGTGAGCTTCGAGTGGGTCAAGGGGCACGCCGGCCACGAGCTCAACGAGCACGCCGACCGGCTGGCCACGAGCGCCGCCGCTGCCTGGTCGAAGGGGGCTGCCCCCGAGCCCGGCCCCGGCATCCCGGGCGCCGGGTCGGGTCCTGCGACGCCGGCTCCCTCGGCCGAGCCCACCACCACCGAGGCGCCGGACGAGCCGCTGTCGCTCTTCTGAGGGTCCGGGGTCAGAGCCGGCCGAGCAGCTCCTCGCGGCGGTGCTCGGCGAGGGTGCCGGAGTCGATGGCGAGCCGGGTGGCGTCCCGGTCACCGAGGAAGGCGCGCAGCAGGGTCGGCACGTCGAGGCCCGAGCCCGACGGGGTCACGGTGATCTGGTCGCCCGGTCGGATCTCGCCGGATTGCACGACCTGAAGGTAGGCGCCGCTGCGGCCGTGCGCGGCGAAGCGCTTGACCCAGCCCCGCTCGCCCATCCGCTCGGCGAAGGTCGCGCAGGGCACGCGGGGCCCGCGCACCTCGAGCACGGCGCTCCCGACGTGCCACACGTCGCCGATCTCGCTCGCGTCGACGTCGAGGCCGCTCGTCGTGAGGTTCTCCCCGAACATGCCATCGGGCAGCTCTCGTCCCAGGGCTGCCGCCCAGGCATCGAGCTCCTCGCGGGCGAAGGCGTAGACCGCCTGGTCGCTCCCGCCGTGGTGGCGTCCGTCGCCGATGTGGTCGCCCTCGACGCCGGAGACTCCTGCGCCGTCCTCGACGCGCTTGGGCCCGGGGTCGGCGACGGTGATGACGTCGACGGGCTGCTTGCCGATGCCGGTGGGCCTCCCCTTCGGCACGCGCTGGAGCATGGGTCGGCCGACGTTGACGCTCAGGACGCGGGGGAGGGGCACCCGTGGAGCCTACGTCTCGGGCGGTCGCCGTCCCGGCCCGACCTCGCCTCCGGGTCGAAGAAGGAACGCTCGCTCGAGCGAGCGTTCCTTCTTCGAAGGGGGATCCACAGCCCGGATCGAGGGCTGGGCGACATCCACATGTTGGTCCCCGTGGAGGACTCGGTGCGTGCCGGGGCGCCATCGTGGCGGCTGTGGGAGACAAGCCAGCGAGCCGGACGGAGACCGCGGCCGCGCTGCGGGCGGCCGCCTGCGATGCTGCCCTCGCCAGCGACGGGCTGCTCGCGCGTGCGCAGCTGCGAGAGCTCGGGATCGACCGCAACCGCGTGGCGCGTGAGGTGTCCGCCGGGCGGTGGCGCCTGCACGGGCGGCAATCGGTGGCCGTGCACACGGGCGAGCTCTCCACGACGGCGCGAGCGTGGTCGGCCGTGCACGAGAGCGGAGGAGATGCACTCGTCGACGGGGTCACCAGCTTGCAGCTTGCCGGGGTGCGGGGACTGACCGATGAGGCCGTCCACGTCTCGTTGCACCACCTGTGCCAGACGCGGCAGATCGCGGGCGTCGTCCAGCACAAGGTGTCCCGACGGGTCGAGGGCGAAGGGGTGAGCGCCGGTGTCCCTCGGACGCCACCGGCCCTGGCGGCCGTTCGCGCTGCGAGCTGGGCTGCCTCGGACCGGCAGGCGGCTCTCTTCCTCGTGATGCCCGTGCAGCAGCGCATCATCACGGGTGGCCACCTCGTCGCCGCCGCGGAGCTCTACCGGGGCAGGCGCCGGTGCGCGGTCATCCGCGACCTCGTCGCCGACATCGCCGACGGCGCCCACTCCCTGGGGGAGCTCGACATCGGGCCGTGGCTGCGCGCTCGGGGTCTGCCGATGCCCAGCCGGCAGTCCGTGCGTGCGGTCGGGGGCCGCACCAGGTACCTCGACGTGTGCTGGGACGACGTGGGGTTGGCGCTCGAGATCGACGGCGCGGCCCACACCGAGGGCCTGGAGGTGGCGCACGACCATCTGCGGCAGAACTCGCTGGTCATGGATGACCACCTCGTCCTGCGGATGAGTCTGATCGGGCTGCGCGTCGTCCGCGAGGAGTTCCTCGACCAGGTGGTCGAGGCCTACCGGATGCTCAGGGAGCGGTCGCGCAGGAGTGCCTGAATCGAAGAAGGAACGCCCGCTCGAGCGGGCGTTCCTTCTTCGAATGCGCGGCCCCTGGGCAGCAGCGGGCCGGGTGAATCGGGTGTCAGGTCAGCGGGGGAGGGCGGAGGCCGCCCAGCCGCCTCGCGAGGGGTGCACCGCCGGGCGGACCAGCCGCTCGGGCGAGGACCAGCGCGAAGGGGGACCCGCCGGGGCCTCCTCCTCGCCGCCACCCAGCCCGGACAGGACCGCGACGAGCGCCGCGACCTGCTCCGGCGAGGCGTCGCCGAGGACCTCGATGCGCGGGCCCGCGGGCGCCGCAGCCTCGGGCTGCTCGCCCTGCTCGGACGACTGCTCCTGCGAAGCCATCACAGCGGAATGTTCCCGTGCTTCTTGGGCGGCAGGGTCTCCCGCTTGGTGCGCAGGGCCCGCAGCGCCTTGGAGATGTTCATCCGCGTGTTGCTCGGCGTGATGACGGTGTCGATGTAGCCACGCTCGGCGGCGACGTAGGGGTTGGCGAGGGCGTCCTCGTAGGCGGTGATGAACTCCTGCCGGGCCGCCTCGACGTCGCGGCCCTCGGACTCGGCCGCGGCGATCTGCTTGCGGTAGAGGATGTTGACCGCGCCCTGCGCGCCCATGACGGCGATCTGGGCGGTCGGCCACGCGAGGTTGATGTCGGCGCCGAGGTGCTTGGAGCCCATGACGTCGTAGGCGCCCCCGTAGGCCTTGCGGGTGATGACCGTGACGAGCGGGACGGTCGCCTCGGCGTAGGCGTAGATGAGCTTCGCGCCGCGGCGGATGATGCCGTTCCACTCCTGGTCGGTGCCGGGGAGGAAGCCGGGGACGTCGACGAAGGTGAGGACCGGGACGTTGAAGGCGTCGCAGGTGCGCACGAAGCGGGCGGCCTTCTCCGAGGCGTCGATGTCGAGGGTGCCGGCGAACTGCATCGGGTTGTTGGCGACGATGCCGACCGACTGGCCCTCGACGCGGGCGAAGCCGCAGATGATGTTCGGCGCGAAGAGCGGGTGCACCTCGAGGAACTCGCCGTCGTCGACGACGGTCTCGATGACGGCCTTCATGTCGTAGGGCATGTTCGCCGAGTCGGGGATGATCGTGTCGAGCGCCAGGTCGGTGTCGTTGACCGCGAGGTCGAGCTCGCCGCCGAAGACGGGCGCCGTCTCGAGGTTGTTGCTCGGCAGGTACGACAGGAGCGCCTTGACGTAGTCGATGGCGTCCTCCTCGTCGGTGCCCATGTAGTGCGCGACACCCGACTTGGTGTTGTGCGAGCGGGCGCCGCCGAGGTCCTCGAACTCCACGTCCTCACCGGTGACGGTCTTGATGACGTCGGGGCCGGTGATGAACATGTGCGAGGTCTGGTCGACCATGACGGTGAAGTCGGTGACGGCGGGGGAGTAGACGGCGCCGCCGGCGCAGGGGCCCATGATGAGCGAGATCTGCGGGATGACGCCTGAGGCGTGCACGTTGCGCTTGAAGATCTCGCCGTAGAGACCGAGGGAGACGACACCCTCCTGGATGCGCGCGCCGCCGGAGTCGTTGAGCCCGACGACGGGGCAGCCGATCTTCATCGCGAAGTCCATGACCTTGGTGATCTTCTCGCCGAAGACCTCACCGAGGGACCCGCCGAAGACCGTGAAGTCCTGCGCGAAGACCGCGACCTGACGACCGTCGACCGTGCCGTAGCCGGTGACGACGCCGTCGCCGTAGGGGCGGTTGGCCTCCTGGCCGAAGGCGGTCGAGCGGTGGCGCGCGTACTTGTCCATCTCGACGAAGCTGTCCTCGTCGAGGAGGAGCGCGATCCGCTCTCGGGCGGTCTTCTTGCCGCGGGCGTGCTGCTTCTCGATGGCACGCTCGGATCCGGCATGCGCGACCTCGGCCACCCGACGCTTCAGGTCGGCGAGCTTGCCGGCCGTCGTGTGGATGTCGATGCCGTCGGGGACGTCGGTGCCACCGATCGCCTGAGCGTCAGTGGTCTCGGTGCTCTGGGACATGACGCGCAGCCTAGCCTTGCGCGCATGCTCCCTCCGATCGACGTCCAGCGTCTGACCACGGCGTTACCCACCTCACAGGGGTGGGGTGCGGTCGTGCACCGCGAGGTCACCGGATCGACCAATGCCGACGTCCTCGAGCGCGCGGTGCCGTGGTCCCCGGTGCTCGCCGACCTGCAGACGGCCGGCCGCGGACGTCTCGGTCGCGCCTGGCAGGAGGTCCCCGGTGCCGGGCTGGCGATGTCGGTGCTCGTCCCGACCGTCCCTGCACCCGGCTGGCTGCCCCTGGCCGCCGGGCTCGCCGTGCGTTCCGCGCTGACCGAGGTCGGCGTGGCCGCCGAGCTCAAGTGGCCCAACGACGTCCTCGTGCCCGCCGACGGTGACCGCAAGGTCTGCGGCGTCCTGTGCCAGATGCTCCCGTCCGGCACCGGCGTGGTCGTCGGCATCGGGATCAACGTGCACCACGAGCGCGACCAGCTGCCCGTGGCGACGGCGACCTCCCTTCGCCTCGTCGGTGCACAGGTCGACCGCACCGACCTCGCCGCCTCCGTCCTCCGCGGGCTCCGCGGGCTGCATGCCGACCTCGCGACAGGCGACGAGCGGGCGAAGGGGGTCCACCTCGCCTATCGCGAGGCCTGCGGCACCATCGGTCGCCTCGTCGACGTCCACCGGCCCGACGGCTCCGTGGTCACCGCGACGGCCACCGGTGTCGACGACGACGGGAGGCTGGTCGTCAGCGCCGACGGGCGCTCGGATACGGTGGCGGCAGGTGACGTGCAGCACATCCGCCCCGCGGGCACGTCGCCTCGTCCGTGACCGGGGGCCGGTCACGCGTCCCCCGGAGCGTGGAGGTGGCAGTGTCGAGCGATCCCACTGACGACCCCACCGCCGCGGCGGCGGCGCACGCCGACGGACACGACCCCGGGCACGACCCGGCGCTCGAGGCCTTCGAGCGGGCGATGCTCGGTCGGCCCGCGAGCATGGGGCGACGCGAGGTCTCCCGCGAGGCGGGCGTCTCGATACGCTCGGCTCGCAAGTTCTGGCACGCCATGGGGTTCCCGGTCGTCCAGGAGGGCGACACGATGTTCACCGAGGCCGACCTCGAGGCGCTCACGCGGGTGGCGACGATGGTCCGCGAGGACGACATCCCCGAGGAGTTCGCGCTCGCGATGACCCGGGCGATCGCACGCACGATGGACCGGCTCGCCGCCTGGCAGGGGCAGCTGGTCAGCGAGGAGATCGCCCGCCAGCGGCAGGGTGACGGCGAGTCGACCGGTGACGACTCCGGCCAGGCCCCGTCGGGGGCCGAGGACGACGCGACCCCGCTCGGTGCGGCCGCCGCGTCGACCCGCGATGCCGAGGCCGCCGCCACCTGGCTCGCCGACCTGTCCGACGAGCTCGAGCCGCTCGTCGTCTACGTGTGGCGCCGCCAGCTCACGGCGACGATCCAGCGCCTGCTGACCGTCGAGGAGGACGGCAGCCGTGCCTCGGTCATCGGCTTCGCCGACCTGGTCAACTTCACGTCCGTCGTGCGTCGACTCACCGAGCGCGACCTCGCCCGCATGGTCCAGCGCTTCGAGGACCTGTGCACCGACGTCGTCACCGCCCACGGTGGCCGCGTCGTCAAGACCGTGGGCGACGAGGTGCTCTTCCAGACCTTCGAGGTCGCGCCCGCCGCGGCCATCTCGCTCGACCTCGTCGAGGCGATGAGCGAGGACGACCTGCTCCCGTCGGCGCGCGTCGGCATGGCCCACGGGCCGGTCGTGCGGCGTCTGGGCGACGTCTTCGGAACGACGGTCAACCGCGCCAGCCGGCTCACCGCGGTCGCGCCGCCCGGTGGTGTCTTCGTCGACGACGCGCTGGCCCGCCTGCTGGAGCCGCTCAGCGGATTTTCGACCCTGCCGACCCGCCCGCGCTCGCTGCGTGGCATCGGCGAGGTCGCCCCCAGCCGGCTCGTGCGGGTCACCGGTGTGCGCGGCCCTGCGCATGTCACCGCGCACGTCTGAGCTGCAGTTCCTATGATCCGACCCATGACACGAGTGCTGCTGGCCGAGGACGACGCTGCCATCTCCGACCCCTTGGCCCGGGCCCTCGTCCGCGAGGGCTACGAGGTGACGGTCCACGAGGACGGGCGCGATGCGCTCGATGCGGCGATCGGCACCCCGCCCGACCTGCTGGTCCTCGACCTCGGGCTGCCCACGCTCGACGGCCTCGAGGTGTGCCGTCGGATGCGCGCCACCGGCTCCGACGTGCCGGTGCTCATCCTCACCGCGCGGGCCGACGAGGTCGACACCGTCGTGGGTCTGGACGCCGGCGCCGACGACTACGTCACGAAGCCCTTCCGCCTCGCCGAGCTCATGGCGCGGGTGCGTGCGCTGCTGCGTCGTCGCTCCGACGACACCGTCGAGCCGACCGGTCCGCTGCGCATCGACGTCGACAGCCGACGCGTGTGGTTCCACGGCGAGGAGCTGGCCCTGACGGCCAAGGAGTTCGCGGTCCTCAGCGTCCTCGTCCGGGAGGCCGGCCGGGTCGTCACCCGTGAGCAGCTCATGGGTGAGGTCTGGGAGACCGAGTGGTACGGCTCGACGAAGGCGCTCGACATGCACATCTCTGTCCTGCGCCGGAAGCTCGGTGACGACGTCGCCGACCCGCGCCACATCGCGACGGTGCGTGGCGTCGGCTTCCGCTTCGACTCGTGACCTTCGCGGGTCAGGCCCGTCGGCTCCTCCTCGCGGCGGTCATCGGGGTCGCTGTCGTCACGGCTCTCGTGCTCGGGAGCGTGGCGCTGGTCTCCGGTGACGGGGGCGAGCACGTCCTCGGTCTCGACCTCGTCGGCTGGACGGTCGTCGCCCCCTTCGTCGGGGTCGTCACCGTCGGTGGCGGCGCCTTCCTCGTCCTGCGGGTCCTCGAGCGGCGCCGGGCGGAGGGCATGGCCTTCATCGAGCGCCAGGTGGCGGCGATCCGCGACGGTGACGGAGCGCTGCCGCGCTCGGTCGTCGGGCTGCGCGACATCGACCAGGTCACCGGCGACCTCGCCCGGCTCGCCGGCGAGCTGGCGCGGCAGCGGGCCCTCGACCGCGACTTCGCCGCCGACGCCTCGCACCAGCTGCGCACGCCGCTGACGGCACTGCTCATGCGGCTGGAGGAGATCGGCCAGACCGACGACCTCGCCGCGATCCGCGACGAGGCGGCTGTTGCCGTCACCCAGGTCGAGCGCCTCACCGGCGTCGTCGACACGATGCGCACGAGGTCGAAGGGGGAGGAGGCCCAGCTGCCCGAGATCTCCCTCGACTCCGTTCTCGCCGGCCTTCAGCGCGAGTACCAGCCGGCCTTCACCGCCGCTCGTCGCGCCATGCGTGTCGACGGTCCGCCCGGGCTCGCCGTGCGCGCCTCGCCGGTCGACCTGTCGCAGATCCTGCAGACCCTGATCGAAAATGCGCTGGCCCACGGCGCCGGTCGGGTCGAGATCGAGATCCGCAGCTCGGGGACCTCGGTGGTCATCGAGGTGAGCGACGAGGGAGAGGGGATCCCTGCAGCGATCGCGCCGCACATCTTCGAGCGCTCGGTGACCTCGCACGGCTCGGGCCTCGGGCTCGGCCTCGCGCGCCAGCTCGCCGAGCGCAACGGTGGCCGTCTCGAGCTCGTCCAGGCCCAGCCGGCGGTCTTCTGCGTCTTCCTCTCCGGCCCCGGCAGCCGCTGACAGGCCCGAAGCCGTAAGACTCCGCAAAACCCTAGGGTCTTGCGGAGTTGGACCCGGTGAACTCTGCAAGACCCTAGGGTCTTGCAGAGTTGTCAGGTGGGGGAGTCGTCGCTCTCGAGGGGTGAGGTGTCGACGTCCATCGGTTCGTTGGCGAAGACGAAGCGCCGGTAGGTCCAGAAGCGGAAGAGCGTGCCCAGGCCGATGCCGATGACCGTCGCGATGTTGTCCGCGAGCCGGGTCTCGAAGCCCAGGACGTAGTGCGAGATGACGAGGCAGGCCGTCGAGATGACCAGGGCCAGGCCGTTGACGACGAAGAAGAGCGTCACCTCGTGGTGGACCGGGCGGGAGCGCCGGTGCGCGAAGGTCCAGCTGCGGTTGCCGAACCACGCGAAGAGGGTCGCCGCGACGCCGCTGAGGAGGCGGGCCGTCGTCGGCTTGCCCTCGAGGACGGTGTGGGTCAGCAGGTTCATCCCACCGAGGTCGATGACGAAGGAGATCGCGCCGACGAGGCCGAACTTCGCGACCTCGTGCCAGATCGTGTCGACGAGGCGCCCGAGGCCGCCGCGGCGGCGTGCCGGGGTCACGTCGTCCGCGGTGTCGGGGGCCGCCTGGGTGGAGTCGGGCATCTCGTGCAGGGTAATCCGCGACGGTGACACTTGGTGGCACCGTATCCTCGGCACGTGTCGATCCCCCCACGTGCCCCCGGAGGTTTCCCAGTCGTCGGTGTGATCGGTGGTGGTCAGCTGGCGCGGATGTGCGCCGGCCCCGCGGCCGAGCTCGGCGTGACGCTGGCGGTCCTCGCCGAGGCGAGCGATGCCTCGGCGGCGCTCGTCACCCCCTTCGCCCCGGTCGGGGACCACACCGACGTCGAGACGGTCCGCGACTTCGCCCGCCACTGCGACGTGGTCACCTTCGACCACGAGCACGTGCCCGCGCCGGTGCTGCAGTCCCTCGTCGCCGACGGCGTCGCCGTCCACCCGACCCCCGAGGCCCTCGTGCACGCGCAGGACAAGCTCGTCATGCGGCGGGCTCTCACCGACGCCGGCGTCCCCTGCCCGCGGTGGGCCCCGGCGGAGAGCGAAGGGGAGGTCCTCGCCTTCGCGGAGGAGGTCGGCTGGCCGGTCGTCGTCAAGACCCCCCGCGGCGGCTACGACGGCAAGGGCGTGCTCGTCGCCGACGGCATCGACGACGTGCGCGACTGGCTCGCCGCTGCGGCCGAGCGCGGCGAGCAGCTGCTGCTCGAGGAGGCCGTCCCCTTCGTCCGTGAGCTCGCGGTGCTCCTCGCCCGCAGCCCCTCCGGTCAGGCCGCCGCCTGGCCCGTCGTCGAGACCGTGCAGACCGACGGGATCTGCACCGAGGTCATCGCCCCGGCGCCGGACCTGCCGGCCGAGGCCGCCGAGGCGGCCACCCTCGTCGGGCTCGACATCGCCGCGGCCCTGGGCGTCACCGGGGTCATGGCCGTCGAGCTCTTCGAGCTCGCCGACGGCTCGGTCGTCGTCAACGAGCTCGCGATGCGTCCGCACAACTCCGGCCACTGGAGCATGGACGGGGCGGTGACCGGGCAGTTCGAGCAGCACCTGCGGGCCGTGCTCGACCTTCCGCTCGGCTCGCCGCGTGCCCGCGAGCCGTGGACCGTCATGGGCAATGTCCTCGGCGGCGAGCCCACCGACCTCTACCCGACCTACCGGCACCTCATGGCCCGCGACCCGGAGCTCAAGGTGCACCTCTACGGCAAGGCCGTGCGCCCCGGCCGCAAGATCGGCCACGTCAACGTCAGCGGCACCGACCTGGCGGACCTGCGCGAGCGGGCCCGTCACGCGGCGGACTACATCCAGGGAGTGATCACCGAATGACCAGTGACAGCAGCAGCCCGCGCGTCGGTCTCGTCATGGGCAGCGACAGCGACTGGCCGACGATGGAGGCGGCCGCCGAGGTGCTCGAGGACTTCGGCATCGCCTTCGAGGCCGATGTCGTCTCCGCGCACCGCATGCCCACCGAGATGGTCGAGTACGGGCAGCAGGCCGAAGGGAGGGGCCTGCGGGTGATCATCGCCGGCGCCGGCGGCGCCGCGCACCTGCCCGGCATGCTCGCGTCGGTGACGACCCTGCCGGTCGTCGGCGTGCCCGTGCCCCTCAAGCACCTCGACGGCATGGACTCGCTGCTGTCGATCGTGCAGATGCCGGCCGGCATCCCCGTGGCGACGATGGCCGTCGGGGGAGCCCGCAACGCGGGGCTGATGGCCGTGCGCATCCTCGCCGCCGGCGAGGGCGAGGAGGCGCAGCGTCTGCGGTCGGCCCTGGCGAACTTCGCCGCGGACCTGTCGGCCCAGGCCCATGCGAAGGGGGAGCGCCTGCGTCAGCGGGTGGCCGCCGGTCGTGCGCCGGCGCCGGAGACCTCCGAGCGGGCCTGACCCCCTTCGCTCGGGTCGGTCAGCGCGCGGCGCCCTCGTTGCGCAGCTGGCGCCACTCGATCTTGGGGCAGGTGTTCATGACGACCTGCAGGCCGGCCTCCTTGGCGCGGTCGGCCGCGGCCGGGTCCTCGACGCCGAGCTGCATCCAGATGGCGTCGATCTGGAGGCGGTCCTTGTTGGCGATCGCCTCGTCGACGAGGGCGCCGACCTCGCCGCTGTTGACGAAGAGGTCGATGACCTTGACGTCGCCGTCGGGGATGTCGGAGATCGAGGCATATCCCTGGTCGCCGTCGACCGCCTCGGCCGAGTGGTGCACGGGGATGATCGCCTTGTGCATCTCGTACTTCAGCCAGCGGGCCACGCGGTAGGCATCGCGGTCGGTGTTGCTGCTCAGGCCCACGACCACCCAGGTGCCCGGGTCCGCGATGAGGCGCCGCATGATCTCCGTGTCGTTCTTGTGCGTCAGGCTCATGTGACCCATCCAACGCCCCCGCGCCGGGGGAATCAACGGCCCACGCCACGCCGGGACGCGGAATGTCATGCCGGTCGGACATAATGCGCCCGGGAGTACACCCCAGACCCGAGCGCAGTGAGGAATCACGTGACTACCAAGATCGCCGTCGTCGGGACCGGTTATGTCGGCCTGTCCATGGCCGTCCTGCTGGCCCAGCACAACGAGGTGGTCGGTTTCGACATCGACGCACGCCGCGTCGAGATGCTCAATGCCGGCACCAGCCCGATCCAGGACGAGAAGATCATCGACTTCCTCGCCCACCGTGAGCTCGACCTGACCTTCACCCTCGACAAGGAGCAGGCCTACGCGGGCGCCGACTTCGTCGTCATCGCGACGCCGACGGACTACGACCCGGACACCAACTACTTCAACACCAGCTCGGTCGAGGGCGTCGTGCGCGACGTCATGGAGATCAACCCCGACGCCGTCATGGTCGTCAAGTCCACGATCCCCGTCGGCTTCACCGCCGGTCTGCGGGAGAAGCTCGGGACCGACAACCTGATCTTCAGCCCCGAGTTCCTGCGCGAGGGCAAGGCCCTGGAGGACAACCTCCACCCCAGCCGCATCGTCGTCGGCGAGGTGAGCGACCGCGCGCAGCGCTTCGCCGACCTGCTCGTCGAGGGCGCCGAGGACACCGACACCCCGGTGCTGCTCACCGACTCCACCGAGGCCGAGGCGATCAAGCTCTTCGCCAACACCTACCTCGCGATGCGCGTCGCCTACTTCAACGAGCTCGACACCTTCGCCGCGACGCACGGGCTCAACACCCGCCAGATCATCGACGGCGTCGGCCACGACCCGCGCATCGGCACGCACTACAACAACCCGTCCTTCGGCTACGGCGGCTACTGCCTGCCCAAGGACACCAAGCAGCTGCTGGCCAACTACCAGGACGTCCCGCAGAACCTCATGCAGGCGGTCGTCGACTCCAACCGCACCCGCAAGGACTTCGTCGCCGAGGACATCCTGCGTCGCCAGCCCAAGGTCGTCGGCGTCCACCGCCTGATCATGAAGTCCGGCTCGGACAACTTCCGCGCCTCCTCGATCCAGGGGATCATGAAGCGCCTCAAGGGCAAGGGCGTGCAGGTCGTCATCTTCGAGCCCGCCCTGCAGGAGGACGAGTTCTTCGGGTCGAAGGTCTACCGCGACCTCGAGGACTTCAAGTCCGTCTCCGACGTCATCATCGCCAACCGCCGCACCGCGGACCTCGAGGACGTCGCCGACAAGGTCTACACCCGCGACCTCTTCGGCACCGACAGCTGAGCCGTTTCGCCGTCCCCCCTTCGCTCCGGTTGCTCCGGTCGAAGGGGGACGGCTGCGCCCGCCGAAGTCCTGCGTTGCGTACATGCCTCACGGTGGCGTGACCGACTTCGGCTTGATGTGCGCAGCCATCCCCCTTCGACCTGCGCCTGATCATGACTGGCGTCGGCGTGTTGTGGGTAGGCGACAGACGTCGTCGTGGGTCTTGTCGTTGAACACCTGTGCAAGGCCGTTGGGGCGGCCGGTAGCATCACGGCCGTGAGCGCGAATCCCGACTTCGACATGTTCCGTACCTCCGAGGACCACGAGGCGATCCGTGAGGCCGTCAGGGCCGTCGCGGAGGCGAAGATCAAGCCCTTCGCCGCCGAGGTCGACGAGGAGTCCCGCTTCCCGAAGGAGGCCAACGAGGCCCTCATCGCGAGCGACTTCCACGCCGCCCACGTGGCGGAGGAGCACGGCGGCGTCGGTGCCGACGCCCTCGCCGTGTGCATCATCATCGAGGAGGTCGCCCGCGTCTGTGCGTCGTCCTCGCTCATCCCCGCGGTCAACAAGCTCGGCTCGATGCCGGTGATCCTCGGCGGGTCCGAGGAGATCAACGCCCGCTACATGCCGCGCCTGGCGAAGGGGGAGGGCTTCAGCTACGGCCTCTCCGAGCGTGAGGCCGGCTCCGACACCGCGGGCATGAAGTGCAAGGCCACCAAGGACGGCGACGACTGGATCCTCAACGGCCAGAAGGCCTGGATCACCAATGCCGGCGAGTCCGAGCTCTACACGGTCCTCGCGGTCACCGACCCCGACGGCCCGCGCGGCAACAACATCTCGGCCTTCGTCGTCGAGAAGTCCGACGAGGGCTTCGGCTTCTCGGAGAAGGAGCGCAAGCTCGGCATCAAGGGCAGCCCGACGCGTGAGCTGCACTTCGACAACTGCCGCATCCCCGGCGACCGCATCGTCGGCGCCGAGGGCGAGGGCCTGAAGATCGCCCTGCGCACCCTCGACCACACCCGCGTGACGATCGGCGCCCAGGCCGTCGGCATCGCCCAGGGCGCGCTCGACGAGGCGCTGGCCTACGTCAAGGAGCGCCAGCAGTTCGGCAAGCACATCGCCGACTTCCAGGGCATCCAGTTCATGCTCGCCGACATGGCGATGGAGCTCGAGGCCGCCCGCCAGATGGTCTACGTCGCGGCGGCGAAGTCCGAGCGCCACGACGCCGACCTGTCCTTCTTCGGTGCCGCGGCGAAGTGCTTCGCCTCGGACGTCGCCATGAAGGTCACGACCGACGCCGTCCAGCTGCTCGGCGGGGCGGGCTACACCCGCGACTTCCCGCTCGAGCGGATGATGCGCGACGCCAAGATCACCCAGATCTACGAGGGCACCAACCAGGTCCAGCGGGTCGTCATGGCGCGGCAGCTGCTCAAGGGTCTGCCCACCGCGCGCTGACTACGCGCCCCCGCGCGGGGCGAGATCCCCGGCGCCGCCCGGCGCACGACGAAGGGCCCGAGTCCATCCGGACTCGGGCCCTTCGTCGGTCTGACGGTGTGGGCGGGGCTCAGCCTTCGTAGGTGTAGAAGCCGCGACCGGCCTTGCGGCCGAGGAGGTTGGCGTCGACCATGCGCTGCAGGAGCGGCGGGGGAGCGTAGAGCGGCTCCTTGAACTCCTCGTAGAGCGACTGGGCGACGGCCATCGTCGTGTCGAGACCGATGAGGTCGGCGAGGGCGAGCGGGCCCTGCGGGTGCGCGGCACCGAGCACGAAGCCCTGGTCGATGTCCTCGGCGGTGGCGAAGCCCGACTCGTACATACGGATCGCGCTGAGGATGAAGGGGATGAGCAGGCTGTTGACGACGAAGCCGGCGCGGTCCTGGCAGGTGATGGCGTGCTTGCCGAGGTCACCGTCGACGTAGGCCCGGGCGCGCTCGACCGTCTCGTCGGCGGTCATGAGCGAGGGCACGAGCTCGACGAGCTTGAGGACCGGCACGGGGTTGAAGAAGTGGACGCCGAGCACGTTGGCCGGGCGCTTGGTGACCGTCGCGAGCTTCATGATCGGGATCGAGCTGGTGTTGGACGCGAGGATCGCCTCGGGCGAGGAGACGATCTCGTCGAGCTGCTTGAAGAGCTCGACCTTGGCCGCCTCGTCCTCGAGGATCGCCTCGACGACCATCTCGCGGTCGGCGAGCTCGGTGAGCTCGGTGACGACCCGGATCCGGCCCAGCACCTCGTCGGCCGACTCGATGCGGCCGCGCTCCTGCGCGCGTCGCAGCGACTTCTCGAGGCGGCCGCGCCCGGCGTCCGCCCGCTCCTGGTCGGACTCGACGACGACGACGTCGGAGCCGGCTCGGGCGCACACCTCGGCGATGCCGGCACCCATGAGGCCGCACCCGACCACCCCGATCTTCTGCAGCGTGTTGTCCATGCGCTCACGGTATCCGGTGTGTGACACCCCTCACCCACCGGGATCCGGGCATAGCCTGCAGGGGAGGTCACCACCGTCGAGGAGGTCAGATGAGAGTCGCCCTCATGGCCACGTGCATCGGGGACACGATGTTCCCGGACGTCGCGAAGGCCACCGTCCGACTGCTGGAAAGGTTGGGAGTGGAGGTCGACGTGCCACCGGGGCAGACCTGCTGCGGCCAGCCGATGATCAACACCGGCTACTTCGACGAGGCCGAGCCCGTCGTGCGCTCCTACGCGAGCACCTTCGCCGACTACGACGCCGTCGTCCTCCCTTCGGGCTCCTGCGCCGGAAGCGTCCGCCACCAGCACGAGATCATCGCGCGGCGCTCCGGCGACGCGGAGCTCGTCGCCGCGGTGGAGCGCCACGGACCGCGTGCCCACGAGCTGTCGGAGTTCCTCGTCGACGTCCTCGGGGTCACCGACGTCGGAGCGTCCTTCCCGCACTCGGTCGCCTACCACCCGACCTGCCACTCGCTGCGGATGCTCGGTGTCGGGGACCGGCCACGACGGCTCCTCGAGGCGGTCCGCGGCCTCGAGCTGCGCGAGCTGCCGCAGGAGCGGGAGTGCTGCGGCTTCGGCGGCACCTTCGCCGTGAAGAATGCCGACGTCTCCGCCGCCATGGGGCAGGACAAGGCGGCCCACGCCATCGAGTCCGGCGCCGAGGTGCTCGTCGCCGGGGACTCCTCCTGCCTCATGCAGATCGGCGGGATCCTCTCCCGTCAGGGGTCGCCAGTGCGCACGATGCACCTCGCCGAGGTGCTCGCCGCGACCGAGGAGGTGCCCGCATGAGCGCCACCTTCCTCGGGATGCCGCCCTTCCCGGAGGCGGCCGTCGACGCGCTGGCCGACGACCAGCTGCGGCGCAACCTGCACAAGGCCACCCACACCATCCGTGACAAGCGCGCCGACGTCATCGGCGAGCTCGACGACTGGGAGGGCCTGCGCACGCGGGCCGCGAGCCTCAAGGACCGCGCCCTGCACGACCTCGACACCCAGCTCGTGCGGCTCGAGGAGCGGCTCACCGAGCGCGGGGTGACCGTGCACTGGGCCCGCGACGCCGAGGAGGCCTGCCGGATCGTCGGCGACATCGCCGAGGGCCACGGCGTCGACGAGGTCGTCAAGGTCAAGTCGATGGCCACCCAGGAGATCCAGCTCAACGAGGCCCTCGAGGCCCGCGGGATCTCCGCGTGGGAGACCGACCTCGCCGAGCTCATCGTCCAGCTCGGGCACGACCTGCCGAGCCACATCCTCGTGCCCGCGATCCACCGCAACCGCACCGAGATCCGCGACATCTTCACCCGCGAGATGGGGCAGGTCGGCCGGCCGGCCCCCGACGACCTCACCGACGACCCGGCCGCGCTCGCCGAGGCCAGCCGGCTGCACCTGCGGGAGAAGTTCCTACGGGCCAAGGTCGCCGTCTCCGGCGCCAACTTCGCTGTCGCGGAGACGGGCTCGCTCGTCGTCGTCGAGTCCGAGGGCAACGGACGGATGTGCCTCACGCTGCCCGAGGTCCTCGTCAGCGTCGTGGGGATCGAAAAGGTCGTGCCCACCTGGGACGACCTCGACGTCTTCCTCCAGCTGCTGCCGCGCTCGAGCACGGGTGAGCGGATGAACCCCTACACCTCGACCTGGTCGGGGGTCACCGAGGGCGACGGCCCGCAGCAGTGTCACGTCGTGCTGCTCGACAACGGCCGCACCCGGGCGCTCGCCGACGAGGTCGGCCGGCAGGCCCTGCGCTGCATCCGCTGCTCGGCCTGCCTCAACATCTGCCCCGTCTACGAGCGCACCGGCGGCCACGCCTACGGCTCCGTCTACCCGGGGCCGATCGGCGCGATCCTCAACCCGCTGCTCAAGGGGGTCGGCGAGAGCGAGCAGGTGGACTCCCTCCCCTTCGCCTCCAGCCTGTGCGGTGCCTGCTACGAGGTCTGCCCGGTGAAGATCGACATCCCGAGCGTCCTCGTCGACCTGCGCGCGCAGGTCGTCGACGCCCACCGGGAGGATCGGATCCCGGGTCCCGAGGCGGCCGCGATGAAGGCCACGGCCTGGGCCTTCTCCGATGCTCGCCGGCTCTCGCTCGGGCAGCGCGCGAGCGGGCTCGCCGGCCGGGTGCTCGACCGGGTCAGCCGACGCGACAACGCCTCCGGCAGACCGATGCTCGGCTGGCTGCCCTCGGTGGGGCACAAGTGGACGCAGTCACGGGACATGCCGGTCCCGCCCCGGCAGTCCTTCCGGCAGTGGTGGAAGGGGAGGTCGCGATGAGCAGCGCACGTGAGGAGATCTTGGCCGCGGTGCGTGACGCGGTCCGCGGGGCCGAGCAGGTCGAGGCCCCCGAGCCGCAGCCGACCCTGCCGCCGCCCGACCCGGGGCAGATGCTCGACCGCTTCGCCGAGCTGGTGAGCGACTACCGGGCGACCGTCGTGCGCTGCCGCTCCCACGACGTGCCCGTGCAGGTGCTCACCGCGTTGCGCGGCGCCGAGCGGGTCCTCGTCCCCGACGGGGTCCCCGACGCCGTCCGTGAGGCGGTCGTCGGCCGGCTGGGCGAGGACGCGGTGTCGACGGGAGATGTCGACGACCACGACGTCGAGGGCTTCGACAGCGTCGTCACGACGTGCGCCGCCGGCATCGCCGCGACCGGCACCGTCGTGCTCGACCACGGCGAGGGCCAGGGGCGTCGGGCGCTCACCCTGCTGCCCGACCGGCACGTCGTCATCGTGCGCGCCAGCCAGGTCGTCCCCGACGTGCCCCACGCCGTGCGGCGCCTGGACCCCCTTCGCCCGCAGACGTGGATCAGCGGGCCCAGCGCCACGAGCGACATCGAGCTGAGCCGCGTCGAGGGCGTGCACGGACCGCGCACCCTCGTCGTCCTGCTCGTCGGCGACTGAGGCGCTCCCTTCGAGACGGCCGCGGGCGGCCTCCTCAGGGAGCGGGTGGTGACGGCCGCGGGCGGCCTCCTCAGGGAGCGGGTGGGTGACACCCGCGGGCGGCCTCCTCAGGGAGCGGGTGGGCTCAGCTGTCGTCGGGCTCGACGGTGATCGACCGGTCGTTCTTCAGGTCGTCGAAGAGCTTCGGCGCCTGCTCCTCGTCCCACTGCACCGCCGAGCCGACGGGCGTGGGCAGGTTGTTGTTGGAGATCGGCACGGTCACCGAGTTGCCGTCGCCCTTGGCGATGCTGCGGAAGGCCCAGAAGGCACGCGCCGTGCCGAACATCGAGTCGTCCTCGCCGACGGTGAGGGCGCCGGCGCTGTCCTTGCCGAGGGAGTGGATCTTCCACGGCTGCAGCACCGTCGAGGGCGTGGCGATCTTGCCCATGAGGGCACCGAGGAACTGCCGCTGCCGCTTCGCCCGCCCGAGGTCACCCTCGGGGTCGGAGTAGCGGGCGCGCACATAGCCCAGGGCGGTCTTGCCGTCCATGTCCTGGCAGCCCTTCTTGAGGTTGATGTGCGCCTTGGGGTCGTCCATGTCGTTCTTGACGCAGATGTTGACCCCGTCGACCGCGTCGACGACCTGCGCGAAGCCGCCGAAGCCGATCTCCATGTAGCCGTCCATCTCGAGCCCGGTGTTGTGCTCGATGGTCTGGCTGAGCAGCTTGGGCCCGCCGATGCTGAAGGCGGCATTGATCTTGTTCATGCCGTTGCCCGGGATCTCGACGTAGGAGTCGCGGGGGATCGACAGCAGCGTCGACTTCCCGCCGCCGGTGTGCAGCACGAGGATCGAGTCGGTGCGGGCCCCGCCGGTGTCGGAGCCGGTGCCGAGCTCGCGACGCTCCTCGTCGGTCAGACCGGCGCGGGAGTCGCTGCCGACGAGCAGGACATTGCGCCCCTCGCTGTCGGGGTGCGGCCCGGGCGGGGTGGCGTCGACCTTCGCGACGTTGGACCAGGCGCTGTTGACCGCCCAGACCATCGCGCCGCCCCACACGAGGGCGAGGACGAGGACGCAGATCCCCAAGGTGCGCAGCGGGCGGCGCCGTCGGCCGGGTCCGCCGGTGTCCGCGGGGCGGGCTGCCGGGCGGCGGGGACCTCCGGGTGCCTTCGGGCCGGCGGGACCACCGCTGGCCGGACGACGGGGGCGCTCCACCGCGGGGCGCGAAGGGGGAGTCCCGGCGGGCATGACCCGCGTCCGGGGCTCCTCGACGGGCCGGCGGGACGAGGCCGCGGCCGGGCGGGGGCGCCCCTGGGCAGCCGGCTGCTGGCGCGGGCGCTGCTGGAGGGCGGGGCGCTCGCCGGAGGCGGGGACGGGCGGCCGGGTGCGCGCCGCTTGCCGGTCGGGATGGCCCGCGCGGTCTCGTCGTCGGCACGGCCGCGACGGACGTCGAAGGTCATCGCGTCGTCGTCGGGCCGACGGCCGGACGAGCGGTCGCCGGAGGGCCGACGCGGGCGGGAGGGGCGTTCAGGCATGCCGACGAGGATAAGAGCAAAGGCTGGCAGGTCGCCGGACGAGAGCGGCGAGTCCGAGATGAAGCGACGGTGACGACCTTCATACTGGAGCGCGTGTCCCCCCGAGTCAGCGTCGTCATGCCCGTGCTCAACGAGGAGCGTCATCTCGCCGACTCGGTCCGGATGGTCCTCGGTCAGGACTGGCCCGGCGAGCTCGAGGTCGTCCTCGCGCTCGGGCCCTCCTCCGACCGCACGGACGAGGTCGCGGCCCGGCTGGCGGCGGCCGACGCGCGGGTGCGCACCGTCGCCAACCCCAGCGGCCGCACCCCGGACGCGCTCAACGCGGCGATCGGCGTGTCGACCGGTGAGGTCGTCGCCCGGGTCGACGCGCACGCCGAGATCCCCGTCGACTACCTGAGCCGGGCTGTCGCCGCCCTCGAGGAGACCGGGGCCGACAACGTCGGCGGGATCATGGACGCCGTCGGCACCACTCCGCTGGAGCGGGCGATCGCCTGCGCGATGAAGAGCCCCCTCGGCGTCGGGGGAGCGCGCTTCCACACCGGCGGTGGCGCCGGCGAGGCCGACACGGTCTACCTCGGCGTCTTCCGTCGCTCGGCGCTGGAGCGGGTCGGCGGCTACGACCCGCACTTCGCCCGTGCCCAGGACTGGGAGATGAACCACCGCATCCGCGAGAGCGGTGGTCGCGTGTGGTTCACCCCCGAGCTCGTCGTCACCTATCGCCCGCGGTCCTCCCTTCGCCGGCTGGCCGACCAGTACCTCAACTACGGCCGCTGGCGCCGGGTCGTCGCCCGCCGCCACCCCGGCACGGCCAGTGCCCGCTATCTCGCGCCGCCGACGATGGTCGCCGGCACCCTCGCCGCGACGGCGCTCGGTGCCGCGTGGCGTCCCGCCTGGCTCGTGCCGGCCGGGTACGCCGCGGCCGTGACCGTCGGTGGATGGATCATCTCGAAGGGGGAGGACCCCGCCGTGCGCGTGCGGGTCCCGGCCGCCATCGCGACGATGCACTGGGCGTGGGGCATCGGCTTCCTCACGAGCCCCGCGCACCTGTCCGAGGGTCTTCCGCCCCGGACCTGAGGGGAGGACACTCGGTCCATGGACAGGCTCGGCGCCGGCCGTACGGCACGCTCCGTGGTCGCGGCGGTGGGGTCACTCGTGATGACCGCCGTGCTCGCGACCCCGGTCGTGGCTTCCGCACGTCCGACTGGTGCCGCGACCGGCGCGGCCGGCTCGGCTGCTGCCAGGAGCGCCGCGACCTCGGCGGCCCCCGCGTCCTGGACGCTGTCGGGCAGCGGCTTCGGCCACGGGGTCGGCATGAGCCAGTACGGCGCGCTCGCCCAGGCCAAGGCCGGCCGCAGTGCAGGGCAGATCCTCGCGAGCTACTACACCGGCACGACCTACGACCAGGTGCCCGACACCCAGACGATCCTCGTCAACATCGTCAGCGGGGCGACGACGACGACCGTGAGCGGCCGCTCCACCGGCACCAACGGCGGGAAGCTGACCGTCACCGCCGGCGGCCGCACGCTCACCGCGCCCGCGGGCCAGTCGGTCACGCTGCGCCGCAGCGGCAGCGCGGTCGCCGCCACGTGCTCGACCTGCTCGACGACCTCGGTGAGCGGGACCTCGGTGCAGGTGACCTGGGACCAGTCACGCACCGACCTCGGGCTCGGCACGAGGAGGTACCGTCACGCCCCCTTCGTCGTCACGCCGACACCGGGTGCGGCCACGATCCAGGGTGTGCTGCAGCTGCGGCTGGCCGACGAGTACCTCGACCAGGTGCGCGAGGTGCCGTGGGCCTGGCCCGAGGCGGCCCTCGAGGCGCAGGCGGCCGCGGCCCGCAGCTATGCCCTGCGCAAGGTCCAGGCCGGCGTGCGAGCGGAGTGCGCCTGCCACGTCGTCGACGGCGTCGGTGACCAGGTCTACGGACCCGTGCCCGAGGGCAGCGAGGCCTCCTTCTGGCCCCGCTGGCAGACGGCGGTGCGGGCGGGCGGCAGCGCGACGACCGGCTTCGTCCCCCGCTACGGCGGGCAACTCATCGAGGCGCTCTACTCGTCCTCCTCCGGAGGCCGCACCGTCAACAACGAGGACGCCTTCCCCGGCGCGACGCCCGTGCCCTACCTGCGCTCGGTGAGCGACCCGTGGAGCACGACCGCGGACAACCCCCGGCGCCGCTGGACGACGACGGTGACCGGGGCCCAGCTCGCCCGGGCCTTCGGGCTGACCGACGTCGTGCGGCTCGACCTGTCCCAGCGCACCTCGGCAGGGACCGTGCGCACGGCCGTCGCGACCTCGTCGACCGGTGCCGTGCGCAGCCTCGGCGGTGAGGCGCTGCGCCGGGCGCTCGGCCTGTCCTCCTCGTCGATCCACCGGGCGACCGAGCGGGTGGGCGGCAGCAGCGCGAGCGACCTCGCCGCGGCCACCGCGCGGGCGGCGCCGAGCACGGCGTCGACGGTCGTCATCGCCAGCACCTACGAGGAGGACGTCGCCCACCTCGTCATGGCCCGGCCCCTGGCCGGTGCCCTGCGGGCGCCGCTCCTGCTCTCGGGGCGGGGGCAGCTGACCTCGGCGACGGTCCGCGAGCTCGACCGTCGCGGCTCGCGGATCACCCGCGCCTACGTCGTCGGGGGATCGACCCTCGTCGGGTCGCCCGTCGTCAGCCAGCTGCGGGCGCGCGGCATCACCGTCACCCGGGTCGGCCAGGCGGACAAGGACGCCACGGGTGCGGCCGTCGTCGACCTCATGCGCCAGCAGGGGCCGATCACCGTCGCGGGCGTCTCGACGCAGGCGAGCGTGCCGGCTGCCGGAGCCTTCGGCGCCGTCGCGGGGCCGCGGCGCGAGCCGGTCGTGTGGGCGGGCGCCACCCGCGTCGGGTGGCAGTCGCGGGCGGCGCTGCGCCGCGCCGGGGTGACGACGGTGCGTCTGCTCGGCCCGTCGAGCCGGATCTCCACCGCGGTCGCCCAGGACCTCACGGGTCACGGGCTGCGGATCATGCGCTTTGCCGGCGCCGGGCACGGCGACGTCTCCGCGGAGCTGGCCGAGTACTTCCGCAACTCCTACACCGGCACCCGCGTCGTGCTCGCCCGCACCTCGTCGGACCGCACGAGCGATGCCGCGCTCGCGGCGGGCTACCGCGCGCCGGTCCTCGTCGTCACGACCGCTCCGGGAGCGTCGGTCACCACCCTCGTCCAGCGCCAGCCTCAGTGGCCCACCGTCGTGGCCTTCGGTCCGAGCGCTCGGGTGGGATCGACGACGCTCACCCGGGTCAGGGATGCCTGACCCGGGTGAGCGTGGCGCGGGCCGTGCCCGCCGTGCGGGTGCGACCCGCGGTGTGTCGGTGGCTCGTCAGTCGAGCTCGATGCGCAGGGGGGCGCCCGTGCGCTCGACGACCTCGTCGACGGTGACGCCCTCGGCGACCTCGCGCAGCACGAGCCCGTCGGGCGTGACGTCGATGACGGCGAGGTCGGTGATGATCCGCTGGACGACGCCCTTGCCGGTGAGGGGCAGCTCGCACTCCTGCAGGATCTTGTGCGAGCCGTCCTTGGCGACGTGCTCCATGAGGACGAAGACCTTGCGGGCGCCGTGGACGAGGTCCATCGCGCCGCCCATGCCCTTGACCATCTTGCCGGGGATCATCCAGTTGGCGATGTCGCCGTTGGCGGCCACCTGCATCGCGCCGAGGATCGCCGCGTCGACCTTGCCGCCGCGGATCATGCCGAAGCTCGTGGCGGAGTCGAAGATCGAGGCGCCCTTGCGCAGGGTCACCGTCTCCTTGCCCGCGTTGATGAGGTCGGCGTCGACGTCCTCGTCGGCGGGGTAGGCCCCGACCCCGAGGATCCCGTTCTCGGACTGCAGGACGATCTCGACGTCGTCGGGCACGTAGTTGGGCACGAGCGTGGGCAGCCCGATGCCGAGGTTGACGTAGTCGCCGTCGGACAGCTCCGCGGCGGCGCGGGCGGCCATCTGCTCACGGGTGCGCGCCATGTCAGGCACCTTCCTTCGTCGCGTCGGTCTTCGTCGTCACGGTGCGCTTCTCGATGCGCTTGTCGGCGGCCTGCTCAGGGGTCAGGGGCACGACCCGCTGGACGTAGATGCCGGGCAGGTGGATCGCGTCGGGGTCGAGCTCGCCCGGCTCGACGAGCTCCTCGACCTCGGCGACCGTCAACCGCCCGGCCATGGCGCACAGGGGGTTGAAGTTGCGCGAGGTCGTCCGGAAGACGAGGTTGCCGTGACGGTCGCCCTTCCAGGCGCGCACGAGGGCGAAGTCGGTGGCGATGGCCTCCTCGAGGACGAACTCGTGGTCCTCGGTCACCGTCGTGCCGTCGGCCTGACGCGAGGCGACGGCGAAGCTGCGGGTCTCCTTGGCGGGGGAGGCGATCGCGATGTTGCCCGCGTCGTCGTAGCGCCACGGCAGGCCGCCGTCGGCGATCTGGGTGCCGACGCCCGTGCGGGTCCAGAAGCCGGCGATGCCGGCGCCGCCGGCGCGCAGCTTCTCCGCCAGGGTGCCCTGGGGGGTCAGCTCGACCTCGAGCTCACCGGAGAGGTACTGCCGGGCGAACTCCTTGTTCTCCCCGACGTAGGAGGAGACCATCCGGCGGATCTGGCCGCCCTGGAGGAGCAGGCCCAGGCCCCAGTCGTCGACGCCGCAGTTGTTGGAGACGCACTCGAGCTCCTTCACCCCCTTCGCCTGCAGCTGGGCGATGAGCACGCTCGGGATCCCGCAGAGCCCGAAGCCGCCCACCGCGAGCGTGGCACCGTCGGGGATGTCCGCGACGGCCTCGGCTGGTGAGGAGACGACCTTGTCCATGGTCCCGACCGTAGTCCCTCGCCACGTGGCCACGGATGGGGCCCCGCCACACCGATCCCGGGGCGAAGGGGGCTCCCGCGCCACTCGTCGTCGACGGCCGGGGTCGCCGCCGCACCCAAACCACAGGGACGTAATTAGCTCAGTGGGGCTGGCGTGTCTTGTGTGACTCGTGGAATAAGAGTGACTGGCTGTGATGTCTGGGATCGCTGTGACGAGTGTGACGAGACGGTCGGGACGAGACACCACGCCACCGCCCGTCGGGTTCCCCTGCCCGCTTCCCACCCAAGGAGCCTCCGCGTGTCACGTTCCGTCCGCCTGGTCGGTGCCGCTCTCATCCCGGCCTTCACCCTGCCCGCGGCCACTGCGGCCACCGCCCGGACCAGCGCCGTCCCGGAGCCTCCCGTCAACAACAACCTGCCGAAGGAGCTGGATGTCGCCTCGCCATACATCCCGCAGTCGGTGTGCGACCCGGACCCCAAGCCCGGCGTCACCGCCTTCGCCCGGCTCATGGCCAACCACTACGACGAGTTCAACTACGGCATCTCCCGGGCCTGCAACTACGGCCTGACCGAGCACTCCGAGGGCCGTGCCCTCGACTGGATGCTCAACGCCTACGACCCCCACGAGCGGGCGGTCGCCGATGGCGTCATCACCTGGCTGCTCGCGCCCGACGCCGAGGGCCGCCCGGCGGCCATGGCGCGCCGCTTCGGGATCATGTACATCATCTGGAACCGCCAGATCTGGGGGACCTACAACATGAGCGCCGGCTGGCGTGCCTACAACGGCGTCAGCCCGCACACCGACCACATCCACTTCTCCTTCAGCTGGGACGGCGCGATGCAGCGCACGTCGTGGTGGACCGGCAAGGCCTGGACCGGGGTGACGACGACCCCGGGTGGCCCCGCCGGCCCGGTCGTCGACCCGGACTCCTACCCGACCCTGAGGGTGGGCGCCTCCGGCCCCGACGTGCAGCTGGCCCAGGGCGTCATCGGCGTCACCGCCGACGGTGTCTTCGGCCCGGCGACCGAGTCGGCCCTCAAGACCTGGCAGAAGGCCAACGGCGTGCCCGTCACCGGCGTCCTCGACGAGGCGACGTGGAACCGCATGGTCCTGCTCGGCAAGATCCCCGCCCGCGGCGACGACAAGGGCGGCGACCTCGCGGAGCACATGAACACCTCGATCCGCCTCGGGTCGACGGGCGAGGCGGTCAAGGCCCTGCAGCGCACCCTGCGGATCACCGTCGACGGCGCCTTCGGGCCCGCGACGGAGAAGGCCGTGCGCAACTTCCAGACCGACAAGCAGCTGCGCGTCGACGGCATCGTCACCAACAACGTGTGGAAGGCGCTCGCCGGCGTCCCCTACACGAAGAACGGCACGCCCCCGGCCACCGAGGACACGACCGAGCACCCGAAGATCACCACGCCCAAGGGCTCGGCGCCGCCGGCCTCGGCGGTCGTCGTCACCAGGACCGAGTTCGCCGACCTGCGCTCGACGGTCCTGGCCACCGGCGCGCGCGGCGCCGCGGTCAAGGTGCTGCAGCGCGCTCTCGGCGGCGTGGCCGTCGACGGCGCCTTCGGCAGCGGGACGGAGCGGGCGGTCCGCAGCTTCCAGAAGTCGGCGGGCCTGCGCGAGACGGGCATCGTCGAGGAGCGCACCTGGGCAGCCCTCGAGGCGAGGCAGTACCCCTTCCTCTCCTACCGCCGCACGGTGCTCAAGCCCGGCTCGACCGGCTACCCCGTCGAGCTCGTGCAGCGCTACCTCGGACTGCCCGCGGACGGGAAGTTCGGCACCGCCACCCAGGACGCCGTGCGTGCCCTGCAGGGCCGCCACGGGCTCTCCCGCACCGGCTACGTCGGGGCCGTCACGTGGCAGGCCCTCGAGCGCGAGGTCCGCGCGCGTCGCGGCTGAGCCACGGCACGGCACCCCGACGGAGGGCGTCACCGCTCAGGCGGTGACGCCCTCCGTCTGCGCCCGGCGGGCGAGGGTCTCCTCGTCGACCGCACCGAGGTGGACGACGAGCGAGCCGCCGGCGGACCACACCGCCAGGGCCGTGACGAGCAGGGCCTGGGCCGAGGGGTCGACGAGCTGCACCCGGGCGCCGTCGTCGATCGTCGAGCCGGAGCGGGCCATGTCGACGACGTCCGCGTAGGAGGTCTCCTCGTCGGCCAGACGAAGGGCGGTGTCGTCGCCCTCGGGCTCGGCCCAGGGCGTGAAGAGGTCGCCGTGGGTCGCGAGGTCGGCGGCCTCGTCCATCACCCCGTCGGGGACCGGCGCGTCCGCGCGGCGGGCCAGGGCTGCCCGGGTCACGAGCACTGCGGGTGCGTCGTCGGGCAGCCGCTCGGGGTCATCGGTGACGACGAGGTCGGCGGGGCCGGCGCCCTCGAGGTCGACGACCGCGCCGACGGACCACGCGGCCCACGCCCAGTAGAGGAGGCGCCAGTGCGGGCGCATCGCGAGCCGCACGACCGAGCCGGGCTCGAGGTCCCACTCCTCCTGCATCGCATTGGCCGCCTTGCTCACCCAGGTGCCGAGCACGCGGCCCGACAGCTCGACCCGCTCTCCGGCCGTCGGGCCCGGCTGGTCGTCGTAGCAGGTGATCCGCGGGGCGGCGGAGTCGGTGCGGTTGACGGTGGCGAGGACCTCTGCGGGAGTGGGCATGCGCCCAGCCTACGAACCGCGCCCACCCGCGCCGGATAGCGTGGCCGCCGTGGACCCCGCCCCGCGTGATCTCGCCCCGCCGCTCGAGCGTCTCGTCGTCACCGCGGCGCTGTGGGTCCTCCTCCTCGGCTTCGCCGGGGCGGTCATCGCCTGGCTGGGTGCCTGGGTGCCGCTCGTGGGCCTGCTCACCGCGCTCATCGCCGCGGCCCTCGCCTGGCGCCTGTCGGCGCTGCTCCCGCGGCCCGGGGGGACCCCCCTTCGTCCTGCGCCGGCCGCGGCCCTCGTCGTCGGGGTGCTCGCCGTCACCGTGTGGACCGGCGTGACGCACTCCGAGCAGGTCATGCCGCGGCGCGACTCCGCGAGCTATCTGCAGGCGACGATCTACCTCGCCGAGACCGGGGTGCGGCCGGTCGCGATCGACCCCGAGACGATCGGCGGACCGCAGACGCTCGCCGACGAGGGGCTGACCCTGGAGTCGCCGGCCTTCTACGAGACCGGGTCGCCGCAGGACCCGACGGTCCAGCCGCAGTTCATGCCCGGCCCCGCGCTCGTCTACTCGCTGCCGTGGTGGGCCGGGGGAGCGACCCCGACCCTGTGGGCGCCGGCCGTCCTCGGAGGTCTCGCCCTGCTCGCGATCGGGCTGCTCGTCGCCCGGACGGTCGCGCCGTGGGCGGCGCCGGTGGCCGCTGTGCTCGTCGGGCTCTGCTTCCCGTGGTTGCACACCTCGCGCTCGACCTACTCCGAGCCGCTGGCGGGGCTGACCCTGGCCGCGGGCTTCCTCGCCCTGACGCTCCTCGCCCGCGCCGCCGACGAGCCCCACACGTCGCAAGACCCCAGGGTCTTGCGACGTTCCGGGACCACGACATCGCAAAACCCTAGGGTCTTGCGGGGTTCGGGGGCGTGGGCCGGAGCGGCGGTGCTCGCGGGCGCGCTCGTCGGCGGCACCTCGATCGTGCGCATCGACGCCCTGCGCGAGACGATGCTGCTCATCCCCGTCGCCGCCGCCCTCCTCGCCCGCGGGCGTGGCTGGGGGCGGCACCTGCTCGTCGGCGCCATCGGGACGACGCTCGCCGGCTTCGCCGTCGCCGGGGCGATGAGCTGGCGCTACCTCGGCGAGATCGGCGCCTCCCTCGTCCCGCTCGTCGGGCTCGTCGTCCTCATGTCCCTGCTGTGCTGGTGGCTGCTACGGCGCTCGCGGCGCGGCTGGTCGCTGCCGGTCGCGGTGACGTCGAGCCTGCCGGTGCTCCTCCCGGCCCTCGTCGTCCTCGTCGGGGTGGGGCTCTCCCTTCGCCCGCTCGTCATGACGGTGCGGCAGGACCCCCGCGACCCCGGCGCGATGTACGTCGCCCGGATGCAGGCCGAGCTGGGCCTGCCCGTCGACGGCGGCCGCACCTATGCCGAGCACTCCGTCGACTGGCTCGCCTGGTGGGTCGGACCCGCGGCCGTGGTCATCTCGCTCGTCGTCCTCGCCGGCCTGTGGCGTGCCCTCGGTACCTGGTGGGCGAAGGGGGTACCCCTCCCGTCGTGGGGTCCGGCCCTCGTCGTCACGACCGGCTCGACGCTGCTCACGCTGTGGCGCCCGGGGATCACCCCCGACCACCCGTGGGCGGACCGGCGCCTGCTCGTCGCGCTGCCGCTCGCGATCGTCCTGGCCGTCGCCGGCGCCGTGTGGGCCGGACGGTGGGCCGGTGCCCGGCACGGGCGAGCCATCGGCGGCGCGGTCCTCGCCGTCGCGCTCGCCGTCACCGCCGTGCCCACGGCCCTGGCGACCTGGCCGCACCGCACGGAGCGCGTCGAGGACGGGGGACTGGCGGCCGCCCGGACCTATTGCGACGCCCTCGCGCCGGGCGACGTCGTCCTCGCCGTCGACGACTGGGCGGTCAACCACTGGACCCAGATCACTCGCGGCATGTGCGGCGTGCCGAGCATCGCGACGACGGGCCGGCTGCGCGACGACCCGCAGCAGGTGCGGGCCGCAGCCGAGCGGCTCGACGAGCGGGTGCGCGAGCGGGGTGGCCGGCTGCTCCTCGTGGCCCACCGGGAGCGCGCCAGCCTGGACGACATCGGCGCGACGGACGTGCGCACGGTGCTCGACACGACCCTCATGGAGGACCCCCACGTGCTGACGACCCGCCCCGAGCGGCTGGACCCGTTGCACCTCACCGTGTGGACGGGTCGTGTCGCCCGGTGACCCGGGGGACCGTCGCATAGGCTGCCCACGACATGGATGACGCCACGTTGAAGATCGCGGTCGTCGGGCCGACGCACCCCTACAAGGGCGGCGTCGCCTCGCACACGACGACCCTCGCCCACGAGCTCGAGGCGGCCGGTCACGACGTGACGCTCGTGTCGTGGAGCCACCTCTACCCGAGCTTCTTCTACCCCGGCGAGCAGTCCGTGCCGAGCTCGGGGGACCCGGACGTGCCGCCCTTCCCCCGCACGGTGCGGGCGCTGTCGTGGGCCCGCCCCGACTCGCTCGTGCGGGCCGGGCGGCGGCTGCGCGACGTCGACATCATCGTCGTCGTGCACGTCATCCCGCCCGTCGTGCCGCTGCACCTCACCCTGCTGCGGGCCGCCGGCGTCGGGCGCACCGCGATGACCGGGCGCGGGCCGCGCAGCGTCGTCATCGCGCACAACGTCCTGCCGCACGAGCCGCACCCCGGTGACGCGGCGCTCATGCGCACCTTCTTCCGCCGGGTCGACGCGGTCGTCGTCCACTCCGCCGAGCAGTCCCGGCTCGCCCGCGAGCTCGACGCCGAGCACGTCGTCGTCACCGACCTGCCGCCGCACCTGCCGGGCGGCGAGCCCGTCGAGCGCCCCGAGCACCGCGGCCCGGCCCGGCTGCTCGCCCTCGGCCTCGTGCGGGGCTACAAGGGCATCGACGTCCTCATGCGGGCGATGCTCCGCGTGCCCGACGTGACGCTCACCGTCGCAGGGGAGATCTGGGGCGACGCCGGCGACGAGATCCGGCGGCTGGCCGAGCACCGCAGCCTGCGCGACCGGGTGCAGATCCACAGCGGCTACGTCCCCGCCGAGCGGATCGCCCCGCTGCTCGCGCAGCACGACGTGCTCTCCCTCACCTATCGCAGCGCCACCGCGAGCCAAAATGTCCTGCTCGCGCACCAGCACGGGCTGGCCGTCCTCGCCTCCGACGTGGGGACCTTCGGCGACCAGGTCGACGACGGCGTCGACGGGCACCTCGTGCCGCCCGAGGACGAGGACGCGATCGTCGCCGTGCTCGAGCGGCTGCGCGACCCCGACGAGGTCGCCCGCCTGCGCGCCGGGGTCACCCCACCCGACCTGCAGGCCCCCTGGGCCCGCTACGTCGGCACCCTCGAGGCCCTGAGCGCCCCCGACGTCCTCGCCGACCCGACGCTCGCCGCGCCCGTGCGACGCCAGTCGCGCCTGGGGCGCGTCGCCGACCGCGCCGAGGACGTCGTCGCCCTCGCCCGGCTCGCCCGCGACCGGCGGCGCCCGCGCCTCGAGCTGACCCCCGGCGACTTCCCCTCGTGGTTGCGCGCCACCGACGTCCTCGCCCACGACGACGAGGCCCGCCGCGCCCGCGAGCTGGCCCGCGACCTCGGCCTGCCGCGCGGCGCCGACGAGATCAGCGAGTGGGCCGCGCTCGGTGCCCTCGAGGTGCTCATCGGCATGCGCGACGAGGGCCGGCGCGAGGCCCTGATCATCGACGCATCCGGCAGCGGGTCCCCCTTCGGCCGCTGGGCCCGGGCCGCCGGCTACGCGCCGGTCGAGGTCGAGCTCACCGGCGCCCGCTCGTCGATGACGCTGCTCGACGTCGACACCGCGACCCTCGACGTCGTCACCCGGCTGCACCCGGACGACGCCTCCGCCGCCGACATCGACGAGACCTTCACCCAGGCCGGGTGGGCGCTGCGCTCCGGCGGCCTGCTGTGCCTGACCCTGCCCGTGGGTGGTCAGGGCGACGACGTCATCGGCGGAGCGGCCGACCTGCGGGCGGTCATCGCGCGCGCGGCCGACGTCGGCTTCGCCCTCGTCGGCGACGTCGACGGAGACCTCACGGCCCGGCTGCGGCACGCCTCGCGCGTGAGCGCCGACCCCGACGCGGCGCACGCCCTCGTCCGGCTCACCCTGCGACGCCGATGAACCGCGACGAGGCGGGGGCGCCCCCGGCGCCCGGGCGCACGACGCGCAAGCGCGCGCTCGACGTGCTGCGCATCGGCTTCCTCGTCCTCGTCCTCGTCGCCGTCGGCATCGCGCTGTGGCGCAACTGGGCCGAGGTGCGCGGCGACCTCGGACGCATCGGACCCGTGACCCTCCTCGCCGCGACCGGCCTGGCGATGCTCTCGCCCTTCTTCACGGTGCTCGGGTGGCGGGTGCTGCTCGCCGACCTCGGCTCACGGCTGCACATCGCGCCGGCGAGCGGGGTCTTCTTCGTCGGCCAGCTCGGCAAGTACCTGCCCGGCTCGGTGTGGTCGGTCGTCGTCCAGACCGACATGGCCCACCGGCTCGGCGTGCCCCGGCGACGCACGGCGATCGTCGGCCTGCTGACGATCGCCCTCTCCGCGCTCACCGGCATGATCCTCGGCCTGCCGGCACTGCCGGTGCTGCTCACCCGCGGCGACGCGGTCGTGCCGTGGTGGGTCCTGCTGGCCATCATCGCCGTCCTCGGGGTGCTGCTGTGGCCCCCGGTGCTCAACCTCGGCATCCGCACGATGCTTCGCCTGCTGCGCCGCGACCCGCTCGAGCACGACCTCACCCACGCTGCGGTCGGCCTGTCGAGCCTGTGGTTCGCCACCTCGTGGCTCGTCGGCGGCCTGTCGGTGTGGGTCATGGCGCGCAACCTCGCGCCCGACGACGCCGACGCCTCCCGCCTGCTCCTCGTCGCCGTCTCGGGCTACCTGCTCGCGGCCGGGATCGGGATGTTCAGCATCGTCGTGCCCGCCGGCGTCGGCGTGCGCGACGTCGTCCTCGTCGTGCTGCTGGCGACGACGATGCCGGTGTCCGCGGCGACGGCCGTCGTCGTCGTCGCCCGATTCCTCACCGTCCTCGCGGACGTCGTGTGGGCGGCCATCGGCTGGCTCTGGGCGAAGACGCACCATCTGCTCCCTTCGTCCCCCGGGACGGCGGGCCCCGACCCGACACCCTCCCCGCAAGGAGACTGACCATGTCCGATCCCACGACCTCCGGCCAGGTCGCGGCGCCCCCCGGCGGGCGTCTGCTGGCCGTCGCCAAGCGCGGGGCCGAGCACCTCCTGTGGGGTCGGGTCGCCGTCCAGCGACGGCTCGAGGCCCGGGCGAAGGGGGGTCGTCCCGCGCCGACGACCGTGCCGCCGACCGCCGTGCTCACCGACGGCGCGACGTGGCGGCGGGCCGTCGCCGAGGCCAAGCGCCTGCGCCTGCCGCTGCACCGTGACCTGCCGAAGAACTGGGACGCCCTCGGCGCCGTCGCCGCCGTCCTCGACCTCGCCGACGACGGCACCCGCAGCGCGCGGGTCATGGACGCCGGCAGCGCCCGCTACTCGCCGGTGCTGCCGTGGCTGCGGCTCTACGGTTTCGGTGCCGCGCCCGGCTCGCTCATCGGCATCAACCTCGAGTTCGGGTCGCAGGTGACCCGCGACGGGGTGGCCTTCCGCTACGGCGACGTCACCGACACGGGTCTGCCGACGGCCCACCTCGACGCGATCACGTGCATGTCGGTCATCGAGCACGGCGTGCCGCTCGAGGGCTTCGTCTCCGAGTCGGCGCGCCTGCTGCGCCCCGGTGGCGTGCTCGTCGTCTCGACCGACTACGACCAGGACCCGCCGGACACGACGGGCAAGGTCATCTACGGCTCGCAGGTCCACATCTTCTCGCCCGAGGAGATCCGCGAGCTCGTCGCGCTCGCCGACCGCCACGGTCTCGAGCTCGTCGGCACCGTCGACGACGCGACGCTGGCGCACAGCGAACGCCCGGTGCACTGGTCGAGGGTCGACCTCGACTACACCTTCATCCTGCTGACCTTCCGCAAGCGCTGACCAGACCGACCCGTGTCACCCTCTGCGCGCCCGCGTCACCGTTTGGGGTGACACGGGCCCGCGCGGGGTGACACGGGTCAGCGCGCACTCCTCGCGAGCAGCGAGCCGAGTGCCGACTCGTAGGCGGGCAGGTCCGCCGGTCGGTCGCTGAGGAGGCGGAAGATCGCCGCCCGCAGCATCGCCTGCCCGCGCCGACCGGTGGCCCACTCGTCCATGACGTGTGCGGGTGCGAGGGAGCGCATGACCGCGTCGAGCACCGCGACGGCCTGCGCCCACAGCGCCGGCCGCCAGTAGGGCGAGACGTCGATGACGACCGGGGCCCCCTGCGGGTCGAGCAGGACGTTGCCGGCGAGGTCGCCGTGGACGAGCTGCGCGGGCCCGAGGTCGGTGTCGTCACGGGCTGCGGCCAGGCGGGCGAGCAGGTCCCGGCCCTCCGCGTCGAGGGCGTCGTCGGGGAGCGGGCGTTCGCCGAAGGCCACCCGCTCGGCCACGGCCCAGCGTCCTATCGGTGGCTCGTCGCCGAGGGGCCACGCGGTGACCGCCCGGGCGAGCTCCGCGTGCAGCACGGCACCGACCGCGAGCGTGGCCGTGAGGTCGGTGAGCGGGAGGGTGCCGGGCTCGTAGCGCGTGGCGGCCCACCCGTCGACGACCCAGCTGCCGTCGCGCGCGGGCACCGGCATCGCGATCCGCAGGTCCCGGTGGTCCCGCCCGGGCCGGGTGTCGAGCTCGACGGCGAGCCGGGCGAGCGGTGGGCTGAGCCGGTCCTGGACGCGCGGCTCGCGGCCGGGGGAGAGGAGCAGGTCGCCGGCGCGCACACTGCGGCCCTGCCCGCCGGTCACGGGCTCGAGGGCGCCCGGCACCGCGAACATGTCGAGCACGTGCTCGGTCGGTCGCATGGCCTCACGCTATGTCACCTGCGACCGGCACAATCGTCGGCGTGACCAGCCACCCCGACCCGACGACGCGGTGCCACCGCCCGCCCGCGCCCGTCGACCTCGGACTGGTGCTGCCCCCCTTCGTCCGGGGTGGCGGTGACCCGACGAGCCACCGGGCGGGCCGCGACTGGTGGTTCGCGTGGACGACGCCGGCGGGCACGGTGACCCTGCTCCTGACCGACGAAGGGGGTGAGGTCGTCGCCTCGGCGTGGGGAGACGGTGCCGACTGGATCCTCGACCGGCTGCCGGACCTCGTCGGGGGGCGCGACGACCCGAGCGGCTTCGTCCCGCACCACGACCTCGTCGCGCGTGGGTGGCCGCGGCTGCGCACCTGGCGGGTCCCGGCCAACGGGCTCGTCGCCCAGATGCTCGTGTGCTCCGTCCTCGAGCAGAAGGTCACCGGTCGCGAGGCCTTCAGCAGCCAGCGGCAGCTGGTGCGGCGCTTCGGCTCGCCGGCGCCCGGGCCGGGGGAGGAGCTCGGTCTCGTCTGCCCGCCGACCGCCGCGGAGTGGGCCCGGATCCCGTCGTGGGCGTGGCTGCGCGCCGGCGTCGACGGCGCCCGCTCGCGGGTCGTCGTCACCGCGATGCGGGTCGCCGGTCGCCTCGACGAGTGCGCCGACCTGCCGCTGGAGCAGGCCCACGCGCGGATGCGCTCGCTCCCCGGCGTCGGCGTCTGGACCGCTGCGGAGGTCGCCCAGCGGGCACTGGGCGACGCCGACTCACCGAGCTTCGGCGACTACCACGTCGCCAAGGACGTCACCCTCGCCCTCGACGGCGTCGTCGGCGACGACGCCCGCATGGCCGAGCTGCTCGAGCCCTACGCCGGTCAGCGCTACCGGGCCCAGGTCGTCATCACCGCCACCGCCGGCCACCGACCCCGACGCGGCCCGCGCCGCTCCCTGCCCACGCACCTCCCGACGCGCTTCTGAGCCCGGGTCGGATCGGTCTCCGTCGCGGACGACGACCGGGGTGGCCCTAAGGACGAAGCCGGCGGGTCTCCCCGCAGCGTGCGTCGGTCCGTCGGCCGGCTTCGCCCATGAGTCGGGCCACCCCGGTGTCGTCCGCTCCTTCAGCTGCACCCGCGGGTCAGGCGTGCGTGAGGACGTCGGCGGGGGAGGCGTCGGCGGGGAGCCAGGTGGCGCGCAGGTCGCGGTACAGGGCGGAGACGGCGTCGGCGGTGGGCTCGAGGCCGACGGCGGCGAGGGAGGGGCCGAGGTCGGTGAGGTCGGGGGTGACGCCGACGATCTTCGCCGAGGTGCCGCGCAGGGCATCGCGGACGCCGGGGACACCGAGGACGATGCCGATCGACAGCACGGGGTCGCCGGGGGCGAGGACGACGAGGTCGGCCTCGCGGACGGCGTCGAGGACGCCGGGGGCCGCGGCGGCGCGGTCCATGCCCGCGACGACGAAGCGCGTGGCGGCGGGGCGGCCGAGCTCGTGACGCCACTGCTGCACGTGGACGGCGCTCTGGCCCTCCTCGTCGTCGAGGACGACGTGCGTCTCGACGGGGACGTCGCTCATCGGCAGCAGCCGGACCCCCTTCGCCGGGAGGCCGTGCCGCTCGGCCAGGCGTGCGGTGACCTCGCTCGGGGTGGCGCCCCGGCCCAGCCAGGCGGTGCGGGCGAGGTGGGTGGCGACCTCGCGGTCGGCGACCGGGAACCACGCCGGCAGGACGCCGAGGGCGCCGAGCTCGTCGGTGACCACGGAGGTATCGGCGGTCGACGGGACGTCGGAGAGCGCGGCGAGCAGGCCGTCGACGTCGGGGGACAGGCGCAGCCCGCCGAGCGAGATGTCGTCGCCGGTGTTGGCCACCACGGTCACCTCGTCGGCGCCGGGCGAGGTGGCGAGGTGGTCGGCGAGGCCGCGGACGAAGGGGGCGCCGGCGGGCCCGCCGGAGATCACGGTGATGCGCATGGGAGACATGTTCTCAGCCGGGCGTCGGAGGCCAGTGCAGCGGTGGACCGTTCGCCGCTCCATAGCCTGCTCGGCTTGACGACGCACGCATGACACGCATGTAATTACAGACATGTCAGGCCGCCAGACGGTGTGACGTGAAGTACAGGGTCGAGTGCCGAGGTCGAGGAGGGACCATGCACGAACTTCAGCTGATCACCGGTGGTGACATCGACGACGAGTCCACGGAGCTGTCTTGGCAGGAGCGTTCGCTCTGCGCCCAGACGGACCCGGAGGCCTTCTTCCCGGAGAAGGGCGGCTCCACCCGCGAGGCCAAGAAGGTCTGCGTCGGGTGCGAGGTGCGCCAGGAGTGCCTCGAGTACGCCCTCGAGCACGACGAGCGCTTCGGCATCTGGGGCGGCCTGTCGGAGCGAGAGCGCCGCAAGCTCAAGAAGCGCGCGGTCTGACCGTCGGCGAGGTCGTGACGCAGCCCAGCCCCACGTCAACCCCCGCCACCCCCTCTCGGCGGACGACGGCCCCACCGGCGACCGTCACCGCGGTCGTCGTCGCACGCACCCGTGAAGCCACCGGCCAGGTCCTGAGCGCCCTCCTCGCCCAGGACCGACTGCCGGACCGACTCCTCCTCGTCGACGGCGCCATCGACGGGCTCGGTGACACGAGCGACCTCCTCGCTCCGGTCGACGAGGCCGGCATCGACGTCCTGACGACGACGCTGGGCCCCCGCCGCGGTCTGCGGCGCATCCTCCCCGCGATGATCGACCGGCTCCCGAAGGCCGACGTCGGACGCGACCTCGTCTGGATCCTCACCTCGCGGGCACGCCCCCACCCCGAGGCGCTGCGCCGCCTCGTCGCGGCGACCGGCCGCGGGGTCGGCATGACTGCTCCCAAGCTCGTCGACGAGCGCGACCCGAGCCGGATCGTGCGGATGGGCCTTCAGGTGACCCGCGCCGGGCGGATCGTCCCGCACCCGGTCGCCGGCACGACCGACCAGGGCCAGCACGACGCCGACATCGACGCGATCGCCGCCCCGCTCGACGGGCTGCTGCTCGACCGCGAGACCTACGAGCGTCTCGACGGCCACGACCCCGCGCTCGGCGACCTCGGGGGCGACCTCGACCTCGGCTGGCGCTCGCAACGCGCGGGTCGACGAGTCGTCATCGTCCCCGAGGCCAAGGTCGCGGTGCGGCCCACGGCCGCGGAGCGCCGCCCGACGACCGAGCACCGCCGCCAGGCGCGACGGGCCGCGCTCACCCGCGCCCACGTGGCGACCGCGCCCTTCCTCGCGCTGTGGATCGCCCTGTCGAGCCTCGTCGTCGGCCTCGGGCTCGTCGTGCTCAAGCGGCCCGGCATGGGTGCCGACGAGCTCGCCTCGCTGCCGGCCGCCCTCGACCTGCGCACGCTGCGCTCGCGGCTGCGTGGGCGGGCGCCCCGCGAGGTCTCTCGCAGCGACCTCGACGCCCTCTTCGTCACCCCGGCCGACGCCCGACGACGCATCGTCGACGACGCCCGCAGCGGTGTCGGCCGCGACCCCGTCGTCGACGCCCGCTCGCTCGAGGTCGAGCGCAAGGGCGGCTGGCTGACCCACCCCCTCCCGTGGCTCGTGCTCCTCGCCGGCGGCCTGTCGATGTGGTCGGCACGGCACATCACCGGCGAGCTGCGCCACCGCACCGACTTCGGCCTCGTCGGCGGCGAGCTCCTCGGCGGGCGCGCGACGGCGGGCCAGCTGTGGGACAGCTGGTGGATGGCCTGGCACGGCCAGGGCTGGGGCTCCGGCACGGAGCAGAGCCCCGCGCTCGTCGTGCTCTCGCTGCTCTCGCGCCTCGTGTCGTGGATCCCCGGTCTCGGGGCCAGCCACTCGCCGGCCGGCGTCGTGCTGGCCCTCCTCGTCGTCACCGCCCTGCCGCTCGCCGCGGCCACCGCCTGGACGGCGGGCCGCACCTGGTCGACGCACCGCTGGGTGCGCGCGGCCGCCGCACTCGCCTGGGTGACGACCGCGCCTGCCGCACTCGCCGTGGGCGAAGGGCGGATCGGCGCGCTCCTCGCCCTCGTGCTGCTGCCGCGGATCGCGGCCGGTCTCGTGCGGGCCGGCCGACGCACGACCACCTACAGCGACACCGTGCGCACCGCCCTGTGGGGCGCCCTGCTCGCGACCGTCGTGCCGGTCGTGGGAGTGGTGCTCGTCGCCGTCGGTCTCGTCCTGCTCGTCGGCGGTGACTCGCGTCGCCGGGCCCGCGGGATCACGCTCGCCGTCGTGCCGCTCGCCCTCGCCGGTCCGTGGCTGCTCGCCCTGCAGGAGCAGCCGCGCCGGCTGCTCACCGGGTGGGGCATGACCGACGTCCAGCTGAGCACCTCCGCGACCGACCTGGCCCTCGGGCAGCTGCCCGGTGGCGCCCCGACCACGTGGTGGACCGCGGCCGTCCTCGCGATCGGCCTGCTCGCCCTGCTCGTGCCCGGCCGTCGTGCCGGGTCGTGGCTCGCGGGTCTCGTCGGCCTGCTCGGCCTCGCCTGGGCCCTCGGCGCGCCCCACCTCGTCCTCGGCCATCGCCCGGCTGGGGCGCCCGACCCGAGCGCAGCGCTCACCGCCTGGGCCGGCCTCGGGCAGATCGTCCTCGTCGGCGCCGCCCTCGTCGCGGTGCTCATCGCCTCCGACACGCTCCCGGACCGACTGCGCGGCAGCGGTGCTCGCGCCTGGCTGGCCCTGCCGGCCCTCGCGCTGCTCGTCGCCGCCGTCGGCAGTGGTGTCGTCGTCGGCCAGCACTCCTACGGCGACGACCTGACCACGTGGCGCGAGCCGCGGCCGCTCGTGGCCGTCGCCGCCGCCGAGGGGTCGCTCGGGTCGCGCGCACTCGTCGTCGAGCCGACCGACGAGGGCGTGGTCTACCGCCTCGTCGGCGACGAGCCCGGCGCCCTCGTGCGCGACCTGCCCGTGGTCGGCGAACCGGTCCCCGGGGAGGAGGAGGTCGCTGCTGCGGTGGCCCAGCTCCTGGGCGCGGGGGAGGGCACGCGTGCCGCGAGCGACGTCCTTGCCGAGCACGCCGTCTCGCACCTCGTCGTCGTGGACCCGACGCAGGCGCAGCGCCGCCTCGTCGACGCCTCGCCCGGCCTGAGCCGGCTCGGGTCGAGTGCCGGCACGACGACCTGGGCCGTGCGCTCCGAGGTCACCCACGAGTCGGTGCCCTCGCGGGTGCGCGTGACGACCGCGCGCACGAGCGACGCCGTGGCCGTCGAGGGTCCGCACGGCGACACCGGTGGCGACGTCGCGATCGCGAAGGCCGACATTCTCACCGTCGCCGAGTCGCTCGACTGGAGCGACCGGGTCCAGGTGCGCGCCGATGGTCGACTGCTGCGGGCGCAGACCCACAGCGCCGTCCCGACCTACGAGCTGCCCGAGGGCACCGACGAGGTGAGCGTCGCGGTCGGGGCCGGACACCCGTGGTGGAAGGCCGCCCAGGGCCTGGCCCTGCTCCTGGCCCTCTACCTCGCCCTGCCGACCGAGCGCCGTCCCGACCCCGAGGAGGAGGACGAGCGATGAGCGAGTCCCGACCGTGGGCCGCCCCCGTGGCCCGAGGAGTCGTCGTGGCGGCTGCCGCCGCCGGCCTCGTCGTCGGCGCCGACCGACTCGGCGCCGCGCCGGACGCCACCCCACCGTCCGGCGGCGCGTCCAGCGCGGCGACGACCCTGACGACGAGCTACTGTCCGGGCGACCCCTTCGCCGGCGGTGACGACGAGACCCCTGATGTCGACGTCAGCGGGTCCGTCGACGCCCACGCCGCGCCTGCGGACGTGCTCGAGGGCGTCGTGCGGCCCGCCGACGACCCCGGCCGGATCACCATCGACCCGCTGTCCAAGGCGGCCAGCGGCGTCCCGCGCGACTCCTCGACGAGCGGCCCGACCGACGTCTCCGACGACGACCTGCGGTCCGACCCCCTTCGTGTCCGTGGCACCGGCGAGCGGGCGCCCGGGCTCGTCGCGACGCAGAGCCTCACCGCGACCGACGGCGACGTCCAGGGCCTCGCCGCGCTCCCGTGCACCGCGCCGACCGCCGACGCCTGGCTCGTCGCCGGCGGCGGGGACAAGGGGCGCCAGGAGCGGCTCGTCCTGACCAACCCCGGCGGCAATGCCGTCACCGTGCAGGTCGACGTCGTGGGCGCGAAGGGGGGCGGCTCCGACGGTCCCGGCCGCTCCGTCGTCGTCCCCGCGGGCGGACGCAACGTCGTCCTCCTCGACAGCATCGGTGGGACGGCCGCGCCCCAGGCCGTGCACGTGACGAGCACGGGCGGGCTCGTCTCGCCCGCGATCGTCGACCACCACCTCGACGGCCTGACGCCGGCGGGCCTCGACGTCGTCGGCCCCACGGCGGCGCCGGCGCGCCGACTCGTCCTACCGGGCAATGCCAACGGCTCCGGGCGCGGCATCGTCATCGCCGCACCCGGCGACCGGGAGGCCGTCGTGCAGGTCCGCCGGCTGAGCGAGGACCCGGCACGCAGCGCCAAGGTCGTCACGGTGCCGGCGGGCGAGGCCGTCGACGTCGAGCTGCCGCTCGCCGACGGCATGCGCTCGTGGGTCGTCGAGTCCGACGAGCCGGTCGTGGCCGCGGCGTGGACCGAGACCACCGGTGCGGGGGAGCGCCGGGACATGGCCTGGTCGGTGGCGACACCGGCCTTCGGCTCGCTCGGCGGGGCGGCCCTGCCCCGGGTGCCCGAGGACGTCTCGCGGCGCTTCGTCGAGGTGACCGCCGCGGACGGGCCGGCGCAGGTCGACGTCCTCGTCTCCCGCGACGGCGAGGTGACGACCGAGGAGCTCGAGCTCGACGACGCGCACAGCCAGGCGCTGCCCCTGGGTGACGCGGACGCCGTGTGGGTGCGGCCGGACGAAGGCCGGGTCCACGCCGCCGTGCTCTACCTCAGCCCGCCCGGGGCCCAGACCGTCGGCGCCGCGTCGGTGCCGCTGCTGCCCTCGCGCGTCGCCGTCCGCGACGTCCCCGTCGTCCGCGCCCGCTGACGCGCGCGCCCGCGGCTCTCGGCGCTGGGTCGATGTATGGGGGTGCGCTGGGGCCCACTCGTATACATCGACTCGCGGCCCCTGGCGCTGGGTCGATGTATGGGGGTGCGCTGGGGCCCACTCGGGTACATCGACCCAGCCGCCGCCGCGGGGTCAGCGGGGCGGGTCGACCTCATCCGGGTCGACGCCGAGGAGCCGGGCCACCTGCTCGACCATCACCTCGTGGACGACCTCGGCCTGGTCGGCGCCACGGGAGATCGTCTCGACCGGGCGGCGGTAGACGACGATGCGCGCCGGCAGCAGGCCCTGCTGGGGCCACAGCCGGGCGAGCGGGACACCTTCCTCCCAGCCCTGCGGGTCGGACGGCGGGATGTCCTCGACGGCGAACTCGACATCGCCCCACCGGCGACCGAGCACCCCACGGAAGCGCTGCGCCGTGTCGATGACGAGGTCGTCGAAGGCCTCGGCGCGGGTCGCCATCGCCGGGACGACGGGGTGGGCCAGGGGCCCGCGCAGGCCCCGGCCACGACGATCACGATGACGGCTCACCCTCCCGATCGTAGGTGTCGGGCGACGGCGTGGCGTCGCGCATCGGGCCGATCGTGGCCTAGCCTGCACGGGTGTCCGTCTCTCGCCAGTGCTCCCGTGCCGCGTGCCCGCGACCGGCGGCCCGGACCCTGACCTACGTCTACTCCGACTCCACGGTGGTCCTCGGCCCGCTCGCGACCTACGCGGAGCCCCACGCCTACGACCTGTGCGACGACCACGCCGCCCGACTCACCGCCCCGCGCGGCTGGGACGTCGTGCGCCTGGCCGCCGACCAGCCCGCGCCCGCGACGCACGACGACCTCGTCGCGCTCGCCGAGGTCGTGCGTCGCCGGCCCGAGCCGACGACCGACTCAGAGCGCACCCGCCACGTCGCGACGAACGCCCGCCCCGAGCCGACGAGCATCACCGAGACGGGGCGCCGCGGCCACCTGCGCGTGCTCCGCGACCGCGACTGATCCCGCATCCGCCGCCCGCCCCTGCGCGGCATAGGCTGGCGCGGTGACCATCACGCTCTCTGACTTCGTCAAGGCCTACGACGTCCGCGGCCTCGTCCCGGACCAGCTCAACATCGACGTCGCCCACGCGCTGGGGGCCGCCTTCGCCGAGGTCATCGCGCTCGCCGAGGGCGCGCCGGCGGTCGTCATCGGCCACGACATGCGACCCAGCTCGCCCGAGCTCGTCGACGCCCTGGCCCGGGGCATCACCGCCCGCGGTGTCGACGCGATCCTCATCGGTCTCGCGAGCACCGACGGGCTCTACTACGCGAGCGGCGCGCTCGGCCTGCCCGGCGCGATGTTCACCGCCAGCCACAACCCCGCCCGCTACAACGGCATCAAGTTCTGCCGCGCCGGCGCCCGCCCCGTCGGGCAGGACAGCGGCCTGGCCGACATCCGCGACCTGGCCCAGAGCCACCTCGACGGAGGAGTGTCCGCCTTCGACGGGGTGCGCCCCGGCAAGATCACCCAGCGCGACGTCCTCGTCGACTACGCGGCCTTCCTCCGCGGCCTCGTCGACCTGTCGGGCAGCCGCCCCCTTCGCGTCACGGTCGACGCGGGCAACGGCATGGGTGGGCTCACCGTCCCCGCCGTGCTCGGCACCGGCAGCGGCCTGCCGCAGCTGCCGCTCACCATCGACCCGATGTACTTCGAGCTCGACGGCACCTTCCCCAACCACGAGGCCAACCCCCTCGACCCCAAGAACCTCGTCGACCTGCAGGAGCGGGTGCGCAGCCACGGCGCCGACATCGGCATCGCCTTCGACGGTGACGCCGACCGCTGCTTCGTCGTCGACGAGCGGGGCGAGCCGGTCAGCCCGAGCGCGATCACCGCGATGATCGCCCGCCGCGAGATCGACCGCGAGGTCGCCGCCGGGCGCGACGCCGGCGAGGTCGCGATCGTGCACAACGCCATCACCTCCGCCGCGGTGCCGCAGATCATCGCCGAAGGGGGTGCCCGGCCCGTGCGCACCCGCGTCGGTCACTCCTACGTCAAGGCGGTCATGAGCGAGCACGACGCCGTCTTTGGCGGCGAGCACTCCGCGCACTACTACTTCCGCGACTTCTGGTTCGCCGACACCGGGATGCTCGCGGCGATGCACGTGCTCGCCGCCCTCGGCGAGACCGACGCCCCGCTCAGCGAGGTCATGGCGCCCTACGAGCGCTACGTCGCCTCCGGCGAGATCAACTCCACCGTCGCGGACGCCCCGGCCGTCACCGAGGTCGTCCGGCAGCGCTGGGCGACCGACGGGGTCGACGTCGACGAGCTCGACGGCCTGACCCTGACGCATGCCGGCGACGACACGACGCCGATGTGGTGGTTCAACCTGCGCCCGAGCAACACCGAGCCGCTGCTGCGGCTCAACGTCGAGGCCGCCGACGAGGCGACCATGGCGCGGGTGCGCGACGATGTCCTGACGACGATCCGAGAGGCCTGAGATGAGCGACACCACGATCGAGCCCTGGCTCCGCGAGATCCTGCGCTGCCCCGCCTGCCGCAGCGAGCTGCGGGACGAGACCGGCTCCGCGGGCCCCGAGCTCGTGTGCACGAGCGGCACCTGCGGCCTCGCCTACCGCGTGGAGGACGGCATCCCCGTGCTCCTCGTGGACGAGGCCCGGCCGCGGGCCTGAGGCGACGATGTCCCCCTTCGACGAGACGCTGCTCGACGACGAGGGGCAGCGCCGTGCCGTCGACAGCACGGACATGCTCCGTGCGCTCGCCGGTGCCGGCGCCCAGGTGCGCCGCGCGGTCACGACGGTCGCCGAGAGCGACCTGACCGACCTGACCCGTGACCGGCCGCGGGCGGTGCACGTCGCCGCCGTCGGGGGAGCGGAGGCCGTCGGCGCGGTCCTGCGCATGCTCGTCTCCCGGGGCGGCCCGGTGCTGCTCTCCGCCGAGGGCTCGGGCCCGCTGCCGGGCTGGGTGGGCACGCTCGACCTCGTCATCGCGGTCTCCCTGTCGGGGCGTGCCGAGGGGCCGGTGCGACAGGCCCGCGAGGCCGGCCGCCGCGGCGCCCGCCTGGTGACGATCGGCGCCCCCGACAGCCCGCTCGCCGACGCCGCGGCGCACGCCCGCGGGGTCCACCTGCCGGTCGAGGTGCCCGGTGGTCACTCGCGCACCGCCATGTGGGGTCTGGTGACCGCAGCCGTCCTGGCGACGAGCGCCGCCCGCATCACCGACGTGCGTCCCGAGGTGATGGCCGGCGTCGCCGACCGCCTCGACGAGCAGGCGGAGCGGTTCCGCCCCGACGCCGAGTACTTCGTCAACCCCGCCAAGACCCTCGCGCTCGACCTGTCGCAGGTCGCGCCGGTGGCGCTCGGCGACGGCCCGGTCACCGGGGTCGCCGCCCACCGCACGAGCGCGATGCTCGCCCGCACGGCGCGCACGCCCGCGACGTGGGGGAGGCTGCCCGATGCCGCCGCCCAGGTCGTCGCCTGCCTCTCCGGCCCCCTGGCCGGGGGGCCGCGGACCGCCGACGGCGAGCGCGACGTCTTCGCCGACCCCTACCTCGACGGCCCGGCTGGTCCTCAGCTCGGGCTGCTCCTGCTGCGCGACCCCGTGCCGGAGGTCGGCGACGACCCGGCGGAGCTCGAGCGGCACAACACCGCGCAGTCGGTCGCCGACCACGCCGAGGCCACCGGCGTGCGGCTCCTCGAGCACACGGCCTCGCCCGGGCACCCCCTCGAGCGCCTCGCCGAGCTCGTCGCGCTCACCGACTTCGCCGCGACCTACCTCGCCATCGGCCACGGGCTCGACCCCGCGACCGTCCCCGGCATCTCCGACCTCCACCTGCCCAGGAAGGCCTCAGAGTGATCGACGTCGACATCGCTGTCATCGGCAGCGGATCCGGCAACAGCCTGCTCATCGACGACCTGTCGGACCGCACCTTCGCGATGATCGAAGGGGGTGCCGTCTTCGGCGGCACGTGCCTCAACGTCGGGTGCATCCCGACGAAGATGTACGTCCACGTCGCCGAGGTGGCCACCTCCGTGCGCGAAGGGGGCCGGCTCGGTGTTGACGCCACGCTCGAGCGGGTGCGCTTCACCGACGTGCGTGACCGCGTCTTCGGCCGGATCGACCCGATCTCCGCCGCCGGCGAGGCCTACCGGCGCGACGGCGAGGGGGTGCACCTGCTGCGTGGACGGGCCCGCTTCACCGGGCCGCGCGAGCTCGAGGTCGACCTGCTCGACGGCGGCACCGAGCGGGTGCGGGCCGGGCAGGTCGTCGTCGCCACCGGGTCACACGCCGTCATCCCCGACGACCTCGCGGCCGCGGCACAGCGCGAGGGCATCACGCTGCACACCTCCGACACCGTCATGCGGCTCGACGAGCAGCCGGAGCGGATGCTCGTCGTCGGCGGTGGCTACATCGCCATGGAGATGGCGCACGTCTTTTCGGCCTTCGGCACGCAGGTCGTCGTCACCGCCCGCGGCGACCGGCTCCTGCGCCACCTCGACGACGACATCTCGGCCGCCTTCACCACGGCCGCCACCGAGCAGTGGGACGTGCGGCTCGGCACGCAGGTCACCGACCTGCACCGCGGCGACACCGGCATCACGGCCACCCTCACCGACGGGTCGACCGTGGAGACCGACGTCGTGCTCGTCGCGACCGGCCGCCGACCCAGCACCCAGGACATGGGCCTCGACCTCGCCGGCGTGCAGGTGCACGACGACGACCGCGTCGTCGTCGACGAGCACGGCCGCACCACCGCCGACGGGGTGTGGTCCCTCGGGGACGCCAGCTCCCCCTTCCAGCTCAAGCACGTCGCCAACCACGAGGCGCGCATCGTCGCCCACAACCTCGCCCACCCCGACGACCTGCAGTCCTTCACCCACACGGCGGTGCCGGCCGCGGTCTTCACCCACCCGCAGATCGCCTCCGTCGGCCTCACCGAGGAGGAGGCCCGCGAGCAGGGGCTCGACGTCCGCGTCAAAGTGCAGCAGTACGGCGACACCGCCTACGGCTGGGCGATGGAGGACACGACGAGCATCTGCAAGGTCATCGCCGACCGCGCCACCGGTCGCCTCGTCGGCGGTCACCTCCTCGGGCCCCAGGCGTCCACCCTCGTCCAGCCGCTCATCCAGATGATGGCCTTCGACCAGCCGATCGCCGAGATGGTCCGCGGCCAGTACTGGATCCACCCGGCGCTGACCGAGGTCGTCGAAAATGCCCTGCTCGGCCTCGACCTCAACCCCAGCGAGGACTACGTCGAGTCGCCGCCGCTCGCCTGAGCGCACGGGCCGCCCTGCTCCCATACGCTGTCCCCGTGCTGACGACCCACGAAACCACCGGGCCCCTGCGATGAGCGGCGGCCTCTTCGCGCTCCTCGACGACATCTCCGTGCTCGCCCGCGCAGCGGCGGCCTCGATCGACGACGTCGCGGCCGCCTCCGGGCGCGCGAGCGTCAAGGCGGCAGGAGTCGTCGTCGACGACACTGCCGTGACCCCGCGCTACGTCGAGGGGCTCGACCCCAAGCGTGAGCTCCCGATCATCAAGCGGATCACCATCGGGTCGCTGCGCAACAAGCTCCTCTTCATCGTCCCGGCGATCCTGCTGCTCAACGCCTTCCTACCGTGGGCGCTGTCGCCGCTGCTCATGCTCGGCGGCACCTACCTGTGCTTCGAGGGAGCCGAGAAGATCTGGGAGAAGGTGTCTGGGCACGGCCACCACGCCGGTGACGAGGAGCAGGTCGGCGACGAGGACGCGATCGTCAAGGGCGCGGTGACGACCGACTTCATCCTCTCCGCCGAGATCATGGTCATCTCGCTCAAGGCCGTGCTCGACGAGGGACTCGACGACTCCTTCTGGTACCTGCTCGCGGTGATGCTCGTCGTCGCCATCGTCATCACGCTCGTCGTCTACGGGACGGTCGGCCTCATCGTGAAGATGGACGACATCGGCCTGGCCCTGTCGAAGCGCGAGTCCGGTCTGTCGCAGACCATCGGCCAGGGCCTGGTCGCCGGCATGCCCAAGCTGCTCACCGTGCTGTCCGTCGTCGGCGTCGCCGCGATGCTCTGGGTCGGTGGCCACATCATCCTCGTCGGCCTCGAGGAGACCGGCTGGCTGCCGCAGCCGTACGAGTTCGTCCACCACCTCGAGGAGCAGGTCCACCACGCGACCGGCGCCCTGGGCGGCGTCCTCGGCTGGCTGACCAACACTGTCGCCTCCGCGATCCTCGGCCTGGTCGTCGGCGCGATCGTCGTCGCGGTCATGCACGTGCTCCCCTTCGGCAAGGACGAAGGGGAGGTCGCCGGGGCCCACTGATGGTCACCACCATCGCTCCCCTCGTGCTCGACGATGCCGCCGTCCTCGGCCGGCTGCACAACGCCCTGTGGCGCTCCACCTACGCGGGTCTGCTGCCCGCTGCGGTCCTTGCCGCGCGGGACGACGCGAGCAACGTGCACCGGTGGCAGGAGCGGGCCCGGGCCCACGAGGAGTCGGGTGTCTCGCGCGAAGGGGGCCGGACCCTGGTCGCGCACGACCGGGCAGGTGCGCCGATCGGCTGGGCCACCGTCGGGCTCCCACGTGATGCGTCGCCCCCCACACCCGTCGAGCTGTGGTCCCTCTACGTCGCTGCGGAGCACCACGGACGAGGCGTCGCCCAGGTGCTCGTGGCAGCGGCCCTCCCGGACGCGCAGGCCGCTCACCTGTGGGTCCTCGTGGGCAACGAGCGGGCCATCTCCTTCTACCGCAAGGTGGGCTTCGCGCCGGACGGCGTGACGCAGCACGACGACACGGTCGGGGCCGACGACCTGCGCATGGTTCGAGGGGTCTGAGCGGCGTGGCGATGGGTCGAAGAAGAAGCGCCCGGAGATGCGGGCGATTCTTCTTCGACCCACCCCGCTGGGCTCCCCGGGGGCCGTCGTCGACGGTCACGCCGCCTACACTGGCGGGTGCCGGCGTGGGTGATACCCCGCGACAGACCCAGAAGGGTCGCGCCGGGTCCGATCCCACACCTGTCACAGGAGTACGCATGTCCTTCGACTACAAGGTCGCCGACCTGGGCCTCGCCGAGGCCGGCCGTCACCAGATCCGCCTCGCCGAGCACGAGATGCCCGGCCTGATGAGCCTGCGCGAGGAGTTCGGTGAGTCGCAGCCGCTCAAGGGCGCGCGCATCGCCGGCTCGCTGCACATGACCGTGCAGACCGCCGTCCTCATCGAGACCCTCACCGCGCTGGGCGCCGAGGTCCGCTGGGCCAGCTGCAACATCTACTCGACGCAGGACGAGGCCGCCGCGGCGATCGTCGTCGGCGCCGGCACCCCCGAGGACCCGAAGGGTGTCCCGGTCTTCGCGTGGAAGGGCGAGAGCCTCGAGGAGTACTGGGACTGCACCGAGCAGATCCTCACCTGGGCCGACGGCGGGCCCAACATGATCCTCGACGACGGTGGCGACGCCACGATGCTCGTCCACAAGGGCAAGGAGTGGGAGGCCGCCGGTCAGGTGCCGCCCACGACCGACGAGGACTCCGAGGAGTTCGGCGTCTTCAAGGCGCTCGTGCGTCGCACCCTCGAGACCGACCCGCAGAAGTGGACCACGGTCGCCGCCGGCATCAAGGGCGTCACCGAGGAGACCACGACCGGCGTGCACCGCCTCTACCAGCTCGCCGAGGCCGGCGAGCTGCTCTTCCCGGCGATCAACGTCAACGACGCGGTCACCAAGAGCAAGTTCGACAACAAGTACGGCACCCGCCACTCCGTCCTCGACGGCCTCAACCGCGCCACCGACGTGCTCGTCGGCGGCAAGGTCGCCGTCGTCGCGGGCTACGGCGACGTCGGCAAGGGCGTCGCCAGCGCGCTCGCCGGCCAGGGAGCCCGCGTCGTCGTCACCGAGGTCGACCCCATCTGCGCGCTGCAGGCCGCGATGGAGGGCTTCGAGGTCACGACGATGGACAAGGCCGCGACCTACGGCGACATCTTCGTCACGACGACCGGCTGCTACGACGTCATCACCGCCGAGCACATGTCGTCGATGAAGAACAAGGCGATCGTGTCCAACATCGGTCACTTCGACAACGAGATCGACATGGCCGGCCTCGCCCGCACCGAGGGCATCACCAAGACCGAGATCAAGCCGCAGGTCCACGAGTGGACCTTCGCCGACGGTCACTCGATCATCGTGCTGTCCGAGGGCCGCCTGATGAACCTCGGCAACGCCACCGGCCACCCGAGCTTCGTCATGTCGAACTCCTTCGCCAACCAGACGATCGCCCAGATCGAGCTCTTCGACAAGGCCGAGGACTACGTCGACGACGACGGCAAGCCGACGGTCACCACGCTGCCCAAGCACCTCGACGAGAAGGTCGCCCGCCTGCACCTCGACGCCCTCGGCGTCGAGCTGACCGAGCTGACCAAGGGTCAGGCCGAGTACCTCGGCGTCGACGTCGCCGGGCCGTACAAGCCGGAGCACTACCGCTACTGACTCTTCGCGGTGAGCCCACCGCTCGCCTGTCGTCGCGCGGTCCGGAGGACCACGGCGGCGCTGGGGAAAAGCCCGGACCCTTGCACTCGCTCGTCCTGAGAGGTGCTGGATCCGGGCTTTTCCTTGAGTCGCGCCGCCATGGTCTCCGGACCTCGCTGCGTCCCCGACGCTTCCCCGGTGGCTGAGGTGCGACGTAGGAGCCTCGGAGCCCCGGCCGCTCAGGGGTGGAGGGAGGCGAGGGCGGCGTCGCTGTCGGCGAGGGCGGCGCGGTCGTGGGTGGAGGCGAAGACGACGAGCTCGTCGGCGCCGGTGCGCTCGACGAGGCCGGTGAGCTGCTCGGCGACGTCCTCGCTCGTGCCGTGGACCGTGGCGGCGAGGTGCTCCTCGACCCGGGCCTGCTGGCGGGCGGTGAGGCGCATCGCCGGCTCGGGACGAAGGGGAGGGAAGGCACCTGTCGTCCGTGACTCCACCATGGCCCAGGCCTCCGGCATCGCCAGCTCGCGGGCCCGCTCGCGGGTGTCGGCGACGAGGACGTCGACGCTGACGAGCACGCTCGGGGCGTCGCCGGGGCGCTGCGGGCGGAAGCCCGCGCGGTAGTCCTCGAGGGGACCGAGGTCGCCGCGCAGGAGGGGGCCACCGACGACCACCGGCAGCCCGAGGCGGGCCGCGACGGTCAGCCCGGAGCCGGTTGCCAGCACCAGGACCGGGGGAGCGGGCACTCCCTTCGGCATGGCCGTGACGGGCGCGGTGCCCGCGAGCAGGGCGGTGAGCTCCTCGAGGGCGCGGGCGAAGTGCTCCGGCCCGTAGTCGTGCACGCCGAGCGCATCGCGCACGGGCGCGGTGAAGCCGAGCGACCGGCCCACGCCGAGGTCGATGCGGCCGGGGTGGAGGGCCGCGAGCATCTTCGCCTGCTCGGCCACGACGATCGGTCGGTGGTTGGGCAGCATGACCCCGGCGGAGCCCACCCGGATCCGCTCGGTGCGGGCCGCGATCGTCGCCATGAGCAGCGGCGGGCTGCCACTGGCGATGCCGGGGACGGCGTGGTGCTCGGCCACCCAGATGCGGCGGTAGCCGAGCTCCTCGGCCCGCCGCGCCCGCGCCACCGTGTCGTGCAGAGCGGTCCCCGCGTCGTCGCCGGCGCGGGTGCGCGAGCGGTCGAGCAGGCTGATCGGGACGGGGAGAGTGCTCACCCGCACGACCTTAGGCAGATGCGTCGTCGTCGGGGTCGGGCGAAGGGAGGAGCTTGAGTCCCACGACGGCCGCGACGATGCCCGCGATGAGCAGTGCCTTGACCGGCGACCAGGGCTCGGCGCCGGTCGCCATCGCCCACACGACGGTGAGGGCGGCGCCGACACCGGTCCAGATGGCATAGCCCGTGCCGATCGGGATCGTGCGCACGGCGAGGGCGAGGCCGCCCATGCTCAGGGCGAGGGCGACGAGGAAGACGATCGTCGGCACGGGGTCGGTGAGGCCTGCGGAGCGGCCCAGAGCGGTCGCCCACACGGCCTCGAGGACGGCACTGACGAGGAGCAGGACCCAGGGCATGTCAGGACACCGCCTTCAGGCCCGCGACGCAGGCGACGAGCAGGACGACGAGGGCGATCCGGCTGCGGGAGGCGACCTCGTCCCCCTTCGCCATGGACCACACGACGGTGAGGCTGGCGCCGATGCCGACCCACACCGCATAGGCCGTGCCGGTCGGGATGGTCGTCATCGCCCAGGCCAGTCCGGCCATGCTGGCGACGAGCGCCGCGGCGAAGAGCAGGGTGGGGCGCAGGCGGGTGAAGCCGTGCGACGCGGACAGGGCTGCCGCCCAGACGGCCTCGAGCATCCCCGAGACGATGAGCACGATCCAGGACATGGGACTCCTCCGATGAGTCCGTCTTGTCGTGGTGCGGGTACGGCTCCCTCGTCCGCAGGCCCCGGACCGGGGCCTCGTCACCCAGCGTAACCGCGGTGTCTCCCGGGTGTCGCACCGTCCCTGTGTGATGATGAGCGGGCAGTTGCACACCCCGTGGGAAGGCAAGACCGTGAAGGGACGTGTCCTCGTCGTCGACGACGACCAGGCGCTGGCGGAGATGCTCGGGATCGTCCTGCGCAAGGAGGGTCTCGACGTGGCGCACGTCGCCGACGGCGCCCGGGCCATCGACGCCTTCCACGAGACGCGACCCGACCTCGTCCTGCTCGACGTCATGCTCCCCGGGATGGACGGCATCGAGATCTGCCGCCGCCTGCGCCAGGAGTCGGGCGTGCCGATCGTCATGCTCACCGCCCGCACCGACACCGTCGACGTCGTCGTCGGCCTCGAGTCGGGTGCCGACGACTACATCGTCAAGCCCTTCAAGCCGCAGGAGCTCATCGCCCGCCTGCGTGCGCGGCTGCGCCGGGGCGACGAGCCGGAGCCGGAGCGCCTGACGATCGGCGACCTGACGATCGACGTCGCAGGCCACTCCGTCAAGCGGGGCGAGCAGGCCCTCGGCCTGACCCCGCTCGAGTTCGACCTGCTCGTCGCCCTCGCCCGCAAGCCGTGGCAGGTCTTCAGCCGTGAGGTCCTCCTCGAGCAGGTGTGGGGCTACCGGCACGCCGGCGACACCCGGCTGGTCAACGTCCACGTCCAGCGCCTCCGCTCGAAGATCGAGCACGACCCCGAGAACCCCCAGATCGTCGTCACCGTCCGCGGCGTCGGCTACAAGGCAGGGCCGTCCTGACGATGACCTCGGCCCTCGAGACCGAGGACGCCGGGGCCCAGGAGTCGGTCAGCGACGGGGCGACCGGCGAGGACGACCGTCCCCGCGAGTGGTGGCTGGTCCGGTGGGTGCGCGCACTCGTCGACCTGTGGCGGCGCTCGCTGCGCTTCCGTGTCGTCACAAGCACCCTCATCCTCGGTCTCGTCGTCGTCTCGATCATCAGCCTGACGATGTACCGCTCGATCGCCGACGGCCTCGTCGACGACCGGATCGACCGCGCCCAGGCGGAGTCGCGCGACCTGACCAACGACGCCCAGTCGCGCTTCAACAGCTATGCCGGGACCCCCGCGGCGCCGGAGCTGTCGGTCTTCGCCAACACGGTCGTCAACACGACGCTCAAGGCGCCGGCTGGTGACGACAGCCGCTACGTCGTCTTCACCCGCAGCCTCGACAACACGACGGACCTGCGCATCCCCAGCGAGGAGTCGGACGACGTCTCGCTCGAGGCGATCCCGAGCTCGCTGCGCCAGTCCGTCTCCGCAGACCCCTCCCGGCAGTCGACGATGACCATCGACCTCGAGCGCGCCCCCCAGGACGGGGTCGGCTCCGAGCTGCCCGGAGCGCAGCCCCGGTCCGACGTCGTGCCGGCGGTCGTCGTCGGGTCGCAGGTCGAGGTGCCGAGCGCCGGGCCCTACGACATCTACCTCATCTACCCGATGGACCAGGAGCAGTCGACGCTCGCGACGATCTCGCGCTCCTTCATCCTGGGTGCGCTCTTCCTCATCGCCCTGGTCTCCGCGATCGCCTACATCGTGACGAGCATGATCGTCACCCCGGTGCGCCGGGCGGCGGCAGCCGCCGAGCGGCTCTCCTCCGGCCACCTCAACGAGCGCATGTCCGCGCGCGGCCACGACGACCTCGCCCTGCTCGGTCAGTCCTTCAACGACATGGCCGACAACCTCCAGACCCAGATCCGCCAGCTCGAGGGCCTCTCCCGGGTTCAGCAGCGCTTCGTCTCCGACGTCTCGCACGAGCTGCGCACCCCGCTGACGACGATCCGCATGGCCGCCGACCTGCTGCACTCCTCGCGCGACGAGATGGACCCGGTCGCCGGGCGCTCCGCGGAGCTCCTCCACGACGAGCTCGACCGCTTCGAGGAGCTGCTCGCCGACCTGCTCGAGATCAGCCGCTACGACGCGGGTGCGGCGGTGCTCGAGCAGGACCCCGTCGACCTCTTCGCCATCGTCGACCGGGTCGTCGACTCGACGGCGTCGATCGCCGACGCCCGGGGGAGCGAGGTCACCGTCCACCAGTCCCCGGGTCAGACGGCCGTCGCCGAGGTCGACGCGCGCCGCATCGAGCGCGTCCTGCGCAACCTCGTGGTCAATGCCATCGAGCACGGCGAGGGCCGCCCCGTCGACATCTGGGTCGACGCCGACGACGAGGCGGCCGCGGTGCTCGTCGAGGACCACGGCGTCGGGCTCAAGGCCGGCGAGGCCTCGCTCGTCTTCAACCGCTTCTGGCGCGCCGACCCGGCCCGGACCCGCACGACCGGCGGGTCCGGCCTCGGCCTCGCCATCGCCCTCGAGGACGCCCGGCTCCACCACGGGTGGCTGCAGGCATGGGGAGAGACCGGTGAGGGATCCCGCTTCCGCCTGACCGTGCCCCGCTCCGCCGGCGGCCCGCTCAGCTCCTCGCCCCTGCCGCTGACCCCCCGGGAGGGGGACCTGCCGGGGAGCTCGCGGTGAGCTCGCGCGGGTGGGAGCCGGACGGTGCGAGCCGTCGCGGCGGCACGTCACGAGGCGGCACGTCACGCGACGTCACCCGGCGCGGCTTCCTCGGCATCGCGGCGGCCGGCGCGCTCGCCGGCTGCGGGCTCGGCTCCGACCCGACGATCCGACCGGGCCTCGCCGTCGACGGTGAGCCGCCCGCGCCGCTCAACCGCATCCCCAACCGCCCCGAGGACGGCGCCACGCCGCAGGAGATCATCCTCGGCTTCCTCCACGCCGGGGCGACGAGCGGCGAGCGGCTCGACATCACCCGCTCCTACCTGACCGACGACATGGCGCGCGGGTGGATCCCCGACAGCAGCACGGTCATCTACGACGACGCCGAGCCCCGCGTGCGCGCGGTCAAGGGGACGCCGCGGCTCTACCGGCTCAAGGTGCACGTCGCGGCGGTCATCGACAGCGAGGGGCGCTACTCGGTCGCGCCGCCCAACCTCTGGCAGACCTTCGAGTTCCGCGTCACCCGGGAGGACGGGCAGTGGCGCATCGACACGCTCGACGAGGGCTTCGGCCGGCTGCTGCAGGAGCAGGAGGTCGGCTACATCTTCCGCGACTTCCCCGTCCACTACCCGGCGATCGGGTGGAACACCCTCGTCGTCGACCAGCGCTGGTTCCCGCAGGACCAGCTCGCCACGCGTCTCGTGCGCGCCCAGCTCGGCCGCGTGCCCGAGTACCTCGAGGACGCGGTCTCGACGGACAACGGCGCGCGCCTCGTCGTCGACGCGGTCCCGGTGCGCGAGGGCGCCGCGCGGGTGGACCTCGACTCGGAGTCGGTCGCCGACGACCAGACGACCCGCAAGCAGCTGGCCGCCCAGCTCGTCGCCACGCTCATGTCGCTGCCGCAGGTGACCGAGGTGGTCATCACCCTCTCGGGCAACCCCCTCGAGCTCGGCATCGACGGGGCGCTCACGTCGCCCGAGCAGCTCGGCTTCGTCGACCGTAGCCAGGGCGAACCGGAGATCCTCGCCCGCGCCGGGACCAAGGTCGTGCGGGTCGGCGACCGGCTCTCGTCGGTGTCGGCGCAGCACATGGAGGCGGCCGCCACGCAGTTCGCGCCCGTGCCCTCGGACGCCCCGAGCATGGGGCTGCGGGCCGACGGCAAGGAGCTCGCGGTGGTCGACCGGCTCGGGCGCGAGCTCGCCCGCTACCGCGACGACGGCACGCACGTCGACGTCGCGCCCTTCGCCGCCGACCTGACCCGTCCCTGCTACGACTACTTCGGTGTCCTGTGGGTCGGCGGCTCCGGCCTCGGCCGCGAGGCCGGCCGTCGCCTGTGGGGGATCAACGCCACGGCCGACACGGACGACGCCACGGCAACGGCGCCCAAGCACGTGCCGACCCCGTGGCTCGGGCGTCGCTACGTGCGGTCCGCGGTCGTCTCCCCGGAGGGCAGTCGGATCGCGGTGATCTCCGAGGAGAGCCCGGGCACGGGCAGCATCCTCGAGGTCGCCGGCGTCGTCCGCCAGGCCAACGGCCTGCCGCTGAAGACCTCGCCCCGGACCTTCCGCATCGGTGCCTCGCTCGTCGAGATGGTCGACGCCGTCTGGGTCGGCGAGAGCACCTTGGCCGTCATCGGTCGACGTGACAAGCAGTCGGTGCTCCAGCCTCACCTCGTGCACGTCGGCGGCGCGGTCGAGGAGATGGCGGAGCGCCCCGGAGCCGTCCGCGTCACGACGACCGGCGACGAGCGCGACGTCGTGCTCATCACGAAGAGCGAGCGCGTCTTCCAGCGCTCCGGCGGACGGTGGCAGGAGCTGTCGGCGCTCACCGGGGTGGCCACCGGCGGGCGGTGAGGTCGCCCCCCTTCGTCCACAGCCCGAAGGGGGTGACCCGCACCGTCCACAGGTGGTCGCCGTGGGGTCCGGTCGGCGATGGCGTCGCCCAGGCTGGCGGCATGACAGGTGGTCTGGCCGGAGCACTCGGGGCGGCACGCGGTCTCGTCCTCTCCCGCACCTGCGCCGGGTGCGGTGCGCCGGACGTCGGCCTGTGCTCGCCCTGCCGGGCCGAGCTCGCCGACCTGGCGCTGGGCGTGCGCGGTCCGGTGGCCCCCTCGCCGGTGCCTCCCGGCTGGCCCGGCTGTCACGCCACCGTGCGCTACGAGGGGGTCGCGACGCGGCTGGCGACGGCCTTCAAGGACGAGGAGCGTCGCGACCTCGCCGGTCCGCTGGGCCGGCTGCTCGCCGACGCGGTCGCCCGCGCTCTGCTCGCCTCCGGCCACGCCCGGGAGCGTCCGGTGCTGCTCGTGCCGGTCCCGTCGTCCGCGGCGGCGGTCCGGCGCCGGGGAGACCGGCCCATGTTGCTGCTGGCCCGCCACGCCGCGCGTCATGTCGGCCCGGCCGTCGAGGTGGCCCCGGTGCTCTCGATGGTGCGACGGACCGCCGACCAGGCCGGTCTGGACCGTCTCGGCCGCCTGGCCAATCTGCGCGGGGCGATGGTCGTGCCCCGCTCGGGCCGGGTCGTCGGACGGCACTGCCTGATCGTCGACGACGTGCTCACCTCCGGCGCGACCCTGTCCGAGGGGCAGCGCGCGCTGTTCTCGGCGGGGGCCGCGACGGTGACGATGGCGGCCGCGATGGTCACCCCGCGCAGGTCGCCGGATGTTCACCTATCTTTCCGTCCGCCCGCGGACTAACGTGTCGTCATGGGTCCCTCGTTCGACCGGCACGGCCGGCGTGACGCAGGGGCCTTCCGCGTCCTCGGGCGGCGGCCCGACGACGACCTCGGCCCGCGACGGGAGGTGGTGCCCCGGCTGTGACGCCCTCGCCAGGCGGTCTACCCAGCACCACCCGACGTCCCCAGGAGGACTCCGTGGAAATTGCCATCACCGGACGCCATGTCAACGTCTCCGATCGACTGCGTGAGTACCTCGACAGCAAGCTGTCGAAGGTCCCGCAGCTCGACCCGCGCGTCCAGCGGATCGAGGTCATGGTGAGTCACGAGCCCAACCCCCGTCAGTCGAAGGTCAGCGAGCGCGTCGAGATCACGTGCCGGTCCAAGGGACCGGTCATCCGCGCCGAGGCCTGCCACGACGACCGGCAGGCCGCCGTCGACCTCGCCGTCGACAAGCTGCTCGAGCGCCTGCGCCGGGCCCACGACAAGCGGCACGTGCTGCGCGGCCGGCGCCGCACGTCCGTCGCGGCCGCGACCGCCGATCTCACCGAACCGCTGGCGACGGACCTCACGAACGAGAGCGGGGCCGAGGAGACCGACCAGTTCGGCACCATCGGCGACAGCCCGGTCGAGGTCCGCGAAAAGGTCCACGAGAGCGCCCCGATGCCGCTCGCCGAGGCCGTGCGCCGCATGGAGCTCGTCGGCCACGACTTCTTCCTCTTCCACGACTCCGACAACGACCGGCCGAGCGTCGTCTACCGCCGACGCGGCTGGTCCTACGGCGTCATCCACCTCGACGTCCAGGACGACGTCAACGGCACCGCCGTCAACGGCACCAGCGTCGGGGAGCCCGTCTCCGTCCGCTGACGCTCCACCGTCGAGCACGACCCGCACGGCCTCCGCGCCGTGCGGGTCGTGCTGTCTGTCGGTGGGGTACGGCAGGCTGGGGTGATGCGCACACTGACGCCGGCTGCGGCCCGACGGATCGCGCTCGCTGCGCAGGGCTTCGGCCGGGCGCGTCCCGAGAGGGCCCCGACGATGCGCGACCTGCAGCGGGTCGTCGACACGGTCGGACTCGTGCAGATCGACAGCGTCAACGTGGTGACCCGCAGCCATTACCTGCCCTTCTTCTCCCGGCTCGGGCCCTACGACCCCGCACTGCTGGACCGGATGCGCGACCGAGCGCCGCGCCGGCTCGTCGAGTACTGGGCCCACGAGGCGAGCCTGCTGCCGCCGAGCACCTGGCCCCTCATGGAGCACCCACGCATGCGCCGGGCGCTCGACGACTCCTGGGGTGGCATCCAGCGCGTGGCGCGCGAGCACCCCGAGCTCGTCGCGGCGGTGCGCGAGGAGGTCGAGGCCGGACGCCCGCGCACCGCCCGCGAGATCGAGGCCGCCCTCGGGCACGAGCGCAGCGGCGACAAGGAGCACTGGGGGTGGAACTGGTCGCTCGTCAAGCACGCCCTCGAGCACCTCTTCTGGGCCGGTGCGATCAGCTCGGCGGGCCGGACCCAGCAGTTCGAGCGTCGTTATGCCGCCCTGGCGCGCGTCGTCCCTCCCCGCGAGGCCACCCCGTGGCTCGACCCGAGCGCCCGACCGTCCGAGGAGGCGGCCTACACCGAGCTGGTGCGCATCTCCGCCCGTGCGACGGGTGTGGCGACCGAGGCCGACCTCGCCGACTACTTCAGGCTCAAGCGAGTCCACGTGCGCCCCGCGATCGAGCGTCTCGTCGCCGCCGGCGAGCTCGAGGCGGTCGAGGTGCGCGGGTGGGGGCAGCCAGCGTGGCTGCACGCCGGCGCGCGACGTCCCCGAGCCGTCGACGCGCGGGCTCTGTTGTCCCCCTTCGACAGCCTCGTCTGGTGCCGACCGCGCGTGGAGCGGATCTTCGACTTCCACTACCGCATCGAGATCTACACGCCCGCGGAGCAGCGGGTCCACGGCTACTACGTGCTGCCCTTCCTCCTCGGCGACGCCCTCGTCGGGCGGGTCGACCTCAAGGCCGACCGCGCCGCCGGCGCCCTGCTCGCCCGGCAGGTCACCTGGGAGCCGGGGCGCGGGGGAGCCGACGACCGACGCGAGCTGGGCGAGGAGCTCGGCCGGATGGCGACCTGGCTGGGGCTGACGCAGGTCGTCGGCGCCTGAGCCGTCCGAGGTCGCGGGTCAGGCCAGCCGCTCCCAGTGGACCGCCGGCCCGACCGATCCGTCGGGGGCGTCCGCAGCGGCCTCACGGCCCCACTCGGTGAAGCCGGCGCCGGCGAGGGCCCGGTTGCTCGCGGTGTTGTCGGCCGCCGTCTCGGCGACCAGCCGTCGCAGCCCGAAGCCGCCGTCGTCGACCGGCCGCAGGGCCAGGTCCGCCGCCAGCCGGGCGGCCCGGCCCGCGACACCGCGCCCACGGGCGCTCGGCCGCACGGAGTAGCCGAGCTCGGCCGTCCCGCCCACGGCGAGGCCGCCGTCGCGGACGAAGACGAGGACCTCGCCGAGCGGCTCGTCGGAGTCGGCGTCGGCGATGCACCAGTTGCTGCCGCGGCCGATCGACATCGACTCTCGGCGGCGCAGCAGCCAGTCGTCGAAGGTCTCGGGGGTCGGCACGGCGCGCGCCGGCAGGTGGTGCGGCGGGTGGTCGTGCGGCTCGGCGATCGCCGTGTCGTCGTCGCGCAGCGGGCGCAGCCGCAGGCCGTCGGCCTCGACGACGGGCGGCACGACCCACGGCTGCCGGGGGCTCAACGCGTCGTCGGGCAGCAGCGAGGCGCACCACGCGTCGGCCGTGCCGTGGCGTACCGGCACCCGCTGGGGGAGGGTGCCGTGGTGGGTGAACCCGCACGAGTGGGCGACCCGCCACGAGGCGAGATTGCCGCGGGCGGCGTACCAGTAGAGGCTCGGCGCGCCGTGCTCGAAGGCCCACCGGGCGCCCAGCCGCAGCGCGGCCGACATGATGCCCCGCCCACGGGCCGCGGGGTGCAGGGCGAAACCGACCTCCCACGGCAGCTCCGCCCGTTCGCCGGGCCGCAGGTCGAGGACCCCGGCGCAGGGCGGGCCGGCAGCGTCGTCGACCGGCTCGATGGCCCAGTAGCGCCGACCACGGGCTCTCGCCCAGCCCGCGGCGTGCTCCTCGAGGAAGGAGCGCGCGTCCGCGAGCCCGTAGGGCTGCGGGACCGTGGTCCAGCGGGCGCTCTCGGCATCACCGCACATCTCCACGACGAAGGGGAGGTCCGCTGCGGTCATCGCGCGCAGCCGCGCGGTGGAGTCCTCGAGCACCGGCACGATGCCGGGGAAGACGCCGTGCGGAACCTCGTCGGCGGGGTGCTCGTTCACCGGGTCAGAGTGCCCGGTCCGTGATCGGGCCCGCAAACGATTAGCCTGTGGGCAGACTGCTCCGGGGCGGCGACGCTGTGCCGTGCCCGGATCGACCACGTCAGGAGTTCAGGTTCGTGAAGATCGTCGAGCGCATCCTCCGCGCCGGAGAGGGCCGCACCGTCAAGCGGCTCGAAGGCATCGCCGCCCAGGTCAACGCCATCGAGGAGGACTTCGAGAAGCTCACCGACGCCGAGCTGCGGGCCGAGACCGATGTCTTCCGCAAGCGCCTCAAGGACGGCGAGACCCTCGACGACATCCTCCCCGAGGCCTTCGCCGCGGTCCGTGAGGCGAGCCGTCGCACCATCGGCAAGCGCCACTTCGACGTGCAGATCATGGGTGGCGCCGCGCTGCACATGGGCAATGTCGCCGAGATGAAGACCGGTGAGGGCAAGACCCTCGTCGCGACCCTCCCTTCGTACCTCAACGCCATCGAGGGCAAGGGCGTGCACGTCGTCACGGTCAACGACTACCTCGCCGAGTACCAGGCCGAGCTCATGGGCCGCGTGCACCGCGCGCTCGGTCTGGAGACGGGCGTCATCCTCTCGTCGATGAACCCCGAGCAGCGTCGTGCCGAGTACCTCAAGGACATCACCTACGGCACCAACAACGAGTTCGGCTTCGACTACCTGCGCGACAACATGGCGTGGAACACCGAGGAGCTCGTCCAGCGCGGCCACAACTTCGCGATCGTCGACGAGGTCGACTCGATCCTCATCGACGAGGCCCGCACGCCGCTGATCATCTCCGGCCCGGCCGACCAGCCGACGAAGTGGTACGTCGAGTTCGCCAAGATGGTGCGCAAGCTCGAGCGCGGCCACGGCGCCGACCTGATGAAGGGCATCCAGGCCGAGGGCGACTACGAGGTCGACGAGAAGAAGCGCACCGTCGGCATCCTCGAGCCGGGCATCGAGAAGATCGAGGACCTGCTCGGCATCGACAACCTCTACGAGAGCGTCAACACCCCGCTCATCGGCTACCTCAACAACGCGATCAAGGCCAAGGAGCTCTTCACCCGCGACAAGGACTACGTCGTCATGAACGGCGAGGTCCTCATCGTCGACGAGCACACCGGCCGCATGCTGGCCGGCCGTCGCTACAACGAGGGCATGCACCAGGCGATCGAGGCGAAGGAGGGTGTGGAGATCAAGAACGAGAACCAGACCCTCGCGACGATCACCCTGCAGAACTACTTCCGCATGTACGACACCCTCTCGGGCATGACGGGTACGGCCCAGACCGAGGCGGGCGAGCTCAACTCCATCTACGGCCTCGGCGTCGTGCCGATCCGCACCAACCGCCCGATGATCCGCAAGGACCAGGCCGACCTCGTCTACCGCACCGAGAAGGCGAAGTTCAACGCCGTCGTCGACGACATCGCCGAGCGTCACGAGACCGGCCAGCCGGTCCTCGTCGGCACGACGAGCGTCGAGAAGAGCGAGTACCTCTCGCAGGAGCTGAAGAAGCGCAAGATCAAGCACGCGGTGCTCAACGCCAAGCACCACGAGAGCGAGGCCGCGATCGTCGCCGACGCGGGTCGCAAGGGCGCGGTCACCGTCGCGACCAACATGGCCGGTCGAGGCACCGACATCATGCTCGGTGGCAACCCCGAGTTCCGCGCGGTCGCCGAGCTGCGCAAGCGAGGCCTGGACCCCGAGGAGACCCCGGAGGAGTACGAGGCCGCGTGGGAAGACGCGCTCGCCGCCGCCGAGGAGGCGGTCAAGGCCGAGCACGAGGAGGTCACCGAGCTCGGTGGTCTCTACGTCCTGGGCACCGAGCGCCACGAGTCGCGCCGCATCGACAACCAGCTGCGTGGTCGCTCCGGCCGTCAGGGTGACCCGGGGGAGTCGCGCTTCTACCTCTCCCTCGAGGACAGCCTGATGCGCCTCTTCAACGCCGGCTTCGTCGACCGTGTCATGCAGACGGCGAAGATCGACGACGAGACGCCCATCGCCGGCAAGATGCTCACGCGGTCGATCGAGGGCGCGCAGAGCCAGCTCGAGGGTCAGAACTACGAGACCCGCAAGAACGTGCTCAAGTACGACGACGTGCTCAACCGTCAGCGCACGGTCGTCTACGACGAGCGTCGCCGGGTGCTCAAGGGTGAGGACCTCGAGGAGCAGATCCGCCACTTCATGACCGATGTCGTCGGCGGCTACGTCGACGCCGAGACGGCGGGCGGCTTCTCCGAGGACTGGGACCTCGAGCGTCTCTTCACCGCGCTCAAGGCGGTCTACCCGACGACGATCACGCCCGAGGCGCTCATCGACGGCGCCGGGTCGCGTGCCGGCCTGACCGCTGCCGGCCTGCGCGAGGAGGTCGTCACCGACATCCACGAGGCCTACGACCGTCGCGTGGCCGAGCTCGGCGAGCCGGTCGCCCGCGAGCTCGAGCGCCGCGTCGTGCTGTCGGTCCTCGACCGCAAGTGGCGCGAGCACCTCTACGAGATGGACTACCTCAAGGAGGGCATCGGTCTGCGCGCGATGGCCCAGCGCGACCCGCTCGTCGAGTACCAGCGCGAGGGCTTCCAGCTCTTCGAGGCGATGAACGACGCCATCAAGGAGGAGTCGGTCGGCTACCTCTTCAACAGCGAGGTCCAGGTGCCGGAGGTGCCGCAGTCGGCGACCCAGCCGCGCAGCGCCGCCGAGATGTTCGGCGAGCCGAGCGAGGGCGCCCGCCCGCAGGTGACGGCCAAGGGACTCCAAGACGGCTCCCGCCAGCGCAACCTGCACTACTCCGCACCGTCGGAGGACGGCGGGGTCGACGAGCACGACGAAGGGAGCCCCACTGGGGGCACCCGCGCCGAGCGTCGCGCCGCGGCCAAGAAGTCGAAGAAGGCGGCCAAGAAGGGTCGCTGACCGTCGCCGCACGCCAGCGGCGACACCTGGAGGTGCCCCCGACCGGATCTCCGGTCGGGGGCACCTCCATGTGTGCTCGGGGGTGGGGGCCGCCGGCGGTGACCTCGCCTCAGCCGATCTGCAGCGCCTCGACGACCCAGCGGTGGTCCCGTCCGACGAGACGCAGGGCGAGGGCGCGCACCCGACCGCCGTCGACGAGCACGACCGCGGCCTCGACGACGTCGTCGGCGGGCTCGCACACGTGGACGCGCAGCACCCGGGTGCGGTGGGCGGCACCGCTCGAGGTGCGCCGTCGCCCGGCGCGGGAGCCACGGCGGGCGACGACCGCGTAGACCTCGGGCGTGGTCCACCGCATCACCTGGCTCGGCGGGCGCACGCCGTGCATGACCTCGACGAGCCCCTGGGCGATGTGGGCGGCCCACAGGCGCGGGTCGGGCAGCTCGTGCGCGCGGGTGACCTGCGGTCCGAAGACCTGCTCGTCGCTCGCCGCCGCGAAGTCGACGGCGAGGGCGTCCTGCACGTACGGCGTCGCGGCCGTGCGCGTGGACCGGCCGCCCTGCGCGTGCGTCGGCAGCGGCACGCCCGGCGGGGTGTGGCGCGGTGCGGGCAGTACCTGCAGCGGGCTGGCGGTGGTGGTCATCGGGTCCCCTCGGTGGCCGGGACGGTGCCCGGGGCGTCGTGGTCGGTCGGTGGTGCCAGGCGGACGCCGGGCAGGAGCAGGTGCGGGTCGGGGCCGATGACGGCCGCATTGGCCGCGTGCCAGCGGGGCCAGGTGGCGGCGATCTCGGCAGCTGTCGCCCCGGGGCCCAGGCGGGCGGCGACGATGCTCCACAGGGTGTCGCCACGCCGCACGACGACCTCGGACGAGCTCGCCGGTCGCGGTCGCCCCGTGAGCAGCGTGGGGTCGGTGCGCTGGCGGGCCGGGGGTCGGCTCGGGGTCCATCCGGGCGTTGGGGGCGTCACCGTCACCCGTCTCGCGGGATGCGTCGTGGGCGATGCGGTGGGTGACGTCGTCGGCGACGCCGGCGATGAGGAGGACGGCGAGGTCTCCGGGGCGGTCGTGGGAGTCGCGGCGGTCGTGGGGGAGGGCGTGGCCGTCGGACGCGGGGCCCAGCCCGGGGCCGGTGCCGTGCTGGGCCCGGACGTGGTTCCCGGCGACGCGGACGACGGTGATGCGGATGACGAGGGTGACGCAGACGGCGGTGTGGACGACGACGGTGCCGCTGCGGGGCGCCAGCCGGGGGAGGGCGGCTCGCTCGCCTCGACGACCCGGACGGCGGCGACCGCGGTGCCGGGGACGACGGTCGCCGTGACCGAGGCGCCGAGGACGATCGCCGCCCAGCGCCGCACGATCGCGGGGGTCACCCGGTCGCGGGCTATGCGGGCCAGGGCGCCGGCGCGACCGGGCAGGCCGGCCAGCAGGACGAGCGCGAGCGAGAGGGTGAGCCACCCGGCGATGATCGCGGCGATGAGGGCCGCGAGCCCGGCGATCGCAGCGGCCGGGTCACCGCCGGGGCCGCTCGCCCCGATGACGAGGCGCCAGCCCCCGGTTGAGGTGGCGACGGTGAGGGCGATGCCGCCCGGCAGCGCGGCAACCGTCACGAGGGCGCCGAGCACCCCGCGTACCGCGTCCCGGGCACCACCGGGCGCGCTGCCGGCGCGGCTGCCTCCGGCCTCGTCCACCCCGTCGCCGGGCACGCCCGCCCGCGGGCCCCTCGCCCTCGTGCCCGTCGATCCGTGCACTGCGTCCACGGTCGTCCCCCTTCGTCATCGACTTCGATGTCGGAACGTCTCATCCAATGCTCATTGATGTCGTTTGATGCTGTTTGCTGTCGAACGACAGCAAACCATGGCAAACGGCACCTGGCAACAGGTCGGGCTGCGGTGCGCCGGAGGGAGACCTAGATTGGGCGCGTGCGCTGGGACCGGCTCTTCGACGACCTCGAGGCGCAGCTGGCTGCCCGGGCGCGGCTCGAGCTCGACGCCGAGGTCGCCGAGCGGACCCGCACCGAGCGCTCGAAGATCACCCTCGGCGAGCGGGTCGTCGGTGCCACCGGATCGGCTCTCGTCGTGCGGCTGCGCGGCGGCACGGTGGTCCGCGGGGTCCTCGAGGACAGTGGTGACGGGTGGTTGCTGCTCGTCGAGCCGACCGGCCGTCAGACGATCGTCGCGACCGGCGCCGTCCTGGGCATCTCCGGGCTCCGGCGGCCCCGCGACGACACCCGGGCGCGGCGATTCGGCATCGGATCCGCGCTGCGGGGTATCAGCCGGGACCGTCGTGCGGTGGTCGTCGTCGACGTCGACGGTGGCACCGTGCAGGGCACGATCGATGCGGTGGGCGCCGACGCCTTCGAGATCACCGAGCACCCGGTGGACAGCCCGCGGCGGGCCGAGCACGTGCTGGGGGAGCGGGTCGTCCCCTTCGCGGCCGTCGCCCTCGTCGGGTCGGCCTGACCGATCAGGCCTCGCGGCCGCCCTTGGCGACGAACTCGCGGGTCTGCGCGTACATCCGCTCGATGTAGGCGTCGAGCTCGTCGACCTCGACCCGCCACTGCCCGCGGCCACCGACCTTGATCGCCGGCAGCTCACCGCTGCGCACGAGGGCATAGGCCTGTGCGGCGGAGACCCCGAGGACCTCGGAGACCTCGGTGAGCGGGACGAACTTGCGTGGCATGCGGACCAGTCTGCCACCGCCGAGGCGCACCTTCCCGCACCCCCTGTGGACAGCCGACGGGCGAGGTCGGCCCTCCCGGGGCATGATGCTGGCAGCCCGCCACCCCGAGCCGAAGGACCACCGTGAGCGCCCTGCCCACACCCACCGCGCGCCGTCTGACCAAGCCGTCGTGGAAGGACACCCGCCTGCTCGTCGGGATCCTGCTCGTGCTGCTCTCGATCGTCATCGGTGCCGTGGCCATGAGCGCGGCCGACGACCGCGTCGGCATGTGGGCCGCCGCCGGTCCGCTCACCCCCGGTCAGACGATCGAGGAGGGCGACCTCCAGCGGGTCGACGTCCAGCTCGGCGACGCGCAGGGCGACTACCTGATGTCCAACGAACGCCTGCCCAACGGCGCCGTCGTCGACCGCGAGGTCCGCGAGGGCGAGCTCGTGCCGCGCGCGGCGGTGGTCAACCCCACCGAGCTCGATGTGCAGCGGGTCGCGGTCCACGTCGACCCCGCCTACCTGAGCAACCTCGTCAAGGGGTCGCGGGTGACCGTCTTCACCGCCACCCCCCAGGCGAAGGGGGAGGACGCGCCGGCCGGCAGCGACGAGCCCGAGTACGAGGAGTTCATCCGCCGTGCCACGGTCCACGAGCTGCCCCGCAGTGGCGGTGTCATGAGCAGCGGGTCGCGCTCGTCGGTGATCATCGTCGTGCCGGCGGACAAGGTCACCGAGCTGCTCTCCCGCGACACCCGGGACACACCGATCCGCCTGGCGATCGAGGCCGGCAGCCCCGAGGCCCGCGACTGATGGCAACCACGGTCCTCACCGCCCTCGGCCACGACTGGGAGGGGCGCATGGTCGAGGTCGTCGGCCAGCTGCCCGGCGTGACCGTCGGCCGCCGCTGCGTCGACCTCGCCGACCTGCTCGCCGCCGCCTCCGCCGGACTGGGCGACGTCGCCCTCGTCTCGGCCGACCTGCGCGGCCTCGACCGCGACGCGCTGGCCCACCTGCGCGCGGCGGGCGTCGCCGTCGTCGGCGCCGGACCGGACGGGCAGGAGGCCCCCGAGCGGCACCTGCGCCAGCTCGGCATCGAGCGATACGTGCACGTGGGCACCCCGCGCGAGGACCTCGTCGACGTCCTCACCTCGGCCGCGGTGACGGGGGCTCCCTTCGCCGGTGGAGAGCAGGAGACGTGGCCGGGGGAGGACCCGCCGACCGCACCCATCGTCCCCGTCACCGAGGCGACGCCCGACCCGCAGGAGCCGCCCGCACGCGGCCGCATCATCGCGGTCTGGGGACCGACCGGGGCACCCGGGCGCAGCACCCTCGCGGTCAACCTCGCCAGCGAGCTCGCCGCCCTCGGCCGACCCGTCGTGCTCGTCGACCTCGACACCTACGGCGCCGCGGTCGCCCAGCTGCTCAGCGTGCTCGACGAGGCCCCCGGCATCGCGGCCGCGGCCCGCGCCTCGGAGCTCGGCACGCTCGATCTGCCCGCCCTGGCCCGGCTCGCGGTCGAGGTCTCGCCACGGTTTCGCGTCGTCACCGGCATCCCGACCCCGAGCCGCTGGCCGGAGGTGCGGGCCGCGGCGGTCGAGCAGATCATCGAGCTGTGCCGGTCGCTGGCTCCCTTCGTCGTGCTCGACTGCGGCTTCGGCATCGAGGACGACGAAGAGCTCAGCTACGACACCACCGCGCCACGCCGCAACGCGACGACGCTGACCGCGCTCGCCGAGGCCGACGAGCTGCTGCTCGTCGGCGCCGCCGACCCGGTCGGCCTGCAGCGCATGGTGCGGGCCGTGCAGGCCGTCGGCCAGGTCGCCTCGCCGACGCCGCGGCCGGTGGTCAACCGGCTGCGCGCGGGGTCCGTGGGCCCCGACCCGCGGCGCCGGGTCGCCGAGTCGATGGAGCGCTTCGCGGGGCTCGAGGACATCACCTTCCTGCCCGACGACCAGGCGAGCGTCGACGCCGCCGTGCTCGCCGGTCACACCCTCGCCGAGGCCGCCCCGGGCAGTCCGCTGCGGGCGGCGATCGCCGGTCTCGCCGCCGACCTGCTCGGCGTCGCGGCGCCCTCGGCGCCCGCTCGTCCGCGGCGTCGGCTGCTGCGGCGCGCCTGAGTGCGGCCGCCCGCGAGGTCGCTCCGCCCGAGCCGCGCGTGGGTACGACGCGGATCACTCGTCGTGGTCGGGCCTGCCAGCGGTGCGGCGCACGTGCCACGATGAGCCCGTGGTGAACAGACTCGGAGCCCTCGACGCGTCCTTCCTCTACCTGGAGGAGCCGACGCTGCCCATGCACGTGGGGTCGGTCATGGTCTTCGAGCCGTCCGCCGAGGGCTTCGACTACGACCGCTTCGTCGCCGTGGTCGGGGACCGCATCGCCGGGCACTCGCGCTACCGCCAGCGCATCCGCGAGGTGCCGGCGAGGATCGACAACCCCGTGTGGGTCGACGACGCGCACTTCGACATCGGCTACCACGTGCGTCGCTCGGCGATCCCGGCGCCGGGTGGCGCGGCCGACCTCGAGGACTTCATCGGCCGGATCATGGCCCGACCGCTCGACCGTGACCGTCCGCTCTGGGAGGCCTACTTCGTCGAGGGCCTCGAAGGCGGCCGCTTCGCCGTCGTGACGAAGGCGCACCAGGCGATGGTCGACGGCATCCACGCGGTCGACCTCGCCCAGCTGCTCATCGACCCCGACGCCGTGCCCGTCGACGAGCGGGCCGGCGAGCCGCGCAAGGCCCCCTCCGACGTGCGCATGGTGACCGACGCGCTGCTCGGCTCGGTCCTCAACCCCGCACGTGTCGTGCGCGGCATCGGCTCCGGCCTCCGCGACGTCTCCCAGACCGGTCGGGACCTCACCGCGACGGCCGGCCGGGTCGCCTCGACCCTCGCCCGCGTCGGGACCCGTCCCGCCCCGAGCTCACCGCTGCGCACCACCGTCGGGGCTGCTCGGCGCTATGTCATGGTGCAGACCGACCTCGACGACTACCGCAAGATCCGCAGCCGCCTCACCCGCGGCCGCTACGTCGACGACGTGTCGATCAACGACGTCGTCCTCGCGACGATCACCGGCGCCCTGCGCGCCTGGATGCAGACCCGCGGTCTGCCGGTCACCGCGACGACGACCCTGCGGGTCATGGTGCCGCTGAGCATCGTCGACGGGTCCGGCGACCCGCTCACCGACAACGCCATGGCCGCGTGCTTCATCGACCTGCCGATCGGGGAGAACACGCCGTCGATGCGGCTGCACCAGATCGCCTTCGCCATGCGCCAGCAGATCGAGTCGACCTCCGTCGAGGGGGTCGGTGCGACGTCGCTGGCCGGCATCGGAGGCTTCGCCCCGCCGACCCTGCACACGCTCGGGGCCCGGCTCGGCAGTGCCATGAGCCGACGGCTCTTCAACCTCGTCATCACCAACGTCCCCGGCCCCCAGCAGTCACTGGAGGTCGAGGGCTGCCAGCTCATCGAGACCTATCCGGTCATGCCGCTCGGTCGCGGCCAGGGCCTGTCGATCGGCCTGACCTCCTACGACGGCAAGGTCTACTACGGGCTCACGGGTGACCGTGACTCGATGGCCGACCTCGACGTGCTCGCCCGCTCCATCGACGACGCGCTCGCCGAGCTGCGCTCGGCCCCGAGGGGGCGTGCCTGATGCGCGTCTACGTGCCGATGCTCCTCGGTGAGCTCGCGGCGGTGCCGGCCCCGGGACGACTGCCGGAGCGCGCCCCCTTCGCCGTGACGGACGCGGTCCGCGCCCTCGACCCGACGGCCGACGAGGAGGACCTCGAGTTCGAGGCGATGTGCCAGGCGCTCGACGCCGCCCGCGACCTCGGCCCCGGGCGTCGCGTCGTCGCCTCGGCGGACCTGCCGGACGCGCCGGGCACCGGTGACACCGGCCGGCTCGACGCGGCCGTCGTCGTCGAGCTCGCCGACATCGTGAGCTTCCACGTCGAGGAGGACGAAGGGGAGGTCGGCGCCGGCTACGACGACCTGCTCTGGTACGACGTCACCGAGCTCACCGAGCTCGCCGCCGAGTAGGCCCCCCGCGCGACGGCGAAACCCTGCAAAACCCTAGGGTCTTGCAGGGTTTCGCCATCGTGTGGCGCGGGCGAGTCAGGCGAGGCGCTCGGTCAGCAGGCGGACCTCGGCGTCGATCGAGTCGACGACGGCCGGCTGGGCCGCCTGCTCGACCTTCTTGCCCATGAGCGGGATCGAGCAGGTCAGGTCGCCGGCGAAGGCCAGGCGCGACCCGGCGCCGGCGGGGGAGAGATCGATGGTGCCGCGCATGCGCAGCGGCACCCCGGCGACCGTGAGGTCGATGTCGGCGTGCCGCGAGCCGTCGGCGGTCGGCGGGTGCCAGGTCTGCTGCTCGTCGATCCGCAGCGTGTCGCCGACCATCGAGACGACCGGGCCCGGCATTCCGGCCGTCGGCAGCACCCGGGTGGTCTGGACGACGACGTCGTCGCCGGTGCGCGTCACCGTCGCCGTCGATCCGGGGAGCGGCTCGACCTTGGCCTCCTGGTAGTCCTGCGACTCGACGACGGCGAAGGCGTCCTCGACGCCGGCGGGCAGGGCGGCCTCACGGGTGATCCTCATGGGCACACGCTAGCGCTGCGGGCCCCGGAGTCAGGAGCGCAGCGCTGTGCTCGTCGAGCGCAGCAGCTCGCTCGCCCGAGCGCACTCGGCCGCGAGCAGCGCGCGGTGGCGGCCGAGGACCGACACGACCTGGTGGATGCGCTCCTGCAGGGACTCGCGCAGTCGCTCGGACTGCTCGACCGAGCGGGCGTCGGCGACGCCCGCGATGCCCCAGCCACGCTCGACCGAGCCGTCACGCACGGCCAGGCCAGCGGCCTGTGCCTCCTCCTCGATCGCCCGCAGGCGGGCGATCGCCTCGGCGAGCTCGGTGGCGGTCGAGTGCAGGCTGCGGCCGCACGCGTCCATGGCGTCGGCCGTGGCCGACGTGGCCTCGGCGAGCTGCTCGGCCCGCCGGCGTCGCTCGAGGGCGGTCGGACCGCGCCAGCCCGCCGAGGCATCGGCCAGAGCCAGGCGCAGGGCCTGCGCATCGGCGTGCAGCACCACGGCGCGGCTCCGCAGGGAGGCGGCCAGGGCGCTCAGCGAAGCGGGGTCGCCCAGCAAGGGGTGGCTCATCGCAGCTCCCGCACCTGCGGTCGGGCCCCTGTGTCCGTGGCACGGTCGGAGGCGCTGGCCCGGGTGGCCACCGGTCCGAGGGAGAGCGCCAGCTCGCGGCAGCCCGCCGAGATCTCGCGGAGGCCGTCGACGGCGTCGTCGACCAGGCCGTCGAGCGCCTGCTGGGTCGCGTGGTCCCCGACCGTCACGAGGTGGTCGAGCAGCAGCTCGCCGGCGGACGCAGTGTGCTCTCCCGTGGCGGACAGGGCGTCGGCGAGCACCTGGATGTCCTCGGGGCGAGGGTGCGAAGGGGGCATGGTCCGGTCAGCCTATCGACGCGCGAGGTCCCCGGGACGGAGGCCGTCCACAGGCCCGCGGCGGACCTCCCTTCGCTCCGGCGGGACGGGCCTCAGGGGGTGTACGTGACGCGCGTCATAGGGGGCTACGCTCGTCGTGAGCGGGACGACGAGGTCCCGCGACACGTGACGATGCGACCGAGGACGCCCACCCATGGCACAGCTGCCTGCCCACCCCGCCACCGACCTCGAGGGAGTGCTCGCCGACGCCGCCACCGCGGCCGGTGACGACGCCCCCTTCGTCGAGCGGTACCTGCGACATGTCGACGCGACGGCCCTGAGTGGCCGCTCCGCCGACGACCTGGTGGCGATGGCCACCAGCCATCGTGAGGTGGCGGCGACGCGGGCGCCGGGCGAGTCGATCGTCCGGGCTGCCGACGGCGTGCTGCACATCGTGACCTCGGACCGGCCCTTCCTCGTCGACTCGGTCCTCGGTGAGCTCGGGGCCGAGGGCATCGGGGTCTCCCTGCTCATCCACCCGCTCTTCGTCGTCCGCCGCGACGCCGACGGTCGGCTCGTCGAGGTGCTCGACGCCGACCCGCGCACGCCGCACCCCGACGCCGACCTGCACGACGAGTCGTGGATCCGCATCGAGCTCGCCGACCGCTGCGACATGGCGATCGTCGAGGACCGCGTCTCCGAGGTCGTCGACGCGGTCGCCGCCGCGGTCGACGACTGGGACCAGATGTCGGCGGCGGTGGGGGAGCTCGTGACCGCGCTCGACGAGGGGCGCGGCGTCGGCAGCAGCGAGTCGCAGACCGCGGCCGCAGAGTTCCTGCGCTGGCTCGTCGACGACCACTTCACCTTCATCGGCTCGCGCGACCACACCGTCGACGGCGGCGAGATCACTCCCATGGCCGGCAGCGGACTGGGCGTGCTGCGCGAGGACACGACCGCCGAGGCGATCACGCCGCTCGGGGGAGGCGGCGAGGACGTCGACTGCCTGGCGATCGGCAAGTCGCACGCCGTGCTGCCGGTGCACCGCGTGGCCCACCCCGACCTCATCGCCGTGCGCTTCCGCGACGCCGAGGGCCGGCTCGTCGAGCGCCGTCTCGCCGGGCTCTTCGCGTCCACCGCCTACACGAGCTCGGTGCTGACGATCCCGCTCATCTCCGACAAGGTGCAGCAGATCCTCGCCGACTCCGGCTGGGCCCGCGACAGCCACTCGGGCGCCTTCGCGATGCGCCTCTTCGAGACCTTCCCCCGCGACGAGCTCTTCCAGGCGCCGGTCGACCACCTCAGCCAGGTCGTCACCTCGATCCTCAAGATGGTCCACCGGATGCGCACGGCGACCTTCCTGCGTCTCGACACCGGCGGGCAGTTCGTCTCCGCGATCATCTACCTGCCCCGCGACCGCTACACGACGACGGTGCGGCACCGCGTCGAGGACGAGCTGCGCGAGGCGACGGGCGCCGACGAGGTCAGCTTCACCGCGCACGTCTCCGAGGAGCCGATGGCCCGGCTCTACTACATCCTGCGCGGCTCGCAGGGCGTCCACATGCCCATCGGCGAGGCCCAGCGCCACCTCGAGCGTGCGGTCGCCGACGCGACCCTGACGTGGGAGGAGCGCCTCGTGCGTCGCGCCGACGAGCTCGTCGGGTCCGAGGTCGCGGGCGAGCTCATCGCCCCGTGGGCCGGCGGATTCCCCGTCGACTACGAGGACGACTTCGACGCCGCCCAGGCCGTGGCGGACCTGAAGAACCTCGTCCGCCTCGGTACGGACACCCCCTTCGCCTGTGCTCTCTACGACCCCCGTCGCGGCCACGGCGGCGGCGAGGACCCGCGCATCCGCCGGATCAAGCTCTTCAGCCTCGACGAGCTGATCCTCGACGACCTCATGCCGATCTTCCGTGACCTCGGCACCAAGGTCATCGAGGAGGAGCCCTACACGCTCACCCGGGCCGACGGGGTCACCGCAGGCGTCTACGACATGAGCCTGCGGGTACCCGACGCCGCCCTGTGGGAGTCGCGCAGCCACGAGGACCTGCGCGAGCTCGTCGAGTCCACGGTCATCGCCGTGCGCGCCGGGCGCACCGAGTCCGACGGCTTCAACGCGCTCGTCATCCGCGCCGGGCTCACCTGGCGGCAGGTCGCGCTGCTGCGCGCCATCGGCCGCTACCTGCGCCAGGCCGGCGGCAGCTGGGGGCAGACCAGCCTCGAGGCCGCGCTCGTCGACAACCACGAGATCGCCCGCGACCTCGTCGAGCTCTTCGAGACCCGCTTCGACCCCGAGCGCTTCGGCGGCCTCGCCGACGACGAGCGGACCGCTGCCGAGGCCGAGGTGACCCAGCGCATCCACGACGCGCTCGAGGAGGTCACCTCCCTCGAGCACGACCGGATCATCCGGGCCTTCGTCGGCGTCATGGCTGCGACGCTGCGCACGAGCTACTTCGTCCGGGACGCGCAGGGGGAGCCGCTGCCGCGGATCTCGCTCAAGCTCGAGCCGGCCCGCGTGCCCGACATGCCCAAGCCGCACCCGGCCTTCGAGATCTGGGTGCACAGCCCGCAGGTCGAGGGCGTCCACCTGCGCTTCGGCGCGGTGGCCCGCGGCGGCCTGCGCTGGAGCGACCGGCGCGACGACTTCCGCACCGAGGTCCTCGGCCTCGTCAAGGCGCAGATGGTCAAGAATGCCGTCATCGTCCCGACGGGCAGCAAGGGCGGCTTCTTCGGCAAGCAGCTGCCCGACCCGTCGGTCGACCGCGAGGCGTGGATGGAGGCGGGCCGCTCGGCCTACCGGGCCTTCATCTCCGGCCTGCTCGACGTGACCGACAACCGCGTCGACGGCGCGATCGTGCCGCCCGAGCGGGTCGTGCGGCACGACGGTGACGACTCCTACCTCGTCGTCGCCGCCGACAAGGGCACGGCGACCTTCTCCGACCTGGCCAACTCGATCGCCCGTGAGTACGGCTTCTGGCTCGACGACGCCTTCGCCTCCGGCGGCTCGGTCGGCTACGACCACAAGGGCATGGGCATCACCGCCCGCGGCGCGTGGGAGTCGGTCAAGCGGCACTTCCGCGAGCTCGGCCACGACACCCAGACCGAGGACTTCACCGTCGTCGGCATCGGCGACATGAGCGGCGACGTCTTCGGCAACGGCATGCTGCTGTCCGAGCACATCCGCCTCGTCGCTGCCTTCAACCACCTGCACGTCTTCATCGACCCGCAGCCCGACGCGGCAGCCTCCTTCGCCGAGCGCCGCCGGCTCTTCGACCTGCCGCGCAGCACGTGGGACGACTACGACCGCTCCCTGATCAGCGAGGGCGGCGGGGTCTGGTCGCGCAGCGCGAAGGCGATCCCCGTGAGCGAGCAGGCAGCGGCCGCGCTCGGACTCGACGGGGCGACGTCGATGACGCCCACCGAGCTGATCCACCTCATCCTCCAGGCGCCCGTCGACCTGCTGTGGAACGGCGGCATCGGCACCTATGTCAAGGCCGCCGACGAGTCCCACACCGAGGTGGGGGACCGGGCCAACGACGCCATCCGCGTCGACGGAGGGCAGGTCCGTGCCCGCGTCATCGGCGAAGGGGGCAACCTGGGTGCCACCCAGCGCGGCCGGATCGAGGCGGCCGGGGCGGGCGTGCGCGTCAACACCGACGCCGTCGACAACTCCGCCGGCGTCGACACCTCCGACCACGAGGTCAACATCAAGATCCTGCTCGGCGAGGCGATCCGCCGCGGCTCCCTCGACGAGGACGCCCGCGTCGAGCTGCTCGCGTCGATGACCGACGAGGTCGCCGACCAGGTCCTGCGCGACAACTACGAGCAGAACGTGCTGCTCGGCAATGCCCGCGCCCAGCACGGCGACATGCTCGTCGTCCACGAGCGGCTCATGGAGTCCCTCACCGAGCGGGGCGAGCTCGACCGCGGGCTGGAGTTCCTCCCGAGCAGCTCCGAGGTGCACGACCGCCTCGACGCCGGTCAGGGCCTGTCCTCGCCGGAGCTGTCGGTCCTGCTCGCCTACTCGAAGCTGGCGCTCAAGTCCGACCTGCTCGACTCCGACCTGCCCGACGACCCGGCGACCGAGCGACAGCTGACGGACTACTTCCCGACGCCGCTGCGCGAGCGCTTCCACGACGAGCTGCAGGCACACCCCCTTCGTCGGGAGATCGTGACGACCGCCGTCGCCAACGACCTCGTCAACCGGGGCGGCATCACCTTCGTCCAGCGGGCCGTCGAGGAGACGAGCGCGACGTCAGCGCAGGTGGCGCGAGCCTTCCTCGTGGCCCGGCAGATCTTCGGCCTCGACGACTTCGTCGCCCGAGTCGAGGCGCTCGACAACGTCGTGCCGACGCAGACCCAGACCCGGCTCTACCTCGAGCTGCGCCGGCTCATGGACCGCGCGGTGCGGTGGTTCCTCGCCAACCGCGCGGGCAAGCTCGACGTGACCGGCGAGATCGAGCGCTTCGGCGAGCCGGTCTCGACGCTGGCGCCGCAGATCCCCGACCTGCTGCGCGGCTCCCAGGCGGAGCGTCTCGGGCGCAAGACGCAGGACCTCGTCGACGCGGGCGTGCCGAGCGACCTCGCCCGGCGCACCGCGATCCTGCTCGACCTCTACTCCGTGCTCGACATCGTCGACATGGCGCACGAGAGCGGCCGCGAGCTGCTCGAGGTCGCCGAGACCTACTACCAGGTCTCCGAGACCTTCGGCATCGACGAGCTGCTCATCATGGTCACCCGCCTGCCCCGTGATGAGCAGTGGGATGCCATGGCCCGCGGCGCCCTGCGCGACGACCTCTACGCGACCCTCCAGTCGCTGACGAGTGCCGTGCTCGAGCGTGAGGGCGGCGACGCCTCGGCCCGGCTCGCGGAGTGGTCGCGCGAGCACGACGAGGCCGTCGAGCGCGTGCAGACCCAGCTCGCCGGGATCCGCCAGCTGCCCTCGCCGGGGGTCGCCGCGCTCTCGGTCGCGCTGCGCACTCTGCGCTCGGTCACCCGCTGATCACCCGGTCCGGCAGTGTCCGCACGTCACTAGGATCGCGACGTGCGGACACTGTCGGACTTCCTGCGGACCACCCCCGGCCTCGAGGCTGCGGACACCGAGTGGCTCCACCTGCTCGTCGAGGACTGGCACCTGCTCGCCGACCTGTCCTTCAGCGACCTCGTGCTGTGGCTCCCGCGCGAGGAGGGGTGGGTCGCCGCCGCGCACACCCGCCCCATGACCGGCCCGATGGTCTTCGTCGAGGACATCGTCGGCCAGGGTGAGGCGGCGGTCTTCGGGGACCTCGTGAGCCGGGCGGTGCGCGACGGGCAGAGCGAGCACGTGCGCGAGCGCGGGCAGGACCTGCTCCACGAGCGGGCTCGCCCGGTGCGTCGGGCCGGTCGCATGATCGGCGTGCTCAGCGTGCACGACCAGCTCGACAGCGGTCGGCCGCAGACGCGCCTCGAGGAGAGCTACGGTCACATGAGCGACGAGCTCTTCCTCATGGTCGCCGAGGGCACGTGGCCGACGACCGGGTCACCGAGCGGTGCCCGCCGGGGCGCACCCCGCGTCGGTGACGGCGTCATGCGGCTCGACGTCGCGGGTGTCGTGCACTACGCCTCGCCCAATGCGCTCAGCGCGATCCGCAAGCTCGGTCACCAGGGCCCGATCGAGGGCGAGGTCCTGCTCCAGGTGATCAGCGGTGTCGCCGGGCAGCCGGGGCAGCTCGACGAGGGGCTGGCCCTCGTCGCCATGGGTCGGGCCGCGTGGCGCTCCGATCTCGCCGCCAACGGCGCTGCGCTCGCGCTGCGGGCGGTGCCGCTCATGCACGGCCGCGAGCGGCACGGCGCGATCGTCCTCGCGCGCGACGTCTCCGAGCTGCGGCGGCGCGGCGACGAGCTGATGACCAAGGACCAGACGATCCGGGAGATCCACCACCGGGTCAAGAACAACCTGCAGACCGTCGCCGCCCTGCTGCGGATGCAGTCGCGACGGGTGCCCGACGGGGTCGCCCGCACGGCCCTGGACGAGGCGGTCCGTCGGGTCGGGGTGATCGCCATGATCTACGAGGCGCTGAGCACCGGATTCGCCGAGGCGCTGGACTTCGACGACGTCGCGGTGCGCGGTCTGCGTGCGATCGTCGAGGTGGCGCGCACGACGGGGGCGATCGACTCCCGCTTCGCGGGGTCCTTCGGGATGATGCGGGCCGAGGACGCGACGGCCGTCGGGCTGATCCTCAGCGAGCTGATCCAGAACGCCGTCGAGCACGGGGTGCCCGAGGGCGGAACGGTCTCGGTCGAGGCCGAGCGCAGCACCGAGGGCGACGTCGATATCCTGCGGGTCACCGTCGTCGACGACGGGCAGGGTCTGCCGACGGGATTTCGCCCGAGCAAGGCGGGCCTGGGCACGCGCATCGTCACCTCGATGGTCCACGACCTCGGCGGGCAGATTCGCTGGGACGATGCCGAGCCCCGCGGCACCCGGGTGCGCTTCAGCGCGCGGCTGCGGCCGGTCGACGGCTGACCTGGCACCGTCGCGGACATGACGAAACCGCCCCCGAGCGGGTGCTCGGAGACGGCGCGGTCAGGGGGTGGACGTCAGCCGGCGCGGCGGGCGCGGGCCTTGCGACGCTTGAGCGCGCGGCGCTCGTCCTCGGAGAGGCCACCCCAGACGCCGGCGTCCTGGCCGGACTCGATGGCCCACTTCAGGCAGGTGTCGACGACCTCGCACCGGCGGCACACCTTCTTGGCCTCTTCGATCTGCGCGATCGCTGGGCCGGTGTTGCCGATGGGGAAGAAGAGCTCGGGATCTTCGTCGAGACACGCTGCGCGGTCGCGCCAATCCATGGGGGTGGTGCTCCTTGTCGTCGGGGAGGTCGTGCACGCTGTGTGTTGCTGGCCGGGGCCGACGTTGGGTCATGCCCGCCGGGGGCGTCCACGACCCAAAACACACATCATTGTTCACGCTACTGCGGCGTATGCCAACAGTGTGGGACGACAGCTTTGTTCCCGCACGGCGTGTGTTGGGTCACCTACGCTGCAGGACGTGACCCCGAGCAACCCCCCTTCGCGCCCCACACCACCTGCCCTCGCCGCCGCCGCGGTGAGCGCCGTCGAGGCCCTCCTGCTCCTCGCGACGGCCGCGATCTACGGGCTCGAGCTGGCCGACGGGCGGGCCGAGGACCCGAGCACCGCGTCGATGTCGATGGTCGTCGCGATCATCTTCGCGATCCTGCTCGCCGTCCTCGCCGGGGCATGGGTCAAGGGCGCGCTGTGGCCCCGCAGCCCGACGATCGTGTGGAACGTCCTGCTCCTGCCCGCCGCCTGGACCCTGGCCCAGACCAACGGCCTGTGGTTCGGCCTCGGGCTCGCGGCCCTGGCGCTCGCCGGGGCCGTCGCGGCGCTCATGGCGCCCTCGCCGCACCTGCCGGACGGGGTGGCGTGATGGGCTTCGACGTCGTCGAGGCGAGCATCGCCTCCCTTCGTGCTGCGCTGGAGTCGGGGGAGACGACGAGCGAGGAGCTGGTCCGCGCCTACCTGGCCCGCATCGAGGCCTACGACTCCGCCGGCCCACGGCTCAACGCCGTCGTCGTGCCCAACCCCGCGGCCCTCGACGATGCCCGCGCCAGCGATGCCCGCCGGGCGAAGGGGGAGACCCTCGGCCCGCTCGACGGCATCCCCTACACGGCCAAGGACTCCTACCTCGCCACCGGGCTCACCTGTGCCAGTGGGTCGCCGGCCTTCGCCGACCTCGTTGCGCAACGCGATGCCTTCACCATCGAGCGGCTGCGCGGCGCCGGTGCCGTGCTCATCGGGCTCACCAACATGCCGCCCATGGCCAACGGCGGCATGCAGCGCGGGGTCTACGGGCGGGCCGAGAGCCCCTACAACGGCGACTACCTCACCGCGGCCTTCGGCTCCGGCAGCTCCAACGGCTCCGGCACGGCGACGGCGGCGAGCTTCGCGGCCTTCGGCCTCGGGGAGGAGACGTGGTCCTCGGGTCGGGCGCCGGCGAGCAACAACGCGCTGTGCGCCTACACCCCCTCGCGGGGCGTGATCTCGGTGCGGGGCAACTGGCCGCTCGTGCCGTCGATGGACGTCGTCGTGCCGCACACGCGCACGATGGCCGACCTGCTCGAGGTGCTCGACGTCGTCGTCGCAGACGACCCGGACACCACGGGTGACCTGTGGCGGACCCAGCCGTGGGTCGAGGTGCCCGCGGCCTCGCGGGTGCGGCCGGCGTCCTATCGGGCGCTCGCCGCGGATGGTGCCGCGCCGCTGCGTGGGCTGCGGCTCGGCGTGCCGCGGATGTACCTCGGCACCGACGAGGAGGCGGGCACCGGCGTCGGCTTCGGCGGGCCGATCGGCGAGCGGATCGTGCCGCGACCGAGCTCGCTGGAGCTCTTCGCGGCGGCGAGGGCGGATCTCGAGGCGGCGGGGGCGGAGGTCGCCGAGACCGACTTCCCCGTGGTGTCCAACTACGACGGCGACCGTGCCGGTGCGCCGACGATCGCGACGCGTGGGCTGCTGCCGGAGGGCTATCTCGAGGAGGAGATCTGGGAGCTGTCGATGTGGGGGTGGGAGACCTTCCTGCGGGCCAACGGCGACCCCGCGCTGCACCGGCTCGCCGACGTCGACGGCCCGCGGATCTTCCCGCACCCGGCGGGTGCGCTGCCCGACCGGTACGGCGAGCTCGACTTCGACCTTGCCGACTACGTCACCCGGGCGCGCGAGGTCGGCGTCGTCGAGGAGGTCACGAACCTGCCCCTGCTCGAAGGGGGTCTGCGCGGCCTCGAGGAGACCCGCCGGGTCGACCTCGAGGAGTGGATGGACGAGCTCGGGCTCGACGCGGTGATCTTCCCGGCGGTCGCCGACGTCGGGCCGGCCGACGCGGACGTGCGTGAGGAGTCGGCAGACCTCGCGTGGCGCAATGGCGTGTGGGTGGCCAACGGCAACCTCGTGCCCCGTCACCTCGGGATCCCGACGGTCACCGTGCCGATGGGCACGATGAGCGACATCGGCATGCCGATCGGGCTGACCTTCGCCGGTCGCGGCTGGGACGACAACCGCCTGCTGACGATCGCTGCGGCCTTCGAGTCAACGGGTCAGCGGCGCACCGAGCCCCCGCGCACGCCGCGGCTGGAGTGAGCGCGCCGGCCCCCGGCTGAGTGGGTCGAGGTATCCCCGACCGTCTATCCGGTCGCTGTTACCTCGACCCGCGGAAGCGCGACCTGCACCTCATCCGCTGGCCCGTCGACGACGAGGTATCCCCGACCGGCCACGCGCGGCAGGGGCGGGACCCGCAGGCCGAGCGCGTCGCCGTCTGACCGGGCCGACGGCTGGAGGAGCAGGCCGGTGCGGGTGCGCGCGAGGTCGGAGACCAGCCCGCGCACCTGGCCGACGGCCGTCTGGGTGGCCGTCGCGCCGATGACCAGCCCGCGGTCGGCGTCGAGACGACGCAGGATCTCCTTGAGCACGTCGGCGACGGGTGCGCCCTCGAGCCGGTCGAGGTCGTCGGCGATGACCGCGAGGTCGGGGTGCTGCTGGCGCAGGGCGATCAGCTCGTCCCGGTCATCCGCACCGAGGACCGGGCAGTCGAGCCCGTCGGCGATCGCCCCCGAGCCGATGACGACGAGTGGCTGCCCGGAGGCGACCACCTGGCGGGCGAGCAGTGACAGCGCCGTCGATCGACCGCTGCGCGGCGGGCCGCAGACGAGGAACCGCCGCGCGCCGTCGGTGCGCCACACCACCGGGTCGCGACCGGAGCCGCCGAGCCCGAGCGGGATCCGCTCCCGCGCCGCTGCGGGCAGCACGTCGAGCGGCACCGACCCGGGCAGCTCCTCGACGACCCACGGGGGTGCGGCCGCTTCGCCCCCTCCAGAGGGGGCAAGTGACGGCAGCGCCACCTGCACGAGGTCGCCGCCCGGCTGGAGCCGAGCCCGACCGGGGACGAGCCGGTCCGAGACCTCGTTGCGGGTGAGTCCGGCCAGGGCGGCATCGCCCCGGTCGCTCAGGTGCAGCACGAGGCGGGTGCCGACGAGGGAGGAGACCCGGCCGGACAGCAGCTCGCGGCCACCTGCGACGACGACGCGCAGCCCGAGGGCGACGCCGTCGCGCATGAGCGTCTCGAGGGTCTCGGCCGTCTCACCAAGGTCGAGCGAGCCCCGCGGCCGCGTCACCCGGCCCCAGCCGTCGATCGCCAGGAGCAGGTGCGGCGGGGGAGGCGGACCCCCTTCGCGCTCGTGGGTGGCCCACCACGCGTCGAGGGTCGGGTGACCGCTGGCCCGCAACGCTGCTCGCCGCGCCGAGAGGTCGGACTCGAGGCGCTCGAGGAAGCGGCCTACGACTGTCGCCTCCTCCCCGTCGACGATGCTCCCGACGTGCGGCAAGGCGGACAGCCCGGCCAGCCGCGCGGACCCGTCACCGACGACCTGCACCTGCAGCCGGTCCGCCGACCACCGTTGCGTGGCAGCGGTGACGAGCGAGGCGAGGGCCGTGGTCCGACCGGAGCCGGGACCGCCGACGAGCATCCAGTGACCGTCGGTGGTCGCCCACTCCAGCGGTGACTGGCGCTGCTGCGCCGGCAGGTCCACGAGGCCGAAGGGAGCCCCCGTCACCTCGTCGTCGGGCAGCCGCGCCGCGTCGATGGCCTCCGGCAGCGGTGGCAGCCAGGGTCGGTGGGGTGCCGGGATGGCCAGCGACTGCGCCACCCGGGTCATCGTGCGCACGAGACGCTGCAGGTCGGTCGGCCCGAGGTCGTCGACGACGGGCGGCGTGGGCCAGGCCTCGCCGGGGCGGCGCACGAGCAGCGCCCCGCCGACACCGGCGGCGTGCCCGGCGACCCGGCCCGTCTGGAAGGCGCGCGGCGGACCGCCGCCGGTGCTCGCCAGAGCCCGGCCGGGGGCCGTCTCGGGGATCTCGGCCGCGTCGGGGCAGCCGATGACGTCGTCGCTGTCGGCGCGGTCGCGCACGCGCAGCGCGATGCGCAGGTTGACGTTGGCCTTGATGTCCGCGGAGACGATGCCGCCGGGTCGCTGGGTCGCGAGTACGAGGTGCACGCCGAGCGAGCGGCCGACGGCGGCGATGCGCATGAGGTGGGCCATGACGTCAGGCTGCTCCTCGGCGAGCATGCGGAACTCGTCGATGACGATCATCAGCCGGGGCAGCGGGTCGCCGCGGTGGTCGTCGATGTCCTTGGCCCCCGACGCGGCGAGGACGTGCTCGCGGCGGGTCAGCTCGGCGTCGAGGCTGGTCAGGGCGCGTTCGGCCGCGGCCGGGTCGAGGTCGGTGAGCATGCCGACCGTGTGCGGCAGCCGCGCGCACTCGGCGAAGGCCGCCCCGCCCTTGTAATCGACGAGGACGAAGGTCATCTCCTGCGGCGACAGGTGCGCCGCGAGGGAGGCGACCCAGCTCTGGAGGAACTCGGACTTGCCCGATCCGGTCGTGCCCGCGACGAGCGCGTGCGGCCCGTCGCGCCGCAGGTCGATGCGGAAGTCCCCGTCGCCCGCCGCCCCGACGGTGACCTCGAGATCCACACTTCGTTCCCTGAGGAGGCCACCCGCGGCCGTCTCGAAGGGTCCGTGCCACCTGTCTCGAATCGCATCCGCGTCGTCGGGGGAGAGGTCGAGCAGGTCGACGAGCCGTGCGCCGCCGGGCAGCGCCCCGCCCTGCGCGTCGGGGGTGGCGTCGCGCAGCGGGGTCAGGGCCGCGGCGAGGCGCCGTGCCCACGCATCACCGGTGCCGTCGACGACACCGCTCGCCGCCTCCTGACCGGCGACGAGCAGCCGCACCCGGTCGCCGTCGAGGGCGGCGACAGCGCGGGCCTCGTGCGGCAGCTGGTCGAGGGTGTCGGCGAGGGCGATGACGAGGACGCGGGCGGGACCCCCTTCGCTCATGATCGTGCGCAGGCCGGGGTCGGTGCGCCGGTCACCGACACCGTCGACCACGACGACGTGGGCCACGGGCACCGGGTCGCCCTCGCGACGGCGCTCGGGTGCGGTGGCGGCACGTTCGGCGGCGACGTGGGCCAGGCCGGCGAGCAGCGCGGCCCCGGACTCGCGGCCGGTGGCGACGCGTGCCGACCCGGGCACGTCGTCGTGGGCCCGCAGGTGGACCAGCCCGGCGAAGGGGGACCACCACCCGTCGTCGTCCCCGACGACGCTCACCTGCACGTCGTGGTGCGAGTGGAGCGTGGTGAGCTGGCCGAGCAGGTGCCGGGCGAGCCGGTCGCGGGTGGCCCGCGGGCCGGCGATGCCGAGCACGCCGACCTCGGCGAGGTCGACGCACAGGGGCACGTCGTCGAGCACGGGGTGCTCGCGGGCACCGGCACGGTGCTCGACCTCGATCGTCGCGGGCAGGGCGCCGAGGCCGAGCCGCAGGCACAGGTGCTCGTCGTGCTGGGGGCGCCTCTCCCACAGGCGTGCCGAGTCCCCGCGGGCCGCGTCGAGCAGCGCCGACGCGTCGGGTGCCGACCGCAGACGATGGTGTCGTTCGGCGCGCAGGGCGGCGGCGAGCCGCTCTCCCGTGGCGGCCCGGTCGCGGACCCACTGGGCGTGGGCCTCGCGGTGCTCGCGTCGCGAGGTCGTGCGGTCGGACAGGGTGGAGCCGAGGACGAGCAGCGGTGAGAGCAGGCCGAAGAGCAGCATCCGCGGCCCGAAGAAGACCGCGAGCAGCCCGGCGAAGGGCAGCGGCAGCAGCACCATGAGCCACGGGATGCGGCGGCGCGCCGCCGCGGTCGGCTCGGGCGGGACCCGGATGGTCGCGGGTGCCGTCGGCTGGGGCAGGTGCGGCGTGGGGTTGACCGCGAGGGTCCCGTCGCCGCTCGGGGTGCGTCTGGCGGGTCGGGGGCGGTGGGCCTCGACGGCGAAGGTCGTGTGCCCGGCGACCACCCGGCTGCCGGAGCGGACGCGGGCGCCGTCGGTGGGCAAGGGGGCGTCGTCGACGGAGGTGCCGTTGGTCGTGCCGAGGTCGCGGACGTGGACGCCGTCGCGGTCGACGGTCAGCTCGACGTGCTCCCGGGAGAGGGCGTCGTCGGCGACCCGCATCGTCGCGGCATCGCCCCGGCCGATGGTGTGCCGACCGGGCGTGAGCTCCAGGGTGCGTCCGGCGTCGGGTCCGCTCACCGACACCAGGCGAAGGGGGGACCGGCTCGCCTCTGCCGCAGCGGGATCCGCGGCGCCGACGATGAGCTCGGCCCCGTCGAGCAGGGGCGGTAGTCCGAGGGGAGCGTCCGGGACGAGGGCCTCGCCGCGGACGCTGGCGGTCGCGGCGGCGTGCCCGGTCGCGGCGAGCAGGTCGCCGAGCGTGTGGTGCGCCTCGGCGCGCACGTCGATCGTCTCGGGCCCCCCGCTGCCGGTGTCGATGATCGTCATCCGCAGCTGCATGACGGCACCGTAGGGCGATCCGGGTCAGCGCCGCCGAGAGTTGTCCACAGGCTCAGTCGTCGAGGCCCCGCGCGGCCAGCGCATCACCCATCGCATCCGCTCGCCGCAGCGCGCCGACGATGAGCGGCACGGCGAAGGCGCGTGGGCTGGCAGCCAGACCCCGCGCGTGCTGCGCCTCGCGCACGCGCCGCCCCAGGTCGATGACCTGCGGCACGGCGCGGATCGCCAGCTGCAGCATCAGGCCCACCCGCTCGGGGTTGACCCCGACCCGCCGCAGCGGGCCGCTCGCCCGCACGACGACGTCGATGAGCTCGCTCGTGCGCGTCGTCAGCGTCACGAGGTTGGCGAGCAGCACGAGCGCGACGAGCACCCCGACGATGACGACCGCTCGCTGCCACCCCGCCACGACCGTCTGGAAGACCGCCAGCGGCACCATGACGAGCAGCAGCGGCCGCAGCATCTGCAGCAGCACCCGCACCGGCATCCGCGCCACGGCGTAGCCGGCCAGCACGACGAGCAGCGCGCCGCCGGTGACCAGCGGCGAGCGGACGAAGGGGGAGGCCACACCCACGAGCAGCAGCGCGAGGAGCTTCGCCCCGGCCGGCAGCCGGTGCAGGAGAGAGTCGCCCTCGCGGTAGAGCCCGATCACCGGTCGTCGTCCATGAGCCCGAGGTAGTGGGCGATCGCGTCGGCGGGAGTGCCGTCGTGCACGAGCCGGCTGCGGTCGAAGACGAGCACCCGGTCGAAGTCAGCGAGCAGGTCGAGGTGGTGGGTCACGAGGACGACCTGCTGGGGCAGGCCCCGCACGACCTCGGCGACCCGCCGCGCGTTGCGGATGTCGAGCAGCGTCGTCGGCTCGTCCATGACGAGCAGGTCGGGCTCGGTGACGAGCACGGCCGCCAGGGCGAGCAGCTGCTTCTGCCCGCCGCTCAGCAGGTGCGCCGGGTGGTCGCCGCGACCGGCGAGGCCGTGGGCGGCCAGGGCCGCCTCGACCCGGGCGTCGACCTCGGTGCGGGTCAGCCCCCTTCGTCGGAGGGAGAAGGCGACGTCCTCGGCGACGGTCGGCATGACGATCTGCGCGTCGGGGTCGGTGAAGCAGAAGCCGACCCGCCGCCGCACCTCCTTGCCCTGCCGCGCGGTGTCGAGACCGTCGAGCGTCACCGTGCCCTGCTCGGGCACGACGAGTCCGTTGAGCATCCGGGCGAAGGTCGACTTGCCCGACCCGTTGGCCCCGATGACCCCGACCCGCTGCTCGGTCAGCCGCACGGTCACGTCGCGGAGCACCGGCGCGCCCCCGTCGAAGCCGTGCGTCACGTCGCGCACGTCGATCAGCATGCCTGCACCACCATCGCCACTCCCTGCCCGCCGCCGGCGGCGATCGCCGCGAGGCCGAGTTCGCCGGGGGCCAGCTGGTGGAAGAGCCGCACGACGAGCATGGCCCCGGAGGCTCCCCACGGGTGGCCCAGCGCCAGCGCCCCACCCTCGGCACACACGCGAAGGGGGTCGACGCCCAGCTCGTCGCAGCACGCCAGCACCTGCCCGGCGAAGGCCTCGTTGATCTCGATGGCGTCGAGGTCGTCGAGCCCGATCCCGCTGCGCTGCAGCGCGATCCGCGTGGCGGGGACGAGCCCGCGGCCGGGGCGGTTCGGCTCGACGCCGGCCGTCGCCGTGGCGAGGATGCGCAGCCCCGGCACGCCCAGCCGCTCGTGCGTCGCCGCGTCGACGACCGCGACGGCGGCGGCGCCGTCGCTGATGCCGCAGGAGTTGCCGGCGGTCACGCTCCCTTCGTCGCGGAAGGCCGGCCGCAGCCGCGCCAGCTTGTCGACCGTGAGCGTCGGCTTGGGCCGGTCGTCGCGGGTCACGCCGGCGACGGCGACGACCTCCGCGTCGAAGGCACCCGCATCCCGGGCGGCCACGGCCCGCGCGTGCGACCGGGCCGCGTACTCGTCCTGGCGCTCGCGGGTGACGCCGGCCTCCTGCGCGAGCAGGTCGTTGGCTACACCCATCTCGGGGTCGTCCCACCCCGCCGGCGCGAAGGGGGCCCGTTCGTAGCGCACCAGATCGGCACCGTCGACGGGCGGCCAGTGCCGCCACGGGGCCGTGCTCACCGACTCCACGCCGCCCGCGAGCACGGCGCTGGCGCCCCCGCGCACGAGCGAGGCGGCGACGTCGATCGCGGCCAGGCCGCTCGCGCACTGCCGGTCGACGGTGAGCGCGGGGACGGTGACGGGCAGCCCGGCCGCCAGCGACGCGGAGCGGGCCACGTCACCGCCGGGGCCCATGCAGTTGCCGAGCACGACGTCGCTGACGTCATCCGGTGCCAGGCCGGAGCGGGCGAGGGTCGCGGCGAGGACGGGGCCGGCGAGCTGGTCGGCGGTGACCCCGGCGAGCGAGCGCCCGGCGGTGCCGATGGCTGAGCGGGCCGCGGCGACGATCACGGGAGAGCTCATCGGGTCGCCTCCAGGGCCTCGCGGACGGCGTCGCGGTCGACCTTGTCGTGCCGGGTGCGGGGGAGCGGGTCGAGGTGCAGCCAGCGGCGGGGCCGCTGGGCGGGCGCGAGGTGCTCGCGGGCGAGGGAGGTGAGGCGCTGCACGTCACCAGCATCGGTCACGGCGGCGGCGACGACCTCACCGAGGTCGGGGTGCGGCAGCCCGACGACGACCACGTCACCGTGCGCGAGGGGACGCAGCACGCCCTCGATGTCGGCGACCCGCACGGTCGCGCCGGCCGTCGTGATCCCGCCAGCGCGTCCGTGCACGACGACGCGACCGTCGACGACCTCGCCGCGGTCGCCGACGGTGACCCAATCCCCTTCGTGCCTCAGCTCGTGGCCCCGCTCGAGGTAGCCGGCGCTGACATAGGGGGAGCGGACCCACAGCTCGCCGTCGCGTGCCTGCACGTCGACGCCGGGGAAGGGCCGCAGGTCGCCCGCGTGCTCGCCCCACGCGACGAAGGACAGCTCCGCCGCCCCGTAGTAGTGGTGCAGCCGCCCACCCGCGGCCGTCACCGCGGCGGCGGTCGCCTCGTCGACCCGGTCACCGGCGACGACGAGGGTGCGGCCGTCGAGGTCGGCCCCGTCCGCCAGCAGCCGACGAAGGGAGGTCGGCGTCAGGTGCGCATGGGTCGCCTCGGCGAGGCTCGGGGCGAGGCGCGCGCCGGCCCAGCGGGCGTGGACGGTGGCGAAGAGGTTCATCGTCGCGGTGACCGGGCCGGGCACCCACACCCGGCTCGCGGCGGTGGTGCCGGTGAGCCCGGCGACCGAGGCGAAGGAGCCGGTCCACGACGCCGTCGTCCGCACGACGGTCCGGGGGCGACCGGACGTGCCGGAGGTCGGCAGGGCGACGAGCCGCGCCTGCCGGTCGGCCTCGACGAAGGCCGCGACCGGGTCCTCCGCGGCCAGGACGTGGACCTCAGACGAGGGCATCCTCTCGGGCCGTGCGTCGGGCGCGGATCAGACCCGGGTAGGCCGCGTGCACCCCCTTCGCCACGACGGCGGCGATGACGGCCTTGGCGAGGTCACCCGGGACGAAGGGGGCCGCGGCGACGAGTGCGGCGCTCACGGACAGGTCGGCGCGCAGGACCATGCCGATGACGCCGAGGAGGTTGAGCAGGAGGACGCCGCCGAGGACGTTGATCCCGATGCCGACGGCGGTGCGATAGGGCGTGCCCATCGCCTGGGTCATCGCACCGACCGCCCACGCCGCGATCGGCCAGCCGATCAGGTAGCCGACGCTCGGCCCGGCGAAGACCGCCAGTCCGCCGCGCCCGCCGGCGAGCAGCGGCAGGCCGAGCGCGACGAGGGCGAGCAGGACGAGGACGGCCAGCACGCCGCGGCGGGCGCCGAGGATCGCGCCGGCGAGCATGATGCCCAGCGACTGCGCGGTGATCGGGACGGCATTGCCGAAGGGGGCGATGGCCGGGATCAGCCCGAGGACGGCGATGATGCCGGCGAAGACGGCGACCTGCGCCAGATCACGGCCGGTGGAGCGCTGGGTGGACACGGTGGGCCTCTCGGTCGGGGGTTCGGCGCCGATCATGGCACGGTTCGGGACCGCATTCGAACGCCGTTCAGCAGGCGGGTCGTGTGGCCTGTGGATTCTCGAGATGCGGATCGCGCTCAATTCAGTACCGTCGTGGCCCAGTGGACCGGGGAGGTCCGCGAGCACGACGCCACACGACGAAGGGGGGATCAGCCGATGGACGCTGTCAAGACGGTCGAGACCGAGGTCCGCGAGCTCATCCGCCGATCCGGCCTCGACCCGATCCGCGAGACGGCCGAGGTCGCCGACCTCGTGCGCGCCGCCGTCTCCGACTACGACGAGCGCAGCACCCTCGGTGGGCTGCCGATGCTCGGCAACCTCGAGGACGCGGTCAAGTCCGTGCTCGACACGGTCGCCGGCTTCGGGCCGCTGCAGCGCTACTTCGACGACCCCCAGGTCGAGGAGATCTGGATCAACAGCCCGAGCCAGGTTTTCGTCGCGCGCAATGGTGTTGCCGAGCTGACCTCGACGGTGCTGACCTCCGACGAGGTCCGCGACCTCGTGGAGAAGATGCTCAAGTCCTCGGGGCGACGGATCGACCTGTCCTCTCCCTTCGTCGACGCAACGCTGCCCGACGGCTCGCGGCTGCACGTCGTCATCCCCGACATCACCCGGGAGCACTGGGTCGTCAACATCCGCAAGTTCGTCGTCAAGGCCGACCACCTCGACGACCTCGTGCGGCTGGGCACGCTGACCAAGGAGGCGGCGACCTTCTTGCAGGCCGCCGTGGCCTCGGGGCTCAACGTCCTCGTCGCGGGAGGAACACAGGCTGGCAAGACCACGCTCCTCAACTGCCTGTCCGCGGCGATCCCGCCGCGGGAGCGGGTCGTGACCTGCGAAGAGGTCTTCGAGCTGAAGATCCCGCTGCGTGACGTCGTGTCGATGCAGTGCCGCCAGTCCAACCTCGAGGGCCTGGGCGAGGTGCCGCTGCGCCGCCTCGTCAAGGAGGCGCTGCGCAGACACACATGTCCAGTTCTCGCACCATGAATCCTGCGTTCGAGGGTCAGTCCGCAGCGTAAAGCGCAGGGCGCCTGTCCCGACTTCCAGGTACGGTCATGCGACCACAGAAGGGGCGGGGAAATGACCGACGGTAAGGGTGTGAGCCTGCCGGATATCCCGGGCTCGGGCGACGAGCTCGAGGACTACATCGCTGCGCTGTTCCAGGCGTCAGGGCACTTCGTTGAGAAGCAGATCGTCGAGGCCGATCCGGCTGACCTCCTCGAGCTCGACATCTTCGCGACCGACTACGCGCCCGACGAAGTGGTGCGGCGGCTAGTCGAGGTGAAAGGTGGCAAGTGGGGCTACACCGATCTCTTCAAGGTCGTCGGTTGGATGACGTATCTCGAGCTCGAGCGAGGAGCCTTCTTCCACACCAGGTGGGACGACCGCGAGACAGCCCCTACGCGCATGGGGCCACTCGGCCTCGACGTTGTCTGCTTCGACGACTTCTCGAGCGCGCCCGCTCACTTCGAGGCGCAGGGGTTCGGGTCCTTCGTAGACCCGGGACTCATCGGCCTGTGGCGACACTCCTACGGCGTCGAGCGCAAGCTCGTGAAGTTGATCCTCGAGCGAGCCAAGTCTGGTTCGGATGGCGCTAGGGAGGCCAAGACTTACTACCGACTCATCAACAACGGCACCTTCTTCGCGCGGACGCCCGAAGAGTCGCTGGCGATGCTCTACGAGGCCTACATGAACCACCCCAAGCTCACTCTCGGGTACGGGCTTGAGGTCGATGGCGGCACCTTCGACCCGCACACCCCGACGACCCCCAGCACGAGCGTTCAAGCCGCTATGAGGGACGGCGAGCATGCCGTCCTGCAGGCATGCATGTACTTCGAGCACAGGGCACGCCTCTCGATCCTCCAGGCCGCCGTCGACTACGCGATCGCCCATCCAGAGGGTCCGCCGTCGCTCGTCTCGGAGGACGGCAAGCTCATCGTCCGTGGTCTGACCTACCACAGCCTCCCCGCGTCGTTCCAGCAGGGAATGGACTGGCTCCGCGAGCAGCCCAACTTCCGCCGCTATGCAACGTTCTGGCAGCAGTTCCTGTGGGGCTGGGGCGGGTTCTACCTCGAGGACAGGAAAGACAAGGAGTTCGAGTGGATGTCCTCGTACTCCGGCATCCCGGCCGCTGAGATCCCCACAGCTCTCGAGGCCTTCGACCATTTCTTCCCGGTGCCTTCTGGATGGTTCGTGACCGCAGGGTGGACCGACGTACGCATGGTCAAGATGGTCCCGCCGGTCTTCCAAGGCATCGGCGCCCATCACCGACGGGGGCAATACGGCCTGGGCGGCAAGATCTCCGCATTGAACGCGAGCTCGCAGTACACGCACAGCGACCTTGCGAAGCGAATCAACGGCACCGTTGAGTTCTTGCTTGCAGACCTGAAGGACCTCTGAGCGTCGCCCGACGCTGGCTCGACTTCGATACCTGGGCGAAGAGTGACGGATATCGTCCGGGCATGGCCCTTGTCAGAAGTCTCACTCGCGACGCCCGATCGACCAGCAGGCCGCATCCTACGGAGGTTGACTGCCGCTGGCAGGTCATCGTCGGCCCGCACGGAGCATCGCTCTTCCAACTCAGCACCTACGGTTCCGACGGTCGCGAGTCCGAGCCGAAGGTCAGCCAGACGATCCAACTGGACCGCGACATGGCGGCCCAACTCGTGGCGAGGTTGCGTGAGACCTTCGACTTGCAGTGACCCCGGTTCGGACAGCGTGGGCCAGCCTCCCGGAACTCGGTAGTCGACTCCCTTAGTGTCGACGGGTGCCAGCGTCCGCCCACTTCGTGCTCTCGTTCACGAAGGCCATGACGGATCAACTCTCCGACCTTCTCGCCGAGTTGGAGCCCGCGCCCCTGACGCCTGCTTCCCTCGACCAGCTCGAACGGCTGCCCGGCGTCTACGAGCTACTGCAGGAGGGCTCAGACGGCGTGCGGCGAGTGATGTACGTCGGGAAGGCAGACCGTTCCCTGCCTGATCGGCTCGCTGATCACTTCCGCAAGATCAGTGCCCGACACAACATCGACATTCGCGACATGTACTTCGTCTGCGCGTACGTCGAACGAGACCTGCACGCGGTCGCGCCCGAGGCCATGCTCATCGACCATCGCCGTCGCGCTGGCGACGCCCCCTGGAACGGCCGAGTCGGCTTCGGCCCTCATGACCCTGGGCGTGAGCGAGACACCCAGGATCCGCCACCTTGGGACCTCGAGCATCCCATCCGAATCGACGACGTTCTGGGATTCCCGCGAGGCGAGTACGACCTCACCGAGTACCTGTACGCCCTGAAGGACGCCCTGCCCTTCCTGTTCCGGTTCGAGAGGGTCGACAACCGACGCGGGTCCGGCCATCCGGACTACGAGGGTCTGACCGTGCGCATCCCGGCGGATCTGACGGCGCGCGAACTCCTGGTCTTCCCATCCGTCGTCCTGCCGGTCGGCTGGCGAGTCACGATCCTTCCCGGCTACGCGATCATGTACAAGAACAGGCCGCGCTCGCCCGTGACGTACGCCGAGTACGAGTCGGGACCTGGGCCGGGTCGGCGAGCCGGGTTCCTGGACCGTCGGTGACCGTGGCTAAGAGACACGCCCGAGACGGTGTGCAGGCAGAGTTACAACGAGGTAATCTGCCCGCGTGCGCTCTGTAGAACTCTTCGCCGGTGCTGGCGGTCTCGCTCTGGGCTGTGAGCTCGCGGGCTTCGAGCCACAGATCGTGGTCGAGTGGGACCGATGGGCCTGCGACACCGTCCGCGAGAACCAGGCCCTGGGCTACCCGCTGGTGGATGGCTGGAAGGTCCACGAGGGCGACGTCCGGGCTGTCGACTGGTCCCAGATCACCGAGCCTGTCGATCTCGTCACCGGTGGCCCGCCGTGCCAGCCGTTCAGCATGGGCGGGAAGCACCGCGCCGCCGACGACAAGCGCGACATGTTCCCGGCGGCCATCGAGGTCATTCGGACCCTGAGCCCCAAGGCCTTCATCCTCGAGAATGTCAGAGGCTTGACCCGCTCCACGTTCGCGAACTACTACCAGTACATCCTGCTGCAGTTGGAGCACCCCGAGGTCACGAGCCGCGAGGGCGAGTCGTGGTTCGACCACTACCAGCGCCTGCAGGCTGAGCACACGAACGCCAGCTGTGGCGAGGCCCTGACCTACAAGGTCGTGCCCACTCTCGTGAACGCCGCCGACTACGGCGTTCCCCAGCAGCGCCACCGAGTCTTCATCGTCGGCTTCCGCTCCGACCTCGAGGCCGAGTGGTCCTTCCCCGACGCGACCCACTCGTACGACGCCCTGCTCCACTCCCAGTGGATCACCGGCGCTTACTGGGAGCGGCACAAGGTGGCGAAGAAGAACCGCCCCGAGATGAGCCCCCGCGTCGCCTCGCGCGTCGCGTCGCTTCGCCATGTCCCCGCCGAAGAACTCGCGCTGCCCTGGCGCACCGTCCGCGACGCGATCAGCGACCTGCCCGAGCCGACGCTCAGCGGGAGCCGGAAGCACCACAACCACATCCTGCAGCCCGGCGCTCGGTCGTACCCCGGCCACACCGGGAGCCACATCGACATGCCCGCGAAGACCCTCAAGGCTGGCGGTCACGGCGTGCCCGGCGGCGAGAACATGCTCCTGCGAGTGGATGGCTCGATCCGATACTTCTCCATCCGCGAGAGCGCTCGCCTGCAGACGTTCCCCGACCGCTACGAGCTCCACGGCGCCTGGGGCGAAGCCATGCGCCAACTCGGCAACGCGGTGCCCGTGCTCCTGGCGCAGAAGGTCGCTGGCAGCGTCGCTGAGCACATCGCCCTGGCCGACTTCCGGGCCGCCCATGCTGCCCAGCGAAGCGGCGACCTGCGAGCGGTGACCGCGTGACCAAGGCCTACAACCCGCTCGACATGGAGAACCTGGGGCACAGCGTCGAGAACGCGCTGCTGGCTTCCACGCCGACGCGCATGGACCAGATGCAGCGGTTCACCGGCGCGGGCGTCTACGCGATCTACTACACCGGCGACGAGTCGCCCTACGAGTCGCTCGGCAAGGTCAACCAGAACGACGCCTTCGAGATCCCGATCTACGTCGGCAAGGCCGTGCCCAGCGGCGCTCGCAGGGGTGTCGCCGTCTCCACCGGAGGGACGCCGCTCTTCTCCCGCCTCAACCAGCATGCCAACAGCCTCAGTGCCGCGACGAACCTCGACATCGAGGACTTCTACGCGCGCTGGCTGGTCACCGAGCCGATCTGGATTCCCCTCGGTGAGTCCATCCTGATCGGACGCTTCGCCCCCGTGTGGAACAGCATCGTGGACGGCTTCGGCAACCATGACCCCGGCGCCGGTCGACGAGCAGGCATGGTCTCGCGGTGGGACGTCCTCCACCCGGGGCGCGCCTGGGCGGTCAACTTCCAGCAGAGGAACGAGGCGCGCGCTGACATCGAGGCGGATGTCCACCAGTACCTCGCGGCGCGGATCGCTCTGCCCTGAGCATGGACTCCACCATCGTCGTCGCCGGGATCTCCGGCGTCTCGGGCGTCATCGTGGGCTTCCTCGGTGGCTGGTTCGGTCGACCGGCAGCCAAGGGCAAGGTCGACGAGGAGGCGCTCAAGAGGCAGCAGCAGCGGAAGATCCTTGCCGACGCGCGCCAGATGGTCGCCGAGGCAACGCAGAAGAACCTGCCGAAGCACGCCCTCGCCAACGACCCCCGGCTGCTCGCCGTGCGATCGCAACTCGACCCCGGCGTCCTGACGCCCTACAAGCACAACCCGTTGCCCGGTCGGGCTCCCCGCGTCCTCCCGATCCAGGAAGACCACACCCCCCTCCTCGCGAATCTCGACCGGCTCGAGAAGAAGTGGGAGTTGGTCTAGCGCCCGTAGAGGCGCTCCCAGGCTTCGAGGCGCTCTTCGCGGGTCGCCTCCTCGACGGCTTCGCGCCGTGGTCGTCGGGCATTGACGGCGGTCATGATCCGCTCGGCTGCCTCGTCGGGGTCGTCGTGCTCCCAGACGACGATCACGAGCCAGCCAGCCTCAGTGAGGCGACGCTCGCTGTCCTCGTCGCGGGCGATGTTGGCCTCGAGCTTCGCGTTCCACCAGGCCGAGTTCGCGGAGCCCCGTCGGCAGTGGTCGGGGCATCCGTGCCAGAAGCAACCCCGCACGTCGACCGCGACCTTGGCGCCCATGAAGACAATGTCCGTCGTACGGCGCCGGTCCTCGAGCAGTGGTCGGTGCAGGCGGTAACCGACCCGTCGGGCGGTCAGTGCTCGTCGGAGCCGCATCTCGGGCTCGGTGTCCTTCACGCGCTGCTGCTGCATCGCGCTGCGTCGCCCAGGGGTGGGCGGTGTGAGCGGTTCGGGCGTCATGCTCGCCTCGTCGCCTAGCGATCCTTCCGGCCGACGACGCCCGGCGTCTTCTCGGGCAGCCCGGCGTAGGCGATGAGGGCACGGCGGATCACATCGGACACCTTCTCGCCCTTCTCAGCAGCCTTCTCGGTGGCGGCCGTCCAGACCTCGTCACTGCACCGGAACGTGTGGGACGAGACGCCGTCGGCGGCGCGGTCGCCCGTCCGGGCGTAGCGGGTGTCTGGCTTGCTCATGGTCGACATCATCCCGCGTCGTAATGGTCGGCCGTGACCCAGACCCAGCCGGTGAGGTCGTAGAGCGGGGTGCCGTCGGCGGTCTCGCCAGCACGTGGGAACTCGTCGGCGGGCTCGTCGGAGTCGATCACCGAGCAGACCAGGGTGTCGCCGACCTCGGACGCGTAGCCCCAGATCCCGTTCGGGTCATTGGCGCGCCAGGCATCGAGGAACTCCCCGAACGCATCGGCGGTCGCTAGTGGTCGGAGCCAGCCGTTCCAGCGCTCCTCGAGCACGCGGTCGGCCTTGAGGGCGAGCTCGGGGGTGATGTTCTCGGGCGCGGAGTCGATGTAAACGTCCACGGGCACATCCTTCATCACAGGGACCTGAGAGCACGGTCCATGGCTCGATCGTGTCGCTCCTGGGCGATGGCTCGGGCTCTCGCCTGCCGGGCTCGGACGATCGCACGGCGGCGCCTGTCTAGGTGCAGGTTGAGGATCGCGAAGAGGGCGAAGGGCGCCAGAGGCGGGCAAGCGAGCGTGACGATGACGGTCACGATGACGGCGAAGGTGGGCATCGGTCAGGCCTCCTCTCGACTCGTCGGAGCGCTGCCCTCGATGAGGACGGCCTGCACTCGGGCGCTGTCGATGTCGGCGACGAAGCGGCTCGGGCCGTCGTCGGTCTCGGTGTCGGGCGAGCCGAGCGACCAGAGGCCGTCCTCGGCCTGCACGGCCATGACGTCGGCGAGGCAGTAGAGCGGGTCGAGGTAGGTCGCGACCTCGGCAGGCGTGCCCGCGACGCGGAGCCGGATCACGAGGTCGACGGTCGTCGTCTGGTTGGTCATGGTGGGTCCTCTCAGTAGGGTTCCGGGAGGCACCGGGGAGATATCCGCTCCCCGGTGCCGCTGTGTCGGGGAGCGGGTCAGAGCGAGCGGAAGACGAAGACGCCGCCGCCGGGCGCCGGGTGGGTCGTGTAGTCGTAGGCCAGGTCTCGAGCCCAGGCGCGCATGTCGAATTAGGGAGCCAGGTGCTCGGGCATCTCGGCGCCGTAGCCGAGATCGTCGAAGAGTTCGGCGGCGTAGTCCTCGAAGGTGTCCCACTCGCCCGCGTAGCGCTCCTCGAAGTCGGGCAGGCTCGGCAGGTCGCCGCGACCCTCGGCGATGTAGTCACCGGACGCGACCCAGGCGGCCAGTGCGTCGCGCTGCCACTCGTCGACCTCGGCGAGCAGGGCGCTCCACTCGCCAGCCTCGGCGGGCGACATCTCGCGGGAGATGGGCAGCCCGTCGGTGTCCATTACCCAGAGTTCTTCGCAGCCCCAGCGGACGCCGCCAGCGTGGGCGTGGACCTCCTCGAGCGTGATGTCCTCGGCGCCCTCGGCGGCGAACCACTCGCCGACGAGTCGGCCGTCGTTGTAGCAGGCCAGGCAGCCGATCCAGACGCGCGGCGTGGTGGCGGTGATCGTGTTCATGGTGGGTCCTCTCGGGTCGTGCGGGGTTGGTGGGTGTCAGTTGTCGGCGCCGGTCAGCGCCATGAGGTCGCGGGCGTTGTCGTCGCACCACGCGCGGGCTTGCCGCCAAGTGATCTCGCCGCGCTGGTACTCCCCGGCGATGGCGGCGAGCCGGTCCCACCCGTGGCCGTGGGGGTCGAGGGCGTAGGCGTCGGATCGGTAGGGATCGGCGTAGTCGAAGACGCGGGCGTAGCGGGTCGGGGTCGTCATGGCTCAGGCCTCGAGCACGATTGCCCAGAGCCGATAGGCGTAGGCGTCCTGACGCTCTCGGCACCCGTCGCAGGTGAACCCGCTCGAGGGCTGCCCGCTCTCGCCCGTGAGGACCGTGTGAGCGGGCACCGTGGGCGCTGGGTGGGTGTGGCCGTAGTAGTCGCGACATCCGCTGTCGTCGCCGTTGGCGATCACCAGGGCGCAGCACTCACACAGGCTGAGCGTGGTGTCTGAGGTGGTCATGGGGTGTCCTCTCATCAGGTGGTGTATGTACACCAGGATGGGAGGAAGGTAGTGGTGTATGTACACCATGTCAAGCCCTGGGGTCCAACTGCTTCGGCGTCAGCGTCGGCGCCGCACTGAACGGGCGCGCGAGCCGTCGGCTGCTGGGCATGCATGGGCTGACCACCTGGGGTGCTTCGTCCTGCACGGAGGGTGAACTCGTGCGACGATCCGTGACCATGAAGATTTCGGGGACCTTCATCCTGCTAGTGGCCGCACTTTGCTTCGCCCTAGCCGTGATGGTCGTCTTCTAGGGAGGACGCTCGCTCGTCCATCGTGGGAAGACGCAACAGCCACCACTCGAGCAAGCGCGCGCGATTGCGCAGCTCCTGTCGAGGGAAGCCGTGGAGGCCGTGGGCATCACGCAGCGTCCGCTGGATGATCGCCAACTGTTGATGGGCCCTCTGCCGCAGGACGGACGCACGAGTGCGGCAGGTGGTCGAGCAGTAGAGATTTGGGGGGCCCACTCCGATGTAGTCGACGGGGGAGGTGCACTCCGGATTCATACAGGGGGCAGACGTGCCTACAGGGCTGTGGTCCATCTCGAGCGACATCTGTGCGAGACGAGCCTCCGGGTCGCTGATGTCGTCCCCTGGAAGGGGGCCAATGATGCCGGAGGGATAGCGCGCCATGAGTGGACAGTAGCGAGCACTCGTCCTGCAAGGTTGCCTGACGTTGCTTAGCGTCGGTGCCCATGAGTCGTCTGTCGCGTCGGATCCGGTCAGCGATCGTGGGAGTGGGTGTGGTGACGCTGGCAGGCGGATGCTCCCAACAACGGGAGGAGCCGCCGCCGAAGCCGTCGACGACAGTGATGCCGACGGCGGCTCCGACGTCGTCGTCGACCACGACGACACCGTCGAGTTCGACCTCGAGCTCGGAGATCACAAGCACCCCGACCAAGGCGAAACCGACTGACCCGACGGTGCGCGTGAGGAAGGGTTGGCTGTCGTTCAAGATCATCTGCACCTACGTGCCGGACTCTCAGATGGACTTCACAGTCCAGAACGGTGAGTTGATGGACACGTTCGAGGTCGACGAAGACTGGGAGCGCTACAACGATTTCGGCCTCCCACTGGCCAGCTATCGAGCCCTGACCTAAGGCTTCTTCCACAGCGGACCGAGGCCGACACGTCACAGGGTCGAGGTCGATGACCTCAGCAGACTGACTTTGACCGTCACCGTCGTTGACACGCCCGAGTCATGGAATGTCTCCAAGCGGCTAGCCACCCTCTACGCCACGATGACCCAGAACGCCGGCACGATCAGACCTCCGAGGCCAGGCGTGTGCACGGCGCCTCAGTCAGCCGAGCACCTGCCTCCGCAGCGTCTGAACGTTCCCGACGACCGGAACCAGGCCGGTTAGGTCACGTCTCGCAGGCAACCCCGTCGCCGTCGCGGTCGAGGTGATCGCCAAATCCGGGCTGGCCCCTGTAGATCGGAGCGGCGCCGGCGGCCCTCACGGCGTCGCAATTCTCGTAGGCGTCTTGGACCGGAGGGGCCACCGGCGCGGGGCTCGCCGTTGTGGTCGTCGGCGCGGGCGGCGGCGTCGTCGTAGTCGGCTGCGGCGCAGGCGTGCTCGTCGAGGCCGGGCTCGGCCGCGTCGTCGTCTTCTTGGGCTTGGGCGACGATGAGCGGGTGGTGCTCGACGTCCCGGTCGTCTTCGGCGTGCGGCCGTCACCATCCTCTTCGCCATGTTCCCGGGCCTCGGCTTCTTCCAGTTCCAGATGTGACCGACCAGCACGCCACCAAGGAGAAACACCATGAACGACCAGCTCATCAAGGCGCACGTCCGCCTCACCGATGCCGTGCGGCGGGCCACTGCGCGGCTCGACGACGAGACGGGCGACGTGCCCGGCTGGGTCCTCATCACCCTCATGACCGCGGCCCTCGTCACCGGCATCTGGGCCATCGCGGGTGAGCAGCTCAAGGGCATGTTCGAGCGCGCGATCACCGGGGTCACCGGCCCCGACCAGGTCCACAATTGATCGGTGCCGCGAGGCTGCACGACGATCGTGGGTCGGCCGTCGCCGACTTCACGATGACCTCTGCACTGCTGCTCTTCGTCTTCCTCGGGGTCTTCCAGCTCGGGCTGACGCTGCACGTGCGCAACACCCTCATCTCGTGCGCCTCGGAGGGGGCTCGCTACGGCGCACGCGAGGGGTCGACGCCCCAGGAGGGCGCCGGCCGGACCGAGGACCTCATCGGCCGCAGCCTGTCCGCCCGCTTCGCGGGTGACGTGACGGCGCGGGTCGACACCACGGCCGCGGCCCTCGACGCGACGGACGACAGCGCCAAGCTCGTCTACGACCGCGGTCTGGGCACGGACCTGCCGCTCGACGACGCGACCGTGCAGGCGAGCGCCGCCGACCACCTCGCCGGGCGCTCCCGGCCCCACGGCCTGGAGAGCTGGAAGGTCGCGAGCGGGACCGGCAGCCCCGACGGCCGGACAGCGGTGGTGCGCCTGTCCGGCGAGGCGGACCTGCCGCTCATCGGGGGACTGCTGCGGACCATAAGCGGCTCTGTCACCGTGACCGTCGAGTCCCGGGCCCGGGCCGGCGTGACACCCGGGTAGCCGGGCGGGTCAGGGAGCCTGCGTGTCGGGGTGGGTTCGGCGTGCCCAGTCGGCGACGGCGGCACCGACGATCGCGGGCTGCTCGAGGTGGACGTTGTGCCCGGCCGCGTCGACGACGAGTGCGCTCGCACGCGGGTAGTGGGGGAGCAGCCGCAGCTGGTCCTCGTAGCCGACGACGTGGTCCTGCCGTCCGGCCACGAGGAGTGTCGGCCCCCGAAAGGTGGGGCCGCTCTCCTCTGGGACGGTGCCGAGCGCGTAGTCGGCGCCGAGCCGCTGCATCGCGGCCGGGTCGGCTGCGCGTACACCCGGCAGCGCCCAGCGCTCGAAGGCAGCCCACGAGTCACGGGTCTGCCGCACCGCCATGCCGGTGAACTCGTCACGGTCCGCATCCGTCAGCTCGGCGAGGAGCTCCTCGTCGCGGTCGACGACGGTGCGCTCGGGCCGGGTGCGGCGGGAGGCGTCGGGGTCGACCACGGGTGCGATCAGGGCCAGTCCGAGGACCTGGTCGCCGAACTGGGCCAGGAGGTGCCGGGCGAGCAGTCCGCCGAGGGAGTTGGCGACGAGCGCGAAGGGGGCCGAGCCGACCAGTGTGGAGGTGGTCTCGGTGAGCCACTGCGCGAGGTGGGGCAGGCCCCCTTCGCCGGTCAGGGCCGGGGTGCTGCCGAAGCCGGGCAGGTCGAGGTAGGTGCGCTCCCAGGCGCCGCCCTCGGCCAGGGAGTCGTCCAGGGCGAGGAGCAGGCGGTGGTCGACACCGTTGCCGTGGACCGCGATGAGGGGGACTCCGGTTCCGTGGCGCACAACGTGTGGGTGGGTCATGCGAGCAGCCAAGCACAGGGCCGACGGCCCGTCGTGCTCGTCGGGGGCTGACGGCCCTACTCCCATACGGCCCCCCGAGGTGACACGATGAGCCGGCGGGGAGACCGCACCATCTCGTCCAGGAGGATGCACGCGTGGAGCAAGAACGGTCGGGGGAGGACGCGCAGCCGGACGGTGTCGAGGCCGATGTCGTCGAGGCGCCCGTTCACGAGGAGCCCGACGCGGAGCCGGACAAGGTGACGGACCCCCCTTCGGATGTCGCTTCGAGACGCTCGCAGAGCGAGCTCCTCAGCGACCGGGATGGGGACTCTCAGAGCGAGCTCCTCAACGACCGGGATGGGGAGGACGAGGTCGTCCAGACCACCGACGGGGAGGTGCGGCCGGCCGACGAGGCCGACGACGACGCCGAGACCATCCCCGTCGCCGCGACGCGCACACCCGACCCGACCCATGAGCACGAGGCGCCCGAGGAGGAGTCGCGGGTGCGGGTGTCGCTGTCGCCGACCCTGACGATCCTGCTCGGGCTGGCCGCCGGAGCCGTGGCGATCTCCGGCCTGCGGGAGGTGTCGGGCATCATCGCGCCGACCTTCCTCGCGATGACCCTGATCATCGCCGTCTACCCGGTCTACAAGGTCCTGCGCCGCTTCCTCGGCTCGATCATCTCCGGGCTGCTGCTCATCGTCATGCTCTACGGGATCCTCGCCTTCCTCGGAGCGTCCATCGGCCTGGCGGCGAGCCGCTTCGCGACCGAGCTGGCCAGGCCGGAGTACACGAGCACCTTCACCGGGCTGGTGCGCGACGGACGCGATCTGCTGCTCGAGCAGGGCATCGAGGCCCAGGAGATCGACGAGGCGATCTCGAACTTCGACCTGCGCAACCTCACCGGCCTGGCGACGTCGCTCGCCAACACGATCACCGGCCTGACGACGACGATGCTCTTCCTGCTGACGGTGATGATCTTCCTCGTCATGGACGCCGGCGGCTTCAAGGGGCGCTTGTCGGCCATCCACCGGCACAAGCCCGACGTCGCCGACGCCCTCGTCGACTTCGGCTACCGGGTGCGCAAGTACTGGATCGTCTCGACCGTCTTCGGCATCATCGTCGCCGTCATCGACTACTTCGCGCTCGTCTGGCTGGGGGTGCCGTTGGCGATGACCTTCGGTCTGCTCGCCTTCGTCACCAACTACATCCCCAACATCGGCTTCGTCCTCGGCCTCATCCCACCGGCCTTCATCGCGCTGCTGTCGGGCGGGGTGTCGACGATGATCTGGGTCATCGCGATCTACTGCGTCGTCAACTTCGTCATCCAGTCGATCTTCCAGCCGAAGTTCACCGGTGACGCGGTCGGCATCAACGCGACGACCGCCTTCCTCTCCCTCGTCTTCTGGGCCTACGTCTTCGGTGCGCTGGGTGCCCTCCTGGCGATCCCGTGCACCCTGCTCGTCAAGAGCCTGCTCATCGACCGCGACCCCCGGGCGCGGTGGATCAACCAGTTCATCGCCAGCGACCCGCGGGAGAGCCGCAGCGCCCAGCCGACGTAGGGAAGCGGGCTGCTCCTGCCGTAAGGTGACCTGTCGTGGCTGTCGACTTCGAGACCGAGATCAAGCACCTGCGCACGACCATGGGGTCGGTGCGGGAGGTGTCCGACGTCCCTGCCCTCGAGGCGCAGATCGCGGAGCTCGAGCAGCAGGCCGCCGCCCCCGACCTCTGGGACGACCCCGAGTCCGCCCAGGTCGTCACCTCCAAGCTCTCCCGGGCGAACGCCGAGCTCGACCGGATCAATGCGATGGACGCGCGCATCGACGACCTCGAGGCGCTCGTCGAGCTCGGGACCGAGGAGGGCGACGCCGACACCCTCACCGAGGCCGAGGGTGAGTTGGCCAAGGTCGCCAAGGCGGTCGGCCAGCTCGAGGTGCGCACTCTGCTGTCTGGCGAGTACGACGAGCGCGAGGCCGTCGTGACGATCCGCGCCGGCGCCGGTGGCGTCGACGCCGCCGACTTCGCTGAGATGCTCATGCGCATGTACCTGCGCTGGGCCGAGCGCCACGGCTACCCGACGAAGGTCATGGACACCTCCTACGCCGAGGAGGCGGGCCTGAAGTCGGCCACCTTCGAGGTCAACGTCCCCTACGCCTACGGCAACCTCTCGGTCGAAGGGGGGACCCACCGTCTGGTGCGCATCTCTCCCTTCGACAACCAGGGCCGGCGCCAGACCTCCTTCGCCGCGGTCGAGGTCATCCCGCTCATCGAGGGCACCGACTCCATCGAGATCCCGGACAACGAGCTGAAGATCGACGTCTTCCGCTCCTCCGGTCCCGGCGGCCAGTCGGTCAACACGACCGACTCCGCCGTGCGCATGACGCACATCCCGACGGGCATCGTCGTGTCGATGCAGAACGAGAAGTCGCAGATCCAGAACCGCGCCGCCGCGCTGCGCGTCATGCAGTCGCGACTGCTCCTGCAGAAGAAGGCCGAGGAGGCCGCCGAGCGCAAGGAACTGGCCGGCGACGTCAAGGCCAGCTGGGGCGACCAGATGCGCTCGTACGTCCTCAACCCCTACCAGATGGTCAAGGACCTGCGGACCGAGCACGAGACCGGCAACCCCTCCGCCGTCTTCGACGGTGACATCGACGGCTTCATCGAGGCCGGCATCCGCTGGCGCATCGAGCAGGCCAAGTCCGAGGACTGATCCTCCCGCTCCGTGAGATGAGCGGCCGCCCGCGGCCGAGCCGCGGATGGGGAGTTCTCCCCGCTGCGTGATGCGCGCGATGCGCCTACGGTGGTCGACGGACCATCAGGGGGCGGCATGGACCCGAAGGGGACGGCCGTCAAGGCGACGGCCATCAGTCGTGAGGCCTGGGACGTCGTGCTCGACGCCGGGCGCCGGCCGGGGGCGTCGAGCGGCGTCTGGGCCGAGCTGGGTGAGCGGGGCATGGCGAAGGGGCGAGACCGGTCGACATGTCCCGAAGAAGAGCGACGACGTGTCCGAGGTCAGCGGCAGCAAGGTCGTGATCGTCAAGGATCCCAACATGCCCAAGGGCTACCGGATCCTGACCTCCCATCCCACACCGTGGAGAGGTTGCACATGTCACTGGAGGAGAAGTACCCCGCGCTGCGGAACCTGATGTCTGCCGGGTTCAACCAGGACTTCTGGGACATCGACGGGTCGCCCGAGGGCGTCGTCAGTGCCTTCACCCACAACCCCCTCTTCTGCGCCCGCATCCCCGGGGAGGTCGAGCGCCTCCTGTCAGAGTTTCGTGGCGAGGACCTGGACGACGCTCTCACGGCCATGGGCAACACCTACGACTACACCGAGGACGGCCTCACCGCGTCCCAGTGGCTGACTGCCGTCGCCGACCAGGTGAGGTCCGAAGTGCCCGATGTCGCCTACGTCGACGTGCTCTGGGGGAGGACGATCACCACCGTGGAGTGGCAGGGTCCGGTGGCCTTGGTCTCCGACGGTGTACGAGTGGTCTTCGAGTCGGGCGTGAGTTTCTACGCGGCTGATGATGGCGGGACTTCCGGCCCGGGTGAAGCAGCGCCAGGGCTGCAGCGTCTCGTCGGTGAGTCGATCTTGACCGCCTACGTGGCCGATCAGCGGTTGCGGCTCGGCACGGCCAACGTTGCGCTGGTCAGCGAGCCGTCGGAAGGGGCTGCCGGGTGGAGGATCGAACTCGATCCGGTCACCTCGTGAAGCGCCTGAAGATCAACGCGCATTGGACTGCTGCCTGACACGGTGAGGACGACACATGGATCTTGAGCTCGAGTACCCGGCGCTGGCCGACCTGCTGACGGGCGGCTTCAACCAGGACTACGAAGACATCTTCGGCGATGCGGAGGACGTCATCGCCATGTACACGGCGGACCCGGTGTTCTGCGCGCGGGTGCCTCGGGAGGTCGATCAACTGCTCTCGACCAACGCAGAGGTGCCCCTCGACGCGGTGCTTGCAGCCTTGCACAACGGGTACGCATACGAGGCCCACGGCCAGACCGGCCGAGACTTCCTTGGCATGGTCGCCGAGCGGGCTCTGGAGCGCGCGGTCGTCCCGGTCGCCCCGTATTCAGATCTGGTGGGTCAGCAGGTCAGCGCGGTGGTGGAGGGCCCGCCGGTGGGCGTGGTCGTCGGTGACACGGTGGTCGTTTTCACCTCCGGGATGATGTGCTCTGCGTCTGGGGGACGTGGTCTCACCGATGTCGACCAGGCACGTCTCGCGATCGGCCAGCCCGTGTTGTGGGTGGGGGAGAGCAACGGCAGGATCAGCATTGCCACGCCCCGGGTGCGGATGTTCACGCCAGCGGGTCCGGACGCGCCGGAGCCGTCCTTCGAGATCCGGCAGTCCGCGGGACAAGGGCTCCTGCGAAGGGAGGCGGACAACCGGTGAGGCGATTCGATGCCATGGAGGACCCCACGGTTGCAGCTTGGGTCAACGGACTCGAGCCGCCCGGGAACGTGGGCTTGTACGTCAAGTACAAGGTGGGAGTGGCTGGTCTTGTCGCTGTCGCAGACATCGCCTTCCCAGAGCTCATCGAAGTCGACGGGCTGGTGTTCATCAAGGCTCGATATTCGGGCTTCTCCCAGAAGACGCTCGATGACTGGCGTGAGCGTCTGGGAGACGATCGAGCAGCCTTGTCCCGTGTGGTCAACCACTTCGTTGTCTGGGACGAGCTCGAGGTGGAAGGGGAGGGCCCTGACGACAGCGACAACATGGCGGCTGAGTTCATCGCCGAGTGCTGGCGGGCGAGGGCAGCAGCCGACTTCCCTGACCGCAACATCGTCGTCGAAGTCATCGAGCAGTACGGGCCCACCGTGGTGATGTACGAACCGAACGCCTAGCGGGATGGGGCCAGATGCCATGAATGACGAACTCGGAGTCCTGGACAAGACATACTCGGCGCTCTTCGACACCTTCCTCAACGGTGCCGTCGAGGCTGCGGCCTTCCGGTCCCAGTTCTACGCGACGATGACATCGGACGCCCGCCTCGGGACGACGTTCGCTACGCGATCCTCCAGCGGGTCCTCTTCGGCCTCGAGGATCTCGTGCTCGATGCGGATCCTGCCCACGGCGAAGATCGCGATGACGACCAGATCGACGTGGTCGAGTTCCGTGAGATCGCGGCCAACGCCGCCCACGATCTCAAGCATCGACCCGACGACTGCGAGAGCAACCACACCGCCTGACCAGGGGCCCTAGCCTGACCTCATGCACCTGCAGCTCGCCGACGACGCCGATGGCCTGCGACTTGAGCTGGACGACGACGCCCGCCGCTTCCTGCGGGCCAACATCATCGAGGCCATGCAGGAGCTCGGCGAGGACGAGTACGACACCCGGACGGGGTTCACCCTCGAGGAGGCCCGCCAGGTCGCTGACCTTCTGCGCCCGGCCGTCCCGGGCGCCGCGAGCCCGTCCTGACCGCCACCTAACGCGCCGAGGTCACGCGGGTGTCACGGGCTCGCAGCGAAGCGACATATCCTGCAGGCGGCCGTTTGCCCCCCTTCGTCCGCGTAAGGCCCCGAGCACCTGATGATCCGTTTCGAGAACGTCACCAAGAGATATCCCAACCAGAGTCACCCCGCGCTCGACGAGATCGATCTCAACATCGACCGCGGGGAGTTCGTCTTCATCGTCGGTGCCAGCGGCTCGGGCAAGTCCACGCTCATGCGCCTGGCGATCCGCGAGGAGGTCGTCACCTCCGGGCGTCTGCTCGTCGGCGGCCACGACCTGCGCCGCATGCCGCAGCGCAAGGTGCCGCAGTTGCGCCGCCAGGTGGGCACGATCTTCCAGGACTTCCGCCTGCTGCCCAACAAGACCGTGCAGCAAAACGTCGCCTTCGCCCTGCAGGTCATCGGCCGCCCGCGCCGCGCGATCCGCGCCCTCGTCCCCGAGACCCTCGAGCTCGTCGGCCTCGCCGGGATGGAGAAGCGCATGCCGCACGAGCTCTCCGGTGGTGAGCAGCAGCGCGTCGCGATCGCCCGTGCGGTGGTCAACAAGCCGCCGGTGCTCCTCGCCGACGAGCCCACGGGCAACCTCGACCCCGCGACAAGCCTCGAGATCGTCAAGCTGCTGCGTCGCATCCACGACTCCGGCACGACGATCGTCATGGCCACGCACGACAACGTGATCGTCGACGAGATGCAGAAGCGGGTCGTCGAGCTCGAGGACGGCATCATCATCCGCGACGAGGAGGGCGGCAGCTACGTGCCCAAGGTCGTCGACTCCCGTGACCGCGACGAGCGTGAGGCCGAGCGCCACGACGACCACCACGACGAAGGGGAGGTCCCGCCTCCCGACGACCGCCCGATCGGTGAGGTGCATGCGATGGACGACTGGGACGACGACGCGGAGGACCTGCTGCGATGAAGCCCTCCGTCTTCGCCGACGCCTGGGACGGCCTGCGGCGCAACAAGTCGATCGCCGTGTCGGTGATCCTCGTGACCATGATCTCGCTCTACCTCCTCGGCGTCGGCCTGCTCGCGCAGCGCCAGGTCGATGCGATGAAGGGCTACTGGTACGACCGCGTGCAGGTCTCGGTCTACATGTGCACCGACACCAGCGCGCAGCCCAACTGCTCGACCGGCGCGGCCACCCAGGACCAGAAGGAGTCCGTCGCCGCCCAGCTCGAGGAGATGCGCCCGCTCGTCAAGGACGTCTACTACGAGTCCGAGGAGGAGGCGTACAAGCGCTTCAAGCAGGACTACAAGAACTCCCCGCTCGCCGGTCACATCCGCGTCGGTGACATCCCGCCGAGCTATCGCGTGCAGCTGTCCGACCCCGAGGAGTTCGAGACCGTCGCCTCGGCCTTCGAGGGCGCCCCGGGTGTGGCGAGCGTGCCCAACCTGCGCGAGGTCTTCTCCCCGCTCTTCCGGGCGATCAACATCATCACCGCCGTCATGGTCGGGCTCGCGGCACTGACCCTCGTCTCCGCCGTGCTGCTCATGGCGACGACCATCCGGCAGGCGGCCTTCACCCGTCGCCGCGAGATCGCGATCATGAAGCTCGTGGGTGCGTCGAACCGCACCATCCGCACACCCTTCATCATCGAGACGGTCGCGTCGGGCCTCATCGGGGCGGTGATGGCGATCGGCCTGCTCTGGGTGTCGGCCTGGGCCCTCTTCGACAGATATCTCCTGCAGGAGAACTCCGGGACGGCGTTCATCTCGTCCAACGACGTGTGGGTCATCGCCCCCTTCCTGCTCGTCGGCGTCGTCGTCCTGGCGGTCGGCACGTCGACCGTCACCCTCTGGCGCTATCTCAAGGTCTGAGTCGGGCCACGCCGAGGTCCCCCGGGGTGCTGTTCACCGGGGGACTTCGCGTCTACCGTTGGCCTCGATGCCTCGCCCTGCCCGTCGCCTTGTCTCTCGCCGAGCCCGCGCCCTCACCGGTGCGGCCCTCGTCGTGTGCCTCGCGTCCGGTGCGGGCTACGCCTTCGCCGCGGACCCCGACCCGCAGGACCAGAAGAAGGCCGTCGACGGCAAGCTCTCCGACGCCCGCGTCGACCTGCACGAGACCTCGCAGGACCTCGTCAGCGCCTACACCCGCCTGAAGTCGACCCGGGCCAAGCTGCCCGGCGCCCGCAGTGCCGCCAAGGCCGCGGAGGACGCCGAGACGACGGCGAAGGGGGAGTACGACGACGCGGTCGCCGCCTACGACCTCGCCAAGGCCAACGAGGACAAGGCGGAGAAGGACCTCAAGGAGACCAGCTCCAAGATCACCAGCTCCCGGCGCGCGGTCGCCGGCTTCGCTGGCGAGGTCTACCAGCAGCAGGGTCTGGGCAGCATGTCGGTGGCCGTGGGCAGCGAGGACCCGGGCGCCTTCGTCGACAAGATGATCATGGCCGAGTCCGTCGGCGACACGCAGAGCTCGGCTCTCGAGGAGCTGAGCACCTCGAGAGCCAACCTCGTCTCGACCGGCGACAAGCTGTCGGCCCTGCGCAAGAAGACCAGTGACGCCAAGGCGACCAAGGAGAGCAAGCTCTCCGCCGCCCGCACCGCGAGCGACCGCGCCGACCGCAAGCAGCGCACTCTCGAGACCCTCGAGAGCGACCAGACGAGCGCCGCCGCCGACCTGCGCGACGCGAAGCGCGAGGACCAGCGGCAGGTCGACAGCCTCCAGGCGCAGTCGGACAAGCTCACCAAGATCCTCGAGGAGCGGGCCCGCAAGCAGCGCATCCGCGAGGCCGCGATCCGCAAGGCCCGCGAGGAGCAGGCCCAGCGCGAGGCCGATGCCCGGGCCCGTGCCGCACGGTCGGCACCCTCGACCGACACGACCTCCGACGACACGAGTTCCGACTCCGGGGGCGCCTCGGCGCCCGACCCCAACCCGCCGGCCCCGACGAGCAGCGGTGTCCTCCAGGCGCCGAGCAATGCCCCGGTGAGCTCGGAGTTCGGCCTGCGCTTCCACCCGATCCACCAGACCTGGCGCCTGCACGCCGGCCGTGACTACGCGGGGGCGTGCGGTTCGCCGGTCTACGCCGCCGACAGCGGCACGATCATCTCCGCCCTGCCGCCGAGCTCGACCGGTGGCTACGGCAACCAGATCGTCATCGACCACGGCGTCAAGCGGGGCACCTCGCTCGCGACGACCTACAACCACCTGCAGTCCTTCGCGGTCCGCAGCGGTCACGTCTCGCGCGGCCAGGTCATCGGCTACGTCGGCACGACCGGCACGTCCACCGGCTGCCACCTGCACTTCGAGACCCGGGCCAACGGCACCCCGGTCGACCCCCGCGGCTGGCTCTGACCCCCCTTCGGGCACAAAACCGGTGGTGGACCGGTTGTCCCCTCGGGGTACCGTGACCCCTCGACCACCACGAGCAGCGAAGGGGGAGACCACCATGGCCAAGAAGACCGAGCAGGGCGAGCTCGTCGTCGCGCGCAACCGCAAGGCACGCCACGACTACCACATCGAGGACACCTACGAGGCGGGTCTCGCCCTCATGGGGACCGAGGTCAAGGCGCTGCGCATGGGCCGGGCCAGCCTCGTCGACGGCTTCGCGATCTTCTACGGCGACGAGCTGTGGCTCGAGGGCGTGCACATCCCCGAGTACGTCCAGGGCACGTGGACCAACCACACGCCGCGCCGCCGCCGCAAGCTCCTGCTCCACCGGGCCGAGCTCGACAAGATCATGGTCAAGGCGCAGGGGAGCGGGCGGACCATCGTGCCGCTGTCGCTGTACTTCAAGAACGGCCGGGTCAAGGTCGAGATCGCCCTTGCGACGGGTAAGAAGGCCTACGACAAGCGGCACACGCTGCGCGAGCGGCAGGACCGCCGCGAGGCCGAGCGGGCGATGTCCGACCAGTTCAAGCGTCGCCGCTAGGGAATGTGTTTGGACCCGGCCACCGTTGAGTCCATACTGAGTGACCACAACTGAACAGCGTGACGTGTCCATCCCATGGGGGTGATCGGTTTCGACATTGGCCGGTCCTTCAGGGGAAGCGGGTCGAGGATGCACGGTCATCTCGTCAACGCCCCGTGCAAACCCAATAGGTGCCAATTCCAAGCGCACCGACTTCGCCCTCGCCGCCTGAGCGAGCCCGAAGTCCGTTGGCCTAGGTGTGATCTCGACCTAGATCCCAGCGTCAGCTAGAGATCTTGCTGCGATGTCAGGTCACGGGACATCGCGGGACTCCTACGTGACTGGGCCTGTCGGGGAACGTGTGCGCGCGAGCCCCGGGGCCGAGAAAATCCATAGCGCACTGCACCCGGAGAAGCCCTGTTTGTCTGCCAGTGGACGCGGGTTCGATTCCCGCCACCTCCACCATCTTGGCCACGTCGCGCATCCCTTCGAGACGCTTGCTGCGCAAGCTCCTCAGGGAACGGAGGAATGCCGAAGGGCGGGACCGTTGCGGTCCCGCCCTTTGGCCATGTCTGTGGTCAGCCGATCACTTGAAGGCGTCCTTGACCTTCTCGCCGGCGGCCTTGAGGTCGCCCTTGGTCTCCTGGACCTGGCCCTCGGCCTGCAGGTCCTCGTTGTCGGTGGCGTCGCCCGCGGCACCCTTCGCCTTGCCGGCGAGCTGGTCCTTGGCGTTCTCGATCTTGTCGCCGATGCCCATGCGTCCTCCTGATGTGGTGGGTGGTCCTCCAGCCCACCACAGATCGAGGGTGCGCACCACCCCCTTCGCGCCGGATCAGGGCGAAGGGAGGTGACCTCGCGGGATCAGCCCTGCGAGGTCTCGCGGGCGGCGACCTGCGCCTTGACCTCGTCCATGTCGACGTCCTGGACGGCGTCGAGGAGCTGGTCGAACTGCGCCTTGGGCAGCGCGCCGGCGCTCTGGTGCAGCAGGATGCCGTCGCGGAAGGCCATGAGGGTCGGCACGGAGGAGACATTGGCCATCGAGGCCAGCTCCGGGTTGTCGTCGATGTCGACCTTGCCGAAGGTGATGTCCTCCCGGGTGTCCGCCGCAGCCTCGAAGACCGGGGCGAACTGACGGCACGGGCCGCACCAGCTCGCCCAGAAGTCGACGATGACCGTTCCCTCGCCGGTGACGGCGGAGCGGAAGCTCTCGAGATCCAGATCGGTGATCTTGCTCATGACTTCCACTGTAGGACGGTCCGGCGTGCGAGGCCCCATCGGCCGTGTGCTGTGCTGGCCCGATGACCTCCACGCCCACGCGCCGGCTGATCGTGCCGGCGATGCTCGTGGCCGCCCTCGCCCTCCAGGTCGCCGTGCTCTACGCACCCGAGGCGCCCGGCCCCCCGTCGCCGATTCCCCACGGGGACAAGGCGGTCCACGCGCTGGTCTTCGCCCTGCCGGTGCTCGTCGCCGGTCTGGGACGAAGGGGGTGGTGGCACCTCGTCGCGCTGGTGTGCGCCCTGCACGCTCCTGTGAGCGAGATCATCCAGCACGTCGTGCTGCCGCACCGCTCCGGTGACCCGTGGGACGTCGCCGCCGACCTCGTCGGCGTCGGCGCCGCCTCAATAGGGGTACTATTAGTGGTTCGGCGACCGCGTCGTCGCCGCCTCTAGGAACTCGCACGATCGCACTCGACCTCGGATGTCGCCCGCGCCTGCGTTGCGTGTTCGCCCATCCACCTCCCCCTGAGCGAGAGAGTCGACCCGTGCCTGCGAAGAAGAAGCCCCGCTGGACCACTGCCCAGAAGAATGCTGCCAAGAAGAAGGCCGTGACCAAGGGCCCGAAGAAGCCCTATCACCGCGGCCAGGCTCCGACCGAGGCCCCCCGGGGCAAGGACCGCTGGCGCGACCGCGACGACGTGCCCGCCGGCGACCGCCCCAAGCGGGTGCGCCGCGACGGCACCGAGGACCGGGGCCAGCGCACCTGGGAGCGCCGCGAGGACCGCGGCGGTCGGCGAGACGACCGGGGCGGCTACCAGCGCCGCGATGACCGCGGTGACCGCGGCTTCCAGCGTCGCGATGACCGCGGTGACCGCGGCTTCCAGCGTCGTGAGGACCGGGGCGAGCGCGGCTTCGAGCGTCGTGACCGTGATGACCGCGGTGGCTACCAGCGTCGTGACGACCGCTCCGAGGAGCGCGGTGGCTACCAGCGTCGTGACGACCGCGGTGACCGCGGCTTCCAGCGTCGTGACGACCGCGGTGACCGCGGCTTCCAGCGTCGTGACCGTGATGACCGTGGTGGCTACCAGCGTCGTGACGACCGGGGTGAGCGGCGCCGGGGAGCGGCCCCGCGCTTCGAGCGCGAGCAGCAGCGTCGCGGCTTCGCGCCGCGCGTCGAGCAGGTCGAGGACCCGGACGTGCTGCGCCAGGAGGCCGACACCTGGACCTCCTCCGCCCGCACCTCGCTGAGCGGACCCGTCGCGATCGCCGAGGACAACGGCTTCGCCGCGCTCGGTCTGCCCGAGGTGCTCGTGGAGCGGCTCGCCCGCGATGCCATCACCACCCCCTTCGCCATCCAGGCCGCTGCGATCCCCGACGCCCTCGCGGGCAAGGACGTGCTCGGCCGCGGGCAGACCGGCTCGGGCAAGACGCTGGCCTTCGGCCTGCCCATGCTCGCCCGCCTCGCCGGCGGTCGGGCCCGCAGCCGCAAGCCGCGCGGTCTCGTCCTCGTGCCGACCCGTGAGCTGGCCATGCAGGTGAGCGACTCGCTCGAGCCGCTCGTCCACGTGAGCGGGCTGCGGATCAAGCTCGTCGCCGGTGGCCTGTCCTACACCGGTCAGACCGCGGCGCTCGACAAGGGCGTCGACGTGCTCATCGCCACCCCGGGCCGCCTCGTCGACCTGCTCGACCGCGGCGCCCTGACCCTCGACGAGGTCGAGGTCGCGGTGCTCGACGAGGCCGACCACATGGCCGACATGGGCTTCCTGCCCGACGTCACCCGCATCCTCGACGACTGCGCGCCCGACGGTCAGCGGCTGCTCTTCTCGGCGACCCTCGACCGTGGTGTCGGCGACCTCGTCGAGCGCTACATGGACGACCCGGTGACCCACAGCACCGACGAGGCCGCGGCGAGTGTCTCGACGATGGACCACCACCTGCTGCTCATCGAGCCGAGCATCAAGAAGCAGATCACCGCCCGGATCGCCTCGCGCCCCGGCCGCACGGTGATCTTCGCCCGGACCAAGCTCGGCTGCGAGCGGATCGCCGGCGAGTTGCGCGACGCCGGTGTGGCCGCGGCGCCGCTGCACGGCGGGCTGAGCCAGTCGCAGCGCAACAAGACGATCGGTGCCTTCCGCACCGGGGCGCTGCCCGTGCTCGTCGCGACCGATGTCGCCGCGCGCGGCATCCACGTCGACAACGTGTCGCTCGTCATGCAGGTCGACCCGCCCGGCGACCACAAGGACTACCTCCACCGCGCGGGCCGCACCGCGCGGGCCGGCGAGGCCGGCGTCGTCGTGACGCTGGTCCTGCCGCACCAGCGCAAGGAGGTCATCCGGATGGCCGAGCAGGCCGGCATCGAGGCGCGGCCCACGAAGACCGCGCTCGACGACGAGTCCCTCAGCGCGATGGGTGCCACCGAGCCCAGCGGCGAGCCGATCTCCGACGCCGACTTCCGCAAGCTCGTCGACCCCAAGCCGGCGCGTCGCCACTCGGGCACCCGTGGTCCCCGCGGCGCACGCGACCACCGTGGCGGCGGCCGCGGAGGACGTGGCGGTGCCGGCGGCGGTCGTGGTGGCCGACAGGGTGGTCACCGGGGTCGCCCGCGCGACTAGGGTCGGACCATGGACTCCTCGCTCGCCGGCAAGCTGCTCGTGGCGACGCCCGACCTGACGGACGACCTCTTCGCCCGCAGCGTCGTGCTCGTCCTGCAGCACGACGACGAGACGGCCGAGGGCATCATCCTCAACCGTCCGCTCGACACCCCCGTCGACGACGTCCTGCCGGGCTGGCAGGCCGGGGCGAGCGCGCCCCAGCGCGTCTTCCAGGGCGGCCCGGTCCAGCTCGACTCGGCGATCGGCATCGCCGGGCTGCCCGGCGACGAGGAGCCGCCGCCGGGCATGAAGCGTCTCTTCGGTGCGATCTCGCTCGTCGACCTCGACTCCCCGCAGGAGATCGTCTGGCCGCAGGTGAGCGCCCTGCGCATCTTCGCCGGGTACTCCGGCTGGAGCGCCGACCAGCTCGCCGGCGAGCGGGCGCGCGGCGGCTGGTACGTCGTCGACGCCGAGGTCGGTGACGTCTTCGACGGCGAGCCGGCCACGCTGTGGCGCCGCGTGCTGCGACGCCAGGGTGGCTCGCTCGGCTGGGTCTCGACCTATCCCTCGGACCCCGACCTCAACTGACCCTTCGAGACGGTCGCTGCGCGACCTCCTCAGGGAGCGGGGAAGACGGCCAGGGACGGCTCGGCAGCGTTGCTGTCACCCGTCGGCCTTGGCGCCACCTGGTTGCCCGGATAAGGGGGACCAGGTGACACCAACGCCGTCAGGCTGACCGGGAGACCCGCGCGGCGGCCGGCGGGCCCTCGCAGGGGAAGTGGAGCGGGGCGCGTCCTACGATGGAGGGCATGAGCACGCCTGCCGACCCCAGTCAGCCCGGAGGCCCGATCGCCGAGCCCGGTGGCCCCTCGACGTCGACCTCGGTCCTCGAGCGCACCGAGCCGACGCCGCAGCTGGCCGAGCCGGGTGACCACGAGCGGTTCAGCCACTACGTGCGCAAGGAGAAGATCCTCGAGAGCGCCCTCTCCGGCGAGCCGGTCAAGGCGCTGTGTGGCAAGACGTGGGTGCCCGGGCGCGACCCGGAGAAGTTCCCCGTCTGCCCGATCTGCAAGGAGATCTACGACGGTCTGCGCGACCCCCAGGACGGCGAGGACTGATCGGCGACGTGGGCTCCTTCTACCGGCAGGTCGACGAGCGCACCTTCGACTCCCTTCGCGCCACGGCCGGTCCGTGGTCGCCGCACGCCCAGCACGCCGGCCCACCAGCCGCGCTGCTCGCGCGGGCGATGGAGCGCCACGAGCCCGCGCCGGGGACGCGGCTCGCGGACGTCCGCCTGGACATCCTCGGCCCGATCCCGGTCGCGCCGCTGACCGTCGACGTCACCGTGCTCCGCGGCGGCCGCTCGATGCAGCTGCTCGAGGCGACGGCCAGCGCCGACGGGCGACCCGTGGCGATCGCCCGCGGCTGGCGCATCGTGCGGGCCCCCGACGACTTCCCCCGGCTCACGGGTCTGCGCGAGAGCGGCACCGACCCGGTGCCCGAGGCTGCCGACGACTCGTCGCGGCTGGAGCTGCCCGGCATGCACGCCGACGGCTACCTCAGCGCCATCGAGTGGCGCTTCGTCTCCGGGGGAGTGGGCACCGGCGGCACCGCCGTGGCCTGGGGCCGGCAGCTGGTCCCGCTGCTGCCCGACGAGGAGCCGAGCCCGTGGGAGCGGGCCCTCGTCCTCGCCGACTCCGGTGGCGGCATCACCCTGACCGTCGACCCGCGGCAGCACACCTACATCAACTGCGACCTGCACGTCGTGCTCGACCGCGACCCCGACGGCGAATGGGTGCGCATGAGCTCCCAGGCGCTCGCGAGCCCCGGCCACGGCGGCACCGTCCACACGACGCTCGCGGACCAGCACGGTGACCTGGGCACCGGGGTGCAGACGATGGTGCTCCAGGACGCGCGGTCCTGACCCCGGCCGTTTGTGAGGTCGTCACCCCGGCGATCTAAGGTGACCCTGCGATGAGTCAGTCTGCTGCGTCCCACCTGTCACCCGCCTTCCCCCGGAGGGCCGCGTGGGGTACCGCCGGAGCGCTGCGCGCCTGGCAGGCCGACGCCCTGAAGAAGTACCTCTCGTCGGGCGCACCCGACTTCCTCGCCGTCGCGACGCCCGGCGCCGGCAAGACGACCTTCGCCCTGCGCGTGGCGACCGAGCTCCTGACCGCCGGCGAGGTCACCGCCGTGACCGTCGTGGCGCCGACCGAGCACCTCAAGACCCAGTGGGCCGACGCGGCCGCCCGCGTCGGCATCCACCTCGACCCGAAGTTCTCCAACACCACCGCGGTGACCTCGAGCGACTACGACGGGGTGGCCGTCACCTACGCCCAGGTGGCGTCCCGCCCTTCGGTCCACGAGGACCGGACGAAGGCCGAGCGCACGCTCGTCATCCTCGACGAGATCCACCACGGCGGCGACAACAAGTCGTGGGGCGACGGGATCCGGCAGGCCTTCGAGCCGGCCACGCGGCGGCTCTCCCTCACGGGGACGCCCTTCCGCTCCGACACCAACCCCATCCCCTTCGTCGGCTACGAGTACGGCGAGGACGGGATCCTGCGCTCCAGCAGCGACTACGCCTACGGCTACTCCGACGCGCTGCGCGACGGCGTCGTCCGACCGGTGCTCTTCATGGCCTACGGCGGGGCGATGCGCTGGCGCACCCGCGCCGGCGACGAGGTGGCCGCACGGCTCGGCGAGCCGATGACCAAGGACCTCGTGGCCCAGGCCTGGCGCACCGCGCTCGACCCGAAGGGGGAGTGGATCCCCTCGGTCCTCGCCGCCGCCGACAAGCGCCTGACCGAGGTCCGGCGCGGCGTGCCCGACGCCGGCGCCATGGTCATCGCGACCAACCAGACCCAGGCCCGCGCCTATGCCCGCATCCTCACCGAGCTCACGGGGGAGAAGCCGACCGTCGTCCTCTCCGACGACAACGGCGCGTCGCAGAAGATCGAGGACTACTCCGCGAGCACCTCGCGCTGGCTCGTCGCCGTGCGCATGGTGAGCGAAGGGGTGGACGTGCCCCGGCTGTGCGTCGGCGTCTACGCGACCTCGACGTCGACGCCGCTCTTCTTCGCGCAGGCGGTCGGGCGCTTCGTGCGGGCCCGTGCCCGCGGCGAGACCGCGAGCGTCTTCCTGCCGAGCGTTCCGGTGATCCTCGCCCACGCGGGCACCCTCGAGGAGCAGCGCGACCACGCCCTCGACCGGCCCGAGGCGGCGCAGGACGAGGCGCCGCTGTGGTCCGAGGAGGAGGGCATGCTCGCCGCGGCCAACCGTGACGAGGGCGCCAGCGACGACCTGCTCGGCAGCTTCGAGGCGCTGGAGTCGGACGCGCACTTCGACCACGTGCTCTACGACAAGCAGCAGTTCGGCCTGCACGCCGAGGTCGGCTCCGAGGACGAGCAGGACTACCTCGGGCTGCCCGGGCTGCTCGAGCCCGACCAGGTGCACGCCCTGCTCAGCGAGCGGCAGACGAAGCAGTCCAAGAAGACCGGCCGCACCCGCCAGGACCAGGACGCCCCGATCGCTGCCCACCGGGCGCTCGCGGCCCAGCGCAAGGAGCTCAACAAGCTGGTGGCCGCCTATGCGACGAAGACCGGCTCCCCGCACGCCAACATCCACATGGACCTGCGGCGTGCGTGCGGCGGGCCCGAGCTCGCCCAGGCGACGAGCGAGCAGGTGACCGAGCGGATCGAACGGATCCGCCGCTGGTTCGTCGGGCGGCGCTGACATGACCCCGGCGGCCAGGGGGCGCGCCGGCACGTGGTTCTTCCTCGTGCTCGGTCCGGTCTTTGCCGCGTCCTACGCCTGGCTGGCGCTCGACAACGCGCTGCCCGGGCTCCTCGCCGGCGTGCCGGTCGCGCTCGCCGGCACCGGCCTCCTCACGCTCGCGCAGGTGCGCTGGCACCGCATGGCCGAGCCCGACGGCCAGGGCTGGCTCAGCGCGGCTGGCATCGCGCTGGTCGTCGGCTCGATCTGGGCCGCCTTCATGACGTCGAACGCGCTGGCGTGACGGCTCGCAGCTTCTGGCGCGGCGTGTGGGCCGACGACCGGCACGGGTTCGCCTTCGTCCTGGGCATGTGCGTCTTCTGGTTCGGGCCGCTGCTCTTCGGAGCCATCGCCCTCATGGCGCCGGGCACGATCTGGACGATGCTCGGCGGCGCCGTGATGGCCTTCGCGGGGTGGGTCCTCGCGTGGGTCGTGATGATCGGCAGGGCGCGAAGGGCGGCGCCCGGGGGCGACGTGGACCTCACCCCGACCCGGCCGATGCTGCTGCCCGCGGCGCTCATGGTCGGCGGCGTGGTCGTCTGCCTCCTGTCCTTCTGACCACCCGACGTCCCCCTATCGGGGCGGTGGCGCGGGCATCATGGGGACATGACCGTCTTCGCGTGGATCCTCGTGGCCCTGGGCGTGCTCGTGCTCGTCCTGACCCCGCTCCGGCTGCGGCGCTCGAAGGGCGAGCGCGGGATGACCGACTTCTCCGGGTGGGTGCTCAACGCCCACTCGATCACGCTCTTCATCGGCCTGGGGCTCATCTCGCTCCGGCTGCTCGACGTGCACACGTCGACGGCCGCGGCCTGGCTGGCCATCATCTGCATGGTCATCGCCTCGCTCATCGGCCTGAGCTTCCTCGGCCGGTGGCGTCGGACCGGCTCGCGGCACTCCGAGGCCTTCCAGGGCGACTCGTGGACCCGCGGGCCCTGGCTGTCGCAGATCGCGCACATCGGGGTGATGGTCGGGACGATCATCCTCGCCTGGATGCTGCTCGCCGACAAGATCTGAGAGAGCGCAGCCCACGGCCGGCCCGCGCTCACTGCCGGTGCGCGGCCGCCTCGACGAGGGGGCCGGTGCGCATCTCCATGTGGGTCACGAGGCAGATCGAGGTGCTCGCCCGCACGACATGCACGTCGTCGATGATCATGTCGATGACCCGCCCCAGGTCGGCGTTGTCCGTCGCGACGATGCGGATGATGAGGTCGCCGACGCCCGTCGTGCTGTGGATCTCGAGGACCTCCGGGATCGCCGTCAGGTGGTCGACCACGGCCTGGTGGCCGAGGCGCTGGCGGATCTCGAGGGTGCACAGGGCGGTGACCGGATAGCCCAGGGCCGCCGGGTCGATCGTCGGGGCCAGGGTGCGGATCACCCCCTTCGTCCTGAGGCGGTCGAGACGGGCCTGGACCGTCCCGCGGGCCACCCCGAGCTCACGGGAGGCGCCGAGGACACCGATCGTCGGGCTCGCGGACAGCAGGGCGATGAGGCGGGCGTCGAGGTCGTCGACGACCCGGGACGGCGTGGGCACGGTGCTCATGTGCAGATTGTCCCGTGAGTCATCGTGGACTAGCAACATATTGCGCAGCGTGTGCAGACGGATGAGGTGCCGTTGCACACCCTCCGCGACGCCGTCATCCTGACGCCATGTCCAACACCGCGGTTGAACTCACCAGGCAGGAGCGCGAGGCCGAGCTCGACCTCGACCAGCTCAAGCAGCTCGTCGGGCTCGTCGAGTACGACGAGGAGCGCGATCCCTTCCCCGTCACGGGCTGGGACGCGATCGTCTTCGTCGTCGGCAACGCGACGCAGACGGCGCACTACTACCAGAGCGCTTGGGGCATGGAGCTCGTCGGCTACTCCGGCCCCGAGCACGGCAACCGCGACCACAAGGCCTTCGTCCTCAAGTCCGGCTCGATCCGCTTCGTCGTCAAGGGCGCGGTCAGCCCCGACAGCCCGCTCATCGCCCACCACGCCAAGCACGGCGACGGCGTCGTCGACATCTCCCTCGAGGTGCCCGACGTCGACAAGTGCATCGCCCAGGCCAAGGCGGCCGGCGCCACCGTCCTGCAGGAGCCCGAGACGGTGAGCGACGAGCACGGCTCGGTGCGCATCGGCGCGATCGCGACCTACGGCGAGACCCGGCACACCCTCGTGCAGCGCACCGTCGACGGCCGGACCTACGGCGGGGCCTACCTGCCGGGCTACGTCGAGCGCTCCTCGGCCTTCGTCAAGCGCGATGGCGCCCCCAAGCGGCTCTTCCAGGCCCTCGACCACATCGTCGGCAACGTCGAGCTGGGCAAGATGGACGAGTGGGTCGCCTTCTACAACCGGGTCATGGGCTTCGTGAACATGGCCGAGTTCGTCGGTGACGACATCGCGACCGAGTACTCGGCGCTGATGTCGAAGGTCGTCGCCAACGGCAACCACCGCGTGAAGTTCCCCCTCAACGAGCCCGCGATCGCGAAGAAGAAGTCGCAGATCGACGAGTACCTCGAGTTCTACACCGGCCCCGGCGCGCAGCACCTGGCGCTCGCGACGAACGACATCCTGCGCACGGTCGACGAGCTGACCAAGGAGGGCGTCGAGTTCCTCGACACCCCCGACGCCTACTACGACGACCCCGAGATGCGTGCGCGCATCGGTGAGGTCCGCGTGCCGATCGAGGAGCTGAAGGCGCGCAAGATCCTCGTCGACCGCGATGAGGACGGCTACCTGCTGCAGATCTTCACCAAGCCGCTGGGGGACCGGCCGACGGTCTTCTTCGAGATCATCGAGCGGCACGGCTCGCTCGGCTTCGGCAAGGGCAACTTCAAGGCGCTCTTCGAGTCCATCGAGCGCGAGCAGGACAAGCGCGGCAACCTCTGAGTCGTCACCGGACGTCGCTGGTGCGGGAGCGGGGAGTGGTTGGTCCACCCCCCGCTCCCGCACTGTTGTCGCCGAGACCGCGCGGATAGGATGAGGTAACCCTCACCTCACCCGGGAGACCTCATGGACCAGCCCTTGTCGACGGCCCTGCGGACCGAGACCGCGTCGGCCCACGAGGACGCCGAGGGGTCGGCCTTCGTCGAGCAGCTCATGGGCGGACTCGCCTGTCGCCCGGCCTTCGTCGCCCTGGTGGCGCAGCAGCTGGTCATCTACCGCGCGCTGGAGGAGGTGCTGTGGTCGGAGTACGCCGACCACCCCTTGCTGTCGCCCGTCATGGACCACCGCCTCGACCGCGTGCCCTCCCTCGAGCAGGACATGCGCTTTTTCGCCGGCGACGGCTTCGAGGCGCGGCTGGCGACGGGGGAGATCCACGTCGTGCCGGCGGCGGCGGACTACGCGACCGGGCTGCGTGAGGGGCACACCCCGGAGGCGATGCTCGCCCACCACTATGTGCGCTACCTCGGTGACCTCTCGGGCGGGCAGATCATCGCGCGGATGGTCCAGCGCCACTACGGCATCGCGCCCGAGGGGCTGAACTTCTACCACTTCGAGCAGATCCCCAAGCCCAAGCCCTACAAGGACGCCTACCGCGCCGCGCTCGACTCCCTCGAGGTCGACGAGCCGACCCGCCGGCGCAGCCTCGACGCGGCGGTCGACAGCTTCGAGCTCAACCGGCGGGTCTTCGCGGACCTGGGTGCGGCGCGTGCCCCGGAGCATGCTGCCGCCGGTGCCCCCACGTGACCTGGTCCCAGTTCCTGCCCACCTTCGGCGGGCTGTTCGTCATCGTCATGCTGCGGGCCAATGCCACCTACTGGCTCGGACGTGGTGCCGCCGCCGGTGGCCGCCGCTGGAGTGGGGCCGAGCGCGAGGCCGCTCCCGCGTGGCGGAAGGCCCGCGAGCTCGTCAACCGCTGGGGCCCGATCGCCGTCGTCCTGTGCTTCTTCACGGTCGGCATCCAGACCGCCGTCAACGCGACCGCGGGCCTCACGCGCATGCCCCTGCGCCGCTACCTGCCCGCAGTGACCCTCGGGTCGATCGTCTGGGCGACGATCTACGCGACCATCGGCCTGGCTGCGGCGCGGGCATGGCTCGCGGCTGCGGCCCGCTCGCCGGTCGGCGCCACGCTCGCCGCCGTCGCGGTCGTCCTCGCGGTGGTCGCGATCGTCTGGGCCCGCAGCCGACGCCATCGCGTCGACTCGTCCCACACCGCCGACTCGGGCGTGCTGCGGGACGAGTCGAGCGCCATGAGATCGTGAGGGCATGAGCACCCCCGAGCGCGCCGGCTGGTACGACGACCCCGACGACGACTCCCGGCTGAGGTACTTCGACGGCATCATCTGGAGCGACCGCACCGAGCCCAAGCAGACCCGGCAGCCGCGACCTCCGGCGGGCCCCACGAGCGGTGGTGACCCGACCGGATCGCCGTCTGCCGGCGCATCGGGCGGCCCGGCGGCCGGGCAGCCTCGACCCGGGACGGACGTCTTCGGCCGGCCCACCCCGACCGAGACCCACGGTCAGTGGCAGGGTCACGGCCAGTGGCAGGGGCAGCACCAGTGGCCGGGCCACGGTGGCCACCAGCCCGCTGGCCACGGCTACGCCCAGCCCGAACCGACGACGGCCGACGGGCAGCCGCTGGCGAGCTATGGTCCGCGGGTCGGCGCCTACATCGTCGACGGCCTGATCGTCGCGGTGCTCAACCTGCTCGTCGCCGGCTGGGCCTGGTGGCTGTGGCTGGCGGACTACTGGAACTTCGTCTACGACGCCGCCTTGCGCGGCGACCAGGGCGCCATCGAGGGCCTGACCCCCGGTGAGCTCACCGCGATGTTCGACTGGACCTACTTCTTCATCGCAACCGGACTGTCGCTCCTGGTCCAGTGCGTCTACCACGTCGGCTTCCTCAGGGCGCGCAACGCGACGCCCGGCAAGATGATGCTCGGGCTGTCGGTGCGCCGCGTCGACCAGCCCGGGCGCCTCGCGGTGGGCACGGCCTTCATGCGGATGCTGCTGCCCCTGGGCGTGGGACTGCTGTCGATGGTGCCCCTGCTGAGCTATCTCGTCTTCTTCGTCACGCTCGCCGACCTGCTATGGCCGCTGCGGGACCCGCGTCGGCAGGCGCTGCACGACAAGATCGCCGGCACCCAGGTCGTGCGGGGGCGTCAGCCGCGCTGAGCGGCGTCGGCGCCGTCGCCGTAGTGCAGCAGGACCGCGCGGATCAGCGCGCCCATGCGGCTGCGCTCGGGGACGAGCGGCTCGACCCCCTTCGCTCGTAGCGGCGCGGCGGTGACCGGACCGACGGCCGCGACGAGCAGATCCTCCTCGCGGGTGCGGCGCACGATCTCGTCGGCGACCCCGGCCTCCTCGGCGGCGGCCCACCACGAGGCGACGGCCGGTGCCGAGGTGAAGACCACGACGTCGACCCGGCCGTCCGCCGCGTCCCGGGTCGAGGCCGTCACCGCCGCGGGGTTCGGCGCGGGACCCCAGCGGTAGACGACGAAGGGAGCGACCCTGGCCCCGGCCTGTGCCAGGGCGTCGTCGATGCCGTCGGAGCCGCTGCCGTGGTGCTGGACCGCCACGGTCGTGCCGGCGACGCCCCGCTCGAGCAGGTGCTCGATGATCTCCGCGGCGGTCTCCGACTCGGCGACCCAGTCGGCGCGCAGACCGCGGGAGATGAGCGCGCCCTTGGCCTTCGGCCCGCGAGCGACGACGTAGGCGTCGGCCAGGGCCCGGCGCAGGTCCTCGTCGAGCCCGGCGACCTCGGCGGCCTCCATCCACCCGCGCAGGCCGGCCCCCGTGGTGATGACCAGGGTGTCGGGCGGGTCGGCGATCAGGGCGCGGGTGTCGTCGACGAGCTGCTCGTCGTCGCTGTGGTGGACGATCGTCATCGCGGGTGCGTGGTGGATCGTTGCGCCCCGCCGGGCGAAGGCATCGGCGAGGTCGTCGCTGCGGCGGTCGGCGGTGATCAGGACGGTGCGCCCGGCCATGACCGGGGGGAGGCCGCTCACGAGCCGTCCGTCGTGGCCCCGGCGGCCGCCATCTCCGCGAGCGCGTCGCGAGTCGTCTCGGGGGCGACACCGGCGATGGCGTCGGTGAGCAGCCGCACGGCGAATCCCTCGCGCAGCGCGTCCAGGACCGTGGCCCGCACGCAGTGGTCGGTCGCGATGCCGGCCACGTCGAGGTCGGTGATGCCGTGGTGGCGCAGCCACGCGCTCAGGCCGGTGCGACCGTCGCCGGCGCTGATGCCCTCGAAGCCGCTGTAGGCCGCGTCCGTCATCCCCTTGCGGAAGACCTCGTCGACGTGGGCCAGCGCGGGCTCGAGCGCGGGGTGGAAGTCGGCGCCCGGGGTGTCGGCAGCGCAGTGGACCGGCCAGGTCGTCGCGTAGTCGGGCTCGCCGTCGGTGGCCCAGTGCTCGCCGGGGTCGTGGTGCCAGTCGGCCGTGGCGACCACGGCCGCGTAGTCGCGGTGCCCGAGGTCGTGGCCCTGCCAGTCGTCGAGCACGCGCTCAGCCGCCCGTGCGGCGACTGCGGCTCCACCCGTCACGGCGAGGGAGCCCCCTTCGCAGAAGTCGTTCTGGATGTCGACGAGGACGAGTGCGCGGCCCATGCCAGTGAAGGATGCCATGCCGCTCAGCCGAAGAGGCTCCAGAAGCCGTCGAAGGCCGTGATCGTCGCGGGGGACTCGACCGTGACCGCCGTGGCGAGGAAGGCCGCCCTGCCCGTCGCCGGATCGGCGTAACCGATGGTGCCGAGCCCGCCGGCCCAGCCGATGACGCCCGTGGAGCGCACCTCGACGGCAAGGCCCCAGTCGCTGTCGGGCTCGACGAACCCCGCTGCGGTGCGCCGCTGCTCGTCGGTGAGCGACCCGGTGCGCAGGGCCGCGAGGGACGCGGGCGACAGGACCGTGGGTCCGCCCACGAGAGAGTGCAGGAAGGCCAGCTGGTCGGGCACGGTCGAGACGAGTCCGGTGGCGAGCGAGGCACAGGCAGGCGGCTCGACGTAGGTGCCCGCCGGGAGCTCGACGGGCTTGATCCCTCCCTCCTCGGGAGCCAGCGGTGGCGCGAGACGGCCGGGGTCGGCGGTGTAGCCCGTGCCCGTCATCCCGAGCGGCCGCAGCACGTGCTCGGCGAGCAGCTCGGGGACGCTCGACCCGGTGGCCCGGGCGAGCAGGACCCCGAGGACGTCGCTTCCCGTGTGGTAGCGCCAGGCCGTGCCCGGCTGGTCGGCCAGCGGCAGGCTGCCGAGTCGCCGCACGAAGTCGTCGGGTGACATGGGCGGGCACCAGGGGCCGGGGGCGACCTGCTCACGGGCGAGGGCATCGGCGAGGGGGCCGGGCTCGCTCACCCAGCCGAAGCCCGGGGTCATCGTCAGCAGGTGCCGCAGCGTGATCGGTCGCTCGGCGGGGACGGTGGCGGACAGATCGGCCGAGGGGTCGACGAGCACCCTCGGGTCGGCCAGCTCGGGCAGCCACGCCGCCACGGGGTCGTCGAGGGTGAGGACGCCGAGCTCGACCAGGCGCAGTGCGAGGACGCCACCGATGGGCTTGGTGCACGAGCTGAGGGCGACCTGGGTGTCCCGCGTCATCGGTGCTCCGCCGGGGGAGCGGGCCCCACCCACGCGCAGGCGGGCTCCGTCGGCATCCGCCACGCCGACCGCCCAGCCCGCGAGCTCGCCGGCACCCTGCAGCCGGTCGAGGGTGCGGGTGAGGTCCTCGAGTGCGTTCATCGCCCCACCGTGGCACGGATCTGCCGGGCGCGGCGAAGGGGGAGCGGCCCCCTTCGGCAGCACACTGGAGCCATGACCTCGTGCACGATCCCCGACCTCCCCGAGCTGCACCCGACGCTGGCCCACCGCTTCAGCCCGGTGCGCTTCCGGGAGGACGCCGTGGTCGAGCGCGCGCACGTCGAGACGATGCTCGAGGCCGCTCGGCGGGCGCCCTCCGCGGGCAACTCGCAGCCGTGGCGCTTCGTCGTGGGGGTGCGGGGGGACGACGTGCACGAGCGCATCGTGCGCCACCTGGCCCGTAGCTCAGGGGCGTGGGCGCCCGCCGCGTCGGCGATCGTGGTCAACCTCGCCGTGGTGGGCATCGAGGACGCGCCGGGCTGGGAGTACTCGGAGTTCGCGACCTATGACCTCGGTCAGGCGGTGGCGCACATGTGCGTCCAGGCGCTGACCATCGGGCTGGACAGCCACCAGTTCCGGGCCTTCGACCGCGAGGGGGTGGCGGCGGAGCTTGCCGTCCCGCCGCACCTCGAGGTCGTCTCGATGACGGCCTTCGGCGTGGCCGATCATCGCCCGGGCGAGATCCCGTCACCCGGGACCAGTCGGGAGCGGCTCGCTCTCGAGGAGATCGTCTGGCTCGAGGCCGACGACGGGGCCTGATCAGTCCCGGGCGGCCAGCTCACCGTCGGACCTCAGCACGCAAAACAGGTTGCCCTCCGGGTCGACGAGGGTCACCCACCCGGTGCCGGGACCGTAGTGCCCGCGAAGGTCGGCGTGGAGGCTCGCGCCGTGGGCGAGCAGGCGCTCGACCTCCTCGGCCTGCGTCAGGTCGGTCGGCCGCAGGTCGTAGTGCATCTTGGTCTTGCCCGGCGTGGGGTCCGGGACCTCGATGAAGAGCACCCTGTGCCCCGTGACCGGGTCGACGAGCATGCACTCCTCGTGCCCGGGGCGGTTGGGGTCGCCGGGCACGTCGGTGTAGCCGATGACGCCCTTCCACCACTCGCTGAGGGCGTAGGCGTCGCGGCAGTCGAGGGTGGTGTGCGAGATGCGGGAGGTCATCCGCTCACCCTCGCGGCAGGTCAGCGGAGCCGCAAGCGGATTGCGTCAGGCCGTCGCGAGCCGGTAGCCCCGCTTGACGACCGTCTCGACGACCCGTCGGTCCCCGATCGCCTCACGCAGCCGTCCGACGGCCACCTCGACGGCGTGACCGCTCGCGGAGTCGCCCGGCAGCACCTCGAGGACGTCGGCACGGGTGACGACATCTCCCTTCGCGTCGATGAGCAGATGGAGCACGGACAGGCCGCTCGGGGAGATGGCGAGCACCCGGTCGCCGAGGAGCGCGGCGGTGCTGCGCAGCTGCAGCGGTCCGGCGACGGTCTCGACGGCGGTGGCCATCACCGCCTCGTAGTGGCCGACCACGGCTCGCACGAGCGACCCCAGCCGGGCCCGCTCCGGGAGCAGCGGGCTGATGCCGACGTGCTCCAGCGGGCGCGCGGTGACCGGCCCGACGGCCGCGACGACGAGACGGCCGGTGCGGACCCGGCCGACGATCGACGGCAGGACGCCGGCGTCCCGAGCCGTGTCGAGCCAGGCCGCCGCAGCCGGCGCGGAGGTGAAGACGACGACGTCGATGTCACCCACGGCCGCCTGCTCGACGCCGCAGGTCACCGCGTCGGCATCCGGTGGTGGCCCCCAGCGGTAGACCACGAGAGAGGTCACCGTGGCACCGGCGGTCGCCAGATCGACGTCGAGCTCGTCGCACCCTGCGCCGTGGTGCTGGATCGCGATGCGTTGTCCCGCAACGCCTTCGGTGATGAGGACGTCACGGATCTCAGCGGAGGTCTCCGACTCGGCGACCCAGTCCGCGTCGTGCCCGGCCGCTTGGATCGCGCCGCGCGCCTTGGGGCCGCGGGCGACGATCCGGGTTCGGCCCAGGACCTCGTGCAGCTCCTCTCCGAGACCTGCGGCGTCGGCCGCCTCCACCCACCCGCGGAACCCGATCGCCGTCGTCACCACGACGACGTCGGGCGGTGCGGCGAGGAGGGTCCGCGTCCGCTCCACGAGCTCCGCGTCCGCGGTGTGGGGCACGATCGTGAGCGCCGGCGTGTGCAGCACCCGGGCACCGCGCCGCTCGAGGGCGGCGCGCAGGTCGCCGGCGCGTCGGTCCCCGGTGACGAGGACGACGCACCCGGCGAGCAGCTGCGGCAGGCTCACGTGACGCTGCGGTCGAAGGGAGGTCCCGTCACCTCGTCGCCGAACGGCTCGACCCAGACCTCGCCGTCGACGACCGTCACGGGCCAGGTGCGCAGGTCGACCGGCTCGCTGCCGGCCCCGTCGAGGCAGGTGCCGGTGCGCAGGTCCCACACCTGCTTGTACATCGGCGAGATGACGGTCGGGACCCCACCACGCGTGCCGACGAGGCCGCGGGCGATGACGTGCGCGCCGCTGTAGGGGTCGCGGTTGGCGATGCCGTGGACCTCGTCGTCATGCGTGCGGACCAGCGCGACCTGCACACCATCGACGAGGGCGACCGCGCCGCGCTCGGGAACGAGGTCGGTGAGGGCGCACAGGCGCACGCGGGCCTGTGGGGGAGCAGCGGTCATGAGCGGACCTCCAGAGTCGTGCCGGCGATGAGGACGGACCCGGAGGTGCGCTCCTCCGGGGTGGCGGGACGGGCCTGGCCGCGCTCGCCGACGTAGGCGAGCGAGTCGTCGACCGCGTCCGGGGCATTGACGAAGGACGCGAAGCGGGCCAGCTTGTCGGGGTCGGCGAGCGTGGCCGCCCACTCGTCGCGGTAGTTGCCGACGTGCGCGGCCATCGCGGCGTCGAGGTCGTCGGCGATGCCGAGGCTGTCGTCCATGACGACGGCACGGATCGCGTCCAGACCCCCTTCGTGCTCCTCGACCCAGGGGGCGGTGCGCTGCAGCCGGTCAGCCGTGCGCACGTAGTACATGAGGAAGCGGTCGATGGTGCGCACGAGCGTCTCGGTGTCGAGGTCCTCGGCGAGCAGGCGGGCGTGCTTGGGGGTGAATCCGCCGTTGCCGCCGACGTAGAGGTTCCACCCCTTGTCGGTGGCGATGATGCCGACGTCCTTGCCGCGGGCCTCGGCGCACTCACGGGCGCACCCGGAGACGCCGAGCTTGATCTTGTGCGGCGAGCGGAGCCCGCGGTAGCGCAGCTCGAGGTCGATCGCGAGGCCGACGGAGTCCTGCACGCCGAAGCGGCACCACGTCGAGCCGACGCAGGACTTCACCGTACGCAGCGACTTGCCGTAGGCGTGACCCGACTCGAAGCCGGCGTCGACCAGCCGCCGCCAGATGCCGGGCAGCTGGTCCATCCGGGCACCGAAGAGGTCGATCCGCTGGCCGCCGGTGATCTTCGTGTAGAGGCCGAACTCCCGGGCCACCTCGCCGATCGCGATGAGTCCTTCGGGCGTCACCTCGCCGCCGGGGATGCGCGGGACGACCGAGTAGGAGCCGTCCTTCTGCAGGTTGGCCATGACGTGGTCGTTGGTGTCCTGCAGGGTCGCCTGCTCGCCGTCGAGGATGTGGCCGGTGCCCAGCGAGGCGAGGATCGAGCCGATGACCGGCTTGCAGATGTCGCAGCCGCGACCGGTCCCGTGGCGCTCGATGATCTCGCTGAAGGTCCGCAGCCCCTGGACCCGGACGATGTCGAAGAGCTGGGCCCGCGACTGCTCGAAGTGCTCGCACAGCGCACTGCTCACCTCGACGCCGGCGGCGGCGAGCTCGCTCGTCACGAGCTTCTTGACCAGCGGAAGGCAGGAGCCGCAGCTCGTGCCCGCGAGGGTGCACGCCTTGACGCCGGCGAGGTCGGTGCAGCCCCCTTCGCCGACGGCACAACGGATCTCGCCCGCGGTGACGTTGTTGCACGAGCAGACGGCGGCCTCGTCCGGCAGGTCCCCGGCGGGCGCCGCCGCTGCGCCCTCGGGCAGCAGGTAGGCCGCGGGGTCGCCGCCGAGCTCACGGCCGACCATCGGGCGAAGGGAGGAGTAGGCACTGGCGTCGCCGACGAGGATGCCGCCGCGCAGGGTGCGGGCGTCGTCGCTCATGACGAGCTTCTTGTAGACCCCCGCGACCGGGTCGGAGATGACGACCTCGAGCGAGCCGGGCTCCTGCGCGAAGGCATCGCCGAAGCTCGCGACGTCGACGCCCAGGAGCTTGAGCTTGGTCGACAGGTCGGCGCCGGGGAAGGTCCCGGCGCCGCCGAGCAGCCGGTCGGCGACGATCTCGGCCATCGTGTACCCGGGGGCGACCAGGCCGAGGCAGCGACCGCCGATGCAGGCGACCTCGCCGATCGCGTGGATCGCGGGATCGGCTGTGGCACAGGCGTCGTCGACGACGACGCCCCCGCGCTCGCCGATCTCGAGGCCGGCCTCGCGGGCGAGCTCGTCACGCGGGCGGACACCCACGGCGAAGACGACGACGTCCACGTCGAGCGCGGGGCCCTCGCTGAACTTCATCCGGGAGACGGCGCCCCGCTCGCCGACGATCTTCGACGTCGCGGTCGAGGTGCGCACCGAGACCCCGAGCCCCTCGATGAGCCGCTTGAGCCCCTCGCCGCCACCCTCGTCCACCTGCAGCGGCATGAGTCGCGGCGCGAACTCGACGACCGTCGTCTCGACCTCGAGGGCTCGCAGGGCGCCGGCCGCCTCGAGGCCGAGCAGGCCGCCGCCGACGACCGCGCCGCGGACCGGCCGGTCGAGCTCCTCCCGGCGGGTCTCGACGAACTCCCGCAGGTCGGCGACGTCGTCGATCGTGCGGTAGACGAAGGCCCCGCGCAGGTCCTTGCCGGGCACGGGCGGCACGGCGGCGTAGGAGCCGGTCGCGAGGACGAGCGAGTCGTAGGGCAGGACCTGGCCGCTGCTCGTCGTCACCGTCCTGGCGTCGCGGTCGATGCTCTCGGCCCGCACACCTCGGCGCAGCGTGACGAGCGGGTCGTCCCACAGCTCCTGCCCGCCGAGGGCGAGGTCCTCGGGGTGACGCCCGGTGAAGTAGGAGGTGAGGGCGACGCGGTCGTAGGGCGCGCGCGGCTCCTCGCACAGCAGCGTGACGGCCCAGCGCCCGGCGTCGTCCCGGGCGCGCAGCGCGTCGACGAGCCGGCGGGCGACCATGCCGCCGCCGACGACGACGAGCTGCTGCGGCTCGGTGGTGGAGGTCGTGGTCTCTGGCATGGCGCTCAACTTAGGAAGCCCTCGTTTCGGCTCGGTCTTGGTCGTGTTTCCCCGGTGTGAACCCGTCCTCACCGGGCGAGGTCGCGGGCTGTGAGTGGGCCCCGTCGGCGCCGAGCCAGTCGAGGATCCCGCACACCGCGTCGGTGCACCCGCCGCAGCCGGTCGTCGCCCTGGTGCTCGCGGCGATCTGCTCCACCGTCGTTGCGCCAGAGGCGAACTCGGCGCGGATGTCCCCCTTCGTCACGCCGTTGCAGCGGCAGATCGTCGCCCGGTCCGGGATGAGCGAAGGGGAGTCCCGTCGCGTCGTCGTGGCGGCCGGCGCGATGGCCGGCAGCAGCAGTCGCGCCGGGTCCGCGGGCAGGGGAGTGCGACGGGTGTAGGTCGTGATCAGGTCGGTGCCGACGCGACCCGCGCCGACGGTCGTGGCGCCCACGAGCAGGCCGTCGCGCACGACGATCTCGAGGTGCCGGCCGGCCGAGGGGTCGCTGAGCCGCACGACGCGCAGGCCGGGGTCCTCGACCCGGCCGCTGCCGCACACGCCCATCGTCACGATGTCGACACCGTGGGTCTTGGGCTTGACGACGTCGCCGACGCCGGTGGTCACGGACCCCGGGTCACGACCGGTGAGCAGGTCGGCGAGACGACGGGCCTGCTCCCACCCCTGGGCGACGAGGCCGGTGGCGCCGCCGGGAGGTTGGGCGCAGTCACCGATGGCGTGCACGTGCGGGTCGCTCGTCGTCAGGTCGGCGTCGACGAGGATGCCGCGGTCGACGTCGATCCCGGCCGCCTCGGCCAGCTGGGTGCTGGGCACGGTGCCGGTCGACAGCACGAGCAGGTCGGCGGCGAGCACCTCGCCGTTCGTCAGGTGCACCCGTCGCAGCCGGCCCTCCTCGATGACGACCTCCTGCGCCCCGACGCCGACGCGCTGGTCGACACCGGTGCGGCGCAGCGTCGACTCGACGACGCGGCTGGCGGCCTCGTCGAGCTGACGCTCCATGAGGGCGGGGGAGGGGTGGACGACGGTGACGGCGAGGTCGCGTCGGGCGAGCCCGCTCGCGGCCTCGAGACCGAGCACGCCGCCGCCGAGGACGATGGCGCGTCGGGCGTTGAGCGTGGCCGCGATGATCTCGCGGGCGTCGTCGATGGAGCGCAGCACGTGCACCCCGCTCGGCAGGTCACCGCTGCCGGGACCGTCCCCGAGACCCGGGACCGCTGGGACCCTGGCCGCCGCACCCGTGGCGATGACGAGCTCGTCGTAGGGGACGCGTGTGTCGTCGGCGAGCACGACGTCGCGGCGCTCGCGGTCGATCGCCCGCACCGCGACGCCGCGCTGCACCGTGACGCGCGGGTGGTCGGGCGCGGGCAGGGTGATCGCCGAGAGGCCGCGCGTGCCCGCGACGACGTCGCTGAGCAGCACCCGGTTGTAGGGCTCGCAGGCCTCGTCGCCGAGCACGGTGACGAGGTGTTCGCCGGCGTGGTCGGCGGCCGTGAGGTCCTCGACGAAGCGGGACCCGACCATCCCGTAGCCGATGACGACGATGTGGCTCATGCGCTGACCTCCAGCGGCTCGGGGACGAGATCGGTGGTGCTGGCGGCGACGTCGACGGCGCACACCTTGAACTCCGGCATCGACGAGATCGGGTCGACCGCGTCGTTGGTCGCCCGGTTGACGCTCCCGGCGCCGGCGAAGTGGAAGGGCATGAAGACGGTGTCCGACCGGACCCGGTCGGTGATCCGCGCGGGAGCGGTGACCGTGGCCCGCGCGGTGCGCAGGTCGAGTGGGTCACCCTCCTCGATGCCCAGGCGGTGGGCGAGGAGCGGGTGCACCTCGACGAAGGGGGTCGGTTGCGCCGCGAGGAGCGCTGCCACCCGGCGGGTCTGTGCCCCCGACTGGTAGTGCTCGAGGACGCGCCCGGTGATGAGGAAGAGCGGGGCATCGCGCCGCAGGTCCTCGGCCGGACCGACGTGGTCGACGGGCACGAGCCGGGCACGGCCGTTGGGCGTGGGGAAGTCGTCGAGGAAGGCGCGCGGGGTGCCCGGATGAGGTGCCTCCCCTTCGCCGCTGGCGGGGCAGGGCCAGTGCAGGTCGCTCTCGCGGTCGAGGCGGGCGTGGCTGAGCCCGGAGTAGTCGGCGCGGCCGCCGGCGCTCGCCCTGGCCAGCTCGTCGAAGACCTCCGACGGGACCGTCGACCACGTGCCCGGGGCATCGAGGCGAGCGGCGAGCTGCGACCACACCCACAGCTCCGAGACGACTCCCTCGGGCGGGTCGATCGCCTTGCGGCGCCGGATGATCCGGCCCTCGAGGTTGGTCATCGTGCCCTCCTCCTCGGCCCACTGCGTGACGGGCAGCACGATGTCGGCGAGGGCGACGGTCTCGGAGGGGACGACGTCGCACACGACGAGCAGGTCGAGGGCGCGCAGTCGCTCAGCGACCGCGTCCGCCCGGGGCGCGCTCACGACGGGGTTGGCCCCGTGGACGAGGAGTGCTCGGGGTCCGCCGGGGGTGCCGAGGGAGCGCAGCAGCTCGACGGCCGGCAGGCCGGGGCCGGGCAGGTCGTCGGCGTCGACGCCCCAGACCGCGGCGACGTGCTCGCGGGCGGCCGAGTCGGCGATCATCCGGTAGCCGGGCAGCTGGTCCGCCTTCTGCCCGTGCTCGCGCCCACCCTGGCCGTTGCCCTGACCCGTGAGGGCGCCGTAGCCGCTCCCTTCGCGTCCGACGAGGCCGAGCGCGAGGGCGAGGTTGATCGCGGCGGTGACCGTCGCGGTGCCCTGGCTGGACTGCTCGACACCGCGCCCGGTGAGGACGTGCGCGCCCGCGCCGCCCCGGGAGGGGCTGGCGGCCGCGAGCAGCCGGGCGGTGGCCCGCAGGTCGTCGGCCGGGACCCCGCAGACCTGCTCGGCCCGCTCAGGCCACCACGAGGCGACCGAGCGGGCGACGTCGTCGAGCCCGCTCGTCCGCTCGGCGAGGTAGGTCTCGTCGGCGAGCGACTCGGCGAGGACGACGTGCAGCAGCGCCTGGAGCACGACGAGGTCGGTCCCGGGGACGGGCTGCAGGTGGACGCCCTGCCCGTCGTCGGTGAGGTCGGCCGTGGCCGACCGGCGCGGGTCGACGACGACGAGCCCACCGGCGGCGCGGGCTCCCGCGAGGTGCCCGACGAAGGGAGGCATCGTCTCGGCGACGTTGCTGCCGAGGAGCAGGATCGCGCCGGAGGTGTCCAGGTCGGTGATGGGGAAGGGCATGCCCCGGTCCATGCCGAGCGACCGGTTGGCGGCAGCCGCCGCCGATGCCATGCAGAAGCGGCCGTTGTAGTCGATGTGCTTGGTGCGCAGGGCGATCCGGGCGAACTTGCCGAGCTGGTAGGCCTTCTCGTTCGTCAGCCCGCCACCTCCGAAGACGGCCACCGCGTCGGGTCCGTGCTCGGCCGCGATCTCACGGAGCCGGCCGGCGAGGAGGTCGAGCACCTCGTCCCAGCCGACCGGGTGCAGCTCGCCGTCGGAGCCGCGGACCAGGGGAGTGGTGAGCCGGTCGGGGGCGCGGAGCACCTCGGCCGACGTCCACCCCTTGCGGCACATGCCGCCCCGGTTGGTCGGGAAGTCGCGGGCCGTGACCTCGACCCGCTCACCCTCTGGCTCCAGACTCATCGCGCACTGCAGCGCGCAGTAGGGGCAGTGGCTGTCGACCATCAGATGCCCTCGTCGGCCAGGCGCGCGCCGCGGCGGACGTAGACCGCCCACGTGAGCGTCGCCATGAGGACGTAGGCCGCGATGAAGACCCCGATCGCCGGCACCAGCGAGCCGAAGCCCGTCGTCGACATCGCGAAGCCACGCGGTACGAGGAAGCCGCCGACGGCACCGACCGCACCGGCGATCCCGATGCAGCCGGCGGCGCTGCGGCGCGCGATGGCGAGCTCCTCGCCGTCGCGCACCCCGGCCCGGAAGACGGCCGGGATCATCCGATAGGTCGCGCCGTTGCCGATGCCGGCCCCGGTGAAGAGCACGAGGAAGGCGAGGAGGAAGAGGACGAAGGAGTGCGCGGAGAGGGCGAGGATCGCCAGCCCCGCGGCGAGCCCCATGACGACGAAGGCCGCGATGGTCACCCGTGCGCCGCCGAGTCGGTCGGCGATGGTCCCGCCGAGCGGCCGGCTCGCGGCACCGAGGACCGCGCCGACGAAGGCGATCGACGTCGTCACCTCGGGGAACTGGCTCGTGAGCAGCGTCGGGAAGGCGGCCGAGTAGCCGATGAAGGAGCCGAAGGTGCCGATGTAGAGGAAGGAGATGATCCACGTGTGGGGGTGGGTCGCGGCCTTCGCCCAGCTGCGGTGGTCGGACCGCGCGGTGCTGAGGTTGTCCATGCCGCGCCAGGCGCCGAGCGCGGCGAGCAGCACGAGCGGCACGAAGAGCAGGCCGGCCCGCTCGAGGTGGATCCCGGCGCCGATCGCGATGACGGCGGGGACGACGAGCTGCACGATGCCGGTGCCGAGGTTGCCGCCGGCTGCGTTGAGCCCCAGCGCCTTCCCCTTCTCCGCCTCGGGGAAGAAGAAGGAGATGTTGGTCATCGACGACGCGAAGTTGCCTCCGCCGAAGCCGGCGAGTGCGGCGATGCCGAGGAGCAGCGCGAAGGGGGTCTCCGGCCGGCCCACGACCCAGGCGAGGGAGAGAGTGGGCAGCAGGAGCAGCAGCGCCGAGATGATCGTCCAGTTGCGCCCGCCGACGAGCGGGACCATGAAGGTGTAGGGGACGCGCAGGAAGGCGCCGATCAGGCTCGGCACCGCGATGAGCCAGAACTGCTGGTCCAGGGTGAGCGCGAAGCCGACGCCGTTCAGCTGCGGGACGACGACGCTCCACAGTGCCCACACGCAGAAGCCGAGGAACTCGGCGAGCACCGACCAGCGCAGGTTGCGGTGGGCTACTGCACGTGCGCCGCCCTCCCAGAAGCCCCGGTCCTCCGGGTCCCATTGGTCGATCCACCGTCCGGCCCGACGAATCGGACCGGCGGGGGCGGTGGCGTCAGCGGTGCTCGTGGGCAGCGTCGTGGTCATGCCGGGAGGCTCGCAAGGCCGTGTTTCGCGCCCGGTCTGCGGACGTAAAGCCCGCGTTACCCTGCCCGCACATCCGGGGGCGGGGTGCTGTGAGGGACGTCCTAGGGGGTGTCGGTGAGGAAGACCGTCTCCACCGCGGGCTGACCCTGGCTCAGCTGGTGCGCCGAGCGCGGCAGCTCGGCCACGGATGCCTCGTGCCGGGCACGCGCGCCCTCGAGGCTCGCGTGCTCGCGCCCGACGACCTCGCCGCCCTTGACGAGCCGCACGAGCAGGTCGCGGTCGTCGGCGTCACCGACCGGCTGCTCGCCGATGCCGAGGACCTCGGCCTCGACGACGCCGAGCGGGTTGCGCCGACGCAGCGCGTACTTGCGCCCACCGACCGACTGCTTGTCCTTGCTCTTCTTGGCGACGCCGATCATCCGCCCTTCGTCGTCCTCGCGGGCGACGAGCTTGTAGACCATCGACGCCGTCGGGTGGCCCGACCCGGTGACCACGCGCGTGCCGACGCCATAGGTGTCGACGGGGGCGGCCGCCAGCGCCGCGATGGCGTACTCGTCGAGGTCGGAGGTGACGACGATCTTGGTCTCGGTCGCGCCCAGCGCGTCGAGCTGCTCACGGACCTCGCTCGCCTGGACCACGAGGTCACCCGAGTCGAGACGCACGCCGCCGAGGGAGGTGCCGGCGACCTCGACGGCCGTCCTCACCCCTTCGGTCACGTCGTAGGTGTCCACGAGCAGGGTGGTGCCGGCACCCAGCGACGCCACCTGCGCCTCGAAGGCCTCCCGCTCGCTCTCGTGCAGCAGGGTGAAGGCGTGCGCCGCGGTGCCACCCGTGGGCACGCCGTGCCGCCGCCCTGCCTCGAGGTTGGAGGTGGAGGAAAATCCGGCGATGTAGGCCGCGCGCGCCGCCGCGACCGCCGCCTCGTCGTGCGTGCGGCGGCTGCCCATCTCGATGACCGGCCGCGACCCGGCGGCACCGGTCATCCGCGACGCGGCCGAGGCCACGGCGGAGTCGTGGTTGAGGATCGACAGGATCACCGTCTCGAGGATCACGCCGTGGGCGAAGTCGGACTCGACGACGAGCACGGGGGAGTAGGGGAAGTAGGTCTCGCCCTCCGCATAGCCCCAGACGTCGCCGTCGAAGCGGTAGTCGGCGAGGAAGCCGAGGGTGTCCTCGTCGACGACCTGGCGCTCGCGCAGGTCCCGCAGCTCCTCCGGCCCGAAGCGGAAGTCCTCGATGGCGTCGAGCACGCGACCCGTGCCGGCGAGGACCCCGTAGCGACGCCCGCTCGGCAGCCGCCGGGCGAAGGTCTCGAAGACGCAGCGCCGTGACGCGGCCCCGCTGCGCAGGGCGGCCTGGAGCATCGTCAGCTCGTAGTGATCGGTGAGCAGGGCGGTGCTGGGTCGGATCGTCACGCCGGCCACTCTAGGGTGGAGGGCGTGTCCATCGCCCCCGCCGAGCAGCAGACGAGCGAGCCCGACGTCGTCGAGGCCGTCGACACCCCGTGGATCACGTTGGTGTGGAACGACCCCGTCAACCTCATGTCGTACGTGACCTGGGTCTTCCAGACGCACTTCGGCTATCCGAAGCAGCAGGCCGAGAAGCTCATGATGGACGTGCACCTCAAGGGCCGCGCCGTCGTCGCGCACGGCCCCAAGGAGCAGATGGAAGCCGACACCGAGGCGCTCCAGGGCTACGGCCTGTGGGCGACCTTCCAGAAGGACGCCTGATGGCCACCGCCTTTGCCGCGGACGGGGACGAGCTCGTCGCGATCATGGACGACAGCGAGCGGGCGGTCGTTGCCGGCCTGTGCCTGCAGGTCATGGACCTCGTCGCCCCCGCCTCCGTGACGAAGGGGGAGCACGCCGACCCCTTCGAGGCGATCGTCGCGGGGCTGGGTGACCTCGCCACGGACACCGAGGAGGGTGCTGCGGGCGTCGGGGTCCCCGACCGGGCCTTCGGCCTCGACGAGGACCGTGACCCGGCGCTCGACCGGCTCTTCCCGACGGGCAACCGCGAGGACGAGCAGGAGGCGGCGGAGTTCCGCCGCTTCACCGAGCAGGGCCTGCGGCAGCGCAAGCACGCCGGTCTGGCGGCGACGGTGCGGCTGCTCGAGGAGGCCGAGGACGAGCGGTGGGTCGTGCCCCGCCGCGAGGCGCCCCTCGTGCTCGTCGCCCTGACCGACGTGCGGCTCGTCATGGGCGAGCGGCTCGGGCTGCGCACCGACGAGGACGCGACCCGGCTCGAGGAGCTCGTCGAGTCGCTGCCCTCCGACGACCCGGCGATCTTCGCGCTGAGCGTCTACGACTTCCTCACCTGGCTGCAGGAGTCGCTCACCCGCGCGCTCACCGGCGAGGACGTCGACCTCCTGCTGCCCGACGACGAGGACGACGCAGAGGACGACGCAGAGGACGAGGGCGAGTGAGCGACCCGTCGACCGCTGCCCAGCCGATCGGCATCTTCGACTCCGGCTTCGGGGGGCTGACCGTCGCCCGCGCCGTCATCGACCAGCTGCCCCACGAGTCGGTCGCCTACCTCGGTGACACGGCGCGAGCGCCTTACGGCCCCAGGCCGATCGCGCAGACCCGCGAGTTCGCCCTCGAGTGCCTCGACCGACTCGTCGACCACGGGGTCAAGCTGCTCGTCATCGCGTGCAACACCGCGAGCGCAGCCGTCCTGCACGACGCGCGCGAGCGCTACGACGTGCCCGTCATCGAGGTCATCCGCCCGGCCGTGAGGCGCGCGGTCCTGGCCACCCGCAACCACCGCGTCGGGGTCATCTCGACCGAGGGCACCCACCGCTCGCGCGCCTACCTCGACGCCTTCGCCGCGGCGCCGCACACGCAGGTCTTCTCCCAGCCCTGCCCGCGCTTCGTCGAGCTCGTCGAGGCCGGCACGACGTCCGGGCCGGAGGTGCTCGACGTCGCTCACGGCTACCTCGACCCCCTTCGTCGGGCCGAGGTGGACACGCTCGTCCTCGGCTGCACCCACTACCCGCTGCTCACCGGCGCCCTGTCCTACGTCATGGGCGAGGGTGTCACCCTCGTCTCATCTGCCGAGGAGACGGCCAAGGACGTCTACCGTGTTCTTGCGGACCACGACCTGCTGCGTCCCGAGTCGCTGCCGGCTCCGGGGCACGGGTTCACCACGACGGGGGACCCGGAGCGCTTCCGGTCGCTGGCCCGTCGCTTCCTCGGACCCGAGGTGGCGGACGTCTTCGGCAACATGGGGGAAGAGTCGTGAGGCTCACCGTCGTCGGGTGCTCCGGGTCCTTCGCGGGACCCGAGTCGCCCGCTTCCTGCTATCTCGTGACGGCCGAGCACGAGGGGCGCACCTGGCGCATCGTGCTCGACCTGGGCAACGGCGCGCTCGGCGCCCTGCAACGGCACATCGACCTCGCCGACCTCGATGCCGTCGTGCTCAGCCACCTGCACCCGGACCACTGCATCGACCTCACCGGCATGTACGTCACCCGCACCTACCGACCCGAGGGCGCGCTCACCGAGCGCCTGCCGGTCTACGGCCCCGCGGGCGCGGCCGAGCGACTCGCCGCGGCCTACGAGGGCATCGACGAGGCCGGGATGACCGGGGTCCTCGACTTCCGCCGCGTCTCCACGAGCGTGCCGACGCACATCGGGCCCTTCGTCGTGCGGCCCTTCCTCGTCAACCACCCCGTCGAGGCCTACGGCTTCCGCGTCGAGGCCGACGGTCGGGTGCTCGCCTACAGCGGCGACACCGACTCCTGCGACGCGCTGACCCCGCTCTTCGCCGATGCCGATCTCGTGCTCGTCGACTCCGCCTTCGTCGAGGGGCGCGACGAGGCCCGCGGCATCCACCTCACCGGGCGCCGGGCCGCCGAGGCCGCGGTCGCCGCCGGGGGAGTGGAGCGCCTCATGCTCACCCACATCCCCGCGTGGAACGACCCCGAGGTCTGCCGCGCCGAGGCCGCCGCCGTGTGGCCGGGTGAGGTCGAGCTGGCCCGGCCGGACGCCACCTACGACATCTGAGCGTGCACAACAGGTCGTCCTGATGCATGTCGCGGCGTTCATCGGCCCTTTCGTGCACGAGGACGACCTGTTGTGCACGCGCTCCCGGGCTCAGACGAGGTCGAGCAGCGGCAGCAGCGACTCCTCGAGTCGGTCGGGGTGCGCGCTGGCGAGCGTGGCCCGGTCATGGGTGGCCTCCGGGCGGCACACGGCATAGGTCTGAAGCCCCGCGGCCGCACCCGCGTGCACGTCGTGCGTCGTGTCGCCCACCATCCACGTGCCCTCCGCGTCCAGAGCGGACAGTGCCCGCTCGATGACGTCCGGCGCCGGCTTGGCGGGGAAGCCGTCGGTGCCCTGGACGTGGTCGAGGTGGTCGGCGAGCCCGAGCGCGGCGACGAGGTCGCGTGCCATCTCGCTGCGCTTCGTCGTCGTCACCGCGAGCAGATAGCCCTTGGCCCGCAGGGCCTCGAGCACCTCGATGGTGTCGACGAAGGGAGCGGATCGCTGGGTGAAGCGGGCCGGGTAGATCCGGCGGTACGACGCCGCGAGGGCGGCGACGTCCCCCTCGGGAGCGAGGGCGGTGAACATGTCCTCGAGGGGGAGGCCGACGAGCGCGCGGACCGGCGGGTCGCCCGGGTCGGGCAGCCCGTGCTCGACCATCGCGGCCGTGATGCTCCCGATGATGTCCGGCAGGGAGTCGACGAGCGTGCCGTCGACGTCGAAGCAGATGGCTCGTCGCGTCATGTGCCGCAATCTAACTCGACGCGGTGGCCGGTCACTGGTGGACTGGGGGCATGGACGCGCGCCTGCCCGCCCCCCTTCGCCCCGGTGACACGATCGCGGTCACCGCACCCAGCTCCGGGGTCCCGCCGACCCTGCAGCCCCGCCTCGACCTGGCGATCGCCGGTCTGCGGCGGCGCGGCCTCGAGGTCGTCGAGGGGGTCTGCCTGCGCGACACGACCGACACCCACGTGAGCGCCTCGCGCGAGGCCCGCGCCGACGAGCTCATGGCCCTGCTCGTCGACCCCGACGTCCACGCGGTCATCCCGCCATGGGGTGGTGAGACCGGCATCGACGTGCTGCCGTGGCTCGACCTCGACCTGCTCGCCGAGTGCGACCCGACCTGGTACGTCGGCTTCTCCGACACGGCGACGACGATGCTGCCGCTCACCCTGCGCGCCGGGTGGGCGACCCTCCACGGCAGCAACCTCATGGACACGCCCTACGCGCCCGCCCCCGGCCACCTGCACTGGCTCGACGTGGCGACCGCCGAGGGCGGCGAGCTCACCCAGACCGCCGCCACGCACCGCCGCGCCGCGGGTTGGGACGACTACGAGGGTGACCCCGGCGTCGACGAGATGACGCTCACCGAGCCGACCCGGTGGTCGCTGCTCGAGGGGGAGGCGGCCAGCTTTGCGGGACCGCTCGTCGGTGGCTGCATCGAGGTGCTCTCGCCGCTGGCGGGCACCGCCTTCGGTGACGTGTGGTCCTGGGCGCAGGTGCAGGAGCAGCCGCCCGTCGTCCTGCTCGAGGCCGCGGAGGGCAATGCCTTCGAGATCGCCCGCTGCCTGCACGGACTGCGGCTGGCGGGGTGGTTCGACCGGTGCGCCGGCGTCGTCATCGGCCGCACGCCTGCGCCCGACGCACCGACCCTGACGCAGCACGAGGCGGTACGCGACGCCCTCGACGGTCTCGGCGTGCCGGTCGTGCTCGACGCCGACGTGGGGCACCAGCAGCCGCAGATGCCGCTCGTCCTCGGCGTTCCCACTCGGGTCGAGGTCGGCCCGGAGGCGCAGCGGGTCACCCAGGAGCTCGTCCGACCGGAGTGCTAGCATCGAGAGCGGGAGATGATAGCGATGGCAGCGATCACCGTTCGCAACCTCGATGACGACGTCCGTGACCGACTGCGCCTGATGGCGGCGGAGCACGGTCACTCGATGGAGGCAGAGGTCCGCTCGATCCTGACGGCGGCGGCCGGCCACCGGCAGCAGCGGCCCAATGCCCTGATGGATCTGTACTGGGCAGGTCGTGGCGACGTGGTGGTCGAGATGGAGTCCGACCTGGAGCCGCCCCCACGTGAGTCCGACCCACCTCGCGTCGATTTCACCGACCCGGCCTTCGGATGATCGCGGTCGACACCAACGTCGTCTCCGAGCTGATGAGACTGCAGCCCGAGGCCGAGGTCGTGAGATGGGCGGCCTCGGTCGCCGACGCCGACCTCGCCGTGCCCGCCGTCGTCGTCGGGGAGCTCCTGCACGGGCTGGGGCGAATGCCCGCGGGTGCTCGGCGGCAGCGGCTGGAGGGCGCGCTCGATGCGTTCTTCCAGCGGCTCGGCGACGACCGGGTCCTCCCTCTCGACGGGCCGGCGGCCGTGGCCTATGCCCATGTCATGTCCGGCCGAGAGCTGTCCGGCCGGCCCGTGAGCACCGTGGACGCACTCATCGCCGCGACGTGCCGGGCCCACGGAGCCTCCCTGGCCACGCGCAACACCAAGGACTTCACCGGTACCGGCATCGAGCTGATCGACCCCTGGTCGGCAGGCCGGGCTCGCTGACCGGTCCGTCTGCGGTCCTCAGGGTCGTGCGCGCTCGCCGACCCGTCCGGTGACCCAGGCGGCGATCCGCTCACCGATCATCTCGGGGGAGCGGGCGAAGCTGTAGTGGTTCACCGGCTTGCCCGGGTCGCCCACCGCCTTGGCGAAGGTGAAGCGCTCGACGTCGGCACTCGCGAAGAGCCCGACCAGCTCGTCGACGGCGGCCGGCGGAGCGAGGGTGTCGTTGTCGAGGTCGACGGCGAGCAAGGGCAGCGAGCGCCCGGCGAGCCCCGCCGCGATGTCTCGGCCCCCGGGAGCCAGACGCCCGGTGCGGGAGAAGGCCGCCCACTCGCGCATCAGCGTCCGCGCCTGCGTCCCGCCGAAGCCGAGGCGCACGCCGGGCCAGTAGCCGCACAGCCGTGAGACGACCGCGATGAGCTGGGTCTGCGCGAGGGTCTTGAGTCCCTGCTGCGCGCGCCAGTGGGGCGTCCCCGACCCGATGAGCACGGCGGCGTCGACCGCGGGCGTCGGGCCGGCGAGGTGGGCGGCGAGGAGGTGGCCGCCGAGGGAGTGCCCGAGCGCCACGACGGGGCCGTCGTGCTGCTCGCGGACCCGGTCGACGACCGCCGGCAGCCAGCCGTGGGCGAGGTCGTCGTAGCCGAGGTCCCGTCCACGGCCGACGTGCGGCGTCGCATCGCCCTGCCCGGTGTAGTCGGCGACGCCGGCGGCCACGCCGTGCCGCGCGAGCTCGTCGACGAAGGGGCCGTAGTAGCCCGCCGGCACCCCCATGGCCGGCATGACGAGGACGAAGGGCGCCGACGTCGCGTCGGTCCCGGCGGCGTGCAGGGTCGTCGTCCCGCCACCGGGCAGGCTGATCTGGCTGTGCTGGTCCACGGCGGGAGCCTAGGGCGTCGAGGGGCCCCCATCGCGCAGCGACGCCACGACGGCGGCGACCTCCGAGCGCTGGTCGGCGGACTGCGGCGCCGTGAGCAGCATCCGCTTGACGAAGGGGAAGCCCGCCGCCAGGAGCGCTCGCCAGCCGTGCAGGGAGAGGTCGACGTCGAGCGGGAGTCCGAGCTCGTCATGGGTCCAGCCGCTCTCGCGGGTCAGGTCGGCGGCATCGACGGTGGTGGTGAGCCCGATCTCGTAGGCCTCGACGACCGCACGCTTGGACTCCAGCGGGCGCACCCGCGCGAAGAACCCCGCGAGCGGCTCGCGGGCGAGCGCGCCACCACGGACCGCGAGCAGATAGCTCTGCAGGTGCTCCGCCGGGTGGTGGTTGGCGGTCGCCGCCCAGACATCGCTCGTACCGGCGTCGATGCGACGGATGAGCTCGTCGAGCGGCCCGAGCGGGCCGACGAGGGAGTCGTTGGTCAGGACGACGAGGTTCTTGCGCGCCACCGCCGGCCAGGTCGCCAGGGCGTGCGCCCACGAGCCGAAGTCGTAGGCGGTGTTGCGCCGCCGCACGAGCGCGGCGCCCGCGGGCAGGTCGGGTGCGGCCAGCCGCACCCACGGGTCGCGGGCCGCGACGACGAGGACACCGAAGCCCCCTTCGGCCCAGGCCGTGGCCGCAGCCAGGGCGTCCGGCCTCACCCGGGCACCGGGAGACCACTCCGCGAGGACGACGACCCGGTCCCTCGCGAGGACGTCTGCGATGTCGCCGGCCACGACGCCCTCCCGCCCGGGCAGGCGGTCGTTGGCCGCCCCCTTCGCCCGCCAGCGCAGGTCCCGCACCCGCACCCGGGTGCGCGACTCCCACTCCTGCACCCGGTCGGTGAGCGTCGGCGCGCCGGCCTCCGGCGGGCGCTCGTGGGTGCCGCGGGCGGTCCACGCGGTGGCCTCGACCCACTTCGTCAGCTCGCCGGGGTGGGCCGCCCACAGCCGGGCGAGCCGGCCGAGCTGGGTGGCCCGTCCGCGCAGCAGCCGGGCTCGCCCCGGAGTCGCGTCGTAGCCGAGGTGGAGGTCGAAGCGCTCGGCGACGACCCGCGGGTGCACCCGCACGCCGTTGACGATGTTGGCGAGGTTGGTGCCGTGCAGCACCTGCGCCCACATGACCGGCGCGCGCACCTCGCGCAGCGGACCGTGGCCGCGGGCGCGGGCGTGCTTGGCGACGAAGACCGTGTCCGGCAGCCGGCCCTCCTCGCGGGCCTCGATGAGAGAGAGGAAGGGGCTCGAGAGGATCGTCGCCCGGTGCACGGCACCGCTGCGGTCGATCTGGATGCCGCGGGGGAAGTTGACGAAGAGCCGCTCCTGCTCGGCGAACTGCGCCTGCACCGAGGCCATGAGGTCGACCGCCATCGCGTCGTCGCTGTCGATCCGGGTCGTGATGACGAAGGGGGAGTGGCACCGGTCGGCGACGTGCTGGGCGAAGCCGTCGCGGGTGAAGGGGGCATGCGTCCAGATCGGGGTGAAGGCGCCCTCGGCGAGCTCCTCGACCTGCGTCCGGAAGTCCGCGGAGCACCGGTCGTCGAAGATCACCAGCCACTCGAAGGGCTGCGCGCCGCGCTGCGAGAGCACTGACGGCAGGCAGGCGTCGACGAAGAAGCCGAGCCGGTAGAAGAGCCAGTCCTCGTCGGGCGGCGGCGCTTCGGGGTGCAGCACCGCGCTGAAGCGGGTGAGCAGGACGTGGTCGAAGGACGGCCTCACCCGAGCCATCCTGTCGGATCGTTAGCCTTGCCCCATGACTGACACCACCCCCCGGCACGACGGACGCACCCCCGAGCAGCTGCGCGAGGTGCGCATCACCCGCAACTGGCTCGACCACGCCGAGGGCTCGGTGCTCGTGGAGTTCGGCCGCACCCGGGTGCTCGTCGCCGCGAGCTTCGAGGCGGGGGTGCCGCGCTGGCTCAAGGGGCAGGGCACCGGCTGGGTCACCGCCGAGTACGAGATGCTGCCGCGCTCGACCAACACCCGCAGCGGGCGCGACTCGCGCAAGGGCAAGGTCGGCGGTCGCACCCACGAGATCTCCCGCCTCATCGGCCGCAGCCTGCGCGCCGTCATCGACACCAAGGCGCTGGGGGAGAACACGATCGTCCTCGACTGCGACGTCCTGCAGGCCGACGGCGGCACCCGCACGGCGGCCATCACCGGCGCCTACGTCGCCCTCGTCGACGCCGTCGAGGACGCCCGCAGCCGTGGCCTGATCCCGGCCGGCGCGACGCCGCTCACCGGCTCGCTCGCCGCGGTCTCGGTCGGCGTCGTCGACGGCCGCGCGGTCTGCGACCTCGACTACCCCGAGGACTCCACCGCCGAGACGGACATGAACGTCGTCATGACCGGCACCGGCGAGTTCATCGAGGTGCAGGGAACGGCGGAGGGCGCTCCCTTCGACCGGGCGCTGCTCGGTGAGCTGCTCGACCTCGCGACCACCGGCTGCGCCGCGCTCACCGCCAAGCAGCAGGAGGCCCTCGCCGAGACCCCGCGCGAGCGTGTGCTGTGACCCAGCGGGTCGTCCTCGCGACGCACAACGAGCACAAGGTCCACGAGCTGCAGCAGATCCTCGGCGAGGCCGAGCTGGGCCTCGAGATCGTCTCGATGGCCGCCTTCCCCGAGGTCGGCGAGATCCCGGAGACCGAGGTGACCTTCGCCGGCAACGCGCGCCTCAAGGCCGAGCACGTCGCGCTGCGCACCTCGCTGCCCGCGCTCGCCGACGACTCCGGCCTGGCCGTCGAGGTGCTCGGCGGCAGCCCGGGCATCTTCTCCGCGCGGTGGTCGGGTCTGCACGAGGGGGCGGACCTGCCCCGGGCCGAGAAGGACCGTCGCAACCTCCAGCTCCTGCTCGACCAGCTCGCCGACGTGCCCGACGAGCACCGCCGCGCGGCCTTCCGCTGCGCCGCGGTCCTCGCGATCCCCGGTGGTGCCACCGTGACGAGCGAAGGGGAGGTCCCCGGCGTCGTCGTGCGGGAGCCGGTGGGGGACAACGGGTTTGGCTACGACCCGATCTTCCGTCCCGACGGCGACACCCGCACCCTTGCGCAGTACACGGACGTGGAGAAGAACGCGATCAGCCACCGCGGCCGCGCCTTCCGCGCCATGGTGCCGCTGCTGCGCGAGCACCTGGCCTGACCCGATCTCTGCAAAACCCTAGGGTCTTGCAGAGTTCAGGACGCTCAACGTCGCAAAACCCTAGGGTTTTGCGACGTTGGGTGGGGTGCCGAAGGCGGGACTTGAACCCGCACGCCCTTGGGCACGTGGACCTAAACCACGCGCGTCTGCCAATTCCGCCACTTCGGCTCGGTCAGGCAGTCTAGGCGGGTGAGCGACCACTCCTTCACCACGACCCTCGCCTGGTCGGGATCCACGGGTGTCGGCTACGACGCCTACTCCCGCGAGCACGAGCTGACGATGGCCTCGACGACGACGCGGGCGAGCAGCGACCTCGCCTTCCGGGGTGACGCATCGCTGCCCAACCCCGAGCAGCTGCTCGTCGCGGCGGCGAGCAGCTGCCAGATGCTCTCCTTCCTGGCCGTCGCCGCCCGGGCCCGGCTCGACGTCGTCGACTACCGGGACGAGGCCGTCGGGGAGATGCCGGAGGGCGAGCGGCCGATGTGGGTGACGCGCATCGTCCTGCGTCCGCACATCACCCTCGCTGCCCCGGCCCCCCGCGCCAAGGTCGAGCGGCTCGTCGAGGTCGCCCACCGGGAGTGCTTCATCGCGCAGAGCCTGCGCAGCGAGATCCTCCTCGAGCCGACCCTCGTCGGCATCAGCGACTGATCGCACCGGTCAGCCGCGCGTGCGCCCCGGCACCGACCGCGGGTCGAAGCCGTAGGGCAGCTCCAGCCGGTGCGCCGCCATGAGCTCGCCGTCCGAGAGCACCTCGCGCGTCGCGGCGTCGGCGACCATCCTCCCTTCGGAGAGCACGACCGAGCGCTCGCACAGCTGGAGGGCGTACGGCAGGTCGTGCGTCACCATGAGCACCGTGATGTCGAGGCCGTCGACGATCTCGGCGAGCTCGCGACGCGAGGCCGGGTCGAGGTTGCTGCTCGGCTCGTCGAGCACGAGGATCTCCGGTCGCATCGCGAGCACGGTCGCGACCGCGACGCGCCGCTTCTGCCCGAAGGACAGGTGGTGCGGGGGCCGGTCGGCGACCTCGAGCATCCTGACCGCGGAGAGCGCCTCGTGCACCCGCGCCTCGACCTCGGCAGCGGGCAGCCCGAGGTTTTGCGGACCGAATGCCACGTCCTGGGCCACCGTCGTCATGAAGAGCTGGTCGTCGGGGTCCTGGAAGACGATGCCCACCCGGCGCCGCACGTCGAGCAGGTGCGCGTGGCTCACCGGCACCCCCGACACCGAGATCGAGCCGCTCGTCGGGGTGAGGATCCCGTTGAGGTGCAGCACCAGCGTCGTCTTGCCGGCGCCGTTGGGGCCGAGCAGGGCGACCCGCTCGCCGGGATGCACGTGCAGATCGACACCGTCGAGCGCGCGGTGCCCATCGGGGTAGACGTGATCCACGCCGCGCAGGTCGATGACGGGAATGCTCATGCGCCCAGCCTCGCAGCCGCGAGGACGATCGTCGCGCCGACGGGCAGGAGCATCGCCACGGCCCACGTCGAGCCGGCGACAGGTGTCCGCTCGACGTGGGTCCGTCCGTCGAACCCGCGCGCGAGCATTGCCAGGTGCACGCGTTCACCCCGCTCGTAGCTGCGGACGAAGAGCGACCCCGCGGTGCTCGCGAGCGCTGGCCACGCGCGTAGTCCGCGGCCGCTGAAACCGCGCGACTCCCGGGCCACCCGCATCGCCTGCAGCTGCCCGCTGATGACCTCGGTGTAGCGGACCATGAAGCCGAGGATGAGCACGAGCTGCGCCGGCAGACGTAGCCGAGCCAGCCCGGCGACGACGTCGGAGGGGGTGGTCGTCGCCGCGAGCACCAGTGAGGCACCGACGCCGAGTGTGCCCTTGACCAGGAGGTTCCACCCGCCCCAGAGCCCCGCCTCTGACAGCGACAGCGGCCCGACGTCGACGCGGGGGCCAGTCGCGACGAAGGGCATGAGTACGGCGAAGAGGACGAAAGGCACCTCGACGAGCAGCCGAGGAGCGAGGTGCCGCAGCGGCACCCTGCTCACCAGGACGACGCCGAGCAGGAGCAGTGCCTGCAGCCCGAGCGCCCACACCGCCTCCCGCGGGGTGAGCACGACGGCGATGACGTAGAGCATCGCCGCGACGATCTTGAGGTGCGCCGGGAACGCGTGGAGTCTCGTGGGGGAGTGCAGGCTCAACGCGTGGCGGTGGGGGTTGGCCACCTCAGCCGCGACGACGGGCGAGTCGGAGCAGGACCCACATGAGGGCACCCGTGAGTAGCACGCCCACAAACCCCGCCAGACCGCCGGAGAGGAAGCCGTCACCGATTCCCTTTGTCCCGTAGTCGGCGAACGGGGAGCCGGATGCGCCGTGGTCGCCCGCGGCACCGGCGAAGCCGAGCGTCTCGGCCACGTGCTCGAGCCCGTCGGGGTGCCCGGAGGCCCAGAAGCTCACGACGGAGGAGAGGATGAGGCAGACGACCAGTCCGCCGAGGACGAAGGCGCGGGTCGAGACGCGGGCCTTCATCGGGTCGCTCTCATGCTCTCGCGGGGCACGTGTGCCGAGGGTGAGAGGTGCTCCGCACCGCGCACGAGGTCAGGCCGCACCCCGACGACCGCCGAGACGACGAGGAAGGTGATGGCCGCCTCGCCGAGGCCGATGAGCAGGTGCCAGCTCACCATGGCGGTGAGCAGGGCGCCGGCGTCGACGGACGCGGTGCCACCGACCATGAAGAGCCCGGCGAAGACGACCGCGGCGCAGGGCACGGACGCAAAGGCGCCGATCGCGGCGGCCACGGGGATGCTGGCCGGCCGCGCCGGCAGGAGGCGTCGCGCGAGGACGAAGACGACCCAGCCGACCCACACGCCGACGAGCGCCATGAGTGTGACGTTGGTTCCGAGGGCGGTGAGGCCGCCGTCAGCGAAGACGAGCGCCTGGACGAGCAGGACGACGGTGATGCACAGGGTGGCGGTCCACGGTCCCACGAGGACTGCCGCGAGTGCACCGCCGAGGAGGTGGCCGGAGGTGCCGCCGGCGACGGGGAAATTCAGCATCTGGGCGGCGAAGACGAAGGTGGCGACGAGACCGGCGAGCGGGGCCACCCGGTCGTCGAGATCGCTCGGGGTTCGTCGCAGCGCTAGGGCCACCCCCGCGATCGCCACACCCCCCGTGGCGAGGGAGGTCGGAGCATCGAGGAAAGCATCGGGCACGTGCATAGGTCACTCCTACGTGACTCTGCCCCTGGGAGGATAGGTTGGGGTGACCATACTGCATTCCGCCGAGACAGGAGATGCGATCCGTGGGCGAGAGACTCACCCCGGGCGATGCGGCCCCCGACTTCACCCTCCCCGACGACACCGGCGCGGAGGTCTCCCTGAGCGACTTCCGCGGCAAGCAGGTCATCGTCTACTTCTACCCGGCGGCGATGACCCCCGGCTGCACGAAGCAGGCGTGCGACTTCAGCGACTCGCTCGAGGCCCTGCGCGCCGCCGACACCGAGGTCATCGGCATCTCGCCGGACCAGCCGGCGAAGCTCGCGAAGTTCCGTGAGCGTGACGGGCTGACGATCACCCTGCTGTCCGATGCGGACAAGTCGGTGATGACGGCCTGGGGCGCTTATGGTGAGAAGAAGTTGTACGGCAAGGTCGTCGAGGGAGTCATCCGCTCGACGGTCGTCGTCGGACCGGACGGCGTGGTGACCCACGCCCAGTACAACGTCAAGGCGACGGGCCACGTGGCCCGCATCCGCCGCGACCTCGGCATCGAGTAAGGACGGAACCCCCACGTGAGCAACGACACCCCGAGCATGACCAAGCTCGAGAACGACATCATCACGACGCGTGACCGGCTCGCCCAGACCATCGACGAGCTGAGCGTGCGCGCCGCGCCCAAGAACGTCGTCGCCCGGCAGAAGGAGCAGGCCAAGGCCTCCTTCACCGCCGCGACCCGCACCGAGTCCGGCGAGCTGCGCATGGACCGCGTCGCGATCGCCGCCGCGGCCGTCGTCGGCCTCGTCGTGCTCAAGGTCATCTCGAGCAACCGCAAGGCCAAGAAGTGGGAGCGCCAGCGCGCCAAGCGCTCCTGGTGACGTCACCACGGCAGTGACGAAGGGGGGTGGCACCGACCGGTGCCACCCCCCTTCGGCGTCGTGGCAGGAGGTGGACCGCACCGCGGCAGGGCGCCGATCGAGGCGCCAAGAGCCCTGTCCCGGAGTCGATTTCGCCCTCCGCCATCGTGGTGCTAATGTTTCTCCTCGCGCGCCAATAGCTCAATTGGCAGAGCAGCTGACTCTTAATCAGCGGGTTCGGGGTTCGAGTCCCTGTTGGCGCACCACCCACGAAGGGCCCCACCGCACTGCGGTGGGGCCCTTTCGTCGTACCCGGGCGGTCACCCCGGCCGACCGGAGCCGGCCGGGGTCGACGGGTCAGCCGCGCCACTCCTCGAGGTCGACCTGCTCGTCCTCCTCGGCGTGGCGCCGGCGGCCCAGGAGCAGCCCGACGCCGGCGATGACGACGAGCAGGGCGCCGACGAGGACGGCCCAGCCCCAGGCGGGGAAGCCGCCGTCGCTGCTCGCGTCGTCGCCCTCGACGGGCGCGGCGGTGGAGCTCGACGAGCTCGAGGCGCTGCTGGGCTCGCTCTCGCCGTCGCCCGAGGTCGTCGACGACGAGGTCGACGAGGAGGTGGTGCTCGACGAGCTGGGCTCGGTCGTGCTGCTCGGCGCCGAGGTGCTCGACGGCTCGCCCGCGGAGCTGCTCGACGACGTCGGAGCCGTGGAGCTCGAGGCGGTGGGGGAGTCGCTGCCCGACGTGGTGCTCGAGCTGCTGCCCGACCCGCCGTCGCTCGTCGTCTCGCTGCCGCTCGGGCCGGTGTCGCCACCGGGCGGGGCGTAGGTGAAGGAGTAGGACCCACTGATCGGGTGCCCGTCGGCGCTGACGACCTTGTAGGACACCGTGTAGGAGCCGGCCGGCAGCGAGGACTTCAGCGGCTGGTAGACGGTGCCGCCGTCGACCTCGAGGTCGCCGTCGGTCGCGTCGGTTGAGCCGGTGCGCACGCTCACCTCGTTGAGCCCGGACTGGATCGGCTCGTTGAAGCGCAGCATGATCTCCGGCGGAGTCGCGGTGAGGGTCGAGCCCTCCTTCGGGCTCGAGGCCTCGAGCCGGGCGTGCGCCGAGGCGGGGGCGGCCAGGCCCACCGTCGTCGCGAGCAGCGCTGCGAGAGCGAGGATCGCGGTGGCGGCACGGGCGAAGGGGGTGGCTGTCCGGGGTGTCGTCGTCACCCGCCCATCGTGCCCGATGGGCGTGTGCGGGCGCTGGAGGTGGGTGGTCATGAGCACCCTCTCGGAGCAGGTACGATGGTCCGCGCTGCCCGATGAGGTGGCACTTGGTGGGTATAGCTCAGCTGGTAGAGCACCGCGTTGTGGTCGCGGGTGTCGCGGGTTCAAGTCCCGTTACTCACCCCAAGGATGAAGGGCCCCGGGGATCGTCCCGGGGCCCTTCGTCGTCCCCGGTCCTCAGCGTGGCGTCCATCACCGATTGGACACTATCCGGCACGTCGATTTAACCTTCGCGCCCCTTTCAGGCCATTATTGGTCGGATGCAGACCGTTCGCAGCTGGCCCTACACCGTCGCTGTGGTCGTCTCGATCCTCGTCGGGGCGACCGCACTCGTCGGGACCCACTCGCTCGGGATCCCGCTCAAGGACCCCGAGGGATTCCTCGGTCCTGCCTACGTGCGCCTCCCCGCACTCGCCCTCCTGCTCTTCGGCATCGGACTGGTCATCGCGGGCCTGCGCCGCGCCGGGTGGCGCGAGCTGCCGCGCGGCATGGCCGAGGTCGCCCGCCACGAGTGGAGCCTGCGGCGCATCGTCTACATCGCGACCGGTCTGATCACCTTCTACGTCTGCTACGTGGGCTACCGCAACCTCAAGAGCGTGCTGCCGGTCTACCGGCAGGACGTCCTCTTCGACAACCAGCTGCTCGACGTCGACCGCGTCCTCTTCGGCGGTGCCGACCCGGCGGCGGTCCTGCACACGATCCTGCCGCCGGACCTCGCGGCCCCGGTGCTGTCCTTCGTCTACCTGCTCTACCTGCCCCTCGTGCCGGTCTCGCTCATGGCGGTCCTCGTCCTGTGCCGCGACCTGTCCGTGGGCGCCTGGTACGCCACCTCGCTCAGCCTCAACTGGGTGCTCGGTGCGGTGAGCTACTACATCCTGCCCGCGCTCGGCCCGGTCTACGTGCGGCCCGACCTCTTCGCCGGCCTGCCCGACTCGGGTGTCGGTGAGCTGCAGACCGCGCTCCTGCGCAACCGTCTGGAGTTCCTCGCCGACCCGCGCTCGAGCGACGTCATCCAGGGTGTCGCGGCCTTCGCGTCGCTGCACGTGTCGGTGACCTTCGCCCTGGCGCTCTTCCTGCAGCGCACGGCCTCGACCCGCTCGCTGCGCATCGGCGCGTGGACCTTCTTCGGTCTGACCTTCCTCGCGACGATCTACTTCGGCTGGCACTACGTCCTCGACAACATCGCCGGCATGCTCATCGGCTACATCGCCGTCGTCGTCGGCGGCTGGGCCACCGGTCAGCGTCGGCGCGGCAACCAGGCCGTCGTCGTCACGGGCGAGACCGAGGGCTCGCGGTCGCTCGCCAGCGCCTGAGCACCGCCGGCGTCCGGCGCCGGACCCCGTGCAGCAGCGTCCGACGCCGGACGGCGCCTGACCTGCCGGCTGTGTACGGTGGCCGCTCGTGAGCGCACCACTCGTCACCTCGACCACCGAGGACCGCAGCGGCTACGTCGCCGTCCTCGTCTTCCCCCTGCTCATCGTCGCCGGGGGAGTGGTCGGCTACTTGGCCGCCGACACGGTGTCGGGGGCGGCCCCCTTCGTCAACCCGCTGCTCGGGCTGGTGATGTTCACGATGGGCCTGACGCTGCGGCCCGTCGACTTCGGCCTCGTCCTGCGGCGCCCGCTGCCGGTGCTGCTGGGGGTCGTCGCGCAGTACGTCATCATGCCGCTGGTCGCCGTGCTCGTGGTGACGGTGCTCAGCCTGCCGCCCGCCCTGGCCGCCGGTGTCATCCTCGTCGGCTGCGCACCCGGGGGGACGGCGTCCAACGTCGTGTCCTACCTCGCCCGCGGTGACGTGGCGCTGTCGGTGACGATGACCTCGGTCTCGACGCTGCTCGCGCCCTTCCTCACGCCGCTGCTCACGCTGTGGCTGGCCGGGCGCTACATGCCCCTCGACGGAGCCGGCATGGCCCGCACCATCGTCACGATCGTCCTGCTGCCGGTCCTCGCCGGTCTCGTCGTGCGCCTGCTGCTCGCGCCGCTCGCCGAGGCGCTCCTGCCGGCCCTGCCGTGGCTGTCGGTGGCCGCGATCTCGGTCATCGTGGCGATCGTCGTCTCGGGCAGCGCCGACGCGATGCTCACCGCGGGCCCCCCTCGTGCTCTTGGCCGTCGTCGTGCACAACGTGCTCGGCATGGGCCTGGGCTACCTGGCCGCCAGGGTGGCCCGGCTCCCGGTGCCCGCTCGGCGCACGACCGCCATCGAGGTGGGCATGCAGAACTCCGGGCTCGCTGCGGGCCTGGCCGCGCAGTACATGGAGCCGCTCTCGGCCCTGCCGGGCGCGGTCTTCTCGGTGTGGCACAACGTCTCCGGCGCGCTCTTCGCCGCGTGGTGCCGGCGCCGCGACCGCCCGTAATGACGCGAGGCCCGTGCCCGGTCAGCCGACCTGGTGGCGCGCGGCGATCTCCTTGAGCTCGGCCGTCTCGAGACCGGGCTGGGGGCGGAAGACCGCCTCGCGGTAGTAGCGCAGCTCGGCGATCGACTCCGTGATGTCGGCGAGGGCGCGGTGGCCGCCGTTCTTGTCCGGGGAGGCGAAGTAGGCCCGCGGGTACCAGCGGCGCGAGAGCTCCTTGATCGAGGAGACGTCGATCATCCGGTAGTGCAGGTGGCCCTCGAGGGCCGGCATGTCCCGCACGAGGAAGGCGCGGTCGGTCGCGACGCTGTTGCCGCCGAGCGGTGCCTTGCCGGCGTCGGGGACGTGCTCCGTGATGTGGGCGAGGACGGCCTCCTCGGCCTCGGCGAGGGTCGTGCCCTCGGCCAGCACGTCGAGCAGTCCCGAGGTCGTGTGCATGTCGCGGACGAAGTCGTTCATCTGCATCAGCGCCGCCTCGGGCGGGCGGACGACGATGTCAATGCCCTCGTCGAGCTGGTTGAGCTCGTAGTCGGTGACCAGGGCCGCGACCTCGATGAGGGCGTCGTGCTCGAGGGAGAGGCCGGTCATCTCGCAGTCGATCCAGACGATGCGCTCGGAGGAGGGAGTCGAAGAAGTCACGTCTTCCACCATATCCAGACCGCTGGATGGGTAGTCCTCCCCACCGACGCGAGGCCGTTGCCGCACTACCGTGGCGGCCATGAGCTCCACGCCGCCTCCTCCGCCCGCCGGGCAGCCCCCCGCTCCCGCCGGTCCTCCGCCGCCACCGCCCGCATCGTCCGGGAGCCAGCAGCCTCCCGCCCCGCCCGCTCCGCCGGCGCCCCCGACCACCCCGAAGCCTCCCGCGCCGCCCGTCGGCCAGCCGCCGGCGCCGCCCGCGCCCCGCTCGACGCCGTCCGAGGACACCCTCAGCCGCCGGATGCTGCGCCGCAGCGCACCGGAGGAGCCCGAGTGGTATCGCACCGCCACCCGCTCGGTCCTGCTCGCCGAGGAGGCGGCCCGCACCGACTCCCGTCAGCAGGTGCTCGCGCAGCAGCAGGCCTACGAGGAGCAGCAGCGCCTGGCCCAGCAGGCCCGGGCGCAGCAGCAGGCGCAGGCCGCCTACGCGCACCAGCAGCCCGGTGCCCAGCACGCGGGCGCCCAGCAGCAGGCCAGCGCCGCCTGGGCCCACCAGCAGGCCCAGCACGCCGCGTGGCTACAGCAGCAGAGCTACACCGCCCACTACGTGCCGGCCCAGGCGCAGGCCAACCCGACCCCGCGCCCCACGCTGCGCACCTGGCTGCTCGGCGGCACCGTGGTCGTCGGCTCCCTCGTCCTCGCCCTGATCTTCGCGCTCTACTTCGGGCTGAGCTTCGGCATCCTGACCACCCTCATCGGCCTCGTCTTCGCGCTCATCCCGCTGGCGATCGTCGTGCCGATCTTCCTGTGGCTCGACCGCTTCGAGGCCGAGCCGTGGCGCTACCTCGTCACGGCCTTCCTCTACGGCGCGCTCGGCTCGACGCTCATCTCGCTCGTGCTCAACACCATCGGCGGGGTCTTCCTGCTCGGCGTCACCGACCCGGAGTCGGCCAACGTGCTCGGCGCCGTCATCGTCGCCCCGCTCGTGGAGGAGACCTTCAAGGGGGTCTTCCTGCTCGTCATGTGGTGGTTCATGCGCAAGGAGTTCAACGGCCTGACCGACGGCATCGTCTACGCCGGCATCGTCGCGGCGGGCTTCGCCTTCACCGAGAACATCCTCTACCTCGGCCGCGCGCTCACCGAGGGCGGGACGCCGGCCTTCGTCGTCACCTTCGTGCTGCGCGGCATCATCAGCCCCTTCCTCCACCCGATGTTCACGACGATGACCGGTATCGCGGTCGGCATGGCGGCGCTGTCGCGCTCGACGCCGGTCAAGGTCGTCGCGCCGATCATCGGCTGGTGCGCCGCGGTCCTGCTCCACGGGCTGTGGAACCTCAGCGCCTCCTCCGGCACGACCGGCCTGATCCTCGGCCTGTGCTTCGGCTTCGTCGCCTTCGTCTCCTTCGTCGCCTTCGTCATCTGGACCCGCTCGCGGGAGGGCAAGGTCATCGGTGAGCACCTGCTGCCCTATGCGGACTCCGGGTGGATCTCCCGCGACGAGGTCGCGATGCTCGCGTCGATGAAGGAGCGGCGGGTGGCCCGCCGCTGGGCCCGCGCCAGCGGCGGAGCGGTCAGCCTGCAGTCCATGCGGGCCTTCCAGGACTCCGCGTCCGAGCTGGCGCTGCTGCGCTTCCGCAAGCTGCGCCACGAGGCCGACCACGATGCGCTCCAGCAGGAGCGGGTCCTCCTCGACTCGATGACGGCCAGGCGAAGGGAGTTCGCCGGCGCCTGATCGTCGGGCCGGGCAGGTGGGTGCTGCGGAGGCGTCCCACCTGCCCGTGTCCGGTCAGGCCGGCTCGACCACGAGCTGCTCGTCGGTCAGGGCGGCGACGGCGGCCCGGTGGTCGTCGGTCGTGACGTCGACGTCGGCGAGGGAGATCTGCGCGGGGCGCGGCTCCTCGGCCCGCCAGTCGACGAGCCGCGCCGGCTCGCCGGGCCCGGAGACGAGGACCTCGGAGGGGTCGACGACGAGCCCGCGGCCGGTCGCCTTGAGGACGGCCTCCTTGCGCGCCCACACCCGGGCGCGGGCGACGAGCAGATCGTGCCCGTCGAGGCTGCCGAAGCCGGCGACCTCGTCGGCCGCGAGCGTCGTGCGCGCGAAGCCCTCGAAGTCGGCGTCGGTGAGGTCCTCGATGTCGACGCCCACCTCGACGCCCTGGGCGACGGCGACGATCGCGCCGGCACCGGTGTAGGAGAGGGAGAAGTGCCAGCCGGGGGCGTTTACGAGGCTGGGCTTGCCGTGCTGGTCGCTGCCGCAGGTGGCGCAGCGCCGGGCGAACTCGAGCGCCGCCGGGTCGCGGTCGAGCAGCTCGCCGAGGACCCGCCGCACGAGGGCGTGCCCGGTGACGAAGGGAGCGGCCTCCCGCTTGCGCCCGGCGCGGGCGCGCTCGCCCGCGCCGAGGATCGCCAGGTCGTCGGGGGAGTCGGAGACCCCCGCCTCACGCACGGTGATCCGGACAGGCATGGTGCCGATCATGGCAGGTCGGGCCCCTCACTACACTGATGCCGCCCGGGTCGTGGACATGTCCCGTTCACCCGGGCGTGCCTCCGTAGCTCAGCTGGACAGAGCAAGGGCCTTCTAATCCCTAGGTCGCAGGTTCGAGTCCTGCCGGGGGCGCCGACCGTCCGCGAGGGCGACGCCGGGCCGGGTGCGACCCGCCGGGCGCATCGCCCCCGGGTGACCCTGCCGGACGCGCGTCGCTGGATAGGGTGGGCCGCATGGGTGAGATGCCGAGGGGACGCGACGACGGCAGCCTCCTGACCCGCGTGACCGCCCTGCGTGACGAGGTCGAGCGGAGCCGGCTGGTGCTCGACCTGCCGAGCACGCGGCAGGCGCGCGGGGAGCGTCAGGCGCTGCTCGACCAGCTCGACGACTACGTCATCCCCAGACTCGAGTCGATGGACGCCCCGCTGCTCGCGGTGGTGGGCGGCTCGACCGGCTCCGGCAAGTCCACGCTGGTCAACTCCATCCTCCGTCGCGAGGTGAGCCGCTCCGGCGTGCTGCGCCCGACGACGACCAGCCCCGTGCTCATCCACCACCCCGACGACGAGCGCTGGTTCCGCGACGCGCGGGTCCTCCCTTCGCTCGCCCGGGTCACCGGTGGCGAAGGGGAGCCGCAGCCCGGCACGGTGCGCCTCACCCCGTCGACGGCGCTGCCGCCGGGCATGGCGATCCTCGACGCACCCGACATCGACTCGGTCGTCTCGGCCAACCGCGAGCTGGCGACCCAGCTGCTCGCGGCGGCCGACCTGTGGCTCTTCGTCACGACCGCCGCGCGCTACGCCGACGCGATCCCGTGGCGGCTGCTGCGGCAGGCCTCCGAGCGCGGCACCGCCGTCGCGATCGTCCTCGACCGCGTCGACCGGCCGGCGATGGCCGACGTCCGCACCCACCTCGTCGAGATGCTGCGCGAGCAGGGTCTGGAGACGGCGCCGGTCTTCACCGTCCCCGAGACCGACCTGACGGCCGACGGGCTGATCCCCGATGCCGACATCGAGCGGGTGCGCAGCTGGCTCACGGCGCTCGCCGGCGACCAGCGGGCCCGCACGATCATCATCCGCCAGACGCTGCAGGGCGCCCTGCGGTCGCTCGACGGCCGGGCCACCTCGGTCATCGAGGCGGCGCAGGCCCAGCGCGAGCAGGCCAGCTCGCTCACCCAGGTCGCCTACGACGCCTACGACGCGGCCGAGCAGGGCGTCACCGACGGGATGAAGGACGGGCAGCTGCTGCGCGGCGAGGTCCTCGCCCGGTGGCAGGAGTTCGTCGGCACCGGCGAGTTCTTCCGCAAGGTGGAGACGGGAGTCTCGCGCCTGCGCGACCGGGTCACCTCCGCCGTCGCCGGTGGGCCGCCGCCGGCGGCCGAGCTCGACCAGGCCCTGCACACCGGGGTGAGCGCGCTGCTCATCGCCGAGGCCGATGCGGCGGCCGCGACGATCGCCCGCACCTGGCGGGGCACCGAGGCCGGCCCCCTCGTCCTCGAGGCACACCCCGAGCTGGCCCGCTCCTCGCGGGGCCTCGAGAGCGAGGTCGAGCGCCTCGTGCGCGACTGGCAGGGCGACGTGCTCGACATCGTGCGCTCGGAGGGCGGCAACCGTCGCACCAACGCGCGCATCGCCGCCTACGGGGTCAACGGCATCGGCCTCTTCCTCATGCTGGTCTCCTTCGCCCACACCGGCGGCGTGCTCGTCGCCCCCGAGGTGGCCATCGCCGGCGGCACGACCGCACTGGCGCAAAAGGTGCTCGAAGCGATCTTCGGCGACCAGGCGGTGCGCGACATGGCCCGCAAGGCGCGCCAGCTGCTCCTCGACCGGGTCGAGACGCTCTACGAGGACGAGCGCGACCGCTACACCGCCGTCACCGGCGAGCTGAGCGTGAGCGAGGCGCAGATCCGTCGACTCCAGCAGGCCGCCGCCGCGGTCGGTGAGGAGGCGCGATGAGCCCGCGCAACCGCCTTCGTCGTGGGACGCAGGGCGCTCTCACGGCCGACGAGCTGACCGCCCGCGCCGACGCCCTGGCCACCGCGCTCGACACCGGGGCCGACCGTCTCGACCCACGGGCCGCGGGGCGTGCCCGCGAGGTCGTCGACAAGGTGCACGAGCGCACCGCCCTCGTCGGCGGGCACACGGTCGTCGCGCTCGCGGGGGCGACCGGCTCGGGGAAGTCGTCACTCTTCAACGCACTCGCCGGTGCCGACGTGGCGACGGTGGGGCAGCGTCGCCCGACGACCTCGACCCCGACCGCCGCGGTCTGGGGGAGCGAGCCCGCGGGCGCGCTGCTCGACTGGCTGTCCGTCGGCACGCGCCACCAGGTACCTGACCCCGGCGACCTCGAGGGGCTCGTCCTCGTCGACCTGCCCGACTTCGACTCCCGCGAGTCGGCCAACCGCGAGGAGGCGCGCCGGGTGCTCGAGCTCGTCGACGTCTTCGTCTGGGTGACCGACCCGCAGAAGTACGCCGACGCCGTCCTCCACGACGACTACGTCGCCGTGCTGCGCGAGTACGGCGCCGTCACCCTCGTCGTGCTCAACCAGGTCGACCGGCTGCCGGCCGGGGGGCAGGAGCAGATCGCCGCCGACCTGACCCGCCTGCTCGAGCGTGACGGCCTCGACGAGCACGAGGTCGTCGGCACCTCGACCCGCAGCGGAGCGGGTCTCGACGACCTGCGCGCCCGCCTGCACGACGCCGTCGAGCACGCCGATGCCGCCCGCCACCGCCTCGGTGCCGATGTGCGCACCGCCGCCGGCGAGCTGCTCGACTCGGTCGGCGAGCAGGGCGCCGGGGTGTCCGACCGGGCGCGTGCCGAGCTCGTCGACGCCCTCGCCCGCAGCGCGGGGGTGCCGACCGTCGTCGATGCCGTCGCACGCGACTTCCGGATGGAGTCGTGGGCGCGTACCGGCTGGCCCTTCACCCGGTGGGTCCGCGCCTTCCGTCCCGCTCCGCTCAAGCGGCTGCGGCTCGACCGCGACGTCGCCGGGTCGCCGGACATCACCGAGCAGGACGTGCGTGCCGTGCTCGGACGCTCGTCGATCCCGCCGCCGGCACCCGCGGCCCGGGCAGCGGTCGACCTCGCGGCCCGGCGGATCGGATCGAGCGCCGGCGAGGGCCTGCCCACGCGCTGGGCCGATGCCGTCGCCGACGCCGCCCGTCCCTCCGACGCCGACCTCGCCGACGAGCTCGACCAGGCGGTGCTGCGCACCTCGCTGCGCGGACGCAAGCCGGCGTGGTGGGCGGTCTTCAGCCTGCTACAGATCCTCCTGGCGCTCGCAGCCGTCGTCGGGCTCGTCTGGCTCGTCGTCATCGCGCTCGCCGGGTGGCTGCAGCTGCCTGAGGTCCCCACGGTGGACGTCGGGCCCTTCGCGATGCCCTTCCTGCTGCTCGTCGGCGGTCTGCTCGGCGGGCTGCTGCTCGCCGCCATCGCCCGCTGGCTGGCCGGCATCGGCGCCCGCAAGCGCGCCGCGACGGTCGACAAGCGGCTGCGTCGGGCCATCGGCGAGGTCGGTGATGCTCGCGTCGTCGAGCCCGTGACGCAGGTGCTCGCCGAGCACGAGCGCACCCGCGCGGGGATCGAGCGGGCTCTCGGCCGGACGCGCTAGGCCGCCGGCGGGAGCAGCGACACGCCCTCGCCGGTCAACCCGCGTGCGGCGCGGGCCCGGCCCGCGCACACCATGAGCAGCTCGAGGACCGGGCCGGTGAGCTCCGGCCCGTCACCGCGGACCCAGTCGACGTCGGTCGCGACCATGCGCACGCTGCGCAGCAGCCGGCGGCCGCCGAGCAGCGGGCTGAGCAGACGGCACCGGTCGGCCGCCACCACGGCCGCCGTCGGGTCCGGCGAGTGCTCGAGGCCGAGGGGACGCAGGATGTCCTGGTGGTGGACGATCGCGTCGACGAGGGGCTCGACGGCCGTCGTCGTGGGCACGTGACGTGTCGACCCCCGATATCGCTCGAAGTCGGCGAGGACCGACTGCGGGGTCTGGGTCGCGCCGAGCCGCTGGACCTCGCGCTTGATCATCCCGTTGTAGCCGTGACCGAGGTTGCGGGCGACCAGGCCCGGCATCTGGGCCCAGCCGATCTGGGGGTTCGAGATGACGTGGGCGGCGACGTCCTTGACGCTCCACCCGTCGCACAGCGAGGGGTGCTCCCAGGCCTGCGGGGGCAGGGACGTCAGGGTCGCCTCGAGGGCCGCCCGCTCGGCATGGGTCCAGCGCCACACCGTGGCCGTGTCCATGGCGACGATCATCCTCGTCCACAGGCTCGCGCGCCAGACCCTCGTCGTCCACATCCTGCTCCGGGTGCGGCTGCGCCCCCTTCGCCTCGGTGAGGCTGGATCCACGGGCCCACCGACCGCGGTGGGCGGGGAGTGAGGACAGCACCATGAACGAAGTCGAGATCACCGTCGCCGGCCGGGTCGTCGCCGACCCGGAGCACCGCCAGACGACGCAGGGTCGGCAGTTCACGACCTTCCGCGTCGCGTCGACCGTGCGCCGGCGCAACCGCGAGGGCGTCTTCGTCGACGTGTCGACGAGCTTCTACAACGTCGCGGCCTTCCGCTCGCTGGGGATGAACGCGCACCTGTCCCTGCACAAGGGTGACCCGGTCGTCGTGCACGGGCGGCTGACGATCAACTCCTGGCAGCGGGCGGACGAGTCGTGGGGGAGCTCTGCGGACATCGAGGCGGTGAGCGTCGGGCACGACATGACCTTCGGCACGAGCGACTACGCCAAGGTCAGCCGCGGCGTGACCGACTCGCCCGCCCAGGAGGCGGGGGTCGAGGGGCTGGTGGCCCTTGCCGACCGCGTCGCGAGCAGCGACGAGCCGACCTGGGCGGGGTCCGCGTCGCCCGCGGAGTCGCCCGAGCACGAGGACGAAGGGGAGGAGGCTCCCGTCCCGCAGCCGGTCTGAGGTGCCGGGCGGGGCAGGGCGCGCAGGGAGGATTCGGGCGCGGGGGCAGGAGTGGATAGCCTGCCCCCATGGCCGACTACATCTACACCATGGTCCGTGCGCGCAAGGCGCACAACGAGAAGGTCATCCTCGATGACGTCTCGATGTCCTTCTTCCCCGGAGCCAAGATCGGGATGGTCGGGCCCAACGGGGCCGGTAAGTCGACCATCCTCAAGATCATGGCCGGGCTCGACCAGCCGAGCAACGGCGAGGCGCAGCTCAAGCCGGGCGCGACCGTGGGCATCCTGCTCCAGGAGCCGCCGCTCAACGAGGACAAGACCGTCCTGGGCAATGTCGAGGAGGGCGCCGGCGAGATCAAGGCCAAGCTCGACCGGTACAACGAGATCTCCGAGCTGATGACCGAGCCCGACGCGGACTTCGACGCGCTCATGGAGGAGATGGGCAAGCTCCAGGAGGACATCGACCACGCCGACGCCTGGGACCTCGACTCCCAGCTCGAGCAGGCGATGGACGCCCTGCGCTGCCCGCCGCCGGACGCCGACGTCACCGTGCTCTCCGGTGGTGAGCGCCGCCGCGTCGCGCTGTGCAAGCTGCTCCTGCAGAAGCCCGACCTGCTCCTGCTCGACGAGCCGACCAACCACCTCGACGCCGAGTCCGTGCTCTGGCTCGAGCAGCACCTCGCGTCCTACCCGGGCGCCGTCGTCGCCGTGACGCACGACCGCTACTTCATGGACAACGTCGCGCAGTGGATCGCCGAGGTCGACCGTGGCCGGCTCTACCCCTACGAGGGCAACTACTCGACCTACCTGGAGAAGAAGCAGGAGCGTCTGCAGATCCAGGGCAAGAAGGACGCCAAGCTCGCCAAGCGCCTGAAGAACGAGCTCGAGTGGGTGCGCTCCAACCCCAAGGCCCGCCAGACGAAGAACAAGGCGCGCCTCGAGCGCTACGAGGAGATGGCGGCGGAGGCCGACCGGACCCGCAAGCTCGACTTCGAGGAGATCCAGATCCCGCCGGGCCCGCGCCTGGGCAGCAAGGTCATCGAGGTCAAGGGCCTGAAGAAGGGCTTCGACGACCGCGTGCTCATCGAGGACCTGTCCTTCTCCCTGCCGCGCAACGGCATCGTCGGCATCATCGGTCCCAACGGCGTCGGCAAGACCACGCTCTTCAAGACCATCGTCGGCATCGAGGAGCCCGACGCGGGGGTCGTCGACATCGGTGACACGGTCAAGCTCTCCTACGTCGACCAGAACCGCGGCGGCATCGACCCGGAGAAGAACGTCTGGGAGGTCGTCTCCGACGGGCTCGACCACATCCAGGTCGGCCAGGTCGAGATCCCCTCGCGCGCCTACGTCAGCCAGTTCGGCTTCAAGGGCCCGGACCAGCAGAAGAAGTCGGGCGTGCTCTCCGGTGGCGAGCGCAACCGCCTCAACCTCGCGCTGACCCTCAAGCAGGGTGGCAACGTGCTGCTCCTCGACGAGCCGACCAACGACCTCGACGTCGAGACCCTCGGCTCGCTCGAGAATGCGCTGCTCGACTTCCCGGGCTGTGCCGTGGTCATCTCCCACGACCGGTGGTTCCTCGACCGCGTCGCGACGCACATCCTCGCCTACGAGGGCACCGAGGAGAACCCCGCGAGCTGGTACTGGTTCGAGGGCAACTTCGAGGGCTACGAGGCCAACAAGATCGAGCGCCTCGGCGAGGAGGCGGCGCGTCCGCACCGCGTCACCCACCGTCGCCTCACCCGCGACTGAGACGCCGCTGCACGACGACGGGCGCTCGCCCCCACCACGGGGGCGAGCGCCCGTCGCGCGTCGCTACCGCAGCTCGGCCTCGACGAGGTCGGCCGCCCGCGAGGTGCCCCCTTCGGCCCGTGCCGCGTGTGCCAGCTCGGCCAGCCGCGCGGGAACCTCGCGGTCCGCGAGGAGCTCGTCGCCGGCGGAGCGCAGGGCGGCGGCGCTCGCCTCGGCGGTGTCGAGCCGTCGGGTCACGCCGAGCCCGACGAGGGTGTCGGCATTGGCGAACTGGTCGACGTCCTGGGGGACGGCGACCATGGGCGTCGCTGTGAGCAGTCCTTCGCCGCACCCACCCATGCCGGCGTGCGTGACGAAGAGGTCGGCCTCGCGCAGGATCGCCATCTGGGGCACCCACCGGTGGACCTCGACCCCCTCGGGGATCGCGCCCAGCGCGTCGAGGTCGATCCGTCGCCCGACCTGCAGCACCAGGTGCCAGCCCGTGCGGCCGCCGAAGGCGGCGAGGCACTGGCGGTAGAAGTCCGGCTGGTCGGTGTAGCTCGAGCCGAGCGAGACGAGGACGACGACCTCGGCACCGTCCGGGCGCTGCCACGAGCCCTGGTCGACGCGCTCGCCGATGCAGGGTCCGACGAAGGTGACCCGCTGCTCGTCGACCCGGTCGGCGTGCGGCTGCATTGCCCGGGGGACCAGGGCCAGGGCCCGCGGCGGGATGCCGGCGAAGGCGTCCGGGTCGTGCGTGGTGGCCCCGGCACGCTCGAGCCAGGCGGCGAAGTCCGCTCGGTACTGCGCGGCTCCGGGCCGGGCCATCACCTGGTCGCCGACCTCCTGCGCATAACCCTCCCAGGCGACATAGGTGGGCGAGAGCTGGACGAAGGGGGCTCCCTGCGCCTCGGCGAGCACCCGCCCGCCGTAGCCGCCGATGTCCGCGAGGTACAGGTCGGCGGGGTCGCGGGTGAAGTGCTCCCGGACCTGCTCCAGACCCTGCATCGCGTCCTCGAGGAAGGTGCGCATGGCCGCGATCGGGTCGCTGGGCCAGTCACCGTCCGGCAGGGTCGAGGTGCACGGCACGAGGCGGGCCCCGGTGCCCTCGACGAGCTCGCGCTGGTGCGGGTCGTTGACGACGCTCACCCGGTGCCCGCGCGCGACGAGCTCCCGAAGGATCTCCAGGCTGGGCAGGATGTGGCTGACGGCATCGACGCCGAACATCGCGAGGTGGGCCATGCCCTCGATGATCGCCTCGGCTCGCCACGTGACGCCAGCGAGTTTCGTCCCGGCCGGTTGTCGCCACGCCTCGGTAGCGTGCCGCCATGCCCTCACTCCTGGACCAGGTCGCCGGCCGCACGAGCGTCGTCGACGAGGTGCTCACCGGTTCGCTGGACGAAGGGGAGGTCCTCACCGGTGTCGAGCTGGTCGGGTGCACCCTGCGCGGCGGGTCCCTCGCCGGCGCGAGCCTCGCGGGGGTGCGGCTCGAGGGGTGCACCGTCGAGCAGGTCGACCTCTCGCGCGTGCGGCTGCCCGACTCGGTGCTCGACGGGTGCACCTTCACCGGCTGCAAGGCGCTCGCCACGTCGTGGTCGATGCTGCGCGAGCCGGTGCTCGCGCCCGACCCGTGCACGTGGGTCGACTGCCAGCTGTCGCTGGGCAGCTTCGGCGGGCTCGACCTGACGGGCGCGCGCTTCGAGCGGTGCGTCCTCACCGACGCCGACTTCGACGGGGCGGTGCTGCGCGAGGCCGTCGTCGACGACTGCTCGCTGGCCGGGGCCCGTCTCGTGCGGGTCGACCTGCGCGAGGCCGACCTGCGCACCGCGCGCGACTACGTCGTCGATGCACGCGATGCGCAGCTGGCCGGGCTGCGCGTCGACCCCGTCGGCGCGCTCGGGCTGCTCGCTCCCTTCGGCGTCGTCGTGGAGTGATGCGCGGTCAGCCGTGGTCGCGCGCCTGCCGTGCCGACCACGCGCGGTCGGCCGCGAGCACGCTTGCGGGAGAGTCGATGTCGACGCCGGCACGAGCCGCCGCCTGGCGCACTCGAGGGCTGTCGAGGTCGGGCAGACGCACCGTCTTCGGCTCGATGGTGCGGTCGACGTCGGCACGCGCACGCTGCCGCCGCGCCTGCTCGTCGGCCCCGGCCGTGGCCCGCTCGATCGTGCTCGCGGTGACCTGCTGCGTCGCGCCGGTGATCGGGCCCGACACGAGGGGCGCGTAGCCGTCGCGGTGCCCGGCGACATTGGGGTGGTAGCTCTCGACGATCGGGTCGGACAGGCCGTTGAGCCACTCGGGGTCGTCGCAGACGGCGTGTCCGGTGAAGGCGCTCGTCGGGTTGACGAAGGTGTAGCCGGCCTCCTGTGCAGCCGTGCGCAGGCGGGAGTTGAGCAGGTCGGCCATCTCGTTGAGCCGGGTCTGCTCCTCGGGGGCGAACCACGTCAGGGCATTGCAGTCCTCGCCCATGAAGATGCGCGGGTAGCCCACGACGACGACCGCGGCATTGGGGGCCTTGCTGCGGATCGAGGAGTAGAGGGTCGTCAGCCGGCCGGGCAGCGTGGTGCTGACGAAGCTCTGCGCCCCGTCGATCGCGCCCTGGCAGTCGCTCGCCCAGCCCGGCATCGCGCACTCGGTGAGCACGTCGGCGAAGCCCGCGTCGTTGCCGCCGACGGAGATGCTCACCCGGTCGGTCCCGGTGGACAGGGCCGACAGCTGGGTGGTGGTCACGTCGGAGATCGTGGCGCCGCTGCAGGCCCGCAGGTCGAGGTCGAGGTCACCCGAGGCGGCGACGAGCGAGGGGTAGGCGAGTGTCGAGCGCAGGCACTCGGTCCCGTCGGAGATGTACTGGCGCGTCCCCGTCCCCGAGGAGTAGGAGTCGCCGAGCGCGACATAGCTGTCGCCGGGCGCGGCGGTCGCCGGCGACGGGGCCGCGACCGCGGCGAGGGCGAGGGCGATGGCGGTGGTCGCCATGGGGCGGGACGGGTGCATGCGGACTCCTCGGTGTGGGGTGGGCCACATCGCACGCTAGGGCTGGGCCGAGCCCGGTGCGTCCCGAGCTGACGAAGTCCGGTGGGAGTCCTGACGAGTTGTCGACGAAGGGGGTGGGTCAGCTGGCGCGCGCCCCGACGAGGCGCAGGGCCAGGGCGCCGTAGGTGCGCCCGATCTGCTCGGGCGTCGTGCGCTTGATGCCCGGGTGGTACCAGCGGGCGACGTCGACGACGAGGGAGAGGGCGGCCAGGGCCGTGGCGCGCACGTCCTCGACCTCGAAGTCGCCGGCCTCGACACCGGCCGCGATGATCTGCTCGACGACGCCGTCGATCTCGCGGCGCAGCGTGAGGACCTCGCGCTGGTGCTCGGGGGAGAGGTGGCGGAACTCGTACTGGACGATCCGCGCGACCTGGTGCTGCTCTGCGTGCCAGCGGGCGAAGGCCGAGATGACGTGGGCGAGGGCCTCGGTGGGGGAGTCGGCGCGGGCTGCTGCGGCGGCGAGGTCGTCACGCGCCCCCTCGTGGCCGACGCGGCTGAGCTGGAAGAGCAGGTCCTCCTTGCTCGCGAAGTGGACGTAGACACCCGCCGGGGACAGACCGGCGCGCGAGGCGATGTCGCGCGTCGTCGTCGCGTGGAATCCCTTGTCGGCAAAGGCGTCCGCGGCCGCCTCGAAGAGACGCACGACCGTCGGGTTGCTGTGCTCGGGCAGGGAGGGTGTCGGCGTCGTCACGGTTGACAGCATGCCTGCTGGGCACGAGACTAAGCAAGCGCTTAGTCCGTTCCGCACGTCACGTCCCAGAAGAGGTGGACACATGCCCCGCAACATCTACGACGAGGACCACGAGGCCTTCCGCAGCTCCGTCAAGGAGTTCGTCGACCGCAACCTCGTGCCCCGCGCCGAGTCGATGATCGCCGAGCACTCGATCCCGCGTGAGGTGTGGCTCGAGGCCGGCAAGCAGGGCTTCTTCGGTCTGACCATCCCCGAGGAGTTCGGCGGCGCCGGCATCGACGACTACCGCTTCAACGCCGTCCTCGCCGAGGAGCTGTCGAAGTTCAACGTCGCGGTCTCCTCGTGCTTCGGCATCCACGCCGACATCACCGCGCCCTACATCGTCGCGCTGGGCACCGAGGAGCAGAAGCAGCGCTGGCTCCCGCAGGTCGCCACCGGCGAGAAGATCCTGTCCATCGGCATGACCGAGCCCAACGGTGGCTCCGACCTCGCCGCCCTCAAGTCCTCGGCGGTCAAGGCCGACGACGGCTCCGGCGACTGGATCATCAACGGCTCGAAGACCTTCATCACCAACGGTCACCAGTGCGACCTGGCGGTCGTCGCGATCCGCACCGACCCGAGCAAGGGTGCCAAGGGCATCTCGCTCTTCGTCCTCGAGAAGGAGGACGAGGGCTTCACCAAGGGCAAGCCGCTCGACAAGGTCGGCCAGCCCGAGTCCGACACCTCCGAGCTCTTCTTCGACAACGTGCGCGTCCCTGCGGACCGGCTCCTCGGCCCCGAGGGCATGGGCTTCATCTCGATGATGCAGAAGCTCCCGCAGGAGCGTCTGGGCAATGCCATCGGCTGTGTCGCCCACGCTGCGCAGATCCTCGAGGAGACGATCGAGTACACCAAGGAGCGCAAGGCCTTCGGTCAGCCGATCGGCTCCTTCCAGCACAACAAGTTCAAGATCGCCGAGCTCGTCACGAGCATCGAGGTGGCCCAGGCCTACGTCGACGACTGCGTCGCGGCGCACGCCGAGGGCAAGCTCTCCGCCGTCGACGCCGCCAAGGCGAAGTGGTGGGCGGCCGAGACCCAGAGCAAGGTCCTCGACGAGTGCGTCCAGCTGCACGGTGGTTACGGCTACATGAACGAGTACCGCGTGGCACGCGCCTGGCGTGACGCCCGGATCAACAAGATCTGGGCCGGCACCAACGAGATCATGAAGGAGCTCATCGGCCGCGACCTGGGTCTCTGAGATTCTCTGACCGACGGCCGGTCGCACCAGTCCATGGTGCGGCCGGCCGTCGCGCTACCCGCCGAGTTTGAGAGACTGGACGACACGTCAACGAAGGGAGCCCGGTGAGCACGTCGCACGTCATCACCGTGTCCGATCGGGTCAGCGGCGGCGAGCGCGAGGACCTGTCAGGTCCCGCCGCCGTCGAGCTGCTCGAGGCCGCGGGCCACGACGTGACGACGAGCGTCGTCCCCGACGGCGCCGCCGAGGTCGAGGCCGTCCTGCGCGCATCCCTCGCCGCGGGCCACCGCCTCGTCGTCACCACGGGCGGCACCGGCGTGACGCCCCGGGACCGCACCCCCGAGGGGACCGCCCCCGTGCTGGACCGGGAGGTGCCCGGGCTCGCCGAGTTGCTGCGGGCCGAAGGGGCGCGGCAGACCCCCTTCGCGGCGATCTCGCGGGGTCTCGTCGGGGTCGTCGACGCCACCCCCGACCAGCCCGGTGCCCTCGTCGTCAACCTCCCCGGCAGCGCGAAGGGGGTCCGCCAGGGCCTCGAGATCCTCCTCCCGCTCGTCGACCACGTCCTCGACCAGCTGACCGGCGGTGACCACTGATGACGGCCTCCGCCTGGGTGTCCGCCGAGCCCATCGACCTGCCGGCCCTGCTCGCCCGGGTCGACGCCCCGACGCACGGCGCGGTGACGAGCTTCGTCGGGCAGGTGCGCGACCACGACCCCGAGGCCAGTGGCCGGGTCGTCGCGCTGCGCTACACCTGCCACCCCGACGCACCCGCCCTCATCGAGCAGATCGTCGCGCGGACCGTCGCCGAGCACGACCCCGCGGGCGAGGCGGACGTGGCGGCGACGCATCGCGTGGGTGACCTCGACGTCGGTGACCTCGCCCTCGTCGTCGCCGTCGGCAGCGCCCACCGTGACCTGACCTTCACGCTCTGCCGTGCGGTCGTCGAGGCGATCAAGCACGAGCTGCCGGTGTGGAAGCAGCAGTTCGAGGCCGACGGCTCCCACGCCTGGTCCGGGTTGGGGTGCTGACGGTGCGCGAGCTGCTCGACACCCACGGCCGGGTCCACCGCGACCTGCGGGTCTCCCTGACCGACAAGTGCAATCTGCGCTGCACCTACTGCATGCCCGCCGAGGGGCTGCCCTGGCTGCCCAAGGACGAGCTGCTCACCACCCCAGAGCTGCTCACCCTCGTCGAGGCCGCCGTCCACGCCGGCATCACCGAGGTGCGCCTGACGGGTGGAGAGCCGCTCGTGCGCCCCGACGTCGTCGACATCGTCGCCGGGATCAGCGCGATGGAGGGCCCGGGCGGCCAGCCCGAGGTGTCGATGACGACCAACGGCCTGGGCCTGGCCAAGGTCGCCGGCGCGCTGGCCGATGCCGGCCTGGCGCGGGTCAACATCAGCCTCGACACGCTCCAGCCGGAGCGCTTTGCGGAGATCACCCGTCGCGACCGCTTCGACGACGTCGTCGAGGGGCTCGCCGCGGCGGACGCCGCCGGGCTGCGGCCGGTCAAGGTCAACTCCGTGCTGCAGCGGGGGATCAACGACGACGAGGCCGTCGACCTCACCCGGTGGGCGGTCGAGCGCGGCTACGAGCTGCGCTTCATCGAGCAGATGCCGCTCGACGGCGGGCACACCTGGCAGCGCACCGAGATGATCACCGGCCAGGAGATCCTGGCGTCCCTGCGCTCGGCCTTCGACCTGACGGAGGTCCCCGGCCGTGGCGCGGCGCCCGCCGAGCGCTTCCTCGTCGACGGCGGCCCGGCCACGGTGGGGGTCATCGCCTCGGTGACCATGCCCTTCTGCGGTTCGTGCGACCGGCTGCGCCTGACGGCCGACGGGCAGCTGCGCAGCTGCCTCTTCGCGCGGGGCGAGACCGATCTGCGCGGCCCGCTGCGTGCGGGCGCGAGCGAGTCCGAGATCCACGCGCTCGTCCACGAGTGCCTGCAGGGCAAGCGCCCCGGGCACGGCATCGACGAGCCCGGATTCCTCCAGCCGCCGCGACCGATGAGCGCCATCGGCGGCTGAGCCGTCATCATCCCCCGGCCCGATCAGCCCCCGGCGAAGGGCGGCAGCACGTCGATCGTCGCGCCGTCCGTGACGGGGGTGTCGTCGTCGTCGACGTAGCGGCCCGCGTGCAGCACGGAGCACCGCTCGAGGACCTCGGCGAGGCGGTCGTCGTGCGCGCGGCGAGCAGCGGCCAGCACCTCGCCGATGGTCGCTCCGTCGAGCTGCTCCTCGTCGGTGCCGGCGGCCTCCGCGGCCCCGGCGAAGTAGCGGATCGTGGCCCGGCTCATCGGTGCTCCTGCGGCTCGTCGGTGTCGTCGGCCCCCGGCAGGGTCGCCTCCAGCGTGATGCGCAGGGCGTCGAGGTCGACGGGGCGGCCCTGCTCCTGCAGCCGGCCCACGGCGAGACCGAGGACGTAGGCACCGACCGGCGCCATCGGGCGCTCGAAGCCGTGGGCGATCGTCTTCGTCATGTCGAGGATGCTGCGAACGTCGACCGACTCGGGGTCGAGCCCCAGTGCGGCACAGGCTTGCTCGATCCAGTCGGCCCAGCGCTCCTGCGCCTGCTGGTCCTCGGTCTGCGGGCTCATCGCTCCTCCTGCTGCCCGGGCTCCGACGCGGGCTCCTGCGGGTGCTCGAGCCGCTCGGCCCACCGGGCCAGCTCGGCCCAGGTGTCGATGTCGGCGACGTCGTCGCGGCTCGCCGGCAGGGTGACGAGCGTCGCCTCCGCGAAGAGCTCGCGCAGCGACCGGTCGCGCGGCGAGCCGAGTCGCTCGAGCCCCTGGCGCAACGCGCTCGTGCGGTGGATGCCGAGCAGCCACTGGGGACGGTCGTCGGCGTCGGCGAGGCACCAGCCGTCGTGCTCGTCGGTGGTGACCTCGTCGCTGCGGACCGCGAAGGACCACGCCGCGAGCAGCCGCCCGAGTGCCGGGAGGGGGTTGGCGAGGTCGCACGAGGCGAGCAGCGTCCACTCGGCCGTCGAGCCGGCGGCCTCGAGCGCGGACAGACCGGCGGCGAGCCCGGCCACCGGCCCGCCCCGCGGCGGGTCCTCGACGGTGCGGTGCACCCCGTCGGGCACGTCGACGTCACCGACGACGGCGATATCCTGCGCATCGGCCACCGCGACGAGCACCCGGTCGAGCAGGCGCTGCCCGTCGAGCTCGAGGTCGGCCTTGCTCGCCCCGCCGAGACGGGAGCCGGTGCCGCCGGCGAGGATGACGGCGTCGAAGGGGGTGGGGTCGCTCATGAGTCCTCCCGGGTCCAGGTGCCGCTGCGGCCGCCGGTCTTCTCCAGCAGCCTGATGTCGGTGACGTGGGCGCTGCGATCGCGCCCCTTGACCATGTCGATGACGGCGAGGGCGGCGACGCTGACGCTCGTCAGGGCCTCCATCTCGACGCCGGTGCGGTCGGCGGTGCGCACGGTCGCGGTGATGTCGACGCCGGTGTCGGTGATCGTCAAGTCGACGACGGCGCCGTGCACGCCGATGACGTGCGCGAGAGGGAGCAGCTCGGGGTCTTCTTCGCCGCCTGGATGCCGGCGATGCGCGCGACGGCGAGCACGTCCCCTTCGGCACGGCGCCGTCCCGCAGCAGCGCGACGGTCTCGGGGGAGGTGACGACGCGACCGGCAGCGGTGGCAGCGCGCACGGTCGGCTGCTTGTCGGTCACGTCGACCATCCGGGCGCGGCCGGACTCGTCGAGGTGGGTCAGCGGGTGCTCCATCTACAGGCTCCTGATCTCGAGGAGGTCGCCGGGCGTGACGGTGTCGGTGTCCTCGGCCACGACGGCCAGCGCGTCGGCGCCGGCCAGGGAGGTCACGAGGTGCGATGCCGAGCCACGTCGGTGGGTCGGGGTGGCGACGAGGCGACCGGTCTCGTCGCTCGTCAGGTGCACGGGCACGTGCTGACGACGACCGGCGGGGGAGCGCCAGCCGGACCCGGCGACTGCCGTGGTCGGGCCGGCCACCGGCGTGCGACCGAGCAGGTGGTCGACGAGCGGCCGGCCGAAGACCTCGAAGCTGATCGCCGTGCTCATGGGGTTGCCCGGCAGCGCCAGCACCGGGACACCACGCCAGCGGGCCCACCCCTGCGGCTTGCCGGGCTGCATCCGCACGTGGCGGAACGTACCGCCGGCGTCGCGCTCGAGGACGATCCGCGAGACGTCGAAGTCGCCGACGCTCACCCCGCCGGTGAGCAGGACGAGGTCGGCCCCCTCGGTGAGCGCGTCGAGGCCGGCGACGAAGTCCTCGGCGTCGTCGGCGAGCACCTGCGTGGCGCGCACGTCGGCACCGAGCTCGGTGAGGGTGGCCGTCAGGTGGGTGCCGTTGGACTCGAAGATCTGCCCGCGCGCGAGCTCACCGCCGGGGGAGACCAGCTCGTCGCCGGTCGCGGCGACGGCGACGACCGGCCGTCGCCGCACGAGGACCGAGCCGGCGCCGGCGGCCGCGAGCGACCCGAGGACGCGGGCGGTGACGGTCGTGCCGGCGCCGGCGATCGTCTGACCGCCGCGCACGTCCTCGCCGGCGCCGCGCACGTGTGCCCCGCGCTCGCCGACCTCGTCGATGCGGACCACGTCCGTGCCCGCGTCGGTCCGCTCGACCGGCACGACGGTGTCGGCGTCGGTGGGCAGCGGGGCGCCGGTCATGATCCGGACGCACTCGCCCGGGGCGATCGCCGGGTCGTCGGGCGACCCGGCGGGCACGTCGCCGACGACCCGCAGGGTGGCCGGCAGGCTCGTCAGGTCCGCCAGCCGCACGGCATAGCCGTCCATCGCCGAGTTGGCGAAGGCCGGCACGTCGCCGCGCGCGGTCACCGGCTCGGCGAGCACGCGGCCGAGTGCCTCGGTCAGGGGCACCGTCTCGGTCTGCGCGATGGGGCCCGCCCCGGCGAGCAGGTCGGTGAGCAGCTCGTCGAGGTACTCCTCGACGGTGAGCAGCAGGCGCTGCGTCGTCATGTCGTCTCCTCGTGCGGCACGGGGTCGGGCCACGTGAGCATCCCACCATCGAGGACGAGCAGGCGCTCGTGACCCCGCGCCCGCAGCGCAGCGGCGGCGAGCCGGGCGCGGGGACCGGCACGGCAGACGAGCACGACCTCGCGGTCGCTCGGGACGTCGCGGGTCGAGGCGGGGTCGGAGAGCAGGTCGGCCACCGGGATGTGCACGGCTCCGGCGACAGTGCCCTCGGCCAGCTCGTGGGCGTCGCGCACGTCGATGACGAAGGGGGCCTCGCCCCCGGCGAGGCGAGCGGCCAGCTCGGCGGGGGAGACGTGCTCGACGTCGGTGGGCGTCGACTCCTCGACGTCGGTGGCGGCGTCGGTGGGCGACGACGCAGGGGCGCGGCGCGGGCGGTCGTGCCGGGGCAGGAGCGGGATCTCCCGCTGGGTGGCGGTGAGCACGTCCACGAAGAGGAGCCGTCCCAGCAGGGGCTCGCCGCAGCCGGTGATGAGCTTGATCGCCTCCGTCGCCATCATCGAGCCGATCTGCCCGACGAGCGGGCCGAGCACACCGGCGTCGCCGCAGGCGGGCACGCTGCCGGGTGCGGGCGGCACGGGGAAGAGGTCGCGCAACCCCGGCGCGGGGACGCCCTCGGGGGCCGCGGTCCAGAAGACGGTGACGTGGGCCTCGGTGCGCAAGACCGCGGCCCAGACGAGCGGCAGCCCGAGGGCATCGCAGGCGTCGGCGACGGCATAGCGCGTGTCGAAGCTGTCGCTCCCGTCGAGGACGAGGTCGTGACCGGCGAGGATCTCCCGGGCGTTCGTCGGGTCGAGCCTCCGGTCGACCGGGGTGACCGCCACGTCGGGGTTGAGCGCGCGCAGCCGCTCGACGGCGCTGTCGGTCTTGGCCCGCCCGATGTCGTCGGCGGAGTGCAGCACCTGCCGCTGCAGGTTGGACTCCTCGACGACGTCGTCGTCGATCAGGGTGATCGACCCGACGCCCGCGGCGGCGAGGTAGAGGAGCGAAGGGGAGCCCAGGCCCCCCGCGCCGACGATGGCGATGCGGGCGGCGAGGAGGCGACGTTGACCCCCTTCGCCGATGGCAGGCATGAGCAGGTGGCGCGAGTAGCGGGCCACCTGGTCGGCCGTGAGGGCCGGCCCGGGAGAGACGAGCGGGGGGAGCGTCATGCCGAGACCGTCACCCTGTCACGGGCCAGCGGTCTGGGCGCCGGGACGCTGCTTGATGCGGACCATCGCCTCCTGGGCGATCGTCGCGACGAGGACACCCGTCTCGGTGTAGACCTTGCCCACCATGAGCCCGCGGCCGGAGCGCGTGGAGGGCGACTCCTGCTCGTAGAGCAGCCACTCGCCGGGGTCGACGGGGCGGTGGAACCAGATCGTGTGGTCGATCGTCGCCGGGGTCAGGCCGGGCTGGGTCCAGGACAGCCCGTGGGCCCGCAGCATCACGTCGATCGGCGTGTAGTCGGAGGCGAAGGCCAGGACCGCACAGCGGGTCAGCTGGTCGTGCGGCAGCTGGGCGACGGTGCGGAACCACACCCGCTGGCGGCCCTCGTGGTCGGGCGCGGGGACCGCGAGGATGTCGCCGTCGACATAGCGGTGGTCGACGGGTCGCGTGGTGATGTACTTCGCCCGCGGGTGATCGACGCCGGCGTACTTGTCCGAGACCGACACCAGCTCGTCGGGCCCGGGGACGTCGGGCATCGGCAGGTGGTGGTCGAGACCGTCGGAGGGGTCCTGGAAGGACGCGGTCATCGACAGGATCGGACGGCCGTGCTGGAGCGCGTGGACCCGGCGGGTCGAGAAGGAGCGCCCGTCGCGCATCCGCTCGACGGCGAAGCGGATCGGCAGGCTCGAGTCGCCCGGACGCATGAAGTAGGCGTGCAGCGAGTGCGGCATGCGGTGCGGCAGCTCGTCGTTGACCGTGCGGCCGGCCGCGACGAGGGCCTGGGCGAGGACCTGCCCGCCGAAGACCCGTCCGTGCGGCATCGCGATGCTCTCACCCTCGTAGACGTCGGCCGAGCTGGCGCCGAGCTCGCCGACCCCCTCAGGACCCTCGACGCGGATCGTCGCGTGGCCGACCTCCTCGAGGTCGAGCGTGGACAGGGCGGTGCTCAGGGCAACGCGCTGGGCGTGCTCGATCGACTCGTCGGCCATGCTGCTCCTCGCTCGGGGTGGACGTCGTGAGCCTACTCAGCCGTCCAGCCCCAGGACGAAGGGGAGGACCTCGTCGACCCCGGCGCGGCGCAGTGCCCGGGCGGCGACGGTGAGCGTCCACCGGGAGTGGGCCACGTCGTCGACGAGCAGCACCGGCCCCGCGACGGACGACAGGGCCCCCGCGAGGTCCGGGCCGACGACCAGCCGCTCCCAGACATTGCTCAGGCGGTAGGCGGAGTTGCCCCCGGGCTCGCCGACGGGTCCGCCCTCGGCGAGGTCGAGAGCGCCGAGCACCGGCAGCCGCCCGATCTGGCCGAGCTGCTCGGCGAGCGAGGTGACGAGGGTCGGACGGGAGCGGGAGGGCACCGTGACGATGCCGACCGGGCGCGTCTGCCAGCCCCACTCGGCGAGCACCCGGACGCAGGCGCGCACGGCACCCTCGGGCACCGGCTGGTCGGTCGCGAGGAGCTCACGCACCCGGGGGCCCCAGCCCAGGTCGGTGACGCGGGCGAGGGCGCGGCCCTGGGACATGGCCTCCGCGGGCGGGATCTTGCCCTTGACCGGGACCCCGAGCCGGTCCATGCCGGTCGGCCACTGGGCGCGGGGGTCGAGGTCGACGCCCGCGCGGTCGAGGGTGGAGCGCGCCGAGCCGAGCGCGTCGTCGCCGACCTCGGCGTCGATCCACGCGCTCGCGCACCGGTCGCAGCGGCCGCAGTCGTGGGCGGTCGGGTCGTCGAGGGTGCGCTGGAGGAAGGCCATGCGGCAGTCGGGGGTCGAGATGTAGTCGAGCATGTGCTGCTGCTCGGCCTCACGCGCCGCGGCGACCCGCTCGTAGCGCTCCGCGTCGTAGACCCATGGCTGCCCGGTGCCGATCCAGCCACCGCTCACCCTCTGTACGGCGCCGTCGACGTCGAGCACCTTGAGCAGCAGCTCCAGCCGGGTGCGCCGGATGTCGACGATCGTCTCGAGGGCGGCCGTCGACAGGGGACGCCCCGCCTCGGCGAGCGCGGTGATGACGGCCGCGGCCTGGTCCTCGCGGGGCATCGACGCCGAGGCGAAGTGCTTCCAGATCGACACGTCGTCGTGCCCGGGCAGCAGGACCACGTCGGCCCGCTCCGTGGCGCGGCCCGCACGACCGACCTGCTGGTAGTAGGCGACGGGGGAGGAGGGCGCCCCGAGGTGGACGACGAAGCCGAGGTCCGGCTTGTCGAAGCCCATGCCCAGCGCGCTCGTCGCCACGAGGGCTTTGACCCGGTTGTGCCGCAGCGCCTCCTCCATCGCCGCCCGCTCCTCGGCGTCGGAGCGGCCGGTGTAGGCGGCGACCTCGTGGCCCGCGGACTGCAGTGCGGCGGCGACGTCCTCGGCCGCGCTCACGGTGAGGGTGTAGACGATGCCGCTGCCCTCGAGCTGGCCCAGGTGGGTCGCGAGCCAGGCGAGGTGGCGGTCCATGCCGGCCCGGGGGAGCACGGCCAGCCGCAGGCTGTCGCGCGCGAGCGGGCCCCGGACGGTCAGCACCTCGCTCTCGGCGCCGGCGGCGAGCTGCTCGGCGACGTCGTGGACGACGCGCTCGTTGGCCGTGGCGGTCGTCGCGAGCACCGGCGTGCCCTGCGGCAGCTCGCCGAGCAGGTCCTTGATCCGGCGGTAGTCGGGTCGGAAGTCGTGGCCCCAGTCGCTCACGCAGTGCGCCTCGTCGACGACGAGCAGGCCGCACCGGCGGGTGAGGTCGGGCAGCTGCTCGGCCCGAAACCGTGGGTTGTTGAGACGCTCCGGGCTCACGAGCAGGACGTCGACCTCGTCGCGGGCCAGCCGCCCGCGAACGTCGTCCCACTCCTGCGCGTTGGCGGAGTTCATCGACACCGCGCGCACGCCGGCCCGCTCGGCCGCGGCGATCTGGTCACGCATGAGCGCGAGCAGAGGCGAGACGATGAGCGCCGGCCCGGCGCCCCGCGCCCGCTGGAGCCGGGAGGCGACGAAGTAGACGGCCGACTTGCCCCACCCGGTGCGCTGCACGACGAGCACGCGGCGCCCCTCCCCGACGAGCGCCTCGATCGCCTCGAGCTGCCCGTCGCGGAAGTCGACGTCGTCACGGCCGACGAGGCGGCGCAGGACGGCGGTGGCGTCGGCGGCCAGGGTGCTGGCGGGTGAGGTGGTCATGGCCTCCACCGTAGGCGAGCGGTCCGACGACGCCCGAGCGTCGGGACGGCTGGGGACGAGCGCCCCTGCCGGTGCGAGGATGTGGACATGACGAGCGAGACCATCGAGCCGCGGGCCTTCACGGCCGAGATCTCCCTGCGCTGGGGCGACATGGACGCCTACGGCCACGTCAACAACGTGCAGTACCACCGGCTGCTCGAGGAGGCCCGCATCCGGGCCTTCGGCGAGTGGTTCCACGCCAGCGGCGGCGACAGCATGCTCCGCTCGGGGGTGCTCCTCGCCCGGCAGGAGATCGAGTTCCTCGAGCAGCTCGTCTACCGCCCGGAGCCGGTCCTCGTCGACATGTGGGTGACCTCGCTCGGCGGTGCCAGCTGGGACATGGGCTACACGATCCGCGACGAGGAGGCCGTCTTCGCCCGCGCGGAGTCGACGCTCGTCGCCTTCGACGTCGCGGCGCAGAGCGCCCGTCGACTCACCGATGAGGAGCGCGACGCGCTGCGCGCGGGGCTCGGCGACCCGGTGCCGATGCGGCGCCGGCGATGACCCCCCTTCGCCTCGCCGACGAGCAGACCGCGGCCGACCTCGTGACCTATCTGACCCGGGCCAAGCGCCTCGACGACGAGGGCGACGTCCGGCTCCAGGCGGTCGGGTCCGTCCTCGCCGCCTGGACCTGCGTGCTGCCGGGCCGCGGGCTCGGCAGCAGCGGCCTCGTCCTCGGCCTGCGGACCTGCGCCCTGGCGGAGCCGGCCACGTGGGACACCTGCGTCCCCATCGCGGCCGTGACCGATCGCCTCGCCCGGGGCAGGACCCAGCTCGAGGCGCCGCCGGTCACCTCGCAGCCGACCTGGCGTGCGCTCACCCCGCCCCGCTCGGGCTGGGAGCCCGTCGGGCTCGTCGCCGACACCGACCTGCTGGCCGTCGCCCGGGAGGGGATCGCCGAGGTCGCCCAGGGGGCTCCGGAAGGCTCCGGTGCGTCAGCCGTCGGCGACCTGCGCTCGCGGGTGTGGGGCAGGTCGACCGCCACCGTCCCGCCGGTCCCGGCGGGCACCGCCTTCGGCCTGCACGCACTGGGCTTCCTGCGGCCGGAGGCCGGCGCGCAGGCTCAGGTGCACACGATCGGGCCGTGGACGCGGGTGGCGACCGACCGCGGCTTCGTGCTCACCCGCTGACGCATAGTGTGGGGCGCGTGGACGACCATCTCACTGACCTCGACCACCTCACCGACCTCGACGACGCCGCGCTGGCCGCAGCGCTGGCCCGTGACGCGGCGCGGCTCGCCGCGCGCATGCGCACCGAGGGGCTGCAGGCACAGCACAAGACGTCGATCTCCGATGTCGTCACGGCGGCCGACCACGCCGCCGAGGAGCTCGTCGCCGGCACGCTGGCCCGGCTGCGTCCCGACGACGGGATCGTCGGCGAGGAGGGGGCCGAGGCCGAGAGCCGCTCCGGTCGCACGTGGGTCATCGACCCCGTCGACGGGACCTACAACTTCCTCTCCGGCCTGGGCACCTGGTGCAGCGCGCTCGCGCTGCGCGACCACGCCGGGCTGGCTCTCGGGGCCGTGCACCAACCTGCCGTCGACGAGGCGTGGCTCGGTGGTCGCGACCTGCCGACGGCGCTCAACGGCTCACCCGTCGGCGAACTCGCCGACCTGCCCCTGGCCGAGGTCGCCATGGCGACCTATCTCCACCCCGCGCGCCTGCCCGACGCCACGCTGCGCGAGCCCTGGCTGGCCGCGATCGAGGGCGCGGCGACGGTCCGCATGTTCGGCTCCGGCTCGTGCGACCTCGCCGCGGTCGCCGCCGGCCGCATCGGCGTCTGGGCCCAGCAGGCGGTGCCCGAGTGGGACTGGCTGCCCGGCGCCGCGCTCGTCACGGCCGTCGGCGGCCGGGCCGAGCAGGTCCAGGTCCGTGGGCACGTGTGGAGCGTCGCCGGGCGTCCCACCGCCGTCGAGCAGGTCCTCGCCGCGCTGCAGTCCTGACCTGCCGCGACTACCGGCGAAGGGGGTGACCCCGCTCCGCGAGCACGTCCCGCAGGGTGTCGATCCGGTCGGTGACGATGCCGTCGACGCCGAGGTCGAGCAGGCGATGCATCTCGTCGGCGTCGTCGATCGTCCACACGTGCACCTGCTTGCCCAGCCGGTGCGCCACCTCGACCAGCCGGGGCACGACGACCGTCACCGACCTCGGCCCGACGGCGTGGGTGACAGGGATCTGCAGCGCCTGGGCGGGGGAGTGGACGAGCCGGGAGAGCACCCCCGGGAGCAGCCGGAGCGAGGCGACGCCGACCGGGCCGGCAGACGTCGCGAGGTCGGGGCCGAGCGCGCGGCGCACCCGACGCAGCCGCGCGTCGCTGAAGGACCCGATGCACACCCGCTCGACGGCGTCGTGTCGTCGGATCGCCTCGACGAGCGGGACGACCGCGCCGTCGGCCTTGACGTCGATGTTGAAGCGCGCCTCGGGGAAGGTCTCGAAGAGCTCGTCCATCAGGGGCACGGCGTCGATCCCGTGGATCCGCGCCTGCGACACCTGCGCCCACGGCAGCCCGGCGATGGCTCCCTGCGCGTCCGTCACCCGGTCGAGGACCTCGTCGTGGAAGGCGACGAGCCGACCGTCGGCCGTCGCGTGCACGTCGGTCTCGAGGTAGCGGTAGCCCATGTCGACCGCCTGGTGGAAGGCGTGGACGGTGTTCTCACGACCGAGGTTGGGCTCGAAGGTCGACCCGCCCCGGTGGGCGAGGGCGATGGGGGTCTCGTCGCTGAAGTATGCGTAGTCGCGCGCGGGCCTCACCCGCTCACCGTACGCGCGCCCGTCAGTGGTTGGCGACGCAGAACTCGTTGCCGTCCGGGTCGGCCATCGTCACCCAGCGGAAGTCGCCCATCTGCCGCTGCGCGACGACCGTTGCGCCCACGCCGGTGAGCCGCTCGACCTCGGCATCGAGGTCGGGCGCACCGAGGTCGAGGTGCAGCCGGTTCTTGCCGGGTGTCGGGTCGTCGACCCGCTGGAAGGCGAGCAGCGGCCCGCCGGGCAGCTGCACGGTGACGAACCAGCCGTCGTTGGTCTCGACGACCTCGCCGCCGGTCTGCTCGGCCCACCAGGTGGCCAGGGCGGCGGCATCGGTCGTGTCGGTCGTGATCATGCCGAGGGTCAGAGCCATGGTGGCGACGCTAGTGCGGTCCGCCGACAGCGCACCACCCCCGAGCTGACCGTCCTCAGCGGAGGAAGGCGTCGATCCGCTCGACCGTCGCGCCGGTCGCCGCCACGTCGTAGCCGGGCAGGTCGGGGTCGGCGAAGAGGTGCCCGCGACCGGGCGTCACGTGGTCCTCGAAGGGGGCCCCGCTCGCCTCGACCGCGGCGCCGAGCACGACGACGTCACCCGGGGCGATCCACGGGTCGTCCTCGCGCCGGTGGACCTGGACGGGCACGCCCGACCAGTCGTGTCGGGGCGCGGCGACCGAGTGCATGAGGATCGCCGCCCGGGCGCGGGGCCTGCGCGCGGCCAGCCGCTGGGCGAAGAAGGACCCGAGCGACATGCCGATCAGGGCCGTCTCCGGCGGCAGCTGCGCCGCGAGCTCGCGGACCGCCTCGAAGTACTCGGGGTGGGCGTCGCGGTGCGCGATGCCGGGGGCCTCCTGCTCGAAGACGTGCCCCTCGTAGTAGTCGGGCACGACGACCTCGTGGCCGAGCGCGCGCAGGCGGTCGGCGAAGGCGTGCACCCCCGGCCGCAGCCCGAGCGCGGAGTGGAGCAGCAGGATGTCGGCCATCAGGCCAGGTCCGCCCACACCGCGGTGTCCGTCGGCACCCGGCCGTCGTCGAGGTCGCCGGATGCGACGAGCAGCCGGGCGCCCTCGGGCAGCGCCACCGGCTCGGTGCCGAGGTTGGCCACGACGAGGGTGCGCGTGCTGTCGGGTGAGGTCGCGACGTAGCCGACGACGTCCTCGCCCAGGCCCTCGACCTCCTCGAGCCCGGCGAGGCCGAGCCGGCGCTCGCGCCGCAGCGCGAGCAGCGAGCGGTAGAGCTCGAGGGTCGAGCCCGCGACGCCGGTCTGCGCGTCGACGGCGAGGTCGGAGTAGGCGGGCGGCTGCGGCAGCCACGCGGCGCCGGTGGGGGAGAAGCCCAGTGCCGGCGCCCCTTGCTCCCACGCCATCGGCACGCGGCAGCCGTCACGACCGAGCTCGAGCCCTCCGGTGCGGGCGAAGGTCGGGTCCTGGCGGACTGCGTCGGGGAGGCTGGTGTGCTCCGGGAGCCCGAGCTCCTCGCCCTGGTAGACGTAGGCGCCGCCGGGCAGCGCGAGCATGAGCGTCGTGGCCGCCCGCGCCCGGCGCAGCCCCACCTCGGCGTCCGGCTGGGGGTCGTCGGCGCCGATGCCGTTGGGACGCGGCTGGCCGACGGGCAGGCCGAAGCGGCTGGCGTGGCGCAGCACGTCGTGGTTGCTGAGCACCCACGTCGACGGCGCGCCGACCGAGTCGTTGGCCTCGAGCGAGCGACGCACGACCGTGCGCAGGTCGGCCGCCCGCCAGGTCGTCTCGAGGAAGTCGAAGTTGAAGGCCTGGTGGAACTCGTCGGGACGCACGTAGCGGGCGGCGCGGTCCGCCGGCGCGACCCACGCCTCGGCGCACATGATGCGGGCGGGCTCGCCGTAGGAGTCGAGCAGCTCGCGCCAGGCGCGGTAGATCTCGTGGACGCCGTCCTGGTCCCAGTAGGGCGCCTCGTGGGTGACCTCCATGAGCCCGCCGGGGTGCTTGCCGAAGGGCGGGAAGGTCGGGTCCTTGACCAGCCCGTGGGCGACGTCGACGCGGAATCCGTCGACCCCCCGGTCGAGCCAGAAGCGCAGCGTCGTCTCGAAGTCCTCGCGCACCTGCGGGTTGGTCCAGTCGAGGTCCGGCTGGCTCGGGTCGAAGAGGTGGAGGTACCACTGTCCGGGCGTGCCGTCGGGCTCGGTGACACGCGTCCAGGCGCCGCCCCCGAAGTTGGCCAGCCAGTCGGTCGGCGGCTGCGACCCGTCATCGCCGAGGCCGTCACGGAAGACGTAGCGCTCGCGCTCGGGGCTGCCCGGCCCGGAGCCCAGTGCCGCCTGGAACCACGGGTGGTCGGAGGAGGTGTGGTTGGGCACGAGGTCGACGACGACGCGCAGGCCGAGCTCGTGGGCCCGGGCGATCATGGCGTCGGCGTCGTCGAGGGTCCCGAAGAGCGGGTCGACGTCACGGTGGTCGGCGACGTCGTAACCGGCGTCGCGCTGCGGCGAGCGGTAGAAGGGGGAGAGCCACACCGCGTCGACGCCGAGGTCACGCAGGTGCTCCAGCCGCGAGGTGATGCCCGGCAGGTCACCGACACCGTCGCCCGAGGCGTCGGCCCACGAGCGCGGGTACACCTGGTAGATGACGGCATCGCGCCACCACGGGGCGTCCGCCGGGTCGGGGGTGTGCAGCCCGACGGTGCGGTCGAAGGGGGTCGGTCCGGTCGTCACAGTCGCTGCCCGTCCTCGTCGGAGTTGACGAGCATGTCCGCCGCCCGCCGGAAGTAGTCACGCATGGCCGAGTCGTGCGACTCGGGCAGGTCGAGCGTGTCCATCGCGGCGAGCATGTGCTGCATCCACCGGTCGCGCATGTCGGGGGTCACGGCATAGGGCACGTGCCGCATCCGCAGGCGCGGGTGACCACGCTCCTGGCTGTAGGTGCCGGGGCCGCCGAAGTACTGCTCGAGGAACATCCGCAGGCGCACCTCGGCGGGGCCGAGGTCCTCCTCCGGGTAGAGCGCGCGCAGCGGCTCGTCCTGGGCCACACCCTCGTAGAAGGCGCGCACCAGGCGCACGAAGGTCTCGTGACCTCCGACCTGCTCGTAGAAGCTGTCTCCGGGCTGGGCGAACATGCCCGTCAGTGTGTCAGGCGTCGCCCTCGTCCTTGCGGCGGGGACGCTTCCACGGCATCTCGACGAGCGGCCGGGTGTCGGCCTCGTCGCGGGCCTTGCTCTTCTTCGTGCCCGTACGCCACGAGTTGAGGATGTGGATCAGCCCGAGGGTCTCGCCCGTCGATGCGCCGGACGCGGTCCCGATGACCGCACCGACCTGCAGGTTGCTGCAACCCCGGCAGGCCGGCTTGCCGATCGTCGACCTGTAGACCTTGCCCTGGATCCTGCGTCCGCACGAGTAGCACGCGGTCATGAGCCTCCCCCTTCGTCGGTGGTGTCGACCCTACTCAGATCTGGTGCCCACCACCGGACATCGGGATCGGGGGACCCGCGATGCCCTCGCGGTCGAAGGTCTCCTTGACCCGCCGTCGGATCTCGCGCTGGATGCCCCAGTTCTCGTCGGGGGCGCAGCGGGCGAGGACGCGCACGGTGACCGTGCCGCCGGTGATCGACTCGACGCCGAGGACCTGGAGGTCCTCGCGCAGCACCTCGTGCCAGTGCGGGTCGTCGTCGATCTGCCCGACGGTGTCGCGGATGATCCCCAGGACTCGCTCGATGTCCTCGCGGTAGCTGAAGGGGATGTCGACGAGGACCGTCGACCAGCCCTGGCTGCGGTTGCCGATCCGGATGATCTCGCCGTTGCGGACGTACCACACGACGCCATCGGGGTCGCGCAGCCGGGTGACGCGCAGCGTCACTTCCTCGACGGTGCCGACGGCCTCGCCGGTGTCGATGAGGTCGCCCACGCCGTACTGGTCCTCGAGGATCATGAAGATCCCGGAGAGGAAGTCCTTGACCAGGGCCTGCGCGCCGAAGCCGAGCGCGACACCACCGACTCCGGCGGAGGCCAGCAGCGGCGCGAGCGGGATCCCGAGGAGCGACATCACGGTGAGCACGGTGATGACGGCGATGGCGAAGGTCGCGATGCTGCGCAGCAGCGAGCCCATCGTCAGCGTTCGCTGGCGATAACGCTCCTTGGCGGCGGACGCGGGGATCCCGCTGCTGCGCTCACGCTTGGCGCGGCTGGCCTCGCTGCGGGCGATCGACGCGTCGACCGCTTTGGTGATCGCCCGGTGGGCGAGCCACCGGCCGAGGAAGGCGACGACGACCGTGACGAGAATCTGCAGGGGCGCACCGAGGACCCAGTCGAGGGCGGACTCCCAGGTGAGGTCGATGGCAAGCGGGTGGGGCACGTCGATCATCCGACGGAGTCTGCGTCACGCTCCTGAGCAGCAACTGCACGCGCCACCGTGTCGCGGCTCTCGGCGACGGTGCGCCGCAGGCCGGCCGGGGCGGAGGCATGCTCGTCGAGCCACGTCTGGGTCGCGGTGAGCAGCTCGGGCCCCGCCAGCGCCATCGGGTAGAAGCCGATGACGATGCCCTCGGCGATGGCGTGGGTCCGCTCGGACCAGACCTGCTCCAGCGCCTCGTGGTAGCGCTGGACGAAGGGGGTGAGCAGCGCCGTGTCGCCGGTGCGGCCGAAGCCGAGCGCGTGGGCGTCGACGACGGAGTTGGGCGTGTCGGTGGCGACGACGCCGGCCTGCCACGCGGCCTCCTTGGCCTCGGCCGTGGGGATGCTCGCCGCGGCCCGGGCCGCGCGCTCGCGACCGGTGGCGGTGTTGTCCCCTTGGGCCTCCGTGGCCACGGCATCGGCGTCGGCGACCCCGGCCGCGGCCAGGCCGGTGAGCAGGGTCCACCGCATGTCGGTGTCGACCGCCAGGCCCTCGAGCGTCGTGCTGCCGTCGAGCAGGCCGGCGACCCACGTCGTGTCGTCGCCGGGGGCCAGGAGGTTGGCGTGGCCGGTGACGAGCTGGAGCTGGGCGTCGCTGCCCGGAGCGGCGCGCTGCGCCAGGGCGGCCAGGTGCGTGACGACCTGCTGGCGCAGCTGCTCGCGGTGCTCGGGCGCGGAGTAGGTGAGCACGGCGGTGCTGACCTGGGCGACGAGCGTGCGCAGCAGGGTCGAGTCGGACAGCCCGTCGAGCACGGGCAGGACGAGCTCGACGTAGTCGCTCGCCGGCATCTCGGCGTCACGCGTCATGTCCCAGGCCGAGGCCAGCGCCAGCGACGCCGGCAGCGAGTCCTCGAAGGCCGTCGGGTGGGCGAGCAGCGTTGCGAGGGAACGCTCGTCGAGGCGCAGCTTGGCGTAGGTCAGGTCGTCGTCGTTGAGCAGCAGCAGGTCGGGCTGGCGCTGACCGACGAGCTGGGGGAGCGGGGTGCGCTCGCTGTCGACGTCGACCTCGATGCGCTCGCGGCGCTGCAGCGTGCCGTCGACGAGGTCGTAGAGACCCACGGCGAGGCGGTGCGGGCGGATCGTCTCGAAGCCCTCGGCGAAGCTCTGCTCGATGACCGCGTCGACGTAGTGGCCGCGGTCGTCGACCTCGACCTGCGGGCGAAGGGTGTTGACGCCCGCCGTCTCGAGCCACAGCTTCGACCAAGAGCGCAGATCGCGACCCGAGGTGGCCTCGAGCTCGTCGAGCAGGTCATCGAGCGTGGTGTTGCCCCACGCGTGCTTGGCGAAGTAGGCGCGCAGGCCGTCGCGGAAGGGCTCACGCCCGACATAGGCGACGAGCTGCTTGAGCACCGACGCGCCCTTGGCATAGGTGATGCCGTCGAAGTTGACCTCGACGTCGGCGAGGTCGCGGATCGGGGCGACGATCGGGTGGGTCGAGCTCAGCTGGTCCTGGCGGTAGGCCCAGGCCTTCTCGTGGGTGCAGAAGGTCGTCCACGCGTCGGCCCACTCGGTCGCCTCGGCCTGGCAGGTCGTCGAGGCCCACTCGGCGAAGGACTCGTTGAGCCACAGGTCGTTCCACCACTTCATCGTCACGAGGTTGCCGAACCACATGTGGGCCAGCTCGTGCAGCACGGTGAGGGCGCGGCGCTCGACGAGGGCGTCGGGCACCTTCGAGCGGAAGACGTACATCTCGTGGAAGGTCACGCACCCGGCGTTCTCCATCGCGCCCATGTTGTACTCCGGCGTGAAGACCTGGTCGTACTTCGTGAAGGGGTAGGCGTGGTCGAACTCCTCCTCGAAGAAGGCGAAGCCCGCCTTGGTCAGGGCGAAGAGGTTGTCGGCGTCGAGGTACTGCGTGAGCGACTTGCGGCAGAAGATGCCCAGGGGCACCTCCTTGTCCCGCGAGGTGAGCGAGTCGCGCACGACGTCGTAGGGGCCGGCGACGAGCGCGGTGATGTAGCTGCTCATCCGCTCGGTCGGGGCGAAGGCCCAGGTCGCCACGCCCTCCTGACCCTCGACGGGGGTCGGCTCGGGGGTGGGGGAGTTGCCGATGACCTGCCAGTGGGCCGGCGCGGTGACGGTCAGCGTGAAGCTCGCCTTGAGGTCCGGCTGCTCGAAGACGGGGTACATGCGGCGGCTGTCGGGCACCTCGAACTGCGTGTAGAGGTAGACCTCGCCGTCGACCGGGTCGACGAAGCGGTGCAGGCCCTCGCCGGTGTTCATGTAGCGACCGGTCGCCGCGATCGTCACGACGTTGTCCTCGGCGAGGTCGTCGAGGCGGATCCGGTGGTCGGCGAAGATCGCCGCGGCGTCAAGCTGGGTGCCGTTGAGCTCGACGCCCTCCACGGACTCGCCGATGAAGTCGACGAAGGTGGAGGCGCCCCCCTTCGCGCTGAAGCGGATGGTGCTCGTCGTCGCGAAGGTCGTCTCCGAGGTCGTCAGGTCGAGCGTGATCTCGTGGCTGTCGACCGTGACGAGGGCCGCGCGCTCCGCGGCCTCCTCACGGGTGAGGTTCTTCCCGGGCACGTGCTGCTCCTTCGCGTGGGACGTTTTGGCGCCATGCTGTCACAGCACGACGACAGGTCTGAGACGATGGCGCCATGACGCAGACCGTGGAGATGTGGTTCGACCCGCTGTGCCCTTGGGCCTGGATGACGAGCCGGTGGCTCATGGAGGTCGAGCAAGTGCGTGACCTGGAGGTCACCTGGTCGCAGATGAGCCTGTCGGTCCTCAACGAAGGGCGTGACCTCCCCGACGAGTACCGCGAGATGATGGACCGTGGCTGGGCCCCGGTCCGGGTCATCGCCGCCGCGCGCAAGGCGCACGGCGACGAGGTGACCAAGCCGCTCTACGACGCCATCGGGACCCGCCTGCACCTCGGTGGCGAGCGCGACCTCGTCGCCGCCACGGCCGCCGCGCTCGCCGAGGTCGGCCTGCCGGCCGAGCTCATCGAGGCCGCCGACACCGACGAGCACGACGCCTTCCTGCGCGAGAGCCACGACCGCGCCATCGCCCTCGTCGGCGACGACGTGGGCACGCCCGTGATCTCCGTGGCGGACACCGCCTTCTTCGGCCCGGTCGTCTCGCCGGCGCCCAAGGGCGAGGCCGCCGGCCGACTGTGGGACGGCTGCGTCCTCGTCGCCGGCACCGACGGCTTCTTCGAGCTCAAGCGCTCCCGCACCCGCGACCCGATCTTCGACTGAGAGGCACTTCCTTGCGCGTCCACATCGGCGGCGACCACGCCGCCTTCGAGCTCCACCAGGAGCTGCTCACCTTCCTCGCCGACGAGGGCCACGAGGTCACCGACCACGGGCCCTTCGCCTACGACGCCCTCGACGACTACCCGGTCTTCGTCATCCGTGCAGCCCAGGCCGTCGCGGCCGACCCGGGCAGCCGCGGCATCGTCCTCGGTGGTTCCGGCAACGGCGAGCAGATGGCGGCCAACAAGGTCGCCGGCATCCGAGCGGCCCTGTGCTACAACGCCGAGCTGGCCCGCCTGGCCCGCGAGCACAACGACGCCCAGGTGCTGTCGATGGGTGGCCGCATGCAGTCGGTCGAGGAGGCCAAGGAGATGGTCCGCGTCTTCCTCGCCACCGACTTCACCGGCGAGGAGCGCCACCAGCGCCGCATCGACATGGTGAGCGCCTTCGAGGCCGACGGCACGGTCCCGCCCCTGCCCTGACCGCGGATCCCATAGCACCAGAGACCCGTCGCACGGTGTGTGCGGCGGGTCTCTGATTGGTCACAACCCTTCACAGACAGGCGAATCGGCGCCTAGGGTGCGGTCAACGGTCCCGGACGGGGCCGTGACGAACGACCGGGGAGAAGACGTTTGTCCGCCATCCTGCCCAGCCGGACCCTGTGGTCCGAGCGACGCCAGCCGTCGTGGGCGATGTCATCGACCAGCAGCACCCCTCTCGTTGTCGGTGTCGTCGCCGCCGTCGTGATCGTCGCGGCCGCCCACGTCGTCTGGCCGGAGGCGGTCCCGCTCGTCGCGCTCGTGCCGCCGTGCCTGCTCGCGGCCACCCTCTGCCCGATCGGCCAGGTCCGCGTCGTCTTCGCGCTCGTCCTCGCCTACCTCCTGTGGTCGACGGTCGCCTCGGGCGAAGGGGTGGCCCGGCACCTTCCCCTGCTGCTCTCGCTCGGCCTGATGTACGCCATCGCCGCCTCGCGCTCCAGCCACGGCGTCGCCGCCTTCGCCGGTGACCGCATGCTCGGCGACCTGCGCTCGCGACTGCACGGCATGGGCGCGATCCCGACCCTGCCGCGTGGTTGGCACGCCGAGCGCTCCTTCGCCACCGCCCACGGCAGCGCCTTCGCCGGCGACTTCAACGTCGCGACGACGAGCCGCTGCGGCAACACCCTCGAGATGGTCCTCGCCGACGTCAGCGGCAAGGGGCAGGAGGCCGGCACCCGCGCGCTCGTCCTCGCCGGCGCCATCGGGGGAGTCATCGGCGGCAGCGCCCCGCAGGAGGTCCTGCCGATGGCCAACGAGTTCCTCGAGCGTGACGGCTGGGACGAGGGATTTGCCACCGCCGTGCACGTGCACATGGACCTCGTGACCGGCGAGACCCTCGTCTTCACGGCCGGCCACCCGCCGGCGATGCACTACGACGCGGGCTGCGGCCGGTGGTCGGCGCTCGACGACCAGCGAGGCCCGGCCCTGGGCCTGCTGCCCGGCACGCACTACACCCCCGCCCACACAGTCCTGCAGCGCGGCGACGCGCTGCTCGTCTACACCGACGGCATCATCGAGTCGCGCCAGCGCGACCTCGACGACGGCATCGACTGGATGCTCGGGCAGGCGGAGGCCCGTGTCGCGCAAGGCTTCTCGGGTCTGGCCAAGCGGCTCGTCGCCGGCGGCCGCGCCGGGGTCGAGGACGATCGCGCCGCCGTCCTCGTGTGGCGCGACTGACCCCCCTTCGTCCCGCGTCGGCGATCTGACGGTGCCGCCGCGCCGTATCCTTGCGGCCGTGACCTCCGAGCCCGACCCGCACAAGCTGCCCCTGACCGACACCCCGCGCACCGCGGACGGCCGGTACCGGGCGACCGTGCGCACCTTCACCCCGCGCTGGCGGATGTCGCCGCGGGTCGAGGAGCTCATGGAGCGGCTCCTGCCGCGCTACGCCGTCCCGACGACGCCCCTGGACCCGATCCAGATCTTCGGCCGAGACCTGCCCGTCGTCCTCGAGATCGGGTCCGGCTACGGCGAGGCCGCGGTGGCCTACGCCCGCGAGCACCCCGAGCACGGGATCATCGCGGCCGAGGTGCACGTGCCGGGCGTGGCCACGCTGATGGAGAAGGCCGAGCGCGAGGGGCTGGACAACGTGCGGACCTTCCGCGGCGATGCCCTGGAGTACCTCATCGAGTGCGTCGGCCGCGATCAGCTCGAGGCCGTGCACCTCTTCTTCCCCGACCCGTGGCCCAAGGCGCGCCACGCCAAGCGGCGCTTCGTCCAGCAGGACACCCTCGACCTCGTGCTCGAGCGACTGCGGCCCGGTGGCCACCTGCTCGTCGCCACCGACCACGCGCGGTATGCCGAGCACGTGCGCGAGCAGCTCGCGCAGCACCCGCGGGTGGCCGTCGTCGAGGGTGAGCGTCCCGCGTGGCGCCCGTCGGCGGGCTTCGAGGACAAGGGCCGTGCGGCCGGCCGCGAGATCCACGAGTTCCGGGTCACCGAGCGAGGGTGACCGGGCCCGTGGCGGTCCGGCGGCCGGCCGGAGGCGTCACCAGGTGTGCGCGACGTCGATGACGAGACGCGAGCGGTCGCCGGGGCCGGCGAGCTCGGTGACCTTGAAGGGCAGGCGGGCCCGCGTGCCGATGCCCAGCGTGGACTGGCCCTCCCAGCTCCCGCCCCAGGCCACCTGGCGGAAGGTGCGGTAGCCCGAGGTGTCGACGAGCTCCGTGCGGTCGGCCGGCGAGTAGGTCGGGTCGAAGTCCTCGTCGTAGGCCGGCGTGCGCACGACGACCTGCAGCTTGGCCCCACCGCGAAGGGGGATGACCTTGCCGCTGCCGTCCTCGGAGAAGGTCGGGACGTAGCGGACGTCGTAGGACAGCGAGCGGCGCGGCCGGTCGACGTCGACGACGAGCCGGTCGAAGCACGTGTGCCGCCCGGAGCGGACGTCCGAGAGCGTGCCGAGGCTGTAGTGCGTGCCCCGGGCCTTGGCGAGCGAGCCCCACGTGGTGCTGCAGGCGGTGGTGGCCGAGGTCGCTGGTGCGGCCGCGGGCGCGGTGAGCAGCAGGGCCGCGGCCGCTGCGCTCACCCCGAGACGGATCCGGGTGTGCGTGCGAGTGGTCATCAGAGTCCCCCTTCGTCCGACGGGGCCGCGTTGCCCGCGTCATGGATCAAGACGCACGAGCCGGCTCGAGGGTTGCCCCGGGCCGGGTCACGACGTCGCGAAGAGCGCCTGCCCGATGTACTCGCCCTCACCAGCGCCCGGGGGCACGGCGAAGAGCGCGGAGCCGGTGAACTTCAGGTACTCCATCATCGCGTCGTTCTTGGCCATCGCCGTCTGCATCGGGATGAAGCGGGTCGAGGGGTCGCGCACGTAGGCGAGGAAGAACAGGCCGGCGTCGAGCGTTCCGAGGTCGGTCGACCCGTCGACGAAGTTGTACCCCCGGCGCAGGATGCGCACGCCGTCGTTGTGGTCGGGGTGCACGACGGCGACGTGCGAGTCCGTGGGCACGATCGGGCCGCCGCGACCGGGCATCGTGAAGTCGGGGTCGGCGTGCTCCTCGCCGCCGGACAGCGGGGCCCCCGAGGACTTGGTGCGGCCGATGACCGCCTCCTGGTCGGCCAGGCCCTGCCGGTCCCAGGTCTCGATGACCATGTTGATCCGTCGGACGGCGAGGTAGGACCCGCCGGCGAGCCACCGCGCGCCGTCGTCCTCGGGCTGGACCCACACGTGCTCGTCGAGCGCGTCGGTCTCCTCGGCAAGGATGTTCTTCGTCCCGTCCTTGAAGCCGAAGAGGTTGCGGGGAGTCGCCTGCCCGCTTGTCGTGCTCGAGGTGCGGCCGAAGCCGAGCTGCGACCAGCGCACGGCGACGGTGCCCATGCCGACTCGGGCCAGGTTGCGGATCGCGTGGACAGCCACCTGCGGGTCGTCGGCGCAGGCCTGGACGCACAGGTCGCCGCCGCTGCGCGCGGGGTCGAGGAGGTCGCCGGGGAAGTGGGGGAGCGGCTCGAGCGCCGCCGGCCTCCGGTCTGCCAGGCCGAAGCGGTCCTTGCCGTCCGCGTCGGCGAAGAGCCCCGGGCCGAAGCCGAAGGTGATCGTCAGGCGCGAGGGCGGCAGCCCGATCGCCTCACCGGTGTCGTCAGGGGGCAGGCGGTAGTCGCCCTCCACGGGACCGATCGGCCCCGCGGAGCCGCCCGCCATCATCCGCTCGGCGGCCTCGGTCCACTCCTTGAGCAGCGAGATCAGCCGCGCCCGCGACGTCGTCGTGACGTCGAAGGCCGCGAAGTGCAGCCGGTCCTGGACCGGGGTCGTGATCCCCGGCTGGTGGGCACCCCGCAGGGCGAAGGGGGAGGAGGTCGCCCCCTTCGTCGACTCGGCCGCGGTGGCCCGGCCCGCGCCGAAGCCGCCGGCGACGCCCACGGCGGCCGCGACCGCGCCCGTGCCGAGCATCGCCCGACGCGAGGGGGTGTGCCCCGCACGCTCCTGCGGCTCCTCGGGCGACTCCTGCGGCGGGTCCTCGTGCGGCTGCTCGCGCGGCTCCTCGCTCATCGTCAGACGACCGCCGCGGTGAGCTTGGACAGCGGCTCGGACAGCGCGTTGACCGCGTCGGACAGCTCCTTGACCTCGTCCTTGCTCAGGTCGGTGTAGGAGACGAAGCCGTCGCCCTTCTTGTGCTCGTCGAGCAGGTCCTGCAGCTCCGCGAAGCGGGAGTCGAGCTGCCTGGCCAGGGCGGAGTTGCCGTTGTCCATGAGGATCGGCCGGACGCCGTCGTAGCCGACCTTGGCGCCGTCGACATTGGCCTGGAAGTCCCACAGGTCGGTGTGCGACCAGGCCTCCTCCTCGCCGGTGACCTTGCCGGTCGCGACCTCCTCGAGCAGGCCTCGGGAGCCGTTGGCGATCTGGTCGACGGTGAAGCTCATCTTCTGGATGCGGCTGTCGAGGGTCTTCGTGTTCTTCAGCAGGTCGTCGCCGAAGGTCGTGCGCTCGGCGTCGGTGAGCGGCGTGTAGTCCTTGGCCTCCTGCGGCCACAGGTCCTTCTCGATCCGGTGCCAGCCGGTCCACTTCTGGCCGGGCTCGAGGTCGGCCTCGCGGGCGTCCATCTTGGGGTCGAGGTCGCCGAAGGACTCGGCGACGGTCTCGATGCGCTCCCAGTGGACCCGGGCCTGCGCGTAGAGCTCGCGCGCCTCGTCGTCCTTGCCGGCCTCGTAGAGGTCGACGAACGTCGTCGTCTTGGTGAGCAGCTGGTCGGACTGGTCCTTGACGTAGGCCGCGTAGTTCTTCTCCGCCTGGGCGACGGTGGCCTGGTCACCGGCGGCGACGGTGGAGCCCTTCGACGTCGCGACGGTGAAATCGGCGCGGATGCCCTCGCCGACCATGCCGGGCTTGCAGGCCGTCGTGTAGCTGCCGGCCGGGACGTTGACGACGAGGTCGCGGGCGAGGTCGGGCCCGATGTTCTCCACCTCGCCGACGATCCGCAGCCCGTCCTCGCCGAGCAGGTAGAACTCCGTGACCTTGGTCCCGGCGTTCTTGACCTTGAAGGTCAGGGCGCCCTCGGGCACCTCGGCGGTCGAGACCTCGCAGCCGTCGTCGGTGGACGTGACGGCGATGGTGCGCTCGTCCCCCTTCGCGTCGCCGGAGGGGGAGTTGGAGGTGCAGGCGGCCAGGGCCGACACGAGCAGGGCGACGGCGGTGAGGTGGCGGAGGGTCATCGGGCGTCCTTGGAGGGGGTCGTGGTGGCGAGCGAAGGGGAGGCCGGTGCGGCCGGGCGGATGCGTCGGCGGGCGCCGACGAGGAAGAGCGTGAGCACGGGGACGACGTAGGCGACCCAGGCGATGGCCTGCAGCACGGTCGTCTGCGGGGTGAAGTTGAAGATCCCCTTGAGCAGGGCGGCGTACCAGGTGTTGGGGTCGACGATGTGCGAGACGTCGAAGGCGAGGTCGTGCAGCCCGGGCAGGAAGCGCGCCTCCTGCAGGTCGTGGATGCCGTAGGCGAGGACGCCGGCGGCCACGACGACGAGGAAGGCGCCGGTCCAGGTGAAGAAGGTCGACAGGTTGATCGAGATGGCGCCGCGGTAGATCAGCCAGCCGAGGACGACGGCCGTGGCCAGGCCGAGCACGGCCCCGAGGAGCGGGGTCCACGTCGAGCCGCCGTCGCTGCTCGTGGCGCGGGAGGTCGCCCACAGGAAGAGCGCGGTCTCGAGGCCCTCGCGACCCACCGCGAGGACGGCGACGAGGACGAGGCCCCAGGCGCTGCCCTCGGACGCGGCGTCGATCCGGCCGCGCAGCTCGCCGCCGAGCCCCCGGGCGGTGCGGGCCATCCAGAAGACCATCCAGGTGACGAAGCCGACCGCGACGATCGAGAGCCCGCCTCCGATGAGCTCCTGGGCCTCGAAGGTCAGGCCGCGCGGGCCGAAGGTCAGCAGGGCGCCGAAGCCGAGGCTGACGAGCACGGCCGCGGCGACGCCGAGCCAGATGCGGGAGAGGAGGTGGCGTCGGTCGCTCTTGACGAGGTAGGCCACGAGGATGCTGACGACGAGGGCCGCTTCAAGGCCCTCGCGCAGTCCGATGAGGTAGTTGGCGAGCACGAAGCAGGAATGTACTCCTGCTTAGGTGAGCCTCACCTAAGGCCGGGCGAATGTCTCACGAGATGATCGCCACGGCGTGTGGAGCGGGCGACGGGAATCGAACCCGCGTAGCCAGTTTGGAAGACTGGGGCTCTACCATTGAGCTACGCCCGCGCGCTCCCCTCGAGCACGCCTGGGGCGCAGCCGTTGGAAGAGCAGGCGTTAGCCTAGTGCCCGCTCGTGGCCCGGTCACAATCGGGGCGCGCGGGGTATGGCGCAGGTTGGTAGCGCGTCCGCTTTGGGAGCGGAAGGCCGTCGGTTCGAATCCGGCTACCCCGACCATCTGAGGTCTCAGGACGACCGCTCCAGCAGCCGCTCGCGGAAGAGGTCGAGGACCTGGTCGAGGGCTGCGCGGGTCGGCTCGCCCTCGCGGTCGACGAGGTGCGTGGTCAGGACCGAGTGCGGCGCGCCGAAGCCGTCGGGGTTGGCCGCGTCGTCCGGCAGCTCGACCGCCACGAAGGCGTCGCCCAGCCGTCGCCGTAGCGTCGCGAAGCGCGACCCCGGTGAGACGCGATCTCCCTCGAAGCGCACCCCGAGCACCTGCAGCCCTGCGGCACAGCGCTGCTCGACGATCGCGAGGTCCTCCTCGCTGATGTCCGTGGTCTCGCTGCGTCGGCGGCCGACGGGCAGGGGGAGCGAGGGCTGGGAGAGCACCGGGGCGAGGACGCTCTCGTCCGTCGCCATGGCCAGGGCGAAGCCGCCGGTCAGGCACATGCCGACGGCGCCGACCCCGGGGCCACCGCACCGGGCGTGCTCGGCGCGAGCGAGGGCCCGCAGCCACGGGATCACCGGCGAGGTGCGCCCGAGCGCGAGGAGGGAGAACTCCCGGCTGACGCACACCTGCGCCGCCGTGCGGACACCACCGGCCGCGATGCGAAGGGAGGACCCGGCCAGCGCGTCGCGCCCGGCGACGCCGAAGAGGTCGGGCAGGACGACGGTGCAGCCGAGGTCGCGCACCCTCCGGGCGAAGGCCGCGACCTGCGGCGTGATACCGGGGAACTCGGCGATGACGACGACGGCCGGGCCGGTGCCCGAGCGCAGCACCGCGTGGTCGGTGCCCTCGTGGTCGAAGCCCTCGCGGGTGAAGTCGATCAGGGGGTCGTCGGCCACGTCATGCCTCGCTCGGACTCGCGCGCTGCCGCAGGTCGGCCGGTCAGTACTGCTGGACGCCGGGGGTGGCGGCGCCGCCGCCCACGACCTCGGAGAGGCGAGAGCGGCCCCCTTCGCGGTCGAGGCTGCGCTCGAGGCGGGCCGCGACCCGGCGGGTGGGCCACACGTGCCAGGCCATGGACAGCAGCGCCCAGAACCCGCCGACGAGGTAGGCCCACGCCGACCCGGTCGTGAAGGCCCAGGCGAGCGACAGGAGCGCGGGCGCCTCGATGATGGCGAAGCGGGTGATGGTCGTCTGCTGGAGGGCGTCGAGCCCGATCCGCAGGGCGGTGTCCTCGTCGGCGTCGCGGGGGACCGCCGGGGTCCGGTAGCCGACGACCTCGACGATGACGAAGGCCGCGACGTTGATCGCGAAGAGCGCCGCGGCCGTGACCGGCGACGGGTACTCCTCGAGCCCGAGGACGACGACCGCGACGACGGCGAAGATCACCAGGGCCCCGATGAGCGATCCGGCGATGATGCGCAGGCTCTGCAGGCGGGTGCGGACGAAGGACTCGCGGTCGGCGCTCATGGGGCCAAGGTAGCGGCGCATTCGGCCTGCGGGCGGGCAGCGGATAGAGTGACTGCTTGTGTCCCGGACACCCGGGACGGTGCGTGCGCGCCGGAGGGCCGTCCAGCGGACCCGACAGCCTGCGCCGCAACCCCCTTCGTCGTCCAGATCGTGTGGAGTGCCTGCAGTGAAGAGTGCCGTCGAGAACCTCAGCCCGACCCGGGTCAAGCTGACCGTCGAGGTCCCGAGCGAGGAGCTCCAGCCGCACGTCGACGCGGCCCTGAAGTCCATCGGGTCCCAGATCAACGTGCCCGGCTTCCGCCAGGGCAAGGTGCCCACCCGCATCATCGAGCAGCGGGTCGGCAAGGGCGCGGTCATCCAGGAGGCCGTCAACGAGGCCCTTCCCGAGTTCTTCGGCCAGGCCGTCGACGAGACCGGTGTCGAGCCGATCGGCCAGCCCGAGGTCGACATCACCGAGGTCCCGATGACCGACGGCGAGCAGCTGAAGTTCACCGTCGAGGTCGACGTGCGCCCCGAGGTCACCCTCCCCGACTACGACGGCATCGAGATCCAGGTCGACAACCTCGAGGTCACCGACGAGGACGTCGAGGCCAAGCTCACCGAGCTGCGCGAGCGCTTCGGCACCCTGGTCGGCGTCGAGCGCGCCGCCCAGACCGGCGACTTCGTCTCCATCGACCTCAAGGCGACGATGGACGGCGAGGACGTCGACGCCGTCGAGGGCGTCTCCTACGAGATCGGCTCCGGCAACATGCTCGAGGGCCTCGACGAGGCGCTCGTCGGCATGTCGAAGGGCGAGACCAAGGACTTCTCCGCCCCGCTCGCCGGTGGCGACAAGGCCGGCCAGTCCGCCGACTGCACCGTCACGGTCCAGTCGGTCAAGGAGCGCGAGCTGCCCGAGGTCGACGACGACTTCGCCCAGATGGCGAGCGAGTTCGACACCGCCGAGGAGCTGCGCGCCGACCTCGCGAAGCAGGCCGAGCAGTCGAAGAAGTTCGAGCAGGGCATCCAGGCCCGCGACAAGGTCCTCGACCACCTGCTGTCCAACACCGAGATCCCGCTGCCCGAGGGCATCATCGAGGCCGAGGTCAACCAGCACCTCGAGCAGGAGGGTCGTCTCGAGGACGACGAGCACCGCGCCGAGGTCGACGAGTCGACCCGCTCGACGCTCAAGACCCAGTTCCTGCTCGACGCCCTCGCCAAGACCGAGGAGATCGAGGTCGGCCAGCCCGAGCTCGTCGAGTACCTCATCATGCAGTCGCAGCAGTACGGCATGGACCCCAACCAGTTCGCCCAGCTGCTCGACCAGCAGGGCCAGGTCCAGTCGATGGTGGCCGAGGTCGCCCGCCGCAAGGCGCTGGCCGCGGCTCTCGACAAGGCCAAGATCGTCGACGCCGACGGCAATGCCATCGACCTCGACGACATCGTCCCCGAGGGCGAGCGCACCGGTGACGTCGAGGAGCTCGACGACGAGGCCACCGAGGCTCCGGCCGAGGAGACCGCCGAGACGGCCGACGAGCAGGCCTGACCCCCAGCACCACCCCGACGAAGGGGGGTCGCCGCCACGTGCGGTGACCCCCCTTCGTCCGTGCCAGAAGGGAGCCCGCCATGGCGACCACCACCGCACGCAATGCCGTGCTCGCGACCTTCGCGGTCTCCGGGCTGGCCTTCTCGACGTGGGCGGCGCGGATCCCGGCCATCCGCGCCCAGCTCGACCTCACGCCCGGTGAGCTCGGCCGCACGCTGCTCTTCGGCGCCCTCGGCTCGGTCGTCTCCCTGCCCCTCGCCGGGCGGGTCATCACGGCCGTGGGTGCCGCCCGCGCGGTGATGATCGGCGTGGTCGTCGTCGTGCTCGGCCTCCTCGGGCTGGGACTGGCCGTCGACGTGCTCGCGAGCGCGCCCACGACGGCTGCGGCGATCTTCGTCATCGCCGTCGGCATCTCGCTGTGGGACGTGTCGATGAACCACGAGGGGGCGGCCGTCGAGCAGCAGCTCGGCCGCACCGTCATGCCGATCTTCCACGCCTTCTTCTCCGGCGGCACCGTGGTCGGTGCGCTCGCCGCGGCGGGCATCGTCCGCGCCGGTGTCCCGGTCCTCGCCCACCTCGCCGTCGTCGCCGCTCTCGTCCTCGTCGTCGGGCTGTGGATCCCGCGCGGCTTCCTGCCCCGCCGGCTCGAGACGGGGGAGGAGGGCGACGTCGCGGAGCGACCCGGCAGCGCCTGGCGCGAGCCGCGGACCCTGGCCATCGGCCTCGTCGTCCTCGTCGCCGCCCTCACCGAGGGCACGGCCAACGACTGGATCGCCCTGGCGGTCACCGAGGGCCACGACCAGCCGGAGGAGATCGGGGTGCTCGCCTTCGCGACGTTCCTCGCGGCGATGACCGCCGGTCGGCTCCTCGGGGTGCGACTGCTCGACCGGTATGGCCGGGTCGTCGTGCTGCGGGTCCTCTTCGCGCTGGCTGCGGTCGGCTCGCTGCTCGTCGTCCTCGGGACGACGGCGACGGCCTTCGTCGGCGTCGTGCTGTGGGGAGTCGGCGCGAGCCTGGGCTTCCCCACCGGCATGAGTGCGGCCGCCGACGACCCGCGCCGGGCCGCGTCCCGGCTGTCGGTGGTCTCGACGATCGGCTACCTCGCCTTCATCGTCGGACCGCCCCTGCTCGGTGTGCTCGGCGACCACGTCGGCGTCCTGCGCTCGCTGCTGCTCGTCGGCCTGCTCGCCGTGCCGGCGGTGCTCGCCGTCCCCGCCGTCCGCGAGCGCGGCGCGGCGCGCGGCTGAGCTGCCCCGACCACCGACCTGAACCCGCATTACCCTAGGGTGATGCGGAGATTGAACGCGTGTTCAACCGCCACCCACGAGGAGGACGCATGACGGACGGCACCTTCCCCTCGCCTTTCCCCGTCGAGGACCCGCAGGCCCTGGCCGAGCTCGAGCGGGCGCAGGGCGACCTCGCCCGTGCCGTCGGTCGGCTCGTCGACGCGACCGTGCGCACCCGTCACGAGGGTCCGGTCCTCGACGAGGTTGCCGCCGAGGTCGACGTGCTCGTGGCCCGGCTGCTCGAGCGGTCGCAGGAGGGTCCGCTCGGCGTCGAGACAAGCAGCGACGGTCGCCTGCGCGACCACGCCAACCCCATGGTCGGCATGCGCAACCCCATCGCCCCGCCCCTCGTCATGACCGATGACGAAGGGGGAGTGGCGTGCACCTTTTCCCTCGGAGCCGCCTACGAGGGACCGCCCGGGTGCGTGCACGGCGGCTTCGTCGCCTCGGTCCTCGACCAGGTCCTCGGCACGGCCGCGGCCAAGCGCGGGGTGCCCGGCCTGACGGCCTACCTCAACACCACCTACCGCCGGCCGACGCTGCTGGGGACCGACCACGTCTGCCGCGCCCGCGTCGACCGGCTCGAGGGGTGGAAGGTCTTCGCCAGCGGCGAGATCGTCGACCCGCAGGGACGGGTGACGGCCGAGGCGGAGGCGCTCTTCGTCGTCCCGCGGTGGGCCCGTGAGCACCTGGGCACGCCGACCGGTGACGCCGGGGACTTCGACCCGCCGGCGGGTGCGTCGGTCGAGGGCAGCACCGACGCGGCGGAGGGCACCGCCACGTCGTAGCGTTGGCGGACATGAGCGATCGCGACCAGGTGTCCGCCGACCAGGTGCCCGCTGACCACGAGACCGTCGAGGTCGAGGCCCTCGAGGTCGAGGACCCGGGCGAGCCCAACTTCGCGCAGGTCTTCTTCCCCGCCCGCCCGCGGGCGCTGCGGCCCCGTGCCCGGCTGCGTCCGCAGGGCGCTCCCTCGGCAGCGCAGGTGCGCTCGGGGGAGCCGCTGGGGTCCAACCCCGTCTACGTCGAGTGGCTGCGGGGGCAGTCGATGCTCCAGGACGCCAAGGAGATCGCGGCGCAGTTCACCGGGCAGGGGTCGATGTGGCAGAACCCCTTCGCCCAGCCCGACCCCCGGGCGGCCGTGCAGACGGCGTCGGTGTGGTTCACCGCCTACCCGATCTCGATGATCACCCGCCCGGGCACCTCCTTCCTCGCCTCGCTCGCCGACCCGGTCCTGTGGCAGACCTTCCAGGAGATCGGCATCCACGCGCTGCACACCGGGCCGGTCAAGCGGGCCGGTGGGCTGTCGGGCTGGAGCCCGACCCCGAGCGTCGACGGGCACTTCGACCGGGTGGGCACGCACATCGACGAGCTCTTCGGCAGCGAGGACGACTACCGCGAGATGTGCCGGGTCGCGGCCGACCACGACGGCACGGTCATCGACGACATCGTCCCCGGTCACACGGGCAAGGGGGCCGACTTCCGGCTCGCCGAGATGGGCGTCGGCGACTACCCGGGGATCTACCACATGGTCGCCATCCCGCAGGAGGACTGGCACCTGCTGCCCGACGTGCCCGAGGGGCGGGATTCGGTCAACCTCGACGAGGCCGCCGAGGCGGCGCTGGCCGACGCCGGGCTCATCGTCGGCGAGATGCAGCGGGTGATCTTCCACGTGCCGGGCCTCAAGGACACCAACTGGTCGGTGACCGCCCCGGTGACCGGACCCGACGGGGTGACCCGCCGCTGGGTCTACCTGCACTACTTCAAGGAGGGGCAGCCGTCGATCAACTGGCTCGACCCCACCTTTGCCGGGATGCGACTCGTCATCGGCGACGCGCTGCACAGTCTCGGTGACCTCGGCTCCGGCGGTCTGCGGCTGGACGCCAACGGATTCCTCGGCGTCGAGCGCACCCTCGAGGGCCCGGCGTGGTCCGAGGGGCACCCGCTGTCGCAGGCGGCCAACCAGCTCATCGGGTCGATGGTGCGCAAGGTCGGCGGCTTCACCTTCCAGGAGCTCAATCTCTCGATCGAGGACATCCGCGACACCGCCGCGGGCGGTGCCGACCTGTCCTACGACTTCGTCAACCGACCCGCCTACCACCACGCCCTCGCGACCGGCGACACCGAGTTCCTCCGGCTGACGCTGCGGCAGGCGCACGAGCTCGGGGTGGACGCGGCCGGACTCGTCCACGCCCTGCAGAACCACGACGAGATGACCTACGAGCTCGTCCACTTCGCCAGCCGGCACCGCGACGACGAGTTCGACTTCCGGGGCGAGGTGACGACGGGGGAGGGGCTCGCCGCGACGATCCGTGAGGAGCTGACCGAGGCCCTCACCGGCGACGCGGCGCCCTACAACCTCGTCTTCACGACCAACGGCATCGCCTCGACGACCGCGTCCGTCATCACCGCCGCCCTCGGTCTGCGCGACCTCGACGCGCTCACCGACGAGGACGTCGAGCGGGTGACGCGGGCGCACCTGCTGCTCGCGATGTTCAACGCATTGCAGCCGGGCGTCTTCGCCCTGTCGGGGTGGGACCTCGTCGGGGCGCTGCCGATCCCCGCCGACGAGATCGAGCCGCTGCTGCGCGAGGGCGACACCCGCTGGGTCCACCGACCGGCCTACGACCTGCTCGACGTCGCTCCGGGGGCGACCGGGTCCGCCTCCGGCATGCCGCGGGCCCGGACGCTCTACGGCCCGATCGACGCGCAGCTGCAGGACCCGCGTTCCTTCGTCCGGCGCCTGAAGGACCTGCTCCACCTGCGCGGCTACTTCGCCATCGCGACGACCCGGCAGGTCGACGTGCCGGAGGTGGCGCACCGGTCGATGCTCGTCATGGTGCACGACTACGAGCAGGTCCCCGGTCAGCTGCAGGTGACGGTGCTCAACTTCAGCGGGGAACCGATCAGCGGCACCGTCATCAGCGAGCACCTCGAGCCCGGCTCGCGCCTGATGGACATGGGCGACGGCTCGACCTTCGGCGAGGTCGACCAGCTCCACGGCTTCCACGTCGAGCTCGAGGGCTTCGCCGGCCTGTCGCTCCTGGTGACGCCGGCGAAGGGGTGAGCTCCCCCCTTCGCCATGGTGTTGCGCTCACGGCGAACACGGCCGGGAGGCGGGAAACATGCGCGGGGAGCGGGCGTTAGGGTCAGTGAAAGTCGTGAACACGAGAGCAACCGCCGACACGGCGGAGAAGCGAGTGAGCGTGAGCAACAGCAGCGAGATCGTCGCAGCCGGCCCGCAGGGCGGGATGGGTCTCGACGACCACATCTACCAGCGCCTCCTCAAGGAGCGCATCATCTTCCTCGGCTCCGATGTGCGTGACGACAACGCCAACGCCATCGCCGCCCAGATGCTGCTCCTCGCGGCGGAGGACCCCGAGAAGGACATCTGGCTGTACATCAACAGCCCCGGTGGCTCGATCTCCGCCGGCATGGCGATCTTCGACACGATGAAGTGGATCCCCAACGACGTCGCGACGGTCGCCATGGGTCTGGCCGCCTCGATGGGCCAGTTCCTGCTGTCGGCCGGCACGAAGGGCAAGCGCTACGCGACCCCGCACGCGAGGGTCATGATGCACCAGCCCTCCGGCGGCATCGGCGGTACCGCCTCGGACATCAAGATCCAGGCCGAGCAGATGCTCTTCGTCAAGACGCAGATGGCCGAGCTCATCGCCGAGCACACCGGCCAGACCGTCGAGCAGATCCACAAGGACTCCGACCGCGACCGGTGGTTCGGCGCCCAGGAGGCCAAGGAGTACGGCTTCGTCGACCACGTCTTCGAGCGCTCCGACCAGGCCGGTCGCCCGACCGACAACCCGATCAGCGACTGAGCCGACCCCGAGCCTTCCAGGAGACACCATGAACTTCGACGCACAGCTGCGTACCCACCAGCCGGGCTCGGCCCCCCTTCGTCCCGGGCCGTCCAGCCGCTACATCCTGCCGAACTTCGAGGAGCGCACCTCCTACGGCATGAAGCGGATGGACCCGTACACCAAGCTCTTCGAGGACCGGATCATCTTCCTCGGCGTGCAGGTCGACGACGCCTCCGCGGACGACATCATCGCCCAGCTGCTCGTGCTGGAGTCGATGGAGCCCGAGCGCGACATCCTCATGTACATCAACAGCCCGGGTGGCAGCTTCACTGCCATGACGGCGATCTACGACACGATGCAGTACATCCGTCCCGACATCCAGACCTTCGTCATCGGTCAGGCCGCGTCGGCGGCGGCGGTGCTCCTCGGCGCCGGTGCCCCGGGCAAGCGCTTCGCCCTGCCCAACAGCCGCATCCTCATCCACCAGCCGGCGCTCGCCGGCGGTGAGTACGGCCAGGCCTCCGACATCGAGATCCAGGCCAACGAGGTGCTGCGCATGCGCACCTGGCTCGAGGAGACCTGGGCCAAGCACTCCGGCAAGACGGCCGAGGAGGTGCGCGAGGACATCGAGCGCGACAAGATCCTCTCGGCGCAGGAGGCCAAGGACTACGGCCTCATCGACGAGGTGCTCACCCCGCGCAAGGCCTCGCTCGAGGACTGACCGCGGCGACAGAGCCACCACGACCGCAGGGCCCCGGAGAGCGATCTCCGGGGCCCTGCGTCGTGCCGCGCCGGCCGTGGAACCGAACCAGGGTGGGAGACGTCCAAGGACCATGCGACGTCTGCTCCTGCCGCTCCTGGCGGCTCTGCTGGCCCTGCCGGTCGTGGTCCTCACCGCGCCCGCGGCCCAGGCCTGCTCGTGCGCCGTGAGCAGCCCGGCACGTCTCGTCGACCGCGCGGCGCTCGTCGCGCGGGTCGAGGTCGCCGCCCGCGACGAGCACACGAGCGCCGACGGGATGGCCGGCTCGCGCTACGACGTCGTCGTGCGAAGGGAGTGGAAGGGACCCGGGCAGCAGCGGGTCACCGTCGTCAGCCGCGACGACTCCGCCTCGTGCGGCGTGCGGCTGGGAGTCGGGCGGGAGTACCTGGTGCTGGCCACGCGTGCGGGCGACGCCTGGCGGGTCGAGCTGTGCGGCGGGACGACGGTGCTGACCTCGGGCCCCCCGCAGGGTGCGGTCACGGTTGCCGACGTCGAGGAGCGGCTCGGTGCCGGGACGACACCGGTGGCGGCCTCCCCTTCGTCCGCGCCGACGTCCGACGAGGACTCCGACGGGTGGTGGCGGCCTCGCGAGGCCGCGTGGCTGTGCTTCTCGATCGTCCTGGCGCTCGTCGTGGGCATCGCGCAGATCATGCGGGACGACGACGAGGCCGACGACTGACGGGCGGTGGGGCGGTCGGGCGGTTGCGCTGTCAGCGGAACGGCGCGACGCGCCCCCGTCGGTCGGTGTCCAATGGGAGACGACCGGCACCCACTTGGGTACGGTCGAGGCACGCGACCCACGTGGTCGACCCGGGATCGAGAGGACACCTGACGTGGCACGAGTCGGAGAGAGCGGCGACCTGCTCAAGTGCTCCTTCTGCGGCAAGTCCCAGAAGCAGGTGAAGAAGCTCATCGCCGGGCCCGGTGTCTACATCTGCGACGAGTGCATCGACCTGTGCAACGAGATCATCGAGGAGGAGCTCACCGACTCGGGTGACCTCGGCCTCGACGAGCTGCCCAAGCCGCGCGAGATCTACGACTTCCTCGAGACCTACATCATCGGTCAGGACAAGGCGAAGAAGGCGCTCGCCGTCGCCGTCTACAACCACTACAAGCGGATCCAGGCCGACGAGGGCGCGGTCGCCAAGCGCGACGAGGACCACGTCGACATCGCGAAGTCCAACATCCTGCTCATCGGCCCGACCGGCTGCGGCAAGACCTATCTCGCGCAGACCCTCGCCCGCATGCTCAACGTCCCCTTCGCGATCGCCGACGCGACCGCCCTGACCGAGGCCGGCTACGTCGGCGAGGACGTCGAGAACATCCTCCTCAAGCTCATCCAGGCCGCCGACTACGACACGAAGAAGGCCGAGCAGGGGATCATCTACATCGACGAGATCGACAAGGTCGCCCGCAAGTCGGAGAACCCCTCGATCACCCGTGACGTCTCCGGCGAGGGTGTGCAGCAGGCGCTGCTGAAGATCCTCGAGGGCACGACGGCGTCGGTGCCCCCGCAGGGCGGGCGCAAGCACCCGCACCAGGAGTTCATCCAGATCGACACGACCAACGTGCTCTTCATCGTCGGCGGCGCCTTCGCCGGCCTGGAGAAGATCATCGAGTCGCGCGTCGGCAAGAAGGGCCTGGGCTTCGGCTCCGAGCTGCACAAGGCGACCGACCTCGCCGAGGCGATCACCGACGTCATGCCCGAGGACCTGATGAAGTTCGGCCTCATCCCCGAGTTCATCGGCCGTCTGCCGATCATCACGACGGTCACCCCGCTCGACCGCGAGGCCCTCGTGCAGATCCTCGCCGAGCCCAAGAACGCTCTCGTCAAGCAGTACCGCAAGATGTTCGAGATCGACGGCGTCGAGCTGGAGTTCACCGACGACGCCCTCGAGGCGATCGCCGACTCCGCCATCGCCCGCGGCACGGGAGCCCGTGGCCTGCGCGCGATCATGGAGGAGGTCCTCATGCCGGTCATGTTCGACACCCCGAGCGACGACGGCATCAAGCAGATCGTCGTCAGCGCCGAGGTCGTGCGCGACAACGTCCTGCCGACGATCGTGCGCCACGAGGAGAGCGGCAAGCGCAAGCACAAGCGCTCCGCCTGACACCCCCCGCTGGCTGAGGAGGTCGTCCGCGGCCGTCTCGAAGCCACCACGCTGGCTGAGGAGGCCGTCCGCGGCCGTCTCGAAGCCTGACAGGATGTCGGTGTGAACGCGCCCTTCCGCCTCGTGCAGGGATCGTCCGGGCCACGGCAGCAGAGCCCGACGACGTGCGGGTCCGCGTGCGCGACGGTCGCCCGGATGCTCGTCGACGCTCCCTTCGCCCGCTGGGTCGCCACCGGTGAGGGGCACCCGGTGCCGGGCGCCGAGGGTGCCACCGCAGCGGAGCGCTTCGCGGCCTGGGAACGGCTCGTCCACGCTCGCACCAACGGCTGGCGCGGCCCCGGCGGCGGCTTCACCCTCGCGTGGCCGCAGGCGCTCGGCACGCCCCCGTGGGGCCTCGCGCACGAGCTCGAGCACGGCGGCTCCCGGCCGGGCACGCGCTATCGGATCATCTCCGTGCGAGCCCACTCCGAGGAGTCGCTGCGCGCCCGCTACCGGCGGCTGCTCGACCTCGTCGTCGACGGTGAGCCGGCCGCGCTCTACGTCGGCAGCCGCCTGCTGCCGCGGCACGTCACGCTCGTGCTCCCGGGCGAGCGGCCGGACGTGCTCCACGTCTACGAGCCGGCGAGCGGTTCGGTGCAAGTGCTCGAGGAGGACGCCTTCGCCACCCGCCGGCTGCGCCTCGGCGGCTGGGCCGTGCCGTGGATCCTCGTCCAGCCGACCGGTCACCGACGTGTGCTCGACGGATCGGCGGCCACGGCCGCCTGGCGGGTGCCCCGGCTGGCCCCCGAGCCGTCGACCGACCTGCTGCGCGAGGCTGACCCCGACACCGTCTGACGACGCAGGGCCCGCCTCCCTCGGGGAGTCGGGCCCTGCGTCGTCAGGTCGTCAGTTCTTCGGCGGCTTGACGAAGGGGATGAGCTCGACGTCGCGCAGGACGACCTCGTCGCCCTCGGCGTAGTCGAAGCTCCCCGTCAGGCGGCCGGCCGCCCGCAGGTCGGGCTCGCCCGCGCGCACCCGGTCGGCGGTCGCGGCCGGAGCCACGAGCGTCGCTGCGGTGATCTCGCTGCGCATGCCGACCTTGGCGTCGGACTTGGCCTTGCGTACCTGGCTCAGGGCCGTGCCGACGGCTGCGAGGACCTGCGGGTCACCGGCCTCCGCGAGGGCCAGCTCGGTGGCCTCGGGCCAGGTCGCGCGGTGCACCGACCCCTCCTGCCACCACGACCAGACCTCCTCGGTCGCGTAGGGGAGGAAGGGCGCGAGCAGGCGCAGCACGACCGACAGCGCGAGCCGCAGCGCGGCGCGTGCCGACGGGTCGCCACCGTGGGCGCGGTCCTTGACGAGCTCGATGTAGTCGTCGCAGAAGGTCCAGAAGAAGGTCTCGGTGACGTCGAGCGAGCGGGTGTAGTCCCACGCCTCGAAGCCGCTGGTCGCATCGCCCACGACCTGCTGCAGGGCCGCGATCATCGCCCGGTCGAGCGGCTCAGTGATCACCGAGGCCAGCCCCTGGCGGTCGTCGAGCTCGGGCTCGCCGAAGCCGAGGGCGAACTTGCTGGCGTTGAGCAGCTTGATCGCCAGACGGCGGCCGATCTTCATCTGACCGGTGTCGTAGGCCGCGTCGGTTCCCAGGCGACCGGACGCCGCCCAGTAGCGCACGGCGTCGGCGCTGTGCTCGACGACGACGTCCTCGGGCGTGACGACATTGCCCTTCGACTTGCTCATCTTCTTGCGGTCGGGGTCGAGGATCCACCCGGAGATCGCGGCGTTCTTCCACGGGGCGCTGCCGTGCTCGAAGTGCGCGCGCACGACGGTCGCGAAGAGCCAGGTGCGGATGATGTCGTGGCCCTGCGGGCGCACGTCCATCGGGAAGACCTTGCCGAAGAGGTCGCTCTCGCCACGCTCGCCCGCGAGCCAGTCGCCGGCGATCTGCGGGGTGAGCGAGGAGGTCGCCCAGGTGTCCATGACGTCGGGGTCGCCGGTGAAGCCGCCGGGCTGGTCGCGCTGGTCCTCGGTGTAGCCGGTGGGCACCTGCGCCATCGGGTCGATGGGCAGCTGCTCCTCGGTCGGCACGAGCGGGCTGTCGTACTGCGGCTGGCCATCGCCGTCGAGGGCGTACCAGACGGGGATCGGGATGCCGAAGAAGCGCTGGCGCGAGATCAGCCAGTCGCCGTTGAGCCCGGCCACCCAGTTCTTGTAGCGCGACTTCATGAAGTCGGGGTGGAAGTCGATCTCGTCGCCGCGCGCCTGCAATGCCTGGTTGAGATCGGCATCGCGGCCGCCGTTGCGGATGTACCACTGGCGCGAGGTGACGATCTCTAGGGGCTTCTCGCCCCGCTCGTAGAAGTTGGCCTTGCGCTGGGTCTTCTGGGGCTCGCCGTCGAGGTCACCCGAGGCGCGCAGCGCCTCGACGACGACCTCGCGGGCGGAATGCACCGTCTTGCCGGACATCTCCGCGAAGGTCGCGGCGCCCCCTTCGCTCTGGATCCACTCGGGGGTCTCGCCGAGGATCCGGCCGGCGCGGGTGACGACGGAGCGGGTCGGCAGCTGCAGCTCGCGCCACCAGGTGACGTCGGTGAGGTCACCGAAGGTGCAGCACATCGCGATGCCGGCGCCCTTGTCCATCTCCGCGGACGGGTGGGCGACGACCGGCACCTCGACCCCGAAGAGCGGGGAGGTGACGGTGGAGCCGAAGAGGCCCTGGTACCGCTCGTCGTCGGGGTGGGCGATGAGGGCGACGCAGGCCGGCAGCAGCTCGGGACGGGTGGTCTCGATGTGGACCGGGCCGTCGGCGCCGTGGAAGGCGACGCGGTGGTAGGCACCCGGGTAGTCGCGGGCCTCGAGCTCGGCCTGCGCGACGGCGGTCTGGAAGGTCACGTCCCACAGGCCGGGGGCCTCGGCGGTGTAGGCCTCGCCGCGGGCGAGGTTGCGCAGGAAGGCGGTCTGCGCCGTCGCGCGGGAGCGGTCGTCGATGGTGCGGTACTGGATGTTCCAGTCGAGGCTGAAGCCGAGGCGGCGGAAGAGGGACTCGAAGGCCTCCTCGTCCTTGACCGTCAGCTCGTCGCACAGCTCGATGAAGTTCTGCCGGCTGATCGGGACCTGGTCGGCGGCCTTGATGGTCTTCGTCGTGCCCTCGAAGGGGGGCGTGAAGTCCGGGTCGTAGGGGAGCGAGGAGTCGCCGCGCACGCCGTAGTAGTTCTGCACCCGCTTCTCGGTCGGCAGGCCGTTGTCGTCCCAGCCGATCGGGTAGAAGACGTTGAGCCCGCGCATGCGCTTGTAGCGAGCCATGCAGTCGGTGTGCGTGTAGCTGAAGACGTGCCCCATGTGCAGCGACCCGCTGGCAGTCGGCGGCGGGGTGTCGATGGAGAAGACCTGCTCCCGGGCACCCTCGCGGTCGAAGGCGTAGGTGTCCTGCTCACGCCATACGGCGCCCCACGTGTCCTCGAGGCCGTCCAGCGAGGGACGGTCCGGGATGCGGGCTGCGTCGGGGGCGGGGGAGTGCTCGGTCATGGGGTGGATCTTCCCATCACCGGTGTGGCGCGGACCAATCGGTCCGTGCCTGCTCCGGCGACCTACGAGACCGTAGGCTGCAGTCATGCGCCGACCCGAGCCCCTGTACCGCGCGATCATCATCGTCGCGCGGACCATCTTCCTCATCAACGGCTACCGCTTCACCATCAAGGGCGACCGCAACGTCCCCAAGCGTGGCGGCGCGGTCATGGCGATCAACCACACCGGCTACATCGACTTCGTGCTCGCCGGGCTGGGAGCACGCCGCAGCCAGCGGTGGGTGCGCTTCATGGCGAAGAAGTCGATCTGGCAGCACAAGGTGGCCGGGTTCTTCATGCGGGGGCTGAAGCACATCCCGGTCGACCGGCATGCGGGTGGGGCTGCCTTCAAGGAGGCCGTGGCCAAGCTCAAGGACGGCGAGGTCGTCGGGGTCTACCCCGAGGCGACGATGTCGCGCTCCTTCGAGATCAAGGAGCTCAAGAGCGGCACCGCCCGGATGGCGCAGGAGGCGGGCGTGCCGATCCTCCCGACGATCGTCTGGGGCGCGCACCGGATCTGGACCAAGGACGTGCCCAAGCGTCTGGGGCGCACCAACTTCCCGATCCACATCACCATCGGCGACCCGATCCACGTCGGGCCCGACGACGACGTCAACGAGATCACCGAGCGGCTGCGCGAGGTCATGAAGCAGCTCCTCGACGAGACCATCGCCGCCTACCCGCCCCTGACGGGCGACGAGCTGCGCTTCCAGCCCGCCCGCCTGGGCGGCACCGCCCCGACCTACGAGGACGCCTGGGCCAAGGACCACAAGGACATGACCCGCACCAAGGACCAGTTCACCAAGGACTGAGCCCGACGAGCGGGTATGTTGAGGGCATGCTCACTCGTCTCGAGGTGACGGGGTTTAAGAACCTCATTGATTTTTCCGTCGACTTTGGTCCGTTTACGTGCATTGCTGGCCCCAATGCAGTGGGCAAGTCGAACATATTCGACGCCATCGAGTTTCTGTCGCTCCTCGCAGACAAGTCGTTCATGGAAGCGGCTCAGTTGCTGCGCTCCGATGGTCCGGCTGGCGGTGACCCTCGTGCCCTCTTCTGGAGGAACGCTGAAGGTGAGAGCCCAGCGATGGTGATTGCGGCAGAGATGATCGTTCCTAGTGAAGTGGAGGACGATTTCGGGCGCACTACCCGACCGACAATGACTTTCCTGAGGTATGAACTCGAACTTGGCTATGTTCGGCCGCAGGGCGGAAGTTTTAGTAGACTCGGGAGAATTGAACTGCGGCGAGAGTCTTTGGTTCACATTACCCATGGTGAAGCGCCCTCGCACATTAAGTGGCCCCACAGCAAGAGGAACTTTCGCGACGCGGTGCTCAAAGGTCGCCGTTCTGGCGTCGCCTTCATCTCAACTGACCATTCGATGGATGAGGCGACCATCCGGGTGCATGCGGACGGCGGCAGTCGCGGCCAGCCGCGCACGTCTCCTGCTGCTAACGCGCCCCGAACTGTTGTAAGTACAACGACAGCGTACGACGACCCCACGATTCTTGCTGCGCGTCGTGAAATGCAGCAGTGGAGACAGTTGGCACTAGAGCCAAGTTCGATGCGCACTCCCGACTCGGCGAACGATCCGGATCACATTGCGTCGGATGGAGGCCACTTGGCGTCTAGTCTCTATCGTCTCGCACGGACGAAGGGGGAGCAGGTCTACGCAGAGATCGCAGCCTCTGCCGCCGCCCTCACCGACGTTCGAGAGATTGCCGTGGACATTGACGAACGCCGCGAGCTCTTAACTTTAGAGGCGCGGATGGGATCCGGCCTCATGTTGCCCGCAAGGTCGATGTCGGACGGGACGCTGAGGTTTCTTGCGCTCTGCATCATGGCTCAAGACGACGAGGTTGGCGGGCTCATCTGCATGGAGGAACCCGAGAACGGGATACACCCGGCAAAGATCCAAGAGATGGTCGAGCTCGTGCGGGATCTTGCAGTCGACCCAACAGAAGCACCGGGCCCCGACAACCCCTTGAGGCAAGTAATGGTGAACACCCATTCACCCCATTTCGTTCAGTTCCAAGAGGAAGCGGACCTGCTACTGGCAGTTCCGCTAACGGTGCGTACAGGCGAAGGGCCGCAAACCACCGTCGGTCTGATGCACCTGGCCGGGACGTGGAGAGGCGACAGTGTCGAGAGAACGATTTCGCGGGCCACGATAATGGACTACCTCACGCTCCCGGACGATGCGCCCCTTACGCTCGACTTCTAATCATGGCTGATCTAGAGGTTAATTTCGTCTTCCTTCGAGAAGGAACGTCGGACGACGGTCTCATTCCTCATTTGAGGTCTTTGCTATCGCGGGCCGGAGCGGATTCGGCTGTCGGAAGTTCTCGTGCGTACTCAGGGTCCGTCGCTGAACGTCTTGAGCGCGTTCTGAATGAGGAGTCTCGGCCGAGCCTGATCTTCGTACATAGAGATTCCGACAGTTCCGATGCGACCGCTAGGCGTAGTGAAATTTTGGACTCTGCTCGGAAGCTTGGACTGGCTATGCCGATTGTCCCGGTTGTGCCGGTGCAAGAGTTGGAGGCGTGGCTGCTGCTCGATGAGGCAGCGATCAGAGAGGTGGCTGGGAACCCTGCAGGTAGGGTGTCGCTCGACTTGCCCAAGATCTCTGCCATCGAAAGATGTGCATCGCCAAAAGAAGTCCTCGAGCGCGCGCTAATCGCATCCAGTGGGAAGTCTGGGCGGCGGCTGAAGAAGGAGAAGCGGTCCTTCACCTCTCGGCGGGAGGTCCTTCTACAGCGGCTGGACTTGGACGGGAACTTGCCTCAACTGCCGGCGTGGCAGCGCCTAGTCGATGATGTGAACAATGCCGTCGCTGGCCTGAGGCAGAACAGGGATTGAGCTGATCAGCCGCGTTGGCGGGGCGAGCCCGGCCCGGCACCGAACTGGGGTCACCGAATCCGGTCACGGCATAGAGGTAGGTCTGCAGATGAACCTCATGCAGTGAGGGCGAGGTCCTCCCCGGCGAGCCGGGCGTAGGCGCCGCCCCGGGCGAGCAGGGCGAGGTGCTCGCCCCGCTCGGCGACCCGCCCGCCCGCGAGCACGAGGATCTCGTCCGCGGACTCGATGGTGCTCAGTCGGTGGGCGATGGTGATCGTCGTCCGGCCGCGGGCCAGCGCGTCGAGGGCGGCCTGCAGCTCACGCTCGGTGTCGTTGTCGAGGGCGCTCGTCGCCTCGTCGAGGACGAGGACGGCCGGGTCGCGCAGCAGGGTGCGGGCGATGGCGATCCGCTGCTTCTCCCCACCGGAGAAGCGGTGCCCGCGCGCGCCGACGACCGTGTCGAGCCCCTCGGGCAGCGCCGCGACGAGGTCGGCGGCCTGGGCGGTCGCGAGGGCCTGCCACAGCCGAGCCTCGGTGGCCTCGGGGTCGGCGAGCAGGAGGTTGGCGCGCACCGTGTCGTGGGCGAGGTAGGTCTCCTGGGTGACGATGCCGATGACCTGGGTGAGGGTCTGGGGGTCGATGTCGCGCAGGTCCACCCCGTCGACGGTGATCCGCCCGCTCGTCGGGTCGGCGAGCCGGACGAGCAGCGAGGCGAGGGTCGACTTGCCGCTGCCGGTGGCGCCGACGAGCGCGAGGTGGGCGCCGGCGGGGACCGTCGCTTGGACGTCGGCCAGGGCGAGCCGGTGGCCGTCGGGATAGCGGTAGGAGACGCCCTCGATGCGCACGTCGCCGCGCACGGTCGCGGGGTCGAGGTCCACCGGGTCGGCCGGGGCGACGACCTCGGGCTCGAGGTCGAGGTAGCCGAAGACCCGGCTGAAGAGGGCCATCGAGGCCACCCACGAGGCACCGACGTTGAGCAGGCCCATGATCGGCCGGAAGATGCCCGACTGCAGCGTCGTGAAGGCGATGATCGTGCCGATGGTCATGCCGCCGCTCGTCGCGGGGAAGCCGGCAGCGAGGTAGATCAGGGCCGGGATCGCGGCGAAGACGATCGACATCGTCGCCATCCGCCAGCGGCCGGCGAGCTCGCTGCGCACCTCGAGGCCGACGAGGTCGGTCGAGGTCTGGGTGAACTCGCGGGCTCCGCGCCCGGACGTGCCCAGCGTCTTGGACAGCAGCGCACCGCTCACCGACAGCTCCTCGGTGACCTGGGCCTGCAGGTCGGACAGCCGGCGCTGCCGCTGGGAGGTGATCTCTAGCCGGGCCAGCGCCACCTTGCGGGTGGTCCAGATCGCCGGCGGCAGGACGAGGAGCGAGAGGAGCGACAGCCGCCAGCTCAGGGCGGCCATGGCGACGGCGGTGGCGACCGCGGTCGTGAGGTTGGAGGCGATCGAGACGGCCGTGCTCGTCACGATCGACTGCATGCCACCGATGTCCTGGGTGATGCGCGAGGTGATCTCGCCGGAGCGGGTGCGGGTGAAGAAGCTCATCGACTGCCGCTGCAGGTGGGTGAAGACGTCGGTGCGCAGCCGGTGCATGACGGCCTGGCCGACGCGCGTGGAGATCCACGTCTGCTGCACGCCGATGAGTGCGGTGGCGATGGTGACGAGCAGCATGCCGCCGACGGCGAGCAGGAGCAGGCGCACGTCCTGGTGGGGGAGCGCATCGTCGATGACGGTGCGCAGGAGGAAGGGGGAGGCCATCGAGATCAGCGAGCTGGCCACGATGAGCGCCACCACCGCGGCGACCTGCCAGCGGTAGGGGCGGAAGTAGGCGATGACCCGCCGCGCGCTCACGGGGCTCTCGGCGAGCTGGGCGCGGTCGCGCGGGTCGATGCGGCGGGGTCCGTGCCCGCCACCGGTCTTGGGGGATGTCGTCGGGGTGTCCATGCGGGCCCCTTTCATTCGTCTCAGTTCGTGATGCTGAGGTTACCTCACTATGAGGGAAGGGAGCAACTCGGCTACCGTGGTCGTCATGACGAAGCGGGTGGCCGGGTCGGCCTCGGAGGACCTCGGCGAGCAGCTGCTGCGCGTGGCCCGTGGCCTGCGCCGGGCGTGGATGGTCGACCTGTCGGAGCACGACCTGTCACCCCACGAGGCCCGCGCCCTGCGCGTGGCGGCGGACCGCGCGGAGGCGCCGCGGCTGCGCGACCTGGCCGACTCCCTTCGCATCGCCCCGCGGTCGGTGACCGACGTCGTCGACGCCCTCGAGGGCAAGGGGTATGTCAGCCGCGAGCCGGACCCGCACGACCGCCGGGCGAGCGTCGTCGTCGTCACCGACGCCGGGCGCGCGGTGCGCGCCGCCGTGCACGAGGCCCGCCGACGCAGCGTCGGTGACCAGATGGGAGCGCTCAGCGCCGAGCAGCGCGCGGCGCTCGCCGACGCGCTGACGACCCTCGAGGAGGGGCTGGACTGAGTCAGACTGAGCTGTGCCCCAGGTGGGCCAGCGCCTGCCGCAGCAGCGCCCCGTGGCCACCCGACATCTCGGCGAGCAGCCCGGTCTCGCCGGCCTCCTCGGGCGTCAGCCAGGCCAGGTCGAGGGCATCGTGCTGGGGCGCGCAGTCGCCGCGCACCGGCACGATGAAGCTCAGGGCCACGGCGTGCTGGCGCGGGTCGTGGAAGGGCGTGACCCCCGGCGTGGGGAAGAACTCGGCGACGGTGAAGGGCGCCGGGGAGGCCGGCACGCTCGGCAGGGCCATCGGACCGAGGTCCTTCTCGAGGTGGCGCACGAGGGCGTCGCGCACCCGCTCGTGGTAGTTGACCCGGCCGGCGATGAGCTCGCGCTCCATCGTGCCGGTGTCGGAGGCGCGCAGCAGCAGCCCGACCGACGTGACGTCGCCGTTGTCGGCGACCCGCACGGGCACCGCCGCGACGTAGAGGATCGGCACGCGGCCGCGCACGTTGTCGAGCTCCTCGCGGCTGAGCCACGCTTCCTGACGGTCGAGGTCGGTCGGCATGGCGCCATCCTCGCACGCGGTTTCGAGCCTCCGTCGGTGCGTCCTACACTGGTGCCACAGGCGTCTGAGCCGTCATCAGCGGCGAGCCTCCGGCAGAACGGGAGCGGCAGTTCCTCACTAGACCCGGACGGGTGGTCACGTCACGACCGATGGACCAAGGAGCGGTCCACTCCCTTCGTCGCGAAGGGGGTGGACAAGCGGGGTGGTACCGCGGAGGCCGACCGGCCGCCGTCCTCGTGGCAGTTGACGAGTTGACCCGCCGAGTACCCCGGAGCCGCCGCGATGACCTATCCCAAGGTCTCCACCACCGACGCGACCACCGTCGCCTCCTCCCCGAGCTTCCCCGACATCGAGAAGCACGTGCTGAACTACTGGGAGGCGGACGGGACCTTCCAGGCCTCCATCGACGCCCGTGACGCCGGCACGGACGGCAGCAACGAGTTCGTCTTCTACGACGGACCCCCCTTCGCCAACGGTCTGCCGCACTACGGCCACCTGCTCACCGGCTACGTCAAGGACGTCGTCCCGCGCTACCAGACGATGCGCGGCAAGCGGGTCGAGCGGCGCTTCGGCTGGGACACCCACGGACTGCCCGCCGAGCTCGAGGCGATGCGCCAGCTCGGGCTGAAGACGACCGACGAGGTCCGTGAGCTCGGCATCGAGAAGTTCAACGCCGCCTGCCGCGAGTCGGTGCTCAAGTACACCGGCGAGTGGCGCGACTACGTCACCCGCCAGGCGCGCTGGGTCGACTTCGACAACGACTACAAGACGCTCAACCCGACCTTCATGGAGTCGGTCATCTGGGCCTTCAAGTCGATGTACGACCAGGGCCTGGTCTACGAGGGCTTCCGCGTGCTGCCGTACTGCTGGCAGGACGAGACGCCGCTGTCCAACCACGAGCTGCGCATGGACGACGACGTCTACCAGATGCGCCAGGACCCGGCCGTCACCGTCGGCCTGCGGATGGACACCACCGGCGAGGACCCGGTGCTCGAAGGTGCCCACCTGCTCGTGTGGACGACGACCCCGTGGACCCTGCCGAGCCACCTGGCCGTCATGGTCGGCTCCGAGATCGACTACGTCGTCGTCGAGGCGCCCGTGCCCGGTGTCGAGGGTGCCACCGCGAAGTACGTCCTCGCCGAGGCACGACTGGGCCACTACGCCCGCGAGCTCGGCGACGAGCCGACGGTCCTCGGCCGCTACACCGGTGCACAGCTGCTCGGCCGCACCTACACCCCGCCGATGTCCTACTACGCCGGCCACGAGGGTGCCTTCCGCGTCGTCGCCGCCGACGACGCCGTGACGACGACCGACGGCTCGGGCCTGGTCCACACCGCCGGCGCCTTCGGTGAGATCGACAAGGAGGTCACCGACCGCGAGGGCATCGCCGCCGTCATGCCGGTGGCCAAGGATGGTCGCTTCACCGCGCCGGTCACCGACTACGAGGGCATGCTCGTCTTCGATGCCAACGGCCCGATCATCGACGCGCTCAAGGCGACGACCCGGGGGGAGCGGGCCGACTCGGTCAGCGAGGGCACGATCCTGCTGCGCCGCGAGTCCTACGAGCACTCCTACCCGCACTGCTGGCGCTGCCGGCAGCCGCTGATCTACAAGGGCGTCGAGTCGTGGTTCGTCGAGGTCACGGCGATCAAGGACAAGATGCTCGCCAACAACGAGCAGATCACCTGGACACCCGACCACGTCAAGCACGGCCAGTTCGGCAAGTGGCTCGAGAACGCGCGTGACTGGTCGATCACCCGCAACCGCTTCTGGGGCAGCCCGGTGCCGGTGTGGAAGTCCGACGACCCGGCCTACCCGCGCATCGACGTCTACGGCTCCTTCGAGGAGATCGAGCGCGACTTCGGGCGGCTGCCGCTCGGCGAGGACGGCGAGCCCGACCTCCACCGTCCCTTCGTCGACGAGCTGACCCGGCCCAACCCCGACGACCCGACCGGCAAGAGCACGATGCGGCGCGTCGAGGACGTGCTCGACGTGTGGTTCGACTCCGGGTCGATGAGCTACGCCCAGGTGCACTACCCCTTCGACAACGCGGAGTGGTTCGAGCAGCACTTCCCGGCCGACTTCATCGTCGAGTACATCGGCCAGACCCGCGGCTGGTTCTACACGCTGCACATCCTCGCGACCGCGCTCTTCGACAAGCCGGCCTTCTCCTCGGTCATCAGCCACGGCATCGTCCTGGGCAACGACGGGCAGAAGATGTCCAAGTCGCTGCGCAACTACCCCGACGTCTCCGAGGTCTTCGACCGCGACGGCGCCGACGCGATGCGCTGGTTCCTCATGAGCAGCCCGATCCTGCGCGGCGGCAACCTCGTCGTCACCGAGCAGGGCATCCGCGAGGGCGTGCGGCAGGTGCTCATCCCGCTGTGGAACAGCTACTCCTTCTTCGCCCTCTACGCCAACGCCCTCGGCGACGGCTACGAGGCGACGTGGTCGACGGGCTCCACCGACCCGCTCGACCGCTACCTGCTGGCCAAGCTGCGCGAGTTCGTCGAGGACGCCACCGCGCGGATGGACGCCTATGACATCGCCGGCGTCTGTGACAGCACCCGCAGCTTCACCGACGTGCTCACCAACTGGTACATCCGGCGCAGCCGGGAGCGCTTCTGGGCGACGGGTGCCGACCGGGCCGACGCCGAGGCTGCCTGCGACACCCTCTACACGGCACTCGAGGTGCTCTGCCGCGTCGCCGCCCCCCTTCTGCCGCTGATGACCGAAGAGGTCTGGCGCGGGCTCACGGGGGGGCGGTCGGTGCACCTGGCCGACTGGCCCAAGGCGGAGGACCTGCCGGCCGAGCACGACCTCGTCGTCGCCATGGACACCGCCCGCGCGGTGTGCAGCTCGGCCAGCGCGCTGCGCAAGGCCAACAAGCTGCGCAACCGCCTGCCGCTGCGTGACCTGACGGTCGTCGTGCCCGACGCCGCGAAGCTCGCGGACTTCGGCGCGATCGTCGCCGACGAGGTCAACGTGCGCCAGGTGAGCCTGCTCGACATCGCCGACCCGGCGGCCGCGGACTTCGGCGTGAGCCAGAAGCTCACCGTCAACGCCCGTGCGGCCGGACCGCGCCTGGGCAAGCAGGTCCAGGTCGCGATCAAGGGCAGCAAGTCGGGCGACTGGTCCGTCGCCGACGACGGCACCGTGACCTCCGGCGGCATCGCGCTGGTCGAGGGCGAGTACACGCTCGAGACCGTCGCGGCCGATGACGAAGGGAGCCACCGCGCCACCGCGATGCTCCCCGGGTCCGTGGGCGGCTTCATCGTGCTCGACACCGAGGTCACCGACGAGCTGGCGGCCGAGGGTCTGGCGCGTGACGTCATCCGCGCCGTCCAGGAGGCGCGCAAGCAGGCCGGGCTCGAGGTCTCCGACCGGATCAGTCTGACGATCACCGGCTCGCAGCAGGTGTGGCAGGCGACCGTCGCCCACCAGGGCCTGATCGTCGACGAGACGCTCGCCGGCCAGTTCGGCTCCGCTCCCAATCTCGAGGCGCTGCCGCTCGTCGACGGCGTCGTCGAGACCGAGCTCTCCGGCAGCGAGAGGGTCCGGGTCAAGGTCACGCGCCTGTGAGCCGCCGATGATCAACGGGATCCTGTGGGTCCTCGGCTGCCAGCTCGTCGGGGAGGTCTTCGTCCGGGTCCTCGGGCTGTCGATCCCCGGGCCGGTCGTGGGGATGGTGCTGCTCTTCGCGGTGCTGTCCGTGCGCCGGCCGGGGGAGGTCTCGGGGACGCTGCGCTTCTCCGACGGGCTGCTGCGACACCTGCAGCTCTTCTTCGTCCCGGTGACGGTCGGGATCATGGTGCACGCGTCGGAGCTGGGGCGGCAGTGGCTGCCGGTCACCGGCGGGCTCGTCCTGTCGTGGGGGCTCGGCCTGGTGACCGTCGCCGGCTTGGCCTCGTGGCTGCAGGGGCGCCGGGGAGTGCGGGTGCGCTCGCATGACTGAGGCGATCGACTGGCTGCGTGATTCGCCGCTCACCTGGGTCTTCCTCACCCTGCTCGCCTACCGGGCCGGTGTGTGGGTGCGTGACCGCACCGGCGGGCACCCGCTCGCGCAGCCGGTGCTCGTCGCCGCGGCGCTGCTCATCACGCTGCTCGCCGTCCTCGGCATCGACTACGACACCTACATGACCGGCGGCGCGCTCATCCATCTCGTGCTCGGCCCGGCGACCGTGGCGTTGGCGGTGCCGTTGCACCGGCAGGCGCACCACCTGCGCGAGATGGCGCTGCCGCTGGCGGTCGCCCTGCCGGCGGGTGCTCTGGTCTCGATCGGCTCGGCCGTGCTCACGGTGCGCGCCCTCGGCGGGTCCGAGGCGCTCGAGCACACGATCGCGCCCAAGGCTGCGACGACGCCCGTCGCGATCGCCATCGCCGACCACATCGGGGGAGTGCCGGCGCTCGTCGCCGCCTTCACGATGCTCGCCGGCATGCTCGGGGCGGTCTTCGGTCCGTGGCTGCTCGACCGGCTGTCGGTCCACGACCGGAGGGTGCGCGGGCTGGCCATGGGCGCGGCCTCCCACGGAGTCGGCACCTCGCGCTCGCTGCACGACGACCTCACGGAGGGGGCCTTCGCCGGCCTGGCCATGGGCCTGACCGCGCTGCTGACGAGCGTCCTCGTGCCGCTCGTCATCGCCCTCCTCTGACCCCCCTTCGTCCGCGCCCTCCCAACTCTGCAAGACCCTAGGGTTTTGCAGAGTTGGGGGAGGGCCGCACGAGGCCGGTCAGGCGGCGCCGTCGGCCGCGTGCGGCTCCATCGGGGCGCCCGTCTCGAGGACGGTCTTGATGCCCGAGAGCACCCAGGGCCAGCCGCCGCCCCCTTCGTTGCTCGGGTCGGGGTTGCCCGCCACCTGCTCGGCCGTCGTCGGCCGGCCGGTGAGGTCGTGGGTGAGGGTCAGGCGGACCGCGCCGTGGGCGCTCGGCTCGATCTCCCAGGTGAGGGTGCCCGGCTCCTCGTCCTCGATCCACACCGGTGCCCAGGTCTGGACGAGGCGGCGCGGCGGGTCGGCCTCGAGGACCTCGCCGGTGACGACGACGTCGGGCATGCCGACCACCTTCATGTCCTCGCCGGCCCGGTGCTCGAAGTGGCCACCCGGCTGCAGGTCGTAGTCGACCTCGCCGGCGTAGCCGTAGAGCCGGCTGAACTCCGGCGACGTGATGGCCGCCCACACCCGCTCGGGCGTGGCATTGATGAAGATGCGGTGGATCTGGATCTCGGTGTCGCTCATGACTCGTCGTCCTCCAGGACTCGCTTGAGATCGAGGAGCGCGGAGGTCCGCGCCGCCGTGTACTTGCCGATCCACCGGTCGTGGATCGCGCGGATGGGGACGGCGTTGAGGTGGTGCAGCCTGGTCCGCCCCTCCTTGCGGGTGACGACGAGGTTCGCTTCCTCGAGCAGCCGCAGGTGCTTGGCCACCCCGAACCTCGTCATCTCCGTGTGCTCGCGCACGACCTTCTCGAGCTCGGACTGGCTGCGCCCGTCCCGCTCGAAGAGTGCGTCCAGCAGCAGCCGGCGTATCGGGTCCGCCAGGGCCTTGAAGACGAGGTCGTCATCGCTCACCAGATCACCATAGGTGACCATATGGTCACCTATCAAGGCCTAGGGTCGGAGTCATGGACACGACTCTGCACTCCGTCTCCGGCCTCCTCGACCTCGCGCCGACGAGCGAAGGGGGTCGCCCCGGCGTCAAGAAGGCGCTCGTGGGCCACGGCTGCCGGGTGGTGATGTTTCGTTTCGCGGCCGGTCAGGTGCTCGCGGAGCACACGGCGGCCTTCCCGATCCTCGTCCAGTGCCTCTCCGGCACCGTGGAGTTCGCCGCGGGGGAGCAGGTGGTGACCCTCGGTCCCGGAGCCGTCGCCAACCTCGACGCGCGCGTCCCCCACGAGGTGCGCGGCGTCACCGACGCCGTCTTCCAGCTGGTCATGCTCGACCCGGCGGCGAGGCCGGACTGAGCTGTCGACAGGCGCACGAGTCATCGACTGCCGCACCAGGTATTTCTCGCGCCTGCTTCGATGACCCGCGCGCGAGTCGAAGTCCGGCGCGCCGTCGGGTGGCGCGGGCTGACGGGTCAGGGCGTGAGCGGCTGCTGACGCACGTGGGGGACGACCATCGGCGTGCCCGACTGCGGGTCGTCGACGACGTCGCACGCCAGGCCGAATACCTCCTCGACGAGCTCGCTCGTCAGCACCTGCGCGGGTGGACCGTCGCCGCGGATCCTCCCTTCGTGCATGACGACCAGACGTGAGGCGAAGCGCGCCGCCTGGTTGAGGTCGTGGAGCACGGCGACGATCGTGCGGCCCTCGCGGTTGAGCCCGGCGAAGAGCTCGAGCAGCTCGTACTGGTGCGCGATGTCGAGGAAGGTGGTGGGTTCGTCGAGGAGGATCACCTCGGTGTCCTGCGCGAGAACCATCGCGACCCAGGCCCGCTGCCGCTGACCGCCGGAGAGCGTCGCGACCGGGGTGTCGGCGAGATCGGTGAGGTGGGTGCGATCCAGTGCCGCGGCGATCGCCCGATCGTCGTCCGGCGACCACTGCCGCAGCAGGCTGTGGTGGGGGTGCCGGCCGCGCGTCACGAGCTCGCCCACGGTGATCCCCTCCGGGGCGATCGCGCTCTGCGGCAGCAGCGAGACCCGTTGTGCCACAGCGCGTCCGCGCATCCTGTGCAGGTCGTCGCCGCCGAGCTCGACCCGGCCATCGGACGGCTGGTTGACCCGGCAGAGCGCCTTGAGCAGCGTCGACTTGCCGCAGCCGTTGGGCCCGACGACGACGGTGAAGTCGCCGCGGGCGATGTCGAGGTCGAGCCCGCGGATCACCGGCTCCCCGCCGTAGCCGACGGTGATCTGGCGGGCGCTGACGAGCGAAGGGGAGGTCATGTCGCCTTCTTCCATTCGGAGACGAGCAGGGCGCCGAGGTAGACGCCGCCGATCGCGAGCGTGAGGATGCCGACGGGCAGCCCGTCGAAGAGCGGCACCTGCTGGGTGGCCAGGTCGGCCGCCGACAGGAGCAGAGCGCCGGTGACGGCGGACAGGCCGAGCAGCGGCCGGGCGCTGCGGGCCAGCCGCCGGGTGACGTGCGGAGCGGTGAGCGCCACGAAGGCGATCGGCCCGGCGACCGCCACCGCCCCGCCGGCGAGCAGCACCGACAGGAGCACCGCCCTTCGGCGCACGGCACCGGAGTGCACGCCGAGCGAGGCGGCCACCTCGTCGCCCATCTCGGTGAGGCCGAGGGGGACCGACAGCAGCGCGAGCGGCACCGCGGCGACCGCGAGGACCAGCCAGATCGTCACGACGTGGTCCCAGCCGCGCGCGTTGAGGCTGCCGTTGAGATAGGCCGACAGGACCGTCGCCTTGTCGCGCGCGACGACGTAGACGACGTACTGGGTGAAGGCGTAGGCCATCGCCGAGACCCCGATGCCTGCGAGGACCATGCGCATCGGGTTGGACAGCCCGGTCCCGGTGCTCACGGCGACGAGCCCGACGGCCAGCGCCGCGCCAGCCACCGAGCCGAGGACGATGGACGTGGCGCCGGGCAGGAGCAGCCCGACGAAGGCGGCTCCGGCACCCGCGCCCGCGCTCACACCGATGACATCGGGGGAGCCGAGCGGGTTGCGGGTCACGGACTGGAAGAGCGCGCCCGAAGCACCGAGCGCGGCGCCGGCACCCAGCGCGACGAGCAGGCGCGGGCCGCGCAGGTGACCGAGCACGAAGTTGGCCTTGCCCGTCGCCTCGCCACGAGCCACCTCGACGATGCCGGCCGGCAGGTCCGCCAGTGCCACGCCGAGGCCGCCCATCGTCAGTGTTGCCAGGGCCGTCGCGACGACGAGCCCCACGAGGACGAGGCCGAGCGCACTCGCCCGACGGCGGGCCGGAGCGAGGGTGCTCATGCCTGTGCCTTCCGGCCGAGCCGGCGGACCGCGAGGAGCAGCACGGGAGCCCCGACGAAGGCGGTGACGACCCCGACCATGAGCTCCTGCGGTCGCAGCACGATCCGGCCGATGATGTCGGCGCCGAGCAGCAGCGTCGGGCCGACGACGAGGCAGCCGAGCAGCTGGGCGCGCACGTCGAGCCCGACGAGGGCACGCACGATGTGCGGCACGGCGAGACCGACGAAGGCGATCGGCCCGACGGCCGCGGTCGCCGCCGCGCACAGCAGCGTCGCGGCCCCGAGGGCGGCGGTGCGCACCAGCGCGGTGTTGACCCCCAGGCCCGCGGCCGCCTCCGTCCCGAGGGCCAGCGCGTTGAGGCTGCTCGCGCAGAGCAGCGCGAGCACCAGCCCCACGACGACGAAGGGGGCGACCGCCCGCAACTGGTCGAGGCCGCCGTCGCCGAGCGAGCCGACGACCCAGAAGCGGTAGTTGTCGAAGTGCCTCGGCAGGGACAGCGCGATCGCCTGGACGTAGGCGGTGAGCACCGCCGCCACGACGGCACCGGCGAGGACGAGCCGGACCATGCTGGCGCCGGTGTCGCCGGCCGTGCCGATGGTGTGGACGACGAGGGCGGCGGTGCCGCCCCCGAGCAGGGCGACCCATGCGGAGGCGACCGTGCCGGTGGAGATGCCGAGCCACACGCTGGCGCTCACCATCGCCGCGGCGGCGCCCGCGTTGATGCCGAGCAGGCCGGGGTCGGCGAGCGGGTTGACGGTCACCGCCTGCATGAGCGCGCCGGAGACCGCCAGGGCCGCGCCGACCCCCATGGCGAGCAGGGTGCGCTCGATCCGGGCGTCGAGCACCGTCGCGAGGTAGGCGTCGGGGCGGCCGGTGAGGGCGTCGACGACCTCGGGCAGCGACGTGGACTTCGAGCCGACGGCCAGCGAGGTCAGGGCGACGAGGGCGAGCACGGCAACGCACCCCACGAGGACCAGGGCGGTCCGTGGGGTGCGTCGTGCCGTGGGGCGTGAGGTCACGCGGCGGAGGTTACTTCTTCTCGGCCTTGGCGATGGCCGCGTCGATCATGTCCGGGTACGTCTTGAGGGCGTAGGGCACGGTGAGCGGGTTGATCATCGACGAGGCGGTGACGAAGGAGTTGTCCTCGCTGGAGACGACGGCGCCGGCCTTGATCGCCGGGATCGAGGCGTAGAGCTTGTTGTCGAGCGCCTGCTTCTTCGCCTTGGGGTCGCTGTAGAAGGTGAAGATCAGGTCGCTGCCGCCCAGCTTGTCGGCGTTCTCGTAGCCGATGACCGCCGAGTCGGTGCCCTCGGTCTCCTTCATCTTGTCGATCGCCGGGTCGCTCTTGAGCCCGAGCTTGCGCACCATGTCGGCACGCTGCTCGGTCGGCTTGAAGACGCCGAGGGTGTCGGGTGTCGTGTAGACGTAGCTGAAGCTGTAGTTCTTCCAGTCCGGGTGCTTCTTCGCCTCGTCGGCGAGCTGCTTCTCGAGGTCGTCGACGAGCTTGTCGGCGTCCTCCTCCTTGCCCAGGGCGGTCCCGATCGTCTCGATCTGCTCGTCCCAGTCGATGCTCCACGCCTGGTCGGGGTAGGCGACCGTCGGGGCGATCTCGCTGAGCGAGTCGTACTGCTCCTGGGTGATGCCCGACCACGGGGCGAGGATCACGTCGGGCTCGAGCTCGACGATCTTCTCCATGTCGAGTTCCTCGCCGGCGCCGACGAACTCGGGCAGCTCGCCCCCTTCGTCCGTGACGGCCTCGTGGACCCACGGGGTGTAGCCGGTCTTGTCCGCGGCCCAGGCGTACTCCTCCATGCCGACGGGGATGGTGCCGAGGGCGATCGAGGTCTCGGTGGAGCCCTGGCCGAGCGTGACGACCTTCTTCGGCTCCTCGGGGATCTCTGCGGTGCCGAGGGCGCTCTTGATGGAGACGGGGAAGGCGTCGCTCCCGCCACCGGACGTCGCGTCGGCGTCCGAGCCGGAGTCGGAGCCGCAGCCGGCGAGGGCGAGCGGGGCGGCGAGCAGGAGCGCGGTCGTGGTCGCGCGCAGGCGGGTCAGGGGCATCGTCGTCGTCCTTGCGAAGGGGAGGCCGGTCCCGTGACCGGCTCGAACGTTAGGAGACCCTAACCTAACCTTCGGTGGCCACGACGCAGGGGGTCAGTCCGTGGCGCCATCACGTCGGTGGACCCGGTGCCCGTCCGGGTCGAAGATCATGACGACCTCGGCCGGGCCGTCGACCGCGACGAAGGCGTGCGGCGTCATCGTCTCGAACTGCGCTGCCTCGCCGGCCTCGACGCGCACGACGCGCTCGCCGAGGGTCAGCTCGACGCTGCCCTCGAGGACGAAGAACCAGTCGTGACCCGGGTGCACCCGTGGCTGCGGGCGGGGGCCGGGCTCGAGGCGCACCTTCATCGCCGTCGTCGTCGCCGTCGCCTTGGTGAGCACCCACGTGGTGCGGCCGTGCTCGCGGGTCGGTGTCGGGCGGATGACGACGTCCTCGTCGTCGTCCTCGGCGAGCAGGGTCTCGACGTCGGTGCGCAGGGCGCGGGCCAGGGGGAGCAGGACATCGAGGCTGATCGCTCGCTTGCCGGTCTCGATGCGACTGATCGTCGAGGGGCTGAGGTGGGAGCGCTCGGCGAGGTCGTCGAGCGAGAGCGACTGGGCGCGGCGCAGGCCGCGCAGTCGGGTCCGGACGGTCTGCTCGATCTCGCTCACGGTGCTCCTCGGGTGTCGATGAAGTCTTGCAGATTCTGCAAGCAAGTATGCACTATCCGTCAGACGCATCTACGGTGGACGTCATGAGCGCACAGCCCGAGCACCCCGCCGCCCACGACTCCGCCGGCCACGACCACCACGCGAGCCACCCCGTCATCGAGCGCCATGTCGACGTCGCCGTCGTCGGTGGCTCCGCCGCCGGCCTCGCGGCCGCCCTGCAGCTGTCGCGGCAGCGTCGCTCGGTGCTCGTCGTCGACTCCGGCGAGCCGCGCAACGCCCCGGCCGCGCACATGCACAGCTACCTCGGGCACGAGGGGCGGCCGCCGGCCGACTTCCTGCGCATCGCCCGCGAGGAGGTGCGCTCCTACGGGGCCGAGGTCCTCACCGGTCGGGTTCTCGAGGTCACGCGCGAGGAGGACGGCTTCCGCCTCGGCCTCACCGGCGGCCACGTCGTCCACGCGCGCCGCGTCGTCGCCGCGACCGGCCTGACCGACGAGCTGCCCGACGTGCCCGGTCTCGCCGACCACTGGGGCGGCGCGGTCATCCACTGCCCCTTCTGCCATGGCTACGAGGCACGCGACGGGCGGATCATCGCGCTCGTCACCTCGCCCATGGGGCTGCACCCGCTCCCGCTGCTGCGCCAGCTCACCCCCGACCTCACCGTGCTCGTCCACGCCGGGGTCGACGCCGACGAGCCCGAGCTGCAGGCGCTGCGTGCCGCCGGCGTGACCGTCGTCGTCCAACCGGCCGAGGCCGTCGTCAGCGACGCGACCGGTGGCCTGCGCGGCATCCGGCTCGCCGACGGGTCCGAGATCGCGGCCGACACGATCCTCGTCGGGACGCGTCTGCACGCCCGGGTCGCTCCCTTCGCCGGGGTCGGTCTGGAGGCGGTCGCACACCCCAGCGGGGTCGCGACCCACGTCGTCGCCGACCCGATGACCGGCGCCACCGACGTGCCCGGCCTCTACGCGGCCGGCACGCTCGCCGAGCCGATGCTCCAGGTGCTGCCGACCGCGGCGGCGGGCAGCCGGGTGGGCTCGATGGTCAGCTTCGACCTTGCGCAGCAGGACCTCGAGCGGGCTGCCCGGCCCAGCGCCCACGCCGCCGACTGGGACGGCCGCTACGGCGGCGACCTGCAGTGGAGCGGCAACCCCAACGGCTCGCTCGTCGCCGAGGCCACCGGGATGACCCCCGGCACCGTCCTCGACGTCGGCGCCGGCGAAGGGGGAGACGCCATCTGGCTCGCGGAGCAGGGCTGGCAGGTGACCGCCAACGACATCTCCGCTCTCGCCCTCGACCGGGTGCGGGTGGCCGCGGCCGGCCGCGGCCTCGAGGTGGGTCTGGTGCAGGCCGACGCCAACGCTGCGGCCCCCTTCGGCGCCGAGCGCTACGACCTCGTCACCGCCGCCTATGCATCGATCCCCCGCACGCCCGACGGCCGCGGCATCGCCAACCTGCTCGGCGCGGTGGCCCCGGGCGGCACCCTGCTCGTCATCGCCCACGACCAGCACGACATGGGGTTGGCGGCGGTCGCCCCCGAGCAGACCCGCCCCTTCGACCACGAGGCGTATGTCGACACGGACGCCATCGCGGCAGCCCTGGCCGGTGCGCCGGGCTGGGCGGTCGAGGGCCACGAGCAAAGGAAGCGGCCCGCCGGCGCCGTGTCGACCCACCACGTGCACGACGTCGTCCTGCGGGCCCGGAGGGTCGGCTGACGGGTGCGACAATCGGGCCCATGAGTCCCGCCCCCGACGCCGCCCAGCGGCAGGCCGCCGCCTCCCTCGAGCTGCGCAAGCGCATGCGCCTGGTCGAGGACGAGATCCTCTCCCGCGCCCCCGAGCACGACCTCGAACCGAGCCTCGACCGCATCCGCGCGGTCATGGACCTGCTCGGGGAACCGCAGCGCACCTTCCCCGTCATCCACGTCACGGGGACCAACGGCAAGACCTCGACCGCCCGGATCATCGAGTCGGTGCTGCGCGAGGCAGGCCTGAAGACCGGGCGCTTCACCTCGCCGCACCTGCAGGACATCCGGGAGCGGATCACCATCGGCGGCGAGCTGATCAGCCGAGAGGCCTTCCTCGACGCATGGGCTGACATCGCTCCCTTCGTCGACGCCGTCGACACCCGCTCGGTCTCCGAGGACGGGCCGCGGATGACCTACTTCGAGGTGCTCGTCGCGCTCGCCTACGCGGCCTTCGCCGACGCGCCCGTCGACGTCGCGATCGTCGAGGTGGGCATGGGCGGCTCGTGGGACGCGACGAATGTCGTCGAGGCCGACGTCGCGGTCATCACGCCCGTCGGCATCGACCACCAGCACTTCCTCGGCAACTCGATCGAGGAGATCGCGACCGAGAAGTCGGGGATCATCCACCCCGATGCCATCGCCGTGAGCGCACCGCAGGAGCCCGAGGTGCTGGCGATCCTGCGCGACCGCGCCGAGGAGGTCGGCGCCCGGCTGCTCGTCGAGGGGCTCGACTTCGGGGTCCTCGAGCGCGACGTCGCCGTGGGCGGCCAGATGATCTCGCTGCGCGGGATCGCCGGCGACCACCCCGACCTCCTGCTCAACCTCCACGGCGAGCACCAGGCGAGCAATGCCGCGCTCGCCGTGGCCGCGGTCGAGGCCTTCCTCGGTGGCGGCGAGCAGCCGCTCGGCGAGGAGGTCCTCGCGGCCGGGCTCGCCGCGGCGACCTCGCCCGGTCGTCTCGAGATCGTCCGGCGCAGCCCGACGGTCATCGTCGACGCGGCCCACAACCCCCACGGCGCCACGGTCCTCGCGACGGCGCTCAAGGACTCCTTCACCTTCACCCACCTCGTCGGCGTCGTCTCGATCTTCAAGGACAAGGACGTCGTCGGGATCCTCGAGGCCCTCGAGCCGGCGCTCGACGAGGTCGTCGTCACCCGCTCGACGTCGCCGCGCGCGATGCGACCGGACCGCCTCGGCGAGATCGCCGCAGAGGTCTTCGGCGACCACCGGGTCACCGTCGTCGAGGAGCTGCCCGACGCGCTCGACCGCGCCGCCCAGCTCGCGGACGACGGGGGAGTGGCCGGTGGTGTCGTCGCCACCGGCTCGATCGTCACCGTCGGCGAGGTCCGGCTGCTGCTCGGCGTGACCGACGTCGAGGCGCCCGTCGCGCCGCCGGTCGAGGTGCCCGTCGAGGTCGAGGACGAGGGCTGACCTACCCTTGTCGACCGTGACTCCCGACCAGCCACCGCGCCCGCAGGGCAAGTTCACCTGGCGGATGCTCGCCACCGTCCTCGGCGCGCAGTCGCTCGTCATCTTCTTCGGTGCCCTGACCAGCCGGGGCCTGGACCCCGACCAGGAGCCGGTGGCGGTGGGGCTGACCCCCTTCGTCCTCATGTGCGTCCTGGCCGTCGTCGCCCTCGTCGGCGCCGGCCTGATGAAGCGGCCCTTCGGCATCGCCTTCGGATGGGGCGTTCAGGTTCTTTCCATCCTCTGCGGGGTCTTCGTGCCCATGATGATCCTCGTCGGCGTGATGTTTGCGGTGCTCTACGGCTACTGCCAGCGGATCGGCCGCCGCATCGACCGTGAGCAGGCCGCCCAGGCCGCGACCCAGCAGGAGAGCTGACACCCGTGGACTTCTTCACCGCGATCATCCTCGGCCTCGTCCAGGGGCTGACCGAGTTCCTCCCGATCAGCTCGAGCGCCCACGTCTCGATCGTCGGGCAGCTCATGGGGCAGGAGGACCCCGGCGCCGCCTTCACGGCGATCACCCAGCTCGGCACCGAGGCCGCCGTCGTCATCTACTTCTGGCGTGACATCACGACGATCATCCGCAAGTGGTTCCTCGCGCTCGCGGGCAAGGTCGCCAAGGACGACCCCGACGTGCGCATGGGCTGGCTCGTCATCATCGGCACCATCCCGATCGGTCTGCTCGGTCTGCTCTTCCAGGACCAGATCGAGTCGACCCTGCGCAGCCTGTGGATCACCGCGACGATGCTGCTCGTCTTCGCCCTCGTCATCATGGCGGCCGAGCGGGTCGGCACCCAGCGCCGCGAGCTCACTGACCTGACGTGGAAGCACGGCATCCTCTACGGCCTCTGGCAGGCGCTGGCGCTCGTCCCCGGCGTCTCCCGCAGCGGCGGCACGATCGCCGGTGGTCTCTTCATGGGCTACACGCGCAAGGCCGCGGCCCGCTACAGCTTCCTCCTCGCGATCCCGGCGGTCATCGCCTCGGGTGGCCTGCAGGTCGTCAAGATCGCCGGCGGTGAGGGCACCGGCGAGACCGGCTGGGGCCCGATCCTCGTCGCGACGGCGATCGCCTTCGTCGTCGGCTACGCCGTCATCGCGTGGTTCATGAAGTTCATCGAGACCCACACCTTCACGCTCTTCATGGTCTACCGGATCGTCCTCGCGCTCGTGCTCTTCGCCCTGCTGGGTACGGGTGTGCTCGCGGCGTGACTACGCTGACCCCGTGACCGAGACTGTGCAGACCGAACGTTCCCTCATCCTCGTCAAGCCCGACGGCTTCCGCCGCGGCCTCACCGGCGAGGTGATCCGCCGGATCGAGGCGAAGGGGTACACCCTCGCGGCCCTCGCCGTCGTCACCCCGACGCGTGAGCAGCTGGCCGCCCACTACGCCGAGCACGAGGGCAAGCCCTTCTACGAGCCGCTCCTCGACTTCATGTCCTCCGGCCCGGTCGCGGCCGTCGTCATCGAGGGCCAGGAGTGCATCAAGGGCTTCCGCTCCCTCGCCGGCGCGACGAAGCCGACCGAGGCCGCCCCCGGCACGATCCGCGGCGACCTCGGTCGCAAGTGGGCGGGCACCGTGGACGAGAACATCGTCCACGGCTCCGACTCCCCGGAGTCCGCTGCCCGCGAGATCGGCATCTGGTTCCCGAGCCTCTGACGTGGGCACGGGAGCGCGAGAGGCGCGCCCGCGGGCGCGGCCGCGCTTCTCGCGCGACCTGGCCATCGACCTCGGGACGGCCAACACCCTGATCCACCACCAGGGGCGCGGCGTCGTCCTCGACGAGCCGAGTGTCGTCGCGGTGAGCGCCGAGACCGGTGAGCTCGTGGCCGCCGGGACCCGGGCCAAGGAGATGCTCGGGCGCACCCCCGGCGCCGTGCGCGCGGTGCGACCACTGCGCGCCGGGGTCATCAGCGAGCCCGACGCCGCCGAGCAGATGCTGCGGTGGTTCACCGACCGGGTGGGCATGTCGAGCGTCTTCCGCCCGCGCGTCGTCGTGTGCATCCCGAGCGACATCACCGGCGTCGAGCGGCGCGCGGTCGAGGAGGCCGCGCTGCGCGTCGGCGCCCGCCGGGTCTACCTCGTCGAGGAGCCGATGGTCGCGGCGATCGGGGCGGGTCTGCCCGTCACGGACACCGAGGCCTCGATGGTCGTCGACATCGGCGGCGGCTCCACCGACGTCGCCGTCATCGCCCTCGGCGGCATCGTCGCCTCGCGCAGCACCCGCACGGCCGGTGACGCCGTCGACGACGCGATCGTCGACCACGTGCGCCGCAACCTCTCGCTGCTCCTCGGCGAGCGCAGCGCCGAGCACATCAAGATCGAGGTCGGCTCCGCCTTCCCGCTCGCCCGTGAGGTGAGCACCCGCGTCCGCGGCCGCGACCTCGTCACCGGCCTGCCCAAGACCGTCGACGTCGGCTCCGCGGAGATCCGGCGGGCCATCGCCGGGCCGGTCGGGGAGATCGTGCAGCTCGTGCGCGACGTGCTCGACCGCTGCCCGCCCGAGCTCGCCGGCGACGTCCTCGAACGCGGCGTGACGCTCACCGGCGGCGGAGCGCTGCTGCGTGGCCTCGACGCCCGGCTGCGCCACGAGCTCGGGGTGCCGGTGCGAGTGGCCGAGGCGCCCCTGCGCGCCGTCGTGCGTGGCGCCGGCCGCTGCGTCGACGACTTCGCCGCGCTGCAGCCCGTGCTCGTCGACGGCCACCGCTTCTGATGCGACGCCGTGCCCTGCCGGCGCTGCTGGTGCTCACCGTCCTCGTCCTGCTGGCGGATCTCGCGGGCGCGCCCCTGGGTCCGGTGCGGGGCGTCGGCGACGCGGTCCTCGGTCCGGTCGAGCGGCTCGTGGCGCCCCGCCCCGACGACACCGACCGGGTGCGGGCCGACAACATCCGCCTGACCGAGGAGGTGCGCCGGCTGCGGGACCGCGAGGACACGTCGGCGCAGGCCGAGCAGCTCGACACCGGCGATCTCCCGACGGTCACCGCGCGGGTCGTCGCGCTCGACCGCGCCGGTGCCTCCGGCCCCGAGCGGATCACCCTCGACGTCGGCCGCCGCGACGGGGTGCGTGCCGGCGGTGCGGTCATCGCTCCCGGCGGCCTCGTCGGTCGGGTGGTCTCGGTCGGCGAGTGGAGCGCCGACGTCAGCGTCATCGGGGCTCCCGGCTCCGGCGTCGGCGTGCGCACCGGCTCGAAGGGGGTCATCGGCACCCTGTCGGGCTCCGACCCGACGACCGCGCACGGCGCCGACGAGCTCGTCATCACCCAGCTGACCCGTGACCGTGTGCGGCCCGGCGATGCCGTGACGACGCTCGGCAGCCCCGGTGCCCGTCCCTACCCGCCCGGCGTCGCCGTCGGCGAGGTCACCCGCGTCGAGCGGGCGCCGGGACGCCTCACCGACACCGCCGTCGTCCGCCCGGCCGTCGACCTGGCCACCGTCGACGTCGTCGCGGTCGTCACCGGGCCCGGCCGCACGAGCGGGCGCACGTCGTGACCGGGCTGCGCTGGCCGGTGCGCCTGCTGCTGCTCGCCGCGGGGCTCGTCGCCGTGCTCGCGCTCGGCGCCCGTGGGGTGCTCGCCCCGCCCGACCTCGTCGTCATCCTCGTCGTCGGGGTCGCGCTGTCGGCCGGGTCGACCTCCGGCGCCGTCCTCGGCCTCGTCGGCGGCTGGTTGCTCGACCTGGCGCCCCCGGTCTCCAGCCCGCTCGGCCTGACCGCCCTCGGCTACGCCGCGGCCGGCTGGGTCGCGGGTCTGGCCCGCCGCCGCTCGGGGCACCCCTGGTGGTGGCCAGTGCCCGTCGTCGCCCTCGCCGTGGTCGTGACCCGGGTCGCGCCCGTCCTCGTCGACCTCGGCAGCGCGCGACCGATCGCGTGGGGCTCGCTCGCCTGGCAGGTCCTCGCGACGGCCACCCTCGGCCTCGTCCTCGTCGGGCTCGTCGAGCGGCTCGAGGCCACCATGGTCACCCGCAGGTGGGCATGAGACGGCGCGGGTCGCGGCTCCAGGTGAGGATGCTCGCCTCCCTCGCGGTGCTCACCCTCCTCGCGGGCGTGCTCATCGGCCGGCTCGGCCAGCTGCAGCTCACCGACCACCCGGCCGGGGACGCGGTCGTCGCCGGCCCGGGCACCGCGACCGTGCACCTGCCCGCCCTCCGCGGGCGCATCCTCGACCGCGACGGACGCCCCCTCGTCGACAACGCCGTGCGCACGGACGTCACCATCGACCGGCGGACCCTCGCCGACGCCGAGGACGGGGGCCGGGCGACGGTGCGCCGCCTCGCGCAGGCGCTGGACCTCCCCTTCGACCGGCTGTGGGGACGCACGACGCTGTGCGGGGCGCCCGGGGCCGCCGACCCGCCGTCGTGCTGGTCCGGCTCCGCGCTCGTGCCGGTGCCGGTCGCCGAGGACGTCAGCGCGCGCGACGCGGCAACCCTCACCGAGCGGCCCGAGCTCTACCCGGGCGTCGCCGTGACGACGCAGCCGGTGCGGGCCTACCCGCGCGCGTCCGGTGGCGGCGCACCGCAGACGACCGGTTATCTGGCCCGGGCCGACCCGCAGACCGTCGAGGAGTCCGACGGTGCGATCACGGCCGACGACCTCGTCGGCGTCACCGGTCTGGAGCGGCAGTACGACGCGCAGCTGCGGGGCACGCCGGGGGAGCGGGTCGTGCGGGTCGACGGGCGCGGCGTGGCGGTCGAGGAGGTCTCGAGCACCGACCCGGTCCCGGGGGCCGATCTCGTCACGACCCTCGACCTACCCGTCCAGCGCACCACCGAGCGCGCGCTCGCCGACGGCGTGCGCGAGGCCCGTGACCGCGGCCACCGCGCCGACACGGCCGCGGCCGTCGTGCTCGACCTGCGGGACGGCGGGATCGTCGCCTCCGCGAGCGTCCCGACCTATGACCCCTCGGTGTGGTCCGAGGGGGTCTCGCAGCGGGAGTACGAGCGGCTGACGACGGGGGAGCGCAGCCCGCTCATCGACCGGGTCACCGGGGTGGCGCAGCCGCCGGCCTCGACCTTCAAGGCGGTCACGCTGCCCGGGGCGGTCGCGGCCGGCACCGACCTCGACGACGAGGTCAACTGCTCCGCCTCGCACCGCATCGGCGACCGGGTCTTCAACAACTTCGAGTCGCGGGCCTACGGCTGGATCACCTGGCGCGAGGCGCTCAAGGTCTCCTGCGACACCGTCTTCTACCGGGTCGCCGAGGACGTGTGGCGTGACCAGGGTGGCCTCTCCGCGCGGGACGACGCCGGCGACCCCCTCATCGACACCGCCCGCGACCTCGGGCTCGGCGAGGCGACCGGCATCGACCTGCCGGCCGAGGCCACCGGCCGCATCCCCGGGCGCGCGTGGAAGCGCGAGTGGTGGGAGTCGACGAAGGACGCGTCCTGCCGCGAGGCGAAGCGCGGCCACCCCGAGATCGCCGATCGCACCCGGCGTGCCTATCTCACCGCCCTGGCCGAGGAGAACTGCGAGAGCGGCTACCAGTTCCGCCCCGGCGACGAGGCCAACCTCTCGATCGGCCAGGGCGATGTGACCGCGACGCTGCTCCAGATGGCTAGGGTCTACGGCACCATCGCCACCGATGGCGACGAGCCCAGCCCGCACCTCGGACGCGCGACGGTAGCGCCCGACGGCACCCGCAGCCGCATCGACGTGGCCGACGGCCGCGAGGTCGAGCTGCCGAAGGGAGCCGGGGCCCTGCTGCGGACCGCGCTCGGCGACGTCGTCAGCGCCCCCGGCGGCACCGCCCACTCCGCCTTCGTCGGCTTCCCGCTTCGTCAGTGGCCCGTGGCGGGCAAGACCGGCACGGCCGAGGTCTACGGCAAGCAGGACACCGCGTGGTTCGTCTCGTGGGCGCCGACGAGCCGGCCGCGCTATGTCGTCGCGGTCTCGGTCTCGCAGGGCGGCACGGGCGGCGCGACGGCGGCGCCGATCGCCCGCGAGATCCACGAGGAGCTGCGCCGGCACTGAGCGGCCCCGGTCGTTCACCCGGGCATCACCTGGTCGTCCCCACCACGCCACCGGCCCGCCGGGTGCGCAGGGTGACCTCCTCCCCGTGCCCACGCCACGCCTGACGAGCCTCCTCGCGCTCGGACTCTCCGCGACCCTGACCACCGTGATGCTCCCGTCCTCGACGGCAGCGCCCTCGCCGCAGCCGGGGGGTGAGCGCGCGGACGGCCGGTCCTTCCACCGGCTGGCCACGGTCCCGGCCTATGCCAACACGTCGAAGGACCAGCAGTCGGTCGCCGAGATCTCGACCGTGACCGCCGACGGCAACACCGTCGTCTACACCGACGCCGCGTCCGAGGGCATCGGCTTCGTCGACATCACCGACCCGGAGCACCCGGCGCCCGATGGCTTCGTCGAGGTCCCGGGTGAGCCCACGAGCGTCTTCGCCACCGACGACCGGCTGCTCGTCGTCGTCGACACCTCCGAGAGCTTCACCGACCCCTCGGGCGTCGTCATCGTCCTCGACCCGCAGACGCGCGAGGAGCTCGGCCGTCTCGACCTCGGCGGCCAGCCCGACTCCGTCGACGTGACGAAGGGGGGAGAGCGCGCCTTCATCGCGATGGAGAACCAGCGTGACGAGGAGGCCGGCGACGGCGGTCTGCCCCAGGAGCCGGCGGGCGACCTGGCGATGATCGACCTGACGCAGGACGTCGCCGACCTCGCTGTCGAGCACGTCGACCTCACCGGCCTGGCCGGCATCGACACCCCGCAGGACCCAGAGCCCGAGTACGTGAAGATCTCGCCCGACGGCAGCCGGCTCGCGCTCACCCTGCAGGAGAACAACGCGGTCGTCATCCTCGACGCCGAGACCGGCGAGGTCCGCAACCACTTCTCCGCCGGCTCGGTGGCCCTCACGGGCGTCGACGACGAGGAGGACGGCGACCTGCGCCTCGACGGCTCCACCGAGGCCGCGCCCCGCGAGCCCGACGCCATCGCATGGGTCGACGACGAGCACGTCGCGACGGCCAACGAGGGCGACTGGAAGGGCGGCACCCGCGGCTGGACCGTCTTCGACGCCGCGACCGGTGACGTGGCCTGGGACGCGGGGACGAGCTTCGAGGACCTCGCCCACCGCTACGGCCAGTACCCGGAGCACCGGGCCGGCAAGAAGGGCACCGAGCCCGAGGGCATCGCCGTGGCCACCTACGACGGCACGCCCTACGCCTTCGTCGGGTCAGAGCGCGGCAACTACGTCGCGGTCTACGACGTGAGCGACCCCGCGCAGCCGGTCTTCACCCAGCTCGTCCCGTCGACGGTCGGCCCGGAGGGCATCCTGCCGATCCCGAGTCGCGACCTGCTCGTCATCTCCTCCGAGGAGGACAGCGCCGAGGACCTCGTCCGCGGCACGATCCAGGTGCACCGGCTGCAGGACGGCCCGGCGGCCTCGCCGACGCTGAAGTCCGCCGACGCGCGCCCCGCCGACTCCGGCGGCCGTGAAGGAGCGCCCATCACCTGGTCGGCGCTCGGCGCCCTGTCCGCGGTCCCGGGCACGGACGACGAGGTCTACGCGGCCCCGGACAATTTCCTCTCCCCGTCGCGGATCTACACCGTCGACACCGCCTCGCAGCGCGAGGGCGGGCCGGCGACGATCACCGACCAGCTCGTCCTCAGCAAGGACGGCGAGCCCGTCGGCTACGACGTCGAGGGCCTGTGGGCTGACGCGGACGGCAGCTTCTGGCTGGCCGTCGAGGGCACGGCCGTCAAGGGCGGCGGGTCCGAGGGCAACCGACTGGTCCACGTCGACGCGCAGGGCGCGGTGACCGAGGAGGTCGACCTGCCCGTCGGCGTGGCCGCCGGGCTGGGTGGCCAGGGCTTCGAGGGCGTGACCGGCTACGGCACCGGCGACGATGCGGTCCTCTACGCCGCGGTCCAGCGCGCCTCGTCCACCGACCCGAAGGGGGTCACCCGCATCGGCCGCTACACGGTCGCCACCGGCAGGTGGGAGTGGTTCGGATACGAGCTCGAGTCCACCGAGACCGAGGGCGACTGGATCGGCCTGAGCGAGATCACGGCGGTCGACGAGGACACCCTCGCGGTCATCGAGCGCGACAAGCTGGGCGGCCCGGACGCGAAGCTCAAGGCGGTCTACGCCGTCGACCTGCCGAAGCGCAAGAGGGCGCAGGCCGACCGTGCGCGCCTGCCCGTCCTCGACAAGGAGCTCGCGGTGGACGTCCTGCCGCGCCTGCAGGGGCTCAACGGCTGGACCCAGGAAAAGCTCGAGGGCCTGACGATCGCGGGAAACGGCAACCTCTACTCCGTCACCGACAACGACGGTGTCAAGGACGCGAGCGGGGAGACGGTCTTCCTCGACCTGGGATCGGCTGACGAGATCTTCGACCTGCAGGACGACCGCCGGGGCGGACCGGGCCGCGGCCGGGGCCCCCGGGCGCACGTCCGCTGAGCGCACCCGGGGCCCGCGTCAGCAGCAGCGGGTCCCGGGGTTGCGCTCCTGCTGCGCGTAGTGCTCCCGCCAGAAGTCGGCGCGCGAGGGCACCGGTCGCTCCGGGTGGACCCGCTGCAGGTGCTCGACGTAGCGCTCGTAGCGGTCGGCCCCGGTCACCCCGGACACGAAGCGGCCGATCCGCCGCGCCACGGCGAAGGGGGTGCCCGTCGCGGTGCTCATTAGTGGCCGCCCTTGGCGGCGGGGGAGGGCTCCAGGCCCGCCTCCCGCCACTCGGCGAGGACCTGCTTCTCCTCGGGGGTGGCGAGCGGCCCCGAGGGAGCGAAGATCCGCGAGGGCACGCCCTCGGTCTCGCTCGTCGGCAGTCCTCCGGCCCGGGCCGCGCGCACCATGACGACCACCGCGGCGACGACGACGATGATGACGAGCACGGCGAAGACGATCGACAGGGTGCCCTGGACGAGCGAGTTGAAGATGATCTTGTCCATGTCGGCCGGCGACGCGGCGCCGGTGAGCAGCTCGCCCTTGTCGCGCGCCTCCACGAAGGCGTCACGCTGCGCGAAGTAGCCGATCTTGGGGTTGCTGCTGAAGATCTTCAGCGCCGACGCCCACAGGGTGATGACCAGGTCCCACACGAGCGCGACGCCCGGGATCCACGCCCAGCGCAGGTTGCCCTGCTTGACGATCACCGTGGTGACGACCGCCAGGGCGATCGCCGCGAGCAGCTGGTTGGCGATGCCGAAGAGCGGGAAGAGGGTGTAGATCCCGCCGAGCGGGTCGAGGATGCCCATGACGAGGATCGACCCCCACCCGGCGACGACGATGAGGCTGCACAGCCAGGCGCCCGGGCGCCACGACGGGTCCTTGAAGCGGCCCATGCCGGGCACGTTGCCCAGGGCGTCGGAGAACATGAAGCGCGCGACGCGGGTGCCGGCGTCGACCGTGGTGAGGATGAAGAGCGCCTCGAACATGACGGCGAAGTGGTACCAGAAGGACTTCAGCGAGTCGCCACCGAAGACGCTCATCACCTCGCTCATGCCGAAGGCGAGCGTCGGGGCGCCGCCGGTGCGGGAGATGATCGTCTCCTCGCCGACGCTGCTCGCAGCCTGCTGGAGCGTGGCCGGGTCCACCGGCGGCACGGGGCCGCCTGCCGGGGTGCTGAGCGCCAGACCGTTGACGTAGTCGGCGGCGCTGCCCGGCTCGCCGCCGGTGAGGGCCACCGGTGCATTCATCGCGAAGTAGATGTGCTGGTCGATGCTCACCGCCGCGACCATCGCCATGACGGCGACGAAGGACTCGGTGAGCATGGAGCCGTAGCCGATGAAGCGGGCCTGGCTCTCCTTCTCGATGAGCTTGGGCGTCGTGCCCGACGAGATGAGCGCGTGGAACCCGGAGAGGGCGCCGCACGCGATGGTGATGAAGAGGAAGGGGAAGAGCGAGCCCGCGAAGGCCGGCCCGGTGCCGGTCGAGGCGAACTCGGTGACGGCCGGCATCTTCACCTCGGGGCGCGCGACGAGGATGCCGATCGCGAGGAGCGCGATCGTCCCGACCTTCATGTAGGTCGACAGGTAGTCGCGCGGGGCGAGCAGCAGCCACACCGGGAGCACCGACGCGGCGAAGCCGTAGCCGATGAGCAGCCAGGCCAGCGTGATCGGCTCGAGGGTGAAGGTCTCCGACAGCGTCGGGTGGTCGGAGACCCAGCCGCCGGCGATGATCGCCGCGACGAGCAGGACGACACCGATGAGCGAGACCTCGCCGACGGCGCCCGGGCGCAGGTAGCGCAGGTAGAGGCCCATGAAGAGCGCGATCGGGATCGTCATCGCGATCGAGAAGACGCCCCAGGGGGAGTGGGCCAGGGCGCCGATGACGACGATGCCCAGGACGGCGATGAGGATGAGCATGATGGCGAGCACGCCGACGATCGCGGCGGTGCCGCCGACCCGGCCGAGCTCGTCCCGGGCCATCTGCCCGAGGCTGCGGCCGCCGCGGCGGATCGACAGGTGCAGGACCATGTAGTCCTGCACGGCCCCGGCGAAGACCACGCCGACGACGATCCACAGCGTGCCGGGCAGGTAGCCCATCTGGGCGGCGAGGACCGGTCCGACGAGCGGGCCGGCTCCGGCGATCGCGGCGAAGTGGTGCCCGAAGAGCACCCGCCGGTCCGTCGGCATGAAGTCCTTGCCGTTCTCGAACTCCTCTGCGGGAGTGGCGCGCTCGTCGCGCGGCTTGAGCACCTTGTACTCGATCAGGCGCGCGTAGAAGCGGAAGCCGATGATGTAGGTGCACACGGCCGCGAAGACGAACCAGACGGCGTTGACGTGCTCGCCACGGACCACCGCGATCATCGTCCAGCCGACCGCCCCGAGCAGGGCGATGAGCGCGAAGACGAGCTTCTCCCTTCCGCTCACGGTGTGCGGGGTCCGCACCGCGACCGGCGGCCGATCCAGGTCGGTCCGCACCGTCGTCACGCCGTCCCGCTCCTCCATGAGGGTGCTCGACCCACTCTCTCGGCTCATCTCGTCCTTCGTCCACGTCGTCGTGATCAGGGCTGTGTGTCGAACGTAACGCAGTCATGACTAGGCTGTCGGACATGGCTGATTTCGACGTCGTTGTGCTCGGTGCTGGACCCGGTGGCTATGTGGCGGCGATCCGCGCCGCGCAGCTCGGCAACAAGGTCGCGGTGATCGAGAAGAAGTACTGGGGCGGTGTCTGCCTCAACGTGGGCTGCATCCCCAGCAAGGCGCTCATCAAGAACGCCGAGCTGGCGCACACGCTGACCCATGACAAGAAGAAGTTCGGCATCGAGGGCGACGCCACGATGTCCTTCGGCCCGACGCACGCCCGCTCCCGTCAGGTGAGCGCCGGCATCGTCAAGGGCGTCCACTTCCTCATGAAGAAGAACAAGATCACCGAGATCGACGGCTGGGGCACGATCACCTCCGCCAACACCGTCGACGTCGCCCTCAACGACGGCGAGACCAAGACCGTCTCCTTCGACAAGCTGATCATCGCCGCCGGCGCCACCACCCGCATGCTCCCGGGCGTCGAGGTCAGCAAGAACGTCGTCACCTACGAGGAGCAGATCCTCGACGACGACCTGCCGGGCTCGATCATCATCGCCGGCTCCGGCGCTATCGGCGTCGAGTTCGCCTACGTGCTCAAGAACTTCGGCGTCGACGTCACGATCGTCGAGTTCCTCGACCGCATGGTCCCGACCGAGGACGCCGACGTGTCCAAGGAGCTGGCCAAGCACTACAAGAAGCTCGGCGTCAAGGTCATGACGGGCACCAAGGTCGAGTCCGTCGAGGACACCGGCTCCGGCGTCAAGGTCACCGTCACCCCGGCGAAGGGGGGCGACGCGCAGGTCCTCGAGGCCGACCGCCTCCTCTCCGCGATCGGCTTCGCCCCGCGCACCCAGGGCTACGGCCTGGAGTCGATCGGCGTCGAGCTCACCGAGCGCGGTGCCATCGCGATCGACGAGTACTGCCAGACCAACGTCGACAACGTCTACGCCATCGGTGACTGCACGGCGAAGCTCATGCTCGCCCACGTCGCCGAGGCCCAGGGCGTCGTCGCCGCCGAGCACATGAACGGCGCCGAGACGATGCCGGTCGACTACGACTTCATCCCGCGCGCGACCTACTGCCACCCGCAGATCGGCTCCTTCGGCTACTCCGAGGAGCAGGCCAAGGAGAAGGGCTTCGACGTCAAGACGGCGACCTTCCCCTTCACCGCCAACGGCAAGGCCATGGGCCTGGGCGACGCGGTCGGCTTCGTCAAGGTCGTCGCCGACGCGGAGCACAACGAGATCATCGGCGCCCACATGATCGGCCCCGACGTGACCGAGCTGCTCCCGGTCCTCACCCTCGCGCAGAAGTGGGACCTCACCGCCGACGAGGTCGCCCGCAACGTCTTCGCCCACCCGACGCTGTCCGAGGCGGTCAAGGAGGCCGTCGAGGGCATCGCGGGGCACATGATCAACCTCTGACGACCGACGCGTCGAGCAGCCACGGCGCCCCCTTCGCCCGGATTATGGGCGAAGGGGGCGCCGCTGCTAATCTTCACGGGTTGCCGTGAAAATCGGCCGCGGATCCACAGAGCCCCGGTGAACCAGCCCGGGCGCGCCGCGCAACAACCCAGAGAAGGAGCAGTGTCGCAGCATGCCGCTGACCGCTGACGTCAAGAAGCAGATCATGGCCGAGTACGCCACCGTCGAGGGCGACACCGGCTCCCCCGAGGTGCAGGTCGCGCTGCTCACCCAGCGCATCAAGGACCTCACCGAGCACGCTCGTGAGCACAAGCACGACCACCACAGCCGCCGCGGCCTGCTGCTGCTCGTCGGTCGTCGCCGCCGCCTCCTGCGTTACCTGGAGAGCACCGACATCGAGCGCTACCGTGCGCTGATCAAGCGCCTCGGCCTTCGCCGATAACAGCTTCGTGGAGAGCGGTTCCCGCCCAAGGGGACCGCTTCTTCGCGTATCCGGGGGGAATCTCCCTTCGGCACAACTGAAGAGATCGACAACTGAAGATCGTCACCGCAGAAGACCTACCGGGGCACAACGACGATGCTCCCGGTTCGCAGAGAGAAAAGGAGGACCCGATGGAGGGTCCTGAGATCACCGCCACCGAAGCCACCATCGACAACGGCTCGTTCGGCACCCGCACCATCCGGTTCGAGACCGGTCGCCTCGCCAAGCAGGCTGGAGGCGCGGTCAGCGCCTACCTCGACGGCGAGACCATGCTCCTGTCGACCACCACGGCCGGCAAGACCCCGAAGGACCACTTCGACTTCTTCCCCCTGACGGTGGACGTCGAGGAGCGCATGTACGCCGCCGGTCGCATCCCCGGCAGCTTCTTCCGCCGCGAGGGTCGTCCCGGCACGGACGCGATCCTCACCTGCCGCCTCATCGACCGCCCGCTGCGCCCGACCTTCAAGAAGGGTCTGCGCAACGAGGTCCAGGTCGTCATCTCCGTGCTGTCGGTCCACCCGGACCACCAGTACGACGTCCTCGCGATCAACGCCGCGTCGGCCTCGACGCAGATCTCCGGTCTGCCCTTCTCGGGCCCGATCGGTGCCGTCCGCGTCTCGCTCATCGACGGCCAGTGGGTCGCCTTCCCCAACTTCAGCGACATCGAGCGCTCGACCTTCGACATGGTCGTCGCCGGCCGCGTCGTCGATGGTGGTGACGTCGCGATCATGATGGTCGAGGCCGAGTCCACCGAGTCGACGTGGAACCTCGTGAAGAACGAGGCCAAGACCGCGCCGACCGAGGAGGTCGTCGCCGAGGGCCTCGAGGCCAGCAAGACCTTCATCAAGGTCCTGTGCGACGCCCAGGCCGAGCTGGCCCAGCAGGCCGCGAAGCCGGTCGAGGACTTCCCGATCTTCCTCGACTACCAGGACGACGCCTACGCCGCCGTCGAGAAGGCCACCTCGGCCGACCTCGCGACCGCGCTGACGATCGCCGGCAAGCAGGAGCGCGAGGACCGTCTCGACGAGATCAAGGACGCCATGAAGGCCTCCCTCGCGGGCACCGAGGAGGCTCCCGGTGAGTTCTTCGGTCGCGAGAAGGAGCTCTCCGCGGCCTACCGCTCGGTGCAGAAGGCGCAGGTCCGCCAGCGCATCCTGCGCGACAAGGTCCGCATCGACGGCCGTGGCCTCGCCGACATCCGCGCCCTCGGCGCGGAGGTCGAGGTGCTGCCGCGCGTGCACGGCTCGGCGCTCTTCGAGCGCGGCGAGACCCAGATCATGGGTGTCACCACGCTCAACATGCTCAAGATGGAGCAGCAGATCGACTCGCTCGGGCCGGTCACCAAGAAGCGCTACATGCACAACTACAACTTCCCGCCCTACTCGACCGGTGAGACCGGCCGGGTCGGCAGCCCGAAGCGTCGCGAGATCGGCCACGGTGCGCTCGCCGAGCGTGCGCTCCTGCCGGTGCTGCCCCCGCGCGAGGAGTTCCCCTACGCGATCCGTCAGGTCTCCGAGGCTCTCGGGTCCAACGGCTCGACGTCGATGGGCTCGGTCTGCGCCTCGACGATGTCGCTGCTCAACGCCGGTGTGCCGCTGCGCGCCGCCGTCGCCGGCATCGCCATGGGTCTGGTCTCCGACGAGGTCGACGGCCAGACGCAGTACGCGGCCCTGACCGACATCCTCGGCGCCGAGGACGCCTTCGGTGACATGGACTTCAAGGTCGCCGGCACCCGCGAGTTCGTCACGGCGATCCAGCTGGACACCAAGCTCGACGGCATCCCGGCCTCCGTGCTCGCCGGCGCGCTGACCCAGGCCCGTGACGCGCGGATGCACATCCTCGACGTCATGAACGAGGCCATCGACGCGCCCGACGAGATGGCGCCGACCGCGCCGCGGATCATCACCGTCCAGGTGCCGGTCGACAAGATCGGTGAGGTCATCGGCCCCAAGGGCAAGATGATCAACCAGATCCAGGACGACACCGGCGCCGACATCAGCATCGAGGACGACGGCACCGTCTTCATCGGTGCGGTCGACGGCCCGTCCGCGGACGCTGCGCGCAATGCGATCAACGCGATCGCCAACCCGCAGATGCCCGAGGTCGGCGAGCGCTTCCTCGGCACCGTCGTCAAGACGACGACCTTCGGCGCCTTCATCTCCCTGACGCCGGGCAAGGACGGCCTGCTGCACATCTCCGAGGTGCGCAAGCTCGTCGGCGGCAAGCGCATCGACGCCGTCGAGGATGTCCTCGGCGTGGGCCAGAAGGTCCAGGTCGAGCTCAAGGAGATCGACCCGCGCGGCAAGCTCAGCCTCGCCGCGGTCCTCACCCCGGAGCAGGAGGCCGAGCTGGCCTCCGGTGCGAAGGGTGACGACGAGGGTGGTCGTGGCGGTCGCCGTGAGGGCGGTCGCGACGGCGGTCGTGAGGGTGGCCGCGACGGCGGTCGTCGTCGCCGTCGCCGCAGCGACAACGACTCCGGCGAGTCCTCCGAGACCGAGTCGGCCCCGGCCGACGGTGGCGAGTCGCAGGACGACTGACCACAGGTCCCTGACGCAGGGGGCCGGCTCTCCCACGGGAGGGTCGGCCCCCTTCGTCATGCCTGTGGACAACCGACGGGCGAAGGGGGCGGACCTCGCCTAGCGTGGGCGCAGCCGCCCACGGGCGGTGACCTGATCACGCCACACCAAGGGGACCCATGAAGGCACTGCGCCTGCTCACCGGACTCGTCGCGACCCTGCTCCTGCTCGGAGGGGTCGCCGTCGCCATCCTGCTCGGACCGGACGACACGTGGGGAGGTGAGCCCGCAGCACTGCCCGACAGCGCGCCGGTCATCTCGACGGCGCCGCAGCTGCTCAACGTCGCGGGCATCGACCTGGTCGTCTCGGCACGTGCGAGCACGGGGGAGGTCTTCGTCGGGGCCGGGCACCCGGTGCACGTGCAGGACTACCTCGACGGCGTCACGCACACCGAGATCGACGAGCTGTCGGCCGACGGTGTCGGGGGGAGCCAGCCGCGTGACGGTGACCGCGCCTACCCGGCGGCCCCGCCCGCAGACCTGGACGTCTGGGAGGAGCAGCAGGTGGCGCAGGACGTGACCGTGGCCGTCCCGCTCACCGAGGAGGCGCCGGTGCAGGTCGTCGTCCTGCCCGCGAAGGCCGGGGGAGCCGCTCCCGAGGTGGGCATCGGCTACGGCCTGCCCGGAGCCTTCGTCGCGGGTCTCGTCGCGGCCGTCGTCGGTCTGCTCCTGCTCGTCGGCACCGTCGTCTGGGGCCGTCGCGCGAAGCGAGCCCGTCGCACGGCACCCGCCACCGCCCCCGAGGCGCTTGCCGAGTCCGCCCCGGCGCAGGCCACCACCGTGATGCGGGGAGCGACCCGCGTCGCCGCCGTCGGCGTGATCGCCGTGCTCGCCGCCGGGTGCTCGATCCCGCAGCAGGTCGACCACGGCGAGGCGCCCGGGGTCGTCCCGCTCGAGGCCGCGGACGCGCAGGCGGTGCTCGACGACTACGACGTGCGCAACAACGCGGCGATCAAGGCCTCGCACACGGGTGACGGCAGCCGGTGGAGGGCCGCGGATACGGGGCCCGTCCTCGCCAAGGACCTGGTCGAGGCCAAGACCAATGCCGTCGACCGGCCCACGACCAAGGCGGTGACCTTCACCCACGAGGTCGAGGAGACCTTCGCCGCGCCGCAGTCGGCCTATCCGCAGTGGTTCGTCGTCTCCTACACGAGCTCCCCCGACCCCGAGTCGAAGGGGGTCGGGCTGTCCCTCCAGACCAGAGACCACGTCACGGAGCCGTGGCGCGGCTACTCGTCGGTCTGGGTGGACGAGGGCGCGCCGACGCCGCTGCCGCCCGCGCAGGCCGCGCCGAGCGCCGACGACCTCGAGCGCGCCGAGGAGGTCGACGACCTCCTGGCGACCTGGGTTGAGGAGGGGGAGGCCCCTGGGCTGCAGGTGACGAAGGAGCTGGCTGACCACCGCGCCGAGATGAACACGACGAGCCGGGGCGTGAGCCGCTTCGCCAACTCGTCCGATCCGTGGGGTGGTGCCGAGGATCGCACCGCACCCGGGGGATCGGTTCGGGCCGTGCGCGTCAAGGAGGGCCTGCTCGTGCTCACGGATCAGGAGTGGGAGAACCGCGGGTACCTCGAGGCCGACTTCCAGTGGAGGCTGGATGCGACGGACAAGAAGGTCTTCCCGCAGCAGGACGAGACCAATGTCTACGGCCGCGACTTCGCCCTGAGCGCCGCGATCCTCGTCCCCGACTCGGGCGACGCTCGTGTGCTGGGCGCTCGGGCTCCCCGGGTGCTCGGCTTCCCCCGCTGACGCTCACCTCGGGGTCGTGACCCCATGACGAAGCCCCCGGCACCGTGCGGTGCCGGGGGCTTCGTGGTGCAGGGGCGGGCGGTCAGGCCGCGCGGCGGGCGCTGCGACGGGACTCGTCGATCCAGCGCATCTCCATGCGGGTCCGGCCGTCCGCGCCGCGCACGGGGACCCAGGTGCAGGTCAACTTGGGCGCGGGACGCGCGGTCTTCATCGGTGAAACGGTCATCTCGGACACCTCCTGTTCACGTTCTGTTCACCTACGACTTTAGCAGCAAAGTGAACGGAAGGTGAACGACGCGCCGGTGGGTGCCTCACCGGAAGGGGCTTCGTAGGCTGGCCCCATGACGACGAAGGTGGCAGTGATCGGCGCCAAGGGGCGCATGGGTGCGACGGCGTGCGAGGCGGTCGAGGGGGCCGACGATCTCGAGCTCGTCGGGCGCTTCGACGAGGGTGACGAGCTGGGTGACCTCGGCGGCGCCGAGGTCGTCGTCGACTTCACCGTCCTGGCCGCGAGCGAGTCCAACGTGCGCCACTGCGTCGAGCGCGGCGTCCACGTCGTCGTCGGCACGTCGGGGTGGACCGACGAGCGCGCGGCCCGGCTGCGCGCCGAGGTCGAGGCGAAGGGGGGAGTGGGCGTGCTCATCGCGCCGAACTTCGCCATCGGCGCCGTGCTCATGATGCAGTTCGCCAAGCAGGCCGCCCGCTTCTACGAGTCGGTCGAGGTCGTCGAGCTGCACCACCCGCGCAAGGTCGACGCCCCCAGCGGCACCGCCACCCGCACCGCCGAGCTCATCGCGGCCGCCCGGGAGGAGGCCGGGCTGGGTGCCGTGCCCGACGCGACGACCGACGACCCGGACGGTGCGCGCGGTGCGAGCGTCGAGGGGATCCCGGTGCACGCCGTGCGGCTGCGCGGCCTCGTCGCCCACCAGGAGGTGCTCCTCGGCAACGAGGGCGAGATGCTGACGATCCGCCACGACTCCTTCGACCGCGTCTCCTTCATGCCCGGTGTCCTCGCCGGCGTCCGCGAGGTCGCCAAGCACCCCGGAGTCACCGTCGGTCTGGAGCACGTGCTGGGGCTCTGACCTCCCGGTCAGCTCAAGCCGGTCGGCTCAGGCAGCCCAGCCGAGGGCCCGCAGCACGGCTGCGAGGGCGGCCGCGCCGAAGATCACGACGACGAAGTTGGCCCGAAGCCACATGAGGACGACGGCCAGGGCGACGGCAGCCAGCCGGGCGTCGAGCACGATCCCGTCGCCACCGCCGACGGTCTGGGTCACGAGGAGGCCGGCGAGCAGCGCGACCGGCAGCAGCCCGATGACGCGGGAGCGGCGTGGCCCGTCGACGAGCGACTCGGGCGCGAGGTAGCCGGCGTACTTCGCGGCGAAGCCGAGCGCGCACGCGGCGAGCACGGTGATCCACAGGGCGGTGGCACTCACAGCAGGTCTCCCTCGGGCTGCTCGATGTCGTGCGCGCCGCTCGGCGTGCCGCCGAGCAGCCCGACGACGACGGCTGCGATCGCGGCGAGCAGCACCGGCACACCGGCGGGGGTGGGGACGAGGGTGATGAGGGCGATCGCCGCCGCCAGCAGTGCGGTGACCCTGCCGGTGCGGTCCTTCAGCCGGGGCCAGATGAGCGCGACGAAGGCCGCGGCGGCCGCCGCATCGAGGCCCCACACCCGCGGGTCGCCCAGGGCATTGCCGAGCACCGCGCCGAGGAGCGTCGAGAGGTTCCAGAAGACGAAGACCCCGATCCCGCCGGCCCAGAAGCCGGCCCGGCGTCCTTCCGGTGTGCTCTGGGCGAGCGAGATGGCGGTCGACTCGTCGATCGTCAGGTGCGCGGCCGCGGCCCGGCGCCATCCGGTGAGGCGCAGGATGCGGGCGAGCTGCAGGCCGTAGAGCCCGTTGCGGATGCCGAGCAGGGTGGACGTCGCGACGGCGGTGACGGGATTGCCGCCGGAGCCGATGATGCCGACGAGGGCGAACTGCGAGCCCCCGGTGAAGAGCAGCAGGGACATCGCCATCGTCTGCCACAGGTCGAGCCCGGCGGCGATGGACAGCGCGCCGAAGCTGATGCCGTAGGTGCCGCTCGCGATCCCGATCGACAGGCCCTGCTTGCGGGCCTCGGCGATCTCGCGCTCGGCGATGCTCATGGGGTCGAAGGGGGGTGGGTCACCGCCGCGGTCAGCCGCACCTCGCGTGCGGTCGCACCGTCGGGGGAGACGACCCGGTCGCGGTAGGCGCCGTCGGGCGCCAGCCCGGCGCCGGTGAGGAAGGAGCGCAGGGGCTCGTGCTCGACGAGGCACCAGACCGCGACGTGCTCGGCGCCGGCCTCGCGCAGGATGTCGACGGCGGCATTGACCAGACGCGAGCCGTGCCCCTGGCGCCGGTGGCCGGGGTGCACGCCGAGCGCGGTGATCTCGCCCGTGGTCTGCCCCGCGTCGGGGTCCTGGCTCGGTCCGATCGCGGCGAAGCCGACGACCTCGTCGCCGGCGCACGAGACGAGCAGTCGGTGCACCCCCGCGGGAGGAGTGCGAAGGGAGTCGCGCCAGGCGGCCTCGAAGGCCCGCGGGTCGAAGGCGGCGTGGACCTCGGGCGGGACGATGCCGTCGTAGGCCTCCTGCCACACGAGGGCCTGCACCCGGCCGACGGCGGTCGCGTCGTCGGCAGCGGCGGTGCGCACGCTGGCGTCGGCGGAGGTCATCAGCGCCCCACGAACTGCGGGGAGCGGCGCTCGCCGAAGGCGCGCTGACCCTCGGCGAGGTCCTCGCTCGCCCAGGCTCGGGCGAAGGCCTCGGCATAGGCGGGGTCGGCCCCGGGGGTGGCGTTCATCCCGAGCTTGGACCCGGCCTGCGAGAGGGGCGCGAGCGGTACGGCGGTACGAGCGAGGTCGAGGGCCGCGTCGAGGTCGCCCCGCCGCTGGGCGAAGCCGAGTCGCCAGGCGTCCTCGCCGTCGAGCACGGCCGCCGTGAGCACCATGTGGCGGGCGGCGCCCTCGCCCCAGAATCGGGCGACCCGGTCGAGCGTCCACCTGTCGACCATGAGGCCGAGCTTGGCCACCGGCACCGCGAAGCGGGCGCGCTCGCCGACCACGCGCAGGTCGCAGGCGACGGCGAGCTGCATGCCCAGGCCCATGCACGAGCCGGAGATCGCGGCGATCGTCGTGATCGGCACGGCGGCGAGGTGCTGCAGGACCTCGGCGAGACGCTCGGTGAAGGAGACGTCCTCGAGCTCGGTGAGGTCGGCGCCGGCGCAGAAGTGCCCCTCGGCGCCGGTGAGGACGAGGGCACGGGCCCCGGCGTCGACCGCGGCGACGACGGCGGCGTGCAGCTCCTCGAGGGCGGTCAGGTCGAGCGCATTGCGCCGGTGCGTGCGGTCGATGGTGATGACGGTGACGGCGTCGTGGGTCTCGCTGAGGATGGGCACGTCGCCAGCATACGGAGGGCGTCATCCCTCCCCGGACGCCCGCTCGTCCTGCAGGATCGATCGGCCGTTGCTACGGTCGACGGCAGGGACAGCAGCAACCCGTAGGGGTCTGCAGGACAAGGGATCTGGTGCGGGTGACGTCCTCCCACACACCCACCTCACCCATGCCTGTTAGGGGATCCAGCATGCCCATGTCACGCCTCACCACGTCCGTCGCCGCCGTCGCCGCGGGCGTCCTCCTCCTCGGCGCCGCCGGGGGCACCTTCGCCCAGTGGAAGGAGTCGGAGACGGTCGACGGTGGGACCGTCACCGTCGGCCACCTCGACATGGAGGTGACCCCCGGGACGTGGTTCGACACGAAGGGGACGCCTGACGACACCTCCGACGACACCGAGCTCGACGCCGCCAGCTTCCGCATCGTCCCCGGCGACGTCATCGAGTACCGCGCGACGATCACCCCCGACCTCGTCGGTGACAACCTCGAGGCGGAGCTGTCGAGCGACCTGTCGACGGCCACCGGCGACCTCGCCGACTTCGTCACGACCGAGTCGACGCTGGACGGGGCACCGACCCAGACGCTCACCCCGGCCGACAACGGCACGAGCTTCGACGCGATCGTGCGCGTCGAGATGCCCTACGGCGAGGGCACGGTGACCGACCCCGACGGCGGTGAGGACACCTCCCTCGACCTCAGCTCGATGGAGATCGCGCTGGTCCAGACGCCGAACCCGTGACCCCCACCGGCCGCCTCGCGCGCGCCGGAGTGGCTTGCGCCCTGGGTCTGCTCGTCCTCACCGGGGCGGGCGGGACCGGGGCGAGCTGGGTCCATCGCGTGGAGCGCGAGCCCGGGGCGATCACGGCCGGCGGGGTGTCGGTGACGCCGGGTGCGCAGCGGGTCGAGCTGCACTCGCGGCAGCCGGCGGGCTCGCGGACCTACGCGTCCTCGTCGTCGTGCACCGCAGCCCCGGGGTACACGGAGTGCCGGGTCATCACCGACACCGTGGCCCAGGAGGCGCTCATCCCCGGCGACCGCGTCGTCGTCGTCGACCGGGCGACGGTCGCGGCCCGGGGGACCAACCTCGCCGGCACGCTCGACGTGCGGGTGCGGCCCCTGACGTCGTCGGCCCTCTCGGCCTTCAGCGGCACGGCGACCGCCACGACGACGATCACCCCGCCGACGGGCAGCGCGGTCACGGGCGAGACGGGCAGCTTCCCCGTCTCCCGCTCGACGGGCGCCGGGCTCGGCGACTACACCATCCGCACGGTGATCACCACGCCACCGACCGGACCCACCGGTGACTGGGGGACCGCACTCACCGGACAGCGCCTCTACGACGGCGCCTACACCTACACCTTCACCCAGTCGTGAGGAGGGCGACGATGGCACTCACCCGAGGGCGCACGACGGCGCTCGCCGGTGCGGCGGTGACGGTTGCCCTCGTCGTGACCCTCGCCCCCTCCGGTGACAGCCGGGCCAGGTGGCGGGAGACGGCGTCGACCACGGCGAAGGGAGCGAGCTCGGACGGCTTCGGCATGACGGCGACCAATGTCCCTGACTCTGCCGCGATGCCGTGGCCCAACGGCCGCTGGGCGAGCTCGCCGCAGATCACCCTGACCAACCAGTCCGCGCGGCACTCGTCGTGGACCAACGTCAAGAGCACGAAGCTGGCGAAGGTCGTCGCGGGTGACACCAACTCCGTCGTCTCCGTGGCCGCGCTGGCCTACACCCACGGCACCGGCACGTGCAGCGCCGGAGGTCAGGGCAGCTACTGGTCGGCGCGGGCCGCCGGCCAGGTCGTCGACGGCACGACCTACACGCGCAGCCAGTCGAAGGTCGGGGGAGCCACGATGTCGCCGGGGCAGAGCCGGACCCTGTGCCCGGTGGTGACTCTCGACTACCCGAGCACGACGGCCGGTCAGCGCACGGCGCTGCTCAACCACGCCGGGCGCGCCCTCGACATCACGACGGTCGTCGGCCAGCGCTCGGAGGCGCCGGCGACGTGGAGCTCGCCCGACCGCACCGTCGTCAGCAGGTACCGCATCGCGATGCCGCCCCCGGCCACGCCGAGCTCGGATGTCTGCCAGCGCACCCTGTCCAACGGGACCCCGTCCTCGGTCGGCTACTACGGCGGATTCTTCTGGGGGTGGCCCGACCCGGTGACGAGCACGGCGACGGCCACACCCGCCATGGCCGGGGGGTGGGACATCATGCGCCGGTCGCGGACGGGCGCATGGGAGGTCTGGAAGTCCATCGCCTCCGGCAACGAGCGCAGCCTCGCCGGGATCAACAGCAGGGACATCAGCGACCAGCGTGACGAGGTCCGCGAGTTCAAGCTGCGGGGCTACCCCTTCGCCGGAGACCGGACCCGCTACGTCGAGTCCGCCTGGATCGCCCGGGCGCGCAACGACTGGTCGCTGCTCACCGACCGGTGGACGTGCGACAGCCCGCTGCCGAACCCCGACGCCGGACCGACCAACCTGCCATGACCACCACCCTTCGTCGTCTCACGACCTGGCTGCTCGCCGGGGTCCTCGTCGTGCTCCTGCTCGTCCTCGTCGTCACGGTCGCCTACCCGAGGGTGCGTGGCTACGTGCCGCTGACGATCCTCACCGGGTCGATGGAGCCGACCTATGCCCCCGGGACGCAGGTCTTCGTCGAGCCGGTCGAGGGCGCGGACGAGGCGCAGGAGCGCATCGGGGTCGGCTCGATCATCACCTTCATGCCCTACCCGGACGACCCGACGCTCGTGACGCACCGCGTCGTCAAGGTGTCGCACGGCACCGACGGCGCGCCCCGCTACACGACCCAGGGCGATGCCAACTCCGCCCCCGACGAGACCCGGGTCGGGACCCAGCAGCTGCGAGGCGTCGTGCGCTACGACGTGCCGTGGGTCGGCCACGTCGCCTCGAGCATCGGCGCGCAGCGCAAGGCGGAGCTCGGCAAGGGGCTGGCCGTCCTGCTCTTCGGCTATGCGGCGTGGAACGTCGCGGGCGCGGTTCGCGACCGGCGCCGCCAGTCGACCCAGGAGATGGGTGTCGATGCGGACTGAGCTGCTGCTCGCGATGGTCGGTCTCGTGCTCCTCGCGCCGCCCGCCGTCGCGGACGGGCCCGGCATCGAGCTCTCTCGAGACGGCCGGTCCTGGAGCAGCGCGCTGAGCGCCCCGCTCCTTGACGAGGACGTGCGCATCGTCCCGGGCGGGGCGACCCGCTCCGACCTGTGGCTGCGCAACTCCTCGGGTCGGTCGACGACCTTGACGGTCGCGACCGGGCCGGTGCGCTCGACGATGCCGGAGGGAGTGTCGCCGCTCGACGACTTCCGGGTGCGGGTCGGCGGGACCCGGCTGACGAGCGACTCCCCGAGGCGCTGCGTCGTCGTGGTGCGTCAGACCCTCGATCCGGGGGAGCGGGTCCGCGTGCCGGTGTCCGTGGCGCTGCCGAGCACCTCGCGCCGGGTCAGCGAGCGGCGATCGGTGGCCGTGCCGCTGCGGCTGCACCTGACCGAAGGGGGAGCCGCGGACGCCTGCTCGGGTGCGCCGACGAACCCGACGAACCCGACGAACCCGACGAACCCGGGGACTCCGTCGAACCCGGCGGATCCACCCGAGACGCCGGGGTCCGTCCAGACCGACGGTGGCCCCTGGGAGCAGGGTGCGGTCGCGGACCTGGGGCTCGTGGCCCTGCTGTCGGTGGCGCTGGCCGTGGCCCTCAGGAGGCGAGCAGCAGGGCGCCGAGGGCGACGAGCCAGCTGACAAAGCTGCCGACGAGGAAGTACTCGGTGACCTTGTCGATGTCGGACGGGCGACGGCTGTCGTCGCTGCTCGCGTGCGACCTCAGCTCGGGCCAGCGGATGAGTCCCTTGGCCGCGATGACGAGGCCGGCGGCAGTGAGCTCGCCCGCGAGGCCGAGGCCGAGGATGAAGAGTCGCTCGAGCGGCCCGAGCAGCCGCCCGCCGCGCAGCTCGCCGTCGACGCCGCCGGCCACGGGTCGCGCGGGGAGCGCGCCGGTCGTCACGAGCACGAGGCGCACGAGGCGGTTGCCCGTCGCCAGCTGGACGAGGACCAGGCCGGCGAGCAGCAGCGCGTGGTCTGGCGTGGGCTGCCACGGCAGGTCGCTCCACGCGAGCCAGTCGGCGAGCAGGCCGCCGACGGGTGGGGCCCAGCCCGAGCCCGCGAGCTGGACGAGCAGGGCGGCGGCGAAGGTGGACAGCGCCAGCCCGTGACCCGACCCGGCGTCGGCGCGCTCGGCGGCGACGGTCCAGGCGAGGAGGCCGGCGGCGGCCAGTGCGGTGAGCGCGACCCCGCCCCACGTCCCGAGCAGGCCGGCGGTGGCGGTGACGACGAGCAGCAGGAGCAGTCCGAGGGCGGGCAGCCCGCGGGTCTCGCGGGCCGTCGCCGGGTGTGGGCCGAGGCTGCGCAGCAGGTCGACGGACCCGATGGTGACGAGGAGGGCGGCGAGCACGCTCATGGCAGGGCTCCGAGCTCGGCGTCGAGGGCGACCAGCTGGTCGAGGGCGTCGCGGTGCACCCGGCGGGAGACGGCCGTCGGGCTGATCTCCTCCACCTCGGCGAGCTCGCGCTGGGTCGTGCCGTCGAGCAGCCCGCGCAGGAGGCGCTGGGAGCGCTCGTCGAGGTCGGCGACGAGCAGGTCGCGGTGCCGCAGCGCCGCGTCGAGGGCCAGGCCGACGGGGGAGTCCTCGACCCACCGGGTGCGCACGACGCGCCCCCGGCTGCCCGCCGACTCCTCGTCTCCCTTCGCCCGGGTGATCGCCTCCCGGGCCTGCCACCACCCGGGGCCGTCCTGGACGAGGCCGTCGTCGCTGAGCGCGGTGACCTCGCCGTGGCCGAGTCCGTAGCGGGTCTCGACCTCGGGCAGGAGGCTCAGCCGCAGCAGCAGGGCGGCGTGCACGGCCTCGCCCCGCCTGGCCCAGGCGCCCTGGAACTCGTCGCCCACGGTCACGCGCAGCGGCTGGAGGGGATCGGTCCTGGCGTTGACGAGCGCGATGACCTCTTCGAGCCGTGCATGCAGCGCACGTCGGTCGGCGGCCGCCCGGCTGCGGACGACGTCGCCGATGAGGGTCGCGATCGCGGTCATGTGAACACCATAGATCACTTCAGTCCAAAATGAACCGATATGGTTGATATGGAGGTGAGTGAACCCATCGAGTCACCTCTCGTAGGTGACGAAGGCGAAGCCCTCTCGTGGGCTGCGGGCGACCTCACGCCACCCGGCGTCGACCTCGGGGAAGAAGACCTCGGCCTGCGGCGAGGCGTCGATCTCGGTCAGCTCCAGGCGCGAGGCCAGGTCGATCGTCTGCCGGTAGATCTCACCGCCCCCGACGACGAAGACCTCGCCCGGACCGGCCGCCACGAGGGCCTCGGCCAGCGAGTGGACGACGACCGCCCCGGGCGCGCTCCACGCGTGGTCGGACGTGACGACGACGGTCGTGCGGCCGGGCAGGGCGCGTCCGATCGAGTCCCAGGTGCGGCGGCCCATGACCATCGTGCCGCCCATGGTCAGGGCCTTGAAGTGCGCCAGGTCCTCGGGCAGGTGCCACGGCATGCCGCCGTCGACGCCGATGGCGCGGTTGGCCCCGAGCGCGGCGACGAGGACCAGGCGCTGGTCGTGGCCGAGCTCGACGAAGGGGGGCAGCGTCCCCTCCCGCAGCCCCTCGAGCACCACCCGCTCGTGCGGCACGACCTGCGCCGGCAGGTCGTCGAGTCGCCACCACCGCAGGTCCGCCGCCTTGTCGGGCTCCTGCAGCGAGGGCTCGCCCGACCACGCGGTGACGTGGAAGAAGAAGTCGGCCCGCTGCTCGATCGGACCGAGCAGGCTCGTGCGCTGCACGGTCGTCAGCGGCGCGGCGGTCTCGACGCGCACCCCGAGCTCCTCGTCGACCTCGCGGTGCAGCGCCTCGCTCGGCGCGCTCGCGTCCTCGACGTGGCCGGCGGCGCCGCAGGCCCACCAGCCGTCCATGAACCCGGTGCCCCGGCGCAGCTGGAGCAGCACCTCGGTGCCCTGCCCGCCCTCGCGGGTCATCACCGCGTAGGACGCGGCGACGAGCGGGACCCGACCGCGCAGGTCGTCGGGGACGCGACGCGGCAGGCTCATACGGCGATCGGCGCCTTGATGCTCGGGGCGGCCTCGTAGCCGACGAGGGTGAAGTCCTCGATCTCGTAGGCGTCGATGGACTCGCGCGGCGTGATCTCCATGCGTGGCAGCGGGCCGGGGGAGCGGGTCAGCTGCTCGTCGGCCTGGTCGAGGTGGTTGCTGTAGAGGTGCGCGTCGCCGAGGGTGTGGACGAACTCGCCCGGCTCCATGTCGACCTGCTGGGCGACCATCATCGTCAGCAGCGCGTAGGAGGCGATGTTGAAGGGCACGCCGAGGAAGATGTCGGCGCTGCGCTGGTAGAGCTGGCACGACAGCCGGGGGCGACCCCCTTCGCTCGCCGGCGTGACGTAGAACTGGAAGATCGTGTGGCAGGGCGGCAGCGCCATCGAGTCCACCTCGGCGACATTCCACGCCGAGACGATGTGCCGGCGGCTGTCGGGGTTGGTCCGCAGGCCCTCGATGACCTTGCTGATCTGGTCGATCGTGCCGCCCTCGGGGGTCGGCCACGAGCGCCACTGGTGCCCGTAGACCGGGCCGAGGTCGCCGTGCTCGTCGGCCCACTCGTCCCAGATGCTGATGCCGCGCTCCTGCAGCCAGCGCACGTTGGTGTCGCCGCGCAGGAACCACAGCAGCTCGCCGATGATCGAGCGCAGGTGGAGCTTCTTCGTCGTCAGGACCGGGAAGCCCTCCGAGAGGTCGAAGCGCATCTGGTGGCCGAAGACGCTGCGGGTGCCGGTCCCGGTCCGGTCCGACTTGTCGACGCCGTGGTCGCGGACGTGCTCGAGGAGGTCGAGGTACTGACGCATGGCGCCACGATAGACGCCACCACCGACGGCTACGCTGAGCCGCATGACGACTTCCCCCTTCGGACGGGTGGTCACCGCGATGGTGACGCCCATGACCCCAGACGGCGCCGTCGACGCGAAGGGCGTCGCCGCCGTCGTCGAGCACCTCGTCGCCAGCGGACACGACGGTGTCGTCGTCAACGGCACCACCGGCGAGTCCCCGACCCTCAGCTCCGCGGAGAGCATCGCGATGGTCGAGACGGTCAAGCAGGCCGCGGGCGACCGCCTCGCCGTGACCGCGGGTGTCGGGTCCAACAACACCGCGCACGCCATCGAGATGGCCACGGCCGCGACCCGGGCCGGCGCCGACGGCCTGCTCGTCGTCTCGCCCTACTACAACAAGCCCACCCAGGCCGGTCTGCTCGCCCACACGCGGGCCATCGCCGACGCGGCGAAGCTGCCGATCATGCTCTACGACATCCCCGGGCGCACCGCCGTTCCCTTCGCCGTGGAGACCCTCGTGGCGCTCGCCGACCACGAGCGCATCGTCGCCGTCAAGGACGCGAAGGGGGACCTGTGGGCCTCCTCGCAGGTCATGGCCGAGACCGACCTGCTCTGGTACTCCGGCGCCGACGAGTACAACCTCGCCCACCTCGCCCAGGGGGCGCACGGTGTCGTCTCCGTCGTCGGCCACGTCGCCGGCCGGCAGTACGCGGACATGATCGCCGCCGTCGACGCCGGTGACCTCGCGGCCGCCCGCGAGATCCACCACCGACTCATCCCCGTGACCAATGCCCTGATGTCGACCTCGCAGGGCGCGATCATGGCCAAGGCCGCGCTCGTCGAGCTCGGCGTCATCGACCACGCGACCGTCCGCCTGCCCTACGTCGAGGGGCCGGCCGAGCACCTCGACGTCCTGCGCAAGGGCCTGGCCGCGTCCGGCATCGGAGGAGGCGCATGAGCCACCCGCACCCCGACCTGCAGCTCCCGCCCCCGCTCGCCGACGGCGCCCTGCGGGTCGTCCCGCTCGGCGGTCTCGGCGAGGTCGGCCGCAACATGGCGGTCGTCGAGCACGACGGTCAGCTGCTCATCATCGACTGCGGTGTGCTCTTCCCCGAGGACCACCAGCCGGGCGTCGACCTGATCCTCCCGGACTTCGAGTACATCCTCGACCGCCTCGACGACGTCCAGGCGATCGTCCTCACGCACGGCCACGAGGACCACATCGGCGCCGTGCCCTACCTGCTCAAGCACAAGCCCGACATCCCGCTCGTCGGCTCGATGCTCACCCTCGCCCTCGTCGAGGCGAAGCTCAAGGAGCACCGCATCAAGCCCTACACCCTCGGGGTGCGCGAGGGCGGGCGCGAGAGCTTCGGCGTCTTCGACTGCGAGTTCATCGCGGTCAACCACTCGATCCCCGACGCGCTCGCCGTCTTCGTGCGCACCGCGGGCGGCACCCTGCTGCACACGGGCGACTTCAAGATGGACCAGCTGCCGCTCGACCGGCGCCTGACCGACCTGCGGGCCTTCGCCCGGGTGGGCGAGGAGGGGGTCGACCTCTTCCTCACCGACTCGACCAATGCCGAGGTCCCCGGCTTCACCACCCCCGAGCGCGAGATCGGGCCGGCGATCGACACGGTCTTCCGCAAGGCCCAGCGCCGGATCATCGTCGCGTGCTTCTCCAGCCACGTGCACCGGGTCCAGCAGGTCCTCGACGCCGCCGAGCGCAACGGCCGCAAGGTCGCGATGGTCGGCCGCTCGATGGTGCGCAACATGGGGATCGCCGCCGACCTGGGCTACCTGCACGTGCCCGACGGCGTGCTCGTCGACGTCAAGAAGCTCGACAACTTCCCCGACGACGAGGTCGTGCTCATCTGCACGGGCAGCCAGGGGGAGCCGATGGCCGCCCTCTCGCGCATGGCCAACCGCGACCACCGCATCGACGTCGGTGACGGCGACACCGTCCTGCTCGCCTCGAGCCTGATCCCGGGCAACGAGAATGCCGTCTACCGGGTCATCAACGGCCTCATGCGCCTGGGCGCCGACGTCGTGCACAAGGGCAATGCCAAGGTGCACGTCTCGGGTCACGCCAGCGCCGGCGAGCTGCTCTACTGCTACAACATCGTCAAGCCGCGCAATGTCATGCCGGTCCACGGCGAGTGGCGCCACCTCGTGGCCAATGCCGACCTGGCGATCGCGACCGGTGTCGACCCCGACCACGTCGTCCTCGCCGAGGACGGGGTCGTCGTCGACCTCGTCGACGGCCGTGCCCGGATCGCCGGCGCCGTGCCCTGCGGCTACGTCTACGTCGACGGCTCGAGCGTCGGCGGGACGACCGAGGAGCTGCTCAAGGACCGCCGCATCCTGCGCGACGAGGGCTTCATCTCCGTCATGGTCGTCGTCGACTCCTCGACCGGCAAGGTCGTCGCCGGTCCGGAGATCACCGCCCGCGGCTTCGCCGAGGACGACGAGATCTTCACCCAGGTCAAGCCCAAGATCATCGCCGCGCTCGACGAGGCGGCCCGCAAGGGCACGACCGACACCCACCAGCTCCAGCAGGTCGTGCGCCGCGCCGTCGGCGGCTGGGTCGGTGGCAAGATCCGCCGCCGCCCGATGATCATCCCCGTGGTCGTCGAGGCCTGAGCGGGCAGGTCCTCACCCGCCCCCCGGTTTGCGGGTCACCCGAAGAAACTGCCCCTTCGCAAGGGTTCCGAACCCTTGCGAAGGGGCAGTTCTTCTTGTTGGGCCGAAGGGGGCCTGCCGGGTCCCCCCTTCGCCCCACCCGAGGAGGGTCAGAGCGAGCGCAGTGCGCCGAGGAGTCGGTCGATGTGCTCGGGCGTCGTGCCCAGGCCGGCGCTGATCCGCACGGCGGTCTCGTGCTCGGTCTCCGAGAGGAGGTCGTCGACGAGCAGGTGCGCGCAGAACTTGCCGTCGCGCACCCCGATGCCGTGGTCGTCGCCGAGGATGCGCGCGACCTCGCTGCTGTCGTGGCCGTCGACGGTGATCGTCGCGACCGGCGCGCCGTCGACGCCGCCGAAGAGGGTGTGCACACGCACGCCGGGGATCTGCTGCAGGCCGGCGAGCAGGCGGATGCGCAGGGCCTGCTCGTGGTCGATGATCGCCGCCTCGTGCTCGGTGATGAGCTCGCACGCGGTGGCCAGCGCGACGGCTCCCAGGACATTGGGGGAGCCGGCCTCGTGACGCGCCGGGCCACAGGTCCACTCGGTCTCGTCGAGCCCGACGCGGGCGGTGGCCCCGCCTCCGGCGAGGTAGGGCTGCGCCTCGTCGAGCCAGTCGCTGCGCCCGACGAGCACGCCGGCGCCGAAGGGGGCGTAGACCTTGTGCCCGGAGAAGGCGACGTAGTCGACGCCGAGCGCGTCGATGTCGACCCGGCGGTGCGGCGCGACCTGGGCCGCGTCGAGCGCGAAGCGCGCGTCGTGCTCGTGCGCCAGGGCGGCGATCCGCTCGATCGGCCAGTGCTCGCCGGTGACGTTGGACGCGCCGGTCGCCACGACGAGGCGGTGCTCGGCCGGGTGGTTGCGCAGCGCCTGGTCGAGCAGGTCGAGCGCCTCGTCGTGGCTGTGCGGCACCGGCAGGCGCAGCACGTCGCCCCACGGCAGCAGCGCCGCGTGGTGCTCCGAGGCGAAGACGAAGACCTTGGTCCCGGTGGGCAGCGCCCGGGCCAGCAGGTTGAAGGAGTCGGTGGTGTTGCGGGTGAAGACGACGTGGTCGTCCTCGCGGGCGCCGACGAAGGCGGCGACGGCCTCACGGGCGGCCTCGTAGCGCGAGCTCGTGACCCGCGAGGCGAAGCCCGCGCCGCGGTGCACGGACGAGTAGGTGACGGCCGCGGCGGCGACCTCGTCGGCCACGGCGGCGAAGGCCGGGGTGGTTGCGCCGTGGTCGAGGTGGGCGTACTCGATGCTCGCACCGTGCTCGTCGCGGTACGCCAGACCCGCGGAGACGAGCTGGGGCAGGGCGGTGGTCGTGCGGTGCAGGTCGGAGATGGTCATGACGGTGCTCCTGGTCCGTTGGGACCCGAGGTGTCGACCGCGAGTCCGCGCTTGCCGGGCGACGGTCTGTCGCCGGCCAGGTCGTCACCCGGAGCACCCCACCGCGGAAGGAGGGTTGCCGACCAGCTAGCCGGGGCTTGTCGCTGGTACTCGTGACCTTGGCTCAGACCATAACCGACCGACCACGGCTGCTGTCGACCCTCTGCGGGGCGCGTCTCGCCCCGTGGACATCAGGCCAGCGCGACGGCGAGCACGGCCCCGGCGACGAGATAAGGGCCGAAGGCGAGGTGGGTCGAGCGCTGCGCGCGGCGGGTGACGAGCAGCCCGGCGGCCACGAGGCCGCCGATGACGAAGCCGAGCCAGACCCCCACGGCGAGCGTGCTCCAGCCCAGCCAGGCGAGCGTCGGCGCGATGGAGACCATGAGCTTGGCGTCGCCCATGCCGATCGACCTGCCGAAGAGGACGAAGGCGAGCAGCACCGTCCCACCACCCACGAGCAGCGCCGCCAGACCGGCGCGGGCGAAGGCGCCCCAGTCGCCGGTCGTGGCCGACGCGACGGTGAGCAGTACGGCCTGGACCGGCACGAGCGGCAGCGTGATCGCGTTGGGCAGGCGGTGGACGTCGGCGTCGACGGCGGCGAGGACGAGTCCGGCGAGGGCCAGGGCGAGCGGCGCGAGCAGCACCGGCCAGGTCCGGTCGACGAGCCCGCGCTCCACGACGAGACCGACGAAGGGAGCGACTCCGGCGACCCAGAGGTGGCGGGGGAGGGGGGCTCCTTCGTCCGGCCGGCGGTAGCGACCGGTGCGCAGCCAGCGCCACCCGAGCACCCCGCAGGCGGCCGCGAGGAGCACGACGAGGAGGGTCCGCGAGTCCACGGGGCGAGGCTAACCGCTGCGATCCGTGGCCCGTGGTGCGCGTGTGACGCGTGTGTCGGGGGTGGCTTTCGCCTACCCTGCGAATCATGGCCACTCGTCCGTCGACCACCTCGCGCAGCAAGGGCGCCAGCTCCCGACCCAAGGGCTCCACCCGCCCGTCGGGTCGCAAGGCACCCGCCAAGAGCAGCGCGAAGGGGAGGACCTCCTCCCGCAAGCCCGCCTCCGGCGGCGGTCTGCCGCTGCCCATCGCGGCGGTGCAGCGCACCTGGATGGGGGTCGCGCACGCGACCGGCTCCGGCGTGCGCCGGATCGGCACGAGCGCCGGCCAGATCGAGCCGGAGCACCGCCGGGACGGCTGGGGCTTCCTCGCGATCGCCCTGGCCCTCGTCGTCGCCGTCCGCGAGTGGTGGGGCCTGAGCGGCCTCTTCGGCGACATCGTCCACGCGGTCGCGGCCGGCACCTTCGGCCGGGTCGCCTATGCGCTGCCGATCGTCCTGCTCCTGCTCGGCGTGCGCCTGCTGCGCTCGGCGAGCGAGCCGGCGGCCGACGCCCGGCTGGGCTTCGGCACCGTCATGCTGCTCTTCGCGGCGGCGGGCCTGACCCACATCGCCAAGGACATCCCGCAGCCACCGGACGGCGCGGGACCGATGCGTGACGCCGGCGGCATCGTCGGCTTCCTCGCCTCCGACCCGCTGTCGACGGCGGTCACCGAGTGGCCGGCGACGATCCTGCTCGTCCTCCTCGGGCTCTTCGCCCTCCTGCTCCTCACCGGCACCCCGCTGCACGAGGTGCCGCAGCGACTGGCCTACGTGCGCGCCGCCTTCACCGGCGAGGTGCCCAGCCACGTCACCGCGGCCGACGTCGACGCCCGCCACGACGCGCCCAAGGCGGCGGTGAGCCGCGCCCGGCGCCGCCGCACCATCGACGCCGAGGACGAGCAGTCCGGCGAGCGCGACGGCGACACCGCCTACGACCAGGCCGCCGTCGTCCAGCCGGTCGGCAAGGGGCGTCGCAAGAAGCCGGCGGCCCCCGTCGAGGCCGAGGAGGCGGCCGAGACCCCGCAGGCCGAGGCCGGCGGCCCACGCCCGGGCGAGAAGCGCCCGACGAAGAACCCTGCCGTCGCGCCGATCGCGAGCGGCAAGACCGAGCTGCAGCCCCCGCCGACGACCCAGCTGCCGCAGCGGGTCGAGCAGCTGGCCCTCGCCGGCGACGTCACCTACACGCTGCCCGACAGCCAGTACCTCAAGCCCGGCGCGCCGCACAAGGAGCGCTCGGCGGCCAACGACAAGGTCGTCGAGGCGCTCACGGGTGTGCTCGACGAGTTCGGCATCGACGCCCAGGTCACCGGCTTCCACCGCGGCCCGACCGTCACCCGCTACGTCGTCGAGCTCGGCCCGGGCGTCAAGGTCGAGCGCGTCACCGCGCTGTCGAAGAACATCGCCTATGCCGTCGCCTCCGCCGACGTGCGCATCCTCAGCCCCATCCCCGGCAAGTCGGCCATCGGCATCGAGATCCCCAATGCCGACAAGGAGATGGTCTGCCTCGGCGACGTGCTGCGCTCCGACGTGGCCCGCAACAACGAGCACCCGATGGTCATGGGTGTCGGCAAGGACGTCGAGGGAGGCTACGTCATCGCCAACCTCGCGAAGATGCCGCACATCCTCGTCGCCGGCGCGACCGGCTCCGGCAAGTCGTCCTTCGTCAACTCGATGATCACCTCGATCCTCATGAGGGCGACGCCCGACGAGGTGCGCATGGTGCTCGTCGACCCCAAGCGGGTGGAGCTGACGGCCTACGAGGGCATCCCGCACCTCATCACGCCGATCATCACCAACGCCAAGAAGGCCGCCGAGGCCCTCCAGTGGGTCGTGCGCGAGATGGACATGCGCTACGACGACCTCGCGACCTTCGGCTACAAGCACGTCGACGACTACAACAAGGCTGTCAAGGCGGGCAAGGTCGAGCCGATTCCCGGCAGCGAGCGGGTCATCCAGCCCTATCCCTACCTCCTCGTCATCGTCGACGAGCTCGCCGACCTGATGATGGTCGCGCCCCGCGACGTCGAGGACTCGATCGTGCGCATCACCCAGCTCGCGCGCGCCGCCGGCATCCACCTCGTCCTCGCGACCCAGCGCCCGTCGGTCGACGTCGTGACCGGCCTGATCAAGGCCAACGTCCCCTCGCGCATGGCCTTCGCCACCTCGTCGCTCGCCGACTCGCGCGTCGTTCTCGACCAGCCCGGCGCGGAGAAGCTGCTCGGCCAGGGTGACGCCCTCTTCCTGCCGATGGGCAAGTCCAAGCCGATGCGAGTCCAGGGCGCCTGGGTCACCGAGTCGGAGATCGAGCACGTCGTCGGGCACGTCACCGGCCAGCTCAAGCCGACCTACCGCGAGGACGTCGCCCCCGAGACGCCCAAGAAGCAGATCGACGAGGACATCGGCGACGACCTCGACGTGCTGCTGCAGGCGACCGAGCTGGTCGTCACGACGCAGTTCGGCTCGACGTCGATGCTCCAGCGCAAGCTGCGCGTCGGCTTCGCCAAGGCCGGCCGGCTCATGGACCTGCTCGAGTCGCGCGGCGTCGTCGGCCCCTCCGAGGGCTCCAAGGCGCGCGACGTGCTCATCACGCCCGAGGACCTGCCGACGACCCTCGCCCTGATGAAGGGGGAGGAGCCCCCGGCTCCCGATGGCGCCGCGCCCGCGGATGCCGAGGGTGACGACGTCGAGGGCGACACGACCCCGGTGGGCCAGCCCGCGGGGCAGGTCTCCACCGACACCGACGTCATCGACCTGCGCGAGGGCTCACCGGCCGCGTCGCAGGACCGCTACGCGGAGGACCCGATCGGCACCGAGGTCGTCGAGGAGTGGACCGAGGACGACGACGAGGACGCCTGGTCGCTCACCGACCGTCGGTGACGCCCACCTCGGCCTCGTCGGTGACGTCCTCCGGCGCCGCCACCACACCCGCCTCGACGAGCTCGGCGCGCACGTCGTCGTAGAACTCCTGCACGGCGGCCGTGCCCTCGACCGGGCCGCCGGCGAGCATGCCGTCGGCCCCGAGGAGGACCGCGCCGGGCGTCCCGACGCGGAAGATGCGGGACGTGATGGCCGACGGGTCCTGCAGCACCCGGCCGGCGAGCGTCGGCTCGGCAGCGACGACGTCCTCGAGCGCGGTGTAGACGACCGCCCGCACCCGCACCGGTCCCAGCCCCTCGTCCCATACCTCGACCTGGTCGATGACCGGTCGGCACGAGCCGCACGTGGGGGAGACGAAGAGCAGGAGCACCGCGCCGCCGGCGGTGAGCTCGTGCATCGTCGTCTCGTGGCCCGACTCCTCGACGAGGGTGGCGAAGGGGATGGGCTGACGGGCGTAGTCCGCGTCCTCGTCGTCCTGCGCGCCGGCCACCTCGCCGGTGCCGATGACGCCGGAGGAGGTCACCCCCTTCGTCCCGCCGAAGGTGACCACGACGACCGCGACGGTGAGCACGACCAGGCCCAGCCAGACCCAGGTCTGCGCCGAGGCCTCGAGCAGGCGGGCCGCCACCGAGGCATCGGCCGTCGCCGACCACACGCCGAGGGCGGCGACGACGACGAGCAGCACATTGCGCAGCGCGGTCCGGCGCGTCACCTCGCCCAGCCCGAGCCGGCCGAAGCAGCTGCACGTCACCGGGAAGTCGAAGCCGAGGGCCCGCACGACGACGGCGAGGTAGACGGCGAAGAGGACGAGCGCGAGGACCGCCACGACGAGGGCGAAGGGGGGCGGCGTCACGATGATCGCCACGGCGAGCACGATCTCGGCCCATGGCAGCAGTGCGGGCGCGGGGGAGTCGGTGAGGGCCCGCGGCACCTGCAGCTCGCCGAAGGCGCTGCGCGTCTCCTCGGGGTGACGGACCTTGGCGATGCCGCTCACGACCAGCAGGAGGGCGGCGAGGAGCGGGGGCAGCAGCAGCGGGGCGTCGAGCACAGCGCGAGTCTAGGGTTGCCCCATGACGAAGGCCTGGTACGAGCTCGACAGCCGCCCGACGGGAGTCCGCTACTGGGCGGCTGTCGTCCGCAAGCAGCCGTCGGCGATCCTCGTCGGCATCCAGCTCCTCGCGATCGTGCTGCTGCCGTGGGTGGAGTCGGAGAACTGGGGCCGGGCGGTCATCACCTCGCTGTCGCTCTTCGCGGTGACCTTCGGCATCTGGGTCGTGCGCTCCACGCCGGCGCTCACCTGGCTGGCGCTGGGCATCGGCTTCCCGGCCTTCGTGCTCGAGGTGTGGTCGGTCATCGACCGGAGCAACGTGCCGGTGACCTTCGCCGCGCACCTGATGCTGGCCGTCTTCTACATGTACGTCGCCTACGGCCTGGTGGCCTACATGTTCGCCGACACGTGGGTGACCAAGGACGAGCTCTTCGCGGTGGGGGCGGCCTTCACCGTCCTGCTCTTCGGCTTCACCTACCTCTTCGTCGCGATCCAGACGCTCGAGCCGGGGTCCTTCGACGGGCACACGGGCATCGGGCCGAAGTCCTTCCTCGAGCTGCTCTACTTCTCCGCGGCCAACCTCACGAGCGTCGGCCTGTCGGACATCGTGGCGATCGAGCCCCACGCCCGGGCCGCGACGATCATCGAGCAGCTGGGCGGGGTGCTCTACGTCGCCATGGTCATCTCGCGTCTCGTGGCCCTGACGGTCAGCCGCGCGCGCAGCTGAGCGATCGCGTCGTTTCGGTCGAGCCACTCCCGGCCGCCTAGAGTGGGGTCCATGTCCACCCCTGCCCGTAGCGTCGCCCTCGTCACCCTGGGGTGCACCCGCAACGACGTCGATTCCGAGGAGCTCGCCGGCCGCCTGTCCGCAGAGGGGTGGACCCTCGTCGACGACGCCGCCCAGGCCGATGTCGCGGTCGTCAACACCTGTGGCTTCATCGAGCAGGCCAAGAAGGACTCGATCGACGCGATCCTCGAGGCCAATGACCTGCGCGAGCACGGTCGGACGCAGAAGGTCGTGGCCGTCGGCTGCCTCGCCGAGCGCTACGGCAAGGAGCTCGCCGACGAGCTGCCCGAGGCCGACGCGGTGCTCGGCTTCGACTCCTACACCGACATGAGCGCCCACCTGCGCGCGGTCCTCGACGGCCACGCCCCCGAGGCCCACGTGCCCAGTGACCGCCGCAAGCTGCTGCCGATCTCCCCGGTCGACCGCGACGCGAGCGAGGTGGCCCTGCCGGGGCACAACGCCTCCGACCTGCCGCGCGCCCGCCTCGACGACCGGCCGTGGGCGCCGCTGAAGATCGCCTCCGGCTGCGACCGCCGCTGCGCCTTCTGCGCGATCCCGACCTTCCGTGGGGCCTTCGTCTCCCGGCGCCCCAACGACGTCGTGGCCGAAGGGAGGTGGCTCGCCTCCCAGGGCGTGCGCGAGCTCTTCCTCGTGAGCGAGAACTCGACGTCCTACGGCAAGGACCTCGGTGACCTCGACCTGCTCGAGCAGCTGCTGCCCGAGCTCGTCGCCATCGAGGGCGTCGAGCGAGTGCGCGTGTCCTACCTGCAGCCAGCCGAGATCCGTCCCGGCCTCCTGCGCGCCATGGCGAGCATCCCGGGCGTCGTGCCCTGGTACGACATCTCCTTCCAGCACGCGGCCGGGCCGCTGCTGCGGCGGATGCGCCGGTTCGGCGACACCGAGTCCTTCCTCGGCCTCATCGAGGGCATCCGTGAGCGGCAGCCCGAGGCCGGTATCCGGTCCAATGTCATCGTCGGCTTCCCCGGCGAGACCGACGAGGACGTCGCCGAGCTGGAGCGCTTCCTCGTCGCCGCTCGTCTCGACGTCGTCGGCGTCTTCGGCTACTCCGACGAGGACGGCACCGAGGGCGAGCTGCTCGACCACAAGGTCGACCCCGACGTCATCGCCGAGCGGGTCGACCGGCTGACCCGGCTCGTCGAGGAGCTGACCGCCCAGCGGGCGGAGGAGCGCATCGGTGAGACCGTCACCGTCCTCGTCGAGGAGGTCGACGAGGAGAGCGGCGAGGTCGTCGGACGAGCCGCCCACCAGGGGCCCGACGTCGACGGCGTCACCCTGCTCACCGGCGACGTCGAGGGCTTCGAGGTCGGGGCGCTCGTCGTGGCCGAGGTCGTGGGCACCGAGGGCATCGACCTCGTGGCGGAGGTGCGCGCATGACCACCGAGCAGACGACTCCCGCTCCCAGCCCGTGGAACCTGCCCAATGCGCTGACGGTCATGCGCATCCTGCTCGTGCCGGTCTTCGTCTGGCTGGTGCTCAGCCACGGCGGCGACGACACCAGCACGAGGTGGTGGGCCTGGGGTGTCTTCGCCATCGCCATCATCACCGACCGCATCGACGGCGACCTGGCCCGGGCCAAGGGTCTCGTGACCGACTTCGGCAAGGTCGCCGACCCGATCGCCGACAAGGCGCTCACCGGGGCCGGCTTCATCACCCTGTCGATGATCGGCGAGATCCCGTGGTGGATCACCGTCGTCATCCTCGCCCGCGAGCTCGGCATCACGCTCATGCGCTTCTGGGTCATCCGGCACGGCGTCATGCCGGCCAGCCGCGGCGGGAAGATCAAGACCTTCCTCCAGGCCCTGGCGATCGGCCTCTTCGTCATCCCGCTGAGCACCCTGCCCCTGGAGATGGTGTGGCGCGGCCTGGCGTGGGTCATCCTCGTGGCTGCCCTCGTCGTCACTGTCGCGACGGCCGTCGACTACGTCATGAAGGCCCTCACCCTGCGCTCCACGAGCGAGCGCGCGCAGATGAAGCGGGAGCGCAAGGCGACGCGTGATCGCTGACGGTGCTGGCTCGGCCGACGCCGCCGAGGTGCTCGCGGCCCTCGCCCGCCGCGGCTGGACCCTGGGGACCGCGGAGTCGCTGACCGGGGGGCTGCTCGCCGCGACCGTCGTCGAGGTCCCCGGTGCGTCGTCGGTCTTCGCCGGCTCGGTCGTCGCCTACGACCCCGCCGTCAAGATCTCGCTCCTGGGCGTCGACCCGGCCCTCGTGGACCGTGTCGGCACCGTCGACGAGCAGGTCGCGACCCAGATGGCGCAGGGTGCCCGTCGGGCGCTCGGGGTCGACCTGGCCCTCGCGACGACCGGGGTCGCCGGTCCGGGGCCGAGCGAGGGACACCCGGCCGGGACCGTCTGGCTCGCCTGCGCGTCGCCGTCGGGACTACGCACGCGCCGTCTGGCGTTGACCGGGGAGCGTCCCGCCGTGCGGGCGGGCGCGGTGCAGGCCGCGCTCGACCTGGCGCGTGACGCCCTGCTGACCGTCGGCGGGGACACGCCTGACCGTTGACGGTCGGGCGGGGTACGGTGGACCCAGACGTGAGAGAGATGTCGAGGAGGTGACCCATGGTGGTGCTGCTGCGTGAAGAGCTCGGTGACGTGCTGCGCGATGCGCGCCGCTCGCAGGGTCGCACCCTGCGAGACATCTCGGCCAAGGCGTCGGTCTCCCTCGGCTACCTGAGCGAGATCGAGCGTGGGGAAAAGGAAGCCAGCTCCGAGCTGCTCGCCTCGATCTGCGCGGCCCTCGAGATGCCGATGTCGCACGTCTTCACCGAGATCGCCCAGCGGGCCGACCGCGCCGAGCGCTCCACCGCCCCGGTTACCCTGCCCGTCGCCTCCCGCGATGACGAGGTCGTCTCCGCCGCCTGACCCAGAGGCGTCCCTGCCGCCTGACGCCAGAGGCGTCCTTGCCGCCCGACCCCCACGCGCGTCACTCACGGTCGTGCGCGTCGGCGCGAGCCCAGAGGTCCCTGCGGTCGCCCGTCATCGGTCGGGGCGAGCCCGCCCTGGCAGGTCGGGCAGGAGAAGAAGACCCGATCGACCCCGGCACGCCCGAGCGGAGCCACCCGGACCGTGGTCCCGCAGCGGCGGCAGGGGCGCCCCGAGCGCCCGTGGACCCAGCTGCGCTGGTCGGCTCGCAGAACCCCGGTCGAGGACTGCACGGCGTGCTCCTTGCCCCGGTCCATGAGCTCGTGGACCCGGGCCACGAGCGCCGCGCGCTCGTCGGGGGTCAGGTCGGCAGCTGCCCGCCACGGGTGCAGCCGCTGGACGAAGAGCGCCTCGCTGGCCCAGAAGGTGCCCACCCCGGCGAGCACCCGCTGGTCGAGCAGCGCCGCCGCGATCGAGACGCCAGCCGGCTGCTCGCCCAGACGGCGGGCGACGACCTCTGGCTCCCAGTCGGCGCCGAGGACGTCAGGCCCGAGGTGCCCGACGAGCCGGTGCTCCTCGGCGCGCGGCACGACGTCGAGCTCGCCCAGACGCAGTCCGAGGGTGGTCCACTCGTCGTTGCCGATCGCGGCGCGCAAGTCGGGTCGGCGAAGGGAGCGTGCCGCCGCCTGCGAGTCAGCAGCCTCGACCCGCCAGGAGCCCTCCATGCGCAGGTGCGTGTGCAGGGTCCAGCCGGAGGCGAAGCGGTGGAGCAGGTGCTTGCCACGCGGTACGACCTCGTCGACGACCGCACCGGTCAGGGGTGCCTCGTCGACCTCGCCCCACCGCAGGTCGACGAGCCCTGCGGGACGGCCGGCCAGCGCCGCGTGCAGCCGCTGGGCGGTCCGCCAGACCGTGTCGCCCTCGGGCACCGTCAGCGCCGCCCGCCGGGCCGCAGTCGCAGCCCTCGGGGAGTCATGGTGAAGCCCGCACCCGTGAGCGCGAGGGCCAGCGGCTCCTCGGACCCGAGCACGGCGGCCCCGTCGGCGCGCTGCACCGTGAGTCGGCCCAGCGCGCCACGGCGCACGGCGTCGGCCAGGCCGCGGGCGGCCTCGGCGAGGACCTCCTCGTCGCTCTCCCAGGAGAGCAGGGTGCGTCCGCCCCGCTCGACGTAGAGGACCAGCTGCCCGTCGACGGCGACGACGAGCGCCCCGGCCTTGCGCCCGGGCTGGTGCCCACCCGCTGCCCGCTCCGGCCAGCGCAGGGCGGCACCCCACGGGTTGGCCGGATCGGTCGCGGCGAGCACGACCGCACCGTCGGGTGACGTCGCGGAGCGGACCTCGTCGACGGCGCCCGGCACGGCGAACTGGGAGGCCCCCAGGCCCTCGATGAAGTAGCCGCGGCGCACCTGGCCGGCCTCCTCGGCCACGCCGAGCACCCGGTGGATCGCCGCGAAGCCGCCCTCGACCTCCTCGGCGACGACGGCGCCGCGGGTGACGACACCGTGGCGGTCGAGCAAGCCCTCGGCGGCGGCGTGGATGCGCAGCGTCGGGTCGGTCTCGGCCGCGGGCAGTGCGGACCAGCGGCCGGCGGCGCGGGGCGGGCCACTGCGCTGGGGGGCGGTGGGGCGACCCAGACGTGGCCGGCCGCCGTAGCGGCTGCGCGGTGCCGGGCGGTGCTGCGGCTTGTGGGCCGTGCGCCCACCGGCGAGCAGCCCCCGCACCGGGGCGAGGGTGTCGCCGGTGACCAGCCCGCGGTGCGCGAGCGACCAGAGCACGTCGGCGAGCTCCTCGTCGTCGATCCGCTCCTCGCCCTCGGTCCGCTCGCGGGCGAGTGCGTCGGCGAGGTCGCGGAAGAAGTAGGCGCCGCCACCCGCGAGCGCTTGGCGCACCCGGGTCTCGATCTCACCCAGCCCGGCTGCGTCGGGCACCGGCAGGGTCGTCGCGGCGCCGTCGGCGAGGTGCAGGCTGACCCACGCGTCGTCCCCGGGCAGGCTGCCGTGGGCGGCCCACAGGACCTCGCCCGTCGCCATGAGGTCGTCGAGGATCGGCGCGATCGCGTCGTCGACGCGCGCGGGCAGGACGAGGGACTCGAGGGCGCTCGCGGGGACCGGGACGCCGCTCAGCTGCTCCACGGCCCGCAGCACACCGTCGCGCCCGCGCATCCGGCGCCCCACGCCCTGCCACCCGGGCAGGAATCGTGCGTACTGCCGCGGCTCGACGGGCTCCACCTCGTGCCGTAGCGCGGCGAGCGAGCGGCGGCGCAGGGTGCGCAGCACCTCGGCGTCGCAGAACTCGCCACCTCGTCCACCGCACTCGACCGGCAGCAGGTCGCCCTCGACGAGCCGGCCGGTCTGCACGAGGCGGCGCAGGGCATCGGTCGCCACGGCGCGACCGATGCCGTAGTGCGCGGCGAGGTCGGTGGCGGCGAAGGGGACATGGGTGCGGGCGTAACGCGTGACGAGGTCGCCGAGCGGGTCGTCCGTCGGCTGCAGGGCCGCCTCGGCGAGCCCGGGCGGCAGGCTGACCCCGAGGGCATCGCGCAGGCGGGCAGCGTCCTCGGTGCTCGCCCAGCAGTCTCCGCCCGCCATGCGCACCGGGATGACCTGGCGGCTGCTCTCGAGATCGGCCAGGGCGCTGCGGACGGCGTCGGAGTCGAGGCGGCTGCGGGCCCGCAGGTCCTCGGCCGACAGCGGCCCGAGGACGCGCAGCAGGTCGAGCAGGTCCTCGCCGTCCCGTGCGGCCCGCTCGGGGGTGAGGCACTGCAGCTCCGCGGCCGTGCGCTCGACGGCGGCCGGGTCGAGCAGGTCGGCCAGGGCAAGCTGCTCGCCGCGGCCGAGCAGGTCGGCGAGCAGGCTGGGGTCGAGCGTCAGCGCGGCGGCCCGGCGCTCGGCGAGCGGGGAGTCGCCCTCGTAGAGGAACTGCGCGACGTAGCCGAACATCAACGACGCGGCGAAGGGGGAGGGGCGCGGGCTCTCGACGTCGACGAGCCGCACGCGGCGTCCCGCGACGTGGGTCATGAGGTCGGTGAGGGCCGGCACGTCGAAGACGTCCTGGAGGCACTCGCGCACCGCCTCGAGGACGATCGGGAAGTCGGCGTGCCCGCTCGCGACCTCGAGCAGGGCTGCCGCCCGCTGCCGCTGCTGCCACAGCGGCTGGCGGCGATCGGGGCGCCGCCGGGGGAGCAGCAAGGCGCGCGCGGCGCACTCGCGGAAGCGGGCTGCGAAGAGCGCCGAGCCGCCGATCTCGTCGGTGACCGCCCGCTCGACGTCCGCAGGGTCGAAGGTGATGAGGTCGAGGAGCAGTCCTCCCACCGCGGACGGGTCGTCGAACTCCACGTCGGGCAGGCGCAGCACGATCCCGTCGTCGCCGTGCATCGCTTGCACGTCCACGCCGAAGCGCTCGCGCATCCGACCCGCGATCGCCAGCGCCCACGGGGCGTGGACCTGCGCGCCGAAGGGGGAGTGCAGCGCGACCCGCCAGTCGCCGATCTCGTCGCGGAATCGCTCGACGACGATCGTGCGGTCGTCGGGCAGGTGGCCGGTGGCGGTGCGCTGCTCGTCGAGGTAGCCGAGCAGGTTGTCCTGGGCCCACTCGTCGAGGCCGGCCTGCGCGAGGCGAGCGCGGGCCCCCTTCGCATCGAGACCACCGACCTCGCGGACGAAGGCGCCGACGGCCGCGCCGAGCTCTGCCGGACGGCCGAGCTGATCGCCGTGCCAGAAGGGCAGCCGGCCGGGCTGCCCGGGCGCGGGCGTCACGAGGACCTGGTCGTGGGTGATGTCCTCGATCCGCCAGCTGCTCGTGCCGAGCGTGAAGACGTCGCCCACGCGCGACTCGTAGACCATCTCCTCGTCGAGCTCGCCGACCCGGCGGCCCGGCCCGTCGCCGGCCGCGAGGAAGACGCCGTAGAGCCCGCGGTCGGGGATCGTGCCGCCGCTCGTCACCGCGAGCCGCTGCGCGCCGCGTCGCCCGACGATGGTGCCCGCGACGCGGTCCCACGTGATCCGTGGCCGCAGCTCGGCGAAGTCCTCGGAGGGGTAGCGCCCGGCGAGCATGTCGAGCGTCGCGTGCAGGAGGGTGGTCGGCAGGGAGGCGAAGGGGGCCGCTCGCCGCACGAGTGACTCCACCTCCGTCACCTGCCAGTCGTCGAGCGCGCACATCGCGACGACCTGCTGGGCGAGGACGTCGAGCGGGTTGGCGGGGACGTGGAGGGCTTCGATGTCACCGGCGCGCATCCGCTCGACGACGACGGCGGACTGGACGAGGTCGCCGCGGAACTTCGGCAGGACGACACCGTGGCTCACGGCCCCGACCTGGTGGCCGGCGCGGCCGACGCGCTGGAGGCCGGAGGCCACCGAGGGCGGCGACTCGATCTGGACGACGAGGTCGATGGCCCCCATGTCGATGCCGAGCTCGAGGCTGCTCGTCGCGACGACGCAGGGGAGCCGGCCGGCCTTGAGGTCCTCCTCGATGAGGCCGCGCTGCTCCTTGCTCACCGAGCCGTGATGGGCCCGGGCGAGCACGGGAGGTGCGCCGGCCGAGGCGCCCGACTGGGCCATGACCTCGGCGGGCGCACGAGCCGGTGCGGTCGGCTCCGGTGCGTCCGGGGGCGCGACCCGCTCGGCGTGGATCTCGTTGAGCCGGCCCGTGAGCCGCTCGCCGAGGCGGCGGCTGTTGACGAAGACGAGGGTCGAGCGGTGCTGCTCGACGAGGTCGACGACCCGCTCCTCGACGTGCGGCCAGATCGACGCCCGTCGCTCCTCGCCCGCCGCGGCGCCGGAGAGGTCGCCCGTCGGCTCGCCGAGCTCGGTGAGGTCGGCGACCGGGACGACGACGTCGAGCTGCCACTGCTTCGTCGACTCGGGCTGGACGATCTCGACCGGTCGGCCACCGGCGAGGAATCGTGCGACCTCGTCGACCGGACGCACCGTCGCCGAGAGGCCGACGCGCTGGGCGGGTTGCTCGAGCAGGGCGTCGAGGCGCTCGAGCGAGAGGGCGAGGTGGGCGCCCCGCTTGGTCCCGGCCAGGGCGTGGATCTCGTCGATGATGATCGTGTCGACCCCGCGCAGGGCATCGCGCACCCCGGAGGTGAGCATGAGGAAGAGCGACTCGGGGGTCGTGATGAGGACGTCGGTCGGCGCCTTGGCAAAGGCGCGCCGCTCGCTCGCGGGGGTGTCTCCGGAGCGGACCGAGACTGACACCTGGGGGGCGGGGAGCCCGAGCCGGTCGGCCGCGTGCCCGATGCCGACGAGGGGAGCGCGCAGGTTGCGCTCGACGTCGACGGCCAGCGCCTTGAGCGGCGAGATGTAGAGGACACGACAGCGGGCCTGCGGGTCCTCCGGGGGAGGGCTCGACGCGAGCCGGTCGAGCGCCCAGAGGAAGGCGGAGAGCGTCTTGCCCGAGCCCGTCGGCGCGACGACGAGCGCATGGCTACCGGCGCTGATCGCCCGCCACGCGCCCGCCTGGGCGTCGGTGGGCGCCGCGAAGCTGTCGCGGAACCACGTCGCGGTCGCGGGGGAGAAGCTCTCGAGGATGTCGGCCATGTCGGGATCAGCCTGCCACCGACCACCGACAGGTCAGCGCTGCAGGAGGTCGATCACTCGGTCGATCTTCGTCTCGACCGAGCCCACCTTCGTCTCGAGGGAGCCGACCTTCGTGTCCAAGGAGCCCACCTTGGTCTCGAGCGAGCCCACCTTCGTCTCCAGGGAGCCGACCTTCGTCTCCAGGGAGCCGACCTTCGTCTCCAGGGAGCCGAACCTGCTCTCCAGCGAGCCCATTCGGTCGGCGAGGGCACCGACATCCTCGGTCAGCTCGTCGAAGCGGTTGGAGTGACGACGCTGCGTGTTCTGGATGTCGGCGATCATCGTGTAGAGCGCCGAGATGTCGTTGTCGTGCTGCCGCACCTTGCGCTCGAGGTCCATCGCCGTCATCCCTCGACGATACGCGTCCCGGACCGACACGCCGAGGGCCTGTCGCACATCTGTGGACAACCCTCAGCGGTGCCTGTCCGGCTCGAGCCGCAGGGTCATCAGCGTCGTCGCGAGCATGTCGTAGTGGCCGACGAGCAGGAGCAGCTCGATCGACTCGCGCTCGCTGGCGACGGACCTGAGGCGGTCCCACTGCGCATCGTCGAGGTCCTTCGTCACCACGAGCGTCTGGGCGCTCTCGCGCAGCACCCGCTCGCGCGGGGAGAGCGAGTCGACGACCGTGTCGGCGAGGATCCCCTCGATCTCGTCCGACGTCAGTCCGGCCCGCTGACCCAGCAACCGGTGGTGCTCGCGCTCGTAGTCGCAGCCCCGTGCGGTGGCGACGGTGAGGATCACCAGCTCCGACTCCCTTCGCTCCAGGGAGCCGAAGGGCATGAGGCGCCCGGCGAAGTGCAGCCAGCCGGTGAAGAGACCTTTGGTCCGTCCGAGCGTGGTGAAGATCGCCGGCGGCTCGGTGCCGGTGACCCGCCCGGCGGCCCGGGCGAAGCCCCACCGCAGCGGTCCGAGCTCGCGCAGGTTGCCGGGACCGATCCGCGCGGTCACGAGCCCAGCGTCCGGGTGGTGCCGGTCGGCTGCTCGGTCGTGTAGGCGACCTGCTCGCTGCGGGCGATCTCGAGCGACTCCTCGAGGTCGGGCATCGGCTTGAGCTCGATGACCCGCTGGGCCACGTGACGAAGGGGGACCACCGGCGGCACCCAGCCCGGCGCGGCGATGCGTCGCGACCGCTTGGCGATGCCGCGCTCGAGGGCGCGCAGGCCGGCCTCGACCGGCGCGACGCCGCTGACCGTGCCACCGCCGGTGAGCTTCTTGCCCGCGACGGTGTCGAAGCCCCGGCTGGTCATGTCGGTCGCGAGCTCGGAGTAGTACGCGACGCCGACCTTGGCCCCGCTGGGCTTGACCTCCTGGCGGAAGGTGTTGCCGATCGCCTCGACGGCCGCCTTGCTCGCGCTGTAGGCCCCGAGCAGCGGGAGGTGCACGGCGGCGGCGAGCGAGGCCGTGGCCAAGGCGTAGCCGCTCGGGTGGGTGATGTGCGGGCCGGCGGCGCGCAGGGTGTAGAAGACGCCGAGCGTGTTGACCCGCAGGTGGGCCTCCATGACGTCGGGCTGACCGCCGATGATCGGCAGCTGCTTGGCGATGCCGGCATTGGCGACGACGACGTCGAGGCCACCGAGCTCGGTGACGAGCTCCTCGACGGCACGGTCGACCTGGTCGGGGTCGGAGACGTCGCACTCACGCCACGGGGCGTGGTTGCGCTGCGCCACCTCGGCGAGCAGGTCGGGCTCCAGCCCGGCCAGCGCCACGCGGGCGCCGTGGGCGGTGAGCAGGTCGGCGAGACCGGCACCGATGCCGCGCGCCGCACCCGTGATGAGGACGCGACGGCCACGCAGGGCCGGGGTGTACTTCGGGCGGGGTGAGAGGCTCATTACCCGACGGTAACAATGATCACCCGGTCCCGCGACCCCTCAGCCCTCGTCGCCGGTGACCTTCGTCGTGGCGATCTCGTCGATCGTCCAGATCCGGTCGCCGCTGGCCTGCGAGACGACCGCGTAGACGTCCTCGCCCGCCGCCCTGACCTGAACGGACGAGGACGCGTCGGCCATGTCGAGGGCGGCCCACTGCCATGCCTTGCCATCGCGGGTGAACCACACCACGGGTCCGGTGTGCTCGGCGGTGTCCAGCCACCCGGGGGCGACGAGCCCGCCGTCGGCCTCGACGGGGACGCCGCGATACCTCCCGCGGGGCAGGTGGTCGCCGGCGGTGAAGGTCTTGCCGTCCTTGGTGGTCCACTCGGTGCCGTCGCCATCGACAGATCCGCTGACGACGGTGACGTCGCCGGTCGTGGCGCACGAGTAGATGGAGGCGCCCTCACCTCCGAGTCGGGGTACGTCGATGTTCCACCGACCGTCCCGGTGAGTCCACGTCGTGGCGTCGCTCTCGGCATTGGGGTCGCTCTGGCTGGACCCCACGGCGAAGGGGGTGCCGTCCGGGAGCTCGCAGACCGACTCGATGGCAGAGGCAGAATCCGGGTGACGCGTCCAGTCGCCTCGGTCGGGCGTCCAGGAGGCTCCGTCGGTCGACGAGTAGAGCCGCGCCTGCCGGTGGCGCGTGTTCGTCTCTTCCTCCTCGATTTCGAGCCGCAGGCGGAAGGCGTCGCCAGCCCACTCGACACCGAGGGCCGACTCGTACCAGAAGCGGCCCAGCCCGCTGCCCGACGTCCAGCTGCCGTTGGTCTCGGCCATCGTGGCCGCCGAGAAGTCCTTGTCGTAGCGTGTCCCGGCCGCGACAGTGGTCCGGCCGCGGGGGTCAGAGGCCGTCGCCAGATCGGACCACTGCCCCAAGGCCTTCGGGCGCCATTCCTGCTTCTTCAGCCGTCCGTCGATGACGAAGGGGGTGGTCTTGGTCATTGTGTGCCACTGGTTGTCGCCGTCTTCGGCCGTGAAGGTGAAGCGGCCGACGGGCACGAGCACCGTGTCGCCGACCTTTTCGACGGGCTGGACCTCGCCGGGGATCTCACCCCGGATGAGATCGCGGACTCGGCCACCGTCGAAGATCCGCAGAGTTCCGTGCTCCTGACGGATCCCTGCGCTGCGACCCGGCAGCTGTGCGGTGTCCGGCCCGGCTGCCTCGATCTGCTTCTGGTTGTCGGTGACCTCGGGCTTGCCAGCTCCCGACATCTCGTGGCGGGTGGTCCACGTGCAGCTGTCGCACGTCTGGTCGAAGACTGCTCGGCCACCCACCAGTGAGGGCGCCGAGAGGTGGAAGTCCTCGGTGACCGGGACGTTGTCGGCCCAGGAGATCGGGGTGGTGCGCTGTCGACTCCACGACCTGCCGTCCCCAGAGCTCCAGACCATGCCACTCGTGCCGATCGGGGCCTTCCTGTCCGCCCACCCCGTCGCGACGAGGTGCGTGCCCGTGCTCACCACTCCAGCGATGCCGTAGCTCCCCTTCGGTCCCGGCAGCTGTGGACCACGATCCCAGGTCTTCCCCCCGTCCGCGGAGGTGAGCACTCGGGTGACCGACTCGCCGCCGCGCTTTCCTTCAGAGGCCAGGAGCACGAGCTCCGCCCGGTGCTCGACGAGACCGATGGGTGAGATCTCCTGTCGCTTCGCGGCTGGGATGTCGTGGACGGACCAGTCGTTGCCGTCCCGCCGCATGAGGACCTCGCTGCCGTCGGGCTTCTCCGCGATGACGAGGGGATCGTCACCGTCGAGCCCGACCTCGGAGAACGACCAGCCCGCGTCCGGGTAGCTGATCGGCACGTCCCGCCACGTCTTCAGGTCGGACGAGACGCGCACGAAGGGCGTGCGCTTGTGGTCTGTGGACACGTCACCCGCGACGACCGCAGCCTTGTCGTTGGCTGCCTGCTCCCAGTCGATGGGGGCGGTGACGTCGAGGGCTGTCCGGCTGCGGGTCTGCGGGTCCACGGCATACACCTGCGTGGGTTTGCCGTCGGAGCCCGTCAGCTCGGCGATGACGGCCGACCGCTTGCCGGAGACGACGGTGGTCCAGCCACCGACGACCGTGGTCTCGGGCCGGAGGGCCTCGGTCCCCTTGACCTCGGTCATCTCGACCGTGGTCCGCGAGCCGTCCTTGGTGGAGGTGCCGGTCCCGTCCTTGTCGGGGGAGTCGTCGGTGCAGCCGACGAGTCCGAGCGTGAGCAGGGCGGCCATCGCCGCAGTCAGGTGTCGTGGTGTCCCCATGTCCACGAACGTATGCGGAAATCCGTCATCCCGCCCGTCGGTTGTCCACAGCCCCACGCAGCCGTGGACGTCAGCCCTCCTCGCGCAGCCCGTGGACGAGCAGGCCCAGCGCTGCCGTGTAGGTCGTGAGGATCACGACGGACGAGATCGCCTGCGCCCGAGGGGTCTTCGCGTACTGCTGGCCCACGATGATCGCCGCGTCGGACACGAGGAAGAGCGCGCCGCCCAGCGCGACGGGCCGACCCTTGCGCGGACGCTCACCGTCGCCCATGGCCAGCGCGGACATCGATCCGAGGAGCAGGCCGTAGCCGGTGAGCACCGGGTCGGGCGCACCGCCGTCGGTGTCGAGCACCGCGAGGCCGGCGAGGGTCGCCGCGGTGACGGCCACCGGCCGCCGGTGCGGGCGCGCGCCGTCGCGCAGCAGCAGCGCGACGAGCCCGGCCTGCTGCACCCCGAAGGCGCTCGCCCCGATCCGCATGAACCGTCGGGACTCGTCACCCTCGCTGCGGCTGGATCGGTACATGAACCAGTCACCCACGGTCGACCCGGCGAGCGCCGCGAGCAGCGTGCCGGTGCGTCCGGCACCACGCTGCGAGCGCGTGGCCAGGACACCCGCGGCGAGCGTCGGGGCGAGCGCCACCTTGGTCGTGACGTGCGCCCGATCGCGACCGAGCACGTCGGCGGCGGTCGTCGCCAGCGCAAGGGGGGCATAGGCGAGCAGGTCCGCGCGCTCGCGGACGAAGGACGAGAAGCTCATGCGGACTCCGGTTGCTGCTGGGTGATGCAGTGGATGCCGCCGCCCCGGTCGAAGAGCGGCCGGGCGTCGACGCCGACGACCTCGCGCCCCGGGTAGACCGAGCGCAGCACCTCGAGGGCGCGCTCGTCGTGCGGGTCGTCGAAGACGCAGGCCACGACGCCGCCGTTGCAGACGAGGTGGTTGACGTAGGACCAGTCGACCGGCCCCTCGTCGTCGGTGAGGGTCTGCGGCGCCGGGATGCGCGTCACCTCGAGGCGCCGCCCGGCGGAGTCGGTCGCGGCGAGCAGGACCTGCTCGATCTCGCGGCTCACCGCGTGGTCGGGGTGCGACTCGTCCTCCTGCCAGTGCAGCAGCACGTGGCCGGGCGAGGTGAAGGTCGCGACGATGTCGACGTGCCCGCGGGTGCCGAACTCGTCGTAGTCCCGGGTCAGCCCACGGGGCAGCCAGACGAAGGTGTCGACCCCGAGCTGCCGACCGATCTCGGCCTCGATGTCCCCCTTCGTCGCCGAGGGGTTGCGACCGGGGTCGAGCTGGACGGTCTCGGTGAGCAGCACGGTGCCCTCGCCGTCGACGTGGATCCCGCCGCCTTCGTTGACGATCGACGACGGCAGGTGGTGGGCTCCGGCCGCGTCGGCGACCTGTGCCGCGATCCGCGCGTCGAGGTCCCACGTGGCCCAGGCCTGGGCTCCCCAGCCGTTGAAGATCCAGTCGACCGCGCCGAGCCCGCCGTCGGGGGAGAGGACGAAGCTCGGCCCGATGTCGCGCATCCACGCGTCGTCGAGGTCGGCGATGACGATGTCGATGGGGTGGGCGGTGTCGTTGCGCAGGTGCTCGCGGCACCGGTGGATGTCGCTCGGGGCGACGACCATGGTCACCGGCTCGAAGCGCGCGACCGCCCGGGCCACCGCCGCCCACGTCTGCCGCGCGCTGGCGACCTCCTCGGGGGTGTCGCCCAGCGTGTAGCCGTTGCTGGGCCAGGCCATCCACGTGCGCTCGTGGCCGGTCCACTCGGCGGGCATGCGCCACCGGGTCTGCTCGCGCATCGAGCGCCTCCTCGTCGTCGTGGCTGCAGTATGCCTGCCGGCAGGCACCTACACTCGCCGAGTGCGGCTGAGTCACTTCTGGACCCTCATGGAGGACGAGTTCGGGCAGGCCTATGCCCACACGCTGGCGCGAGGCCACGTGGTCCAGGCGCTCGGTGACCGCACGGTCGCCGCCGCCCTGGACGAAGGGGAGTCCCCTCGCCTCGTGTGGGAGGCCCTGTGCGAGGACCTCGACATCCCGACGCACCGCCGGCTCGGGGTCGACCGCGAGCCGATGCCCGTCCCGCCCGAGATCGCCAACGAGGTGCCGGAGTGAGCGGTGGTCTCGAGGCTCGTGCCTCGCACCTCGACCAGCGGGGTGGTTCCGACGTCCTGCTGAGCGCCTCCGGCCTGACCAAGACCTTCGGCGACTTCACCGCGGTCGACGGCATCGACGTCGAGGTCACCCGTGGTGAGTCCTTCGGCTTCCTCGGCCCCAACGGCGCCGGCAAGTCCTCGACGATGAAGATGGTCGCCGCGACCTCGCCGCCGACCGGGGGAGACCTGCGGATCTTCGGCCTCGACCCGGTGACCGACGGCGCCGCGGTGCGCGCGCGCCTGGGCAACTGCCCGCAGCAGGACAACCTCGACGAGGAGATCACCGTCGAGGAGAACCTGCATGTCTACGGCCGCTACTTCGGCCTGCCGCGCAAGGTGATCCGCGAGCGCGCCGACGAGCTGCTCGACTTCGCCCAGCTCACCGAGCGGCGCAAGGACAAGGTCGAGCCGCTCTCCGGCGGCATGAAGCGTCGCCTGACGATCGCCCGCTCGCTCATCAACAACCCCGAGATCCTCCTGCTCGACGAGCCGACGACCGGCCTGGACCCGCAGGCCCGGCACGTGCTCTGGGACCGGCTCTTCCGCCTCAAGCGCCAGGGCGTCACGCTCATCATCACGACGCACTACATGGACGAGGCCGAGCAGCTGTGCGACCGACTCGTCGTCATGGACCGTGGCCGGATCGTCGCCGAGGGCTCACCTCGCTCGCTCATCGAGACCCACTCCACGCGAGAGGTGCTCGAGCTGCGCCTGCCGGTCGACGACCACCTGCACGCCGCCGACCTCGTCGAGGGCGTCGGCGAGCGCGTCGAGGCCCTGCCCGACCGCCTGCTCGTCTACACCGACCACGGTGACGGTGCCCTCGAGGCGGTCCACGCCCGCGGTCTGCAGCCGGTCTCCTCGATCGTGCGGCGCTCCAGCCTCGAGGACGTCTTCCTCCACCTCACCGGCCGCACCCTCGTCGACTGATGGCGACCGTGGAGACGACGGCCCCCACCGGGCGCCACGTGCACGGCGAGCGGTCCCCCCTTCGTCCGGCGGAGCGGGTGGCGGCGGTGGCCGGCTACTTCGGTCTCGTCTACCGGCGTACGTGGATGGGGTCGGTCTTCAGCCGCTTCGTCATGCCGCTGCTCTTCCTGCTGGCCATGGGGATCGGGCTCGGCTCGCTCGTCGACGACGCGTCCGGCGGGGTCGACGGCGTGCCCTACCTGCTCTTCGTGGCGCCGGCGATGATCGCGGTGCAGGCGATGATGACCGCGGTGAGCGAGTCGACCTACCCGGTCTACGGGCTCTTCACGTGGAACCGCATGTACCACTCGATGCTCGCCACCCCGCTCACCGTGAGCGACCTCCTCCTCGGTCACCTCGGCGTCATCGCCGCGCAGGGCGGGTTCGCCGCGGCCGCCTTCGTGCTCGTCGCCGCGCTCTTCGGCAGCTTCACGTCGTGGTGGGTGCTGCTCGCCGTGCCGATCGGGGTCCTCGTGACGCTGGCCTTCGCGGTACCGCTCTTCGGCTTCACGGCCCGGGCGAAGGGGGACTCCGCCTTCAACGTCGTCTACCGCCTCGTCATCACGCCCCTCATGCTCTTCTCGGGCGCCTTCTTCCCCGTCGAGCGCCTGCCGCTGGTCCTCGAGGTACTCGCCTGGGTGACCCCGCTGTGGCACGGCGTGGAGCTGTGCCGGGCCGCGGCCCACGGGAGCTTCGCCCCCGTCGACCTCGTGCACCTGGCGGTGCTCGTGCTCTTCGTCGGCGCCGGCTGGGTCTACGCCCGCACCGGCATGACCCGCAGGCTCGTCTCGTGAGCACCGGTGTCCTCACGCCCGGCCTGGCGATGTGGCGCTCGGTCGTCGAGCGCAATGTCGTCGGCTTCCGGCGCCAGTGGGCCGCCTTCGTCACCGGCTTCGCCGAACCGGTCTTCTACCTGCTCTCCCTCGGCATCGGGGTCGGGTCGCTCGTGCCCGTCGTCGTGACCGACGGCGGGCAGGAGGTCGGCTACGCGGCCTTCGTCGCGCCCGCCATGCTCGCCGCGTCGGCGATGAACGGCGCGATCATGGACTCGACTTTCAACGTCTTCTTCAAGCTGCGCTACGCCCGCATCTACGACGCGATGCTCGCGACACCGCTCGGCCCGCGCGACATCGCCGTCGGCGAGGTCGTCTGGTCGCTCATCCGGGGCGGGGTCTACGCGCTCGTCTTCTACCTCGTGGCGCTCGCGGTCGGCGTCGTCGAGTCGTGGTGGTCGCTCCTCGCGGTGCCCGCGGCGGTCTTCATCGGGCTGGCCTTCTCGGCCGTCGGCATGTTCGCGACGACCTTCATGCGCTCGTGGGTCGACTTCGACTGGGTCATGCTCGTCATCCAGCCGCTCTTCCTGCTCTCGGCGACCTTCTTCCCGCTCGCGACCTATCCGGGGTGGGCGCAGCCGATCGTCCAGGCGACGCCGCTCTACCACGGGGTCGCGCTCGAGCGCGGGCTCATGCTCGGCGAGGTCGGGTGGGGCCTGCTGTGGCACGTCGCCTACCTCGTCGTCCTCGGTGCGGTGGGTATCTGGGCGACCTCGCGGCGGATCGAGACCCTCCTGCGGTCCTGACGTAGGGACGAAGGGGAGGAGTGCGCGGCGTGTCGGCGCGTCACCTCCCATGTCTCGAACAGGTGTTCGGTAGTGTCGTCCACAGGTGCCCGACCGGCAGCGCCGGTGTCCACAGCCCCACGGCAGCTGCGGACGGTTGTCGGTGGCGGCTCCTAGCGTCTGACCAGACAGCACGACACGTCCGACCGTGTGGGACCTGGTCGCCGGTGGACGCGCACGACACGATGACAAGGAAGGTGTGGCATGGCTGAGGTCACCGCCATCGACAGCAAGCTCCACGAGCAGAAGCTCAAGTCCCTCGACAACGTCATGGGCCAGATCGAGAAGGCCCACGGCAAGGGCGCGGTCATGCGTCTGGGTGACGACGTGCGTCCCCCGATCGCGGTCATCCCGACCGGTGCGATCGCCCTCGACGTCGCGCTCGGCATCGGCGGCCTGCCCCGCGGCCGCGTCGTCGAGGTCTACGGCCCGGAGTCCTCCGGTAAGACGACCGTCGCCCTGCACGCGGTGGCCAACGCCCAGCGGGCCGGCGGCATCGCCGCCTTCATCGACGCCGAGCACGCGCTCGACCCCGAGTACGCCAAGAAGCTGGGTGTCGACACCGACGCCCTCCTCGTCAGCCAGCCGGACACGGGTGAGCAGGCGCTCGAGATCGCCGACATGCTCATCCGCTCGGGCGCGCTCGACATCATCGTCATCGACTCCGTCGCGGCGCTCGTGCCCCGCGCCGAGATCGAGGGCGAGATGGGTGACAGCCACGTCGGTCTGCAGGCCCGCCTGATGAGCCAGGCGCTGCGCAAGATCACCGGTGCGCTCAACTCCTCGGGCACGACGGCGATCTTCATCAACCAGCTCCGGGAGAAGATCGGTGTCATGTTCGGCTCGCCCGAGACGACCACCGGTGGCAAGGCGCTGAAGTTCTACGCCTCGGTCCGTCTCGACGTCCGCCGCATCGAGACGCTCAAGGACGGCACCGAGCCGGTCGGCAACCGCACCCGCGTCAAGGTCGTGAAGAACAAGGTCTCCCCGCCCTTCAAGCAGGCGGAGTTCGACATCCTCTACGGCCAGGGCATCTCCCGCGAGGGCGGGCTGATCGACATGGGCGTCGAGCACGGCTTCATCCGCAAGGCCGGTGCCTGGTACACCTACGAGGGCGACCAGCTGGGTCAGGGTAAGGAAAATGCCCGCAAGTTCCTCAAGGACAACCCCCAGCTCGGCGAGGAGATCGAGTCCAAGATCAAGACGAAGCTCGGCATCGGCGTGCAGCCGGAGGTCGAGGAGGAGGCCCCGGCCGAGGTCCCGGTCGACTTCTGATCGTCATGCCGGAGCGTCACGACGACGAGACCGCCGCGGGCCAGCTCGAGAGCTTGCGCGCGGCGGTCTCCGCCATCGAGTCCGTCCCGCCGCCCGACCCGCAGGGGCCGCAGGCTGACCCCGAGGCCGACGAGCACGCGGTCGCGCGAGCCGTCGTCCTGCGTCAGCTGACCGGCGCGCCCAAGAGCCGCAAGCAGCTGCAGGACGCCCTGACCCGCAAGGGCTGCCCGCCCGATGTCGCGAGCGAGGTCCTCGACCGCTTCGAGGAGGTCGGTCTCGTCGACGACGAGGCCTACGCCCAGGCGCTCGTGCGCTCCCAGCAGGCCGGCCGTGGGCTCGCCCGACGGGCCCTGTCGCACGAGCTGCGCAAGCGCGGTGTCGACGAGGAGCTCGCCGCCTCGGTGCTCGAGGACGTCGACCCGGAGGCCGAGCGGGCCCGCGCGCACGAGCTCGTCGCGAAGAAGCTGCGCACCATGCACGGGCTGGACCGGGCCACCCAGACCCGGCGTCTGGCGGGCCTGCTCGCCCGCAAGGGCTATGGCCACGACGTCGCCCGGGTGGTCATCACCGAGGCCCTCGACTCGCAGCCGGAGCACCAGCGGGACTAGCAGCCCCGGCCGGGGGCTTCGGGTGCGCACCACAGGGGGTGTCGCGTGCGTAGGGTGGGCGTCGTGACTGACAGCGACTCTCTCTTCGGGACATACGCACGCGGTGCGGCGTGGGACGAGATGCTCGACGACGCGGGCGATCCCAGGCAGCCCTACAAGCCGATCCACCACACGCTGCGCGCGATGGCGCCCGACGAGCTCAAGGAGCGGGCCGACGCGCTGGCCCGCATGTTCTTCGAGCAGGGCGTGACCTTCGACCACGCCGGTGAGGAGCGGCCCTTCCCGCTCGACGCGGTGCCGCGCGTCATCGACGCCGAGGCCTGGCACACGGTCGAGGAGGGCGTGGCCCAGCGGGTCAAGGTCCTCGAGGCCTTCCTCGACGACATCTACAGCCGGCCGAGCGGGCTGCCGCGGGCGGTCGAGGACGGCATCGTCCCGTGGAAGCTGATCTCCACCTCGAGCCACTACCACCGCGCGGTCACGGGGCTGCGGCCGCCGGGTGGCGTGCGCGCCCACGTCAGCGGCATCGACCTCATCCGCGACGAGGAGGGCACCTTCCGCGTCCTCGAGGACAACGTGCGCGTGCCCTCGGGCGTCTCCTACGTCATCGCCAACCGCCGGGCGATGACCAATGTCTTCCCCGAGGCCTTCGCGACGATGCGCATCCGGCCGGTCCACGACTACCCCCGCATGCTGCTGCGCGCGCTGCGGGCCTCGGCTCCCGAGGGCCGGGCCAACCCCACGGTCGTCGTGCTCACCCCGGGCGTCTACAACAGCGCCTACTTCGAGCACACCCTCATCGCCCGGATGATGGGAGTCGAGCTCGTCGAGGGACGTGACCTCGTCGTGCGCGGCGGCGAGGTGCGCATGCGCACGACCCACGGCGAGGAGCGCGTCGACGTCATCTACCGACGCATCGACGACGACTTCCTCGACCCGGTGCACTTCCGCCGCGACTCGATGCTCGGCGTCACCGGGCTCATCTCGGCAGTGCGGGCCGGCCGGGTCACCCTGGCCAATGCCATCGGCAACGGCGTGGCCGATGACAAGCTCGTCTACTCCTACGTGCCGGACCTGACCCGCTACTACCTCGACGAGGACCCGATCCTGCCCAACGTCGACACCTACCGGTGCAACGAGCCCGACGCGCTGCAGGAGGTGCTCGCTCGCCTCGACGAGATGGTCGTCAAGCCCGTCGACGGCTCGGGTGGCAAGGGCCTGGTCATCGGGCCCAAGGCCACCGGAGCCGAGCTCGACGAGCTGCGGGGCAAGCTGCAGGACGACCCGCGTGGGTGGATCGCCCAGCCGGTCGTCCAGCTCTCGACGGTGCCGACGCTCATCGACGGTCAGCTGCGCCCGCGCCACGTCGACCTGCGCCCCTTCGCCGTCAACGACGGCCAGGACGTCGAGGTCCTGCCCGGTGGCCTGACCCGGGTCGCGCTGCCCGAGGGGCAGCTCGTCGTCAACTCCAGCCAGGGCGGCGGCTCCAAGGACACCTGGGTGCTCGCCGGCCGCTACAACCGTCTGCCCCACGACATGGAGGAGCGCGAGGTGATCTTCCTCGGCACCGGCTCCGGTTCGCACGAGCGGGGTGACGTGCAGACCCAGGGCCAGACGCAGAGCCAGACCCAGACGCAGGACCAGCACGAGGACGAGGAGGGCATCTGATGCTCAGCCGGATCGCCGACTCGCTCTTCTGGATCGGTCGCTACGTCGAGCGCGCCGACGGCACGGCCCGGATCGTCGACGTGCTGCGCCTGCAGCTGCTCGAGGACCCGGCCGCCGACGAGCAGACCGCCTGCACGATGGTGCTGCGCGGGATCATGGGCTACGACGACGTGGGCGAGGTCGACTACGAGGGGACGAGCCGCATGCTCGTCTTCGACGCGACGAACCCCAACTCGGTCACCGGCTCGTGGCACGCGGCCCGCGAGAACGCGCGGCGGGCCCGCGAGACGGTCTCCACCGAGATGTGGGAGGCCATCAACACGACCTACCACCGGTTCAACTCCTTCCGCCGCGGCCCCGCCACCCAGCACCACCTGGGCTACGTCCGCGAGCGCTCGGCCCTCGTCGACGGGCTGGCCGACACGACGATGAGCCACGACGACGCCTGGGACTTCCTCGTCCTCGGTCGCGCTCTCGAGCGGGCCGACATGACGGCCCGGCTCGTGGCGACGGGCGCGAGCGACTTCGGCCCCGGGTGGGGCTCGGTCCTCGCCAGCTGCGGTGCCCAGCAGGCGATGCTGCGCACGATGCGCGGCGTCGTCACCGATCGCACGGCCGCGGCCTTCCTCACCCTCGACCGACGCTTCCCGCGCTCGGTCATCGCGGCCCTGCGCGAGGCGGAGGAGCGCCTGACGGTCCTCTCGCCCGACGACGACCGGGTCGGCTTCTCCGACGAGGCCCGACGCATCCTCGGGCAGGCCCGCACCTCGCTGGAGTTCAGCAACCCCGACTCGGTGCTGCAGGACCTCCACGGGCGCATGCAGGAGGTCCAGGACGCAGTCGTGGAGGCATCCGACGCGATCGGCGCGCGCTACTTCATGTCGGCGCCGGTCCAGGAGTGGACGGGAGAGATCCTTTGAGCACCAGGCGACACCGCATCGTCCACCGCACGATGATGCGCTACGACGGCGAGGTCACCGCAGCGCACAACGAGCTGCGGATGATCCCGGTCACCGAGCCCGGCCAGGCGACCCTCGAGGCGCGCGTGCGGGTCAAGCCCCTCACGTGGAGCCATGTCTACGAGGACCACTGGGGCACCCAGGTCATGGCGATGGAGTCGCAGACCCCGCACGACGTCCTCGAGATCGAGGCGACGAGCACGGTCGAGCGCTCCGAGCTGCCCGTGCACGTCGAGGCGAGCGGTTGGGGCGCCGTGCGTGAGGAGTCCACCCGTGACCGGCTGAGCGAGTACCTCGCGCAGACCGGCCGCACCGAGCCGCCGGCGCAGGTCGTCGCCCTCGCGCAGGAGTTCGCCGATGCCGCGACCCCGCGCCAGGCGGCGATGGACATCGTCCAGCGGATCCACGACGCGATGACCTACGAGCGCGGCATCACCGGGTGGCAGGCGACGGCGGCCGACGTCTGGGAGGGTCGCCGCGGCGTCTGCCAGGACTTCGCCCACGTCGTCCTCGGTGCGCTGCGCGCCATCGAGGTCCCGGCCCGCTACGTCAGCGGCTACCTCACCGTCGACGAGGCCGAGATCGAGCGCGGCACGACGGTGCCGGCGCGCAACCACGCGTGGATCGAGCTGTGGGACCGCGGCTGGCACCCGATCGACCCGACGAACCTCGGGCCGGTCGGCCTCGACCACGTCGTCGTCGGCCGTGGCCGCGACTACGACGACGTCGCGCCCTTCCGCGGCATGTTCGTCGGCCCGCAGGTCACCGACCTCGAGCTCGACATCACCTACACCCGCATCGGGTGACGACGGACGAAGGGGGTGGGGCACCCCCTTCGTCCCGACGTACCCTTGTCGGGTCATGACTGCGACTGCCAAGACCTACGACGTGCGCACCCACGGGTGCCAGATGAACGTGCACGACTCCGAGCGGCTCGCCGGCCTCCTCGAGACCGCCGGGTACGTCGACCTCGCGAGCCTGCCCGCCGACGAGCGCGGTGAGGTGGCCGACGTCGTCGTCTTCAACACCTGTGCGGTGCGCGAAAATGCGGACAACAAGCTCTACGGCAACCTCGGCCAGCTGCGCCCGCTCAAGCAGCGCAACCCCGACCTGCAGATCGCCGTCGGCGGCTGCATGGCGCAGAAGGACCGCGCGACGATCGTCGAGCGCGCCCCGTGGGTCGACGTCGTCTTCGGCACGCACAACATCGGCAGCCTGCCCGCGCTGCTCGACCGCGCGCGGCACAACGAGGAGGCGCAGGTCGAGATCCTCGAGGCCCTCGAGACCTTCCCCTCGACCCTGCCGACCCGCCGTGACTCGGCCTACTCGGGCTGGACCTCGATCTCCGTCGGGTGCAACAACACCTGCACCTTCTGCATCGTCCCGGCGCTGCGGGGCAAGGAGAAGGACCGCCGTCCCGGCGAGATCCTCGCCGAGGTGGAGGCGCTCGTCGCGCAGGGCGTCGTCGAGGTCACCCTCCTGGGCCAGAACGTCAACAGCTACGGCGTCGAGTTCGGCGACCGGCTCGCCTTCGGCAAGCTGCTGCGGGCCTGCGGCGACATCCACGGCCTGGAGCGGGTGCGCTTCACCAGCCCGCACCCCGCCGCCTTCACCGACGACGTCATCGACGCGATGGCCGAGACGCCCAATGTCATGCCGAGCCTGCACATGCCGCTGCAGTCCGGATCCGACCGCGTGCTCAAGGCCATGCGTCGCAGCTACCGCTCCGAGCGCTTCCTCGGCATCCTCGACCGGGTGCGCGAGCGCATCCCCGACGCGGCGATCACGACGGACATCATCGTCGGCTTCCCCGGCGAGACCGACGCCGACTTCGAGGAGACCCTGCGCGTCGTGCGCGAGTCCCGCTTCTCCTCGGCCTTCACCTTCCAGTACTCGATCCGCCCCGGTACCCCGGCGGCGACGATGGACGACCAGGTGCCCAAGGAGGTCGTCCAGGAGCGCTACGAGCGGCTCGTCGCCCTGCAGGACGAGATCTCGTGGGCGGGCAACCGCGAGCAGGAGGGCCGCGAGCTCGAGGTCCTGGTCGCGACGGGGGAGGGGCGCAAGGACCGCGAGACCGCCCGGCTCAGCGGGCGCGCCCCCGACAACCGCCTCGTCCACTTCGCCCTGCCCGAGGACCTGCCCGAGGCCGAGCGTCCGCGCCCCGGTGACATGGTCACCGTCGGCGTCACCTACGGCGCCCCGCACCACATCGTCGCCGACTCGGCGATCGAGGGCGGGGTCTTCAGCGTGCGCCGCACGCCGGGCGGCGATGCCTGGGCGGCTCTGCAGGAGGGCGCTGCCGCGGGCACCGTCTCCAAGCCCGCGGTGAGCCTGGGCCTGCCGAGTGTCGGCGCCCCGCCGCCGGTGGCGACCGCCGGCCCGGCCTGCGGGGCCTGAGAGCGCCACCGCACCACCCGGGCACGACGAAGGGGGCTGGTCACCGTCACGGTGACCAGCCCCCTTCGTGCTGTCAGTGAGGCAGCCTCACTCGCCGATCTTGCCGTCGAGGAAGTCCTTGCCCTTGTCGGCGTGTTCGGAGCTGGCACCCTTGCCCTCGGCGAACTCGCCGGCCTTGTCGAGGCCCTGGTCGCTCACCTGCTCGACCTTGTCGCTGTTCTCGCCCAGCGAGTCGGTCGCCTTGCCCTTCAGATCGTCGAACCCCATGGTGTTCTCCTTCGTGTCGGGTTGCCCGGTGACGGGCCGTACGTCCAGCCAAACACGTCAGCCCGCGCGCTTCAACCGCTGACGGCGTAGCGTGTACATTTCGTTGAAAAACCAATAGTTGACACGACAACCAATTGCCCCTAATGTAAGTGGTGCACCAAGAGACCACCCCGATCGCCAAGGAGCACGACATGACCGAGTCCACCGCCATCACCCCCCTCGCCGACCTGGCCGCCGGCACGTACGTCCTCGACGCCAGCCACTCCGAGGTCGGCTTCGTCGCCCGCCACGCGATGGTCACCAAGGTCCGCGGCTACTTCCGCGAGCTCGAGGGCACGATCACCGTCGCCGAGGACTTCGCCGCCTCGACCGCGAACGCCACGATGCAGGTCGCCTCGATCGACACCGGCTCCGCCGACCGCGACGGCCACCTGAAGTCGGCCGACTTCTTCGACGTCGAGAACAACCCGGTCATCACCTTCGCCAGCACGGGCATCAAGGACGTCAAGGGCGAGGAGTTCACCCTCGTCGGCGACCTGACCATCAAGGGCGTCACCCGCCAGGTCGAGCTGGCCGCCGAGTACGAGGGCACCGCACAGGACCCCTTCGGCAACGTCCGCGCCGGCTTCACCGCCCGCACCGACGTCGACCGTGAGGACTTCGGCCTGACCTGGAACGCCGCGCTCGAGACCGGCGGCGTCCTCGTCTCGAAGAAGATCACGCTCACCCTCGACCTCTCGGCCATCAAGCAGGCCTGAGGCCCACAGACCGTCCGGCGTCCCTGACGCCGGACACCCCCGGCGGCGCCGGGACCGGAACCCCCTGTCCGGTCTCGGCGCCGCTCTGCGTCTCCCCGTGCCCGCCCGCCGGCCGGTCCTGGGTGCCGTGGGTCGCCGCGCGGCGACCTAGGATGCCGCTCATGACGATCCACGCCATCACCATCTGCGGCGAGCCGGTCCTGCACACCCGTTCGGAGCCGGTCACGACCTTCGACGCCGAGCTGCGCACCCTCGTCGAGGACATGTACGAGACCCAGGAGGCCGCGCACGGCGTCGGCCTGGCCGCGCCGCAGATCGGCGTGGGGCTGCGGATCTTCACGTGGAGCATGGCCAACGACGACGGCGTCCCCGCCCTCGGCCACGTCATCAACCCCTACGTCAAGGCGAGCAAGCCCGCCGTCGGCGAGCCCGACCGCGACCACGAGTCCGAGGGCTGCCTGTCCGTGCCGGGCTACTCCTACCCGCTGCGGCGTGGTGAGCGGGCCGAGGTGAGCGGCTACGACTGGGACGGCAACGAGATCTCCTTCTCGGCCACCGGCTGGTTCGCCCGCTGCATGCAGCACGAGTACGACCACCTCAACGGCTTCCTCTACGTCGACCGCCTCGGCGACAAGTGGAAGAAGAAGGCCCGCAAGGCGATCAAGGCCGAGGGCTGGGGCGTCGCCGGCCTGACGTGGATGCCGGGCGAGGGCCCGGACCCCTTCGGTCACGACGACGACGAGGAGTGAGCGGGACGCACCGCCCCGAGGTCGTCGCCGTCGTCGGGGCCACGGCCACCGGCAAGTCCGACCTCGCGCTCGACCTCGCGGAGCAGCTCGGCGGCGAGGTGGTCAACGCCGACGCCATGCAGCTCTACCGCGGCATGGACATCGGGACCAACAAGCTGCCGGTGGGGGAGCGGCGCGGCATCCCGCACCACCTCCTCGATGTCCTCGACGTCACGGACGAGGCCACCCTCGCGGACTTCCAGGCCCGGGCCGAGGCGGCGATCGTCGACATCCGCGACCGCGGGCTCGTCCCGGTCCTCGCCGGTGGCTCCGGCCTCTACGTGCGGGCCGCGCTCGACCACCTCGACATCCCGCCGACGGATCCCGCCGTGCGGGCCCGGCTCGAGGACCGGGCGCAGGACGAAGGGGGGCGCGCCGCCCTTCGTCATCGGTTGCGTGAGGTCGACCCGGCCGCCGCCGAGGCCATCGAGCCCAACAACATCCGGCGGATCATCCGCGCCCTCGAGGTCGTCGAGATCACCGGCCGGCCCTTCTCGGCGACAGCGCCCACGAAGCGCTACCGCCGCCCTTCGCTCGTCATCGGGCTGCGCGACGACTGGGACGCCCTGACCGACCGGATCGACCGCCGCACCCGCGCGATGTGGGAGGCCGGCCTGCTCGACGAGGTCCGCCGGCTCGATGCCGCCGGGCTGCGCGGCGGCCGCACCGCCTCGCGGGCCATCGGCTACGCCCAGGCCCTCGGCGAGCTCGACGGCCGCTGGGGGCGGGAGGAGGCGATCGCCGACACGGCCCGCGCCACCCGACGCTATGCCCGACGGCAGGAGTCGTGGCTGCGGCCCGACCCGCGCGTGGAGTGGCTCGACGCCGCGTCCCACGACCTGCGGAGCAGGGCGCTGGAGCTCGCGGTGCGTCCGACACAATGGACCCCATGACGCTGCGATTCACCAAGGGCCATGGGACCGAGAACGACTTCGTCCTCGTCCCCGACCTCGACGGCGAGCTCGACCTCACCCCCTCGCAGGTCGCGCTCCTCGCCGACCGGCAGGCCGGCATCGGCGGTGACGGCGTCATCCGGGTCGTGCGCACCGAGCACGCCGCCGAGGAGGAGGTCCGGGCTCTCGCCGGCGAGGCGGAGTGGTTCATGGACTACCGCAACCACGACGGGTCGCTGGCCCAGATGTGCGGCAACGGCACGCGCGTCTTCGCGACCTGGCTGCGCCGCGAGGGGCTCGTCGGCGACGAGTTCAGCATCGCCACCCGGGCGGGGCTCAAGGGGATCCGCTTCGAGGGTGACCAGGTCGTGACGCACATGGGCCGATGGCGCTTCGTCGATGAGGCGAAGGCCCAGGCGCAGGGCTTCGACGCGCTCGTCCACGTCGAGGAGGCCGAGGACATCACCGAGCCCTACTCGGCGCTCTCGCTCGACCTCGGCAACCCGCACACCGTCGTGGCGCTGCCGCCCAACGTCAACCTCAACGGCCTGCGCCTGCGCCGCCCGCCGGCGGTCAACCCCGTGCCGTCCGAGGGCAGCAACGTCGAGTTCGTGCGGGTGCTCGGCCCCGGCCGGATCTCGATGCGCGTCCACGAGCGCGGCGTCGGCGAGACCCGCTCGTGCGGCACCGGCGTGTGCGCCGCCGCGATCGGCACCGCCTTCTGGTCCGGTGACGTCGACGCCTCGAGCGAGTACACCGTCGAGGTGCCCGGCGGCACGCTGCGGGTGCGCCTGCTGCCCGGCCGCGAGGTGGAGCTCGCCGGCCCGGCGGTGCTCGTGGCCGACGGGACGACGACGCTCGTCTGACCCCCTTCGTCCGGGGTGGTCCTCGGGGAGGCTCGCGCTGCGCGTGAGGCCGATCACACCTAGCGTGGATGCATGGGACGCGCCACACCGACCTTGATCAGCACGCTCGCGGCCGGGGCCCTGGCCCTGACCGCCGCCACCGGGGGCACCGCCACGGCGGACCCCGGCCCGCCGCCCGTCGGCCACGACCTGCCCAAGGTGCCCGTCATGCGGGGCGGAGGCGGAGCGGTCGCCTCCGTCGACCCGATCGTCAGCCAGATCGGCATCGACGTGCTCGAGCGCGGTGGCAATGCCGCCGACGCAGCGGTCGCGATGGCCGGCGCCGTCGGGGTCGTCGAGCCCTACAGCTCCGGGCCGGGCGGTGGTGGCTTCTTCGTCCACTACGACGCCAAGACCGGCAAGGTCGAGACCATCGACGGCCGGGAGACGGCACCCGCGAGCTTCGACGAGACGGTCTTCACCGAGAGCGACGGGAGCGCGATGGACTTCGACACCGTCGTCAACTCCGGTCTCTCCGTGGGCGTCCCGGGCACGCCCGCGACCTGGGAGATGGCCGCCGAGCGCTACGGCACGATGTCGCTCAACCAGCTGCTCAAGCCGGCCGAGAACACCGCGCGCAAGGGCTTCGTCGTCGACCAGCCCTTCCACGACGCGACGGTCGACAACGCCGAGCGCTTCGCGAAGTTCCCCGACACGGCGAAGATCTACCTGCCCGGCGGCGAGCCGATCAAGGTCGGCGCCGTCCTGCGCAACCCCGACCTGGCCAAGACCTATCGCCTGCTGCGCACCCACGGCGCCGACGCGATGCAGCGCGGCGCGATCGGTGAGGCGGTCGTCGACACCGCCCGCAACCCGCGCACCGCGCCCGGCGTCACGGTGCCCAAGGGCGAGATGACCCGGGCGGACATGCGCTCCTACAAGGCCCTGGTCAAGGCGCCCACGCACAGCGAGCACCGCGGCCTCGACATCTACGGCATGGCGGCGCCCAGCTCCGGTGGCATCGCCGTCGGCGAGATCCTCAACCTGCTCGAGTCATACGAGGAGCGCACCGGCAAGCGCACCCAGGACCTCAGCGACGCGGAGTGGGCGCACTGGTTCGCCGAGGCGTCGGCGACCTCCTTCGCCGACCGCAACCGCTGGGTCGGCGACGTGCCCGACGTGCCGACCGACGAGCTGCTGTCGCAGGATTTCGCCGACGAGCGCTCGTGCCTCTTCGGTGAGGACTCGGCGATGGCCCGCCCCGTCCCCTTCGGCCAGCCGGACGGCTCCTACGGCGACTGCCAGACCTCGACCGACACCACCGCGGTCGGGTCGGAGGACCAGCACACGACCTCGCTCACGGCTGTCGACAAGGACGGCAACACCGTGACCTACACGCTGACGATCGAGCAGTACGGCGGCAGCGGCATGGTCGTGCCGGGTTACGGGTTCCTGCTCAACAACGAGCTGACGGACTTCAACTTCACGCCCGTGACGAAGGGGGTGCCCGACCCCAACCTGCCCGGTCCCGGCAAGCGGCCGCGCTCGTCGATGGCCCCGACCATCGTCCTCGAGGACGGCAAGCCGTGGATGACCGCCGGCAGCCCCGGCGGCGCGACGATCATCACGACCGTCGCCCAGCTCGTCGGCGGGGTCGTCGACCGCGACATGGCCATCGGCGACGCGCTCGCGGCGCCGCGGGTCTCCTCGCGCAACGGCGCGGCCACCGAGCTCGAGCCGGCGCTCGCCGACGGCGACGTCGGTGACTACCTGCGTTCGCTGGGCCACGCGACCAAGAAGGTCGACCGGATCGGCAATGCCACGGGGATCCGGGTCCACGGGCTCGACGACCTCGAGGCCGCGGCCGAGCCGACGCGTGCCGGTGGCGGGTCGGCGATGGTCGTCGACGAGGACCGGTGACGCCGCAGCACACAGCGCATAACCCGTCGTAGCCTCCCGGTGTGGAGGTGATCAGGGAGGTGTCGTGCGGCGCCTGGCTGCGTGAGCGGGTCGGTGACTGGGCGCGGGTCGGAGGGGTCGCGGGCGCGGGCTTCGAGGCCTACGCCCGCATCCTGCACCCGGTACCGGTGCACCGTGAGGACCTCACGGTCGCCGACCGGTGGGGCATGCACCCGGTGCTGGAGGAGGGGCGCTGGCCGTGGTCGCGCGTGGCGGCCCGACAGGGGCTGACGATGCACCCACTCGTCCAGTGGAACCGGTTGGCGGACCTCCACCAGGGGGTCGACTTCGCCGACGGCTGGCGGGTCGGGAAGTCGCGCGACGGATCACTGGACGTCGATCTGCTCGCCGGGCTGACCGGGCACCTGCGGGATGCCACGCGCTCGCCCGAGCAGCTCGTCGTCGGCATCTGGGCGGGGTGGAGCGAGCTCAGCGGCACGACCGTGGTCCACGCGCGCGCGGAGGACGGCGACGCGGACACGGACGCCGAGGTGGAGGCCGACGCACGGATGCGGCGTCACCTCGAGGAGCAGCGGACCTCGGTCGCCTCCGATGTCGCCACGGCGGCGCGCCGCGGCCCGCTCCTGGAGCTTCCCGGTCGCGAGTACGTGCTGTTGGCGACCGGCTGCGACGAGCTGGCCGACGAGACGTGGCCGCACCGGGCGGGCATCGGGTGGACGTCGGTCTTCGACGGGCCGCTCCCGCAGCTCGTCTGGCCTGCGGACCGCTCCTGGGTGGTCGCGACCGAGATCGACTGGGACAGCACGATCGTGGCCGGCTCCCGGGCACTCGTCGATGCGGTGCTCACGGACGACCGCTACGAGGCCTTCGAGGTCGACGAGGACAGCGACCTCACCTGGGAGGGAGACCTGGTCAACCCGCCGCGGGCCGGCTGGTCCGCAGGACCCTGAAGCCCTTGCTCGACCCGACCCGCTCCGTCGGCAGGCCCAGCTCGGTGCTGATCCAGCGCTGGTAGCCGTCGGCGCCGAGGTTCTTGCCGATGACGAGGTGAGCGTCGGCTCCCGGCGCGAGGCGGGGTAGCCAGGTGCGCAGCAGCTCGTGGACGGCGGGCTTGCCGATGCGGATCGGCGGGTTGGACCAGATGGCGGCGAAGGGGAGATTCGTCGGCACCTCGTCCGGACGGGCGGTCCGCACGTTGGTCAGCCCGAGGGCGGCCGCATTGCGACGGGTGAGGTCGAGCGCCCGCTCCGTGACGTCGACGGCCCAGACCGTGGCGTCGGGGGCCCGGAGCGCGAGGGTGAGGGCGATCGGGCCCCAGCCGCAGCCGATGTCGAGCAGGTCTGCGGCAGAGGGGGGTTGGGGCACCGCGTCGAGCAGGACCGCCGTCGCCTTGTCGAGACCGGTGGGGGAGAAGGTGCCACCTGCGGTCTCCACCGTGACCTCTCGGCCGGCGAGCGTGACATCCAGCGGGCGTCGCTCGGCATCGGTCGCGGCAGGGGAGTCGGTGAAGTAGTGGTCGGTCACGGGACAACCCTAGGTGCGCTGGCGGTGGTGGGTGACAGGCTGATGCTGTCGACGGGGGTGCTTCGGCCGGGGTGGTTGCGGCGGGACAGTTCTTGGCTCACCCTGCCATCTATCGAACAGGTGTTCGATGGATGGCAGGGTGAGGAGGCGCGATGACCGAGACGACAGTGCGGGGCAGTGGCGAGTGCGACGCCAGCAGTGAGGCGCGCTTGCCCGACGCACTGGCGGCGTCGCTGGCGGCGAGCGGGCTCGATCCGGGCGGGGGGAGGCCCCATGAGGTGGTCCACGGCACCCCGACCGGCGTCGAGTACCGCAGCCTGGCCCCACCACCCCTCGGTCACGGCCGTGGGTCGATCGGGCAGGTGTCTACCGGCCCGGCGCCTGCAGGTCCGATGGAGGTGTCACACCCGGACGTGCTGTGGTCGCCCCTCGAGGTGCGCCTCGGTGAGCTCTTCGCCGCCTGATCAGTCGACGTCCTCGTCCACCCAGTCGAGGGTCTTGGAGATGGCCTTGGTCCAGTTGCGGTGCAGCCGCTCGACCTCGTCCTCGTCCATCGCCGGCGACCATCGCTTCCCCTCGGACCAGTTGTCGACGATCTCGTCCGTCGATTCCCAGTAGCCGACGGCCAAACCGGCGGCGTAGGCGGCACCCAGGGCCGTGGTCTCGGCGATCTGCGGCCGCACGACGTCGACGCCGAGCATGTCCGCCTGGAACTGCATGAGCGTGTCGTTGGCGACCATCCCCCCGTCGACCTTGAGCTCGGTCAGCCGCCCGCCAGCCCGCTCGGCGTCGGCCTGCATCGCGTCGAGCACGTCACGTGTCTGGTAGGCCGTCGACTCCAGCGCCGCACGCGCGATGTGGGCCTTCGTGGCGTAGCGGGTCAGCCCGAGGATCGCGCCGCGTGCGTCTGGCCGCCAGTGCGGGGCGAAGAGCCCGGAGAAGGCCGGCACGAAGTACACCCCGCCGTTGTCCTCGACGCTGCAGGCGAGCGCTTCGACCTGGGGTGCCTCCTTGATGAAGCCGAGGTTGTCGCGCAGCCACTGGATCAGCGACCCGGTCACGGCGATCGACCCCTCCAGGGCGTAGACCGCGTCCTGCTCGCCGAGCTGGTAGCAGACCGTCGTCAGCAGGCCGTTGTCGCTGGAGACGATCTCGGTGCCGGTGTTGAGCAGCATGAAGTTGCCGGTGCCGTAGGTGTTCTTGGCGGTGCCCGGCGTCAGGCAGGCCTGACCGAAGGTCGCGGACTGCTGGTCGCCGAGGATCCCCGCGATCGGCGTGCCGTTGAGGACGCCGGGCTTGCACTCGCCGTAGACCTCTGACGAGGAGCGGATCTCCGGCAGTACCTGGACCGGCACCCCGATGGCCTCGCAGGTCGCCTCGTCCCACTGGAGCGTGCGCAGGTCCATGAGCATCGTGCGCGAGGCATTGGTGACGTCCGTGACGTGCACGCCGTCGTTCTCGCCGCCGCCGGTGAGGTTCCACAGCACCCAGGTGTCCATCGTCCCGGCGAGCAGCTCGCCAGCCTCGGCGCGCTCGCGGGCGCCCTCGACGTGGTCGAGGATCCACGCGATCTTGGGCCCGGCGAAGTAGGTCGCGAGCGGCAGCCCGCAGACCTCCTTGAAGCGGTCGAGCCCGCCGTCGGCCGCGAGCTCGTCGACGATTCCCTGGGTGCGGGTGTCCTGCCAGACGACCGCGTGGTGGATGGGCTGGCCGGTCGCCTTCTCCCACACGACGGTCGTCTCACGCTGGTTGGTGATGCCGACGGCCTCGATGTGGCCGCTGTTGAGGTTGGCCTTGCCGAGTGCCCCGCCGATGACCCGGCGGGTGTTGCCCCAGATCTCCAGCGCGTCGTGCTCGACCCAGCCGGCCCGCGGGAAGATCTGCTCGTGCTCGATCTGGTCGCTCGCGACGACCCGTCCCTCGCGGTCGAAGACCATGGCCCGGGTGCTCGTCGTCCCTTGGTCGATGGACAGCACGTACGTCGTCGCAGCACTCATGGGCGGCATCCTGTCAGGTTGGCTGCATGCATGGGCGCCGAGCCGACTACCGTTGTGCCATGCCACTTCCCACGCCGCTCGACCCCCAGCAGCGCGCCGCGGCCTGGCGCCGCATCGCCGACGAGGACCTGGACGTCCTGGTCGTCGGTGGTGGCGTCACCGGTGCCGGCGTCGCGCTCGACGCCGCGACCCGTGGTCTCAAGGTCGCCCTCGTCGAGCAGCGCGACTTCGCCTCTGGGACCTCCTCGCGCTCCAGCAAGCTCTTCCACGGCGGCGTCCGCTACCTCGAGCAGCTCAACTTCGCGCTGGTCCGCGAGGCCCTCCAGGAGCGTGAGCTCATGCTCACCCGCATCGCGCCGCACCTGGTCAAGCCGGTGAGCTTCCTCTACCCCCTCTCTCACCCGGTCTGGGAGCGGCCCTACGTCACCGCGGGCCTGACCCTCTACGACACGATGGGCGGCGGCCGCTCGGTGCCCCGCACCAAGCAGATGACGAAGGGGGGAGTGCGCCGGATCGCGCCGGGCCTGAAGCCCTCCGCGCACCACGGCGGCCTGCTCTACCACGACGCCCAGTGCGACGACGCCCGCCACACCCTCACCGTCGTGCGCACGGCAGCGGCCTACGGCGCCACCGTGCTCAACTCCGCCAAGGTCACCGGCCTGCTCCATGCGGGCGAGCGGGTCGTCGGTGCCCGGGTGCTCGACGTCGAGACCGGCGACGAGGTCGAGGTCAACGCGTCGGTGGTCATCAACTGCACCGGCGTGTGGACCGACGACATCCAGACCATGGCCGGCGGTCGCGGCCGCTTCCACGTGCGCGCGAGCAAGGGCGTGCACATCGTCGTCGCCCGCGACCGGGTCAACTCCGAGACCGGTCTGATCCTGCGGACGGAAAAATCGGTCCTCTTCTGCATCCCGTGGGGCACCCACTGGATCATCGGCACGACCGACACCGACTGGAACCTCTCCCGGGCGCACCCGGCCGCGACGGCCGCGGACATCGACTACATCCTCGAGCAGATCAACGGCGTGCTGCTCACCCCGCTGACCCGCGACGACATCCAGGGGGTCTACGCCGGTCTGCGTCCGCTGCTCGCGGGGGAGTCGGAGGAGTCCTCGCAGCTCAGTCGCGAGCACGCCGTCGCCCGCCCGCAGCCGGGCCTGATCTCCATCGCCGGCGGCAAGTACACGACCTATCGGGTCATGGCCGCCGACGCCGTCGACGCCGCCCGCGAGGACCTCTCGCCCGGCGTGCCCGAGAGCGTCACCGCGCACATCCCGCTCGTCGGGGCCGAGGGCTACCAGGCGCTGGTCAACCAGCTCGACACCCTCAGCCGCCGACACGACCTCCCGGTCTGGCGGGTGACCCACCTGCTCGACCGCTACGGCTCGATGGCCGTCGACCTCTTCGCCATGATCGACGAGGACCGCTCTCTCGCAGAGCCGCTCGCCGGCGCGGAGGAGTACCTGCGGGTCGAGGTCGTCTACGCGGCACGCCACGAGGCGACGCTCCACCTCAACGACCTGCTGACCCGTCGGATGCGCATCTCCATCGAGACGCCCGACCGCGGCGTCGAGGCGGCCGAGCCCGCCGCGCGCATCCTCGCCGCCGAGCTCGGCTGGGACGAGGAGCGCGCGACCTCGGAGGTCGAGCACTACCTGCGCCGGGTCCAGGCGGAGATCGAGAGCCAGCAGATGACCGAGGACGAGCGGGCGGACGCCGAGCGCACCGAGGCGACCGACATCCGCGTGCTGGCGAAGGGCTGACCCACCGGCCACCTGCCGGTCACCAGCAGCCCACGTCGGCGCCACCCGGCACCCACGTGCCCGCCACGTCACGCTGCCACCCTCGGGCCCATGCCCGAGATCTCGCGTCGCGTCGTCCTGTCCTCCACCGTCGCCGCTGCCGGTGCGGCGGCGCTCCAGCCGTCGGCCGTCGCCGCGCCCTTCCAGGTGCACCGCAGCCGTCCGCTGCTGACCTCCGGCGTCTCGTCAGGTGACGTCACGACCGACTCGGCGGTCCTGTGGGCCCGGGCGGACCGCCCTTCGCGCATGGTCGCCACGATCACCGGACCGGGCCGCTCCCGCCGGACCGTCCGCGGGCCGTGGGTCACGCCCGGCACCGACCACACGGGCAAGATCGACCTGCGGCACCTCGCGCCGGGCCGGCGCCACGAGATCGAGGTCGGCTTCGAGGACGACGAGGGGCGAAGGGGGCAGACCGCGGACCTGTCCTTCGCGACGGCCACGCAGGGCCGGGGCGGTCAGTCCTTCGTGTGGACCGGTGACACCGCCGGCCAGGGGTGGGGGATCAACCCCGACCTCGGCGGCTACGTCGCCTACCGGGCGATGCACGAGACCCGCCCCGACTTCTTCGTCCACGCCGGCGACACGATCTACGCCGACGGACCGATCGAGGCACAGGTCACCGAGCCCGACGGGCAGGTGTGGCGCAACCTCGTCATCCCGGAGGTCGAGCAGCGGGCGCAGAGCCTCGCGGAGTTCCGCGGGCGGCACCGCTACAACCACCTCGACGACAACCTGCGGGCGATGTACGCCGACGTGCCGGTCATCGCCCAGTGGGACGACCACGAGACGACGAACAACTGGTACCCCGGTGAGATCCTCACCGACCCGGCCTACGACCGTGAGCGTCGCGTCGACGTCCTCGCGCGCTGGGCGAAGCGGGCGTGGTGGGAGTGGCAGCCGATCAGCAACGGCCAGGACCGCCCCGACGGGCAGCGGATCCACCGCAAGGTCTCGCGCGGCCGGCACCTCGACGTCTTCTGCCTCGACATGCGCACCCACAAGGACCCCAACACGGCGGGGACCGAGCGGGAGCGCACCTCGCTCATGGGGGAGGAGCAGGTGCGCTGGCTCGCGAGCGAGCTCAAGCGGTCGCGCGTCACGTGGAAGGTGATCTCCGCCGACCTGCCGATCGGGATCGTCGTGCCCGACGGCGAGGCCCAGGAGTCGCTGTCCAACCGTGACCCGGGCGCCCCGCTGGGCAAGGAGCTCGAGATGGCCTGGCTGCTGCGCGAGATCAAGGACGTGCCCGGCGTCGTGTGGATCACCGCCGACGTGCACTACTGCGCCGCGCACCACTACAGCCCGGAGCGAGCGGCCTTCACCGACTTCTCGCCCTTCTGGGAGTTCGTCGCCGGCCCGATCAACGCCGGCACCTTCGGGCCCAACGAGATGGACGCGACCTTCGGTCCCCGGGTCGACTTCATCAAGACGGCGGACTACCCCAACCAGTCGCCGCGGGGCGGCAACCAGTTCTTCGGGCACGCCGACATCGCCGACGACGGGCGGCTGACGGTCACCCTGCGCGACGCGCAGGGCACGGTGCTCTACACCCGGGAGCTGTCGCCGGAGAGGTGATCGGCCTCCTCGAGGACGATCGGCGCGCGCCCTTCGTCCCGCACGAAGGTGAACCACGCGATCGTGAGGAGCACCAGCGCACCCGCCCCGACGTAGAAGGCGTCGCGCCCGGAGTCGGTCGTCGCGAGCAGCACGATGACGCCGACCATGAAGGCCATCGCGATGACGTTGAGGACCGGGAAGAAGGGCATCGCGAAGCCCGTGGGCCGCAGGCCCTCGCGCGCCATCCGGGTGCGCATCCGCAGGTGCGCGAGCAGGATCATCAGCCAGGTGAAGACCGTGGCGAAGGACGCGATCGCCGCGACGAAGAAGAAGAGCCGGTCCTCGATGACGAGGAAGAGCACGAGTCCGACCGCGCCGGCGCCGAACATGCACAGCACCGGGTAGATCGGGATGTGCGCTCGCGGTGACAGGTGGAGGAAGGAGCGAGGTGCGTGGCCCTGCTCGGCGAGGCCGTACATCGTGCGCGAGCAGGCGTAGAAGATCGCGTTCATCGCCGACAGGGCAGCGGTGAGGACGACGAAGTTCATCACGTGCTGGGCCGCCGGGACCTGGAGCGCGGCGAAGACCTCGACGAAGGGGGAGGACTCACCGGTGACCTCGTCCCACGGGATGATCGACATGATGACCGCGAGCGCCGCGACGTAGAAGAGCAGGATGCGGAAGGGCACGGTGTTGACCGCGCGCCCGATCGAGTGCTCCGGGTCGTCGGCCTCGCCGGCCGTCATGCCGAGCGTCTCGATGCCGCCGAAGGAGAAGACGACGACGCTGAAGCTCATGATGATGCCCCACAGGCCGAAGGGGGCGAAGCCGTCGTGGCTCCACAGGTGCGCGACGTCCGGGGTCGTGCCGCCGACCTCGCGCCCCCAGAGGATGAGCGCCAGACCACCGACGACGAGCGCGATGATCGCGGTCACCTTGATGAGGGAGAACCAGAACTCCATCTCGCCGAAGACCCGCACCGCCATGAGGTTGAGGGCACCGATGAGGGCGATGGCCGCGGCCATCCACACCCAGCCGGGGACACCGGGGAACCACAGGCCCATGTAGGTCGCGACGGCGGTCATGTCGGCGATGGCGACGACCGCGAGCTCGAGCCAGAAGACCCAGCCGACGATGAAGCCGGCGTAGGGGCCGAGGAAGGAGCCGGCGTACTGCGCGAAGGAGCCGGCGACGGGGTGGCGCACGGCCATCTCACCGAGGGCCCGCATGACGATGTAGACCATGAAGCCGGCGACCGCGTAGGCGACGAGGACGGCCGGGCCGGCGGCCTGGATCGTCTCGGACGAGCCGTAGAAGAGGCCCGTGCCGATGGCAGTGCCCAGTGCGATGAACTGGACGTGGCGGGGGTTGAGGCCGCGGTCGAGGTGCTCGTGGTCGGGCACGGCGCCCGCGGTCGAAGAGGTGGAGGGCACGGGCGAGCACCCTACCCGGTGCCCGTGCTGACCTCCTCCACCTCGCCGTCGAACCGGGCGCCGGCGAGGGCCAGGCCGGAGAGCGCGAGGTCGATGTCGGCCTGCGGCACCCGCGGCGAGGTGGTGAGCGCCAGCGCGTAGCCGCCGAGCTCGGGGACGGGGGCAGGAGCGCACTCCGGGTGGGCCGCCGGGAAGGTGTGCGGGTGCGCGGGCCAGAAGACCAGCCGCAGCATCCGCAGGCCCAGCAGACGCGAGTGCTGGACCTGCAGCGAGACGCGGCCCACCTCGGGCCAGGCCAGCGCGAAGGCGAGCTCTCGGCTCCCTTCGACCCGCAGGCCGTGGCGGTCGAGGACGACGACGGCCCCGGTCTCGCGGACCTCGAGCGGCGCGAAGGTCATGGCGTCGATCGTCGGGGCGGTGGGCTGGTCCGCGGAGCGCCCGAGGAGCCGCCCGGCGAAGGCATCGCCGACGGTGCCGCTGGCGAACTGCCACACCGACCGGGCGAAGGCCGTGGCCGAGGGCTTCACGGTCCGCACCGGCACGCGCACCTCGTCGCCGGAGGGCCGCTCGACAGGGGGCGGTGGCTCCATGGCGACCGACTGTAGCCGGGCAGAAGGGACTATCGGCTGGCCTGCAGGCGTTGCAGAGTGCGATCCTGAGGAGAACATGACCGAACCACTGCACAGCGCGCGCGACGACGCCGACGACACCAACCCCAGCCCGACGATCGACCGGGTGCTCTCGAGGCGCGCGCAGGCGCTGGCCGACCCCGGCGACGGCTTCCTCGAGCCGGCCGGCGACATCGACTACGACGGCGACCAGCTCGACCGCGAGGAGCGCTCCGCCCTTCGCCGTGTGCAGGGTCTGTCGACCGAGCTCGAGGACATCACCGAGGTCGAGTACCGCCAGCTGCGGCTGGAGCGGGTCGTCCTCGCGGCCGTCTGGAGCGACGGGACCGCCGCCGACGCCGAGAACTCGCTGCGCGAGCTCGCCGCGCTCGCGGAGACCGCCGGCTCCGAGGTGCTCGCCGGCGTCCTGCAGCGGCGCCAGACCCCCGACCCGGGCACCTATCTCGGCTCGGGCAAGGCGCAGGAGCTCAAGGACATCGTCGTCGCCGAGGGGGCGGACACCGTCGTGTGCGACACCGAGCTGGCCCCGAGCCAGCGGCGTGCGCTCGAGGACGTCGTCAAGGTCAAGGTCATCGACCGCACCGCCCTGATCCTCGACATCTTCGCCCAGCACGCGAAGTCCCGTGAGGGCAAGGCCCAGGTCGAGCTCGCCCAGCTGCAGTACCTCCTGCCCCGCCTGCGTGGCTGGGGTGAGTCGATGTCCCGGCAGGCCGGTGGCCAGGCGGCCGGCGGTCAGGGCATGGGCTCGCGCGGTCCCGGTGAGACGAAGATCGAGCTCGACCGCCGCCGGATCAACTCCCGCATCGCCAAGCTCAAGCGCGAGCTCGCGGGCATGAAGACCCACCGCGACACCCGCCGGGCCGCCCGCGCGCACCGCCAGGTGCCTGCCGTGGCCATCGCCGGCTACACCAATGCCGGCAAGTCGACCCTGCTCAACCGCCTCACCCACGCAGGTGTCCTCGTCGACAACCAGCTCTTCGCCACCCTCGACACGACGGTGCGGCGGGCCGAGACGCCCGACGGGCGTGAGTACACGCTCACCGACACCGTCGGCTTCGTCCGGGCGCTCCCGCACCAGCTCGTCGAAGCCTTCCGCTCGACGCTCGAGGAGGTCGCCGACGCCGACCTGCTCCTGCACGTCGTCGACGGCTCGCACCCCGACCCCGAGGGCCAGATCTCGGCCGTGCGCGCCGTGCTCGCCGACGTCGACGCGACCGACGTCAAGGAGGTCGTCGTCGTCAACAAGGCCGACGCGGCCGACCCCGAGGTCGTCGACCGGATCCTGCGGCACGAGAAGCACTCGATCGCCGTCTCGGCGCGCACCGGCGCCGGGGTCCAGGAGCTGCTCGAGCTCGTCGCCGAGGAGCTGCCCAAGCCCGACATCGACGTCGAGGTCCTCGTGCCGTATGCGCGCGGTGACCTCGTCAGCCGTCTGCACGACGAGGCGGAGATCGTCTCCGAGGAGCACCTCGAGCGGGGCACGCTCGTCGTCGCCCGGGTGCACGGTGACCTCGCGGCCGAGCTGACCCCCTTCGCCACGACGCCGGCACCTGCCGCCGGCTGACGGAGCCACTCACCGCACGAGCAGCAGCACCGCCAGCCCGATCATCGTCAGGCCGATGACCCCGTCGAGGACGCGCCACGTGCCGGGCCGGCCCAGCGGACCGGCGAGGGCCCGGGCGCCGAGGCCCAGGGCGGTGAACCACACGACGCTGCCGATCGACGCACCCGTCGCGAAGGCCCAGCGCTGCTCGCCGTGACCGTTGGCGATCGACCCGAGCATGAGGACGGTGTCGAGGTAGACGTGCGGGTTGAGGAAGGTGATCGCCAGCGTCGTCGCGATGACCGAGCCCCGTCCGGCGGGGGCGGCCGCGTCGAGGCCGGTGGGGGAGGCGGCCCGGCGCAGCGCCACGAGGCCGTAGCCGACGAGGTAGGCCGCGCCGAGCCAGGTGACCACGCGCACCGCACCCGGGTGATCACTCACCAGCGCGCCGACGCCGGCGGTGCCGAGGGCGATGAGCAGGGTGTCGGCGGCGATGCAGATGAGCACGACCGGGGCCAGATGCTCGCGGCGGATGCCCTGCCGCAGGACGAAGGCATTCTGCGCCCCGATGGCGACGATGAGGGTGAGGCCGGTCAGCAGGCCGGCGACGGCGGAGACGATCACGAGGAGACCGTAGGCGGAGCCGACCGCTGAAGGCCAACGACAGATCCTGCACGATCATTAGCATTGCTTCATGCAGATCGATCAGCTCCGTGCCCTCCTGGCCGTCGTCGACGAGGGGACCTTCGAGGCGGCAGCGGGTGCCCTGTCCATCACGCCGTCGGCCGTGAGCCAGCGGATCAAGGCGCTCGAGGCCGCCGCGGGCCGCGTCCTCGTCGAGCGGAGCACGCCGGTGCGGGCGACGATCGCCGGGACCGGGGTCGTGCGCACCGCCCGCCAGATGGTCCTGCTCGCCGACCAGCTGCGCTCCGACCTGGGCGAAGGGGGGTCCGCCCCCGTCGACCTGCCGGTCGCGGTCAACGCCGACTCGCTCGCGACGTGGTTCGAGCCGGTGCTCGGCGTGGCCGCGGGGTGGGACGACACCCGCCTGCACCTCGAGGTCGAGGACGAGGAGTACAGCGCCGACCACCTGCGTCGCGGCGCGGTCGTCGGGGCGGTGACCGCCGACCCGGTGCCCGTCGCCGGCTGCCGGACCGAGCCGCTCGGGTCGATGCGCTACCTGCCGGTCGCGGCGCCGGAGCTCGCGGAGCGGCACGCGCGTGGACGTGGGTACGACTGGTCGGCGATGCCGGTGCTGCGCTTCAACGCCAAGGACGACCTGCAGCACGGGGTGCTGCGCGACCTCGGTGTCGTCACCGCGCCGCCGGTCTCGCAGGTGCCCTCGTCGGAGGGCTTCGCCGCCGCGGTGCGGGCCGGGCTCGGCTGGGCGATGCTGCCCGAGGCGCAGTGCGGCGAGGACCTCGAGAGCGGGCGCCTGGTGCTCCTGCGGCAGCGGGCGCACCGCGACGTCCCGCTCTTCTGGCAGGTGTGGCGGCTGCAGACTCCTCGGGTCGAGCGTCTGGGCGAGGCGGTGCACGCTGCCGCTCACCGATTGAGGCCTCCGGCTGTCGGCGGTCGGATCTAGCGTCGGGTCATGGCTTCGAAACTCAACCCGTACCTCAACTTCGACGGCAACGCCCGCGAGGCGATGGAGTTCTACCAGTCGGTCCTCGGCGGTGAGCTGCTCGTCCACACCTTCGGCGACAGCATGCCCGATGCCGGCGAGATCGCCGACCAGGTGATGCACGCCAGCCTCGTCACCGACGCCGGCTACACGATCTTCGCCAGCGACACCCCGCCGGGCATGACCCGCACCCTCGGCACCCAGATCACCGTGAGCATCAGCGGTGACGAGACCGAGCTGCTGCGCGGCTACTGGGCCGGCCTCACCGAGGGCGCCCAGGTCGAGGTGCCCCTCGAGATGCAGATGTGGGGTGACGAGTACGGCTCCTTCACCGACCGCTACGGCATCCCGTGGATGGTCAACATCGCCGGGCCCGGGCAGCAGGGCTGATCAGCGCGCGGCGAGCACCGCAGCGCTCGTCGAGACCTCGATCTGCGGCGAGTAGAGGCTCATCACCTGCAGGGCGGCCTCGTGGTTGTCCTGGGTCGAGCCCGCGCAGGCGTCGGCCGCCACGACCACCGTGGCGCCGGCATCTGCTGCGGGCAGGGCCGTCGAGATGACGCAGCAGTCCGTCGAGACCCCGGCGAGCACGATGGTCGGGGTCTCGCCGATGATGCGCGTGAGCGGCTCGCCCCACTTGCCGAAGGTCGACAGGTCGATCGACCCACGGCTGCTCCAGCCGGCGGCCGGGGTGACGAGGTCGAAGACCGGGTCGGTGGCCGGTCGGTCGGCGAAGCCCCACCGTTCGAAGTAGGGACCCCACGAGCCCGGACGCTCCGGGCCCGGCACCCAGCGGGTGACGATGGTGCGCGCCGCACCGAAGCCGGAGCGCAGCGACTTGATCGGCCCGAGGGCGGCGTCGAACATCGGCGACCCCCACTCGGACGTCGGGTCGGCGAAGATGCGCTGCGGGTCGACGACGACGAGCCAGGCGTCGTCGAGGTCGGGGAGGGCCGGGGTGTCGGGGGTCTGCTCGCTCATCGCTCCTCCTGCCGGCGCACGACGCCGCGGCGGGCGACGTAGGTGATGACGAAGGCCAGGACGAGCGCGGCGATGACGCCGAGGTTGGCGTAGGACCAGTCGCCGGCCCAGTAGCTGCCGGCCGGGTCCTCGACGAGCTCGGTGCCCATGAAGGCCTTGAGCAGGTAGCCCTGCCAGTTGTTCCACGTCGAGTCGGGCATCGCATTGGTCACCAGGCCCCAGCCGATGACCGAGGTGAGCACCATCGTGCCGATCGAGATCCAGTCGACGGAGCCGTACCGTCCGCGGGCGTCGAAGAGCGCCTCCTCGTCGTAGTCGCGTCGGCGCAGGGCGAGGTCGGACAGGAAGATGCCCGCCCAGGCAGCCAGCGGCACGCCGAGGGTGATGAGGAAGGACTGGAAGGGTCCGAGGAAGTTCTCCGCGAAGAAGACGACGTAGATCGTGCCGAGGGTCAGCAGCAGCCCGTCGATGCCGGCGGCGGCCGGCCGAGGGATGCGCACGCCGAGGCTGAGCAGCGTCAGGCCCGAGGAGTAGATGCCGAGCACGGCGCCGGAGACGAGCGCGAGCACCGCGGCGATGCCGAAGATCACGAGGTACCAGGTCGGCAGGATCGTCGCGAGGGTGCCGACCGGGTCGGCGACGATGCCGGCACGCAGGGTCTCGTCGGAGCCGGCGAGGCCGATGCCGTAGGCGACGAGCAGGGCGGGGGCGAGGGCGCCGCCGAAGGTGTTCCACGCGACGATCGCGCCCGAGGAGGCCTCGCGGCTCTGGTAGCGCGACCAGTCGGCGGCGATGTTGATCCAGCCGAGGCCGAACCCGGTCATGACCATGATGAGGGCGCCGATGACCTGCTGGAAGGAGCCGCTCTCGAGGGCGGTCAGGGCCGACCAGTCGATGTGGCTGACCGTCAGGGCGACGTAGACGATCGTCGCGAGGCCGGTGAGCCAGGTGAGCCATGACTGCAGCCGCATGATCAGGTGGTAGCCGGCGACCGACGCGGTGACGATGAGGGCGGCGACGACGAGCATCGCGACGACCTTGGTCGGCGTGCCGCCGCCCCAGCCGAGCTCGCGCATGACGGTCGCCGTCGCGAGCGTCGCCATGATCGCCAGGAAGGTCTCCCAGCCGATCGAGACGATCCACGAGACGACGCCCGGCAGCTTCTGCCCCTGGACGCCGAAGGCCGCCCGCGAGATGACCATCGTCGGGGCCGAGCCGCGCTTGCCGGCGACGGCGACGAGGCCGCAGAGGAGGAAGGAGACGACGATGCCGATGACCGAGACGAGCAGCGCCTGCCAGAAGGAGATGCCGAAGTCGAGGACGAAGCTGCCGTAGGAGATGCCGAAGACCGACACATTGGCCGCGAACCACGGCCAGAAGAGGTCGGCGGGGCGGGCGGTGCGGTCCGCCTCGTCGATGATCTCGATGCCGGTGGTCTCGACGCCGGCGCGTCGGACCTGGTCGAGGGTGCCGCCGGAGGAGTCAGCGCTCATTGCGGCACAATCCCACGGTGGACACCTTGCGTGATCGATGGCTCGCCGATGTCGCGGGACTCGATGTGGTCACGGATCAGCGCGCCGTCACCGCACTGCGCGAGGAGCTGCTCGCCCGCTGGGGTGAGCCGCACCGCAGCTATCACGACCCCGTGCACCTGGCCGAGGTCCTCGCGGCCCTCGACGAGCTGGCCGAAGGGGGACACCTCGCCGGTCGTGACCGGCACCTGGCCGCGATGGTCGGGTGGTTCCACGACGCGGTCTACGAGACGGGCGGGGCCCCGGGGGCGAGCGAGGAGGCCTCCGCGCGTCTGGCGGAGGAGCGGCTTACGGCCCTCGGCCTGCCGCCCGCCGATGTCGCGACCATCGCCCGGCTGGTGCGGGAGTCGGCGACCCACGAGATGAGTGCGGGCGACCCGGTGTCGCAGGCCTTCCACGACGCCGACCTGTGGATCCTGTCGGCTCCGGCCGACCGCTTCGACGGCTACTGCGCCCAGGTGCGCATCGAGTACCGGCAGGTGCCGGCCGCGGACTTCGCGCGGGGCAGGAGCGCGGTGCTCACTCCCTTCGTCGAGCGGGAGCGCCTCTACCTCACCGACCACGCGCACGAGCACTGGAGCGGTCGAGCCCGCGTCAACCTGCGACGCGAGCTCGACCGGCTCCGGGGTGGCCCGTGAGGGCCGCAGGTCAGGGCGTGTAGGCGGAGTTCTCCAGCGACAGGTTGTACTGGATCTGGTCGCCGACCACTGCTGCCCAGTCGACCGTGATGGTCAGCCGGGTGACATTGCCGTTGGAGTCCATCCACGAGCACTTCTGGGTCTCGTTGGCGACGAGCACGATGCCGCCCATGCACGACAGGGTCACGTCCGGGGGGACCTGGCTGTCGGTGTGGGCCTCGACCTTCTCCGTCAGGGTGTTGACGTCGATCGACTTCGAGGTGTCGGTGTTGGGCGTGGACCCCGCAGGTGGGGTGTTGGTCACGTCGCTCGAGCTCGCCGTGGAGCTCTCGGTGGGGTCCTCCGTCGTGCTTGCCGTGGAGGTCGGCGTCGTGGTGGTGCTCTGAGCCGTGGGCTCGGAGGTCTGGCTCTGGTCCTGCGAGGACTCGGTGACCGTCACGGTCGAGTCGCCGTCGCCGTCGCCGAGGGCGCCGCAGGCGGACAGGCCGAGAGCGGCGATCGCGACGAGCGCGCAGGATCGGGCGGTGGTCAGGTGCTTCCCCATGCTGAAATGTCCCCTTTGTGTCTGGTGCGTGTTGCGTGGTGCGTGGTGTCGCTGCGTGGTGCGCCACCCAGCCTAGGAGTTCGGTCGCGACCTCGCCTGTCGACCTGCAGAGGGCGCGCGGGTCAACCTGCGTCGGGAGCTCGACCGGCTCGCTCGGCGGCCGTGACCCGCAGGCCGCTGCGGATGAGGCGGCGGATGAGCTCTGCTCCGGTCACCTGCGTCGCGCCGGCGGCGACGACCTCGTCGTAGCGCTCGACCGGCACGTCGTAGTGGTCCTCGTCGAAGAGCTTGCGGGGGATGCCCAGCCGCTGCGCGAAGGCGTGCAGCTCCTCGATCGAGGCGTCCGAGACGAGATGGCTCCACGTGCGACCCCAGCCGGGCCACGTGGGCGGGTCGACGAGGATCACGGCGTCACAGCGGGTCGAGGATGCGCTGGAGGAAGCTGCGGGTGCGCTCGGCCTGCGGGTCGAGGATCACCTGCTCGGGCGCGCCCCGCTCGACGACGACCCCGCCGTCGATGAAGAGGACCTCGTCGGCCACCTGCCGGGCGAAGCGGATCTCGTGGGTGACGACGACCATCGTCCAGTGCTGCTCGGCGAGGTCGCGCATCACCTGCAGCACCTCGCCGACGGTCTCGGGGTCGAGCGCCGAGGTCGGCTCGTCGAAGAGGACGACCGAGGGCCGCAGCGCGAGCGCCCGGGCGATGCCGACCCGCTGCTGCTGACCGCCGGAGAGCTGGAAGGGGTACTTGTCGGCGTGCTCGCGCAGCCCGACCTGGTCGAGCAGCGCCAGCGCCCGCTCGCGCGCGGCCTCCGGGTCCTCGCCCTGCACGACGACCGGGCCCTCGGTGATGTTGTCGAGGGCGGTCTTGTGGGCGAAGAGGTTGTGCCCCTGGAAGACGAAGCCGCTCTGCCGACCGAGCGCGGTCAGCTGCTCGCGCTGACCCCGGGGGAGCCGGTCGTGACGGCCGGGCGTCAGCTGGGCGAAGTCGACGCTCGCGTCGCCGACCGTGATGACGCCGGCATCGGGACGCTCGAGCCCGCCGAGGGCGCGCAGCAGGGTCGTCTTGCCCGAGCCCGACGGGCCGAGGACGACGGTCACCTCGCCGGGGCCGACCTCGAAGGAGATGTCGCGCAGGACCTCCTTGTCCCCGAAGCTCTTGCGGACGTGGGCCGCGGAGACGACCATCTCAGGCTGCGACATAACGGCTGAACCTCTCCTCGGCACGGTCCTGGAGGAAGGACAGGATCGTGCAGATGATCCAGTAGTAGAGGGCGGCGAGCGCGAACATCGGCATGTACTGGAAGGTCGGCGCCGCGGCGAAGCGGGCGGTCTGGGTCAGCTCGACGACGAGGATGATCGAGGTGAGCGAGGTGTCCTTGAGCAGCGAGACGAGGGTGTTGGACAGCGGCGGGATCGCCGTGCGGGTCGCCTGCGGCAGGATGATCCGGCGCAGCGCCGTGCGTGGCCCCATGCCGATCGTCTGCGCCGCCTCCCACTGCCCCTTGGGGATCGACTCGATGGCCGAGCGGATCACCTCGGCCGCGTAGCCGCCGACGTTGAGAGACAGGGCGATGACGGCGGCGACGAAGGGCGGCAGGTCGATGCCGACCTCGGGAAGCGCGTAGAAGATGAGGAAGAGCTGCACGAGCAGCGGCGTGCCCCGGATGATCGAGATGTAGGCGCGGGCGATGCCCCGCGGGACGGCCGAGGTCGACATCCGGCCGATGGCGGCGACGAGGGCGAGCACGAGGCCGATGGCGAAGGAGATCGCCGTGAGCGGGATGGTCACCTTGATCGTCGCCCAGGCCATGGGCCCGGCGTTGTCCTTGACGAGGTCCCAGGCGCTCGGGGCGGCCTGGTCCGCCGAGAAGTACTTGTCGTAGATCGCCTGGGTGGTCCCGTCCTCCTCCATCTCCGCGAGGGCCTTGTTGATCTCCGGCATGTAGCCGGTGCCCTTCTTCGCGGCGAAGACCGACTGGGCCTGGTCGTCGGTCTCGGCGACGATCTTGACCCCGGGGTCGGGGCTGGTCGCGATGTAGTTGCGCACGGCGAGCTTGTCGTTGACGATCGCGTCGACCCGGCCCTCCTTGAGGCTCGACATCGCCTCGTTCATGCCGTCCACGCCGACGATGTCGGCGCCGTTGTCCTTGGCCACCTCGGCCCAGCTGCTCGTGAGGTTCTCGGCGGCGCGCTTGCCCTTGAGGTCGGAGAGCTTCGTGATGTTCTCCGGGTTGTCCTCGGCGACGACGAGCACGCCGGCGGTGTCGACGTAGGGGTCGGAGAGGTCGTAGAGCTTCTCGCGCTCGGGGTTGACGTTGACCTGGTTGGCGACGACGTCGAAGCGCCCCGCTGCGAGGGCGGCGAACATCGAGTCCCACGGCGTCGCGACGAACTCCACCTCGACCCCGAGCCGCTCGCCGACGGCCTTCATCACCTCGACGTCGAAGCCGGTGAAGTCGTCACCCTGCTTGATGGAGAAGGGGGCGTACACCCCTTCGGTCCCGACGCGAAGGGGGTCGGGGACCTTGGACGCGGACGCGTCGGCGGGAGCGGACGCGGAGGCCGAGGGGGCGGACAGCAGCGCCGGGCCGAGCGCGACGGCCAGGGCGAGCAGGAGGTGGGCGAGACGCCGGGGGAGCGTGATCATCAGGTCGTCAGGATATGCCCGCGGTCACAGCCGGCGCAGCGCCGTGGCGAGCACGACCGCCTCGCCGACCCGGTCGGAGGCGTCGAGGTCGACGAGGGCCTCGACGACCCAGTCGCCGTCGCCCTCGGGGTCGGCGAGGGTCTGGCGCACCTCCCACAGACGCACGTCCGCGGCGTCGTCGCCGTCGTCACGTCCGGGCGCCGGGCCACGCACCTCCTCGACGTGCAGGTGCTGGGGCCCGCGGGCGTCCTGGTCGGTGCCGATCCGGTCGTGCTCCTCCCAGTAGTCACCGAGCGCGACGTCCCAGTCGTCGTAGCGCATGACCGGCGCGCGCCCGTCGTCGGCGAGCTCGGCCGCGGCCTGCTCGATGGCGGCCAGGGCCGACAGGTCGTCGCGGGCGGCGCGCTCGACGCGCTGCCACAGGGCGCCGCGCACCATCGCGCGGAAGGGGCCGGTGCGCGCCGACAGCGGCCGCGGCGGCGGGGCCGCCTCGCGGTCCTCGGCGAGTCGCGCGGCGGCGTCCGGGTCGGCCAGGGCCTCCCACTCGTCGAGCAGCGAGGAGTCGGTCTGGCGCACCGTCTCGCCGAGCCACTCGACGATCTCGCGCAGCTCGGGGGAGGAGTGCGCCTCCGGCACGGTGCGGGTGAGCGTGCGGTAGGCATCGGTGAGGTAGCGCAGCACGAGCCCCTCGCGCGGGGCGAGGGTGAATCGGCGCACGAAGTCGGCGAAGGACATCCCCTCCTCCCACATGAGGCGCACGACCGACTTCGGCACGAGCGCCTCCTCAGGCAGCCACGGGTGGCTCTGCCGATAGGTCTCGAAGGCCGCGGCCAGCTCCTCGGCGAGCGGGCGCGGCCAGGTGATCTCCTCGAGCAGCCGCATCCGCTCCTCGTACTCGATGCCGTCCGCCTTCATCTCGGCGATCGCCTCGCCGCGGGCGGCGTGCTGCTGCGCGACGAGGACGGCCATCGGCGCCTCGAGCACGGCCTCGATCGTCGAGACGACGTCGAGGGCGTGCGTGGGGGAGTCGGGGTCGAGCAGGTCGAGCGCCGCCAGCGCGAAGGGGGCGAGCGGCTGGTTGAGCGCGAAGTCCGGGGGCAGGTCGAGCGTCAGCGCGACGGTCCGCCCCGTCCCGTCCGGCTCCGGGAGGCGCTCCAGCACACCGGAGTCCAGGAGGCTGCGCCCCAGACGGATCGCTCGTCGGGCGAGGCGAGCCCTCCCCTTCGCGTCCTCGTGGTTGTCCCTCGTGAGCCGGGAGAGCGCGGTGACCGGGTCGCCGGGGCGGGCGACGACGTTGAGGATCGTCGAGTTGTCGACCTTCATCCGCGACCGGAGGGTCTCGGGGGCATTGGTCGTCAGCTTGGTGAAGGTGTCCTCGGTCCACACGACGAATCCCTCCGGGGGCTTCTTGCGCTGGACCTTCTTGCGCTTCTTCTCGTCGTCGCCGGCCTTGAGCAGCGCGCGGTGGTTGTCGATGACGTGCTCGGGGGCCTGGACGACGACGTAGCCCTCGGTGTCGTAGCCGGCGCGGCCGGCCCGCCCGGCGATCTGGAGGAACTCGCGCACCCGCAGCACGCGGTGGCGCGAGCCGTCGAACTTCGTCAGCGAGGTGAAGAGGACGGTGCGGATCGGCACGTTGATGCCGACGCCGAGGGTGTCGGTGCCGCAGATGACCTTGAGCAGGCCCTCCTGCGCGAGCTGCTCGACCAGGCGCCGGTAGCGCGGCAGCATGCCGGCGTGGTGCACGCCGACGCCACGACGCAGCATCCCGCCGAGGGTGCGGCCGAAGCCGGCGGAGAAGCGGAATCCGGCGAGCCGGTCGGCGATCGCCGCCTTCTCGTCCTTGTCGAGCAGCTTGAGCGTCTGCACGAGCCGGGCGTGCTCGGCGGCATTGGCCTGGGTCTGGTGCACGACGTAGACCGGCGCGCGGCGCCACTCGAGGATCTCCTCGATCGTCTCCTGCAGCGGGGTGAGGGCCCAGCGGAAGGTCAGCGGCACGGGTCGCTCGGCGTCCTTGACGACGACGACGTCGCGCCCGGTGCGCTCGGCGAGGTCCTCCTCGATGGCCTTGGTGTCGCCGAGGGTCGCCGACATGAGGAGCATCTGCGCCTGCGGCAGCTCGAGCAGCGGGACCTGCCAGGCCCAGCCGCGCTCCGGCTCGGCGTAGTAGTGGAACTCGTCCATGACGACGAGGCCGACGTCGGCCTCGCGGCCCTCGCGCAGCGCGAGGTTGGCGAGCACCTCGGCGGTGCAGACGATGACCGGGGCGTCGGCGTTGACCGACGCGTCGCCGGTGAGCATGCCGACGTTGTCGGCGCCGAAGGTCGCGCAGAGGTCGAAGAACTTCTCCGAGACGAGGGCCTTGATCGGCGCGGTGTAGAAGGCGACCTCGTCCTTGGCCATCGCGTGGGCGATGGCCCCGGTCGCGACGAGGGACTTGCCGGAACCGGTGGGCGTGGCGAGGACGACGTGGTCGTCGCCGAGGAGCGCGAGCAGCGCCTCCTCCTGGTGCGGGTAGAGCGTCAGGCCGCGATCGGCCGTCCATGCCTGGAAGCGCTCGAAGAGCTCGTCGGGGTCGGTGCCGACGGGCACGGAGAGCGGATCAGTCATCTGCCCATCGTCCCAGCGCGGTGAACGGGGTGTCACCATGGGGTCCGTGACCGCCCCTCGCACCATCACCTCAGACGACCTCAGCCTGCTCCCGCCCGTCGAGGACGACGCCGCTCTCGTCGCCGAGCTCATGGGGCTCCCGGCCGACGCCGGCCGGCCCGCCGAGATCGTGCGGGCCTGGCGCGAGCACTGGGAGGAGCACGGCTACGGCACGTGGATCATCAGCGGTCCCGCCGGCCGCGCCGTCGGCTTCGTCGGGCTGCGGGCGCACACCGACTTCATCCGCGTGACGATCCGCGTCGTCGACGGCGAAGGGGGTGACGAGCTGGCCTCCCGGGCGCTGCGGCTCGTCGTCGCGTACGCCCTCGAGTGGCTGCCGGAGCTGCCGCTGCGGCTGCGGGTCGCGCCGGAGGACGTCGGCACCCGCTTCGTCGCCGAGTCCGCGGGCATGGAGCACGCGCCCGACCTCGACCACGTCTCCGGGGAGGACGAGTGGCTCGTCCTCGAGCTGCCCTGGGTGCGCGTCACCGATCGCATCCCCGCGCGGGCGCGCGAGGCGATGCTGCGCATGTGGGTGCGGGTCAACGACGCCGGGGGAGCGGTCGGCTTCCTGCCCGGGGCGAGCGAGGACGAGGTCGCGGCCGTCCTCGACGGCTACGCCGAGCGTCTCGAGCGCGGCTCCGCCACCCTCGTGGCGCTCAACTCCCCGGGCGGCGACCTGCTCGGCTTCGGCTTCGTCGCCCGCCCGTCGGGGGCGACCGTCGCCCACACCGCCAACCTCGAGCGGATCATGACCGACCCCGACCGCCGGGGGACCAACCACGGCGCCCTGCTCATGGCCGGCCTGCACCGGGCGGCCCGTGACGCGGGCGTCGAGGTGGCCACCCTCGACTACCGGGGTGGGACCGGGCTGGGCGAGTTCTACACCCGCTACGGCTACACCGAGGTCGGGCGCGTGCCCGGCGCCGTGCGGGTCGGCCCCGACGACGACCGTGACGGCGTCATCATGGCCCGCTCGCTGTGAGCGGGCTCGAGCCCTTCGGCCCGGGCAGCGCCTGGCTGGCCGTCCGCGACCGGACGCAGGCCGATGTCGCCGAGGCCCTCGGGCTGACCGACGGACGAGCTGCCGACCCGGGTGATGCCGCCGCGGCCGGGACCCGCACCGTCATCCTCCCGCCCCTGCCCGGCGTCGGCGGGAGCTGGACCCTCGCCGTGGGCGACCGGCTCGCGCGGACCTCGCCGCGCCGCCTCGAGACGCTCGCGGCGATGCTCGGCACCGAGGTGCAGCTCCACGACGCCCTGGCCGCCGACGACGCACCCGAGGTCCTGCGCCGCGCGGCCGCGGGCAGCATCGACCCGTCGACCCTCGCGGGGCCCTACCGGGGCAACGTCCTGCTCTTCGACGACGTCGACGAGGGGCCGCCGCCGCGGGAGCAGGTCAAGACGCCCTCGCGCACCCCGTGGCTGTGGACCAGGCTGACCCGGCGCAGGGCTACGATCGCCCCTCGTGACGACATCTGACCCGACCCGGCCCCCCGCCCCCTTCGGCCTCGGCTGGACCGTCCACGGTGACGGTCGCGAGGTGCGGCCCGGTGAGGTCGTGCGGCCCGGCGAGCGCCTGTCCTGGCCCCGCACGATCGGTCTCGGCGCGCAGCACGTCGTCGCGATGTTCGGCGCGACCTTTCTCGTGCCCCTCATCACCGGGCTGCCGCCGGCGACGACCCTCTTCTTCAGCGGCATCGGCACGATGCTCTTCCTGCTCATCACCGCGGGGCGGGTGCCGAGCTACCTCGGCAGCTCCTTCGCCTTCATCGCACCGCTGGCCGCGGCGTCGAAGAGCCACGACATGCCCACCGCTCTCGGCGGCGTCGTCATGGCCGGCCTCGCGCTCGCGCTCATCGGAGTCGTCGTCCAGATGGCCGGCGACCGGTGGCTGCGGGCGCTCATGCCGCCGGTCGTCACCGGCGCCATCGTCGCGCTCATCGGGCTCAACCTCGCGCCGAGCGCCAAGGTCAACTTCATGAAGTCCCCGGTGACCGCCCTCGTGACGGTCGTCGTCATCCTGCTCGTCACCGTCGCGACGCGGACGCTCTTCTCCCGCATCGCGATCCTCGTCGGTGTCGCCGCCGGCTACGCCACCGCGCTGCTGCGTGACGAGGTCAGCTTCGCCCGGATGCACGAGGCCGACTGGCTCGGGGCACCGGACTTCCACGCGCCCCACTTCGAGCTCGCGGTCGCCGGTCTCTTCATCCCGGTCGTCCTCGTCCTCGTGGCGGAGAACGTCGGGCACATCCGCTCGGTCGCCTCGATGACGGGGGAGGACCTCGACCCGCTGACGGGCAGGGCGCTCATCGCTGACGGCCTCGCCACGACCCTGGCCGGAGCCGGCGGTGGATCGGGCACGACGACCTACGCCGAGAACATCGGCGTCATGGCCGCCACCCGCGTCTACTCGACCGCCGCCTACTGGGTCGCCGCGCTCGTCGCGCTGCTGCTGTCCTTCTCGCCGAAGTTCGGCGAGGCCATCGCCACCGTGCCCCCGGGGGTCCTCGGCGGGGCGGGCGTCGTCCTCTACGGCATGATCGGCCTGCTCGGGGCGAAGATCTGGGTCGAGGCCAAGGTCGACTTCGGCAACCCGATCAACCTCATGACCGCTGCCGTGGCGCTGATCATCGGCATCGCCGACTTCACGTGGAAGGTCGGGGACCTGCAGTTCGCGGGCATCGCCCTGGGCACCGTCGCGGCGCTGCTCGGCTTCCACGTCATGCGTGGGGTCAACCTCGTGACCCGCGCCGTGCCCGACCCCTTGATGAAGGCTTCTTCATCCGACGCTCATCCGGGACTCACACCCCCTTCGTAACCTCGAGGCATGACTCCCGCACCCCGCCGCAGGCTCGGCCGGGACGGCATGCTCCTCGCGGTCATGCTGTCCGTGCCGGTGCTCGTCCTGCTCGGCTTCCGCGTGGCCGCGGCGCCGGCGGACCCCCCGCCGGTCGAGGAACGTCCGCTGCAGCTGACGACCGACGGCACCTCGTCGACGCCCACCCCGTCGTCGACCAGCACGGGGCCGACCAGCACGTCCTCGACCAGCACGCCGACGAGCAGCTCGACCTCCGACCCCACGTCCACCACGACCACCCGGCCGTCGACCAGCGCGAGCACGCGCCCCACGTGGACCCCCACGCCGTCGTGGACCTCGCGCACCGATGCGCCGGCGCCCACCTACGACGATGATGACGCCGGTGACGACGACGGCGCGGACGACGACGAGTACGACGATGACTGATGGCGGCTGAGCGCGGCCGTCCACGGCTGGCCCGCGACACCATCGTCGGCTGGATGGTGCTCGTGCTCTTCGTCAGTCTGCTGTCGGTCGTCATCGTCGTGCGCGAGAGCCTGCACGTGTCGGTCACGGAGCGGGCCAACGCCGACGTGACCCAGGAGATCGAGGAGTTCCGCACCTTCACCCGCACCGGCGTCGACCCCGAGACCTCCCGTCCCTTCACGACGGCGGAGCGGCTGCTCACCGTCTACCTCTCCCGGCAGCGGCCGGGCAGTGGCGAGGTGATCGTCGGCTACGTCGGGGAGTCGGGCGTCGTGACGACGTCCTACGGCGCCGGGGCGCCGGACGTCGACGAGTACGACCTCACCCGGGACCCGGCCGTGCTGCGCGCGGCCGAGCAGGGGACGTCGGGCACCCTCGACACCCCCGCCGGCGAGATGCGCTGGGCCCGCACCGTCGTCGACGTGCGGGGCGGCGACGACGCGATGCTGCTCGTCGCCGTCTTCACGGGGGAGGGCACGGCCGAGGCCGACCGCACGGTGCGCATGCTCACCCTCGTCTCGCTCGGGACCCTGCTCCTCGCGGGCGTCATCTCGTGGCTCGTCGCCGGGCGGATCCTGCGGCCGGTGCGGCAGGTGCAGGAGGCGGCGGCCGAGATCACCGAGCACGACCTCACCCGACGGATCACCGTGGGCGATGACGACGTGTCGGGTCTGGCGGCGACCTTCAACCGCATGCTCGACCGGCTCGAGGAGGCCTTCCGCGCGGAGCAGCGCTTCGTCGACGACGCCGGCCACGAGCTGCGCACGCCGATCACCGTGATCCGTGGTCACCTCGAGCTCATGGACGACGACCCGGCGTCGCGGGAGGTGACGATGCGCATCGTCACCCAGGAGCTGGACCGGATGAGCCGGATCGTCACCGACCTGCTCGCCCTGGCCAAGGCCGACCGACCGGACTTCGTGCGGCTCGGCGAGGAGGTCGACCTGCCGGCGCTGACCATCTCGCTCGAGGCCAAGGTCTCGGCGCTCGCCGACCGCAGCTGGCGGCTCGCCCACGTCGCCGAGGGCACGGCCCGGCTCGACACCCAGCGCGTCACCCAGGCCGTGCTCCAGCTGGCGCACAACGCCGTGCAGCACACCGCCGACGGCGACGCGATCACCCTCTCCTCGGACGTCGTCGTCGACCCCGATCTCGGTCCCGCTCTGACGATCAGCGTGGCCGACACCGGGCCCGGCGTGCCGGTCGCCGAGCGGGAGCACATCTTCGAGCGCTTCGCCCACGGCGAGCCCCCGGACGGACGCCGCCACAGCGGCGCCGGCCTCGGGCTGTCGATCGTCCGAGCCATCGCCGAGGGCCACGGCGGGCGGGTCGACGTCGGCGGCACGCCCGGCGAGGGTGCCGTCTTCACCCTCGTGCTCCCCACCCACACCCCTGCCAGCCACGACCACCCGGAGCAGACATGAGCGCCATCCTCATCGCCGAGGACCACGACGAGATCGCCAGCTTCATCGACAAGGGGCTGCGGGCCAGCGGCTACCGCACGACGATCGTCGGCGACGGCCGGCAGGCCTGGGCGCTCGCCTCGACCGGGGCCTTCGACCTGCTCGTGCTCGACGTCGGCCTGCCCGGGCTCGACGGCTTCGAGGTGCTGCGCCGGCTGCGCGGCGACGACGTCGACCTGCCCGTCATCATCCTCACGGCACGAGACGGGGTCGACGACACCGTCGCGGGTCTCGAGGGCGGGGCCAACGACTACATGACCAAGCCCTTCCAGTTCGCCGAGCTGCTCGCCCGCGTCCGGCTGCGGCTGCGCGAGGGCGGGGCGGCCCCGGCCGACGACGGGGCGCTCGTCGCGGGCGACCTCAGCCTCGACGTCCGCCGACGCACCGCGCGCGTCGCCGGCCGTGAGGTGGAGCTGACGGCCCGCGAGTTCTCCCTGCTCGAGGCCTTCGTCGAGCACGTCGAGCAGGTGCTCTCCCGCGAGCAGCTGCTCGGCATGGTGTGGGACATGGACTTCGACCCGGGGTCCAATGTCGTCGACGTCTTCGTCCGCTCGCTGCGGGCGAAGATCGGGGCCGAGCGGATCACCACCGTCCGTGGGGTCGGCTACCGGCTGCGGGCCGAGGCCCGGGGCGGTGCCGGCGACGCGGCGGCACGCGACTAGCGCAGCAGCCCGTCCTCACGCGCCCGCGCCACGGCGGCGGTGCGCGAGTCGACGTCGAGCTTGGTGTAGACGTGCACGAGGTGCGTCTTGACCGTCGCCTCCGAGATGACGAGGGCGCGGGCGATCTCGCGGTTGGACAGGCCCTGCGCGACGAGGCCGAGGATCTCGACCTCGCGGGCGGACAGGTCGGCCTGCGGGCGGGAGATGCGTGCGACCACCCGCTGGGCGAGGTCGGGGGACAGGACCGTCTGGCCGCTGGCAGCGCGGGCCACGGCGTCGGTGATGACGGCGGGGTCGGCGTCCTTGAGCAGGTAGCCCGCAGCACCCGCCTCGACCGCCCGCACGATGTCACGGTCGGTGTCATAGGTCGTGAGCACGAGCACCGCCGGCGCGGGTCGCCGGGCGCGCACCGCCTCGGTGACCCCGACGCCGTCGAGACCGGGGCCGAGGCGCAGGTCGGTGACGACGACGTCGGGCAGCTCGCGGGAAGCGGCGACCACGCCCTCCTCGCCGGTGCCGACGTCGGCGACGACCGTGATCCGGGGGTCCTGCCCGAGCAGGGCGACGACGCCCATGCGGGTCACCGGGTGGTCCTCGACGACGACCACCCGCACCGGGCTCCCGGCCCCGCCGGTCGTGCCCGTCGTGCCGGTCGTGCCGATGCTCGTCTCGCTCATGCGTCCTCCACCGGTCGTCCGATCTCCACCCAGCCCGACACGGCGGTGCCCTCGCCGGGCGCCGACTCGACGGACAGGCCGCCGCTGAGCTCACGCAGCCGGGCGCGGGTCGCGCGCAGGCCGTATCCCCCTTCGCCGCTCGTGGGGGAGGGCTGGTCCCACCAGCCCTGCGGGTCGAAGCCGACCCCGTCGTCGACGACGTCGACCCGCACGGTCGTGCCGGCCTCCTCGAGGCTGACGGTGACCGTGTGCGCGGCCGCGTGGGTCCGGACATTGGCCAGGGCCCCCTGGACCAGCCGCAGCAGGGCGACCTCGACGGTCGTCGGGACCGCCGGCAGCGTCGGCGACGCGGTGACGGTCGCGGCCACGCCGGTCTCGTCGGCGAAGCGCTCGGCGACCCGCCGCACGGCCGCCGGCAGGCTGCCCTCGTCGAGGTCGGCCGGGGCGAGCGCCCCGACGATGCGGCGCGACTCCTCGAGGCCCTGGGCCGCGCCCGACTCGATGTGCTCGAGCAGCTGCGACCGCCGGTCGGTGTCGCTCTCGGCCCGGGCGGCGCGGGCGAGCAGGAGCAGCGAGCTGAAGCCCTGGGCGATGCCGTCGTGGATGTCGCGGGAGAGCCGGGTGCGCTCGCTCGTCACGCCCTGCGCGCGCTGCACGCGGGCCAGCTCGTCGGTGAGGGCGGCGCTCTCCTCCTGCGCGGCGTAGAGCGAGGCGATGAGCCGCTGTCGCTCGATGCCGTCGCGGACGAGCGCCTGCTGCGCCTTGGCCACGCCGAGGGCGACGACCATGCCGATGAAGGGCCCGATGATCGCCGCGAAGGAGGCCTGCCCGCTCTGCCGCACCGGCTCGAGCGCGACGACGACGAAGACGAGCAGCGAGGTGACCACGGCCGGCAGCAGCGGCAGCACGTGACCGGCGAGGAGCCATAGGGGGAAGGCGAGCCAGACGTTCTCGGGGGAGACGAGCACGAGCAGGCCCCAGAGGAGGACGAGTCCGACGAACCAGCCGGTGCCGTCACGGCCGAGCCGGGCCAGGCGGGGACCGACGGCGTACCAGCCGGCGAAGAGCGCCAGGGCCCCGATCTCGGCGAGCGGGTGCGCGCCGTCCGCGACGGCACGCACCGCGCAGAGGGCGGCGAGCACTGCGAGCAGGGCGTGCTGGCCCAGCCGCAGCCACCGGCCGGTGCCCGTGGGGTCGCTCGTGCTGCTCGTCACGGGCGCGACGCTACCCGCCCGGGCCACCAGAAGCGCTCGCCGAGGAGGGCGGTGGCGGCGGGCACGACGAGGGTGCGCACGACGAGCGTGTCGAGCAGGACCCCGAGGCCGACGACGAGGCCGAGCTGGCCGAGGACGACGAGCGGCAGCACGCCCAGCGCCGCGAAGACGGCGGCAAGCACGACACCCGCGCTCGTGATGACCGCGCCGGTGCGGGCGACCGCCCGGGCGACGCCCTCGCGGGTGCCGTGGTCGGCGGCCTCGGCACGCGCCCGGTGCATGAGGAAGATCGTGTAGTCGATGCCCAGCGCCACGAGGAAGAGGAAGGCGACGAGCGGGACCTGCACGTCGAGCGCCGGGTGGCCGAGCAGGTGCTCGTCGAGCCACGCGCCCAGGCCGAGCGCGGCGAGCGCGCTCAGCGCGTTGAGCGCCAGCAGGACGAGCGGACCGACGAGGGCGCGGAGCAGGACGACGAGCACGACGAGGCTGACGAGCAGCACGAGCGGGACGACCGTGCGCAGGTCGGCGTCGGCGGCCGTGCGGGCGTCGAGCAGCTCGGCCGAGGCACCGCCGACGTGGGCGTCGGCGCCGGTGACATCGTGGGCCGCGGTGCGCAGGTCGCTCGCGAGCTCGAGGCTCGCCGGGCTGCCCGGCGCGGGCTCACCGATGACCGTCAGTCGGGCCAGGCCCTGCCCGTCGGTGCCGGAGGGCACGACGGTGGTCACGCCCGGCACGGACTCGACGGCGGTGGTCACCGCGTCCGTCCGGCTCGCGTTCGTCGTGATGACGAAGGGAGCCGCGGAACCGGCCGGGAAGTGCTCACCGACCGTCACGAGACCGTCTGCGGACTCCGACGCGGTGCGGAAGGAGTCGGCCTGACTCAGCCCGACTCGGGCGCCGAGCAGGCCGGAGGCGAGGACGACGAGGACGGCGAGACCGCCGGCGAGGAAGACCGCGGGGCGACGCACGACGCTGCGGGCGACGCGCGCCCAGATGCCCTCGTGCGACAGGTCGTCGCCGGGGCGGGGGACGAAGGGCCAGAAGACCTGTCGGCCGACGAGCGCGAGTGCCGCGGGCAGCACGAGGACGCCCGCGGCGAGGGCGATGACGAGGCCGACGGCGGAGGCCAGCCCGAGCCCGCGGGTGCCCGGGACGGCGGCGAGCAGGAGGGTTGCCAGGGCGAGCACGACGGTCGCATTGCTCGCGACGATGGCCGACACGGTGGCCCGCCACGCGGCGCGCAGCGCGACGCGGTGGTCGTCGTGCTCGTGCAGCTCCTCGCGGTAGCGCGAGATGAGCAGGAGGGCGTAGTTGGCCCCCGCGCCGAAGACGAGGACGGAGACGATGCCTGCGTCGAAGGGGAGGCCGCTCGCCTCCCCGACGGCAGCGGTCACCCGCCCGGCCACCTGGTCGGCGATGCCGACGACGGTGAGCGGGACGAGCCACAGGACGGGGGAGCGGTAGGTGAGCAGGAGCAGCAGCGCGACGACCCCGATGGTCACCGCGAGGAGGGTGAAGTCGGCGCCGTCGAAGGCCGAGGCGATGTCGGCGCCGAAGGCCGGGCCGCCGGTCACCTGCACGTCGAGCTCGGCCGGTGCGTGGTCGGCCACCTCGGCGCGCAGGTCCTCGATGGTCGCGACCTGGGTGGCGCTGTCCTCGCTCACCTCGACGGGCACGGTGACCGTCGCGGCCATCCCGTCCTCGCTCACCTGCGGGCGCGCCCTGCCGGCGCCGAGGTCGGCCGCCAGCTTGCCGAGGGCGCGCTCGTCGGCGCTCGTCAGGCGGGCGTCGCCCCCCTTCGTCGCGACGAGCAGGACCGGAGCCGTGTCGCTGCCGGGGAAGCCCTCAAGCTGCTCCGCCACGACCGCCGACTCCGCCGACGCCGGATAGGCATCGCCCCGCGGCGGCGCCTCCGCGGACCCCAACAGCGCCGACGCCAGCCCCACGACGAGCACGGCGAGGACGAGCACGAGTGACGCCCCCCGCCGGCCGAGGATGCGCTGGACGAAGGGAGCACGGGTGGACACGGGAGAAGGCTGGGATGGCGCTGGACGCAGGGAGGTCGACATGCCATCCAGTTCACCGGCGAAGGGGGTCCCGCCACATCGCGCACGAGGTTGGTCCTGCGATCAACCTTTCGGTGGATGCCACGACGCACACGGAGCGGACGGCAGGGGAGGTCGGCGCAGCATCAAGCCGAAGTCGAAGACGACAACGCACCCACACGACAAGGAAGGACTTCGGCAGCGCGCCGGCCTTCCGTGCCGGGAGCGGGGGCGAGCGCCAGCCTCCTTCGTCGGGAGCGCCGGGAGCGGGAGGCAACGCCGGACACGAGCTGTGGATGGCCCGCCGTGATCGTCGGTGGGGGCGCATAGGGTGGAGCGGTGTCGTCGTCCGTGGAGTCCCTGCTCGCCGCTGCCGTCGGGGGAGTGGGTGGCTCGACCAGGCCCGGGCAGGTCGAGATGGCACTCGCCGTCGCGCGTGCCATCGACTCCGAGAAGCACCTGCTCGTGCAGGCCGGCACCGGCACCGGCAAGTCGCTCGCCTACCTCGTGCCGGCGGTCGAGCACGCGCAGCGGGTGGGAAAGCCGGCGGTCGTCGCGACCGCGACCCTCGCGCTGCAGGGCCAGATCGTCGACCGCGACATGCCGCGCCTGGCCGACGCCCTGACGCCCCACCTGAAGCGGCGTCCGACCTACGCGATCGTCAAGGGCCGGCGCAACTACGTGTGCAAGCACAAGATCGAGGGCGGCTTCCCCGACGACGAGGACGGCCTCTTCGACGTCGGCGAGGCCGACGCGCAGGCCGGCTGGCTCGGCAAGGAGGTCGTCCGGGTCCGCGAGTGGGCCGACGAGACCGAGTCGGGTGACCGCGACGAGCTCGTCCCCGGCGTCTCGGAGAAGGCCTGGCGCCAGGTGTCGGTCTCGGCGCAGGAGTGCCTCGGCTCGAAGTGCCCGATGGTCGCCGAGTGCTTCGTCGAGAGCTCGCGCGAGGCGGCCAAGGACGTCGACGTCATCGTCACCAACCACTCCTTCATGGCGATCGACGCCTTCGAGGGGCGCCCGATGCTGCCCGATCACGACGTGCTCGTCGTCGACGAGGCCCACGAGCTCGTCGACCGGGTGATCTCGACGGTCACCGACGAGCTCGCGCCCGGCGGGTTGCGGGCCGCGGCGAAGCGGTCGCGCAAGTTCGCCGACTCGGCCGAGGTCCTCGACGACCTCGGGTCCGATCTCGAGGCCGTGCTCGAGGAGGCACCGGAGGGGCGCCTGGCCACGGGCATCCCCGACGCGCTCGCGGCCGTGCTCGGCCGCTGCCGCGACGTCGCCCGCTCGCTCCTGACGGAGATGAAGCCGCCGAAGGGGGAGCAGGTCGACGGCACCCGTCAGGTCGCCCTCGTCGCCGTCGAGGAGGTGCACGACACCGCCGCCCGGATGCTCGAGGAGCACGAGCTCGACGTCATCTGGGTCAGCCGCGACCTGCGCCGCGGCCCGCTGCTGCGCGTGGCGCCGATGAGCGTCGCGATGCGCATGCGGGAGCGGATCTTCGGCACCGGCGCCAGTGACGACGACGAGGCGGTGCGGGACCGCACGGTCGTGCTCACCTCGGCGACCCTCGAGCTCGGCGGCACCTTCGACGCCGTCGCCGGCACGCTCGGGCTGCGTGGGCCGGGAGCACCCGAGTGGACCGGCCTGGACGTCGGGTCCCCCTTCGACTACGCCCAGCAGGGCATCGCCTACGTGGCCGAGCACCTGCCGGCGCCGGGGCGCGACGGGCTGGCCCCGCAGACCCTCGACGAGATCGAGGCCCTCGTGAGGGCCGCCGGTGGCCGCACGCTTGGGCTCTTCTCGTCGATGCGCGCGGCCAAGGAGGCGACCGAGGCGATGCGCGAGCGGCTCGGCGACGACTTCCCGGTGCTGTGCCAGGGCGAGGACATGATCGGCACCCTCGTGCGCGACTTCGCCCGCGACCCGCGCACGATCCTCTTCGGCACGCTCACGCTGTGGCAGGGCGTCGACGTCCCCGGCAGCAGCTGTCAGCTCGTGCTCATCGACCGCATCCCCTTCCCGCGACCCGACGACCCGCTCTCCTCGGCGCGCACCCAGGAGATCGCCCGGCGCGGGGGCAACGGCTTCATGGCCGTCTCCGCCACCCACGCGGCGCTCCGCCTGGCCCAGGGCGCCGGGCGGCTGATCCGCCGCGGGGACGACCGGGGCGTCGTCGCCTTCCTCGACCACCGGATGATCAAGGCGCGCTACGCGGGCTTCCTCCAGCGCTCGCTGCCGCCCTTCTGGCCGACGACCGACCGCGATCTCGTGCTCGGTGCGCTGCGCCGGCTTGACCAGATCGCGCCCCCGCCGCAGCCGGTCGCCGAGCCCGGCCGGCGCGGCATGACCGGCCAGGCGAGCGCGCCGGTCGCCGACCCCGGTCCGGCCGACGGGGCGCGCACGGCCGTCGTCCGTGGCGAGGGCTGGTCCGCCCAGGACGACGACGAGCTGCGCGACGGGGTCGACCTCGGGCTGCCGCTCACCGAGCTCGCCGAGTCCCTCGACCGCGACGAGGACGCCGTCGCCGCCCGGGCCCAGACGCTCGGTCTGGCTGTCCCACCCCGCGGCTAGCCTGTCGCCCATGGAACTTCGTCGTCTCGGCCGCTCCGGTCTCACCGTCTCCGCCGTCGGGCTGGGGTGCAACAACCTCGGCCGCGAGGGCACCGCCAGCCGGACCCAGGAGGGGTCGGACGCGGTCGTGCACGCCGCGCTCGATGCGGGCATCACCCTCTTCGACGTCGCCGACACCTACGGCGCCGAGCCCGGCCTCTCCGAGACCATGCTCGGCCGGGCCCTGGGCAGCCGCCGCGACGAGGTCGTCGTCGCGACGAAGTTCGGCATGGACGTGCGCGGGGCCAACGGCCCCGACTTCGGTGCCCGCGGGTCGCGGCGCTACATCACGACCGCGGTCGAGGCCTCCCTTCGTCGGCTCGGCACGGACCGCATCGACCTCTACCAGCTGCACACGCCCGACCCGCTGACCCCCGTCGAGGAGACGCTCGACGCGCTCGACGACCTCGTGCGCGCGGGCAAGGTGCGCTACATCGGCCACTCCAACCTCGCCGGCTGGCAGATCGCCGACGCCGAGCACACCGCGCGCGCCCGCGGGGGAGCGCGCTTCATCTCGAGCCAGAGCCACTACAACCTCCTCGATCGCCGGGCCGAGCTCGAGGTGACCCCGGCGGCCGAGCACTTCGGGCTCGGTGTGCTGCCCTACTTCCCGCTCGCCAGCGGGCTGCTCACCGGCAAGTACTCGTCGGGCTCAGCGCCCGAGGGCAGCCGGCTGACCCACTCGCGCCAGTACCTGCTCGAGGAGGCCGACCTCGACCAGCTGCGTGCCTTCGGCGACTACGCCCGGGCCCGCGACCTCACCGAGCTCGAGGTCGCCTTCTCGTGGCTCGCCTCGCGCCCGGCCGTCACGAGCGTCATCGCCGGTGCGACCCGCCCCGAGCAGATCGCAGCGAATGCCGCGGCCGTCTCCTGGGTGCCGACCCCCGACGACGAGGCCGAGCTCGACGAGATCTTCCCGACGGTGCCGCGGGTGGCGCTGTTTTGAGCACGCCCCCCTTCGTCCTCGTCCAGGGACCCGAGACCGTCCTGGCGGACCGCGCCGTCGAGCAGGTCATCGCCGACGTGCGGGTGACCTCGCCCGAGCTCGAGGTCGTCACCCTGCGGGCCGAGGGCTACGAGGAGGGCGCGCTCACCGTCCAGGCCAGCCCCTCGCTCTTCGGCGAGGACAAGCTCATCGTCGTGCGCGACCTGCACCAGGCGCCCGACGCGCTGCAGGTCGACCTGCTCGCCTACCTCGCCGACCCCGAGGACTCGGTGACCCTCGTCGTCACCCATGCCTCGGGCAACAAGGGCAAGAAGGTACTCGACACGCTCAAGAAGGCCAAGGCGCTCGTGCTCGAGGCCCCGGCGATCAAGAGCGACCGCGACAAGGCCGACTTCGTGACCAACGAGTTCCGCCGCAGCCGTCGCAAGGCGACGAGCGAGGCCGTCCAGGCGCTCGTCGAGGCGGTCGGCAAGGACGTGCGCGAGCTCGCCTCCGCCTGCCAGCAGCTCGTCGACGACACGACCGGCACGATCGACGCCGATGTCGTCGAGCGCTACCACGGGGGTCGGGTCGAGGCGACGGGGTTCAAGGTCGCCGATGCCGCGGTCGCCGGGCAGACCGGCGAGGCGCTGCGGCTGCTGCGCCATGCGGTCAACGTCGGCGTCGACCCGGTGCCGATCGTCGCCGTCCTCGCCCAGCAGCTGCGTCAGCTCGCCAAGGTCGGGGGAGCGGGCCGTGGCCGCAGCGCCGACCTCGCTCGCGACCTCGGCATGGCGCCCTGGCAGGTCGACAAGGCACGCCGATCGCTGCAGGGCTGGACCGGTGCCGGGCTGGGCCGCAGCATCCAGGCCGTCGCGGCCGCCGACTTCGAGGTCAAGGGCGGCGGACGCGACCCCGTCTACGCCGTCGAGAAGGCGATCCTGACGATCACCCGCGAGTTTGGCCGCGACCGGAGCCGCTGATAGATTTGTCGCTTGCGTGCGCGCATGGTCGTGCGCGCACGACAGCACGACCCAGGGCGTCTCTCCCACGGTGTCCCCACGCCGGTCCCGAGACGTCTTGCCGCCCTCTAACGGCAACCTTCGACCGAACCAGAAAGAACTCTCGTGGCAAACATCAAGTCCCAGATCAAGCGCGTCAAGACGAACGCCGCCCGGACCGAGCGCAACCGCGCCTACAAGTCCGAGCTGCGCACGTGGATCCGCAAGGTCCGCACGGCCGCCGACGCCGGCGACGCCGAGGCTGCCCAGGCTGCCCTCGTCACCGCCGGCAAGAAGCTCGACAAGGCCGTGAGCAAGGGTGTCATCCACGCCAACCAGGCCGCCAACAAGAAGTCGGCCCTGGCCAAGCGCGTCAACTCGCTCTGAGCTGACAACCTGTCGAAGGGGGCCGGTCACCGCGAGGTGACCGGCCCCCTTCGCCGTGTCCGCACGTCGTCGAGGACGGGCGGTCACACGGGGTCGTCGTCGTAGTCGCGGCCGGACGCGACCGCCCGCACCGCCTCGACGACGGCGTCGAAGACCCGCTCGTCGAGGACCGCGCCCTCCCGGCGCACCGCGGCGGGGTCCAGGCGCAGCACACGGTTGACCCGCGCCTCGCTGCGCCGGCCGCGCCCGTCCCACGCGCCGGAGCCGACGTCGATCCAGCGCCGCCCGGCCGCAGCCTCCTGCTCGGCGTCGAGGTCGTGGTCGTGGCTCGTCAGCTGCAGGCCGAGCAGCCAGTCGCCGTCGCGACCCACGAGCAGGACCGGTCGGTCCTTGCCCTGGGTGTGGTCCTCCTCGTAGGGCACCCAGGCCCAGACGACCTCGCCGGGGGAGGGCGTCGGGTCCTCGGGGGTCGGGGCCCACTGCATCGTCGGCACACCCGTGAAGTCGCCGGGGTAGTCGCTCATGCCGGCCACGCTAGCGCTCCCGCGTGAGCAGCCTCACGAACTGACCGGCGAGGAAGTTACCCGCGAGGTCACCCGCCGTACACCCACCGCCGACAGGCTCTGCGCCATGCCCTCGGACGCCACACCTCATACCCCCCTGCCCGGACCCGCCCGACGTGACGTCGTGCGCGGGGCCGCCGTCGGGGCCGTCGCCGCCACCGCGACCGTCACCCCCTTCGCCCTGTCGGCGGCGCACGCCGCACCGACCACCGGATTCCTCCACGGCGTCGCCTCCGGAGACCCGCTGCCCACCGCCGTCGTCCTGTGGACCCGCGTGACGCCGACGGCCGACGCCGTGCCCGGCTCCGGCCGGGGCCCCCGGGTCAAGGTCACGTGGGAGGTCGCGACCGACGACGACTTCACCCGGATCGTGCGTCGGGGGCAGATCGCCACCGGCACCGAGCGCGACCACACCGTCAAGGTGGACGCGAGCGGGCTGACGCCGGGCACGCGCTACGCCTACCGCTTCCGCAGCGGGGGAGCCACCTCGCCGACGGGCTGGACCCGCACGGCGCCCGCGCCGTCGAGCACCCCGAGCCGACTGCGGCTGGGCGTCGTCTCCTGCTCCAACTGGGAGGCCGGATGGTTCTCCGCCTACCGCCACCTCGCCGCACGAGGCGACCTCGACGCCGTGCTCCACATGGGCGACTACCTCTACGAGTACCCGACCGGTGAGTACGGGGCGGGCGAGACGGTCGTCCGCACGACGCAGCCGACGCACGAGATCGTCACCCTCGCCGACTACCGGGTGCGGCACGGTCACTACAAGACCGACCCCGACCTGCAGGCGTTGCACGCGGTCGCCCCGTGGATCACCACGTGGGACGACCACGAGAGCGCCAACGACGCGTGGATCGACGGCGCGGAGAACCACCAGCCGGAGACCGAGGGCGCCTGGGCCGACCGCGCGGCCGCCTCGCGGCGCGCCTACGACGAGTGGATGCCGATCCGGTTGTCCGGCACCGCGACCCTCGGCGACGGCAACCAGGTCTACCGGGAGCTGTCCTTCGGCACGCTCGCCGACCTGCGCATGCTGGACCTGCGCAGCTATCGCAGCGAGCAGGCCTCCTACGCCGCCCTCGGCCAGGTGGGCTCGCCCGACCGCACCATCGCCGGCGACGCGCAGATGGGCTGGCTCAAGGAGTCGCTGAGCGGCTCGAGCGCGACGTGGAAGCTCGTCGGCAACCCGGTGATGATCTCGCCGGTGACCTTCGGCGCCGTCGACGCCGAGGTCGGGCAGGCGCTCAACGACATGGGCGGGCTCGTCCCGCCGGAGGGCATCCCCTACAACGTCGACCAGTGGGACGGCTACACCGCCGACCGCCGCGAGCTCATCGACCACCTCGCCGACCACGCGATCCCCAACACCGTCTTCATCACCGGCGACATCCACTCCGCGTGGGCCTGCGACCTGCCGAAGAATGTCGGCACCTACCCCTTCAGCCCGAGCGTCGCGGTCGAGTTCGTCGGCACGTCGGTCACCTCCGACAACCTCGACGACATCCTCCAGGTCGCGCCCCGCACGGTCTCGCTAACCGTCGAGGCCGCGATCCGCACCGCCAACCCGCACGTGCGCTACCTCGACTTCGACCGCCACGGCTTCAGCGTCCTCACCCTGACCCCGAGCCGGGCCCAGATGGACTGGTACGCCCTCGCCGACCGCACCGACCCGGCCTCGCCGGTCCGGTGGAGCGCCGGCTTCGAGACCCTGCCCGGCACCCAGCGCGCCCGCCGCGTCTGGTACCCCGCCACCTGACCGGAGAGACCATGACCACCCCGTCCCACCCCTCCCGCCGCACCCTCCTGCGCTTCGCCGCCGCCAGCGGTGCGACCGTCGCCATCTCCGGCGCGCTCGGGGCCCCCTGGGCCTCGGCCGCGTCGAAGGGGGAGCAGCCTCGCGTCTACGTCCTGGTCACCGACGGGCTGCGCCCGGACGAGATCACGCCCGAGTGCACCCCGCACCTCCACGCCCTGCGCACCGGGGGCACCTGGTACCCCAACGCCCGGTCCCTGCCGGTCATGGAGACGATCCCCAACCACGTGATGATGATGACCGGCGTGCGGCCCGACCGCAGCGGCGTGCCGGCCAACAAGATCTACGACCGTGGCCTCGGCGAGGTCCGCGACATGGACCAGCCGAGCGACATCAAGGTCGCGACCCTCGTCGAGCGGCTCAACGCCCGCGGCCTGACGACCGGCACCGTGCTGTCGAAGGACTACCTCTACGGGGTCTTCGGCGACCGCGCGACCTATCGGTGGGAGCCCAAGCCGCTCATGCCGATCACCGACCACGCGCCCGACGGCTACACCTACGACGCGCTGGTCAAGATGGTCGACGAGGCCGACCCGCACCTCGTCTTCGTCAACTTCGGCGACATCGACCGGGTCGGTCACGCCGACCTCGGGGGCACGATCAGCCTGCCCGCGATGCGCTATGCCGCCCTGGCCAACACCGACCGTCTCGTCGGCGACTTCGTCGAGCACCTCAAGGCGAAGGGGGCGTGGGAGCGTTCGGTCATCATCCACCTCGCGGACCACTCGATGGACTGGTCGATGGCGTGGAAGGTCATCTCGCTGGGCGCCCCCATCTGGTGGGACACCACGCTGCGCGGCAAGGTGGAGATCGCGCAGAACGGTGGCGCCGACTGCCTCTACTGGACCGGCCCCGCGGGGGAGCGGGCCGCCGGCCTGCAGCGGCTGCGCACGCTCGTCGAGCGGCAGGCGGGGGTGCTGTCGGTGCACACGCCGGCCGAGCTGCGTCTGGGCGCCAACGCCGGCGACCTCGTCGTCTACTGCAAGCAGGGCTGGCGCTTCTCGGACCCGACGATCTTCGACAACCCGATCCCCGGGAACCACGGACACCCGACGACGGCTCCCATCCCCTTCGTCATCGGCGGTGGCTCCCCGCTCGTCCGGCCGGGCACGCGCACCGCGACCGCCCACACGCTCGACGTCGCGCCGACCGTCGGCGCGATCTTCGGCCTGCCCTCGCTGCCGGGTGGCTACGACGGGGTCAGCCGGCTCTGACAGGCCGCCCCGACCCCGTGGGCCGTGGGTGAAGGACTTCTCATGGAGCCTTCACGCACGGCTCATGGGGGCTTCCTAGCGTGACGTGCGTCGCTCGGGCACAGGGCACCGAGCCGTCACAGGGAGAGCCACCATGAACCGCCTCGCCACCGCCACCGCCGTCCTCGCCGTCGCCGCCGGAGGGGTCGTCGCCACCGCGGCCCCCGCCTCGGCCGACGACCGCACCTGCCGCGGCACCATCTCGAAGCAGACGATCAGCGGCGACCTCGTCGTCCCGAGCGGCGCGAGCTGCCGGGTCAACAGCCTCGACGTCAAGGGCAATATCAAGATCGCCCGGGGCGCCACCCTGCGCTCCTACCACTCGAGCGTCGACGGCAACATCCAGTCCCAGGGTCACGCCTACGTGCGCTTCACCTACGGCTGGGTCGACGGTGACATCCAGCTCGAGGACGGGGCCAGCCACCACCTGCGCAATGCCTTCGTCGACGGCAACATCCAGCTCGAGGGCAACCGCGGCTACGCGCAGAACGTCATCCGCTCGCGCACCGACGGCGACATCCAGCTCTTCTCCAACCCGGCGGGCACGAAGTACGTCTACGACAACCGGGTCCACGGCAACCTGCAGTGCAAGAGCAACACCCCCGCCCCGAAGGGCTGGGGCAACCGCGTCTCGGGCGACAAGGAAGGCCAGTGCGCCCGGCTCTGACGTGACGCCTCGGGGGCGTGGGATGATGGGCGGACGTCCACCCGCTCCCACGCACCCCGAGGTCCGCCACCCGTGTCACCCCAGGCCCGTGAGGCCCTGCCGCCCAACGCGACCCCGCCGGCGCAGATCCGCAACTTCTGCATCATCGCCCACATCGACCACGGCAAGTCGACGCTCGCCGACCGGATGCTCGGCATCACCGGCGTCGTCGAGGCCCGGGCGATGCGCGCGCAGTACCTCGACCGCATGGACATCGAGCGCGAGCGCGGCATCACCATCAAGTCGCAGGCCGTGCGCATGCCGTGGGAGCACCAGGGGCAGACCTTCTGCCTCAACATGATCGACACCCCGGGGCACGTCGACTTCACCTACGAGGTCTCCCGCTCACTCGCCGCGTGCGAGGGCGCGATCCTGCTCGTCGACGCCGCGCAGGGCATCGAGGCCCAGACCCTGGCCAACCTCTACCTGGCGATGGACAACGACCTGACGATCATCCCGGTGCTCAACAAGATCGACCTGCCGGCCGCCCAGCCGGAGAAGTACGCCGAGGAGATCGCTGGCCTCATCGGCTGCGAGCCCGAGGACGTGCTCCGGGTGAGCGGCAAGACGGGCGAGGGCGTCGAGGCCCTGCTCGACAAGATCGTCGCCGAGCTGCCGCCGCCCGAGGGCGACGCCCAGGCGCCCGCCCGGGCGATGATCTTCGACTCCGTCTACGACAACTACCGCGGCGTCGTCACCTATGTCCGGGTCGTCGACGGGGCGCTGCACCCCCGCGAGAAGATCGCGATGATGTCGACCAAGGCGACCCACGAGCTGCTCGAGATCGGGGTCATCTCGCCGGAGATGATCCCGAGCAAGGGCCTGGGCGTCGGTGAGGTCGGCTACCTGATCACCGGCGTCAAGGACGTGCGCCAGTCCAAGGTCGGTGACACCGTGACCAATGCCGCGGCGCCCGCGGCCGACGCGATCGGTGGGTACAAGGACCCCAACCCGATGGTCTTCTCGGGGCTCTACCCGATCGACGGGTCCGACTACCCGACGCTGCGCGACGCCCTCGACAAGCTCAAGCTCAACGACGCCGCGCTCGTCTACGAGCCGGAGACCTCCGCTGCCCTCGGCTTCGGCTTCCGCTGCGGCTTCCTCGGCCTGCTCCACCTGGAGATCGTGCGCGAGCGCCTCGAGCGCGAGTTCGACCTCGACCTCATCTCGACCCAGCCCAATGTCGTCTACGAGGTGACGATGGACGACGGCTCCGAGATCCTCGTGACCAACCCCAGCGAGTTCCCCTACGGCAAGGTCGCCGAGGTGCGCGAGCCGGTCGTCAACGCGACGATCCTCGCGCCGAGCGAGTTCATCGGCGCGATCATGGAGCTGTGCCAGGGCAAGCGCGGCCAGCTCGGCGGCATGGACTACCTCTCCGAGGACCGCGTCGAGATGCGCTACACGCTGCCGCTGGCCGAGATCGTCTTCGACTTCTTCGACCAGCTGAAGTCCAAGACCCGTGGCTACGCCTCGCTCGACTACCAGGAGGCCGGCGACCAGGCTGCCGACCTGGTCAAGGTCGACATCCTCCTGCAGGGCGAGACCGTCGACGCCTTCAGCGCCGTCGTCCACAAGGACAAGGCCTATGCCTACGGCACGATGATGGCCGGCAAGCTCAAGGAGCTCATCCCGCGGCAGCAGTTCGAGGTGCCGATCCAGGCAGCCATCGGCGCGCGGATCATCGCCCGCGAGAACATCCGCGCGATCCGCAAGGACGTGCTCGCCAAGTGCTACGGCGGTGACATCTCCCGCAAGCGCAAGCTGCTCGAGAAGCAGAAGGAGGGCAAGAAGCGGATGAAGAACATCGGCACCGTCGAGGTGCCGCAGGAAGCCTTCATCGCTGCGCTCTCCTCCGACGACAGCGCGGTGGACAAGGCGAAGAAGTAGCGGCGCGCTGCTGACGTGACGCAGGCGACGCCGGGGACCCTTCCCGGTCACTAAGCGCTGGCTTAGTGTGGCGGTCATGGCCCAGCAGACCTTCGCCCTCTACCAGCGCATCGCGAGCCTCCCGGCGGGCAAGCGACTCTTCTCGCTGCTCTACTCCGTCAAGGCGCCCTACTTCGCCACCGTGCGCCCGCAGGTGCGCGAGGTCCGCGCCAACCACGCGGAGCTGTCGATCCGTAACCGCAAGCGCGTGCACAACCACATCGGCACCCTGCACGCGATCGCCGTCTGCAACGGTCTCGAGGCCGCCATGGGTCTGCTCGCGGAGGCGACCTGCCCGAGCGACCAGCGGTGGCTGCCGCGCGGCCTGCAGGTGAGCTACCTGGCGAAGTCGACGACCGACCTGCTGTGCGTCGCCGAGACCGACCCCGAGCAGTGGGCGGGCGAGGCTCCCTACGACGTCGACATCCGGGTCAAGGCCGTGCGCACCGACGGGGTCGTCGTCGTCGAGGGCGTCATCCCGGTCTACGTCACCGCCAAGCCGAAGAAGGCCTGAGCCTCACCCGACGAGCCGGTCGCGCAGCCGCGCGACCTGCTCCCGCGACCACTCCGCGGCCTCGAGCCACCCCTCGGCACCGCCGAACTCCGACTCGAGGTGCGCGAGCACGGCCTCCATCGACTCGCGCCGTGGCAGCTGGTCCTCGAGGCTGTGCGTCGGCAGCGTGCGCGCATAGGGCTCGACGCTCGAGAGCCGGTCCATGATCCGCTCGAGGCGCTCGGCCGTGCGCACGTAGTCGTCGATGACGACCTCGGCGGGCACGCCCGCGACGACGAGAGCCATGCCGACCACGGTGCCGGTGCGGTCCTTGCCCGCCGCGCAGTGGACGACCGTGGCGCCCGTGCTGTCGCGGACGGCAGCCAGTGCCGCCGCCACCGAGTCGGGCCGGGCCGTGAGGTAGCCCGTGTAGTGCCGGGCCCAGAAGGCGCCGTCCCGGGGCGAGTGGTCCTGCCGGCCCCACCGGACGGCCAGGGCCTGCTCGATCGTCTCGTCGGGGTCGCGGTCCTCGCGCAGCAGGCTGTGGTGGTGGTGCGTCAGCGCGGTGGCGCGCAGCGGACCCGCTCCGGTCACCTCGTACTCGACGTGGCTGCGCAGGTCGACGACGTCGCTCACCCCGAGCTCGTCGACGAGGCGACGCACGTCCCCTTCGCTCAGGTCCTGCAGGTTGTCGCTGCGGATCAGCCGGCCCTCGCGGGTGGTGCGTCCGTCGCGGGTGGGCAGCCCGCCGAGGTCTCGCATGTTGACGACGCCGTCGAGCTCGATCCACCGGGTCATGGCGCCCACGCTATCGGTGGGAGGATGAGCCGGTGCGTCCCCCCTTCGGCATCTACCTGCACGTGCCCTTCTGCACGGTCCGGTGCGGGTACTGCGACTTCAACACCTACACCGCCACCGAGCTGGGCCCCGTCGGCGGGGCGAAGGGGGCGAGCGTCGCCACCTATGTCGACGCCGCGATCGCCGAGCTCGACCTCGCGGTGCGGTCCGTGGGTGACGACCGGCCGGTCTCGACGGTCTTCGTCGGCGGGGGTACCCCGACGCTGCTGCCGCCGCAGGACCTCGTGCGCTTCCTCGACGCCGTGCGCGAGCGGTGGGGGCTGGCCGACGACGTCGAGGTGACGACGGAGGCCAACCCCGACAGCGTCACCGAGGAGTCGCTGCGGGTCCTCGCGGACGGGGGCTTCACCCGGGCGAGCATCGGCATGCAGTCGTCGGTGCCGCAGGTGCTCGCGACGCTCGACCGCACCCACGACCCGGCCAACGTCTCCCGGGCCGTCGCCGCGGCCCGTGCCGCCGACCTGGCCGTGAGCCTCGACCTCATCTACGGCACGCCGGGGGAGAGCCTCGAGCAGTGGCGCACCTCCCTCGAGACCGCGGTGGGCCTGGCGCCCGACCACCTGTCGGCCTACGCGCTGACCGTCGAGGACGGCACCAAGATGGCCGCCCGGGTGCGCCGCGGCGAGCTGCCGATGCCGACGGGCGACGACGAGGCCGACAAGTACGAGCTCGCCGACGAGCTGCTCGCCGACGCCGGCTACGCCTGGTACGAGATCAGCAACTGGGCCCGCACGCCCGCCGACCGGTGCCGGCACAACATCGCCTACTGGCGCAGCCACGACTGGTGGGGCGTCGGGCCCGGCGCGCACGGCCACGTCGACGGGGTGCGCTGGTGGAACCTCAAGCACCCCGCGACCTGGGCCAAGGCGCTGGCCGAGGGTGACCCGGCCGCGGAGCGCGAGGAGCTGACGCCGGAGCAGCGGGCCGACGAGGAGGTCCTGCTCGGGGTGCGGCTGCGCGAGGGCCTGCCGACCGATCGCCTCACGCAGCAGGGTCGCCGGGCCGTCGCCGGACTCGTCGCCGACGGACTCGTCGACGGTCGCGAGGCCGTACGGGGGAGCGTCGTGCTCACCCGTCGCGGGCGGCTGCTCGCCGACACCGTCGTCCACCACCTCGTCGGGGGTGCCGGTGCCTGACGTGCCCGAGATCCCCGACCTCATCGCCTTCGTCGACCTGCTCGGTGTCTTCGCCAACGGCCTGCTCGGCGGAGCCGTCGCCCGCCGCTACCAGCTCGACCCCGTCGGCTTCTCGGTGCTGGCCGTCGTCTCCGCGCTCGGCGGCGGCGCGATCCGCGACGTGCTGCTCAACGTGCAGCCGGTCGCCCTGACCGACCTGCGCTACCTGACGGTGGCCCTCGTCGCGGCGGCCATCTCCTTCCTCGTCCCGCTCGAGGGGCGCCGGTGGCGTCAGGTCTTCCCCTGGATCGACGGCGTGGCCCTCGGCACCTGGGCGGTCGTCGGCACGCAGAAGGCGCTGCTCGCCGACATCCACTGGTTCCCGGCCATCCTGCTCGGCGTCATCACCGCCTGCGGTGGCGGCGTCGTGCGCGACATGATGCTCGGCAACGTGCCGGTGATCCTCCAGCGCTCCGAGCTCTACGCCACGGCGGCCTTCGCCGGGGGCGCGACCCTCGTCCTGCTCCACCTCATGACCACCGGACCGCTCGCCTCGCTCGGCGCGCTCGTCGTCGGCGGCGGGGTCTGCCTGCTCGCGCGCAAGCGTGGCTGGATGCTCCCGACCGAGCCGCGGTGGCCGGCGAGCCGCATCCGCCGGCGGTGACCGGTCGGCGGACGCCCCTGTGCGGCACCGGATCCCATGACGCACGATGAGGGCATGACCACGACTCGCACCGCCATCGTCACCGGGGCCGCGCGCGGCATCGGCCGCGCCATCGCCCTTCGTCTCGCCACCGACGGTCACCACGTGGCCGTCCTCGACCTCGACGAGTCGGCCTGCCAGGTCGTCGTCGACGAGATCACCGAAGGGGGTGGCACCGCCCTGGCCGTGGGCGTGGACGTCTCCGACGCCGAGCAGGTCGAGGCGGGCGTCGCCCGCGTCGCCGAGGAGCTCGGTGCCCCGACGCTGCTCGTCAACAACGCGGGCATCATCCGCGACAACATGCTCTTCAAGATGTCCGTCGACGACTGGGACTCGGTCATGGCGGTCCACCTGCGTGGTGCCTTCCTCATGACCAAGGCGGCCCAGGCCCACATGACCGCGGAGAAGTACGGCCGCATCGTCAACCTCAGCTCGACCTCGGCCCTCGGCAACCGCGGCCAGACGAACTACTCCGCCGCCAAGGCCGGCATGCAGGGCTTCACCAAGACCCTGGCCATCGAGCTCGGCAAGTTCGGCGTGACCGCCAACGCGATCGCCCCCGGCTTCATCCAGACGGACATGACGGCCGCGACCGCCGAGCGCATCGGCGTGCCCTTCGAGGACTTCCTCGCCCACGCGGCCAAGGAGACCCCCGTCGGCCGTGTCGGCCAGCCCGAGGACATCGCCGCCACCGCCTCCTTCCTCCTGTCCGAGGAGGCCGGCTTCGTCTCCGGCCAGGTCATCTACGTCGCCGGCGGCCCCAAGGACTGATCCTTCGGGCGAAGGCTCCGGCGGGAGACGGGTCCGGTGGGCGAAGGGTCCGGTGGGCGAAGGGGGACGTCGGCGCCCGCCGAAGTCCTTCGTCTTCCTGGGACGCACGTTGTCGTGCCTGACTTCGGCTTGATGTGCGCCGACATCCCCCTTCGCTCGCCGTCCTGAGCCGAGTCACCTTGGCCGGGAAGCTCGTCCGTGGCCGGGAAGTCTGCTGGTGACCGCGCAATAGCCCGGCCACCAGCAGGTTTCCCGGCCGGACTCGGACTTCCCGGCCAGGCCGGCATCGAGGCGTGCTGGCGCTCGCTCCTCAGCCCTCGGGGGCGGTGACGAAGTCGATGAGCTCCTCGACGCGGCCGAGGAGGGCGGGCTCGAGGTCGGCGTAGGAGCGGACCGTGCCGAGGATCTGCTTCCAGGCGCGGGCGATGTCGGCCTGGGAGTCGTGGGCCCAGCCGAGGTGCGCGCAGATGCCGCGCTTCCACTCCATGGAGCGCGGGATCGTCGGCCAGGCGTCCATGCCGAGGCGCTGGGGGCGCACCGACTGCCACACGTCGACATAGGGGTGGCCGAGGACGAGCACGTGCTCGGGCGCGACCTTGTTGGCCTCGGCGACGATCCGGGACTCCTTGCTGCCGGGCACGAGGTGGTCGACGAGCACGCCCATCCGGCGGCCCCTGCCCGGTGCGAAGTCGCGGATGGCGGCGGCGAGGTCGTCGACACCGTCGAGCATCTCGACGACGACACCCTCGACCCGCAGGTCGTGGCCCCACACCTTTTCGACGAGCTCGGCGTCGTGGCGGCCCTCGACGAAGATCCGCGACCCGATGGCGACCCTGGCCTTGGCGTCGTGGACGGCGACGGAGCCGCTCGCGGTGCGGGAGGCCTGCTGCTCGGCCGCGGCGAGGGCGGCGCGCTGGGCTCCCTTCGGTGCCGTGAGCGATACCGGGGCGCCGTCGACGAGGAAGCCGCCGCCGAGCGGGAAGGCCCTCACCTTGCCGCGGCGGTCCTCGAGGTGGACGACGTGCACGCCGCCCGCCTTCTCCACCGCGACGACGGCGCCGACCCACCCGGTCTCGACGTCCTCGACGACCGTTCCGCGGGTGGCCTCGAGGGCACGGGAGGTGGGCCGCGCCAGCCTGCCCTTCGACTTCCAGTCGCCGGAGAGCACGTCCTTGCCGTATCGATCGCTCACGAGGGGTGACCGTAGGCGCACACCGGGGGAGTGGTCGGCGCGGCACGCCGGGGTCGTTGGAATGCCTCCGACGGTCGTAGACTTGGCACTCAGGTGGACCGAGTGCCAGCGGTCCCGGAGTGGGTGACGAAGGAGGACGTCATGAGCCAGGAGCGGCGGATGGCCGTGCTCAGCGCCATCGTGGAGGACTACGTGCAGACCTCGGAGCCGGTCGGCTCCAAGGCGCTGCTCGACCGCCACCAGCTCAACGTCTCGGCGGCGACCGTGCGCAACGACATGGCCGCCCTCGAGGACGAGGGACTGATCATCGCGCCGCACACCTCGGCCGGGCGCATCCCCACCGACGCCGGCTACCGGCTCTTCGTCGACCGGCTCCAGGCGATCCGCCCGATGTCGCGCGGCGAGCGGGCGGCGATCACCGACTACCTCGAGGGCGCCGACGAGCTCGACGTCGTCCTCGAGCGCACCGTGCGGCTGCTGTCGACCCTGACCCGCCAGGTCGCGGTCGTGCAGTACCCCTCGCTCACCCGCAGCACGGTCAAGCACATCGAGCTCGTCCCGATGAGCGAGACCCGGCTCATGGTCGTCGTCATCATGGGCACCGGCCGCGTCGAGCAGCGCATCGTGCCGACGAGCGTCGACTACCTGAGCAGCCAGGGCGCCGAGGCCCTCGCACGTGCGCGCGGCCGGATCAACGCCGCGACCCGCGACCTGCGGCTCGCCGACGCGATCACCGCGCTGCGCACCCTGGCCGGCGAGGACGACGAGACCGAGGATGCCCTGACGGCCGGGGTCATCGCGGCCGTCGAGGACGCCCTCGCGCAGGAGCGCGTGACCAAGGTGACGCTCGCCGGCACCGCCAACCTCGCGCGCAGCTCGAGCGACTTCCCGATGACCCTCGAGCCGGTGCTCGACGCGCTCGAGCAGCACGTCGTCCTGCTCAAGCTGCTGAGCGTCGAGGCCGGTCAGACCGCGGCCGGCGTCTCGGTGCGCATCGGCTCCGAAAATCCCGTGTCCGGGCTGCAGGGCACCTCGCTCGTCACCTCCGGCTACGGCTCCGGCGACGAGCAGGTCGGCGCCGTCGGTGTGCTCGGCCCCACCCGCATGGACTACCCGGCGGCCATGGCGCAGGTGCGCGCCGTCGCCACCTATCTCTCGCGGATCGTGGACGCCTGACGGGCGACCGCACCGCGCACAACCACCCGACCCCCACCACCCACCGAGGACGTCACGCGTGAACGACTACTACGAGGACCTGGGCGTCAGCCGCGAGGCGACGCCCGAGGAGATCAAGCGGGCCTACCGCAAGCTGGCCCGCACCCTGCACCCCGACGTCAACCCCGGCCCGGAGGCCGAGGAGCAGTTCAAGCGGGTCTCGCAGGCCTACGACGTCCTCTCCGACGAGACGAAGCGCCGCCAGTACGACATGGGCGGTGACCCCTACGGCGGCCAGCACGACGGCTTCGGCGCCGGCTTCACCTTCAGCGACATCATGGAGCAGTTCTTCGGGCAGGCGGCCGGCGGCGCCGGGCGCGGTCCGCGCTCCCGCTCGGCGCGCGGCCAGGACGGACTCGTCGGCCTCGAGATCGACCTCGCGACCGCGGTCTTCGGCGGCCAGGAGGAGCTGACGATCGACACGGCCGTCGTCTGCGGCTCGTGCAGCGGCGACGGCGCCCAGCCGGGCACCGGCCGACGCACCTGCGACACCTGTGGCGGCCGCGGCGAGGTTCAGCAGGTCCAGCGCTCCTTCCTCGGCCAGGTCATGACCAGCCGTCCGTGCCCCACCTGCCAGGGCTTCGGCGAGGTCATCCCCAACCCCTGCCACGAGTGCTCCGGCCAGGGCCGGGTGCGCAGCCGCCGCTCGATGAAGGTGCGCATCCCCGCCGGCGTCGACGACGGCACCCGCATCCACCTCGAGGGCGAAGGGGAGGTCGGTCCCGGTGGTGGGCCGGCCGGCGACCTCTACGTCGAGCTGCGCGTGCGTCAGCACGAGACCTTCACCCGCCGTGGCGACGACCTGCACGCCTCGGTCGCCGTGCCGATGACCGCAGCCGCCCTCGGCGTGACGATGAGCTTCGCCACCCTCGACGGCGAGCAGGAGATCACCATCAAGCGCGGCACCCAGCCGGGCGACACGATCGTCCTGCCCGGGCTCGGTGTGACGCACCTGCGGCGCGAGGGCCGCGGCGACCTCGTCATCCACGTCGACGTGCGCACGCCGACCCGCCTCGACGACGAGCAGGAGCGCCTGCTCCGCGAGCTCGCGGCAGCCCGTGACGAGGAGCAGCCCGACGGCGAGCTCGACGACGTCGACTCCGGCTTCGTCGGGCGCCTGCGCCACGCCTTCAAGGGTCGCTGACCCCGGTGACCGCACCGCTCTTCCTCGTCGACCCCGGTGCCCTCGACGGCCTCGCCCCTGACGCGCTCGTCGAGCTCACCGGCCCCGAGGCCCACCACGCGGCGACCGTCGTCCGTCTCGGCGTGGGCGAGGAGGTGCTCGTCGCCGACCGGCACGGGGCGCGGGTGCTCACCGAGGTGACCGAGGTCGGTCGCGACCTCGTGCGCCTGCGGGTGCTGGGGCGGGCCGACGAGCCGGAGCCCTCCCTTCGCCTCGTGCTCGTGCAGGCCCTGGCCAAGGACGGCCGCGACGAGGACGCCGTCGAGGCGGCCACCGAGCTCGGCGTCGACGCCGTCGTGCCGTGGCAGGCCGACCGGTCGATCGTGCGGTGGAAGGGGCCCAAGGTCGACAAGGGCCGGCGCAAGTGGACCCATGTCGTCGAGCGCGCTGCCAAGCAGTCGCGCCGCGGCCGCTGGCCGCACGTCGAGGAGCTCGTCGGCAGCGCGGGGCTCGTCGAGCGCTTCGCCGGGGCCACCCCCTTCGTCCTGCACGAGGACGCCACCCTCCCGCTGGCCACGGCGGACCTGCCGGGCGCAGGGGAGGTCCTCCTCGTCGTCGGGCCCGAGGGCGGGATCTCGCCGCAGGAGCTCGAGCGATTCGTCGCCGCCGGTGCGCAGCCGGTGCGGCTGGGCAGCGAGGTCCTGCGCGCCTCCACCGCAGGCCCGGCAGCCATCGCCGTGCTCAGCGCGATGGGCCGCTGGCGATGATCGCCCCGGCGCCGAGCCCGTAGAATCAGCAGCACGATGCCCTCATCAGACCAGCCCGACCTGCGCGCCCTCGACGCGATCACCGACGACCCCCGCGCGGGTGCCCCCGGCACCGCCCCCCGGGTCCAGCAGACCATCGTCCTGCCCGACAACATCCAGATGGTCAGCCTCCTCGGCCCGACCGACGAGCTCCTGCGGACGATGGAGCGAGCCTTCCCGCGCACCGAGATCCTCGTGCGCGGCAACGAGTTCCGCCTCCAGGGGCCGAGCGGTGACCTCGAGGTCATCGACCGCCTGCTCGACGAGCTCATCGAGATCCTCGAGGCCGGGCAGCCCCTCAACAGGGACGCCGTCGAGCGCTCGATCACCATGCTGCGCGGCCAGACCCGCGAGCGGCCCGCCGACGTGCTGACGACCAACATCGTCTCCAACCGCGGCCGCACGATCCGGCCCAAGACGCTGGGGCAGAAGCACTACGTCGACGCGATCGGCGACAACACCGTCGTCTTCGGCATCGGCCCGGCCGGCACCGGCAAGACCTATCTCGCCATGGCCAAGGCCGTGGCGGCCCTGCAGGCCAAGCAGGTCAACCGGATCATCCTCACCCGGCCGGCGGTCGAGGCGGGGGAGAAGCTCGGCTTCCTGCCCGGCACGCTCAACGACAAGATCGACCCCTACCTGCGCCCGCTCTACGACGCGCTGCACGACATGATCGACCCCGAGACGATCCCGCGGCTCATGGCCGCCGGGACCATCGAGGTGGCGCCGCTGGCCTTCATGCGCGGTCGCACGCTCAACGACTCCTTCATCATCCTCGACGAGGCGCAGAACACCTCGCCCGAGCAGATGAAGATGTTCCTCACCCGCCTCGGCTTCGGCTCCAAGATGGTCGTCACGGGGGACACCAGCCAGGTCGACCTGCCCGGCGGCACCCAGTCCGGGCTCAAGGTGGTCCAGCGCATCCTCACCGACATCGACGGCGTGCACTTCGCGCACCTCGACGCCGCCGACGTCGTGCGCCACCGCCTCGTCGGCGAGATCGTCGGTGCCTACGACCGCTACGACGCCACGAAGGGGGAGCGCGCATGAGCATCGACGTGCTCAACGAGACCGACCACGTCGTCGACGAGACCGAGTTCGTCGACATCAGCCGCTATGTGCTCGAGCAGATGCGGGTGCACCCGCAGGCCGAGCTGTGCATCCGCTTCGTCGACGAGGCGACGATGACCGTCCTGCACGAGCAGTGGATGGACCTCGCGGGCCCGACCGACGTCATGAGCTTCCCCATGGACGAGCTGCGGCCCGGGCGCGAGGGCGAGGCGCCGATGGAGGGCGTCCTCGGCGACATCGTGCTGTGCCCCTCCGTCGCCGAGAAGCAGGCGGTGACGGCCGGTCACGCTGCGATCGAGGAGATGCTGCTGCTCACGACCCACGGCATCCTCCACCTGCTCGGCTACGACCACGCCGAGCCGGAGGAGGAGCGCGAGATGTTCGAGCTGCAGCGCCAGCTCCTGCTCACCTTCCTCGCCGGGCGGGGCCGGGAGGCCGAGGCGTGACGAGCCTGCTCGTCGGCGCGGTCGCCGCGATCGTCGCCGCCTTCGTCCTCACCCTCGCCGACGCCGCGATCATCTCCGCGTCGCGGGTCGCGGCCGACGAGGCCGAGAGCGAAGGGCGGCGCGGCGCCGCGGCCCTGCGCCAGGTCCTCGCCGACAGCGCGGGGCACATCTCCGTGCTCGCCTTCCTCCGCGCGACCGCCGAGGCGAGTGCCGCCGTGCTCATCACGCTCGTCGTCGTCGAGGAGGTCGAGCGCACCTGGGTGGCGCTGCTCGTGTCGGCGGCGATCATGGTCGTCGTGACCTTCGTGCTCGTCGGCGTCTCGCCGCGCACCCTGGGCCAGCAGCACAGCACCGCGGTGGCCCTGGCGGCCGCCCCCTTCGTCGTCGGGCTGCGGCGGGTCCTCGGGCCGGTTGCCCGCCTGCTCGTCACCATCGGCAATGCCGTCACGCCGGGCCGTGGCTACCGTGACGGGCCCTTCCGCTCCGAGGCGGAGCTGCGTGACCTGCTCGATCTCGCGGGGGAGTCGGAGCTCATCGAGGACGAGGAGCGCGACATGCTCCACTCGGTCTTCGAGCTCGGTGACACCCTTGCCGGCGAGGTGATGGTGCCGCGGACCGACATGATCACCATCGAGTCGGACAAGCCGGCGCGCAAGGCGCTCAACCTCTTCATCCGCTCGGGGTTCTCCCGGGTCCCGGTCGTCGGGGAGTCGAGCGACGACATCGTCGGCCTGCTCTACCTCAAGGACGTCGTGCGCCGGCTGCTCGCCGACGAGGAGGTGCGCGACCGGGCCGTCGAGGACTTCATGCGGCCGGCCCCCTTCGTCCCCGACAGCAAGCCCGTCGACCAGCTGCTGCGCGAGATGCAGCGCGACCAGATCCACGCCGCGATCGTCGTCGACGAGTACGGCGGCACCGCCGGCCTGGTGACGATCGAGGACATCCTCGAGGAGATCGTCGGCGAGATCACCGACGAGTACGACCGCGAGGGGCCCGGGGTCGAGGAGCTCGACGACGGCCGCACGCGGGTGCCGGCCGGCATGCACGTCGACGACCTCGCCGAGCTCTTCGAGGTGACGATCGACGAGGAGGAGGTCGACACCGTCGGCGGCCTCATCGGCAAGATCACCGGACGGGTGCCGATCGTCGGCGCCCGCTGCGAGGTGGGCGGTCTCTCCCTCACGGCTGAGAAGATGTCGGGACGACAGCACCGCATCGCGACGGTCATCGTCGAGCGGGTCGACCCCGCCGACGACCAGGCACGCGAGCACGACCAGATCGGGGCATGAGCATGGACGAGCAGACCCAGGGCCAGTGGCGCGCGGGCTTCGCCTGCCTCGTCGGGCGGCCCAATGCCGGCAAGTCGACGCTGACCAACGCGCTCGTCGGCGACAAGGTGGCCATCACCTCCAGCAAGCCGCAGACGACCCGGCACACGATCCGTGGCATCGTCACGCGCGACCACGAGCAGCTCGTCCTCGTCGACACACCCGGGCTGCACAAGCCGCGCACGCTGCTCGGCGAGCGGCTCAACGACCTCGTCCGCGAGACCCTGCTCGAGGTCGACGTCATCGGCTTCTGCCTGCCGGCCGACCAGCGGATCGGGCCCGGAGACACCTTTATCGCCAAGGACCTCGCCGAGCTGCAGCGGGCCAAGCGGGTGCCCGTCGTCGCCATCGCGACCAAGAGCGACTCCGTCGACCGCGAGCGGCTCGCCGAGCACCTCATCGCCATCGACCAGCTCGGCGACTGGACCGCGATCGTCCCGTGCTCGGCCGTGCGCGGCGACCAGGTCGACGACGTGCTGCGGGTGCTCGCCGAGCACCTGCCGCCCTCGCCGGCCCCGCTCTACCCCGAGGACCAGCTGACCGACGAGGACGAGGAGAAGATGATCGCCGAGCTCGTCCGCGAGGCGGCCCTCGAGGGCGTGCGCGACGAGCTCCCGCACAGCCTGGCCGTCGTCGTCGAGGAGATCGTGCCCCGCGAGGGTCGGCCCGAGGACGACCCGATGCTCGACGTGCGGGTCAACGTCTTCGTCGAGCGCGACAGCCAGAAGGCGATCATCATCGGTCGGGGAGGCTCGCGGCTGCGCGAGGTCGGCACGACGGCCCGCCAGGGGATCGAGCGGCTGCTGGGGGAGAAGGTCTTCCTCGACCTGCACGTCAAGGTGGCCAAGGACTGGCAGCGCGACCCGAAGCAGCTGCAGCGACTGGGCTTCTGAGGTCACGAAAAGGTCACGACGGTTTGGGTTCTCTGACCTCCTCGGGCCAAGGTGGAGGGTCGCCCGGGTGATTCTCGAGCGGCATACGCCATCTCAATCGCCTACGGGAGGAGTGGCCCGCGTGTGCGCTGGGCCCACCTGACACGTGACTGAACCTACGCAGACCTCGACCTCCGGACGCAACGCGCCGCCGCGCGACACCCGCCGGGTGGACCACCCGGCTCTCGAGCCCCGGATCATCCGCAAGCAGGACAAGCTGGGGATCGACTGGATCGTCTTCGGCATCACCGCCGTGCTGTCCCTCGCCTTCGTGCTCTGGGGCGTCATCAGCACCTCGTCGCTGTCCGATGCCTCGGCCAGCGGCCTGGACTGGGTCGTGACCAACACCGGCTGGCTCTTCGCCCTCGCGTCCACCGGCTTCGTCTTCTTCGTCATCTGGCTCGCGGCGAGCAAGTACGGCAACATCCCGCTCGGCGCCGACGGCGAGGAGCCGGAGTTCCGCACCATCTCGTGGATCGCGATGATGTTCTCCGCCGGCATGGGCATCGGCCTGATGTTCTGGGGTGCGGCCGAGCCGCTGGCCCACTACATCACCCCGCCGCCCGGCACCGGTGAGGCGGGCAACGACAGCTCGACCCGCACCGCGATGGCGACCACGCTCTTCCACTGGACCCTGCACCCGTGGGCGATCTACACGGTGGCCGGTCTGGCCATCGGTTACGGCGTCTTCCGCAAGGGCCGCGGCCTGACGATCAGCGCGGTCTTCGAGCCGCTCATCGGCAAGCGCCAGGTCAACGGCCCGGTGGGCAAGGTCATCGACATCTTCGCGATCTTCGCCACGCTCTTCGGCTCGGCGACCTCGCTGGGCCTGGGCGCCCTGCAGATCGCCTCCGGTGCCAAGATCGTCGGCTGGGCCGACGACGTGACCAACACGGTGCTCGTGCTGATCATCGTGGTGCTGACCATCTGCTTCATCTTCTCCGCCGTGTCCGGCGTCGAGAAGGGCATCCAGTGGCTGTCCAACACCAACATGGTGCTGGCCTTCGTCCTGGCGCTCTTCGTCTTCGTCCTCGGCCCGACGATCTTCATCCTCAACCTCGTCCCGACGTCGCTCGGCACCTACTTCCACCACCTCATGGAGTACTCCGCGCGCACCAACGCGCAGGGCGAGCACGGCATCAAGTCGTGGCTGTCCGGATGGACGATCTTCTACTGGGCCTGGTGGGTCAGCTGGACCCCCTTCGTCGGCATGTTCATCGCCCGCATCTCCCGCGGCCGCACCATCCGTGAGTTCGTCACCGGCGTCCTGCTCGTCCCGAGCACGGTGAGCCTCATCTGGTTCGCGATCTTCGGTGGCGCCGCCATCAAGGCGCAGGAGATGGGCGCGACGCTCGACAAGTTCGGCGACGGCGAGGAGAGCACGCTCTTCGCGCTCCTCGACTCGATGCCCTGGGCGGGGGTCACCTCGATCCTCGTCATGGTCCTCGTGGCGATCTTCTTCGTCTCGGGTGCCGACGCGGCCTCGATCGTCATGGGCTCGCTGAGCGAGCGCGGCACGCTCGAGCCCAACAAGTTCACGGTCGTCTTCTGGGGTGTCGCCACGGGTGCGGCCGCGGCGATCATGCTCACGATCGGCGGCGAGGACTCACTGACCGGTCTGCAGCAGATCACGATCATCGCGGCCCTGCCCTTCGTGCTGATCATGATCGGCATGGCGGTCGCACTGGTCAAGGATCTGCAGACCGACCCGATGGCGGTGCGCCGCGCCTACGCCCGCGAGGCCCTCAAGCAGGCCGTCGTCGCGGGGGTCAAGGAGCACGGCGACGACTTCGTCCTGTCGATCGACCATGCCGAGCCCGGCGCGGGCATCGACCGCGACAAGGTCGTGCCGGTCGTCGCCAACGGTGGCCCCTCGACGACCACCGAGCAGGGCGACACGGACACGCGGACGGACGACACGCCGACCGCCTGACCTGCTCCACCGCGTCCGGGGCCTGAACACGATGTGGGTGTTCAGGCCCCGACGCCTATCCTTGGCCCATGCACATCGGAGTCTTTGGAGCCACCGGCCAGGTCGGACAGGTCATGCGCACGCTGCTCGAGGAGCGGGACTTCCCCGTCACCTCGATCCGCTACTTCGCCTCTGCCCGGTCCGCAGGGTCGACCCTGCCGTGGAAGGGCGAGGAGGTGACCGTCGAGGACACCGCGACCGCCGACTTCTCCGGTCTCGACATCGCGCTGTTTTCCAACGGCGGGTCCACGAGCAAGGAGTGGGCGCCCAAGGTCGCGGCCGCCGGCGCCACCGTGGTCGACAACTCGAGCGCCTGGCGCAAGGACCCCGAGGTCCCGCTCGTCGTCTCCGAGGTCAACTCGGGCGACCTCGACGACCTGCCCAAGGGCATCATCGCCAACCCCAACTGCACGACCATGGCCGCGATGCCGGTGCTCAAGCCGCTGCACGACGAGGCGGGCCTGGTCGCCCTTCGCGTCGCCACCTACCAGGCCGTCTCCGGCTCCGGCGGCGCCGGCCTGACCGAGCTCGACAGCCAGCTGCGCGGCGGCTACGCCTCCGGCGACCCCAAGGACCTCGCCCGCGACGGCAGCGCCCTGACGCTGCCGGCCCCGCAGGTCTACGAGGTGCCCGTCGGCTTCAACGTCGTCGCGATCGCCGGGTCCGTCCAGGACGACGGCACCCTCGAGACCGACGAGGAGCAGAAGCTGCGCAACGAGTCGCGCAAGATCCTGCACATCCCCGACCTGCGCGTCTCCGGCACCTGCGTGCGCGTGCCCGTCTTCAGCGGCCACTCGCTGGCGATCCACGCCGAGTTCGAGCGCCCGATCACGCCCGAGCGCGCGACCGAGATCCTCGAGGCCGCCGACGGCGTCGTCGTCACGGCCGTGCCCAACCCGCTCGAGGCCACCGGCAAGGACGAGGTCTTCGTCGGTCGCATCCGCGCCGACCAGTCGGTCGCCGACGGCAAGGGCCTGACGCTCTTCGTCGTCGGGGACAACCTGCGCAAGGGCGCCGCCCTCAACGCGGTCCAGATCGCCGAGGCGCTGGTGGCACGCCAGGGCTGACCCGCAACCCCACGGGCCGCACGATTCTCGGGTGACCCGGAAAACTGCCCCTTCGCACGAGTTTGGAACTCTTGCGAAGGGGCAGTTTTTCTTGTCGAGCGGTGGGTCGCGGCCTCAGCGCGGAGGCTTGACCGCCAGCACCGGGCAGGTGGCGTCGAGCAGGATCCGCTGGGCGGTCGAGCCGAGCAGGAGCTTGCCGACCGGCGTGCGGTGCCGCAGGCCGATGACGATGAGCGAGGCGCCGACCCGCTCGGCCTCGTCGAGGACGAGGTCGGCGATGTCGGGTCCCATCGGCTGGCTGATCTCGAAGGTGAGACCCGACGCCTCGAGCTGCTCGCGGACCCGGGCGATGTCGCCCTGCTGGCCGTAGCGGGTGTCGACGAAGGCGTCTCCCTTCGTCGCGTTGACGAGGAGCACGTCCTCGCCGCGCAGCCGGGCCTCGGTCAGGCCGCGCTCGAGAGCCTGGGCGCTGGCCGGCTCCGGGGTGTATCCGATGACGATGGTCATGCCGAGACCTCCGAGGTCGTGGTGTCCTTGCGGCCACGGACGAAGCCCGCGACCACCATGCCGATGAAGCCGATGACGATGATGCCGTAGACGACGACCGCGGCGGGCTCGCTGAAGAGGCCGCTCCAGTCGCCGCTGGACAGCAGCAGCGTCTTGCGCAGGTTCTCCTCCAGGCGGGGGCCGAGGATGACGCCGATGATCAGCGGCAGCACCGGGATCGCGAAGCGCCTCATGCCCAGGCCGACGAGGCCGAAGAAGAGCAGCAGGGCCAGGTCGAACCACTGCAGGTTGACCGCGAGCGCGCCGAGCGAGGCGAAGAAGAGGATGCCGGCGTAGAGGTACGGACGCGGGGTGCGCAGCAGCTTGGCCCACAGGGGCGCGAGCGGCAGGTTGAGCACGAGCAGCAGGAAGTTGCCGATGAAGAGGCTCGCGATGAGCGTCCACACGAGAGTGCTCTCGGACTCGAAGAGCGCGGGTCCGGGCTGGATGCCGTAGCCCATCATCGCGGCGAGCATGATCGCGGCCGTCGCATTGGTCGGCAGACCGAGGGCCAGCATCGGCACGAGCGTGCCGGCGGCGGAGGCGTTGTTGGCGGCCTCCGGACCGGCGACACCCTCGATGGCGCCCTTGCCGAACTCCTCGGGGTGCTTCGAGAGCTTGCGCTCGGTGATGTAGGAGAGGAAGGTCGGCAGCTCCGCGCCACCGGCCGGCACCGCGCCGAAGGGGAAGCCGAAGGCGGTACCGCGCAGCCACGGCTTCCACGAGCGCTTGAAGTCGTCCTTGCCCATCCACGGCCGGCCCACGGGGATGATCTCCTGGGGCCGGCGGCGCAGGAAGGCCGCGACCCACAGGGCCTCGCCGATGGCGAAGATCGCGACGGCCACGACGACGATGTCGATGCCGTCGCCGAGCAGCGGGATCCCGAAGGTCGCGCGGCTCTGACCGGTGAGCGAGTCGATGCCGACGATGCCGACGGCCAGGCCGAGGAAGAGCCCGATGAACCCGCGCAGCTTCGAGCTGCCGAGGACCGCGGTGACGGCCACGAGGGCCAGGACCATGATCGCGAGGTAGGACGGGTCGCCGAGCTTGACGGCCTGCACCGCGATCCACGGCGCGAAGAAGGTCAGCAGCGCCGTGCCGATCGCGCCGGCGATGAAGGAGCCGATGGCCGCCGTGGCCAGGGCTTGGGCCGCCCTGCCGGCCTTCGCCATCTTGTTGCCCTCGATGGCGGTGATGACCGACGAGGACTCTCCGGGGGTGTTGAGCAGGATCGAGGTGGTCGACCCGCCGTACATGCCGCCGTAGTAGATGCCGGCGAACATGATGAAGGCGCTCGACGGCTCGACGTTGTAGGTGATTGGGAGCAGCAGTGCCACGGTCATGGCCGGGCCGATGCCGGGCAGGACGCCGACCGCGGTGCCGAGGAGCACGCCGACGCAGGCGAAGAGCAGGTTGGTCGGCGTGAGCGCCGAGCCGAAGCCGTCGATGAGGTGGGTGAGGTTGTCCATCAGAGGATCCCGTCCAGGATGCCCGCCGGCAGCGGGACGCCGAGGGCGACGTAGAAGGCGTAGAAGGTGCCCACCGACAGGAGGGCGCCGATGACGAGGTCGCGCACCCAGGTGCGGCTGCCGAGGGTCAGGGAGCAGCCGGCGAAGAAGAGCGCGCCGGAGATCGCCCAGCCGAGCAGGTCGACGGTGGCGATGAGGAAGACGAAGACGGCGACGAGCTTGAGGACCGTGAGCCAGTCGGGGCGCTGGTCGAGGTCGACGTCCTCACCCCCTTCCTCCTCGGGCAGGGAGCCGCGCAGGATCGCCACGCTCAGCAGGGCCGCGGTGAGGTAGAGCATCGCGGCGACGAACCACGGGAAGAACTTCGGCCCGACCGGGTCGGTCTCGGCGAAGTCGTTGCGCAGCCCGGCCGCGTCGACGACGAGGAAGGTCGCGACGATCGCGAGGAAGGCGACGACGACGAACTGGGTCAGGTCGCGCTCGCGCTCGGGCGCGGGGGTGGTGGGGGTCTGGATCGTGTCGCTCACAGCAGGCCCAGCTCCTTCAGGGTCGTCTCGACGCGCTTGTCCTGGGAGGCGAGGAAGTCGCCGAACTCGTCGCCGGTCATCCACGCGTCGTCCCAGTTGTTCTTGGTGAGCACGTCCCTCCACTCCGGGGTGTCGTGCATCTGCTGGAGCAGGTCGATGAGCTGATCGCGCCGCTCCGCGGAGATCTCCGGCGGGGCGAGGATCCCGCGCCAGTTGATGAAGGTCAGGTCGATGTCCGACTCCTTGAGCGTCGGCGCGTCGATGCCGGACATGCGCTTCTCGCCGGAGACGGCGAGCACCTTGACCTGGCCCTTCTTGATCTGCTCGGCGTACTCGCCGAGGCCGCTCATGCCGGCCTTGATCTTCGAGCCGAGGAGGGCGGGGAGCAGGTCACCGCCACCGTCGTAGGTGACGTAGTTGACCTCGCGCGGGTCGATGCCGACCGCCTTGGCGAACTCCATGGGGAAGAGATGGTCGGGGCCGCCGGGGGAGGAGCCGCCACCGATGCTCACCGCCTTGGGGTCCTTCTTCCAGGCGGCGACGAGGTCGTCGATGGTCTTGTGCGGGGAGTCGGCGGGCACGATGACGCCCTCGGACTCCTGGACGAGCCGGGCGAGCGGGGTCATCCCGGACACGCGTGCCTGGGACCTGTTGGTCAGGGTCGCGCCGACGACGCCGAGCCCCATCGACATCATGAGGTCCTCGTTGCCGCGCTCGTTGGCCAGCCGCGCCATGGCGACGGTGCCGCCCGCGCCGATGACGTTGAAGACCTCGAAGCGCTTGGTGATCTCGGTGTCCTCCATGACGCCGACCGCTCGGCGGCCGGTGAGGTCGTAGCCGCCGCCGGGGGAGTTGGGGATCATCATGCGCAGCCGTGTCGAGCCGGCGTCGTCGCCTCGCGTCACGCCGCACGCGGCGAGCGAAGGGAGCGCCAGCGCGCCGAGCGAGGCGAGCAGCACGGTGCGGCGTCGGGGTCCGGGGGTCATGTCCGGCACGCCTTCCTGTGGATGGTGAAAGATGGGCACGCTCGATGGTGGCCCCCACGTGTGCGCCCCGTCACCATTGCGAACACAAAGGAGGTTGTGGTCTTTGCGGTCACGGTCCCGGTGGAGCCTCGCGGCCCAGTTGCTCGTGTGGCAGGTGGTCGCGCTGCTCCTCGTGCTCGTCGTGGTCGCCGCGATCACCGTCCAGCAGTCGACCTCCGACTTCCGCTCCTCACGGCAGACCCGCATGCTCGCGGTCGCCGAGTCCCTCGCCGCAACGCCCGTCGTGCGTTCCGAGCTGGTCGAAGGGGGTAACCGTCGCGCCCTCGAGGCCCAGCTGGGGCGGGCGGCGAGCCTGTCCGGTGCCCGGCACGTGCAGCTCGTCGGCCGCGACGGCACGGTCTTCGCCTCGACCGATGCCACCGACCTCGGGACGCGGGCGACCCTCGGCGTGCCGGTCACCGACGGTCGTTCGTGGTCGGGCGACATCGTGCTCGACGGGGACAAGGGCGTCGGTGGCCAGGCACCGGTCATCGGCGACGACGAGCAGGTGCAGGGGGTCGCGCTGGTCGTCGAGGACTACCCGCCGTGGTCGGAGCGGTTGCTCGACGCGGCGCCCGACCTCGTGCTCTTCCTCGGTGCGGCCGCCGCGCTCGGACTGGCGGGCGCCTTCGGGCTCTCCCGCTTCATCCGGCGGCAGACGCGCGGCCTCGAGCCGGCCGAGATCGCCCGGCTCGCCGACCACCAGGAGGCCCTGCTCACCGGCATCCACGAGGGCGTCGTCGGGGTGAGTGCCACAGGCCAGCTCACGCTCGTCAACACCTCCGCCCGGCAGCTGCTCGGTGTGGGGGAGTCCGCCATCGGGCGACGGGTGATCGACCTCGACCTGCGCGGCGGGCTCGGCGCCTTCCTCGCCAGCGAGGGTGACAGCGACCCGACCCTGCTCGTCGTCGACGACCGGACCCTCGTGCTCACCCGACGGCGCACCTTCTTCGACGACAAGCCGGTCGGCACGGTGACGACGATGGTCGACCGCAGCGACCTGCTCGCGCTGCAGAGCCAGGTCTCGGCCCAGGCGAGCATCACCGATGCGCTGCGGGCGCAGACCCACGAGTTCGACAACCGGCTGCACACGATCTCGGGGCTGGTGCAGCTGGGGGAGTACGACGAGGTCGTCGCGCTCATCGCCGACGTCAACCGTCGCCGCACCGAGATCAGCGAGACGGTGACGCGCTACGTCGAGGACCCCCGGGTGGCCGCGCTGCTCATCGCCAAGGTCACCGCCGCCTCCGAGATCGGCATCGACCTGTCGATCGAGCCCGAGTCGCACCTGCCGCGCCTGGCGCCCGACACGGCCGCCGACGTCATCACCGTGCTCGGCAACCTCATCGACAACGCGCTCGACGCGACCCGGGCCAATGGCGGCCACGAGACCTCGGTGCGCCTGACGACGGACGAGACCGGGCCGCTCGTGCGGGTCGCCGACACGGGCGCAGGCATCCCGCCGGAGGACGTCGACCGGGTCTTCGAGCGCGGGTGGTCGACGAAGCCGAGCGGGGCCGCCGGTCGGGGCATCGGCCTCGCGCTCGTGCAGGCCGTATGCTCCCGGGGCGGTGGCCGGGTGTCGGTCGCCCAGGGTGACTTCGGGGCCGTCTTCACCGCGTCCCTGGGCGCCGCGCGCAGCGAGGAGCAGTGATGGAGCAGCTCGACGTGGTCGTCGTCGACGACGACTTCCTCGTGGTCAAGGTGCACACCCGCTTCGTCGAGATGGTGCCCGGCTTCCGCGTCGTCGCGACCGCCGCGACGGGCCAGCAGGCGCTCGACGCCGTCGACGAGCACGACCCGCACCTCGTCCTGCTCGACGTCCACCTGCCCGACATGACCGGCATCGAGGTGCTGCGTCGGCTGCGTGCGGCAGGCCACGACGTCGGTGTCCTCATGGTGACCGCGGCCCGTGAGGTCGAGCAGGTGCGGGCGGCGCGCACGGGCGGCGCCTTCGGCTACCTCGTCAAGCCCTTCGGCCAGCCCGACCTCGCGGCTCGGCTCGCGGACTTCCGCGCCGAGCTCGAGCGGCTCGCGCAGGTCGACGAGGAGGCCGGGCAGGAGGACATCGACTCGATCTTCGCCGGCGGTCCGGCCTCGGCCCCGCGGCCGACGACCCTGCCCAAGGGCCTGAGCGCCGACACGGGCGAGCTCGTCCTCGCGGCGGTCCGCGAGACGCCCGACCTGTCCGCCGCCGAGTGCGGCGAGGCGGTCGGTCTCTCCCGGGTGACCGCCCGGCGCTACCTCGAGCACTTCGTCGGCACGGGCGAGCTCGAGGGCCGGCAGCAGTACGGCAGGGTCGGTCGGCCGGAGAAGCGCTACCGCCACGTGAGGTGACGGGACCCCCTTCGTCCGCATCGTGACCCGGGTCATGGTCACCCGAGGCGAGGAGTATCGTGCTGGGCATGCGGACGGACCTGCTCCTTCTCTGCCGCGGCGAGGCCTGACAGACGGCCACCTCGTCGCGGAGTTCGTGGTGCCGACCAGCGCAGACCCCACGTGACGAAGGACGAAGCATGATCCACCCCCAGCAGGCCACCGCGATGCCGGTGAGCAAGTACATCCCTTTCCAGGAGCAGATCGCCGTCGAGCTGCCCGACCGCACCTGGCCCGACCGGGTCATGACGCAGGCCCCGCGCTGGTGCGCGGTCGACCTGCGCGACGGCAACCAGGCCCTCATCGACCCGATGGACGCCGAGCGCAAGCTGCAGATGTTCCAGCTGCTCGTCAAGATGGGCTACAAGGAGATCGAGGTCGGCTTCCCGAGCGCGAGCGAGACCGACTACAACTTCTGCCGCGAGCTCATCGACGGTGGCCACATCCCCGACGACGTGACGATCCAGGTGCTCACGCAGTGCCGTGACCACCTCATCGAGAAGACCTTCGACGCCATCGCCGGCAGCAAGACCGCGATCGTCCACTTCTACAACTCGACGTCGGTGCTGCAGCGTCGGGTCGTCTTCAACAGCGACCAGGACGGCATCATCGACATCGCGCTGCAGGGCGCGCGGCTGTGCAAGAAGCTCGAGGAGACCATCCCCGACACCGACGTCTACTACCAGTACTCGCCGGAGTCCTACACGGGCACCGAGCTCGACTTCGCGGCGCGGATCTGCAACGAGGTCATCGACGTCATCGACCCGACGCCGGACCACAAGATGATCATCAACCTGCCGGCGACGGTGGAGATGGCCACGCCCAACGTCTACGCCGACTCGATCGAGTGGATGAGCCGCCACATCGAGCGTCGCGAGTCCGTCGTGCTGTCGCTGCACCCGCACAACGACCGTGGCGAAGGGGTGGCTGCCGCCGAGCTCGGCTACCTCGCCGGGGCCGACCGGATCGAGGGCTGCCTCTTCGGCAACGGCGAGCGCACCGGCAACGTCGACCTGGTGACGCTGGGGATGAACCTCTTCAGCCAAGGCATCGACCCGCAGATCGACTTCTCCCAGATGGACGAGATCCGTCGCACGGTCGAGCACTGCACCCAGCTGCCCGTGCACCCGCGCCACCCGTGGGGCGGCGACCTCGTGTACACCGCCTTCTCCGGGTCGCACCAGGACGCGATCAAGAAGGGCTTCGAGGACATGGAGGTGCGGGCCAAGCAGGCCGGCACCGACGTCAACGGCATCGACTGGGGCGTGCCCTACCTGCCGATCGACCCGCACGACATCGGCCGGTCCTACGAAGCGGTCGTACGCGTCAACAGCCAGTCCGGCAAGGGCGGCGTCGCCTACCTGCTGAAGTCCGAGCAGGGTCTGGACCTGCCGCGTCGCCTGCAGATGGAGTTCTCTGCCGTCGTCCAGCGCAAGACCGACGCCGACGGTGGCGAGATGAGCGGTCTGGCCCTGTGGGAGGTCTTCAACGACGAGTACCTGCACAGCGAGGACAAGGACGGCTGGGGTCGCTTCCAGCCGGTCCGCTCCACGCTCACCGGTGAGGACTCGGGCCTGGACCGCATCGAGGGGCACATCCTCGACGGCGGCCAGGAGGTCGAGATCTCCGGCACCGGCAACGGCCCGATCGCTGCCTTCCTCGATGCCCTCGCCCCGCTCGGCGTCGACGTGCGCGTCCTCGACTACGCCGAGCACGCCCTCTCGGCCGGTGGTGACTCCAAGGCTGCCGCCTATGTCGAGTGCGCCGTCGGCGACCGGGTGCTGTGGGGCGTCGGCGTGCACGACTCGATCGTCAAGGCCTCGCTGCGCGCGATCCTCTCGGCGGTCAACCGTGCTGAGCGGGATGCGCAGGGCGTCGAGGCCTGAGCGGGGCCGCACCCGCGTCATCCGGGCGCGAGGTCAGGCGGTCCGTGCGGGATCGCGTCGCCGGTGGATGGCGGCGCCCAGGAGACTCGTGAGCAGGAGCACCACGCCTGCCACGAGGAGAGCGCCGGCCACGCCGAGCGACCCCTCGCCGAGGTCGAAGGCGGCCTGGGTGCTCGATGCCGTCGCTGTCACGACGCCGACCGCCAGATGGGGCCAGGCCCGAGTCGCCGCGTACCCGGCGAGTGCCACGACGGCCAGCAGGCCGAGGGCGAGGTAGGCGGGCGTGAGGTTGTCCCAGACGCCGTAGAGCGCCTGGGCGGCACCTGCGGCGAGGGCCCCGGCGGTGAGGCGACCCGTCTGTCGCGTGTAGAGGTGACCCGACTCCGCAAGTGCGACGAGGGCCACTGCTGCGATCAGGAGCAGCGCGCTGAAGAGCGCGTAGCTGAAGGACCATTCCCGGCCGGTGGCCAGAGAGGTCCCGAGGCCGACCCACGCCCCGGCGCCAGCGAGCAGACCCACGACAGTGGGGGAGAGCAGGTAGCCCAGCAGGAGGACGGCGAGGCCCACACCGAACCCGAAGACCTCGATCCGCGGGCCTTCGTGACCCAGCACCTGGGTGACGACGATGTGTGCGGCCCACCCGGCCAAGGTGCCGGCGCCCACGAGCAGGGCGCCGGCCAACCGCCGACGCGCGGCAGCCCGGGACCTGCGGATCTGCCCGGGGCCGTGGGCGAGCGCGACGACGGCACCAGCCGCAGCCGCGAGGACCGCCGCCGCGCCAGCCACGAGGCCGGCACGGGTGCCGGAGGTCAGGTGGGACCACTGGGTGCCGATGAAGAGGGCTGCGGCGGTGAAGACGAGCACCCCACCGACATAGGCGCTGATCTCCCCGGCCAGCCGGCCACGCCCCGTGCTGCCCTGACCGGTGCCGCTGATGACGCTGAGCGCTCGGTCACGATCTGCCGGGTCGATGATGCCTGCGGCCACGAGCTCGTCGACGGCCGCCACCGTGTGGTCCGGGTGCTGATGAACGGACATGGGATCCTCCTGCCCTGATGGGGCTCGGACGAGCGCCATGACCCATCATCTCGGCACCGCGTCGCGGGCGGAATGGGTGGGATCACTCACCCGGCTCAGCGGACTCCGGCCACGCGGAACTGGATCGAGACGCGGGGCCCGACGGCGGCCGAGGTCTTGGGCACGGCGTGGTCCCAGGTCCGCTGGCAGGCGCCGCCCATGACGACGAGGTCTCCGTGGCCGAGCGAGACCCGTTGCGAGACACCGCCATCGCGAGGGCGAAGGGAGAGGTGCCTCGCCGAGCCGAGGGAGACGATGGCGATCATCGTGTCCTGCTCGCGGCTGCGGCCGATCCGGTCGCCGTGCCACGCGACGGAGTCCTCGCCGTCGCGGTAGAGGCACAGGCCGGCGGTGACGAAGGGCTCGCCGAGCTCGATCGCGTAGTGGGCCGAGAGCTGCTCGCGCATGTCGGTGAGCAGCGGGTGGGGGAGGGCCTCCCCTTCGCCGTAGAAGCACTGCAGGCGAGGCACGTCGACGACGGAGTCGTACATCTGCCGGCGCTCGGCCCGCCACGGCACCTCGTGCAGCAGCGTCGTCAGGACCTCGTCGCTGCCGCAGGCCCACCCGGGCAGCAGGTCGAGCCAGGCGGTGCCGTCGAGGAAGCGGCGGTGCCGCCGGTCGAGGTCACCGAGCGTCGGGGAGTCGGCCGTGTCGAAGAGCGAGGACTGGAGCGCCTGCATGGACCGAGCGTAGCAGCGGGTCGAACGTGTGTTCGAGAGGTTGGACTCGGCGTGGGGGTGCGTGTCGTGTCGGTGCGAAGGGAGACAATGGCCCGGTGCCCCTCTACCGCGACTCCGGGGTCGTCCTGCGCACCCACAAGCTGGGTGAGGCCGACCGGATCATCACCGTGCTCACGCGCGGCCGGGGCAAGGTCCGCGCAGTGGCGAAGGGGGTCCGCCGCACGAAGTCGAAGTTCGGCGCCCGCCTCGAGCCGGGCATGCACGTCGACCTCCAGTGCTACGAGGGGCGCAACCTCGACACCGTGACCCAGGCCGAGTCGCTCGACCCGTGGGGTGACCAGATCGCCCGCGACTACTCGCGCTGGACCGCTGCCTCGGCGATGCTCGAGACCGCCGACCGGCTCACCGAGGAGGGCGAGATGGCGGTGCAGCAGTTCCTCCTGCTCGCCGGCGCGCTGCGCTCGCTCGCCCACGCCGAGCACGCCCCCGAGCTCAGCCTCGACGCCTACCTCCTGCGTGCCCTGGCCGTCGCCGGCTGGGCGCCGAGCTTCCACGACTGCGCCCAGTGCGGCGAGCCGGGCCCGCACCGCGCCTTCCACGTCGCCCACGGCGGCGTGCTCTGCCGCAGCTGCCGCGTGCCCGGCGCCTCCGCGCCCGCACCCGAGACCCTCGAGCTGCTCGCCGCCCTGCTCACCGGCGACTGGGCAGCCGCTGACACCTCCCTCGACCGCCACCGGCGCGAGGGCTCCGGCCTGACCGCGGCCTTCCTCCAGTGGCACCTCGAGCGCGGGGTGCTCTCCCTTCGTCACGTCGACCGCACCCGCCCCGACCCCACCCCATCGCAGAGGACCGGATGAGCCGCTACGAGACCCCGTTCGCCCACCCGAGCGGAGCGACGCCCCCGCCCGTGCCCGCCGACCTCGTGCCCGGGCACGTCGCGATCGTCATGGACGGCAACGGCCGCTGGGCCAACCAGCGCGGCCTGCCGCGGACCAAGGGCCACGAGGCCGGCGAGGGGGCGCTGCTCGACGTCGTCGCCGGCGCGCTCGACATCGGGGTCAAGCACCTGTCGACCTATGCCTTCTCCACGGAGAACTGGCGCCGTTCGCCCGAGGAGGTGCGCTTCCTCATGGGCTTCAACCGTGACGTCATCCGCCGCCGCCGCGACCAGCTGCACGCATGGGGCGTGCGCATGCGCTGGGTCGGTCGGCGTCCGCGGCTGTGGAGCTCGGTCATCAAGGAGCTCGAGATCGCCCAGGAGATGACCCGCGACAACGACGCGCTGACGCTCTACTTCTGCGTCAACTACGGAGGTCGCGCCGAGATCGCCGACGGCGTGCGGCGCATCGCCGAGGACGTCAAGGCGGGCCGGCTCAAGGGCTCGGGCATCGACGAGCGCACCATCGCGCGCTATCTCACCGAGCCGACCATGCCCGACGTCGACCTCTTCCTGCGCAGCTCGGGGGAGCAGCGCACGAGCAACTTCCTGCTCTGGCAGTCGGCCTATGCCGAGATGGTCTTCCAGGACACGCTGTGGCCCGACTACGACCGCCGCCACCTGTGGGAGGCCATCGAGACCTACGCCCAGCGCGAGCGGCGGTACGGCGGCGCGGTGGACGCGCCCACCACGGGGAGCGCCTGAGCGTCACCTACGCTGGCGAGACCGTGCGCCGACGCACGGTGAGCCGTCACGGAGAGGTCGCACATGTGTCGAGTCCTTGCCTACATCGGGCCGGAGACCCCGCTGGAGAGCCTGCTGCTCACGCCGGACAACAGCCTGGTCAACCAGGCGCTCGACCCGGAGCGGCACCCCGAGCTGCAGCTCGCGGGCTGGGGGTTCGGCGCGTGGGGCGACCACCTGCTCAAGCCGCACGAGCCCCTCATCTACCGCCGGCCGATGGCGGCCTTCTACGACGACAATGCCGCGAGCCTGATCCCCAGCCTCCAGGCCAACACCCTGCTGGCGCACGTGCGGGCGGCGGCCTACGACTCCCAGGTCGTCCTCGCTGACGAGAACTGCCACCCCTTCTTCTTCGAGGGGGCGCCGTGGCTCATCGCGCAGAACGGCTACCTGCCGGGCTGGCAGGTCCTGCAGCGCGAGCTGCTGCAGCACTGCGCGGACGAGTACCTCCAGCAGATGCGCGGCACGACCGACACCGAGTTCCTCGCCGTGCTCCTGCTGTCTCTGCTCGAGGGCAACGGCGACGAGGACGTCCAGCGCGCGGTCGAGCAGCTGCTGCGGCTCGTGGCCGATGCCATGAGGACCCTGCAGCTCCCCGGGCTGACCAAGCTCAAGATGGCCCTGGTCTCGCCGGGGCGCATCATCGGGATCAACTGGGGGCTCGGGCACCGCGGCGAGGTGGACCCGCCGGGGGACTGGCGCGAGCTGCGCGAGGCTCCCGCCGGCAGCGACGACTTCGACCTCGGGATGCTCCTCGAGCCGATGTACCTGCTGCTGGGACGCAACTTCGAGCAGGCCGAGGGGACCTACGGCTTCGAGGAGTGCACCGAGGAGGACGCCACCGCGGCGGTCTTCGCCTCCGAGCCCCTCACCGAGGACGGCGAGGGCTGGCTGTCGCTCGACTACGGCTCGATCACCTTCCTCGAGAGGCAGGACGACGGCCGGATCACCAGGTCGGCCCGCGAGCTCGCCCTGCCGGAGGCGCCCTAGCCGCAGTCCGCGCAGCGCCCGAAGAGCTCGAGCGTGTGCGACACGTCGGTGAAGCCGTGCTCGGCGCTCACCTTGTCGGCCCACCGCTCGACCGCCGGGCCCTCGACCTCGACCGTGCGGCCGCAGTCGCGGCAGACGAGGTGGTGGTGGTGGCCGGTGCTGCACCGGCGGTAGACGATCTCCCCGTCGTCGGTGCGAAGGGAGTCCAGCGCGTCCTCGTCGACCATCGCCTGGAGCGTCCGGTAGACCGTCGCCAGACCGATCTTGTCGCCGCCGGCGACGAGGCTCGCGTGCACCTCCTGGGCCGAGCGGAACTCGTCGGACCGGTCGATGTCGGCCTCGATGGCGGTGCGCTGCCGGGTGGGGCGGCGGGTGCGGGTGTCGGTCATCGGGGGCTCCCCTCGAGGGTGGTCTCCGTGTGGTGGTCGGGATCGTGCTCGTCCCAGTGGTCACCGTGGCGGGCGTGCCGGTGTCCGTCGTGCAGGTAGTCGACGTGGTCGCCGTGGAGGACGACGTCGTGACCGCACTCCTCCCAGTGGACGTGCTCGTGCGCCTCGGCCGTGTGGTGCCGACGGCGCCCGAGGGCTCGCACGACGGTGGCGCCGGCAGCCGACGTGACGAAGACCGCGATGGCGAGCAGGACGATCGTCGCGCCCGAGGGGGTGTCGGCGTAGAAGCTCGTGACGACGCCGCCGACGCTGGTCAGCGTGCCGACGAGCACCGCCCAGACCAGGCCGCCGCGGAAGGATCGGCCGAGGTACTGCCCGGTCGCATTGGGCAGGATCATCAGGGCGCTGATGAGCAGCAGGCCGATGACCCGCATCGAGATGACGACGGTGACGCCGGTGAGCACGGCGAGCAGGATGTTGGTCGCGAGCACGGGCAGGCCCGAGGCCCGGGCGTACTCGTCGTCCTGGGCGACGGCGAAAAGACGCTCGCGCAGCACGAGCACGGTGAGCACGACGACCGCCGCGAGCACGGCGAACTGGACGAGGTCGCTCGGCGAGACCGTCGTCAGGGCGCCGAAGAGGAAGCCCTGCAGGTTGGTCGCGGACCCGGACGGCGCCTTGGCGATGATGACCACGCCCGCGGCCAGGCCGCCGTAGAACATCACCGCGAGGGCCAGGTCGCCCCCGGTGCGCCCGAGGTGCCGCAGCAGCTCGATGGCCACCGCGGCGAGCACGACGACGACGAGTGCGGTGAGCACGGGGGAGGTGCTCGTCAGCACGCCGATGCCGACGCCGGCGAGGGCGACGTGGCCCATGCCGTCGCCGATGAGCGACATGCCGCGCTGCACGAGGAAGACGCCGACGAGCGGCGCCGACGCCCCGACGAGCAGGGCGGCGATGAGGGAGTTGCGCATGAACTCCAGGGCGAGCAGGTCCATCAGCGGGTCCCTCCCGGCGTGATCATCGTCGTCGGCACGGCGGCGGGAGGTGGCGTCCCCTCGTCGGAGTGGTGAGTGTGGGCCTCCTCGCCGGCGGCGAGCTCGCCCGGCGCGCAGTCCTGCTGGATGCCGCCGCCGCGCACGACGACGGTGCGGGTGACGATCTCGGCGAGGGCGTCGAGCTCGTGGGTGACGATGACCAGGGTCGCGCCGCGCTCGACGAGCCGGCGCATGACGGCGACGAGCACGGCCTGGTGGCCGCGGTCGACGCCGGCGGTCGGCTCGTCCATGAGGAAGACGTCGGGCCGGCTGGCCAGGGCGCGGGCGATGAGCACGCGGCGCTGCTGGCCGCCGGAGAGGGTGGCGACGTCGTGGCCGGCCAGGTCGGCGAGGCCGACGACGGACAGCGACTCGCGCACGAGGTCGCGACTCGCCGCGTCGTGGATGCGCCACGGCGCCCACCAGGGGGTGCGCACGGTGCGGCCCATGGTGACGATCTCGGCGGCGGTCGCACGGACGGCGGAGGCGAGCGTGTGCCGCTGCGGCACGTAGCCGATGCCGGCGCGGGCTCCCGGGGTCGCGACGTCGTGGCCGAGGACCCTGGCCCGGCCGGCGTGCAGCTCGGAGAGGCCGAGCAGTCCCTTGACGAGGGTCGACTTGCCCGAGCCGTTGGGGCCGAGCACGGCGACGACCTCACCGCGCTGCACGGTGAGGTCGAGGTCGCGCACGATGGTGCGGTCCTCGTAGCCGAAGGCGGTGCCCTCGAGCTCGATGACGGGTGCGGGGTCGGTCACGAGCATCCCTGGCCCTTCTCCACGGTCGCGAGGTTGCTGCGCATGACCGAGACGTAGTCGTCGCCGTCGGAGGCGTCGGTCAGGCCCTCGATCGGGTCGAGGACGGCGACCTCGGCCCCGGTGTCGCGAGCGATCGTCTCCGCGGTGTCGCGGGGGACGAGCGTCTCGGCGTACACGGTGGTGATCTTCTCATCCTTGATGTGCTCGATGAGGTCGGCGAGCGCCGTGGGGCTCGGCTCGGCGCCGGGCGTCAGGCCGCTCACCGACTCCTGGTGGAACCCGTAGCGGTCGGCGAAGTAGGCGAAGGCGGAGTGGCCGGTGACCAGGTCGTGGTTGGTGCACTCGGCGAGCCCGGCCTTGAGGTCCTTGTCCAGTGCCTTGAGTTCGCCGGCGAACTCCTGGGCATTGGCCCGGTAGTCGGCGGCGTGGTCGGGGTCGGCCTCGGCGAAGCGCTCGCCCATCGCCTCGACGACATCGGCGTAGCGGGTCGGGTCGAGCCAGAAGTGCGGATCGGTGTCGCCGTGGCCGTGGCCTTCGTGTCCCCCTTCGCCCTCGTGCTCGTCGTGCGCCGCCTCGATGTCGAGCCGGGCGAAGGGGGCGACGTCCATCGCGCTGTCGCCGGCCTCCTGCGCCGCGTCGTCGACCGACGGCTGGAAGTCCTTGAGGTAGATCAGCGCGTCCGCACGGCTGGCCTCGAGCACCTGCTTGGGCGTCAGCTCGAGGTCGTGGGGCTCGGCGCCCGGCTTGGTGAGGTTGGTGACGCTCGCATGGTCGCCGCCGACCCGCTCGGCCGCCTCCTGGAGCGGGTAGAAGGAGGCGGCGACGGTGAGGGAGGCGTCGCCCTGGGCGTCACCGTCGGTACCCGTCCCGCAGCCGGTGACGGCGAGGACGAGGGCGGCGACGGCGAGGGGGAGGCGGTGGCGAAGCGGCATGAGAACGATTCTCAGCGAAACTGAGAACCGTTGTCAACTGAGGGTCAGCGGGGGACGATCTTGACGATCGTCAGGGCGACGACGAGCAGGATGACGGCGACCCGCATGAGCCGCTCGGTGCCGGTCAGTCGGGGCCAGCTCAGGGCGAGCATCCACAGCAGGAAGAGGGCGACGAGGCCCAGCGGGATCGCGCCCCATGAGCCGATGAAGGCGCCGACGAGCACGAGCGCGAGGACGACGAGGACCGGCACGGCGGGAGGCAGCCCGGCGATGACGCGGGTGACCGGGAGGCTGGCGCGCTCGAAGGCGGTGGTCGCGACGGGCTCGGGACGGCGGGAGGAGCTGCTGGACACCCCCACAGGGTAAGCGGGCCGATGCGGTCGCTCGGCACCGCGCCGGATAACCTCTCCCACATGGCCAAGCAGACCTCCACCGTGGACACCGTCGTCAACCTCTGCAAGCGCAGGGGCTTCGTCTTCCCGTGCGGTGAGATCTACGGCGGTACCCGCTCCGCGTGGGACTACGGACCGCTCGGTGTCGAGCTCAAGGAGAACATCAAGCGCCAGTGGTGGCGCTCGATGGTCACCGGCCGCGACGACGTCGTCGGCCTCGACTCCTCGATCATCCTGCCGCGCGAGACCTGGGTCGCCTCGGGTCACGTCGGCACCTTCACCGACCCGCTCACCGAGTGCCTCAGCTGCCACAAGCGCCACCGCCAGGACCACCTGCAGGAGGCCGTGGCCGACAAGGCGGCGAAGAAGGGTCAGGAGATCGACCCCGACAGCATCCCGATGAGCGAGATCGTCTGCCCCGACTGCGGCACGCGCGGCCAGTGGACCGAGGCCCGCGAGTTCAACATGATGCTCAAGACCTATCTCGGCGTCATCGAGGACGAGTCCGGGCTGCACTACCTGCGCCCCGAGACCGCCCAGGGCATCTTCATCAACTTCAACAACGTCCTGCAGACCTCGCGCAAGAAGCCGCCCTTCGGCATCGCGCAGACCGGCAAGTCCTTCCGCAACGAGATCACGCCGGGCAACTTCATCTTCCGCACCCGCGAGTTCGAGCAGATGGAGATGGAGTTCTTCGTCAAGCCGGGCGAGGACGAGGACTGGCACCAGTACTGGATCGACGAGCGCACCCGCTGGTACACCGATCTGGGCATCAACCCCGACAACCTGCGCCACTTCGAGCACCCGCAGGACAAGCTGAGCCACTACTCCAAGCGCACCGTCGACATCGAGTACCGGTTCAACTTCGCGGGCAGCGAGTGGGGCGAGCTCGAGGGCATCGCCAACCGCACCGACTACGACCTGACGAGCCACAGCAAGCACTCGGGTACCGACCTCGTCTTCTACGACCAGGCCAACAACGAGCGCTACACGCCCTACGTCATCGAGCCGGCGGCCGGTCTGTCCCGCTCGATCATGACCTTCCTCGTCGACGCCTACGCCGAGGACGAGGCCCCCAATGCCAAGGGCGGCGTCGACAAGCGCACCGTGCTGCGCCTCGACCACCGGCTCGCCCCGGTCAAGGCCGCGGTCCTGCCGCTGTCGCGCAACGCCGACCTCTCGCCCAAGGCGCGCGACCTCGCCGCGCAGCTGCGCAAGAGCTGGAACGTCGACTTCGACGACTCGCAGGCCATCGGCAAGCGCTACCGCCGCCAGGACGAGATCGGCACGCCCTACTGCATCACCGTCGACTTCGACACCCTCGAGGACAACGCGGTCACCATCCGTGAGCGCGACACGATGGCGCAGGAGCGGGTCTCCATCGACCAGGTCGAGGCCTGGCTCGCGCCCAGGCTCCTCGGCTCCTGATCGCATGAGCCGAGCCGGGGCGCCGATCCGACTCCTGCTGGTCCACGGCAGTCGGCTCAACGCCGCGGCGTGGATCCCGCTCGAGGAGGCGCTCCTCGGGCGGATCGTGTGCCACCACGTCGACCTGCCCGGCCACGGGCTGGCCGCGGAGCTGCCCTTCACCATGGTGGGGGCGCTCGAGGCGGTCAGCCGGGGCGTGGCCGAGCTCGACCCCGGCCGGCACCGGGTGGTGCTCGCGGGCCACAGCCTCGGCGGGTACGTCGCGATGGAGTGGGCCGCGCAGCACCACATGGTCCTGGCCGGTCTGGTGCTCATGGGCTCGACCGCCGAGCCGAGCTCCCGGCTCGCGGGCGTCTACCGGTCGATGGCCTCCGCGCTGCGGACCGGTTTGGGTGACGAGCGGCGCGCCCCGCGCATCCGCGAGGCGGATGCCGCGTCGCTGCGTCGGATCATCGGTGAGCGGACCGCTACAGCCGTCCTCGAGCGCGGGCCGGGCCTCGCGGCGATCCCCGACGCGTGGGACGCGGTCATCGACGAGGTCGACCTGGGGTCGCTCACCGATGTCGACGTGCCGATCCTCGCGGTCAACGGCGAGTTCGACCAGTTCCGCGTCGGCGAAGGGAGGGCCCGTCGCCTGCGTCAGGACCTCGAGGTCGTCCACGTGCCAGGGGCCACGCACTTCGCGCCGATGACCCACCCGCTGCCCGTGGCCCGGGCGATCGCCGAGTTCGTCGCCGGCCTGCCGGCCTGAGCCGGCGCGGCGGCTCAGGCCGGCGGGAGCTGCTCGGCGAGCCACTCGCCGGTGTGCGCCCAGGCCTCGGCGGAGGCCTGTGGGTGGTGGAAGACCGGGGTGGGATTGTCGAAGGCGTGCCCGGCACCCTCGTGCCGCACGAAGGTCGTCGCATCGCCCCGCGTGGCGGCCTCGACGGCGGCGACCCCCTCGACGGGGATGAACTGGTCGGCGGTTCCCCAGTGGTGCAGCTGCGGGACCCGCACGAGGTCGGCGAGCTCGAGCAGGGTCGGGATCTGGGAGCCGTAGTAGGCGACGAGCGCCGCCGGCGGCTCACCGGCCTGCGTGAGCGCAGCCGTCGTCGCCCAGGCGAGTCCGCCGCCGAAGCAGAAGCCGAGCAGCCCCACCGGGCCGGTGACCTCGGGGCGCTCGCGCAGCACCCGGGTCGCGGCGACGGTGTCGGCGACGGTCTGCCCCCAGTCGAGTCTCCCGGCGGCGCCCATGGCCTCCTCGAGGTGGTCGGCGTCCTCGCCGATCACCGGGCTGCCCAGGCGCCAGTAGGACTCGGGCACGAGCACGACGTAGCCGAGGTCGGCGAGGTCCCGGGCCCGGGAGCGGATGTAGTCGGTGACGCCGAAGATCTCCTGGCAGACGACCAGACCCGGTCCGCTGCCGCTCGGCGGCAGGAAGACCTGGACGGGCAGCTCGCCCCCGTCGACGGGGACGACGGTGCGCTGGTCAGGAGTCACGGAGCCCATCCGGCCACTCTAGGACCGCGGCTCAGGCGCCGGTGGCGACCGGGCGGCCCGGGTCGGTGATCCACTCGCTCCAGCTGCCGACGTAGACGTCGGCGTCGACGCCCGCCTCGTGCAGGGCGAGGGCGGTGTGGGCCGCGGTGATTCCCGAGCCGCAGTAGGTACCGACGACGGTCACCTCGTCGATGTCCTCGCGGGCGAAACGCTCGCGCAGCTCGCGCGCCGGCCGCAGCCGCCCGTCGGGCTGCACGAGGTCGCTCATCGGCACGTTGACGGCGCCGGGGATGTGGCCGGCGACCGGGTCGATCGGCTCGCTCTCGCCGCGGAAGCGCTCCGGCGAGCGGGAGTCGATGAGCACCCCGAGCTTGGCCGTGGCGACGGCGTCCTCGGCGTCGAGCTCGACGAGCTGTTCGGCCTCGAGGTGGACCTCGCCCGGCTCCGGGCTCACCGGCTCGGTGACCACGGTGCCGCCGGCGGCGCGCCATGCGGCCAGTCCGCCGTCGAGGACGCGCACGTCCTCGACCCCGGCCCACCGCAGGACCCACCACGCCCGGGCGGCGCCGAGCGAGGTGCCCTGGTCGTAGACGACGACGCGCGAGTCGTCGTCGAGACCGGCCGCGCGCAGGCCGGCCTGCAGCGTCTCCACGTCGGGCAGGGGGTGCCGCCCCCCTTCGCCCGCGGGGCCGGCGAGGACCGTGTCGAGGTCGACGAAGGGAGCGCCCGGCACGTGGCCCTCGGAGTAGAGGCGAGGCCCGTCGCCGGTGAGCGTGTACTGGACGTCGAGGACGACGAGGTCGTTCTCGGTGATCTCGTGCTGCAGGTCGTCGGCGGTGATCAGGGCGGTCACGGGGTCTCCTCGGATTCGGGGGTCAGGGGTCGGATCGGGACCTCGTAGTCGCCGAAGTCGTCGTAGGCGCGCGGGTCCTCTCGGGGCTCGATGTGGGTCGTCACGGACAGGTCCTCGAACTCCGCCTCGAGAGCGCGCTCGATCTCCTCGACGTGGTCGTGGGCGCGACGCACCGACCAGGCTCCCGGGACGAGCACGTGCATCTCGGCGAAGGACAGGTGCCCGGCGCCTCGGGTGCGCAGCCCGTGGATGTCGATGTCGTCGCTGCGGTGCCGGTCGAGGGCCGCCGCGATGCGGGCATTGGTCTCGGGGGAGAGGGACTCGTCCATGAGGCCGCGGCTGGACTCGCTGACGAGCTTCCACCCCGTCCAGATGATGTTGGCGCCGACGAGCAGGGCGACGACCGGGTCGAGCCAGTCGATGCCGGTGAGCACGACGAGCAGCACGCCGACGACGACACCGACGGAGGTCCACACGTCGGTGAGCAGGTGCTGGCCGTCCGCCCGCAGGGTGATGGACCGGTGCTCTCGGCCGGCCCGCAGCAGCACCACGGCGACCGCGCCGTTGATGACCGATGCGACCACCGAGATCGCCAGACCGGTGCCCGCCTGCTCGATCGGCTGCGGGGTGAGCAGGCGACCGACGGACTGCCAGATGATGAAGGTCGCGGCGACGAAGATCATCCCGCCCTCGATGGCCGCCGAGAAGTACTCCGCCTTGCTGTGGCCGAAGTGGTGGTTGTCGTCGGCAGCGCGCGCCGCGACCCGCAGGGCGACGAGTGCGGCGATCGCGGCGACGAGATTGACGATCGACTCGGCGGCGTCGGCGAGCAGGCCGACCGAGTCGGTGATCCACCACGCGCCGGTCTTGAGCGCGATCGTCGCGAGGGCCGCGGCGACCGACAACCAGGCATAGCGCTCGAGGTTCGGGCGCGGGGTGGCGGTGTTCATGTCCGCGATTGTCCCTCCTCGCCACTGCGGTGAGACACTGGGTGGCGCGATGACCACCCAGATCCTTGACCCCACCGCCCCCGCCACCACGGGGGAGCGCGTGCTGCCTCCCCTTCGCATCGGCCGGCACGTCATCGACTCGCCGGTCGTCTTGGCACCGATGGCCGGCATCACCAACCGCGCCTTCCGTCGCCTGTGCCGGGAGGCCGGCGACGCCGGGCTCGCCGCGAGCGGGCTGACCGGCGCGAGCAGCCTCTACGTCAACGAGATGGTCACCTCGCGCGCGCTCGTCGAGCGCACGCCGGAGTCGATGCGCCTCATCGAGCACGACGAGGACGAGCGGCCGCGCAGCGTGCAGCTCTACAGCGTCGACCCGGCGACGACCGCCGCCGCCGTGCGGATGCTCGTCACCGAGGACCGGGCCGACCACATCGACCTCAACTTCGGCTGCCCGGTGCCCAAGGTGACCCGCAAGGGCGGGGGAGCGGCACTGCCGTGGAAGCGTGACCTCTTCCGCGCCATCGTCTCCGCCGCCGTCACCGAGGGGGCGAAGGGGGACGTCCCCGTCACCGTGAAGATGCGCAAGGGCATCGACGACGAGCACCTGACCTACCTCGAGGCCGCCCGCGCTGCCGTCGACGAGGGTGTCGCCGCGGTCGCCCTGCACGGTCGCACCGCCTCGCAGGCCTACTCGGGCCAAGCCGACTGGTCGGCGATCAAGCTGCTCAAGGAGACGATCACCGAGGTGCCGGTCCTCGGCAACGGTGACATCTGGTCGGCCGAGGACGCACTGGCGATGGTGGAGCAGACCGGCTGCGACGGGGTCGTCGTCGGTCGCGGCTGCCTCGGCCGACCGTGGCTCTTCGCCGACCTGTCCGCCGCCTTCGCGGGGGCGCAGGTGCGTGTCACGCCGACCCTCGGCGAGGTCGCCGCGACGCTGCGCCGGCACGCCGAGCTGCTCACCGACTTCTACGCCGGCGACGAGCTGCGCGCCTGCCGCGACATCCGCAAGCACATCGCGTGGTACCTCAAGGGGTTTCCCGCCGGCTCGACCGTGCGCAACCAGCTCGCGCTCGTCGACTCGCTCGCCGCGCTCGACCGGCTCATCGACACGATGGACCTGTCGAGCCCCTGGCCGGGGGAGGCCGCCGAGGGCCAGCGTGGTCGTGCCGGATCCTCGCGCGTCGTCGCCCTGCCGGAGAACTGGCTGGCCTCGCGCGAGCTCGACGAGGCCCAGCGGGCGCAGGTCGCCGCCGCCGAGCAGTCCGTCGCCGACGGCGGCTGACCCTCACTCCACGACGACGAGCAGGTCGCCCCCTTCGACCTGCTGGCGTGCGCCGACCGCGAGCCGGCGCACCGTGCCCGCCACGGGGGTCGTGATGCCGGCCTCCATCTTCATCGCCTCGATCGTCGCGACGGTGGCGCCCGCCTCGACCTCGTCGCCCTCGGCGACCTGAACCGTGACGACCCCGGCGAAGGGGGCCGCGACCTGACCGGAGGCGCCCGGGTCGGCCTTCTCGGCCGCGACGACCTCTGCGTCGACGCCGCGGTCGCGGACCTGGACCGGCCGCAGCTGACCGTTGACCGTGCCCATCACGGTGCGCATCCCGTGCTCGTCGGGCTCGCTCACCGAGCTCAGGCCGATCGTCAGGGTCTTGCCCGGCTCGATCTCGACCTCGTCGTCGCGCCCCTGCTCGAGGCCGTGGAGAAAGAGGCCGGTGTCGAGCACCGAGGTGTCGCCGAAGCTCGCCCGGGCGGTGCGCATCTCCTGGGTAGGGCCGGGGAAGAGCAGCTCGTTGAGCGTCTCGCGCGGGGCGTCGCGCAGTGCCTGCTCCTGCTCGGGGGTGAGGTCGGCGGTCGGAGGCTGCTCGCGCCGACCCTCGAGCGCCTTGCTGCGGAAGGGCTCGGGCCACCCGCCGGGCGGGTCGCCGAGGTCACCACGGAGGAACCCGATGACCGAGTCGGGGATGTCGAAGCGGGCCGGGTCGGCCTCGAACTGCGCCGGGTCCGCACCGAGGCCGACGAGGGAGAGCGCGAGGTCGCCGACGACCTTGCTGCTCGGCGTCACCTTGACGATGTGGCCGAGCATCGCGTCGGCCGCCGCGTACATGTCCTCGACCTCCTCGAAGCGCTCCCCGAGCCCGAGCGCGATCGCCTGCTGGCGCAGATTGGACAGCTGCCCGCCGGGGATCTCGTGCCGGTAGACACGGCCGGTGGGGGAGGCCAGCCCGGACTCGAAGGGCGCGTAGAGGCGCCGCACGCCCTCCCAGTAGGGCTCGAGCGCGAAGACCTGCTCGATGTCCAGGCCGGTCGGCCGGTCCGTGCCGTCGGTCGCCGCGACGAGGGCGGACAGCGAGGGCTGCGAGGTGGTGCCGGCCATCGTCGCGCTCGCCGCGTCGACGGCGTCGACGCCGGCCCCGATCGCCGCGAGGAGGGTGCCGATCTGGCCGCCTGCGGTGTCGTGGGTGTGCAGGTGCACCGGGAGGTCGAACCGCTCGCGCAGCGCGGTCACCAGGCGGGCCGCCGCGGGGGCGCGCAGCAGCCCGGCCATGTCCTTGATCGCCAGGACGTGCGCGCCGGCGTCGACGATCCGCTCGGCCAGGCGCAGGTAGTAGTCGAGCGTGTAGATCTCCTCGCCCGGGTCGAGGAGGTTGCCGGTGTAGCACAGGGCGACCTCGGCGACCGCGGTGTCGGTCGCGAGCACAGACTCGATCGCGGGGCGCATCTGGTCGACGTCGTTGAGCGCGTCGAAGATGCGAAAGATCGACAGGCCGGTGCGGGCGGCCTCGGCGACGAAGGCGTCGGTGACGCTCGTCGGGTAGGGCGTGTAGCCGACGGTGTTGCGCCCGCGCAGGAGCATCTGAAGGGCGACGTTGGGCATCGCCTCGTGCAGGGCCGAGAGCCGCTCCCACGGGTCCTCGTGGAGGAAGCGCAGGGCGACGTCGTAGGTCGCGCCGCCCCAGGCCTCGACGGACAGCAGCTGCGGGGTGAGCCGGGAGACGTGCTCGGCGACGTGGAGCAGGTCACGGGTGCGCACCCGGGTGGCGAGCAGCGACTGGTGGGCGTCGCGGAAGGTCGTGTCGGTCACCGGGACGTCGGTGCGGGAGCGCAGGTCGGCGGCGAATCCGGCGGGGCCCAGACGCAGGAGGCGGTCACGGCTACCCTCGGGGCGCTCGCCCTCGGGCAACGTCGGCAGCTTGGTCCGGGGGCGCAGGTCGCTCGTGCGCGGGCCGTGCGGCTGGTTGACCGTGACGTCGGCGAGGTAGGTGAGCAGCTTGGTCGCCCGGTCCTTGCCCGTGGGGGCCGCGAGCAGCTCGGGGCGCTCGTCGATGAAGCTCGTCGTCACCCGGCCGGCCTGGAAGTCGGGGTCGGCGAGCACCGCTTCGAGGAAGGGCAGGTTGGTCGCCACCCCGCGGACGCGGAACTCGGCGAGCGCCCGCCGGGCCCGACGGACCGCGAGCGGGAAGGTGCGGGCGCGGCAGGTGAGCTTGACGAGCATCGAGTCGAAGTGGGCGCTCACCTCGGCGCCGACGAAGGTCGTGCCGCCGTCGAGGCGCACCCCGGAGCCGCCGGCGGAGCGGTAGGCGGAGATCGTGCCCGAGTCCGGGCGGAACCCGTTGGCCGGGTCCTCGGTCGTGATCCGACACTGCAGGGCGAAGCCGTGCGTGCCGATGTCCTCCTGGCGCATGCCGAGCTCGGCGAGGGTCGCGCCGGCCGCGATCCGCAGCTGCATGACGACGAGGTCGACCTCGGTGACCTCCTCGGTCACGGTGTGCTCGACCTGGATGCGCGGGTTCATCTCGATGAAGACGTAGCGGCCGTCCTCGCCGAGGAGGAACTCGACGGTGCCGGCGTTGACGTAGCCGATGGACTTCGCGAAACGCACCGCGTCGGCGCACATCCGCTCGCGCAGGTCGGGGTCGAGGTTGGGCGCCGGGGCGATCTCGACGACCTTCTGGTGGCGCCGCTGCACCGAGCAGTCCCGCTCGAAGAAGTGGAGGACCTCACCGCTGGCGTCACCGACGACCTGGACCTCGATGTGCCGCGGGTTGACCACGGCCTCCTCGAGGTAGAGCGTCGGGTCGCCGAAGGCCGACTCGGCCTCGCGCTGGGCGGCCTCCAGCGCGTCCCGGAGGTCCTCCCTTCGCTCGACCCGGCGCATGCCGCGACCGCCACCGCCGCTCACGGCCTTGACGAAGACCGGGAAGCCGATCTCCTCGGCGGCCGCCGCGAGGGCGTCGAGGTCCGTCGTGGCCTCGGCACCGCGCAGCGTCGGCAGACCGGCGGCCCTGGCCGCCGCGATCGCACGCGCCTTGTTGCCGGTGAGCTCGAGGACCGTGGCCGGGGGACCGATGAAGGTGATGCCGTGCCGGGCGCACTCCTCGGCGAGCTGGGGGTTCTCCGACAGGAACCCGTACCCGGGGTAGATCGCGTCGACCCCGGCCTCACGAGCCACGCGCACGACGTCCTCGTGGTCGAGGTAGGCCCGGACCGGGTGCCCCTCCTCACCGATGAGGTAGGCCTCGTCGGCCTTCATCCGGTGCTCGGAGAGCCGGTCCTCGATCGGGTAGACCGCGACGGTGGTCGCGTCGAGCTCGGTGGCGGCGCGGAAGGCGCGGATGGCGATCTCGCCTCGGTTGGCGACGAGGATCTTGTGGAACACGGGGGACCTCCGGGGGTGTGGCGGGCGTCACCCGAGGCTACTGACCTGCCGGACCCGGTGATCGGGGGTTCCGCGAAGGGAGACGGCGCGCCGGGCCGTAGGCTCGCCAGCGTGAGCAGCCTGAGCGACCGCGAGCGGTGGGTCTCCGAGGACCCGGTGCACAAGCGGGCCGACCGTGACGACTTCGCCCGTGACCGCGGCCGGCTGATCCACTCCGCCGCGCTGCGGCGACTGTCGGCCAAGACGCAGGTGCTCGGGCCCGGCAGCGACGACTTCGTCCGCAACCGGCTGACGCACAGCCTCGAGGTGGCCCAGATCGGGCGTGAGTTCGGCGGGGCGCTGGGCTGCGCGGCCGACGTCGTCGAGGTGGCCTGCCTCGCGCACGACCTGGGGCATCCCCCCTTCGGCCACAACGGCGAGACGGCGCTCGACGAGGTCGCCGCGGACATCGGTGGCTTCGAGGGCAATGCGCAGACCCTGCGCATCCTCACCCGGCTCGAGCCCAAGCGCGTGCACCCCGACGGACGCCCGGCCGGGCTCAACCTCACCCGCGCCAGCCTCGACGCGGCGACCAAGTACCCGTGGCGGCGCGGCCACGGGCCGGCGCCCACGCCGAAGTTCGGGGTCTACGAGGACGACCTGCCGGTCTTCGACTGGATGCGCGAAGGGAGCCCCGGTGGCCTCGTGCGCTGCCTCGAGGCCGACGTCATGGACTGGTCGGACGACGTCGCCTACTCCGTGCACGACGTCGAGGACGCCGTCGCCTCCGGTCGGCTGGACCTGCGCCGGCTGCGGGCCGCCGACGACGCGGCCGCGGTCATCGAGGTCGCGGCGCGGCACTTCGCCCGGGACCTCGGGCCCGACGCGCTCGCCGAAGGTCTCGAGCGGGTGCTCGCGACCGGTGCCGTGCCCGACGGCTACGACGGCTCGCGGGCCGGGCTCGCGGGGCTCAAGGACATGACCTCACGACTCATCGGGCGCTTCGTCCACGCGGCGGAGCAGGCGACCCGTGCCGTGCACGGGCCCGGCGACCTCGGCCGCTACGACGCCCGCCTCGTCGTGCCCGAGGACTCGCGCGCCGAGGTCGCGGTGCTCAAGGCGGTGGCCGCCCACTTCGTCATGTTCACCGGTGAGCGGGACGACGAGTACGCCCACCAGCGGCAGGTCGTCGCCGACCTCGCGGCGTGGTTCGCCGCCGACCCCGAGGGAAGGCTCGACGCCGACCTGCGCAGCGACCTCGCTGCGGCGCCCGACGAGGCGGCCCGTCTACGGGTCGTCGTCGACCAGGTGGCGGGCCTGACCGACGTGCGGGCGCTGGCACTGCACGCGCAGCACTGCCACTAGGGGGAGTGCTCCCCCTCGTCTCGGCAGTGTGGCGTCGCTAGTCTCCTGATCACACAGACAGGGGACCAGGATGACACTGACCGACGGCATGGACGTGGCGCGCATGCGCCAGATCGCCGAACAGCTCGTGCTGCAGTCGAAGCAGCTCACCGGCGTGGCACAGGACGGATCGGCCTCGATGAGCAGGCTCGTCGAGGCGTGGCAGGGGCCGGACACGGAGTTCTTCTCGCAGGGGTGGACGCAGGCGGGGCGTCAGTGCGACGAGACGGCCGAGACGCTGCGCTCCTTCGGGGAGCGGATGCGCGCCCAGGCCGACCAGCAGGACGAGGCCAGCGGCAACCGCCGAGGCGGCGGAGGCGGCGGGGGAGGCCCTCGAGGCCCCGGTGGGGACGGCGACGGTGTCAGCTCCTCCAACCCCGACATCAAGGACGACACCAAGGACGCCGAGTACAAGGACGTCGACGGCCCGCTGATCGACGCGGGCGGGGTCGAGCCCGACGACGTCAAGCAGGGTGCCCTGGGTGACTGCTGGCTGATCAGCTCGATGAAGGGCATCGCCGGCACGCCCTCGGGCCAGGAGCTGATCGAGAAGAACATCAAGGACAACGGGGACGGGACCTACGACGTCACCCTCTACCGCGATGGGGAGCCGGTCGTCGTCACGGTCGACGGCAAGCTGCCGGTCGGTCCCAACGGCGAGCCGGTGTATGCCAACAACGACGGCGGCGGACGCGAGATGTGGCCCCTGCTCTACGAGAAGGCCATGGCCAAGGAGTTCGGCGGGGACTACGAGGACCTCGACGGCGACTGGCCCGCCAAGGCCATCGAGGCCATGACGGGCAACGAGGTGGAGACCTACGACGAGGGGCTCATGCCCTGGGACGACAAGGACTTCCCCGGCGCCTCGGACCTGCAGGCGAAGCTCGACGACGGCGGCGTCATCGTCGCCTCGACCGACGGCGACGGCAAGAAGCACTCGGACGGCGACCTCGTGAGCAACCACGCCTACACCGTCACCGACGTCAACCCCGAGACCGGCGAGGTCACCGTGCAGAACCCGTGGGGCAAGGGTGAGGCACCGATCACCATGAGCTACGAGGAGTTCGAGAAGAACTTCGCCCGTCTCGACGTCGGGTCGACCAAGTGAGTGCAGGAGAGGCCATGGACACGACGATCACGCTGCAGCAGAACATCCCTACCCCGGCATGGGGCATGCGCCTCATCGCCGCCAACGTCCACGAGGGGGCGGCCACGGTCATCGTCGAGCCGCCCGGTGAGCCGATGGTCAAGCACCAGGTCGGGGCGGGCGACACGGTGCCCTTCGGGGATCGCGCCCTGCACGTCGACGAGATCACCGGCGGCGGCGACGCCGGGCGGCCGGGGCGTGCGTCCGGTCGCGTCACCCTCTCCGTGGTCGACGGTGCCGCCCGGTGAGCACGGTGCGGGGAGTGCGGGCGCTCGCTCTCGTGCCACTGGTGGCCCTGACGGTCGCCGCGTGCGGTGACGACGGGGACTCCGCCCCCGAGAGCACGCCCGAGGGCGCCGTCGTGCTGGTCGAGAACCAGCCGGGCACCGTGGACGGGACGTCCGTGGTCGCCACCGACGTCGAGGGTGACGACGCGACGCTGCGCATCACCGTCGACGGCCCGTCGGAGGCGACGGACGTGAGCGAGGGAGCAACCGTGGACATCGCCGGGGCGAGCTATCGCATCGAGGCGGTGTGGTCCGAGGAGGACGGCGACAGCCCGGGCAGCATGGGTGGGCACGTCATGGTGGTCCCGGCCGACGGCTGACCTCCGCGTCGTCAGGCCATCCGCCTACACTCGACCCCACGAGCGAGAGGGAGCGAGGTGGCCCGTGGCGGGACGGATCCGCGCGGAGGACGTGCAGGCGGTCAAGGAGCGCTCCTCGATCACCGACGTCGTCCGTGAGCACGTCACCCTGCGCCCGGCGGGCATCGGCTCGATGAAGGGGCTGTGCCCCTTCCACGACGAGAAGACGCCGAGCTTCACCGTGCGCGAGACCGTCGGCGCCTTCCACTGTTTCGGGTGCGGGGAGGGCGGCGACGTCATCTCCTTCGTGCAGAAGCTCGACCACCTCACCTTCGCCGAGGCCGTCGAGCGCCTCGCGGGCAAGCTCGGCATGGAGCTGCGCTACGAGGAGGGCGGCGGTCCGCGCGACGGGGTCGGCCTGGGCAAGCGCGGCCGACTGCTCGAGGCGCACCGCGCGGCGGCGGAGTTCTACCACGAGCGGCTGCTCGGCTCGCCCGAGGCGCGCATCGGGCGGGACTTCCTGCGGGAGAGGGGCTTTGCCTCGCCCGAGGCAAAGCTCTTCGGCATCGGCTACGCGCCGCGTGGCGGCGAGGAGCTGGCCCGGCACCTGCGGGGCAAGGGCTTCACCGACGACGAGCTGACCATCGGCGGGCTCTGCGGCAAGGGCTCGCGGGGGCTCTACGACCGCTTCCGTGGCCGGCTCATCTGGCCGATCCGCGACATCACCGGCGACACGATCGGGTTCGGCGCGCGGCGCCTCTACGACAACGACCGCATCGGGGCCAAGTACCTCAACACCACCGAGACCCCGATCTACAAGAAGTCGAATGTCCTCTACGGGCTCGACCTGGCCAAGAAGGCGATCCGCGACGAGCGCCAGGTCGTCGTCGTCGAGGGCTACACCGACGTCATGGCGGCACACCTGTCCGGGGTCGAAGGGGCGGTCGCGACGTGCGGCACGGCCTTCGGCGAGGACCACATCAAGGTCATCCGGCGCATCGTGCGCGACGAGGCGGACCTGGCGCCGGCCAAGGTGGTCTTCACCTTCGACGGTGACGCCGCGGGGCAGAAGGCCGCGATGAAGGCCTACGCCCAGGACGACAAGTGGGCCAGCCAGAGCTTCGTGGCCGTGGCCCGCGAGGGCATGGACCCCTGCGACCTGCGGCTGCGGGAGGGTGACCTCGCGGTGCGCGAGCTCGTCGCCGACGCCGTGCCGATGTTCGAGTTCGCCGTGCGCACGACGCTGACCCGCTTCGACCTCGACACCGCGGAGGGCCGGGTGCGGGGCATGGGCGCCGTCGCGCCGATCATCAACAGCATCCGCGACTCCTCCCTTCGCCCGGAGTACGTGCGCACCGTCGCCGGCTGGGTCGGGGTCGAGGTCGAGCAGATGCGCGATGCCGTGACCCGCGCCGGGCGGATCCAGGCGCGCGACGAGGCGAAGGGGGAGCACCGCACCCAGCAGGAGGCCCCCGAGCCGACGGCCGCGGAGGCGGCCGGCGGCGTGCCGGCACCCGACCTGCGCGACCCGATCGTCATGGCCGAGCGCCAGCTGCTCCAGTCGATCCTGCAGCACCCCTCGCTCTTCACGTCCGCCGACCTCGATGCCGTCGAGCCGGAGACCTTCACGGCCCCGGCGCACCGGGCGGTCTTCGACGCGATCCGCTCCGTCGGACCGCTGCTCGAGGGGCAGGCGCACACGGCGTGGCACGCCCTCGTCGACGAGGCGACGCCGCTCGCCGTCTCCTCGCTGCTCGCCGAGCTGTCGGTGGCGCCGCTGCCGGTCGTCCACGACCAGTCGACGGGCCTGCCGCCGGCGAGCTACACCCGCTCGTTGCTCGTGCGGGTGCGCGAGGTGGCCGTCAGCCGACGCATCTCCGACGCGATGTCGCAGATGCGCCGCCTGGCGGCCGACCCGAGCGCCGACCCCTCAGCGCTGCGTGACCTGTCCCTGTCCCTGCAGTCGCTCGAGCGGCAGCGCGCCGCGCTGCGCGAGGAGATCGTGTGAGTCCCGTGTGGTCCCGGTGGCAGCGCTCACGAGCGGTGCCCGTCCCCCCAGGTGTCGAGCTCGGCCGCGGCGAGCGGGTCCTCGCGACGGCGGCGGCCGGTGAGGAGGTCGTCGTCATCACCTCGTTCCGGCTCGTGGTCACCGGTGGTCCGCTGGCCGAAGGGAGGGCCTGGCACCTCGTCGACCGCGGCCGGTGGGACCCCGAGACCGACGTCCTCACCGTGACCTGGGTCGACGGCGGGCCGGCCGGCAGCTGGACGATCCCCGAGGCCGGCGGGGTGCCCGACGCCTTCCACGAGCGGGTGCAGGCGAGCGTCGTGCTCGTCGAGGAGGTCACGCTCGACCGGGCGCGCCGAGCGCGCGTCGTCCTGCGCAAGGACCTCGCGTCCGGACGGGTCCTCGCCCAGACGATCGTCGGCCGCGGCTGCGACCCCGACGACCCCCAGCTCGTGGCCGCGACCGAGGAGGTCGCAGCGCGACTGGCGGAGCAGGTCGGGCGCGAGGCCTGATGACAGTCAACGGGCTGCCCGTCCTCGACCTGGCCGATCTCTACGGCGGCCCGGAGGCGGTCGAGCGCTTCCGTGACGAGCTGCGTCGAGCGACCCACGAGGTCGGCTTCTTCCACCTGCGCCATGGCATCGACCGCGCGGTCGTCGACGAGCTCTTCGACACGGCGCGGGCCTTCTTCGCGCTCCCCGAGGAGGACAAGCGCGCGATCGAGATGACCAGGAGCGCACAGTTTCGCGGGTGGACGCGTCTCGGGGGTGAGCTGACCCAGGGGCAGGTCGACCACCGGGAGCAGATCGACATCGGCCCGGATCGGCCGACGCCGGTCGTCGCGGACCCGCCCTACCTGCGCCTCGACGGGCCCAACCAGTGGCCCGCCGCGCTGCCGCGGCTGCGCACGGTCATCGAGGCCTGGACCGAGCGCCTGGGCCACATCGGCCGACGCCTGATGGCCGAGTGGGCGCTCTCGCTCGGGGCGCCGGCCGACCACTTCGCGTCGACCTTCGACCAGGCGTCGACGCTGCTCAAGCTCGTGCGCTACCCGGGCGCCGCCGGCGCCTCGCAGGGCGTGGGCGGACACAAGGACCCCGGCTTCCTCACCCTGCTGCTCATCGAGCCGGGCAAGGCCGGTCTGCAGGTCGAGACCGACGACGGCTGGATCGACCTGCCCCCGACCGACGACTGCTTCGTCGTCAACATCGGCGAGCTCATGGAGGCCGTCACCGACGGCTACCTGCGGGCGACGTCGCACCGGGTGACGGCGCCGCCCGTCGGCACCGAGCGGCTGTCCATCCCCTTCTTCTTCAACCCCGGCCTCGACGCCGAGGTGCCGGTCGTCCCCCTTCGTCCGGAGCTGGCGCAGGCCGCCCGTGGCATCACCCAGGACGCGTCCAACGTCATCTCCGCGCGCTACGGCGACAACCTGCTCAAGGCCCGTCTGCGGGCCCACCCGGACGTCGCGGCGATCCACCACCCCGACCTGGTGGGCACGCCGGACTGATCCGGCCCCCCGTTTTCGTGTCGCGGCCACCTTCTTGCTATGGTGGCGCAGCGCTTCGGCGCGATCCCCTGTAGCTCAATTGGCAGAGCATTCGGCTGTTAACCGGAGGGTTGTTGGTTCGAGTCCAACCGGGGGAGCCAGCACGAGAGGCCCGCACGTCCACACGGACTGCGGGCCTCTCGCATGCCGCCTCAGCTCGAGGTCGGAGGGCCGTCGGACCCGCTCGGGCTGGGGGAGCGCGGAGCGGGGCAGTCGCCCAGCGTCGGGGGAGTAAGGGTGCGGGTCGGCAGACTCCAGCTGGTGCCGAGGTTGGCGCGCACTGCCCGCCGCCACGCACCGGTCTCGACCATGTCCGCGAGCGCATCATTGACGTCCTCGCACAGGACGGTGTCCTCGCGCCGCATGGCGACGCCCCAGCGCTCCTGGGTGAAGAGCCGGCCGGTCAGGCGCAGCCGGTCACGTCCCCTCGACTCCCGGGCGAAGGGGAGGAGGATCGCCGCGTCGGACGTGACCGCCTTGACCTTGTCCTGCTGCAGCATGGCGACGCAGTCGGAGATCGTCGGCTGCACGGTCAGGTGCAGGCCCGGGTAGGCGTCGACGAGCTCGTCGGTCGAGCGTGACCCCTGGACGGTGCAGACGGTGAAGCCACGCAGCTGCCGTGGCGAGCTGATCGTGCTGCGGGCGCGCACGAGCAGGTCCTGCCCGGTCGCCAGGTAGGGCCCGGCGAAGGTCACGTCGTCGGCTCGCTCCGGCGTCATCGAGTAAGCCGCGAGGACGAGGTCGGCCTGACCGGTCTCGAGGAGCGTCTCGCGCTGGTCGGTGACGGCCCGGACGAAGCTGATCCGCGAGATGCCGAGGTACTGCGCGACGTAGCGGGCGACGTCGACGTCGAGCCCGCTGTAGCTGCTGCCCTCGCGCAGGCCGACGCCCGGCTGGTCGTAGGAGATGGCCACCCGCAGCGTGCGGGGCAGGTCGGTCGCGTGGAGGCTGGGGCTCGGTCCCGGCGTGCTCGACGGCGTGAGCGTCGAGGTGGACCCGGTCTCGGGGGGCTGGCCGCTGCCCGTCGGGTCGACGTCGACGGGTCGCACGCACGCGGTGAGCAGGGCAGCGCCGATGGCGGCGGCAGCCAGCGCACGGACACGGCGCACGTCGTCCCCCTTCGTCGGACGTGCCCATCCTCGCAGCCCGGTGACTAGGCTGCAGGTGTGACCACGACACTCGTCCTCTCCGTCATCGGCGACGACCGCGCCGGACTCGTCAAGGCTCTCGCCGACGTCATCGAGACCGGCGGTGGCAACTGGGAGCGCAGCCACCTGAGCGAGCTCGCGGGCAAGTTCGCCGGCATCGTCGTCGTCTCGGTGCCGAGCGACCGGGCCGACGCGCTGCGCACCGCGCTCGAGCCCCTGCAGGGTTTGCTCGACGTCACCGTGCACGACGGCAGTGCGCCCGCCGACCCGGCTGGGGGCGGCCAGGACGTGCGGGTCGAGCTGCTCGGCAACGACCGCCCCGGCATCGTCGGTGCGGTCTCGGGGGTGCTCGCCCAGCACGGGCTGAGCGTCGCCGAGCTGGTGAGCACGACGAGCGACGCGCCGATGGCGGGCGGACGGCTCTTCGAGGCGATCGCCGTCGCGACGGTGCCCGCCGGCACCGACCTCGACGCGCTGCAGGCCGACCTCGAGCGGCTCGCCACCGAGATCATGGTCGACCTGACCCTCAGCCCCCACGACGACGAGGACTGAGGGACAGGCCGATCCGCGTCAGCGCTTGGCCGACGAGGAGGCGCGACCCCACGTGGTGCTGGTGTCGGCCGTCGCGAGCTGCCAGTAGCGCGCGGTGGAGGCATAGGCCTTGAGCGTCACCCGGCCGTAGCGGTCGGTCGTGCCGGACTTGACCCACTTCCAGGAGCAGGAGGAGCAGGTCTTCTGCCGGAGGGTGACCTTGGTGCCCGACCAGGCGCGGAACTGGTCCGCGTTGGGGGAGAAGCGGGTCGCGGTGCCCTTGACGGTGACATAGCTGCCGGCGCGGCTGGTGCTGATCGTCTGGCGGGCGCCGAGCTTGACCGTCATCTTCGTCGTGTTCTGGGTCATGTCGTTGTAGTTGTAGTCGAAGGCGCCCTCGGGCTGAACCGTGTAGGTGCCGAGCGGCTCCCAGCTGTACCAGTCGAGGGACTCGCTGGACGCACCGTCGAACCAGAACATGTCCTCGGGGCCCTGGGTCGGGTGGACGACGCTCCACGCAGCGTCCTCCGCGTACAGGAGGCACCCCTGGCTGTACTTGCCGGTGATCGTCCGGTAGTAGCTGGTGATCGAGACCTTGCTGGGGACGGTGACCCCGCAGGAGTAGGCGGCCTGGGCCGGGACCGCGGTGACCGCGATGGGGACGAGGGAGAGGGCGGCGGCAGCCGCGGCGCGCTTGAGCATGGGTGGATGACCTCGGATGAGCGAAGGGAGTGTGGCGGGGCAGCCCCCCGACCGAGGAGAAGATTAGAGCCAGCCGCCGACAACCACCAGACCCCATCGGGATCTTTGTCGGACGCCTCGGTCAGGAGGCCACTCACCCCCCGCTGCACGTGCTCAGTGCGCGGCCGGTCACCAGGTGTGCGCGACGTCCACGACGAGTCGCGAACCTCCCGTCGTGGGCGTGATGAAGGCGCGCATCGGCAGGCGGGCCCGCGTGCCGATGCCGAAGGTGCTCTGCCCCTCGAAGCTGCCCGCGAAGGCGATCTGGCGGAAGGTCCGGAAGCTGGTCACGTCGACCGCGTTGAGCTTCGAGCGGGGGTCGTAGGTCGCCCGACCGCGACTGTCGTAGGCCGGGCCGCGCACGATGACCCGCAGGTCGGCGTCGCCCTTGAGCCACACCCGCTTGCCCTGGCCCTCGGTGTAGACGGGCGCGTAGCGCACGTCGTAACCGCGCAGCGTTCCGCGCAGGTCGACGACGAAGCGGTCGAAGCAGGTGTGCCGACCGGCTCGTGCGTTGGTGATCTGCGACCACGACATCGTCGGGGCCTGCTTGGCCCAGGAACCCCAGCTGGTCGAGCACGCCGTGCTCGTCTGCGCCGCAGTCGGTTTCGCCTGCGCCGGTGCGCTCGCCAGAGCGCCTCCCGCGACGGCCATCGCCGCCGCGCACGTCGCGGCTGCCAGCCGCGCTCTCATCGATCTCGTCCTGCTCATGACGCCCACATCCCCTGACTCGGGCGGCGGCACCGTTGTCGCCGCATCCACCAAGGATGCTCCCGGCCGTGCCGGTGCGCGAGAGGCTGTCGCCGAACGGCAACTCCGCAAAACCCTGGGGTCTTGCGGAGTTGGAGACGGTGAGTGTGGTGGGGCGACTGGGGCTTGAACCCAGGACCGACGGATTATGAGTCCGCTGCTCTGACCGACTGAGCTATCGCCCCCTTCGCCCGCAGGCGACGGCGTGAGGTTACCCCGTCACGCCGCGCGACACGTGGTGAGGGAGGGGCCACGGTGAGGGCTGGTGCTCCTGTGGTAGTTGGGGCACAATGGCCGCACAAGCACGTTCGCGTGCACATATCGCTCGAGCAGCACGCCGCAGAGTGTCATTGCGCCGCAGCCGTTCGGTCCTTGCAGGGAGTGCCTGGCGTTGGGGAAGACGTCCATCGCACTCAAGGAGGATCAGGATGTCTGCAGGAAAGCGCATCAGCACCCGAGGTGTGGTGTTCATCCACAGCACCCCGACGGCCCTGTGCCCCCACATCACGTGGGCGCTCGAGTCCGTGCTGGATCAGGCTGTGTCACTGGACTGGACCGAGCAGCAGCTCGGCCGGTCGCTCAAGCGTGCCGAGTTCTCCTGGACGGGGGAGCCCGGCACCGGCGCCAAGCTGGCTTCCGCCCTTCGCGGCTGGGACAACGTGCGCTATGAGGTCACCGAGGAGCCCACGCCGGGGCTCGACGGCTCCCGCTGGAGCCACACGCCCACCCTCGGCATCCACCACGCGACGATCAGCGCGTCCGGCGACGTCGTCCTGCACGAAAACCGCCTGCGTGAGGTCATGACCCTCGCCCAGGGCGCCGGTGAGGCCGTCGAGGACATGCTCGGCGAGCTGCTCGGCGACGCCTGGGACGCCGAGCTCGAGCCATTCCGCCACGCGGGCGACGGTGCCCCCGTCCGGTGGCTGCACAAGGTCGGCTGACCGGACCCACCCACGCCCCATGCACGAAGGGGGCTGCGCACCCTCCTTGGCGCAGCCCCCTTCGTGCTGCCCTTCGAAGCGCCCTTCGAGGCGGTCGCTGCGCGACCTTCCACAGGGAGCGGGAGATAGCTGCCTCAGGGACCGGGGGAGCGGCTCCGTGACCTGACATGCCGGTAGCGCGATGGATTTACAGGTGATTCACACACCACCCGTCCACGTCACCGTGCCGAAACCCGTTGCGCGAGACCAAGAAACGCGGCCTCCATAGCGTCATCGCACCCAACCACAGGAGTGCTGATGATCGACTCGACCTCACGTCGTACCGTCCTGCAGGCAGGCGGGCTCACCGCCGGCCTGGCCGCCCTGACCGCCGCCGTCGGCTCGCCCGCCCACGCCGTCGAGACCCCCGACTTCACCCCGCTCAGCGGGTCACGAGGCAAGGGGACCAAGGTCGTCGTGCTCGGCGGGGGGATCGCGGGCCTGACCGCGGCCTACGAGCTGCGCAAGGGTGGCTACGACGTCACGGTCCTCGAGGCCATGGACCGGCCCGGCGGACGCAACTGGACCGTCCGCGGCGGCACGAGCGCGACGGACACCCAGGGACGCACGCAGCGGGCGTCGTTCTCCCGCGGGGAGTACATGAACGCCGGCCCCGGCCGGATCCCGCAGCACCACGTCACCCTCGACTACTGCCGCGAACTCGGCGTGGCCATCGAGCCCTTCGTCAACGTCAACGCCGAGGCGTACCTCTGGCGCCCCGGCACGGCGCTCGACGGTGAGCGGATCAAGCACCGGGCGGCCAAGTCCGACGTCCTGGGCTACATCAGCGAGCTGCTCGCCCAGGCGACGACGTCAGGCTCCCTCGACTCGAGCCTGTCCGCGGCCGAGAAGACCGCGCTGCTGCGCCTGCTCACCGGTCTCGGTGGCCTCAACAGCAGCTACGCGTACACCGGAGGCGGTCGGCGAGGCTACTCCGAGGAGCCGGCCGAAGGCCTGCAGGCGGGCGTCCCGCTCGACCCGTGGTCGATGAGCGACGTGCTGCTGAGCGGCATCGGCAACTACTTCCCCTTCGAGCTCAGCTGGGACCAGTCGATGATGATGTTCCAGCCCGTCGGGGGCATGGACCGCATCGCCTACGCCCTGGAAAAGGCCGTCAGCAAGGGCAACATCACCTACCAGGCCGTCGTCACCGACATCCGCACCTCGGCCGACGGCGTCGAGGTGGCCTACCGGACCAAGGGCGGCACCCGCCGCATCACGGCCGACTACTGCGTCGCCGCGATGCCCCCGCACATCACCGCCAAGATCAGCTCCAACCTGCCCAAGGACGTCGTCGCGGCCATGAAGTCGGCCAGCGTGAGTGACGCCGGCAAGATCGGCATCGAGTACTCGCGACGCTGGTGGGAGCAGGACCACGACCTCTACGGCGGCATCACCAACTCCTCCAACGAGCTGGCCAACATGTGGTTCCCCTCGCACGGCTTCCAGGGCGATGGCGGCGTCGTCATCGGCTACTACAACACCGGCGCCTCCGCCCGCACCTACGGCCAGCTCTCGCCGGCCGCCCGCCAGGCCAAGGCCGTCGCCCAGGGCGCGGAGATCTTCGGTCCGACCTACGCCGAGGGCGTGCAGTCGGCCTTCTCCGTCGACTGGATGAGGGTGCCGCACATCGAGGGCGCGTGGGTCAGCTGGCCCGACGGCCAGGGCCCCGGCACCCCCTACGCCAAGCTTCTCGAGCCGAGCGGCCGCGTCCACTTCGCCGGTGACCACCTCTCGCACGCCATCGCCTGGCAGCACGGGGCGATGACCTCCGCCCGCGCCGCGGTCGCGGCGATCCACACGAGGGTCACCTCGTGACCCCGAGCCACACCCCCCGCACCGGCACCACCCCTGCACAGCACCGCCACACCACCACGAAGGGCACCACCATGCGTCGTCGCTCCACCATCGCCATCGCCACCGTCTGCGGTCTCGCCGTCGGTCTCCCCGCCGGGGCCGCGACCTTCAAGGCCGTCGGCCCGCCGAAGCCGACCGAGTACACCCGCGTCCTGCCGGCCGGCCAGGACAACCCGATGATCGCCGACGGCGTCGCGCTCGGCTCCAACCTCTCGACGTACCAGGCGAGCGGCCTCGGTCCGACCTCCGCCAACCCGAGCGCTCCGGCCGGGTCCGCCGAGCGCTACATCGACGCGGCGACCTTCCCCGGCGGCACCCTGCCGCAGGGTGTGACGGTCACCGAGGCGCAGGGCCTCAACGTGCTCGAGGCCATCGGCAACAATCTCGAGCGCGCCGGTCTGGACTACGACGACGTCACGACGATGCGCGTCTTCCTGTCCAACCCGGAGGGCGCCGAGACGGCCGACTTCAACGGCTGGAACCGGGCCTACCGCCAGTACTTCGCCAACACCAGCCTGTCCACGGGCAAGCCGATCCCGGTCTCGATGGGCACCGCCGCACCGAAGAACCCGATCGTCACCAACTCCGCCCGCCCGTCGCGCTTCGCGGTCGAGGTGGAGAACCTGCCGGTCCAGGGCTGGCTCGTCGAGGTCGAGGTGACCGCCGCCTACCCCAAGGGCAACGGCAAGAAGTGACCCGGCCCCGGAGGTGCCGTCACGTGGGGTGACGGGACCACCGGCATGACGAAGGGAGGGGACGCGCGAGTCGCGCGTCCCCTCCCTTCGACCGTCTCGTGGGGAGGAGGCGTCAGTCGTCGGCGGCGGCTCCGGCCACGGTCGGGGCTGTCGCCAGAGCATCGCCAGCGGTGCGTCCACGACGGTTGATCCGCCGCTCGAGCAGGCCGGCGAGCGAGGTCAGGCCCCAGTTGACGAGGATGAAGACGATCGCGACGACGACGAGCGCGGCGAAGATGTTGGAGTGCAGCGACGAGAGGTTCTGCCCCTGCTGCAGCAGCTCCGGATAGGTGATGACGGTGCCGAGCGCGGTGTCCTTGAGGATGACGACGAGCTGGCTGACCAGCGCCGGCAGCATGGCGGTGACCGCCTGTGGGATCTGGATCGAGCGCAGCACCTGACCCGGCGACAGCCCCACCGCCAGGCCGGCCTCGCGCTGGCCGGAGGGCAGCGAGTGCACGCCCGAGCGCAGCAGCTCGGCCATGACCGCACCGTTGTAGAGGGTCAGCGCCGTGACGACCGCGGCCAGCGGGTTGATCTCCGCCGAGAAGACGCCGTTGTAGGCGTAGATCCCGAAGAAGAAGATCATCATGATCAGCACGGGGATCGCGCGGAAGAACTCGACGACCGCGCCGCTGAGCCAGCGGATGACCCGGTGGCCCGACAGCCGGCCCGAGCCGAAGACGAAGCCGAAGATGCTCGCGCCGAGGACCGACAGCGCGGCCGCCTTGACCGTGTTCCACAGCCCGAGGAGCAGGTAGTAGCGCCAGGTCTCCCAGGTGGCCATGGGCGACCACTTCGCGCCGGAGAACTCCTCGTACTCGTTGAGCTTGCCGACGACGACCCACAGGATCGCGGCGGCGACGAGCAGGCCGAGCACGGCGATGATCCGGTAGCGCATCCGCGCCCTGGGGCCCGGGTTGTCGAAGAGGACGGTCTGGGTGCTCATCGCTTCACCGCCATTCGTCGCGACAGGCTCGTCAGCCCGATGCCGATCGGCAGGGTGAGGAGCAGGAAGAAGCCGGCCACGAGGGCGAAGGTCACGTAGTTGAGGTCGGCCCGCAGCTCGATCGCCTCGCTCATGAAGGCCGCGGTCTCGGCGACGCCGATGGCCGCCGCGACGGTCGTGTTCTTGATGAGCGCGATGGTCACCGACGCCAGGGGCGCGATGGACCCGCGAATCGCCTGCGGCAGCACGACGTGGCGCAGGTTCTGCGTGAAGCCCAGGCCAATCGAGCGGGCGGCCTCGGCCTGGCCCGGCGGCACGGTGTTGATGCCGCTGCGGATCGCCTCGCAGACGAAGGAGGCGTGGTAGACGACGAGTCCGACGATCGCCCAGCGCACGCCGTTGTCGGTGATCGACGTCGGGCTGTTCTCGTCGGCGAGGTTGATGCCCAGGTCGTAGAGCATGACCATGATCGTGAAGGTGAGGATCAGCGTCAGCGGGGTGTTGCGCACGATGTTGACGTAGGCCGCCCCGGCGAAGCGGAAGATCGCCACCGGCGAGACCCGCATGATGGCGATGATCGTGCCGAGCACGAGAGCCCCCGCGAGGGAGAAGACGGCCAGCTTGATCGTCAGCCAGAAGGCTCCCCACACGTCGAACTGCTGGAAGAGCTCGCTCATCCACTACTCCTTGTCGATGGCGTCGTCAGCGGTGGGACGAAGGGGGCCGAGCGCACCTCGCGCAGGTGGCCGGCCCCCTTCGTCCACCCGGTCAGGAGCAGGCGTCGAGCTTCGGCGGGTTGGTCTTGGCGTCGACCTTGAAGTTCGCCGGACCGAAGTTCTTCTCCACCGCCTTGTCCCACTCGCCGTCGTCGACCATCTTGGTCAGGGCCTTGTTGACGTCCTCGCAGAGCGCGGTGTCGCCCTTCTTCAGGCCGACGCCGTAGCGCTCCTCGGAGAAGGGCGCGCCGACGACCTTGAGCTTGCCCTTGTACTGCTCCTGCGCTGCGTAGCCGGCGAGGATCGTGTCGTCGGTCGTCAGGGCGTCGAGCTGGCCCTTGGAGACGGCCTCCGCGCACTTGGAGTAGGTGTCGAACTCCTGGAGGTTGACGCCCGGGACCTCCTTCTTGACGTTGTCCGCCGACGTGGAGCCGGTGACCGAGCACAGCTTCTTGCCGTCGAGGTCCTTGGGCCCGGTGATCTTGGCGTCGGTGGCGACGAGCAGGTCCTGGCCGGCGATGAAGTACGGCCCGGCGAAGGAGACCTTCTCCTTGCGCTCGTCGGTGATCGAGTAGGTGGCGAAGATCAGGTCGACCTGGCCGGTGGCGATGAGGTCCTCGCGCTGCTTGCTCGGGGCCTGGACGAACTGCACGTCCGTCTTGCCGAGCTCCTTGGCCACGTAGTTGGCGACGTCCACGTCGAAGCCGGAGTAGGTGTTGCCCTCCTTCAGGCCGAGACCCGGCTGGTCGAACTTGATGCCGATCTTGATGCTGCTGTCGTCTCCGGAGCCACCGGATCCGCTCCCGCCCCCGCTGTCGCCGCCGCAGGCCGCCAGGCCCAGGGCGAGGACGAGGGTTGCTCCTGCTGCGCCGAGTCGTCGCGTCATCATGGTTGTTCCTCCTGGTTGGGTCGTGCGCTGGTCAGTGGCTGAGGATCTTGCCGAGGAAGTCCTTGGCGCGATCGCTGCGAGGGTTGGTGAAGAACTCCTCGGGCGTCGCCGTCTCGACGATCTGCCCGTCGGCCATGAAGACGACCCGGTCGGCCGCGCGCCGGGCGAAGCCCATCTCGTGGGTGACGACGATCATCGTCATGCCGGTCTGCGCGAGCTGGGTCATGACGTCGAGGACCTCGTTGATCATCTCGGGGTCGAGGGCCGACGTCGGCTCGTCGAAGAGCATGACCTTGGGGTCCATGGCGAGGGAGCGGGCGATGGCGACGCGCTGCTGCTGGCCGCCGGAGAGCTGGGCGGGGTACTTCGAGGACTGGGCGTCGACGCCGACCCGGGTGAGCAGCTCCTTGGCCCGGGCGGTCGCCTCGGCCTTGGACTTCTTGCGCACCTTGATCGGGCCGAGCGTGACGTTGTCGAGGATCGTCTTGTGCGCGAAGAGGTTGAAGGACTGGAAGACCATGCCGACGTCGGCGCGCAGCCGGGCCAGCTCCTTGCCCTCCTCGGGCAGGGGCTTGCCGTCGACGGTGATGCTGCCCGACTCGAAGGTCTCCAACCGGTTGATCGTGCGGCACAGCGTCGACTTGCCCGACCCGGACGGCCCGATGACGACGACGACCTCGCCTCGGCCGACGGTGAGGTTGATGTCCTTGAGCACGTGGAGCTGCCCGAAGTGCTTGTTGACGTCGGTGAGGACGACGAGGGGCTCGTGGGTCCCGGTCTCGCGGGGCGCGGTGTCGCTCGGCATGCGACCGAACCTATCCCGCCCGAGTGTGCCCGTGGTCACGCACGCGCGCCGACGTGACCTGAGTGAGACACTCCGGTCACGCCGGCGCGGTGTGGGCTGGGCTCGTCAGAGCGGGATGTTGCCGTGCTCGCCGCGGCGAGCAGGCGCCTCCGCGAGGGCCGTCGCGACGGCCGAGCGGGTGCGGGTGGGCTCGACGATCTCGTCGACGACACCGATCTCGACCGCCCGCGGCAGACCGCCCGAGAGCCGGTCGTGCTCGTCGGCGAGCTGCTGCTCGACCTCGGCGACCTCCGACTCGTCGACCTCGGCGAGCCGTCGGCGGTGCAGGATGCGGATGGCCGCGACCGAGCCCATGACGGCCACGTGCGCCTCCGGCCAGGCGAAGACCTTCGTCGCGCCGAGCGAGCGCGAGTTCATCGCGATGTAGGCACCGCCGTAGGTCTTGCGGGTGACGACGGTGACCCGGGGGACGACGGCCTCGGCGAAGGCGTGCAGGAGCTTGGCCCCCCTTCGCACGACGCCGTCCCATTCCTGGCCGACGCCGGGCAGGTAGCCGGGCACGTCGACGAGGACGACGAGCGGGACGCCGAAGGCATCGCACATGCGCACGAAGCGCGCCGCCTTCTCCGCCGACGACGAGTCGAGGCAACCGCCGAGGCGCATCGGGTTGTTGGCGATGACGCCGACGGTGCGTCCGCCCATGCGGCCGAGCGTCGTGACGATGTTGGGCGCCCACCGGCCGTGCAGCTCCTGCACCTCGCCGCTGTCGAGCAGCTGCTCGACGAGGGGGTGCACGTCGTAGGCCCGCTTCGCCGACTCCGGCAGCTGCTCGGCGAGGTCGACATCGGTGACGGCCGCGAGGTCGAAGTCGCCCTGGTCGCTCAGCAGGCGGCACAGGGTGCCGGCCCGGCCGTAGGCGTCGTCGATGGACTCGGCGAGCACGTGGACGACGCCGGAGCGGCGACCGTGCGGCTCGGGACCACCGAGGCGAAGGGCGTCGACGTCCTCGCCCGTGACCGACCGGACGACATCGGGTCCGGTGACGAAGATGCGCCCCTCCGGGGCGAGGATGACGATGTCGGTGAGGGCGGGACCGTAGGCGGCACCGCCGGCCGCGGCGCCGATGACGACGGAGATCTGCGGGATCTTGCCCGACGCGCGGGTCATGATCGCGAAGACCTCGCCGACGGCGTGTAGCGAGACGACCCCCTCGGGCAGGCGCGCCCCGCCGGAGTGCCACAGGCCGACGACGGGGACGCCGTCGGCGAGGGCGCGCTCGTAGGCGGCGACGACGACCTTGCAGCCGGCGACGCCCATGGCGCCGCCCATGATCGTCGCGTCGGAGGCGAAGACGACGACCGGCTGGCCGCCCACGGTGCCCGTCGCGGCGAGCATGCCCGAGTCGTCGTCAGGGGTGAGGAGCTCGACCGAGCCCTCGTCGACGAAGTCAGCGATCCGGTGGTTGGGGTTGCGCGGGTCCTGCTCGCGGGGCACCTTGACGCGCTTGCCGACCGCGGCGGAGGCGGCATTGGGCTGGCGGGTCACGAGTGCGTCCCGAAGGCGAGGGCGACGTTGTGCCCGCCGAAGCCGAAGCTGTTGTCGAGGACGAGCAGATCACCGTCGCCGAGCTGGCGGGGGGTGTCGCGGACGATGTCGAGGTCGACCGCCGGGTCGAGGTTGTCGATGTTGATCGTCGGCGGCGCGACCCGGTCGCGCACGGACAGCGCGGCGAAGATCGCCTCCAGGGCCCCGGCGGCCCCCAGGAGGTGGCCGGTCATGGACTTCGTGCCGCTGATGGCCATGTGGTCGGCGTCGGCGCCGAAGGCCCGGCGGATCGCGGCGACCTCGGCGACGTCGCCGACGGGCGTCGACGTCGCGTGCGCGTTGATGTGCACGAGGTCGGCCGGGGTGGCCCCGGCGTCGCGGACCGCGTCGGCCATGGCGCGGGAGGCGCCGGCGCCCTTGGGCTCGGGGGCCGCGATGTGGTGCGAGTCGGCGCTCACGCCGAAGCCGGCGAGGGTGCAGATGATGTCGGCGCCGCGGGCGCGGGCGTGCTCCTCGGACTCGAGGACGAGGATCGCGCCGCCCTCGCCGAGGACGAAGCCGTCACGGTCGGAGTCGTAGGGGCGCGAGGCGGTCTCGGGGGAGTCGTTGCGCGTCGAGAGCGCCTGCATCGCGGCGAAGCCGGAGATGGGCAGCGGGTGGATCGAGGCCTCGGAGCCGCCGGCGATGACGACATCGGCCTTGCCGTCGCGGATGAGCTGGGCGCCGTAGCCGATCGACTCGGCGCCGGAGGAGCAGGCGGAGACGAGGGTGTGCGCACCGGCCCGGGCGCCGAACTCCAGGGAGACCGTGCCCGACGCCGAGTTGGGCATGAGCATCGGGATGGAGAGCGGGTAGACGCGTCGAGGACCCTTGGTGCGCAGGGCCTCCCACGCGGTGAGCAGGGTCTGCACGCCACCGATGCCGGTGCCGACGGCACTGGCGAGGCGCTCCGGCTCGACTTCGGGGGAGCCGGCATTGGCCCACGCCTCACGGGCGGCGACGAGGGCGTACTGGGCGAAGGGGTCGAGGCGCTTGGTCTCGACCTTCTTGAGCACCTCGGACACGGGGGTCGTCAGCTGCGCGGCGAAGCTCACCGGCAGCTCGAACTCCTCGACCCAGGAGGCGTCGAGGGCGCGCGCGCCGGGACGGCCGGCGAGCAGTGCCTGCCAGGTCTCCTCGGCGGTGCCGCCGAGCGGGGTCGTGGCTCCGACGCCGGTGACGACGACGGTGGGTCGGGGAGAGGACATGCGGGGCTCCTGTGGGTCGGTGGACGAGGCCGGGCGGTTCCCCCCTTCGCTCGTGACGAAGGGGGGAACGTCACCGGGTCAGGCCGGCTGGTTGGCCTTGATGAAGTTGACGGCGTCGCCGACGGTCTTGAGGTTCTTGACCTCCTCGTCGGGGATCTTGGCCCCGAACTTCTCCTCGGCGGTGACGGCGATCGTCATCATCGACAGCGAGTCGACGTCGAGGTCGTCCGTGAAGGTCTTGTCGGCGGTCACCTCGGACGCGTCGACACCGGTCTCCTCCGAGACGATCTCGGCGAGGCCGTCGAGGATCTCCTGGTCGCTGAATGCCATGGAACTGCTCCTTCGTGTTGCGGGTTGGGGCGGTGTGCTGGCCCGATGACCCGTCGGACCGACGGGTGAACTAGGGGAGGGTCACGACCTGCGCGGCCCAGACGAGACCGGCACCGAAGCCGATCTGGAGCGCCAGACCGCCGGGCTCGACCTCGCCTTCGCGGAGCATGCGCTCCATCGCGAGGGGGACCGAGGCCGCGGAGGTGTTGGCCGTGGTGACGATGTCGCGGGCGATCGGCAGGTCGGCCGGCAGACCCAGGGTCTTGGCCATCTGGTCGATGATCCGCACGTTGGCCTGGTGGGGGATGAAGGCGGCGAGCTCGTCGGCGCGGACCCCGGCGACGTCGAGCGCTCGCTGGGCCTCCTTGGCCATCGACCACACGGCCCAGCGGAAGACGCTCGGACCCTCCATGATGATCGCCGGCCAGCGCAGGTCCCGGTCGTCCCGCAGCTCGGTCCAGGCATCGCGCTGCGTGATGAAGCGGTGCTTGTCGCCGTCGCTGCCCCACACGGTCGGGCCGATGCCCGGGGTCTCGCTGCGGGAGACGACAGCGGCACCGGCGCCGTCGCCGAAGATGAAGGCGGAGCCGCGGTCCTGCGGGTCGGTGAAGTCGAGCAGCTTCTCGACCCCGACGACGAGGACGTGCTCGGCGGTGCCGACACGGACCATGTCGTTGGCCACGGAGATCGCGTGGCAGTAGCCCGCACACGCGGCGGAGATGTCGAAGGCCGCTGCGCCGGAGCCGAGCCGGGCCGCGAGGATCGGGGCGGCGGCGGGCGTCTGGTAGGGGTGGGTCACCGTGGCGACGAGCACGGCGTCGACCTGGTCGGCGCCCAGGCCGGCGTAGTCGAGGGCCGCGCGCGAGGCGTGCTCGGCCATGTCGACGACGCTCTCGTCCTCGGCCGCCTTGTGGCGCGAGGCGATGCCGGAGCGCTCGCGGATCCACTCGTCGGAGGAGTCGATCGCCTCGATGATCTCGCTGTTGGGGACGACCCGCTCGGGGCGGTAGGCGCCGATGCCCGTGATGCGCGCGTGGTGCAGGACGTCGGGGACGCCCAGGGTCGAGGCGCTCACGCGATCGACCCCTCGGGGTGCAGGCGCAGCAGGGGCTGGCCGGGGGAGACCGGGTCGCCGTCCTCGACGAGCCACTCGACGACGGTGCCGCCGTGGTCGGCCCGCACCTCGAGCGTGTCGCGAAGGGAGGAGATGCGGGCGACGACGTCGCCCGGGGTGACGGCCGCGCCGGGAGCGCTCGAGCCGACCTCGACGGTGCCCTTGACCGGCGCGGTGACCAGGCGCCAGGTCGGCTGGGAGGCCGACCGCGCCGAGCCGTGCTCGCGCACCATGCGGTGGGCGGCCTCGAGGTCGTCGGGCGTCTTGAGGGCGAGCACCTCGACACCCTTGAGGCCGCGCTTGGCCAGACCGGTGAGGGCACCGGCCGGAGGGATCTCGATGACGCCGGTGACGCCGAGGTCCTTGAGCGTCTCCATGCACAGGTCCCAGCGCACCGGGTTGCTCACCTGGCTGACGATGCGCGAGAGCACCTCGCGGCCGGAGTGGATGACGGCACCGTCGACGTTGGAGACGAGCGGGACCCGGGCGTCGTGGGTCGAGACGGCTCGGGCGAGGCGGCCCATCTCGGCGACGGCGGGGGACATGTGCTCCGTGTGGAAGGCGCCGGCAACCTTGAGGGGCATGACCCGCGCCTTGGCCGGCGGGGCCTCGGCCAGGGCCGCGAGCTGCTCCATCGTGCCGGCGGCCACGACCTGACCGGCGCCGTTGACGTTGGCCGGGGTGAGGCCGTGCTGCTCGAGGACGGTGAGCACCTCGTCGGGGTCGCCACCGAGGACGGCGCTCATGCCGGTGGGGGTGGCCTGTGCCGCGGCGGCCATGCCGCGACCGCGCTCGCGGACGAGGACCATGGCCTGCTCGGCGGAGATGACGCCGGCAGCCGAGGCCGCGGTGATCTCACCGACGCTGTGGCCGGCACCGGCGCCGACGACGCGGAAGCCGTCGGCCGGGTGCTCGAAGAGCGCCAGCAGCGACAGCAGGCCCGCGGCGACGATGAGCGGCTGCGCGACCGCCGTGTCCTTGATCGTCTCCTCGTCGCTCGTCGTGCCGTGGGTGGCGAGGTCGATGCCGGCGACGGCGGACAGCCAGTGCAGGCGGTCGGCCACGCCGGGCAGCTCGAGCCATGGAGAGAGGAAGCCGGGCGTCTGGGAGCCCTGACCGGGGCAGGTGATGGCGAGCACCCATCCAGAGTCGCGGGCGAAGGGCGGCGCGGGCGAGGTCGACCACGCCAGAGAATCACCCGTCGGAGTTGGAGGGTTCCTCCAAAATGGCGCCGAGGGTCAGGGCGACACGCACGGTGAAGGCCTCGTGCGGGTCGGTGAGGTCGTAGCCGGTGACCTCGCTGATCCGGCCGAGGCGGTAGCGCACCGTGTTGACGTGGACGATGAGGGCGCGGGAGGTCGCCTCGAGACCGGGGGAGTCGAGGTGGGTGCGTGCGGTCTCGAGCAGGCTCGGGTGCTCGGCGAGCCGGTGGTGCACCTGCTCGACGAGGGCGGCGTGGGCGAGGTCGTCGCCGGCGACGGCTCGCTCCCCGAGGAGGTCGTCCGCGGCGACCGGTCGGGGTCGGCCGGGCCAGCCCGGGGCGGCGACGTGCCCGGCGACGGCGGCGTGGGCCGAGACGGCACCTTCGGTGAGGTCGGTGACGAGGGGGCCGTGGACGAGATCGCCGTCGGCGAAGCAGCCGGCGAAGTCGGCGGCCGTGGCGGCCGGGTCGCTGACGGAGCCGACGACTGCGACGAGGCGGCTGCCCTGCACGCCGGCGAGCACCGGCAGGTCGAGACGCTGTGCCGTGCGGTGCACCTCGGCCACGGCGGCGGTCGGGTCGTCGTCATCCTCGTCGCTGCGGGGCGAGCCGCCTACGAGGACAACGACGTCGGTGACATCACCCCACCCCAGCGCCGCTGCCCTCGTGCGGATCGACTCGTCGACCTCGCCGCGCATGACCGCGTCGATGACGAGGGACTCGAGGCGGGCATCCCAGGCCCCTCGCTGCTCGGCAGCATGGGCGTAGACCTGGGCGGCGCCGAAGGCGATCTCGCGCGAGTAGCGCAGCACCGCGATGCGCAGGTCGGTGACGTCAGCAGGCTTGGCGAGCTCGTCGACGTGCTCCTCGACGACGTCGACCACGGAGCGGGCGAGCTCGAGGGTCTGGGCGAGGCTGATCGTGCGCGTCAGCTCCCGTGGTGCGGCGCCGAAGGTCGTGCGGGTGTCGGCCCGCTCGGTGCCGTCGAGCCACTCGATGAAGTTGGCGATCCCGGCCTGCGCGACGAGCGCCACCCAGGAGCGCTCCTGGGCGCTGAGCGTGGCGTACCAGTCGTGCGTCGCCTCGAGCCGCTGGGTCGCCGCCCGGGCCAGGTCGCCGCCCCTGCGACGGACCTGCCGACGGGTGGTCAGGGAGACGAGGCCACGGCGCGACACCCCGTCATCCTATGTGTGAAGACCACAAGAGGTCTCACGGGTCGCGAGCAGAACGGACGAAGGGAGGGTGCGGCCACATCGGCCGCACCCTCCCTTCGGGAGTGGTGCTCCTCCGCGGGCTCAGTCGGTGCCGAACTCCATGGCCGCGCGGTCGAGGGCGTCGTCCTCGTCGTCGACGTTGGCCGCGGCCGGGTTGGAGGCGATCTGGTCGCCACCGCCGGCCTCGAGCTCGCCCATGATCTCGAGGTAGCCACCGGAGAGCTGGTCCTGCGCGGCGTAGACCTCGAGCTTGCTGCGGCTGTCGGCGATGTCGAGGTTGCGCATCGTCAGCTGGCCGATGCGGTCGACCGGGCCGAAGGCGGCATTGTCGGTGCGCTCCATCGACAGCTTGTCGGGGTGGTAGCTGAAGTGCTCGCCCACGGTGTTGACGATCGTCCAGTCCTCGCCGCGGCGCAGGCGCACGGTGACCTCGCCGGTGACGACGGAGGCGACCCAGCGCTGCAGCGACTCGCGCAGCATGAGCGCCTGCGGGTCGAACCAGCGGCCCTCGTAGAGCAGCCGGCCGAGGCGGCGGCCCTCGGCGTGATAGCTCGCGATGGTGTCCTCGTTGTGGATCGCGTTGAGCAGGCGCTCGTAGGTGAGGTGCAGCAGAGCCATCGCCGGGCCCTCGTAGATGCCGCGGGACTTCGCCTCGATGATGCGGTTCTCGATCTGGTCCGACATGCCCAGGCCGTGGCGACCGCCGATGGTGTTGGCGGCCATGACCAGGGCGACGGCGTCGCCGCCGAAGTCGTCACCGTTGATCGCGACCGGGCGGCCGCGCTCGAAGCGCACGGTGACGTCCTCGGCCTCGATGGCGACCTGCGGGTCCCAGAAGCGCACGCCCATGATCGGCTCGACCGTCTCGAGCGAGACGTCGAGGTGCTCGAGGGTCTTCGCCTCGTGGGTGGCGCCCCAGATGTTGGCGTCGGTGGAGTATGCCTTCTCCGCGCTGTCGCGATAGGGCAGGCCGCGCTCGGTGAGCCACTCGGACATCTCCTGGCGGCCGCCGAGCTCGGTGACGAAGTCGGCGTCGAGCCACGGCTTGTAGATGCGCAGGCCGGGGTTGGCCATGAGGCCGTAGCGGTAGAAGCGCTCGATGTCGTTGCCCTTGAAGGTCGAGCCGTCGCCCCAGATGGAGACGCCGTCCTCCTTCATCGCCCGCACGAGCAGCGTGCCGGTGACGGCGCGGCCGAGCGGGGTGGTGTTGAAGTAGGTGCGCCCGCCGCTGCGGATGTGGAAGGCGCCGCACGCGATCGCGGACAGGCCCTCCTCGACGAGCGGGCCCTTGCAGTCGACGAGGCGGGAGAGCTCGGAGCCGTACTGGCCGGCGCGACCGGGGATCGACTCGATGTCGTCCTCGTCGTACTGGCCGAGGTCGGCGGTGTACGTGCACGGCACCGCCCCCTTCTCGCGCATCCACGCGACGGCCACCGAGGTGTCGAGACCGCCGGAGAAGGCGATGCCGACACGTTCACCAACAGGGAGGGAAGTCAGTACCTTGGACACGCCCCCACCCTAGGACCTCGGCAGCCCGTCGCCGTCCCCGGTCCGGGACTCGGAGGCGAAGGGGGACTCCCGTGCGTTCATCGACTGGTCACGACGGCGACACGGTGATGTCGGCAGATGGTGAGCACGACGCCCCTACCGTCCCCGACATGCACCCCACGAAGATCGCCACCGGACTCCTGGCTGCCGCCGCGCTCGTCGCGCCGCTGGCCACCTCGACCGCCGCCACCGCGGCCCCTGACGCCCAGGTCCAGGCCGCGTCGGGCAACCCCGGCTACCGGGAGAAGAACATGGCCGACCCGCTCGTCCTCGCCCACCGCGGCGCCTCGGGTTACCGCCCCGAGCACACCCTCGCCGCCTACGACCTGGCCGTCGAGCAGGGCGCCGACTACATCGAGCCCGACCTCGTCATGACCAAGGACGGCGTCCTCGTCGACCGCCACGAGCCGGAGATCTCGGGCACCACCGATGTCGCCGACCACCCGGAGTTCGCCGACCGCAGGACGACGAAGAACCTCGACGGCACGCAGGTCACCGGCTGGTTCGTCGACGACTTCACCCTCGCCGAGCTGAAGACGCTGCGCGCCAAGGAGCGCCTGGGTGACATGCGTCCGGAGTCCCGGGGCTATGACGGCCAGTTCGAGGTGCCGACCTTCGAGGAGGTCCTGGCCAAGCGAGAGACCCTCTCTCGCAAGACCGGTCGCGTCATCGGCATCATCCCGGAGATCAAGCACTCGACCTACCTCCACGACGAGGGCTTCGACCCCGAGGCCGAGGTCGCCCGTCTGGTGACGACGTACCACCTCAACCACCCCAAGGCCCCGCTGTGGGTCCAGTCCTTCGAGCTCACCGCGCTCAAGGACCTGCGCGACGAGCACGGCTACAAGGGCAAGAGCACCTTCCTCACGACGGTCAAGGGCGGCCCCTACGACCTGCACGAGCAGGGCACGACCTATGCCGAGCTGACCACCGCTTCGTCGATGCAGGACCTGTCGCAGTGGATCGACGGCTTCGGCCCGGAGAAGAACGCAGTCATCGCCCGCAACTCCGACGGCAGCCTGGGTGAGCCGACGAGCTTCGTCGAGGACGCCCACGCCGCGGGGCTGAAGGTCACGCCGTGGACCTTCCGCGCCGAGAACACCTTCCTCCCGACGGACTACCGGATCGGCACCGACCCGGCCGCCCACGGTCGGATGGCCGACGAGGTCACCCGCTTCTACGAGGTCGGCATCGACGGCGCCTTCTGCGACCAGCCCGACATCTGCGTCGAGGCCCGCGAGGACTTCCTCGCCGACAACTGATCCACCTGACGAAGGGAGGTCCGCACCCGGTGCGGACCTCCCTTCGTCGTGCGCGGTGGACGCAAGGAGCCTCGGAACCTCCTCAGGTGGTCACCGCTGGTCAACTGACCTCGGCGGGCGGGTCAGACGGGGACGAGCGGGGTGTGCGGCTCGGGCGGCAGCACGACCTCGATCGGGTCGCCCGGGCGCACGCTGCCGCCGACCTCGACGACCGACATCACGCCGGCCCGCCGCTCGATGCCGACGCCGTCGAGGGCCTGCACGCCGCCCGTGGGGCCCAGCTCGACCTGCGAGTCGGTGCGGGTGGCCACGCCGTCGACGCGCCGGACGACGACCTTGAGCAGCCCGTGCGAGTGCTCGTCGATCTGCCGGCAGGGGTTGCGCAGCCCGGTGAGCCGCACGACGGCCTCACCCAGGTGCAGGCGGGTGCCCTCGGGCAGGGCGAGCAGGTCGACTCCGTCGGTGAGCACGTTCTCGCCGAGAGAGCCCGGGCCGATGTCGTGCCCGGCCGCTCGGGCCTCCTCGAGGAGGTCGGCCTGGATGAGGTGGACCTGGCGCAGGTTGGGCTGGTTGGGGTCGCGCCGCACCCGGGACCGGTGCTGCACGAGGGTCCCGGCGTGGGCATCACCGCGCACGCCAAGGCCGGCGACGAGCTCGATGGCCGCGCGCGGTTGCTTGCTGAAGCGGTGCAGCTCGTCGCTGCTCACGGACCTGACGAAGGGGGTGCCCACGCGGAGATCCTGCCATGCGTGGGCACACCCCCAGTCCCGTCAGACGGTCCAGCCGAACCAGGCATTGCCCGTGATCCAGACGGTGGCGCCGCCGAGGTTGCCGCGGGCGTCCGCTGTCGACCACGCGTAGTGCCCGTCAGCACCCAGCGGCTCGGCCGTCTTCCCGGCGACGAAGGTCAGGTCGGCGGAGACCGCGCGTCGGTACCCGGTCGCCCTGTTGGTGCCGACGAGCTTGTCCGTGCGGAAGACGCCGGACCGGCCGGTCGAGCTGATCCACGCCGTCGGCGGGTTGCCCCACTGCGGACGCAGGTCCTGGGTCAGCAGGTGGGTGCAGCGCTGCGACGCCCAGGAGTCGGTGAAGGGTGCGTCCTCGGGACAGGTGTAGGAGCGCAGGTACCCGGTCGCCGGGCCCTCGCCGTCGAGCAGGTAGAGGTGGTGCCGGTTGCCCGGCGTGCCGGCGACGCTCCCACGGAGCGCGTCGTGGAAGCCGAAGAGCAGGCTGTCCGAGTCGGGCGGCGTGGCCGCAACCTCGGTGGTCGTGGCCGTGGCAGTGGGTGCCATCGTCGCGATGAGCGCGGCCGCGAGCGGCAGCGTGGCCAGAGCCAGTCGTCGAGTGTTCATGAGTGTCCCCTCTCGATCGTGGGTGACCTCGTTGTCGCCCACACCAGAGCAGAAGGCTGTCGCCGGGACATGGTTCGGGGAGGCCACCGATCGTGACCTCCCCGTGACGGTGGACGCAGCTGTCAGTCCGTCCAGCCGAAGAGGCTCGAGGTGCCCTGCGGCGTCCCCTTCACCCACACGTCGGCACCCGAGACGTCGCCGGAGAAGGTGGCCGTCGACCACACGGTCGTGCTCTCGCCGTCGGAGGGTGCCGGGTCGCGGTCGGCCGTCGCGCCGGTGCCGGCCCGCATCGTGAGGTCGACCGTGAAGGAGCGCTGCCACCCCGTCGTGCGGTTGACCCCGACGAGCTTGCCCGCGATGACGCCCGAGCGCCCGGTCGAGCTCACTCGCGCCTGCGGCGGGGCGCCCCACTGCTCCCGCAGGCTGAAGGTCGACCGGTGCGTGCACGACGGCGAGACCCAGCGGGTGGTCACCGTCGCCTCCGACGGGCAGGTCCAGGACTGGACGAAGCCGGTGGTCCGGCCGTCGACCTGGGCGACCCGCACGCGGTGCCGGTTGCCCGCGATGCCCTCGAGGTGGCCCGAGTAGACGTCGGCGACCTGCACGAGGAGCTCGGCGTCGGCGGGCGGTGTCGTCGCGGCGCTCGCCTGCGGCGCCGCGGCCAGGGCCAGGCCCAGCGCGAGCGGAGTCGCTGCGAGCAGTGCGGTGGTGGTGCGTGATGTCATCGTGTGTCCCCTTGCATCAGGGGTGGCGGTGGTGCCACCCGATGCCGCAGACGTCGCCGGGCACTCGCGGGTTGCTGCGGCGCCCGCGTCGAGACCGGGTCGTGACCTCCCTTCGCGCTCACGACGAAGCCCCGGCCACCGCGTCTCCGGGTGGAGACGCCATGGCCGGGGCCCGTGTGGTGCCGGGGGCGGTGCCTCAGGCGTCGCCGCCCGCGTTGCCGGAGGTGCCGGCGCTGACGTCGAGCAGGCGGTACTTCTCGGCGGCCTTGCCGGGGACGTCCTCGGCGACCCAGCCGCGGTCGGCGAGCATCTGCAGGGCTCGCACGGCCATCGACGGGCCGTCGACGTGGAAGTAGCGTCGCGCCGCGGCCCGGGTGTCGGAGAAGCCGAAGCCGTCGGTGCCCAGGGCCGAGAACTCCTCGGGGATCCACGGCCGGATCTGGTCCTGGACCTGCTTCATGTAGTCGGAGACGGCGACGACCGGGCCGACCGTCCCCTCGAGCTGCTGGGTGACGAAGGGGGTCCGCCGCTCCTGGTCGGGGTGCAGGAAGCGCTGCTCGTCGCACGCCATCGCCTCGCGGCGCAGCTCGCTCCAGCTCGTCACCGACCACACGTCGGCGACGACGCCCCAGTCGTCCCGCAGCAGCTGCTGCGCCTCGAGCGCCCACGCCATGCCCACGCCGCTGGCGAGCAGCTGGCAGCGCGGCGGGGTGTCGCCGAGGCCGGAGGCGTCACCGGCGGAGTAGCGGTAGATGCCCTTGAGCAGGCCGTCGACGTCGAGGTCCTCGGGCTGCTGCGGCTGGACGATCGGCTCGTTGTAGAGCGTGAGGTAGTAGATGACGTTGCGACGGGCGTCCGACTGCGGGGCGTCGCCGCCGTACATCGTCTCCAGGCCCTGACGCATGATGTGCGCGATCTCGAAGCCGTAGGCCGGGTCCCAGGAGACGACCGCGGGGTTGGTCGCGGCGAGCAGCTGCGAGTGGCCGTCGGCGTGCTGCAGCCCCTCGCCGGTGAGGGTCGTGCGCCCGGCCGTGGCGCCGAGGAGGAAGCCTCGGGACATCTGGTCGGCGGCCGCCCAGATGCTGTCGCCGGTGCGCTGGAAGCCGAACATCGAGTAGAAGATGTAGACCGGGATCATCGGCTCGCCGTGCGTGGCATAGCTCGTCGCCGCGGCGGTGAAGGCCGCGACCGAGCCGGCCTCGTTGATGCCGGTGTGGACGATCTGGCCCTGCTCGGACTCGCGGTAGGCGAGCATGAGGTCGGCGTCGACCGAGGTGTAGTTCTGCCCGTGCGGGTTGTAGATCTTCTTCGTCGGGAAGAAGGAGTCCATGCCGAAGGTGCGCGCCTCGTCGGGGATGATCGGCACGATCCGGTCGCCGAAGCCCTTCTCGCGCATGAGGTCCTTGAGCAGGCGGACCCAGGCCATCGTCGTGGCGATCTCCTGCTTGCCCGAGCCCTTGGCCATCTGGCTGTACTTGTCGTCGCCCGGCAGCTGCGGTGCCGTGTACTCGACCCGCCGCGAGGGCAGCCCGCCGCCGAGCTTGCCGCGGCGCTCGCGCATGTACTGGATCGCCTCGTCGTCCTCACCGGGGTGGTAGTAGGGCGGCAGGTAGGGGTTGGCCTCGAGCTGCTCGTCGGTGATCGGGATCTTCAGCCCGTCGCGCAGCCCCTTGAGGTCGTCGAGGGTGAGCTTCTTCATCTGGTGGGTCGCATTGCGCCCGGCGAAGTGCGTGCCCAGGCCGTAGCCCTTGATCGTCTTCGCGAGGATGACCGTCGGCTGACCGGTGTGGTGCATCGCGGCGCGGTAGGCGGCGTAGACCTTGTTGTAGTCGTGGCCACCGCGCTTGAGCTTCCACCACACGTCGGCGTCGGACCAGTCCTCGACGAGCTTGCGGGTGCGCGGGTCGCGGTTGAAGAAGTTCTCCCGCACGTAGGCGCCGTCGTTGGCGCGGAAGGTCTGGTAGTCGCCGTCGGGCGTCTGGTTCATGAGGTTGACCAGCGCGCCGTCGCGGTCGGCGGCGAGCAGCGGGTCCCAGCCGCGGCCCCAGACGACCTTGATGACATTCCACCCGGCGCCGCGGAACTGCGCCTCGAGCTCCTGGATGATCTTGCCGTTGCCGCGGACCGGCCCGTCGAGACGCTGGAGGTTGCAGTTGACGACGAAGGTGAGGTTGTCGAGCTCCTCGAAGGCGGCCGTCTGCAGCAGGCCACGGCTCTCCGGCTCGTCCATCTCGCCGTCGCCGAGGAAGGCCCACACGTGCTGCTGGGAGGTGTCCTTGATGCCGCGGTTGTGCAGGTACTTGTTGAACTGCGCCTGGTAGATCGCGTTCATCGGGCCGATGCCCATCGAGACCGTAGGGAACTCCCAGAAGTCCGGCATCAGGCGCGGGTGCGGGTAGGAGGGCATCCCGGTCTGGCCCTGCCCGGCGAGCTGGGCGGCCTCCTGGCGGAAGCCGTCCATCTGCTCCTCGCTGATGCGGCCCTCGAGGAAGGCGCGGGCGTACATGCCAGGGGAGGCGTGGCCCTGGAAGAAGATCTGGTCGCCGCCACCCGGGTGGTCCTTGCCCCGCCAGAAGTGGTTGAAGCCGACCTCGTAGAGGGTCGCCGCGGAGGCGTAGGAGGAGATGTGGCCGCCGACCCCGACGCCGGGGCGCTGGGCGCGGTGGACCTGGATCGCGGCATTCCAGCGGATCCACGCGCGGTAGCGGCGCTCGACCTCCTCGTCACCGGGGTACCACGGCTCGTCCGCCGGGCGGATGGTGTTGACGTAGTCGGTCGTCGTCAGCGACGGGACCCCGACGTTCTTCATGCGAGCGCGCTCGAGCAGGCGCAGCATGACGTAGCGGGCGCGCTCGCGGCCCGAGTCGTCGATCAGCGCGTCGATGGAGTCCAGCCACTCGGCTGTCTCCTCCGCGTCGATGTCCGGCAGGTGGGTGGGGATGCCGTTGAGGATGGGGCCGTCGCTGAGGTGATCCGCTGAGCCGGGCACGAGTGTCGTCCTTTCACAAGACCTGTCCGCACGTGGTGACGACGGACACACCCATCCTCTCGCGTGGGTGTCAGGCGTCACAAACCGGGTTCGGACTCCGGGATGCGGTGGGCGTGCGTGTAGACGGTCGTGCGCGGCTCGCGGACGAAGCCGAGCAGCGTCAGCCCGGCCCGGTCGGCGACCTCGACGGCCAGGGAGGTCGCGGCCGAGACGCACGCGAGGACGGGCACGCCGGCGACCGCCGCCTTCTGCGCGATCTCGAAGCCGGCCCGCGACGACACGAGCAGGGTGTGACCCGTCAGCGGCAGCCGGCCCTCGCGGGCGGCCCACCCGAGCACCTTGTCGACGGCGTTGTGCCGGCCGATGTCCTCGCGCACGACGAGCAGGTCGCCGTCGGGGCCGAGGAGCGCGGCCGCGTGGACCCCTCCGGTCGCCTCGAAGACGCGCTGCCGCTCGCGCATCGCCGCCACGCCCGCGTGGATCGTCGCGAGGTCGACCCGCACGTCGTCGTCGGCGGGGGAGGCGGGCATGGCCGCGAGCAGGTCGTCGACGGTCGCTGAGCCGCACACCCCGCAGGCACTCGTCGCGATCTCGGTGCGCTCGGTGACCCGCCGCTGCAGCTGCACCCCCGCGGCGAGGGTCACCTCGACGACGTTGAAGGTCGGCGACCCGTCGGACCCGGTGTCGGTGCAGTGCATCATCGTCGCGACCGCCTCGCCGTCGGCGACGAGTCCCTCGGCGACGAGGTGCCCCAGGGCGAGGTCGAAGTCGTCGCCGGGCAGCCGCATCGTCGTCGTCACGGTCGTCGACGGCGGACGAAGGGGGGCGCTCCCCGCGGCCACACCGCGCTCCGGCAGCTCGGCGACCCGGATCTCGAGCGGCTCCTCGACGGCGACCGACTCGATGCGACGCAGGGTGCGTCCGTCGCGTCGCTCCACCTTGAGCCGTTGCGTCACCCGACCCATCGGGCACCTCCACGTCGCACGTCCACCACGACCCCAGCCTACGGAGCCCGTCTGGTGAGATGGTGCCGTGGACGAGCAGCCGACCCCGCCCCCTTCGCTCCCGTCCGTGCTGCCGCTGCGCGGCGACCACGGCGCGCACTGGCACCCGGTCTCGCCGGCGCTGGCCCGGGTGCGCCGCACCGCGTCGACCCTCGTGCTGCTGCCGGTCGCCATCGCCTTCGGCGTCGCGGCGGCGCTGCTGTGGCCGTGGCTGGTCGTCGGCACGGTCGTGGTGCTCCTCGTGTGGGTCTGGTGGATGTGGCTCGTCGGCGTCCAGGTGCGGGCGATGAGCTGGGCCGAGCTGCCCGAGGAGATCGCCATCCGCCGCGGGCGGATGTGGCGGCGCCTGGTGACCGTGCCCTACGGCCGCATCCAGTACGTCGACCTCAGCTCCGGCCCGCTCATGCGCCGCGCCGGTCTGGCCGCCATCGAGGTGCACACCGCGTCACCGGTCAGCTCCGCCGGCCTGCCCGGTCTGCCGGCGCCCGTCGCCGAGGAGCTGCGCACCCGCCTCGCCGGTCGCGGCGAGGCCCAGCGGGCGGGGCTGTGAGCGAGCCCGACGAGGGCTTCGTCCGGGTCCACCCGGTCTCGCCCTTCATCCGGGGCGGGCTCGTCGTGCTCGGTGTCCTCGGCTACCTCGTGAGCCAGCAGATCGACACCCTCGCTGCGGCCTTCGGCGGTGGGGACGACGACTCGGGCCCGGGCGGACCCGCTGGCGCGGTGCCGGGTGTGGGGACGCTCCTGCAGGCCGGCGCCGTCGGGCTCGTCGTGCTCGGCGCTGTCCTGCTCGGCCTGGTGTCGTGGTGGTTCACCCGCTACCGGCTCGGCGACGACAGCATCGAGATGCGCACCGGCGTGCTCTTCCGCCAGCACCGGCAGGTCCGCTACGACCGCATCCAGGCCGTCGACCTCGTCCGGCCGCTCCTCGCCCGCCTGTGCGGCCTCTCGGAGGTGCGGGTCGAGTCGGCGGGCGGCGGCGACTCGCACCTGTCGATCGCCTACCTGCGCGTCGCCGACGCCGAGTCGGTCCGCGAGCGCCTCCTCGGCCTGGCCCAGGAGGCGAGCGCCACGCCCCGGACCGCAGCGGGCGAAGGGGGACCCGCCGCCGGTGCCGTGGGCGGGAGCGAACCCGCGCCAGGACTCGACCACGCCTCGCGCGCGGCGCAGGCCACCGAGGAGCGGCTGCTCGTCGTGCCGCCCGCGCGGGTGGTCGCGTCGGTGCTGCTGAGTGGCGAGGCGATCTTCGTCGCCCTCATCGGTGTCGTCGCGGTCGTCCTCGCGCTCGTTGGCCTCGCGCCGGCAGTCACCGGGCTCTTCCCCGTCGTCGTGGTGGCCGGTGGTCGCGCGCTGCTGCGCCTCACCCGGTGGTGGGGCCTGGTCATCGGGCGGCGGGGGAGCACCCTCACGAGCCAGCGCGGGCTCACCGACACCCGCACCTCGTCCGTCCCGCTGCACCGCGTGCAGGCCGTGCAGGTCGACCAGCCGTGGCTGTGGCGGCGAGCGGGGTGGTGGTCGCTGACGGTCAACGTCGCCGGCGCCGAGATCGGCTCGGCCGCGGAGTCGGCCGACCCCGTCCTCGTCCCGGCGGCGACGACGCCGGAGGTGCTGCACCTGCTGCACGTCGTCACCGGCGACGCCGGGACGACGCGTGAGGTCCGGGACCTGATGACCACGACCCCGACCGGCTTCGTGGGCCAGCCGCGGCGCGCGAGGTGGGTCCACCCCTTCGCCCACCGCCACATCGGCTACCTCGCAGGGCAGGCAGCGCTGCTCGACCGGAGCGGGTGGCTCGACCGCAGGATCCGGGTCGCGCCCTGGGGACGCATCCAGTCGCTCACCGTCTCGCAGGGGCCGCTCGCCCGGCGCCTCGACCTCGCGACGGTCCACGCGGTGAGCACCGTGGGGCCCGTGGACCCGGGTGTCTGCCACCTCGACCGGGCGCACGCCGAGGCCCTGCGGGGGCTCGTCGAGGCCCACGCGAGCCCCGCGCGACGCGACGACGACGGTGGACCTGCTTGCAACCGGGCGCCGGACGCGGTGGACTATGACGGATGAGTGAGCAGCGAGCAGCAGAGAGGACCAGTGTCGTGACGGGGGAGTCGCGGTCCGCAGGAGCGGACCTCGCCGAGGCCGCAGTCGAAAAGCTCGGCTTCAGCACCGGGCAGATCGTCCAGGAGTACGGCTGGGACGATGACGTCGACGAGGACCTGCGTGCAGCGGTCCAGGACGTCATCGGCGAGGAGCTCGAGGACGAGGACTACACCGGTGTCGTCGACGCGGTGATCCTGTGGTGGCGCGACGGCGACGGTGACCTCACCGACGCGCTCGTCGACACCTTGGGCACCCTCGCGGAGGGTTCCTCGATCGTGCTGGTCACGCCCCGCCCCGGTCAGGAGGAGGAGGTCGACCCGAGCGAGGTCGACGAGGCCGCGACGACGGCCGGCCTGCACACCTCCGGCTCGGTCATGTGCTCCGACGCCTGGGTCGCCACCCGCCTGGCCGCTCCCAAGGGCTCGCGCTGAGCCTGTCGGTCGGGAGCACCGCACCCGACTTCGTCCTGCGCGACCAGTACGGCCGTGACGTCTCGCTCGCCGAGCTGCGGGCCGACCGCGCCGTGCTGCTCGTCTTCTACCCCTTCGCCTTCTCGGGCATCTGCACCGGTGAGCTCGGGGAGATCCGCGACGACCTCGGTCGCTTCGAGTCCGAGCAGGTGACGACGGTGGCGATCTCCTGCGACCCGATGTTCAGCCTGCGGGCGTGGGCCGATCAGGAGGGCTACTTCTTCCCGCTGCTGTCGGACTTCTGGCCGCACGGGCAGGTCGCACGCGACTACGGCGTCCTCGACGAGGAGCAGGGCATGGCCAAGCGCGGCACCTTCCTCGTCGACCGCGACGGCCGCATCGCGTGGCAGCTGGTCAACCCCACGGGGCAGGCGCGCGACTTCGCCGGCTACCACGCCGCCCTCGACGCCCTCGGGGGTCCCGCCCGGGCCTGAGTCGCGGGTAGTCTTCGCCCTCATGAGCGACGACATCCTCGAGGTGGACCTGCTGGCCTTCGAGTCCGGGGACGGTGAGCGCGCGCGAGCCGTCGTCGACGGGCTGATGACGTCGCTGGAGACCGGCTTCGTCTACGTCAAGCACGACCTGTCCGAGGACCTCATCGACAGCGCCTACGGCATGCTCGAGGAGTTCTTCACCGCCGAGCGCGAGGTCAAGGAGCAGTTCGTCGCGCCGGGCACCCACGGCCAGACCGGCTACACCGGCCTGCTGGTCGAGACGGCCGCGACCGCCGACGTCGCGGACTGGAAGGAGATGCTCAACTGGGGTCCCGCGATCCCGGCCGGGCACCCGCTGCGCACCCGCTACCCGCACCGCTACCACGACCCGGTGCTCCCGGAGTCGGCCGTGCCGGGCATCAGCGAGACGCTGACGACCTTCCACCGCTCGGTCGCCGACCTGCAGCGACGGGTCCTGCGGATCATCGCGACCGGTGTCGGTGCCCACCCCGACTACTTCGAGAAGATGCTCGTCGACGGGCCGACGCTCTCGCGCGCGATCCACTACCCGGCCATGGACTCGGCCCCCGAGGCGCCCCACGTCTGGGCCGCCGAGCACGCCGACATCAACCTCATCACCGCGCTGCCCCGCGCGACCGCCGCCGGCCTGCAGGTGCGGCTCAAGGACAGCGGCGAGTGGATCGACGCCATCGCCCCCGAGGGCGGCGCGATCATCAACACCGGCCTCATGCTCGAGGTCGTGACCAACGGCGTCATCGAGCCGGGCATCCACCGCGTCGTCGCCGCCCCCGGCCAGGAGGGCGACCGCTACTCCGTCGTGCAGTTCACCCACCCGACGCCGTGGACCGTCCTCAGCCCGCTCGTGTCGACGGTCACCGAGCAGACGCCGCAGCGCTTCTCGCCGATCAGCGCGGCCGACGCGCTCGACCTCGTCCTCTACGAGATCAACCTCATCGAGGACGCGCGCCGCGTCTGAGGGCGGCGACGGGCCCGCGCCGCGTCCGAGGCGCGGTCGCGGGCCTGACACAATGTCGCCCGGCGCCGCGTGCGCCAGGGGCCTGTAGCTCAGGTGGTAGAGCACCGCGTTTACACCGCGGGTGTCGTCGGTTCGAGCCCGGCCGGGCCCACATGAGCCACCTCCGCCTCCGGGACGTCCTGGCGGTCCTCGAGCAGACCTTCCCGGTCGACTCCGCCCAGTCGTGGGACCGCGTCGGCCTCGTCACCGGCGACCCCGACCAGCCCGTCCGTCGCATCCACGCGGCCGTCGACCCGACCCTCGCGGTCATCGAGGAGGCCCGTGACGCGGGGGCCGACCTGCTCGTCACGCACCACCCGCTGCTGCTGCGCGGCGTGCACTCCGTCGCCACGACGAGCGCGAAGGGAGCGGCCGTCACCTCCCTCGTCGTGGGCGACGTCGCCCTCTACGTCGCCCACACCAATGCCGACGTCGCCGAGCCCGGGGTCAACACCGCGCTCGCCCGGGCCTGCGGCCTCACCGGGACCGAGCCGCTGAGCATCGAGGAGGGCCGCCCCATGGGGCGCGTCGGTGACCTCGACGCACCGGTGAGCCTCGCGGACTTCGCCACGCGACTGGCGGGGGCGCTCCCTTCGGCACCGGCGGGGATCCGCGTGGCCGGACCGGCGGACGGGCAGGTGCGCCGCGTGGCCCTGCTCGGCGGGGCCGGCGACGGGCTGCTCGACGCCGCAGCTGCCGCGGGTGCCGACGTCTACGTGACCTCAGACCTGCGCCACCACCCCGTCCTCGAGGCCCGCGAGGAGGCGGCCGCCCGGGGCGGGACCCCCTTCGTCGTCGACGCCGGCCACTGGGCCACCGAGTCGCTGTGGTTGCAGGAGATGCTCGACCGGCTCGGTGAGTCCCTCGCGGCGGCGGGCCACGATGTGATGGGCTTGGAGTCCCACGTGAGCACCATCTGCACCGACCCGTGGAGCTTCACCGTCGGCGCACGACCCGACCAAGGAGACCCACAGTGAAGGCAGATCCCTTCGTCCAGGCCCGGCTGCTCGAGCTGCAGGCCCTCGACACCCGGCTGCAGCAGATCGACCACGCCCGCGGTCGCGTGCCGCAGATCGCCGCCCTCGCCGAGGCCGGTGGCCGGCTGCAGCAGGTGTCCGACGACGTCGTGCGCGTCGAGACCGGCCTCTCCGACATCCGCCGCGAGGTCGACCGCGCCGAGGCCGACGTGCAGCAGGTGCGCGACCGGGCCGCCCGCGACCAGGCCCGCCTCGACGCCGGCACCGGCATGACCTCGCGCGACCTCACCTCGCTCCAGCACGAGCTCGAGACCCTCGCGCGGCGGCAGTCCGCCCTCGAGGAGGTCGAGATCGAGGTCATGGAGCGCCAGGAGAGCGCCGAGGCGCGGCTGGCCGAGCTCACCGCGAGCCGCGACGAGGCCCAGGCCGAGGTCGACCGCCTCACCGCCGAGCGTGACGCAGCCATCGCCGAGCTCGACGCGGAGCGCACCGAGGTGGTGCGCCCGCGGGCCGACCTCGCCGGCGGCATCGACGACAAGCTCCTCGCGCTCTACGACCGCATCCGTGACAGCTCGGGCGGTCTCGGGGCGGCCGAGTTCACGCACGGCCGGTGCGGTGGCTGCCGGCTCGAGCTCAACCCGGTCGACGTCTCGGCCATCGAGCGGGCCGCGAGCGACGAGGTCGTGCGGTGCGAGGAGTGCGGTCGCATCCTCGTGCGCACCCACTCCGGGGACTGATGGGACGCAGTCTTCGGGTCGAGGCGGACGGAGGGTCACGCGGCAACCCCGGCGTCGCCGGCTACGGCGCGCTCGTGCGTGACGATGCCGGCACCGTGCTCGTCGAGCTCGCCGCGCCGATCGGCACCGCGAGCAACAACGTCGCCGAGTACCGCGGCATGCTCGCCGGTCTGGCGGCCGCCCGGCGGATCGCCGCGGATGCCCGGGTCGTCGTCGCCATGGACTCCAAGCTCGTCGTCGAGCAGATGTCCGGCCGCTGGAAGATCAAGCACCCCGACATGCGCGAGCTCGCGGAGCAGGGGCGTGCCCTCGTCGCCGAGATCACCGCTGCCGGCGGCTCGGTCGACCTCATCTGGGTGCCGCGCGCGGACAACTCCGCCGCCGACGCCCTGTCCAACCGGGGCATGGACGGCGAGACGGTCGAGGACTGGCACGCGTCGGAGCAGTCGCGCGACGACCTCGCCCCCTCGCGCGACAGCGAGCAGGAGCCGGTGCGGCCGTGGAGCGGCCACGGGAGGCCCACGCGAGTCGTCCTCGTGCGCCACGGCGTCACCGAGTTCACCGAGCAGGGCCGCCTCGACGGGCGCGGGGGGAGCGACCCCGACCTGACGCAGGCCGGGCGCGAGCAGGCCGCGCGGGCCGCGCAGCTCGTCGCCGAGCTCGTCGGTGACGACCCCGTGCAGGTCGTCACGTCCGACCTCGCCCGGGCCCGGCAGACGGGGGCCGTCATCGCCGACCGTCTCGGGGTGGCCGCCGAGGTCGACCGTGACTGGGACGAGCAGTCCTTCGGTGACTGGGACGGGGCGAGCGTGAGCGACCTCGTCGCCCAGGCGGCCGACGACTTCCGCGCGCTGCGCGACGACCGGGGCTACGCACGGCCCGGTGGCGAGAGCCACGACGTGATGGTCGAGCGGGTGACCGCCGCGTGGGAGCGGGTCGTCGCGCGCGGCGGCACCGTCGTCGTGGCGAGCCACCGCAAGCCGATCCTCGCCGTGCTCACCCTCGTCCTCGGCCTGCCCCACGAGCACATGTGGCGCCTCGCGGGGTCGCCCGGCTCGCTCACCGGCATCGAGGCGTGGCCCGACGGCCGGGCCGTCGTCGCCTTCACCAACCGGATCTGAGGCAGCCATCGACGACCTGCCCTCCTGGCTCACGGCCTCTGGCCTCGTCGGAGCCGTGCTCTTCGGGCTGCTCTCGGCCTACTTCCCGCCGCTCAACGCGGAGATCTACGCCGTCGCCGCTCCGGTGATCTTCCCCGAGGCCTGGGTGCTCCACGTCAGCGCGATGACCGGCGGCCTCGTCGTCGGCAAGATGACCCACTTCGTGGCCGCGGCGAAGGGAGCGGAGGCCTACAGCCGTCGCCGTGAGGCCAAGGAGGCCCGCGAGGCGCAGGAGGACCGGCAGCCGGCCGGCCCCGTGCGGGAGCGGCTCACCCGGTGGAGCGCCGCGATGATCGGCGTCCTCGACCGCCCGCGGCTCGGCCCCCTCGTCATGCTCGCGAGCTCGGGCATCGGCTTCCCGCCGCTGGCCGTCGTCACCGTCGCCGCCGGGATCAAGCGGGTCAGCACGGTCACCTTCCTCGTCGTGACGACGATCGGCTGCCTCGCGCGCTTCCTCGTCACGGCCTGGCTGGTCAGCCACGGGGTCGCGCTCGGGCAGTGACGGGGCGGCAGCCGGTCCCTGGTGACGTCTCGGGTGCTGACCCGGCGGCGGGAGCGGTCCGGGGCGGCGTCTAGCCTGACGCCCATGACCCAGCACGCAGACCTCACCCCCCGGCAGGCCTGGGAGCGCCTCGAGAGCGACCCCGACGCCGTGCTCGTCGACGTGCGCACCTCGGCGGAGTGGTCCTTCGTCGGGCTGCCCGACCTGACCTCCGTCGGCAAGCGGGTCGTGCCCATCGAGTGGACGACCTTCCCCGACGGCGCGCCCAACCCGCGATTCCTCGACGACCTGCGGGCGAGCATCCCGACCGACGACACCCCGGTGCTCTTCCTCTGCCGCTCGGGCGCCCGCTCGGCCGCCGCGACGGCGGCGGCCACCGCGGCCGGGTACACCGCGGCGCACAACGTCGCCGAGGGCTTCGAGGGAGACCTCGACGCGCAGGGCCACCGCGCCGTCAACGGCTGGAAGCAGGCCGGCCTGCCGTGGAGGCAGGGGTGAGCGCGACTCCCTTCGGTCCCGGTAACCCGCGCCCCTACCTCGACCCGGAGGGGCTCTCGCCGCAGACCCTCGCCATCCGTGGCGGGCAGGCGCGCTCGACCTTCGACGAGACGTCCGAGGCGCTCTACCTGACCTCCGGCTTCGTCTACGGCAGCGCCGAGGAGGCGGAGGCAGCCTTCACCGACGAGGTGGAGAAGTTCGTCTACTCCCGCTACGGCAACCCCACCGTCGCGATGCTCGAGGAGCGGCTGCGCCTGCTCGAGGGGGCCGAGGCTGCCTACGCGACGGCGTCCGGCATGTCGGCCGTCTTCACCGCCCTCGCCGCGCTGCTCGGCAAGGGTGACCGCGTCGTCTCCTCGCGTGGCCTCTTCGGCAGCTGCTTCGTCATCCTCGACGAGATCCTGCCGCGGTGGGGTGTCGAGACCGTCTTCGTCGACGGCCCGGACCTCGACCAGTGGCGTGAGGCGCTCTCCGAGCCGACGACCGCCGTGTTCTTCGAGACGCCGAGCAACCCCATGCAGGAGCTCGTCGACATCGCCGCGGTGAGCGAGCTCGCGCACGCTGCCGGGGCCCAGGTCGTCGTCGACAACGTCTTCGGCACGCCCGCCTTCTCCCGGCCGCTCGAGCACGGCGCCGACATCGTCGTCTACTCGGCGACGAAGCACATCGACGGCCAGGGCCGGGTCCTCGGCGGCGCGATCCTCGGGCCGCAGGACTACATCGACGGGCCGGTCCGCAACCTCATCCGGCACACCGGACCGTCGTTGTCGCCCTTCAACGCCTGGGTGCTGCTCAAGGGCCTGGAGACGATGGACCTGCGGGTGCGGCGGATGGCCGAGTCCTCGCTCGCCGTCGCCCGGGCCCTGCAGGAGCACCCCCGGGTGGCGCGGGTCATCCACCCGTGGCTGCCCGATCACCCGCAGCACGAGCTGGCGCAGCGGCAGATGAGCGGGGGCGGCACGGTCGTCACCTTCGACGTCGTCGGCGGCAAGGCCGAGGCCTTTGCGGTGATGAACGCGCTGCGCACCGTCGACATCTCCAACAACCTCGGCGACTCCAAGTCGCTCATCACCCACCCGGCGACGACGACGCACCGTCGCATGGGCGAAGAGGCGCGGGCCGCGATCGGCATCACCGACGCCACGCTGCGCATCTCCGTCGGCCTCGAGGCCGCCGACGACCTCGTCGCCGACCTGCGCCGCGCGCTGGGGTGACCCGCGCGCACCTTCGCCGCGTGGGCGAGGACGTCGGCCACGCGGCTGCAGGTCAGGTCCGGTGGACACCTGGGTCAGCCGGGCCGCTGGGCCCTCTGACCGTGGTTGTGTGTTGAACCAGTAGTCCTGCGCGCCCGCAGCCGCTGGTGGGGCCCGCCGGCAGGCTGGGCTACCACTTCAACACACAACCATCGGGCGGTCAGGCCGCCAGCACGACCAGGGCCGCGCCGCCCGCGACGAGGGCGACGGCGAGGCCCTGGGCCACCAGGGCGCCGGGGCCGATGCGTACGCCCGCGGCCCGGACGCGGTGCAGCCACAGCAGCGTGGCGAGCGAGCCCCACGGCGTGACGATCGGGGTGACGTCGGTGCCGATGAGCAGGGCCATCAGGCGGGTCGGTGACGTGCCGGCTGCGCTCTCGAGGGCGAGGTAGGCGGGCAGGTTGTTGAGCAGGTTGCCCGCGACGGCGCCCAGGCCGGCAACCCGTGCGAGGTCGCCGAGGCCCTCGCCGCTGCCGGCGAGGCGGGCGAGCAGGTCGCCCGCGCCGGCGTCGACGACGAGCTGGACGACGACGAAGAGCCCGGTGACGACGAGTGCCATGCCCCACGGCGGACGGATCCGTCGCAGCAGGTGCGGAGCGCGCCACCACAGCGTCCCGACGAGGACGAGGGCGGCGACGCCGGCGACGAGCCATGGGGCGGCACCGAGCGCGAAGAGCGGGCCCGTCGTCAGGCAGGTCAGGGCGGCGGTGCGCATGAGCACCTGGTCGTGCGGCGCGGCCGGCGGCTCCACGGCGAAGTGCCCGCGCAGCGCCCGCCGGTGCACGACCCCGAGGACGAGCAGGGTCCCGGCGACCGCCGCCAGGCCCGGCCCGACGGCGAGCGCGACGTAGTCGGCGTGGCTGCCGCCGAGGGTGGCCATGTGCTGCACCGCGAGGAGGTTGGTGAGGTTGGAGACGGGCAGGAAGAGCGAGCCGGTGTTGGCAAGGAAGAGCGTCGTCAGGGCGAAGGGAGCCGGCGGCACCCCGACCTGACGGGCCACCTTCAGGGCGACCGGCGTGAGCAGGACCGCGGTCGTGTCGAGTCCGAGGAAGGTCGTGACGAGGACCGCCAGCGCGGCGAGGAGCAGCCACAGGACGACGACCCGGTGGCCGGCCAAGCGGGCGGTCGCGTGGCCCGCGACGTCGAAGACCCCGGCGAGGTCGCACACCTCGGCGACGACGGTGATCCCGACGAGGAAGGCGATGACCGGCAGGGTCCGGGCGAGGAGGTCGAGGACCTCGTGCGGGCTCATCTCACGGTGGTGTCGAGCACCCAGGGCTGTCCAGGTCGTGCCGGCTCGGTGAGCGCGACGTCGAAGGCCGGCTCGAGGGCGCGGGCGAGGGCCGCGGGGGTGCGCGGCTCGCGGTCGACCCCCAGGAGGTGTCGCGCGACGAGACCACGGGTGTGCTTGGCCATGTGCGTCGCCCCGGGCACCCGGATGTGCACCCAGCGGCGGGCGGTCTCGCCGGTGGGGGTCCAGGCCGCGGCATAGGTGCTCGAGCGGCAGTCGACGACGAGCCCGGTCCCCGCCGCGGCGGTCAGCTCGTCGTCGAGAGCGGGGCGCCAGTGCCCGGCGAGTGGGCCCACCCCGGGCAGGTTGACCGCCATCGACAGGCGGTAGGGCGGGATCCGGTCGGTGGGCCGGACTGCGCCGAAGAGCGCGGAGACCACGACGAGCCAGCGGTTGGCCCGTCGGCGCTGCCCGGGGGTGAGATCGCCGAGGTCGAGGGCGTCGTAGAGGACGCCGGTGTAGACCTGCGCGGCCGGGGGAGCGGGAGTGGTCGTCAGTACGGTGTTGCGGGCGACCTCGTCGACGAGGTTGGGGCTGACCCCGAGCACCGCGTGGGCGTCGTCGGCCGAGCTCGTCGCGGCGACCGCCTCGAGCACCTGCTCTCGGGCCGCCGTCAGCGCGGGGAAGGACAGCGAAGCCAGGTCGAGGGCCTTGCCGCGGGAGCGGCCGGTCTTGGACTCCGAAGGGGGCAGCAGCACGAGCACCCGACGGACGATACGTCAGCCCTCTAGGGTGGCGGGCATGGCAGCCGCACACCGAACCGTCACCCTGCGCCCGACCGATCCCGAGGCGGGTGAGGTGGTCGCCGCCGCCGGCCTGACGCAGCGCTTCGACGCGATCCGGGCCGAGCAGGAGGTGCCGGAGGAGTTCCCCGCCGACGTGCTCGCCGAGGCCGAGCGAGTTGCGGCCCAGCCCCTCTCGCGACCGGAGACCGACCTGACGGACCTCCCCTTCGTCACCATCGACCCGCCCGGCTCGATGGACCTCGACCAGGCCATGCACCTGTCCCGGGAGGGCGACGGCTACCGCGTGCGCTACGCGATCGCCCACCTCGAGTCCTTCGTCGAGCCGGGTGGTGCGATCGACGCCGAGGCGCGACGCCGCGGGCAGACGATCTACGCCCCCGACACCCGCACGCCGCTGCACCCGCCCGTGCTCAGCGAGGGTGCGGCGAGCCTGCTGCCCGACGAGGTGCGCCCGGCCTACGTCTGGGACATCCGCCTCGACGCGACGGGCAAGCACACCGCGGCTGAGGTCCACCCGGCGCTCGTGCGCAGCGTCGAGCGCTTGGAGTACACCGCCGTGCAGGCAGCGGTCGACGGCGGCACCGACGACGAGCGCCTGCTGCTGCTCAAGGAGATCGGTGAGCTGCGGATCGCCCTCGAGCAGCAGCGCGGCGGCGCCTCGCTGCCCATGCCTGACCAGGAGGTCGAGGAGGTCGAAGGGGGCTTCCGCCTGCACCTGCGCCCGCTCGTGCCGTCGGAGGACTGGAATGCCCAGATCTCCCTGCTCACCGGCATGGTCGCCGCCGAGATGATGCTCGAGGCGCGGGTGGGCATCCTGCGCACCATGCCCGAGCCCGAGGAGCAGGCGGTCACCCAGCTGCGCCGCATCGCGGGGGCGCTCGGTGTCGAGTGGGCCGAGGGCACCGCGCACGGCGCCTTCCTGCGGTCGCTCGACGGGTCCGACCCCAAGCACCTGGCCCTGATCCACGAGTCGACCGTGCTCTTCCGCGGGGCCGGCTACACGGCCTTCGACGGGCAGCAGCCCGAGATCGTCGAGCAGGCCGCGATCGCCGCCCCCTACGCCCACGTCACCGCGCCGCTGCGCCGTCTCGTCGACCGCTTCGGCCTGGCGCTGTGCGCGGCGGTGAGTGCGGGGCAGGAGGTGCCGCAGTGGGTGCGTGAGGCGCTGCCGCTGCTGCCCGAGCTCATGGAGATCTCGGACCGTCGCGCCGGCGCCGTCGAGCGCGCGACGACCGATGCCGTCGAGGCCGCGACCCTCGCCGACCGCGTCGGGCAGACCTTCGCCGCCGTCGTCGTCGACACCCCCGACGCGGGCGTCAAGGGCGGCCACCTCGACGTCCAGCTCGTCGACCCGCCCGCCCTGGCCACGGCGAAGGGGAGCGCGGACCTGGGCGCCGAGGTCACGGTGCGCCTGACCGGCGTCGACCTGTCGACGGGCAAGGTCGACTTCGAGGTGGCCTGACTTTCATCCCCTTCGTGCCGTCGGCTAGGGTGTGCCGCAGCGAAAGGGAGTAGTCCCCAACAGGTGTGTCGACACACTGAGCCTCGGCCTCGGCCCCGGCTCCGGCACATCGGGCCAGCACCACTGGCGGACGAGACTTTCGACCGGTTTGTCATACGACGATCCCGGTCGAGGCTCGTCGCACGCAGACTCCTCGTCCGGGCTGGACGAGGAGTTTTTTCATGTTCTCAGCACTGGTGCTCAGCACCGTGGTCATCTTCGTCGCCGAGCTCGGCGACAAGAGCCAGCTCATGGCGATGACCTTCGCGACCCGCTACCGGGCCCGCGACGTCATCCTCGGCATCACCGCCGCCACCGCCCTCGTGCACCTGGCGTCGGTGGGCATCGGCTACTTCATCGGCGCGAGCTTCGAGAAATACCAGAGCCCCATCGCGATCCTCGCCGGCATCGCCTTCCTCGGCTTCGCGGCCTGGACCCTGCGCGGGGACGAGCTCACCGACGAGGAGGCGCAGAAGGCGCGCAAGGCCAAGGGCTCCGCGCTCCTGGCGGTCGGTGTCGCCTTCTTCCTCGCCGAGCTCGGTGACAAGACGATGCTCGCGACGATCACCCTGGCCGTGCGCGAGAACTGGCTCGGCACGTGGATCGGCTCGACGGTCGGCATGGTGGCCGCGGACGCCCTCGCCATCGGTGTCGGCGCGATCCTCGGCCGCAAGCTCCCGGAAAAGGTCATCACCTACGGTGCCGCCGCCGCCTTCGCGATCTTCGGCCTGATCCTCATCGCCGAGGGTCTGGGCTGGCTGGGCTGACACCACGCCGTCCCGACCGGCGAAGGGGAGGTCCCCTCACCCCGTACACTGCTCGACGGATGAGTCGGCCGGACGGCTGCGTCACCGCCTCGGCGGTGTCGAGGAAAGTCCGGGCTCCACAGGGCAGGGTGGTGGCCAACAGCCACCCGGGGTGACCCGCGGGACAGTGCCACAGAAAGCAGACCGCCTCGACGACCTCGGTCGTCGCGGTAAGGGTGAAACGGTGGTGCAAGAGACCACCAGCGATCCGGGTGACCGGATCGGCTCGGTAAACCCCACCCGGAGCAAGTCCAGACAGTGTGCGTCCGAGGGCTGCCCGCCCGAGCACACGGGTAGGACGCTGGAGGTCGTCGGCAACGGCGACCCGAGATGGATGGCCGTCACCCCGGCGCGGGCAACCGCGCCGGGGGACAGAACCCGGCTTACAGGCCGACTCATCCCCACTCCTATGGCGATGGTGGCGTTTCGCCCGGAACGACTGGGAATGTGCAGGGGTCACTGGGCTCTCGGGGTATCGCGGGACGGGCCAGAGGCCGACCTGGTCGGGCTCGGACGGACCAGAGACGGACCCACCCCGGAACGGGGCTTCAGTGAGCGTGTTGTTTGTGAGTGGGCGAGAGACCCTTCCTCGGCTACCGAAAATTGCTGCTGAGCCGTCTAGGGTTGCTGGTGCCGGCCGGGCTGTCAGGCCCCGGTGGGTCGCGACCGTGACAGTGGCGACCACCTTGCACACCTACGAGCGCTCAAGGGGTCGGCCAAGCACATCGCGCAGCAGGCAGCCGAGAAGGACGAGGGGACGTAGTGCAGAAGTCAAGGCACCCGAAGAACCACCGCTTGGCCGACATGTCGACACCAGAGCCTGCGTGGGAGTACTCGCCGCCGAAAGGTGGGGAAGTCATTGAGTACCAAGTGGTTCTCGCGCCAGAGCACCAACTGCACGTTCGACAGACCATCTACCGGAAGATGGTCGTCGACTTCGCCATCATGCAGTTCTTCGTGCAAGAGTGGCGAGCCGAGGTGCACCGAACCGATTGCTGCCATGGGGAAGTCCACGCCCACCAGTTCTTTCAGGGAGTAGACTCCGAGGAGCGCTCCGTGATCTGTGTCATCGACAGAGTTGATGCATGGAAGACCGTGGACCGTAACTTTGTCGAGTGCAATGATCGAGCTGTCGAATCGTTCGCTACCTACTATGACCGCTGGAGGGCCAGATGACAGTTGCGTCAGAACGACTGCAAACGGCGCGTGCCATCGGCCGTGTGCTTGGCACGGTAGAGGGGCGAGACTTCCTCGTGCACAACGGGCATGTTTCTGGAACGCCCATCATCGCGTGTGAGTGGGACACCTCACTGGATGAGGTCATCCAGAATCTGCGCGCCGCCAACCCGCAAACGGCTCAGGCTGCTGTGGCGATCCGCCGAGGAGAGGGCCTCCACTGGATGGGGATTTCACCTTCCAGCGCGAGTGACGCGGGCAAGGATGGCGACGTGCACGCCGGCTCCACCATGGGAATGCTCTACCAAGCGCTCCAAGAGAGTGGCCTGTCCCTGCGCGTGACGAATCTGTCTGTGGCTCGAGCCATGGTGCTTGCCTGAAGAGTGGTTGCCCACCGGCGCGTGATCCGCGCGGTCCGCACACGCCGTCACTCCCGCGTCGTGTGCCGGACCCACCCGATGAAGGCGCCGATCGCGAGCACGACGGCACCGGTGACCACCGACTGCCAGGGCAGGAGCACGGCCACGGCGACGCAGCCGAGCAGGCCGAGCGCCGAGACGACGCGCAGCAACGGGCTGCCGGGCAGGGTGAGCGCACTCGCATTGGCCACCGCGTAGTAGACGAGCACGCAGAAGCTCGAGAAGCCGATGACCCCGCGCAGGTCGACGAGCACGACGAGCACGATGATGAAGCCGGCGACGACGCACTCGGCGCGCCGCGGCAGGTGGTGCGGGCCGTCGAGCCGGGCGAGCGACGGCGGCAGGTGGCGGTCGCGCGCCATGGCGAGCACCGTGCGCGAGACCCCGAGCGTCAGGGCGAGCAGCGCACCGCCCGCCGCGACGACGGCCAGGACCCGCAGGGCCGGCCCGAGCCAGGGCCAGGCCGAGATCTCCGCGGCCTCGGCGAGCGGAGCCTCCCGGGCCGCGACCCACCCGGCCCCGAGGGTGTGGGTGAGCGCGAGGCTGATGAGCACGTAGAGCGCGAGCACGATGCCCAGGGAGATCGCCACGGCGCGGGGGATCGTGCGGCGCGGCTCGACGACCTCCTCGCCGAGGGTGGCCACGCGGGCATAGCCTGCGAAGGCGAAGAAGAGGAAGCCCACGGCCTGGGCGACGCCGAGCACGCCACCGGAGCCGGGCGGCGTCGGCGGGGGCGTGTCGGCGGTGACCGGCGGGCTGGTGAGCAGCACGACGACGAAGACGAGGACGAGCGCGATGACGGTCAGGGCGATGACCCGCGCGACGCCGGCCGAGCGCTGGATGCCCTGGAGGTCGAGCGCGAGGACCGCGAGCACGACGACGACCGCGACGGCCTGCGACCACCCCGGGGCGATGTGCACGCCGATCGTCAGGGCCATCGCGGCGCACGAGGCGATCTTGCCGCTGATGAATCCCCAGCCCGCGAGGTGACCCCACTTGACCCCGAGTCGCTCGCGGCCGTAGACGTAGGCGCCGCCCGACTCCGGGTAGAGAGCCGCCAGCCGTGCGGTGGAGGTCGCATTGGCGGTGGCGAGCAGCCCCGCGACGACGACGGCGACGAGCAGCAGCGAGCCGGCCTGGGCGGCGGCCGGGGCGAAGACGACGAAGAGCCCGGCCCCGAGCATCGAGGCCAGGCCCACACCCACGGCGTCGGTGAGCCCGAGCCGGCGGGAGAGGGCCTGGGAGGAGGCGCCCGGCGAGGTCGTCATGTCCCCAGCCTGCCGCATGGCCCGGTGGCGGGGCGGCGGGACGCGACCGGTCGAGACCGGATCGTGGTCTGCCGCCGAGCCGTCGAGACCGCCGGGAGCGCGCGCCTCAGGAGCCCTTGGCCGCCAGCCGGGCGGCACCGATGATGCCGGCCTTGTTCTTCAGCTTCGCCGGCACGATCGGGGTGCGCAGGTCGAGCAGCGGCAGGAAGGTGTCGGCCTGCTTGCTGACGCCGCCTCCGACGACGAAGAGGTCCGGCCACAGCAGCGCCTCGAGCCGCGAGTAGTAGGCCTGCAGGCGCTCCGCCCACTGCTCCACCGTCAGGTCGTCGCGCTCGCGCACGGACTCGGCGGCGCGGGTCTCCGCGTCGTGGCCGTTGACCTCGATGTGCCCGAGCTCGGTGTTGGGCACGAGCCGACCGTCGACGATCAGGGCGGTGCCGATGCCGGTGCCGAGGGTGGTGAGGACGACGGTGCCCTTCTCTCCCTTCGCCGCGCCGTAGTAGCGCTCGGCGACCCCGGCGGCGTCGGCGTCGTTGACGAGGTGGACCTCGCGGCCGAGCCGGTCGCTGAAGAGCTGGTCGGCGTCGACGCCGATCCACGACTTGTCGATGTTGGCCGCGGTCTGGACGACGCCGTGCATGACGACCGCGGGGATCGTGATGCCCAGAGGCAGGTCCTTCTTCACCGCGAAGTGGTCGGCGATCTGGGCGACGACGTCGCACAGCGCCTCGGGGGTGGACTCCTCCGGCGTCGCGATGCGCAGCCGGTCGTCGGTGAAGCTGCCCTTGTCGAGGTCGACGGGGGCACCCTTGATGCCGCTGCCGCCGATGTCGATGCCCAGGGCGTCGGGCTTCTTGCTCATCGTGTGCCTGCCTTCAGGGGAGGGTGAGGATCTCGTTGCCGTCGTCGGTGATGAGGATCGTGTGCTCGAACTGCGCCGAGGGCCGCCGGTCGCGGGTGACGACGGTCCAGCCGTCGTCCCACAGGTCCCAGTCGGGGGTGCCGAGGTTGAGCATCGGCTCGATGGTGAAGGTCATGCCGGGCTCGATGACCGTCGCGTGCTCCGGGGCCGCGTCGTAGTGCGGCACGACGAGCCCGGAGTGGAAGCTCGTGCCGATGCCGTGGCCGGTGTAGTCGCGCACGACGCCGTAGCCGAAGCGGGCCGCGTAGCGCTCGATGACCCGGCCGATGATGTTGATCTGCCGCCCCGGCAGGGCCGCCTTGATCCCGCGCAGCATCGCCTCGTGGGTGCGCTCGACGAGCAGCCTCGACTCCTCGGCGACGTCACCGGCGAGGAAGGTCGCATTGGTGTCGCCGTGCACGCCGCCGACATATGCGGTGATGTCGATGTTGACGATGTCGCCGTCCTCGATCCGCCGCGAGTCCGGGATGCCGTGGCAGACGACCTCGTTGACCGAGGTGCACAGCGACTTCGGGAAGCCCCGGTAGCCCAGGGTCGACGGGTAGGCGCCGTGGTCGAGGAGGTACTCGTGACCGACCCGGTCGACCTCATCGGTCGTCACGCCGGGAGCGACGGCGGCGCCGGCCGCGGCCAGGGCCTGCGCCGCGATCCGCGACGCGTGCCGCATCCGCTCGATGGTCTCGGCGTCCTTGATCTCGCTGCCGTCGAAGGGGGCCGGTGCCGGGCGGTCGACGTACTCCGGCCGACGGATCGTGGCGGGCACGGACCGACGGGGGGAGACCTCACCGGGTGTCACGGTTGCGGCAGCGGCAGGCATGCGGTGAAGTCTAGGCAACGAGCGCGCGACGGATGCGCTCCGGTCCGCGGCCACCCGCGAGAGAGGACGGCACGACAGATGGCGTACTGGTTCAACATCGAGACCAAGCAGGTCGAGACCGACGACAACCGCTCCCAGGGCGAGGACGTCATGGGGCCCTACGAGACCGAGGCCGAGGCCGCGGCCGCGCTCGCCACCGCCGCGGCCAAGACCGAGGCCTGGGACGAGCAGGACCGCAAGGACCGCGAGTGGGAGACCGGCGACGCCGGCGCCTGACCGCTCCTGCCGACGACATGACGAAGGGAGGGCCCGCACCGGGGTGCGGGCCCTCCCTTCGTCATGTGTGCAGTCAGCGGGGCCGGTGCACCGTGAGGGCGTAGGAGCCGTCACCCGGCCAGCGCTGCGCGTCCCACGTCGCGTAGCGCTGCACGAGGGAGAGGTCGGCGGCGAAGGCCGCCTGCTCGTAGTCCTCGGCCGAGACGGCGGCGGCGCCCTGCGGCTGGTGCCCCGGCAGGGACCAGCCGGCGACGAGCCGACCGTCCGTCGCCAGGTGCGCACGCATCCGGCGCAGCACGTCGACGAGGGTGCCGTCGGCGAGGAAGGGCACGACATTGCCCGCGAGCAGCACGACGTCGAAGGTCTGCGTCGACAGCGACAGCGTCGCGAGGTCGGCGTGGACGAAGCGCGTGACGACATCGCGCTCCCGGGCGACCTCGACCATCGCCGCATCGGCATCGACCCCGACGACGTCGTGCCCGAGGCGGGTCAGCTCGGTCGCGACCCGGCCGGTGCCGCACCCCGCGTCGAGGATGCGGGCAGGCGGCTCGTGCAGCGCGTGGACGAAGCGGGCCTCGCCGTCGAGGTCGGCACCGCCGCTCGCCAGCTCGTCGAAGCGCCGCTGGTAGGCGTGCGCGGCATCGATCCCGCCCGACACCTCCGACCACCGGGTGCGGATCTCGGGCAGGTCGTCGGGAGCCATCGTCAGCTCTCGAAGGAGTGCTCTGCCGCGGGGAAGCTGCCGTCGGCCACGTCGGCGGCGTAGGCACGGGCGGCGTCGCCGAGCACCGTCGCGAGGTCGGCGTAGCGCTTGACGAAGCGCGGTGCCTTGCCGGTGCGCAGGCCGGCCATGTCCTGCCAGACGAGCACCTGGGCGTCGCAGTCGGGGCCGGCGCCGATGCCGATGGTCGGGATGCGCAGCTCGCGGGTGACCTCGGCTGCGGAGGGCGCCGGCACCATCTCCATGACGACGGCGAAGGCGCCGGCCGCCTGCACGGCGTGGGCGTCCTCGAGCAGCTTCGCCGCGGCCTCGCCGCGGCCCTGGACGCGGTAGCCGCCCAGGGTGTGCTCGCTCTGCGGGGTGAAGCCGATGTGCGCCATGACGGGGATGCCCCCCTTCGTCATCCGCTCGATCGTCGGCGCCATCTCGGCGCCGCCCTCGAGCTTGACCGCGTGCGCCAGGCCTTCCTTCATGAGACGGGCCGCGGAGAGGTAGCCCTGCTCGGGAGAGGCCTGGTAGGTGCCGAAGGGGAGGTCCGCCACGATGAGCGCGCTCGCCGCCCCGCCGGCGACGGCGCGGGTCAGCGGGATCATCTCGTCGAGGGTCACGGGGACGGTGGTCTCGTAGCCGTAGACGTTGTTGCCGGCGGAGTCGCCGACGAGCAGCACGGGGATGCCGGCGCCGTCGAAGACCTGCGCGGCGTACATGTCGTAGGCGGTGAGCATGGCCCAGCGCTCGCCGCGCTCCTTCATCGCCTGCAGGTGGGGGATGCGCACCCGCTTGGGGGCGATGGGGGCCGGGGAGGACCCGGAGCCGTAGGGGGCGGTCGTCTCGCTCATGGCACCACCCTAGGGCCCGGGGGTCGTCCCCCTTCGTCGTCCTCGCTCAGGGGCGTTGCGACGGACGGTGAGGCCCGAAGAGTAAAGATTCCTTCAGGAAATCCGGTGGAGTCTCCCAAAAGCCGTCAGATCTTGATTGGGTGCGCATACCCCTGTGGCAGGAGCCACATCATTCCCCTGGAGGATTCGTGAAGAGACGTCACACCCACGTCGTGTCAGGTCTCGCCGCGTCCGCTCTCGTGCTCACCCTCGCGCCCATGGCCGCGAGTGCTGGGACGACCGCCGGCGTGGCGCCCGAGGACCCTGCTGCCTCGACCGCCCGGCACGACGACCTGCCCAACCCGCTCGGTGATGCGCAGCGCGAGCTGCGCAAGGACGCCGTCGACCAGCTGCTGGCCGGCGAGGCCAAGGTGGTCACCAAGAACGGCACCAAGGTCATCGAGGTCAAGAGCAAGGACAAGGCGGAGCGGCACACCACCGCCGCGGGTGTCACCAAGGACAAGGGCCCCAAGGGGCGCACGAAGTACGTCCAGTACGACGTCAACCGCGAGGCCTCGGTCTTCACGATCCTCACGGACTTCGGCGACCAGACGATCCCGGAGGCCGGCGGCGAGGCCGGCCCGGTCAACAACGAGATCCCCGAGCCGGACCGCGCCAACAACAACTCGACGATCTGGGACGACAACTTCGGTCGCGACCACTACCTCGACCTGATGTTCGGCGAGGGCAAGGAGTCCTTCAAGGACTTCTACCTCAAGCAGTCCAACGGTCGCTTCCTCACCAAGGGCGACGTCAGCGACTGGGTGACCGTCCCCTACAACGAGGCCCGCTACGGCTCCAACGAGCTCGCCTCCGAGGCCGACGGCTACTGGAACTACGTCAAGGACACCGCGCAGGCCTGGTACGACGACCAGGTCGCCCAGGGCAAGTCCAACGCCGAGATCCAGGACTACCTCGCGCAGTTCGACGTCTGGGACCGCTACGACTTCGACGGTGACGGCGACTTCAACGAGCCCGACGGCTACATCGACCACTTCCAGGCGATCCACGCCGGTGAGGGCGAGGAGGCCGGCGGCGGTGCCCAGGGCGAGGACGCCATCTGGAGCCACCGCTGGTACGCCTACAGCAACAACGCCGGCAAGACCGGCCCCGCGCAGAACAAGCTCGGCGGTGTGCCGCTGGGTGACTCCGGTATCTGGATCGGTGACTACACGACCGAGCCCGAGAACGGCGGTCTGGGTGTCTTCACCCACGAGTTCGGCCACGACCTCGGTCTGCCCGACCTCTACGACACCGCGGGTGGCGACAACGGCACCGGCTTCTGGACCCTGATGTCCGGTGGCTCGTGGCTCAACGACGGCACCGAGGACATCGGCTCCAGCCCGGGCTACATGGGTGCCTGGGAGAAGCTGCAGCTCGGCTGGCTCGACTACACGACGGTCAACCCCGGCGAGAAGAAGAACTTCAAGCTCGGCCCGGCCGACCGTGACGACGCCAAGCTCGCGCAGGCCGCTGCGGTCGTCCTGCCCAAGGAGACCGTCGAGACCGACTACAACACCCCGCACTCGGGCAGCTACGAGTGGTGGTCCGGGTCGGACAACGACCTCAACACCTCGCTCACCCGCGAGATCGACCTCACCGGTGCGACGTCGGCCGACCTGACCGCTCAGCTGGCCCTGAGCACCGAGGCGGACTACGACTACCTCTACACCGAGGTCAGCACCGACGGCGGTTCCTCGTGGGAGGAGCTGTCCGCGGACGACGGCGGCGACCTGTCGTGGAACGAGGTCTCCCACGACCTGAGCGCCTACGCCGGCAAGAAGATCCTCTTCCGCTGGCGCTACCAGACCGACGGCGGTGTCTCGGAGAAGGGCGCCTTCGTCGACGACATCACGATCACCGTCGACGGTGCGACCGTGCTGTCCGACGACGTCGAGTCCGGTGACAACGGCTGGACGGCCGACGGCTGGACCCGCATGTCGGGCTCCACGTCCGAGGAGGTCCAGAGCTACTACCTCGCCGAGAACCGCGTGTACTCCGGGTACGACAAGAACCTCAAGACCGGTCCGTACAACTTCGGCTGGGCCACGACCCGTCCCGACTGGGTCGAGCGCTTCCCGTACCAGGACGGCCTGCTCGTCTGGTACATCAACAACGCCTACGCCGACAACAACACGAGCACGCACCCCGGCTACGGCCAGGTCCTGCCCGTGGACGCGCGACCGACCCCGGTCACCTTCCCGAACGGCGCGCTGCTCGGCAACCGTCGTCAGCCCTTCGACGCGACCTTCGGGACGCAGCGCACCGACGCGGTGACCTTCCACAACAAGGGCGTCGCGAGCCAGGTGCCGTCGCAGCCGGCGATCACCACCTTCGACGACTCCGACCCGGACCGCTACTGGTCCGAGCAGAACCCGTGGAGCTCGACGAAGGTGGCCGGTTCGGGCACGACCATCAGGGTCAAGAGCCAGTCCGGTGACAACGTCAACCTCCAGGTCCAGGCGGGCACCCGCTGATCTGAGCGTCACCAGGACGGCCCGTCCCACCCCCTTCGTCGGGGTGGGGCGGGCCGTTGCTCGTGCGGCGCGGACCGGCCTGCGGACAACGGCGGCCATCGGTGGTTATGGTCGGCAGGGTGAACGCCGACGCCGACGTCCCGAGCCAGCCGTCCTCCCCGGTCGAGCGGGCCCTCGTGGCCCGCGGCTGGGCCGACATCGACCTCGTCGAGCGGCTCGGGCCCGGGCCCTCCCGCCGGGCCCGCGAGGCGGTCATGGTCGCCGACCGCGACCGCGCCCGGGCCTGGTACCGGCCCCCACAGCGCGAGCACTCGGCCGAAGGGGAGGTCCCGCCGGCGTCCGAGTCCAATGTCGTGCGCTTCCGGCGCGTCGTCGGCTTCATCTCGCCGGGGGAGCGGATCTTCGAGGTGGGTGTCGGGCAGGGCGTCCTCGCGACCCTCATGCTGCGTGACGGCGAGGCCGCGAGCTACCGCGGCATCGAGCTCGAGCAGCGATGGGTGGACGCCACCCGCGCCATGCTCGCGACCAACGGGCTCGCCGACCGCAGCTCGGTCGACCTCGGCAACCTCTACGACCTCACCCGGGCCGACGTCGAGGCGAGCGGGGCGAGCCTCGTCGTGTGCTGCGAGGTCGTCGAGCACGTGCCCGACCCCGACGAGGCCGTGCGCACGCTCGCCCGTGCCCTGCCCGAGGGCACGGACCTGCTCTTCTCGGTGCCGCTCGTCGGCCGTCTCGAGGGCGTGTGGGGGCACACCCAGGCCTTCGGCGCCGCACGGCTGCACCGGCTGCTCGGCCAGGCGGGTCTGGTCGCCCACCACGTCGAGGTGCTCCACGACACCTGGGCCTTCGTCCTCGCCTCGACGAGCACCGATCCCTCGCCGCGGGCGGCGCGCATCCTCGAGGCCGAGAGCGGTCCGGACCCGCAGCGCTTCCTCGAGCCGTCCTTCACGGCCATGGACAACGTGCCGGTGACCGAGCTGGAGCGGCGCGAGCCGCACTGGGTCAAGCGGGTCGAGGACCTGGCCGTCGAGCCCTGCCTGCGGGAGGCGCACCGCCCCGAGGGGCCGGTCGACGGGCTGCGCGTCACCGGGCGATCGGGCTACGTCTTCAAGGGGCCCGGTCGCGGGTGGTCCTCGTACGCCGGGCTCGCCTTCGCCGTGCCCAGCGGTGTGCAGGGGGCGCGGCTCCAGCTCGATGTGCCCGACCTCGACGCCGCCGACGAGGTGCGGGTCGAGTGGCGCCGCGATGGCGAGCGCTGCGGGCTGTGGGTGTGGAAGCCCCGCGAGGACCGGCCCGCAACCCGCTACCCGACCTTCCTCATCGCCCCCGACCGGCAGGGCGCCATCCTGCGTCGCACGCCCGGCTCCCGGGTCGTGGGGGCCGACGAGGTCGAGGTCGTCGTGCGGGCGCACGAGGACGCGCCGATTGACTTCGCCGTCCGGCGGTGGGCCTGGGTGAGCTGAGCGCCTCGCGTGGGGCAGGATGGGCCGCATGGATCGTCAGCAGGAGTTCGTCCTCCGCACCATCGAGGAGCGGGACATCCGGTTCGTCCGGTTGTGGTTCACCGATGTCCTCGGCACGCTCAAGTCGGTCGCCATCGCCCCCGCGGAGCTCGAGGGCGCCTTCGGCGAGGGGATCGGCTTCGACGGGTCGGCCATCGAGGGCTTCACCCGCGTCTACGAGGCGGACATGCTCGCCCGCCCCGACCCCTCGACCTTCCAGGTGCTGCCGTGGCGCGGTGAGCACCCCGGCACCGCCCGGATGTTCTGCGACATCCAGCTGCCCGACGGCAGCCCGGCCCTCGCCGACGCGCGCTACGTGCTGCGCCGCACCCTCGGCAAGGCCGCCGACATGGGCTTCAGCTTCTACACCCACCCCGAGATCGAGTTCTTCCTGCTCAAGCAGGGCACGCCCCGCGGGGAGCGGCCGGAGCCGGTCGACGAGGGTGGCTACTTCGACCACGTGCCGAAGGGGGAGGCCCACGACTTCCGTCGTGCCGCCATCACCATGCTCGAGTCGGTGGGCATCTCCGTGGAGTTCAGCCACCACGAGGGGGCCCCGGGGCAGAACGAGATCGACCTGCGCTACGCCGACGCGCTGTCGATGGCGGACAACATCATGACCTTCCGCACCGTGGTCAAGGAGGTGGCCCTCGAGCAGGGGGTCTACGCGACCTTCATGCCCAAGGTCTTCGCCGAGCACCCCGGCAGCGGGATGCACACCCACCTCTCGCTCTTCGAGGGCGACACCAATGCCTTCTACGAGGCCGGTGCCCCCTACCGGCTGAGCAAGGTCGGCCGTCAGTTCATCGCCGGCCTGCTCCACCACGGTCGCGAGTTCACGGCCGTGACCAACCAGTGGGTCAACAGCTACAAGCGCCTGTGGGGCGGCGGCGAGGCGCCGGCGCACCTGACATGGGGCCACAACAACCGCTCGGCGATGGTCCGGGTGCCGATGTACAAGCCCAACAAGAGCAACTCCAGCCGGGTCGAGCTGCGCAGTCTCGACGCGGCGTGCAACCCCTACCTCGCCTTCGCCGTCACCCTCGCCGCAGGGCTCAAGGGCATCGAGGAGGGCTACGAGCTGCCGGCGGAGACCGAGGACGACGTGTGGAGCCTCACCGACCGCGAGCGCAAGGCGATGGGCATCAAGCCGCTGCCGTCGAGCCTCGCCGAGGCCATCGAGGCGATGGAGGAGAGCGAGCTCGTCGCCGAGACCCTGGGCGAGCACGTCTTCGACTTCTTCCTGCGCAACAAGCGCCAGGAGTGGGCCGACTACCGCAACCAGGTCACCCCCTTCGAGCTGGAACATCTGCTGCCGCGACTGTGAGGACCGCGTGACACCACCCGCCCGACCCGGCCCCAGCATCTCCCGGCGAGGCTTCGACGACACCCGTCGGGCCGAGTCGCTGCTGGCTGACCCCGCACTCGCGCCGCTCGCCGAGGTCCGTGACGACCTCGTCGCGGCCCTGACGCGAGCCGCAGACCCCGACAGCGCGCTGCTCGGGCTCGTCCGGGTCGTCGAGGCAGCCGGCGACGAGGTCGAGGCGCTGCTCGCTGCGCTGCGGGACGACCCGGCGGCGCGGGCCAGGATCATCGGGGCCATGGGCGTCTCGACGGCGCTCGTCGACCACCTCGTCGCCCACCCGGAGCAGTGGCGCGACGCCGTCGACGCCCGGGAGATGACGCCCGAGGAGCGCACCGAGGCGCTCCTCGCCGAGATCGCCGAGCCCGGTGACCTCGAGCCGCAGGACGCGCTGCGAGTGGGTTACCGCCGCCAGCTGCTCGGCATCGCGGCCCGAGACACGACGGCCGACGACCCGGTCGAGTTCCTCCCCGAGGTCGCCCGCGCCCTGGCCGACCTCGCCGGCTCCGCCCTCGAGGGGGCGGTGCGCATCGCGATCGACGAGCTGGGGGAGGAGGGGCAGACCTGCCGCTTCGCCGTCATCGGCATGGGCAAGGCGGGTGGCCGCGAGCTCAACTACGTCTCCGACGTCGACGTCATCTTCGTCGCCGAGCCCGTCGAGGGTGCCGACGAGGCCGCCGCGCTCGAGGTCGCGACGAAGGTCGCGACGCGGATGATGCACGCCTGCTCCGACGCCACGGCGCACGGGACCCTGTGGCCGGTCGACCCGGCGCTGCGCCCCGAGGGCAAGCAGGGCCCGCTCGTGCGCACGGTGGCCAGCCACCGCACCTACTACGAGCGCTGGGCCAAGACGTGGGAGTTCCAGGCCCTGCTCAAGGCCCGTCACCTGGCCGGCGACGCGAGCCTGGGCGCCGAGTACCTCGCGGCGGTCCAGCCCATGGTCTGGGAGGCCGCCTCGCGGGAGGACTTCGTCGACGACGTGCAGGCCATGCGCCGGCGCGTGGAGGAGCACATCCCGTCCGCGGAGGCCGCGCGCCAGCTCAAGCTCGGGCCGGGCGGTCTGCGCGACGTCGAGTTCTCCGTCCAGCTGCTCCAGCTGGTCCACGGCCGCACCGACGAGAGCCTGCGCTCCGGCACGACTCTCGATGCCCTCGCGGCCCTCTCGGCGGGCGGCTACGTCGGTCGTGCCGACACGGCGGTCCTCACCGAGGCCTACAAGGTGCTGCGCACGCTCGAGCACCGGATCCAGCTGCACCGGCTGCGCCGGACCCACCTGATGCCGACCGCCGAGGCGGACCTGCGCCGTCTGGGCCGGTCCGTCCACCTGTGGGACCAGCCGGACAAGCAGGTCGTGCGGCTGCGCACGGAGCACTCGCGCGAGGTGCGGCGCCTGCACCAGCGTCTCTTCTACCGTCCGCTGCTGTCGGCGGTGGCCAAGCTCAGCCCCGACGAGGCCCGCCTGACGCCCGATGCCGCCCGTGAGCGGCTGAGCGCGCTCGGCTACCGCGACCCGGCCGGTGCCCTGCGCCACCTCGAGGTCCTCACCGACGGGGTCAACCGCACGGCGGCCATCCAGCGGCAGCTGCTGCCCGTCATGCTCGAGTGGTTCGCCGAGATGGCCGACCCCGACGCCGGTCTGCTCGCCTTCCGCAAGGTGAGCGAGGAGCTCGGCACGACGCACTGGTACCTGCGGCTGCTGCGTGACGAGGGCGAGGCCGCGCAGATCCTCGCCCACACGCTGGGGGCGAGTCGGTTTGCCGGGGACCTGCTGCTGGCCAGCCCCGAGGCGGTGCAGATGCTCGGCGACGCCGACGGACTGCGCCCGCGCGAGCGGGACGAGATCCTCAAGCGGATGCGGGCTGCCGCGAGTCGTCGGGACGAGGCCGATGCGGCCGTCGCGTCCATCCGCGCCATCCGGCGAGCCGAGATCTTCCGCGTCGCGGTCGCCGACCTGCAGGGGCGGATCAACCTCGAGCAGGTGGGTCACGCGCTCACCGACATCAGCGAGGCGGTCATCCAGGCCTCCCTCGAGGTCGTCGTGCGCGCCGTCGAGGCCGATCGAGGGGCGCCGGTCGGCACCGACCTGCTCATCGTCGGCATGGGCCGACTCGGCGGCAGCGAGATGGGCTACTCCTCCGATGCCGACGTCCTCTACGTGCACGAGCCCCACGAGGGCACGGACGACCAGGCCGCCCAGGAGGCCGCACTCGCCGTCGTCGGTGAGCTGCGACGCCTGCTCGGCGCCCCGGGGTCCGACCCGCCGCTCGGTCTCGACGCCGACCTGAGGCCCGAGGGCAAGAGCGGGCCGATGGTGCGCTCGCTGGCGTCCTACGCGACCTACTACGAGCGCTGGTCCGAGACGTGGGAGGCGCAGGCCCTGCTGCGCGCCCGTCCGGTGGCAGGCGACCCCGGGCTGGGGGAGCGCTTCACCGCCCTCATCGATCCCATCCGCTGGCCCGCCGAGGGGCTCGACGCGACGCAGGTGCGCGAGGTGCGCCGACTCAAGGCCCGCATGGAGGCCGAGCGGCTGCCCCGCGGCGCGGACCGCAAGGCGCACTTCAAGCTCGGCATGGGCGGTCTCTCCGACGTCGAGTGGACCGTCCAGCTGCTCCAGCTGGAGCACGCGCACGACCACGAGGAGCTGCGCACGACCCGGACCCTGCCGGCGCTCGGGGCGGCGGTCGAGGCCGGGCTCGTCGGGGGCGAGGACGCCGTGGTCCTGCGCGAGGCCTGGTCGATGGCCTCGCTGCTGCGCAATGCCGGCATGCTCTTCCGCGGTCGGGCGGTCGACTCGGTGCCGTCCAACCTGCGCGAGGCCGACGGCGTCGGCCGCATCGTCGGCATGGCACCGCAGTCGGGGCTGGCCCTCGCCGAGTCCTACCGCCGCACCGCCCGCCACGCGCGCCAGGTGGTCGACCGGATCTTCTACGGCGAGGTCTGACCCCGACGCATGAGACGCCGGTCAGGAGCCGGCGCGGACATACCTAGACTTGGGGCATGCTCGCGACGATCGACCTGCGCTCACAGCCCCTCGGCGCCCGGCAGCTGCGTGCCGTCCTGCCGCGGGCCGAGTACGACGTCGAGGCCGCCCTGGACGCGGTCCGGCCGATCAGCGACGAGGTCCATGACCGCGGGGCCGCTGCCCTCTACGACCTCGCCGAGCGCTTCGACGGAGTGCGGCCGTCCTCCCTTCGCGTCCCGCAGGAGGTCCTCGAGGCCGCTGTCGACACGCTCCACCCGGCCGTGCGCACGGCCCTCGAGGTCGCCATCGAGCGCACCCGGGCCGTCCACGCCGACCAGCGCCGCACCGACACCACGACCGACCTCGGTGGTGGCGGCACCGTCACCGAGCGCTGGGTCCCCGTCGAGCGCGTCGGCCTCTACGTCCCCGGCGGCCGGGCGGTCTACCCGTCGTCCGTCGTGATGAACGTCGTGCCCGCGCAGATCGCCGGGGTCGGGTCGCTCGCCGTCGCCAGCCCGCCGCAGAAGGAAAATGTCGGCGTCTTCGCCGGCTACCCCCACCCGACGATCCTCGCCGCCTGCGCCCTGCTCGGCGTCGACGAGGTGTGGGCCATGGGCGGCGCCCAGGCCGTGGCGGGCTTCGCCCACGGCTTCGAGGACGAGGCCGCGGGGGAGCGCGGCGAGTGCCTCCCGGTGAGCCTCGTGACCGGCCCGGGCAACATCTACGTCGCCGCCGCCAAGCGCCTGCTCAAGGGGATCGTCGGCATCGACGCCGAGGCCGGCCCCACCGAGATCGCCGTCCTCGCCGACGCCACGGCCGACCCCGAGCACGTCGCCGCCGACCTCATCAGCCAGGCCGAGCACGACCCCATGGCCGGGTCGGTCCTCGTCACCGACTCCACCGAGCTCGCCGACGCCGTCGCCGGTGCGGTCGAGCGACGAGCCGCCGCGACGAAGCACAGCGAGCGTGTCGGCGAGGCCCTCTCCGGCCGGCAGTCGGCGATCGTGCTCGTCGACGACCTCGACGCCGGCCTGCGGGTCGTCGACGCCTATGCCGCCGAGCACCTCGAGGTCATCACCGCCGACGCTCCCGGGGTCGCGGCCCGGGTGCGCAATGCCGGCGCGATCTTCGTCGGGGCGCACTCCCCGGTGAGCGTGGGCGACTACGTCGCCGGGTCGAACCACGTGCTGCCCACCGGCGGCAGTGCCGCGCACAGCAGCGGCCTGTCCGTCCAGTCCTTCCTCCGCGGCATCCACGTCGTCGAGTACTCCGAGCAGGCCCTCGCCGAGGTCGCCCCGCACGTCCTCGCGCTCTCCGAGGCCGAGGACCTGCCGGCCCACGGCGAGGCCGTCACCGCGCGCACCGGGGAGGTCCTGCGATGAGCGAGATCGAGCAGCTGCTGCGTCCCGCGCTGCGCGGTCGCACCCCCTATGGCGCGCCGCAGCTCGACGTCGACGTCCAGCTCAACACCAACGAGTCCTCCTACCCGGTGCCGCCCGAGGTCGTCTCTGCCATCGTCGCCGAGCTGGAGGAGCAGCTCGGGGGGCTCAACCGCTATCCCGACCGCGAGTTCACCGACCTGCGCAAGGCGCTCGTCTCCTACCTCGAGGACCGCAGCGGGGTCTCCCTTCGTCCCGAGCAGGTGTGGGCCGGCAACGGCAGCAACGAGGTGCTCTCCCACCTCGTCCAAGCCTTCGGCGGACCGGACCGCATCGCCTTGGGCTTCACCCCCGCCTACTCGATGCACCCGATCATCAGCGAGACCCTCGGCACGACCTGGGTCGACGGCCAGCGTGACCGGGAGTCCTTCGACCTGACCGTCGAGTCGGCCGTCGAGCAGGCCCGCCGCGTCGACCCGCACCTCGTCTTCCTCTGCTCGCCCAACAACCCCACCGGCACCGCACTGCCCTTCGACGTCATCGAGGCGATGCTCGAGGCCGCACCGCGGGCGATCGTCGTCGTCGACGAGGCCTACGCGGAGTTCGCCCGGCCGGGCACGCCGAGCGCCCTGTCGCTGCTCGCCGCCCACCCGCGGCTCGTGGTCACGCGCACGATGAGCAAGGCCTTCGCGCTCGCGGGCGGCCGCCTGGGCTACCTCGCCGCCGACCCGCAGGTCGTCGACGCGCTGCGCCTGGTCCGCCTGCCCTACCACCTGTCGGCCCCCACGCAGACGATCGCCCGGGTCTCCCTCGAGCACGCCGACCGGCTCCTCGAGACCGTCGACGCCATCAAGGAGCAGCGCGACCGGCTCGTCGCCGAGCTCACCGCCATGGGCCTGCGGCCCGTGCCGAGCGATGCCAACTTCGTGCTCTTCGGCGGGCTCGCCGACGCGGCGGCGACATGGCAGGCTCTGCTCGACCGGGGGGTCCTCGTCCGTGACGTCGGCATCCCGCACCACCTGCGGGTCACCGCCGGGACCCCCGAGGAGACGGGGCGCTTCCTCACGGCGATGACCGAGCTCGTCCCCCCCCACGCACTGACCGAGGAGACCTCGTGAGCACACCGTCCCGCACCGCCACCGTCACCCGGGGCACGTCGGAGAGCCGCGTCGAGGTGAGCGTCGACCTCGACGGCACCGGCAAGGGTGACGTCTCCACGGGCGTGCGGTTCTACGACCACATGCTCCTCTCGCTCGCCAAGCACAGCCTCATCGACCTCACGGTCCGGGCCGACGGCGACGTCGACGTCGACGCCCACCACACCGTCGAGGACGTCGCGATCGTCCTGGGTCAGGCGGTGCGCGAGGCACTCGGCGACAAGTCCGGCATCAGCCGCTTCGGCGACGCGACGGTGCCGCTCGACGAGGCTCTCGTCCACGCGGTCGTCGACGTCGCCGGGCGCCCCTACGTCGTGCACTCCGGCGAGCCGGCCGGCCAGGAGTACGTCATCATCGGCGGCAACTTCGTGGGGTCGCTGACCCGGCACGTCCTCGAGTCCTTCGCCTACAACGCCGGCATCGCGCTGCACGTGCGCGTCCTCGCCGGACGCGACCCGCACCACGTCGTCGAGGCGCAGTTCAAGGCGCTGGCCCGGGCCCTGCGCGCGGCCGTCGAGCCCGACCTGCGCGTCGTCGGCATCCCCAGCGCCAAGGGCGCTCTGTAGAGGATGCGATGACCCAGCAGGGCAGGGGAGTGGTGCTGCTCGCCGCCCCCGCGGCGCGGGCGGTCGAGTGGGTGCGTGGCGGCGTCGTGCCGTGCCACGTCCTCGAGCACGCCGCGTGGTCGATCATCGTGCCCGCGGCGACGACCAGCGTCACGGCAGCCCCCTACGACGACGCGCTCACCGTGCTCGCGTCCCGGCACGCCGGGCCACGGCTCACCCCGGCGATCGGGCTCTTCGTCATCGACGACACCGCGGTGCTCACCGCTCGGTCCGGCCGCAGCCCGGTGCGCTGGGCGCTGCGCTCGGCCGACCGCGAGATCGTCCGCGGCCCGCGCCTGCCTCCGCTCGCGCCCGAGGACCTGCACCGGACGCTCGCGGGCAACCCTGCAGTCCGCGAGGTGCCGATTCGTGAGGTGCGCGCCCTGTGGGGGCGCACCGACCTGACCCACGTCGAGTGGCTCGTCGAGGTCGCCACGGTCCTCGGTCTGCCCGGGAGCCGCGTCCTCGACGGTGCCGACGACTCGCTCGGCCCGGTCATCTCGCCCGACGAGAGCGCCGTGCGAGCCTTCGAGTCCGTCGTCAAGGATGTGCACCAATGACCAGTCCCCACGTCGTCGTCCTCGACCACGGTTCCGGCAACGTCCACTCCGCGGTGCGGGCCCTGACCCACGTCGGGGCCCGGGTGGAGCTGACCGCTGACCGTGACGCCGTCCTCGCCGCGGACGGCCTCGTCGTCCCGGGTGTCGGCAACTTCCACGCGTGCATGGCCGGCCTGCGAGCCGTGGGTGCGCCCACGCTCGTCGACCTGCGGCTGAGCGGCGGCCGTCCGGTCCTGGGCGTGTGCGTCGGCATGCAGGTGCTCTTCGACGGCTCCGACGAGCCCAGCGGCTCGCAGCCCACGGAGCAGGGGCTGCAGCAGTGGCCCGGCACCGTCGCCCGGCTCGAGGCGCCCGTCGTGCCGCACATGGGGTGGTCGACGGTCGAGGCGCCCGCGGGCACCCGCCTCTTCGACGGGGTCGAGGACGAGCGCTTCTACTTCGTGCACTCCTACGGCGTCCGGTCCTGGGACCTGCCCGTCGCCGACGGGGCGATGGCCCGCTCCACCCCGCGCGTCACGTGGAGCGAGCACGGGTCCCCCTTCGTCGCGGCCGTCGAGAACGGCCCTCTGTCCGCCACGCAGTTCCACCCCGAAAAATCCGGGGATGCCGGGCTGCACCTCCTGAAGAACTGGGTGATGTCACTGTGACCACGACCGAGAGCCCCCGCCTGGAGCTCTTGCCCGCCGTCGACGTGCGCGAAGGGCGGGCCGTCCAGCTGCAGCAGGGGGTCGCCGGGTCCGGATGGGACTTCGGCGACCCGCTGGAGGCCGCCCGGGCCTGGCAGGAGCAGGGCGCCGAGTGGATCCACCTCGTCGACCTCGACGCGGCCTTCGGCACGGGCAACAACCGCGACCTGCTCGCCGGCATCGTCGGTGGGCTCGACATCAAGGTCGAGCTGAGCGGTGGCATCCGTGACGAGGAGTCGCTGCGCTCGGCGCTCGACTCCGGCTGCGCGCGGGTCAACCTCGGCACCGCCGCCCTGGAGAACCCCGAGTGGACCGCGCGGGCCATCGCCGAGCACGGCGACCGGATCGCCGTCGGTCTCGACGTGCGGGGCACCACCCTCGCCGCCCGCGGGTGGACCCAGGAGGGCGGCGACCTGTGGGAGACGCTGGCCCGCCTCGATTCCGAGGGGTGCGCGCGCTACGTCGTCACCGACGTCGCCAAGGACGGCATGCTCGCCGGACCCAACCTCCAGCTGCTCCAGGACGTCTGCGCCGCGACCGACGCGGCCGTCGTCGCCAGCGGTGGCGTGACCACGCGGGATGACGTCGTCGCGCTGCGTGGGCTCGTGCCCGCCGGCGTCGAGGGCGCGATCATCGGCTCGGCGCTCTACAAGGGCACGGTGACCCTGAGCGACGCGCTCGACGCGGCAGGTCGACCGTGACCGGCGCGGGGCCGGAGAGCCTGCCGGGCGGATCGGACTCCGCCGGGGTGCCGTGGCAGGGACGCGAGCTGCCGACCGGGGGCTTCGCGGGTGACACCGGCGAGGCCGACCCGGCGCTGCGGCGGGCACTGACCTCCGCCGGCGAGGCAGAGGTGGTCGAGCACCTCGCGGCGGCCCGGCTCTTCGTGCCGGTCAAGGCGGTCGCCACCGACACGGCCGAGGGCGAGCACGGCGTCGTCTCCGACAAGGAGGCCGACATGGCCGTCGTCCTGCTCGAGCACCCCGACGGGCGGACGGCGCTGCCGGTCTTCTCGTCCATCGCCGACATGACGGCCTTCGACACCTCCGCCCGACCGGTGCCGGTCGAGGCGGCCCGCGCCGCCCAGGCCGCGGTGGGGGAGCAGGCCGACCTCATGGTGCTCGACTGCGCGAGCGAGCACGCCTTCGAGGTGCGCGCCTCGATGGTGTGGGCGCTGGCCCAGCAGCGGGCCTGGCTGCCGGCGCACGAGGACCCCTTCGTCGCCGACTCCGTCGCCCGGGTCGTCGCCCGTCACGACGAGGTGACCGACCACGACCTCGCGGCCGGCGTGCCCGACGGGCAGGGCGTGCTCCAGGTGCGGCTGACCCTCGTGCCGGGGCTCGACGAGGAGGGCGTGCGCGCCCTGGTCACCGCGATCGCCGAGGCCCTCGCGACCGACGGCGAGCTGCGGGCCCGGGTCGACGGGCTCTCCTTCACCGTCGTCTGACCCGCGGGCACCGTCGCCCAGCTCGGCGGCGCGGGCCCCGCGACATGCCGTGGGGTCGATTTCGGCCCGGCGGGGGTGCGCTGGTACCGTGGTCGTCGACCGGTCATCGTCCCCGTGACGGTGACGCAAGAGGAGCCCCGCTTCCACCCGCGTCGACCACAGGTTCGTCAGGACCGCCAGGTTGCCGGGTCACAGGTCTCGACGCGGTTCCCGACCGCTGGAGGTGCACCGTCACCCCCTTCGTCCGGGCGCATCCGATGTCGTGCTCTGGTGAGGCTCCTCGCGATCGGCGAGGAGCCTTTCTTCGTCGGTGGCCAAGGAGTCTTACACCGAGCCAAGGAGAAGCACATCAGCGAGCCTCGCATCAATGACCGTATCCGCGTCCCGGAGGTGCGGTTGGTCGGCCCCAACGGGGAGCAGGTCGGCATCGTCCGCGTGGAGGACGCCCTTCGCCTCGCCGCAGAGGCGGACCTCGACCTCGTCGAGGTCGCTCCGATGGCCAAGCCCCCGGTGGCCAAGCTCATGGACTTCGGCAAGTACAAGTACGAAGCCGCCATGAAGGCGCGCGAAGCGCGCAAGAACCAGGTCAACACGGTCATCAAGGAGATCAAGCTCCGACCGAAGATCGACAGCCACGACTACGGCACCAAGAAGGGCCACGTCGAGCGCTTCCTCGGCGCCGGCGACAAGGTCAAGGTGACGATCATGTTCCGTGGTCGCGAGCAGTCCCGCCCCGAGCTGGGCTTCCGACTGCTGCAGCGTCTCGCGGAGGACGTCGTGGAGCTCGGCACCGTCGAGTCGGCCCCCAAGCAGGACGGCCGCAACATGGTCATGGTGCTCGCACCGACGAGGAAGAAGTCCGAGGCCCGCGCCGAGGCGCGACGCAAGAAGGACGAGCAGAAGGCGGCTTCGGCCGCTGCCCCGGCCGAGGCGGTCGAGACCCCCGAGGTCGAGGCCACCGAGGCCCCGGCCGAGTCCTGAGCCGGCCCCAGACCAGCACAGCAACGAGAAGGAGATCGGCGACATGCCGAAGAACAAGACGCACTCCGGTGCGAAGAAGCGCTTCCGGGTCACCGGCTCGGGCAAGATCATGCGCGAGCGCGCCAACCACGTCCACAAGTTCCACGAGAAGACCCCGCAGCACGCGCGTCGTCTCGCGAACGACGTCCTGGTCTCCAAGGCCGACGAGAAGAAGATCAAGAAGCTGCTCGGTCGCTGACCTGAGCCTCTTGTCCCCACACACTGAAGGAGTCATCACGTGGCACGCGTGAAGCGGGCGGTCAACGCCCACAAGAAGCGCCGGGTCGTCCTCGAGCGCGCCAGCGGCTACCGGGGCCAGCGGTCCCGCCTCTACCGCAAGGCCAAGGAGCAGGTCACCCACAGCGCGGTCTACAGCTACCGTGACCGTCGCGCCAAGAAGGGCGACTTCCGTCGCCTGTGGATCCAGCGCATCAACGCCGGCGCCCGCGCCAACGGCATGACGTACAACCGCTTCATCCAGGGCCTGCGCGCCGCGGAGATCGAGGTCGACCGTCGCATGCTCGCCGAGCTCGCCGTCAACGACGAGGCCGCCTTCGCCGCGCTCGTCGAGGTCGCCAAGGCCAACGTGCCGGCGACCGCTGACGCCAAGGTCGAGGCCTGAGCGACCACACCGGACGCCGGGAGCGCCCTGCGCTGACCAATCCCTCCTCGGAGCGGGTGCGGTCGGTGCGTGGGCTCTCCCGGCGTTCTGCGCGTCGGCGCACCGGCCGGGTCCTCGTCGAGGGGCCGCAGGGGGTGCGCGAGGCGGTGCGCTTCGCACCCGAGCGGATCGTCGACCTCTACGTGACCGCCGAGGCGGAGCAGCGCTACGCCGAGTTCGTCGAGCCGGCCCGTGAGGCGGGCGTCTTCGTCCACGAGGTGACCGACGAGGTCCTCGCCGCGATGTGCGATGCCGACACCCCGCAGGGCACGGCTGCCGTCGTCGAGTGGGCGCCGAGCGACCTGCCCGGCGTCCTCGCCGCCGACCCGCGGCTGCTCGTCCTGCTCACCCACGTGCGTGACCCCGGCAACCTCGGCACGGTCATCAGGGGTGCGGACGCGGCAGGTGCCGACGCGGTGCTCGTCAGCGACGCCTCGGTCGACGTCACCTCGCCCAAGGTCGTGCGCTCGACCGCCGGCTCGCTCTTCCACCTGCCGGTCGTCACCGGGCTGTCGATCCCCGAGACGCTGACGGCGCTCGGCGCGGCCGGGGTGCGGCGGCTGGCCGCCGACGGTGCAGGGGAGTCGACGACCGAGGACGCCGACCTCGCCGGTCCGCACGTGTGGGTCATGGGCAACGAGGCCTGGGGTCTCGAGGAGGCCACCCTCGCTGCGTGCGACGAGGTCGTCCGGGTCCCGATCCACGGTCACGCCGAGTCGCTCAACCTCGCGATGGCGACGACGATCTGCCTCTACGCCTCGGCCCGTCAGCAGCGCGCCTGACCCGGCAGACGGTCCGGCTCCCGCAGCCGACGACATGACGAAGGGCGCCGCCCCCCGTGAGGGGAGCGGCGCCCTTCGTTGTGCCGATGCGGTCAGGCGTTGGCGCCGGAGCGGGCGTTGGTCTCCTGCCCGCGCAGGATCTCGCCCGGGTCGGTCGGCGACTCCGCGGCGGCCTTGACCCCCTCGGCGATGCGGGAGCCGACGTCGCCGTCGATGTTGCTCCAGTACTGCAGGGCCTGCGAGAGCACCGGCTCGACCACCCCTGAGAGGGCGCCGACGACGGTGTCGACGAGACGGTCGCGCTGCGCGTCGTCGAAGACCTCACGCACGAGCGTGCCTGCCTGGCCGAAGTCGTCGTCCTCGGCGTGCAGCTCGTAGGCGGAGCGGACGATCTCGCCGTCGGCCTCCCACCCGTCGTCGACCGGGCCCTGCTCGTCGGCGTGCGGCCGGCCGAAGCTGTTGGGCTGGTAGACGGGGGCGTCACCGGAGTGCTCGTAGCGCATCGGCCCGTCGAAGGTGAAGTGGTTCTCCTGGGCCACGGCCGGGCGGTTGACCGGCAGCTGGTGGAAGTTCGGGCCGATCCGGGCGCGGTGGGCGTCGGCGTAGGCGAAGACCCGGCCGAGCAGCATCTTGTCGGGCGAGAAGCCGATCCCCGGCACCGTGTTGCTCGGGGCGAAGGCGGCCTGGTCGATCTGCGCGAAGAAGTTGACCGGGTTCTCGTCGAGGGTCATCGTGCCGACCTCGATGAGCGGGTAGTCCTCGTGCGACCAGGTCTTCGTCAGGTCGAAGGGGTTGAAGCGGTAGGTCTTGGCGTCCTCGTAGGGCATGACCTGGACCGACAGCTTCCACTGCGGGTGGTCGCCGCGGGCGATGGCGTCGAAGAGGTCGCGACGGTGGAACTCCGCGTCCTCGCCGGCGAGACGTCCCGCCGCGTCGTTGGTCAGGCCCTCGACGCCCTGCTGGGTGTGGAAGTGGTACTTGACCCAGAACTTCTCGCCGGAGGCGTTGACCCACATGTAGGTGTGGCTGCCGTAGCCGTTCATGTGGCGCCACGAGCGGGGCAGGCCGCGGTCACCCATGAGGTAGGTGACCTGGTGGGCCGACTCCGGGTTGTTGGTCCAGAAGTCCCACTGCATCGTGTTGTCGCGCAGGCCCGAGTCGGGCAGGCGCTTCTGGCTGCGGATGAAGTGGGGGAACTTCAGCGGGTCGCGCAGGAAGAAGATCGGGGTGTTGTTGCCGACGAGGTCGAAGTTGCCCTCGCTCGTGTAGAAGCGCAGCGCGAAGCCGCGCACGTCACGCCAGGTGTCGGGGGAGCCGAGCTCGCCGGCGACGGTGGAGAAGCGAGCGAGCATCCGGGTGGTCGTGCCCTGCTGGAAGACCGCGGCCTTGGTGTACTGCGACACGTCGGCGGTCGTCTCGAAGTGGCCGAAGGCACCGGAGCCCTTGGCGTGCGGCTTGCGCTCGGGGATGTTCTCCCGGTTGAAGTGGGCGAGCGTGTCCACGAGGTGCGTGTCGTGGAGCAGCAGGGGGCCGTTGCTGCCGACGGAGAGGCTGTTGCGGTCGCTGACGGTCGGGGCGCCGTTGACCTGAGTCGACGGGCCGGACGTGTCGAGGGTGCCGCGCGCGTCCGAGCGCGGGGCCGGGGTCTCGGGGGTGGATGACATCTGCTGCTCCTCTTTCTCTTCGGGGTGGGGTGCAGTGCTGATCAGTGGGTCGCGGCCTCCGCGCAGGCGGGGCAGGTGCCCCAGTAGATGACCTCGGCCTCGTCGATGGCGAAGCCGTGGTCGTCGGCCGCGTCGAGGCAGGGGGCGGCGCCCGGTGCGCACTCGACGTCGAGCATCGTGCCGCAGGTGCGGCAGACGAGGTGGTGGTGGTTGTCGCCGAGCTCGAGCTCGTAGCGGGCGGGGTGGCCGGCCGGCTCGAACTTGCGCACCATGCCCTGGGCGGCGAGCGCCCCGAGGATGTCGTAGACGGCCTGGGTGCTCACCGAGCCCAGGCGTTCGCGGGTGGCGCGGGTGATCGTGTCGACATCGGCGTGCGGGTGCGCCGAGAGCTCGCGCAGCACGGCCACCCGGGGGGCCGTGACGCGCAGCGAGTGCTCCCGCAGCAGGTCCGCCGCGGCGTCGGTGTCGATCATCGTGCTCATCGCCACCAGAGTCCCACCAGAACTTGAATGAGTCAAGAAAAGGACGGTGCCGCCGGCGGGGGGACGAAGGGGGTCCCCGGCACCCGCCGTAGGGTGCCGGGCATGAGGATCTGGCAGACCGTGCAGCGGTGGCGCGGCCGACGCCCGTGGAGCCGCTGGCGCACGAGGGGTGTGTCGCGGGCTGACCTCGAGGACGGACCGGTCATCCCCTTCGTCCCGGGTGGGGCCGAGGTGCCGCAGGGGCTGGGTCACGACCCGGAGCGGGACGAGCTCGTCTACACCTTCTACGACGTGCGCGACTCCCGCCGTGGGCTGCTCGTCATCGCCGACGCGGAGGGCGAGGTGACCGCCAGGGTGGGCCTGACCGGCCTCGACCACTACGGCGGGGTCGCGGTCCTCGACCGGTGGACCTATGTCAGCGGTGCCGGACGGCTGCAGGTGCACGAGACCGAGTGTCTGCGCGGGGGACTGAGCGAACCCGTCGCCACGGTGCGCGTGCGGGCGAGCTCGACGGTCACCGCCCACGACGGCGGGCTGTGGGTCGCCCGCTTCGTCGTCGACGGACCCGGCCGGGCGCACCGCTACCGGATCACGGCCGACGGCCGGCCGGAGCCGACGGGGGAGGAGCTCGTCGTGCCGCCGCGCACCCAGGGCCTGGCCTTCGACGACGACCGGGCGGTGTGGTTCTCCCGCAGCTGGGGGCGCACCGCGCCGTCGGTGCTCACGCGGGTCGACGCCGCCGACCTGGCCCGGGACGGTGGGTGGACCCCCGCGACGGGTCGCGACTGGCTGCTGCCTCCCATGGCGGAGGGCTCGGTCATCGTCGACGGGCGCCTGCTCCAGCTCTACGAGTCGGCCGCCGGACCCTACCGGCAGCACCGCCGCGGACCCCGGCCGGTGATGAACCTGCTGCTCGGGCGGCTCGAGCCCCGGGAGTACCTGACCGTGCACGATCTGGACTGAGCCGGGCCCGTAGACTCGGGCCTCGTGTCAGGACCCAACACCAACTACGACCCGGTCGAGGTCGCCGCGCTCGACCCGCAGGTGATCGACGAGGCCGTCCAGGCCGCGCTCGACGCCGCGGCGGGCGCCACGACCCTCGACGAGCTCAAGCGGATCCGGGGGGCGCACCAGGGCGACAAGAGCCCGCTCGCCCTCGCCAACCGCGAGATCGGTGCGCTGCCGCCGAGCGCCAAGGCCGAGGCCGGCAAGCGCGTCGGCCAGGCCCGTGGCCGAGTGGGGCAGGCCTTCGCCGCCCGCCAGGCCGAGCTCGAGGCCGAGCGCGACGAGCGGATCCTCGTCGAGGAGACCCTCGACCTCACGGTGCCGAGCCCGTACCAGCGGCTCGGCGCCCGGCACCCGATCAGCCTGGTCACCGAGCGCGTCGAGGACATCTTCGTCGGCATGGGCTGGGAGATCGCCGAGGGTCCCGAGATCGAGTCCGAGTGGCTGACCTTCGACGCGCTCAACATCGGTCCGGACCACCCGGCCCGCGGTGAGCAGGACACCTTCTTCGTCGAGCCGGCCGACGCCGGCGTCGTGCTGCGCACGCACACCTCGCCGGTGCAGATTCGCACCATGCTCGACCGCGAGCCGCCGATCTACGTGCTCTGCCCGGGCAAGGTCTTCCGCACCGACGACCTCGACGCGACGCACACGCCGGTCTTCCACCAGTTCGAGGGTCTGGTCGTCGACAAGGGCATCACCATGGCGCACCTGCGCGGGGCGCTCGACGCCTTCGTCCAGGGTCTCTTCGGCGAGGGCGTCGTCACGCGGCTGCGTCCGAACTACTTCCCCTTCACCGAGCCGAGTGCCGAGATCGACTGCCGCTGCTGGGTCTGCCGCGGCGAGGACTCGGCCTGCCGCACGTGCGGCGGCACCGGCTGGATCGAGCTCGGTGGCTCCGGCATGGTCAACCGTCGCGTGCTCGCGGCCGCCGGGATCGACCCCGACGAGTACACCGGCTTCGCCTTCGGCCTGGGCATCGAGCGCTCGCTCATGCTGCGCCACGGCGTCGCCGACATGCGCGACATCATCGAGGGAGACGTCCGCTTCTCGGCGGCGTTCGGGATGGAGATCTGATGCGGGCCCCGATCGAGTGGCTGCGTGAGCTGACCGAGGTCGAGCCGGGGGCGAAGGGGGCGGACGTCGCCGCCACGCTCGTGCGCGTCGGCCTCGAGGAGGAGGACATCCTCGGTGGCGAGGTGACCGGTCCTCTCGTCGTCGGCAAGGTGCTCGAGCGCACCCCCGAGGAGCAGAAGAACGGCAAGACGATCAACTGGTGCCAGGTCGACGTGGGTGCCGCCAACGGCACCGGCGAGCCGCAGGGCATCGTGTGCGGTGCGCACAACTTCGACGTGGGCGACCTCGTCGCGGTGATCCTGCCCGGCGGCGTGCTGCCGGGGAACTTCGAGATCTCGGCGCGCAAGACCTACGGCCACGTGAGCGCCGGCATGATCTGCTCCGCGATGGAGCTGGGCCTCGGCGAGGACCACGACGGCATCATCGTGCTCACCGAGCAGCTGCCGGCCGACGTCGTCGGTGCCCTCGCGCCCGGCGACGACCTCATCCCCGTGCTCGGCCTCGACGCCGAGACGGTCGAGGTCAACGTCACCCCGGACCGCGGCTACTGCTTCTCCATGCGCGGCATCGCCCGCGAGTACGCCCTGTCGGAGGGCACCCCCTTCGTCGACCCGGCGGACCTGACCGTCGCGACCGCGACCGGCCCCGGGCACGAGGTGCGCCTCGTCGACGACGCGCCGGTCGACGGTGTGCCCGGCTGCGACCGCTTCGTCGCCCGGGTCGTGCGCGGCATCGACGCGACCGCAGAGTCGCCCGAGTGGATGCGCCGCCGGCTCACCGAGGTCGGCATGCGGCCGATCTCGCTCGCCGTCGACGTCACCAACTACGTGATGATGCTGCTCGGCCAGCCGCTGCACGCCTACGACCTCGCCAAGCTCGACGGGGCCATCGAGGTGCGGCGCGCCCGTGCCGGCGAGCGCCTCACGACCCTCGACGACGTCGAGCGCGAGCTCGTCCCCGAGGACCTGCTCATCACCGACGGCGGCACGACGCCCCTGGCCATCGCGGGCGTCATGGGTGGCGCTTCGAGCGAGGTCGACGACGCGACGACCGACGTCCTCGTCGAGGCCGCGCACTTCGACGCCGTGAGCGTGGCGCGCTCGGCGCGACGTCACCGCCTGACGACCGAGGCGTCCAAGCGCTTCGAGCGGGGCGTCGATCCCGCGGTCACGGCCGCGGCCGCGCAGCTCGCCGTCGACCTGCTCGTCGAGCACGGTGGGGGCACGGCCGACGACACCGCGACCGACGTGGGCACTCCGGCACCGCCGGCGGCCATCCCCTTCGACCCGACCCTGCCTAGCCGCTACATCGGCCTCGACTACCCCCGTGAGGAGGTCGTCGCGACCCTCACCGCGATCGGCTGCGCCGTGGCGGACGAAGGGGAGTCCCTCCTCGTCACGCCGCCCACCTGGCGCCCCGACCTCGCCGACGGTCCCGACCTCGTCGAGGAGGTCGCCCGGGTGCGCGGCTACGACCAGATCCCGTCGGTCGTGCCGCGGGCCAGCGCCGGACGTGGTCTGACCAAGGGGCAGCGGGACCGCCGCACGGTCGCCCGCACGCTCGCCGCGACCGGGCTCGTCGAGGTGCTGTCCTACCCCTTCACGTCCGAGGGGCGCTTCGACGCACTCGGCTACCCGGCCGACGACGCGCGCCGCACGACGGTGCGCCTGGCCAACCCGCTGCAGGACGAGGCGCCGCTCATGCGCACCTCGATCCTCGACACCCTGCTCGACACCCTGCGGCGCAACGTCTCCCGCGGGCACCGCGATGCCGCGCTCTACGAGATCGGCCTCGTGACGGCGGGCGGGATCACCCCGCTGCCGGTGCCCCCGGGTGGGGCACTGCCCTCGACCGAGGACCTCGAGCGGATCACGACCGGGGTCCCGGCCCAGCCGCGCCACGTCGCGATCGCGGCGGCGGGCGCCGCCGTGCCCGCCGGCCCGCACGGTCCCGCGCGTGCCGTCGGCGCGAGCGATGTCGTCGGCTGGTCGCTCGCGGTGGGTGCCGCGCTCGGTCTCGACCTGCAGGTCGAGGCGGCGCAGCGCGAGCCCTTCCACCCCGGGCGGTGCGTCGCGGTGACCCTGGCCGATGGCTCGGTCGTCGGGCACGCGGGTGAGCTGCACCCGAAGGTCTGCACGGCCCTGGAGCTGCCCGAGCGCACCGTCGCCGCCGAGCTCGACCTTGACGCGATCATCGCGGCCGCCGGTGACCCGGTGACCCCGGCGCAGCTGTCGACCCAGCCCCCGGCCAACACCGACGTCGCGCTCGTCGTCGACGAGGGGGTCCCTGCGGCCGCCGTTGCCGCGGCCCTGCGTTCGAGCGCGGGCGACGACCTCGAGTCGCTGACGCTCTTCGACGTCTTCCGTGGCGACCAGGTGGGGGAGGGGCGCAAGTCGCTGGCCTACCGGCTGACCTTCCGCGCCGACCGCACCCTCACAACCGACGAGGTCAGCGCCCTGCGGGACAAGGCCGTCGCGTCGGCGGCCTCGGCGACGGGTGCCCAGCAGCGCTGAGTCGTGCATCCCGGGGGGACGCTCGGGTGACCCGAGAATCCTCGCGGGACGGGTTTGCATGAAACTTCGCATCTGCGTATGGTCATGCAGGTGATCAAAGCAGCCATCGCCGGAGCCAGCGGCTACGCAGGAGCCGAGATCGCTCGGCTCCTGCTCGGCCACCCAGACGTCGAGATCGGCGCACTCACCGCGTCGGGCAACGCGGGCACCCGCTTCGGTGACCTCGCGCCCCACCTGCAGGCCCTCGCCGACCGGGTCCTCGAGCCGACCGACGCGCAGACCCTCGCCGGGCACGACGTCGTCTTCCTCGCGCTGCCGCACGGACACTCCGCCGCCATCGCCGAGCAGCTGCCCGACGACGTGACCGTCGTCGACTGCGGGGCGGACTTCCGGCTCGACGACGCCGGTGACTGGGACGACTACTACGACACCCCCTTCGCCGGGACGTGGCCCTACGGCCTGCCGGAGCTCGTCCGGGCCGACGGCACGAAGCACCGCGACGCCCTCGTCGGCGCCCGGCGGATCGCCGTCCCCGGGTGCTACCCGACGGCGGCGAGCCTGGCCCTCGCGCCCGGTCTGGCTGCCGGAGTGGTCGAGCCCGACGACGTCGTCGTCGTGGCCGCCTCCGGCACCTCCGGCGCAGGCCGCTCCGCCAAGCCGCACCTCATCGGCTCCGAGGTCATGGGGGCCATGAGCCCCTACGGCGTCGGTGGCGTCCACCGCCACACGCCGGAGATCGAGCGCAACCTCGCCCGCGCCGCCGGCCGCGATGCCACGGTCTCCTTCACCCCGACGCTCGCGCCCATGCCGCGCGGGATCCTGGCCACCGTCACCGCCCGGGCGGCTGCCGGTGCCACCGCCGCGACGGTCCGGGCCGCGTGGGAGCAGGCCTACGCCGACGAGCCCTTCGTCCACCTGCTGCCCGAGGGGCAGTGGCCGCACACCGGCAGCGTCGTGGGCTCCAACCTCGTGCACGTGCAGGTCGTCCTCGACGAGCGCAGCGGCCGCGTGGTCGCCATCGCGGCGGAGGACAACCTGACGAAGGGGACGGCCGGCGCCGCCGTGCAGTCCATGAACCTCGCCCTGGGTCTGCCCGAGACCACGGGGCTGCCGACGACGGGAGTGGCACCGTGAGCACGACGACCCCTGCTGGATTTCGCGCCGCCGGCGTGACCGCCGGCCTCAAGCCGAGCGGTCGCCCCGACGTGGCGCTCGTCGTCAACGACGGCCCCGACCGTCACGCGGCCGCGGTCTTCACGACCAACCGCGTGGAGGCCGCTCCGGTCACCTGGTCGCGCCAGACCCTCGTCGACGGGCGCGCCGATGCCGTGATCCTCAACTCGGGCGGTGCCAATGCCTGCACCGGCGCGCAGGGCTTCCAGGACACCCACGCGACCGCCGAGCACACGGCCGAGGCCCTCGGGGTCTCCGCCGGCGACGTCGTCGTGTGCAGCACCGGCCTCATCGGCGAGCTGCTCCCGATGGACAAGCTCACCGCCGGCGTCACCGCCGCCGCGACGGTCCTCGACGAGGACGGGGGAGCGGCGGCCGCCGAGGCGATCATGACGACCGACACCGTGCCCAAGACCGCCGCGGCGACGCGTGACGGTTGGAGCGTCGGCGGCATGGCGAAGGGGGCGGGCATGCTCGCCCCGGCCCTCGCCACGATGCTCGTCGTCGTGACGACCGATGCCGTCACGAGTGCGGCCGACCTCGACGCCGCGCTGCGCGAGGCGACCCGCACCACCTTCGACCGGATCGACTCCGACGGCTGCATGTCGACCAACGACACCGTCCTTGTGATGGCCTCGGGCGCCTCGGGCACGACCGTCGCGCGCGAGGACCTCGCCGAGGCGCTGCGCGAGGTGTGCGCCGACCTGGCACGCCAGCTCATCGGCGACGCAGAGGGAGCCGCCCACGACATCGAGATCGTCGTGCACCACGCGGCGAGCGAGGCCGATGGTCTCGAGGTCGCGCGCAGCATCGCGCGCAACAACCTCTTCAAGTGCGCGATCTTCGGCAAGGACCCCAACTGGGGTCGGGTGCTCGCCGCTGTCGGCACGACGGGCGCGGTCTTCGAGCCGGCCCAACTCGACGTCTCGATCAACGGCGTGCAGGTCTGCCGCGCCGGTGGCGTCGGCGAGGACCGCACCCTCGTCGACCTCGAGGCCCGCGAGGTGCGCGTCGAGGTCGACCTCCATGCGGGGGACGACGAGGTCACGGTGTGGACCAACGACCTCACCCACGACTACGTCCACGAGAACTCCGCCTACTCCACCTGATCGGAGGCCGGCATGACTGCCGAGTCCACCCTGCGCGGCGCCATCGACGCGGCCGCCCTGCGCGTCGCCCAGGCCAAGGCGACGACCCTCGTCGAGGCGCTGCCCTGGCTCGAGCGCTTCCGCGGCGCCCTCGTCGTCATCAAGTACGGCGGCAATGCGATGACCGACGACGCGCTCAAGGCGGCCTTCGCCGAGGACATCGTCTTCCTGCGCTACGCCGGGCTGCGGCCGGTCGTCGTGCACGGCGGCGGCCCGCAGATCCAGGCGATGCTCGACCGGCTCGGCCTCGAGAGCGAGTTCAAGGGCGGGCTGCGCGTCACCACCCCCGAGGTCATGGACGTGGTGCGGATGGTCCTCACCGGTCAGGTCGGCCGCGAGCTCGTGGGCCTGCTCAACCAGCACGGACCCGTCGCCGTCGGCCTCTCCGGCGAGGACGCGAGCCTCTTCGGCGGCCGCCGCAAGGGCATCGTCGTCAACGGTGAGCCGGTCGACATCGGGCTCGTCGGCGACGTCGAGTCCGTCGACCCCGCCGCGGTCCTCGACATCGTCGACGCCGGCCGCATCCCGGTCGTCTCGACGATCGCCCCGGACCTCGACGTCGACGGGCAGGTGCTCAACGTCAACGCCGACACCGCGGCAGCGGCGCTGGCGGTCGCCCTGCGGGCGCACAAGCTCGTCGTCCTCACCGACGTCGACGGCGTCTACGCCGACTGGCCCGACCGCGACTCGCTGCTGTCTCACCTCACGGCGTCCGGGGCGCGCGACCTGCTGACCCGCGTCGACTCCGGGATGATCCCCAAGCTCGAGGCGTGCATCCGGGCCGTGGAGCACGGCGTGCCCCAGGCTCACGTCGTCGATGGCCGCCAGCCGCACTCGATGCTCCTCGAGCTCTTCACGTCCGAGGGCTTCGGCACGATGATCCTGCCGGACCCCGCCGACACCGACGACGAAGGGGAGGGCAGCCCCTCATGAGCACCCCCAGCGAGCAGCACCAGGCCCTGCTCGAGCGCTACCGCGCCAGCCACATCGGCGTCTTCGGCCTCCCCGGCCTCGTCCTCACCCGCGGTGAGGGCGCCTGGGTGTGGGACGTCGACGGCACGCGCTACCTCGACCTCCTCGGCGGCATCGCGGTCAACGCGCTCGGTCACGGTCACCCCGAGCTCGTCGCCGCGATCTCGAAGCAGGCCGGCGAGCTCGTCCACGTGAGCAACTTCTTCACGACCCCCGCGCAGATCGAGGCGGCCGAGGCGCTGCTGCGCGTCGCGCAGGCGCCGCAGGGGTCAGGCGTCTTCTTCTGCAACAGCGGATCCGAGGCCGTGGAGACGGCGATCAAGCTCTCCCGGCGCACCGGCCGCACGGGGATCGTCGCCGTCGGCGGCGCCTTCCACGGCCGGACCACCGGAGCGGTGAGCCTGACCCACAAGGAGGCATACCGTGCTCCCTTCGAACCGCTCCTGCCCGGGGTGACGCACGTGGCGCCCGGTGACGTCGAGGCGCTGCGTGCCGCCGTCGGCCCCGACACCGCGATGGTCCTGCTCGAACCCATCCAGGGCGAGGCCGGAGTGGTGACGCCCCCGGAGGGCTATCTCGCCGCAGCCCGCCAGATCACCCGCGAGGCCGGCGTCCTGCTCGTCCTCGACGAGATCCAGACCGGGGTCGGTCGCACCGGTGCGTGGTTCGCCCACCAGCTCGACGGCGTCGTGCCCGACGCGATCACCGTCGCCAAGGGTCTCGGCGGGGGAGTGCCGATCGGTGCCCTGGTGACCTTCGGGCCGGAGACCACCGGGCTGCTCACCGCGGGCCAGCACGGCTCGACCTTCGGCGGCAACCCGCTCGCCTGCAGCGCAGCCCTCGCCGTGCTGTCGACCATCGAGTCCGAGGGCCTGGTCGAGCACGCGGTCACCGCCGGTGAGCTGCTCGTCGAGCGGGTCACGGCGCTGGAGCACCCGCTGGTCGCCGGGGTGCGCGGGGCCGGGTTGCTCCGTGCCATCGCGCTGACCGAGCCGATCGCCCCTGCGGCGGCGCTCGTGGCCCGCCGTCACGGCTTCATCATCAACCCGGTCGCGCCCGACGCGCTGCGTCTCGCGCCGCCGCTGACCATCACCACCGACCAGCTCACGAGCTTCGTCGACGCCCTGCCGGGGATCCTCGACGAGGCCGCCAAGGAGTCCGCATGACCGTCCGACACCTGCTCGCCGACGACGACCTCACGGCCGAGGAGCAGTCGCAGGTCCTCGACCTCGCGGCCGCGCTCAAGGCCGACCGGCACGCCGAGCAGCCGCTCGCGGGGCCGCAGGCCGTGGCCATCATCTTCGACAAGCCGACCTTGCGCACCCAGCTGTCCTTCACCACGGGTGTCGCCGAGCTCGGCGGCTACCCGATGGTCGTCGACGGCAACCTCGCCCAGATCGGCACCCGCGAGTCCATCGCCGACGTGGCCCGGGTCGTGGGGCGACAGGTGAGCGCCATCGTCTGGCGCACGCACGGCCAGGACCGGCTGCAGGAGCTGGCCGACCACGTCGACGTGCCGGTGGTCAACGCGCTGACGGACGACTACCACCCCTGCCAGCTGCTCGCCGACCTGCTGACGATCCGCGAGCACAAGGGCTCGACGGCCGGCAGCACCATCGCCTACGTCGGCGACGGGGCCAACAACATGGCCCACTCCTACCTGCTCGCGTGCTCCCTCGCCGGGATGCACGTGCGCATCGGGACCCCGGCCAGCCACCAGCCCTCGGCCGACGTCCTCGCCCGCGCCACGCGGATCGCTGCCGAGCAGGGTGGATCGGTCCTCGTCACCGACGACCCCACGGCCGCAGTGACGGGAGCCGACGTCGTCGCGACCGACACCTGGGTGTCGATGGGCATGGAGGAGCAGAAGGGGGACCGCACCGGGCAGACCTCGCCCTTCGCCCCCTTCGCCGTGACGACGGATCTGCTGGGCCACGCCGCGGCCGACGCGATCGTCCTGCACTGCCTGCCCGCCTACCGGGGTCTGGAGATCGCCGCCGACGTCATCGACGGGCCGCAGTCGGTCGTGTGGGACGAGGCGGAGAACCGGCTGCACGCGCAGAAGGCGCTGCTCACCTTCCTGCTGCGCGCCTCGTCATGATCGCCGCGACCCGACCCGGCCGGCAGGCGCGGATCGTCGAGCTGCTGCGCGAGCACGCCGTGCGGAGCCAGCCCGAGCTCCTCGAGCTCCTCGCTGCCGACGGGATCGAGATCACCCAGGCGACCCTCTCGCGCGACCTGCTCGAGCTGCGTGCCGAGAAGGTCCGCGTGGGCCGTGACCTCGTCTACGCCATCCCCGGCGAAGGGGGTGACCGCACCCCGCGCGCGGCCGTCGACCCGGCGGAGTACGACGACCGGCTGCGCCGGCTGTGCGAGGAGCTCCTCGTCACGGCTCGGGCGAGCGCCCAGCTCGTCGTCGTGCGCACGCCCCCCGGCGCCGCCAACTACCTCGCCTCGGCGATCGACCACGCACGCCTCACGGGAGTGCTGGGGACGATCGCGGGGGATGACACGATCATGATCATCACCGGTGGCCCCGACGAGGGTGCCGCCGTCACCGCACAGCTGCTGGGCCTGGCCCAGACCACCGACAGCCAGGAGGCACCGTGACCCAGGACGAGACCGCGACGACCGGTGAGCGGGTGAGCCTGTGGGGTGGCCGCTTCGCCGGGGGGCCGAGCGACGCGCTGGCCGCCCTGAGCAAGTCGACGCACTTCGACTGGCGTCTGGCTCCCTACGACATCGCCGGCTCCCGCGCTCACGCGCGTGTCCTCCACGGCGCCGGCCTGCTCGACGACGCGACGCTCGACGCGATGCTCGACGCCCTGCGACGGCTCGCCGACGACGTGACCAGTGGGGCCTTCGAGCCGGCGCTCGACGACGAGGACGTGCACACCGCACTCGAGCGGGGGCTCATCGAGCGGGCGGGTGCCGACGTCGGCGGGCGCCTGCGCGCCGGACGCTCGCGCAACGACCAGGTCGCCACGCTCTTCCGCATGTACCTGCGCGACCACGCCCGGATCGTCTCCGGTCTCGTCCTCGACGTGGCGCGGGCGCTCCTCGACCAGGCGCGGGCCAACATCGACGTCGCCATGCCCGGGCGCACCCACCTCCAGCACGCCCAGCCGGTCCTGCTGAGCCACCACCTGCTCGCGCACGTGTGGCCGTTGCTGCGCGACGTGCAGCGCTTCGTCGACTGGGACGCGCGCACCGCGCTCAGCCCCTACGGCTCCGGCGCTCTCGCGGGCTCCTCGCTCGGGCTCGACCCCGAGGCGGTCGCCACCGACCTCGGCTTCGCCGGGGCGGTCGACAACTCCATCGACGGCACGGCCTCGCGCGACTTCGTCGCGGAGTTCTGCTTCGTCGCCGCGATGACCGCCGTCGACATCTCGCGCCTGGCCGAGGAGGTCATCCTCTGGGCGACGAAGGAGTTCTCCTTCGTGACGCTCGACGACGCCTTCTCGACCGGGTCGAGCATCATGCCGCAGAAGAAGAACCCCGATGTCGCCGAGCTCGCCCGCGGCAAGGCCGGTCGTCTCGTCGGTGACCTCGCCGGTCTGATGACGACGCTCAAGGCGCTGCCGCTGGCCTACAACCGCGACCTCCAGGAGGACAAGGAGCCGGTCTTCGACGCCGTCGACACGCTCGAGGTCCTGCTGCCGGCCTTCTCCGGGATGATGGCGACGATGACCTATCACGGCGAGCGGATGGCCTCCCTTGCGCCGCAGGGGTTCTCGCTCGCGACCGACATCGCCGAGTGGCTCGTGCGCGAGGGCGTGCCCTTCCGCGTGGCCCACGAGGTCGCCGGGGCCTGCGTGCGGGTCTGCGAGGAGCGCGACATCGAGCTGTGGGACCTCTCCGACGAGGACCTCACCGGGATCAGCGAGCACCTGACGCCGGGAGTGCGCGAGGTGCTCTCGGTCGAGGGCTCGCTCGCCTCGCGCGATGCCAAGGGCGGCACCGCCCCGGCCCGGGTGCGCGAGCAGCTCGACAACGCGGCGGCAGTGCTCGACGAGCTCGAGACCTTCGCCGGCAGCCGCATCGAGGCCCGCTGACGTGACGACCGGGGGCCGTCGCCTCGTCAGGTCCGACCTGGCGGGCGACCCCCTGTCCGTCGCGCCCCTGCTCCTCGGGGCGTGCCTCGTCGTCGGCGAGGTGACCCTGCGCCTGACCGAGGTCGAGGCCTACTGGGGGAGCAACGACCCCGGGTCCCACGGCTACCGCGGCCCGACCCCGCGCACCGAGGTGATGTTCGGCCCGCCCGGCCACCTCTACGTCTACCGGTCCTACGGCGTCCACTGGTGCGCCAACGTCGTCGTCGGGACGAAGGGGGAGTGCGCTGCGGTGCTCCTGCGCGCCGGCGAGGTCGTCGACGGCGTCGACGTCGCATCGTCCCGCCGGCCGGGCGCCTCGGAGCGCGACCTGGCGCGGGGCCCGGGCCGACTGACGAAGGCGCTCGGGCTCACGGGGGAGGACAACGGCGCCGGCGTGGTCGGCCGGGGTGCTCCCTTCGCCCTCGTGGCACCGGAGCACGCACTCGACCCCGCGCTCGTGAGCACGGGGCCGAGGGTGGGGGTGTCGGGGCCGGGAGGCGCTGGTGATGCCTACCCGTGGCGCTTCTCGATCGCCGGTGAGCCGACGGTGTCGGCCTACCGCCCGGGCAGGCCGAGGGTCAGGCGGGGTTGACCCCGACGTCGACCTGCTGGGCGAGGTAGTTCTCCTGGCCGACGCGGGCGATCGCGTCGAGCTGCGCCTCGAACCAGTCGGCGTGGCCCTCCTCGTCGCGGGCCATCTCCTCGAAGACCGCCGCGGTCGCGTGGTCACCGAGCTCGTGGCACTCCTTGGCCCCGGCGTTGAACTGCTTGACGGCGACGATCTCGCTGGCGAGGGCCAGCTCGAGCATCTCCTTGGCGTCCTCGCCGATCTGGATGTTGTTGAGCTTCTGGACGTTGGGGTGACCGTCGAACATGAGGATCCGCTCGATGAGCTCGTCCGCGTCCTTCATCTCGCCGATGGACAGGTCGTAGAAGACCTTGCCCAGGCGGGGCAGGCCCCAGTTGTCGAGCATGCGGGCGTGCAGGAAGTACGTGTTGACGACAGTCAGCTCGAGGGTGAGCGCGTCGTTGAGGAGCGTGATGACTCGGGGGTCAGCTGGCTGCACGGTCTACCTCCGCGGGAGATGGGAAGAGGCCGTTGTCGACCTCGCTCCCGACACTCTCGCAGAGGATCCGCCGTACTGAGAAGACACACGCGCCGCAATCGCGGCCGGCTCCGGTGCTCGCGCACACCCGGGAGAGGGTCGTGGCACCCGCGGCGGCGGCGTCGGCGATCTGGCGTTCGCCGACCACGGCACAGTGACAGACGATCACGCCCGGTCTCCCTTCGTCTTCATGAGGTGAGGCATACCTTAGCCCGACGAAGGGGGGAGATGTCACCGGGTGTTCCACATGGCGGATCGGGGGTGGTCGGGACCGGTGCGCCTGCCGGGGGACCGGTGCGTCCGTGGCAGGCTGTGACGGGGCCCGTGACCGCGGGCCCCGTACCTCCCGGAAGGACCGAGACGACCGTGACCGACATCCTCGACGAGCTGCAGTGGCGCGGAGCGGTGGCGCAGACCACCGACGAGAGCGCGCTGCGACAGGCCCTCGCCGACGGACCGATCACGGTGTATTGCGGCTTCGACCCGACGGCCCCCTCACTGCACTTCGGCAACTTCGTCCAGCTCGTCGCCCTGCGACGGCTCCAGCAGGCCGGCCACAAGGTGATCTGCCTCGTCGGCGGGTCCACCGGGCTCATCGGTGACCCCAAGCCGACGAGCGAGCGCCAGCTGCGGACCAAGGAGCACACGGCGCACAACGTCTCCCGGATCAAGGAGCTCGTGCGGCCCTTCCTCGACTTCGACGGGAGCAGCGGCGTCGCGCACCCGGCGATCCTCGTCGACAACCTCGACTGGACCGCACCGATGACCGCGCTCGACTTCCTGCGCGACATCGGCAAGCACTTCCGGGTCAACCAGATGATCCGCAAGGACGCGATCTCGGCCCGGCTCGAGAGCCAGGAGGGCATCTCCTACACGGAGTTCAGCTACCAGTTGCTCCAGGCGCTCGACTACCTCGAGCTCTACCGGCTCCACGGATGCACCCTCCAGCTCGGTGGGTCCGACCAGTGGGGCAACCTCACCGCGGGTGTCGACCTCATCCACCGGACCGAGGGGGCCTCGGTGCATGCGCTGACCTCGCCCCTGCTCACGGACTCCCACGGGGTGAAGTACGGGAAGTCGGAGGGCAATGCCATCTGGCTGTCGGCGGACATGACGAGTCCGTACGCCTTCTACCAGTACTTCCTCAACGTCGAGGACGCCTCGGTGGTCAAGCTGCTCAAGGTCTTCACCGACCGCAGTCGCGAGGAGATCGACGAGCTCGAGCGGCTCGTGGCCGACGAGCCCTACCGTCGTGCAGCGCAGCGGGCGCTGGCTGCGGACATGACCTCCCTCGTGCACGGGGAGGAAGCGACGGCGTCCGTCCAGGCGGCGTCCGAGGCGCTCTTCGGCAAGGGCGATCTCACCGCGCTTGATGCCAGCACCCTCGTCGACGCCACCGCCGAGCTGCCTGGAGCTGACGTGCCGGCAGGCACCGGGTTGCTCGAGGCCCTGGTCGCGACGGGGCTGGTCGACTCCAAGAAGGCGGCTCGGCGAGCCATCGCGGACGGCGCGGTCTCGATCAACGGCACCAAGATCTCCGACGAGCAGCTCGCGCTCGGTCCCGGGGACTACCTCCACGGTCGGGTTGCCGTGCTCCGTCGGGGGCGCAAGAACCTCGCCGCCGCACGCCAGAGCTGAGCCGCACCACCACGTCCGACGGGGTCGGATCGCCCGGATTCTCGGGGGATCCGACCCCGATTTGGTGAAGTGGAGATCCGTGACCTAATGTTCTCGATGTCAGCCCGAGAGGGAGGAACGGACACCACGCGGCAGCCCTTGCAGGGTTGCACCAAGCAGGCCGGTCCCACGAGTTGACACCCACTCCCAGTGAGAGTTCCACAGGCACTTCGCTGCCGCGGGAAGCGAGTTGGAAGCGAGCAGGTCACCTGCTAGAGTGGGAGATCGCCGCAGGCGACAAACCCCTTTCGATCCACCAGGACGAGCGAGTTTGACCCTGTAGCAATCACAGTAGTAAGTTGAAGAAGTTGCCCCTTGAAGCATCTGGCCGGAGACGGTGGGTGGTGATGGGTGTGCGTGTGAATCTTGAGAACTCAACAGCGTGTCAAAAATCGATGCCAATACCTCGTCTTGGCTGGTTGTGCCTGGTCCTGCGTTCGTGGGGTTGGGTGTGATTGGTCGGATGAATTTTTTCCTTTGGTTGACAATGAATGAACTCAGCGATTGCGCTGGTTGTTCTTGCTCAGTCATGGTTCAGCCCTTTGTTGGGTTACTGATTGGCTCTGATGCTCGCTTCGGTGGGTGTTGGGGTTTTTAATCATCAACGGAGAGTTTGATCCTGGCTCAGGACGAACGCTGGCGGCGTGCTTAACACATGCAAGTCGAACGGTGAAGCTCCAGCTTGCTGGAGTGGATCAGTGGCGAACGGGTGAGTAACACGTGAGCAACCTGCCCCAGACTCTGGAATAAGCGCTGGAAACGGCGTCTAATACTGGATACGAGATCAAGCCGCATGGTTATGGTCTGGAAAGTTTTTCGGTTTGGGATGGGCTCGCGGCCTATCAGCTTGTTGGTGAGGTAATGGCTCACCAAGGCGACGACGGGTAGCCGGCCTGAGAGGGCGACCGGCCACACTGGGACTGAGACACGGCCCAGACTCCTACGGGAGGCAGCAGTGGGGAATATTGCACAATGGGCGAAAGCCTGATGCAGCGACGCCGCGTGAGGGATGACGGCCTTCGGGTTGTAAACCTCTTTCAGCAGGGAAGAAGCGAAAGTGACGGTACCTGCAGAAGAAGCACCGGCTAACTACGTGCCAGCAGCCGCGGTAATACGTAGGGTGCGAGCGTTGTCCGGAATTATTGGGCGTAAAGAGCTTGTAGGCGGTTTGTCGCGTCTGCTGTGAAAATCCGGGGCTCAACCCCGGACTTGCAGTGGGTACGGGCAGACTAGAGTGTGGTAGGGGAGACTGGAATTCCTGGTGTAGCGGTGAAATGCGCAGATATCAGGAGGAACACCGATGGCGAAGGCAGGTCTCTGGGCCACTACTGACGCTGAGAAGCGAAAGCATGGGGAGCGAACAGGATTAGATACCCTGGTAGTCCATGCCGTAAACGTTGGGCGCTAGGTGTGGGACTCATTCCACGAGTTCCGTGCCGCAGCTAACGCATTAAGCGCCCCGCCTGGGGAGTACGGCCGCAAGGCTAAAACTCAAAGGAATTGACGGGGGCCCGCACAAGCGGCGGAGCATGCGGATTAATTCGATGCAACGCGAAGAACCTTACCAAGGCTTGACATATACCGGAAACTTCCAGAGATGGTTGCCCCCTTTGGGTCGGTATACAGGTGGTGCATGGTTGTCGTCAGCTCGTGTCGTGAGATGTTGGGTTAAGTCCCGCAACGAGCGCAACCCTCGTTCTATGTTGCCAGCACGTCATGGTGGGGACTCATGGAAGACTGCCGGGGTCAACTCGGAGGAAGGTGGGGATGACGTCAAATCATCATGCCCCTTATGTCTTGGGCTTCACGCATGCTACAATGGCCGGTACAAAGGGCTGCGATACCGCAAGGTGGAGCGAATCCCAAAAAACCGGTCTCAGTTCGGATTGGGGTCTGCAACTCGACCCCATGAAGTCGGAGTCGCTAGTAATCGCAGATCAGCAACGCTGCGGTGAATACGTTCCCGGGCCTTGTACACACCGCCCGTCAAGTCACGAAAGTCGGTAACACCCGAAGCCGGTGGCCCAACCCTTGTGGGGGAGCCGTCGAAGGTGGGACTGGCGATTGGGACTAAGTCGTAACAAGGTAGCCGTACCGGAAGGTGCGGCTGGATCACCTCCTTTCTAAGGAGCACTGGCCACCGTTTGGTGGTCCAGAGCCTAGCTGCCGGCGAGTGTCTGGCAGTAGGTGCTCGGGTGGAACATCGATTATTTGACGCTTGCCTGGTGTGGCTGTTGTTAGTACCGATCACCTGCTCTTGTTGGAGTGGTGACAGTGGAACGCATGAGCTGCCTGGGTGGGTGTCTGGCACGTTGTTGGGTCCTGAGGGTTCACGCGAGTGAAGCTTCATGGACCACGACCCCGATGATTACGGTTGTTGGGGTTGGGTTGTGGGCCTTGCCTGGTCGTATACCGCGCTCGTTGTGGGTGTGGGTGTGATCATCTGGTGGGGTTGCCGCCCGTATGTTGAGAACTACACAGTGGACGCGAGCATCTTTATCTTTGTGGCTCAAGTTTTTAAGGGCGCACGGTGGATGCCTTGGCACCAGGAACCGAAGAAGGACGTAGGAATCTGCGATAAGCCTCGGGGAGTCGATAACCAGACTTTGATCCGAGGATTTCCGAATGGGGAAACCCGGCTGGAGGCAAGTCCAGTCACTCCTGTCTGAATATATAGGGCAGGTAGAGGGAACGCGGGGAAGTGAAACATCTCAGTACCCGCAGGAAGAGAAAACAATAGTGATTCCGTGAGTAGTGGCGAGCGAAAGCGGATGAGGCCAAACCGAGCTTGTGTGATAGCTGTCAGGCGTTGCAGGTTCGGGGTTGTGGGATTTTCTGTCTCAGGACTGACATTCTGGGCTGGAGTAAGAAATTCATGTCATAGTCGAAGAGTCTTGAATGGCTCGGCACAGAGGGTGCGACCCCCGTAGACGAAATGGTGTGGACTCCGGATGATTTTTCCCAAGTAGCACGGGGCCCGAGAAATCCCGTGTGAATCTGGCGGGACCACCCGTTAAGCCTAAATATTCCCTGGTGACCGATAGCGGACAAGTACCGTGAGGGAAAGGTGAAAAGTACCCCGGGAGGGGAGTGAAATAGATCCTGAAACCGTGCGCTTACAATCCGTCGGAGCCTCCTTGTGGGGTGACGGCGTGCCTTTTGAAGAATGAGCCTGCGAGTTAGTGCTCAGTGGCGAGGTTAACCCGTGTGGGGAAGCCGTAGCGAAAGCGAGTCCGAATAGGGCGTTCAGTCGCTGGGTCTAGACCCGAAGCGGAGTGATCTACCCATGGCCAGGTTGAAGCGACGGTAAGACGTCGTGGAGGACCGAACCCACTTAGGTTGAAAACTGAGGGGATGAGCTGTGGGTAGGGGTGAAAGGCCAATCAAACTCCGTGATAGCTGGTTCTCCCCGAAATGCATTTAGGTGCAGCGTCACGTGTTTCTTACCGGAGGTAGAGCTACTGGATAGCTAATGGGCCTCACCAGGTTACTGACGTTAGCCAAACTCCGAATGCCGGTAAGTGAGAGCGTGGCAGTGAGACTGCGGGGGATAAGCTCCGTAGTCGAGAGGGAAACAGCCCAGATCACCAGCTAAGGTCCCTAAGCGTGTGCTAAGTGGAAAAGGATGTGGAGTTGCCGTGACAACCAGGAGGTTGGCTTAGAAGCAGCCACCCTTTAAAGAGTGCGTAATAGCTCACTGGTCAAGTGATTCCGCGCCGACAATGTAGCGGGGCTCAAGCACACCACCGAAGCTGTGGCATTGACACACTGCTCGGCACCCTTGTGGTGTCCAGGCGTGTTGATGGGTAGGGGAGCGTCGTGTGGCGAGTGAAGCGGCGGAGTGATCCAGTCGTGGATGCCACACGAGTGAGAATGCAGGCATGAGTAGCGAATGACGGGTGAGAAACCCGTCCGCCGAATAACCAAGGGTTCCAGGGTCAAGCTAATCTGCCCTGGGTAAGTCGGGACCTAAGGCAAGGCCGACAGGCGTAGTCGATGGACATCCGGTTGATATTCCGGAACCGGCGAAGAACCGCCCATGATGAATCCAGTGATGCTAAGCGCCTGAAGCTCATCGTTAGTGACCCTTCGGGGTTGCGCTGGTGAGTGGAACGCGTGACCCGAGCTGGTAGTAGTCAAGTGATGGGGAGACGCAGGAAGGTAGCCTCCGCGTGGCGATGGTTGTCCACGTCCAAGGGTGTAGGGAGTCAGGTAGGCAAATCCGCCTGGCATGTTCCTGAGACCTGATGGTGACCTCTTTTGAGGGAAGCAGGGTGATCCTATGCTGCCGAGAAAATCCTCTAGCGAGGTTCGAGCCGCCCGTACCCCAAACCGACTCAGGTGGTTAGGTAGAGAATACCAAGGCGATCGAGTGAATCGTGGTTAAGGAATTCGGCAAAATGCCCCCGTAACTTCGGGAGAAGGGGGCCCGGACCCTGAAGCTCTTTACGGGCTAGGGGAAAGGGCCGCAGAGACCAGGGAGAAGCGACTGTTTACTAAAAACACAGGTCCGTGCGAAGTCGCAAGACGATGTATACGGACTGACGCCTGCCCGGTGCTGGAAGGTTAAGAGGACCGGTTAGCCCCTTGTGGGCGAAGCTGAGAATTTAAGCCCCAGTAAACGGCGGTGGTAACTATAACCATCCTAAGGTAGCGAAATTCCTTGTCGGGTAAGTTCCGACCTGCACGAATGGCGTAACGACTTCTCCACTGTCTCAACCGCGAACTCGGCGAAATTGCACTACGAGTAAAGATGCTCGTTACGCGCAGCAGGACGGAAAGACCCCGGGACCTTCACTATAGCTTGGTATTGGTGATCGGGACGGCTTGTGTAGGATAGGTGGGAGACTGTGAAGCATGCACGCCAGTGTGTGTGGAGTCATCGTTGAAATACCACTCTGGTCGTTCTGGTTATCTAACCTCGGTCCGTGATCCGGATCAGGGACATTGCCTGGTGGGTAGTTTAACTGGGGCGGTTGCCTCCTAAAATGTAACGGAGGCGCTCAAAGGTTCCCTCAGCCTGGTTGGCAATCAGGTGGCGAGTGCAAGTGTACAAGGGAGCTTGACTGCGAGACAGACATGTCGAGCAGGGACGAAAGTCGGAACTAGTGACCCGACGGTGGCTTGTGGAAGCGCCGTCGCTCAACGGATAAAAGGTACCCCGGGGATAACAGGCTGATCTTCCCCAAGAGTCCATATCGACGGGATGGTTTGGCACCTCGATGTCGGCTCGTCGCATCCTGGGGGTGGAGTAGCTCCCAAGGGTTGGGCTGTTCGCCCATTAAAGCGGCACGCGAGCTGGGTTTAGAACGTCGTGAGACAGTTCGGTCCCTATCCGCTGTGCGCGTAGGAAACTTGAGAGAGGCTGACCTTAGTACGAGAGGACCGGGTTGGACGAACCTCTGGTGTGTGAGTTGTTCTGCCAAGGGCACCGCTCATTAGCTACGTTCGGGAGTGATAACCGCTGAAAGCATCTAAGCGGGAAGCATGTCTCAAGATGAGGTTTCCATGGAGCTTAGCTCCGAGAGGCTCCCAGTAGACGACTGGGTTGATAGGCCAGATGTGGAAGTGCAGCAATGCATGTAGCTGACTGGTACTAATAAGCCGATAACTTGATACACACACAACCTTCGTGTTGCGTAAAAAAGAACGATGTTCGCGTCCACTGTGCAGTTCCCGAGATACGGTCGGGACACAATGCACGTCCACTGTATTTCCATAGAGTTTCGGCTGTCATAGCGAAGGGGAAACGCCCGGTCCCATTCCGAACCCGGAAGCTAAGCCCTTCAGCGCCGATGGTACTGCACTGGTGACGGTGTGGGAGAGTAGGACGCAGCCGGACAAACATTCACAAGAAGCCCCCCAGCGACTCGCTGGGGGGCTTCTTGCATTCCCGGACCAGGCGTTCCAGGTGCAGGTGCAGCCGGTGCGAACCGGGATCCGCTGACGGGGAAGAATCGTCGGTGGTGTTGCGTTGAGAGCCCGGGTCGGGAGAGTCTGATCCGAGGCAACAGGTCAAGAGAGGTTGATGTCGTGGACGAGAGGTCGAGCAGGCCGGATCGTGGGCGTGGAGGCGCTGCCGGTCGCGGGGGCCAGGGTCCCCGGGGCGGTTCGGGCGGTGGTCGCGGCGGTTCCGGTGGTCGTGGGCGATCTGGCGGTCGCCCGGACCGGGACGGGTCGTCGGGCCGTCCGCAGCGGGGTGGCCGTCCCGACCGCGGGGACCGCTTCGACCGATCCGATCGTCAGGGTCGTCCCGAGCGAGGAGGCCGTCCGGAGCGCGGTGGGGCCTCGCGTGACGCGGACGCCGAGAGCCGCAGCGGCTCGCGGCTCGTCCCCAAGGAGGGCCGCAAGCCGGAGCCGGCGATCGCACCGGACGTCACCGGCGCGGAGCTCGACCGGAGCGTACGGCAGCAGCTGCGCACCCTGAGCAAGGAAAATGCCGACGGCGTCGCCCAGCACCTCGTCATGGTCGCCGCCCTGCTCGAGGCTGAAGATCTTGACGGTGCCCTCGCCCACGCGGAGACGGCCGTACGTCGTGCCGGTCGCGTGCCGGCCGCCCGCGAGGCCCTCGGTTTCGTGGCCTACCGGATGGGCGACTACGCCCGGGCCCTCACCGAGTTCCGGACCGTGCGGCGACTCAGCGGCTCCTCCCACCTGCTCCCGCTCATGGTCGACTGCGAGCGTGGCCTCGGCCGCCCGGCCCGGGCGCTGGAGCTGCTGGGCTCGCCCGAGGCCCGTCAGCTCGGCCAGGAGGAGCAGGTCGAGCTGCTGATCGTCGGGTCCGGGATCCGTCGCGACATGGGTCAGCCCCAGGCCGCAGTGCTCGCGCTGCAGGGCCAGGTCGACAAGGTCAAGAACAAGCCGTGGGCGGCGCGTGTCTGGTATGCCTACGCCGACGCACTGCTCGAGGTCGACCGCACGGATGACGCCCGGGCATGGTTCGCCAAGGCCGCCGTCGCGGACCAGGACGGCGAGACCGATGCCATTGAGCGCGTCGAGGAGCTCGACGGGGTGAGCCTGCACGAGGTCGTCGACGACGTGCCCGGTGAGGGTGCCGACCCGGCCGCCGACGAGTGACGACACCCCCTTCACCTGACACGCTCGCCGGGGCCCACGACGCCCTGGTCTGCGACATCGACGGTGTGGTCGTCGCCGGCCCAACGGCCATCGACCACGCCGTCGACGTGCTCAACGCGCTGTCGATCCCGGTCCTCTTCGCGACGAACAATGCCTCGCGCACCCCGGCCGCTGTCGGGGAGCACCTTCGCGCGCGCGGGGTCGTCGTCGAGGACGACCACGTCCTCACGAGCTCGCTGGCGGCTGCCCGTGAGCTCGCGGCGCGGCTGCCCGCTGGCGCCGAGGTCATGGCGATCGGTGGCGAGGGGGTGAGTGCCTCCCTTCGTGCTGTGGGACTGACCCCGGTGACGAAGGGGGAGCCCGCAGCGGTGCTCCAGGGCTACGGACCTCATGTCACCGCGACAGACCTCGCGGAGGCCGCGCACGCGGTGCGGGCCGGCGCCGCGTGGGTGGCGACCAACACCGACCGCACGCTGCCGACCGACCGGGGTCCGGCCCCCGGCAACGGCGCACTCGTGGCGGCCGTGCGTTCGTGCGTCGACGTCGCCCCCGAGGTCATCGGCAAGCCGCACCCCCCGATGTACCGGCTCGCGGCGAGCGCGCTCGGGGCGAGCCCCGACCGGGTGCTGGCCGTGGGGGACCGGCTCGAGACCGACATCGAGGGAGCCGTGGCGACGGGGATGCCCGGCGTGCTCGTGCTCACCGGTGTCCACGGTCTGGCGGATGCAGCGGCTGCGCCGGTGGAGCGGCGTCCGAGGTATGTCATCGCGGACCTGCGCGGTCTGCTGCAGCCCTACCCGTCGGCGCAGACCGAGGGCGCTTGGTGCCTGCGGGGCGACGGCCGGGCTCGGGTGGTCGACGGGCGACTCGAGGTCCACGGCGTAGGGATCGACGCCGACCGGGCTGCGCTCGACGCCCTGTGGGCCGCCGTCGACGGCGGCCTGCTCGACGCGGGGCAGGCGGGGCGCACCATGACCAGCCGGTAGCGTGGGACGACCCCGACCCGAGGAGTGACGTGGACCCCGTACGTGGACTGATCCATCTGGGCCTGAAGACGACCGAGACGACCCTGGACCGAGCGCTCGAGGTCGTCCGACTGGTCGACACCCTGCTCGTCGCGGGTGCCGTGCCGCCGGTGCGCGAGCAGAGCGACGACGCGCACGCGTGGCCTGCGGAGGAGGAGGGCGACCTCGACGCGCTGAGCACCGCGTTGCGGGAGCGTTCGGCGCTCGACGAGGTCTCGACCGTGCCTGTGGCGCCGGCCAAGAAGGCGACGGCCAAGCCGACCACCGCGAAGGCGCCGGCGAAGAGGGCGCGGGCCACGAAGGCGCCCGCGAAGAAGGCACAGGCCAGGCCGACCACCGCGAAGAAGTCCACCGCGAAGAAGTCCACCGCCAAGAAGGCGCCCGCGAAGAAGGCGACCGCGGGCAGCGCCACGACGAAGGCTGCCACGAAGAAGGCCGCCACGAAGAAGGCCGCCCCGAGGAAGACGACGGCCAAGAAGGCGGCGTCGAGCCAGCCCGCATTCCCGGCTCCGCAGACCCTGGCGGTGCTGCCCGATGCCTGAGCAGGCCACGCCCACGCCACCGGTCCCCAGCCCCGGTGACCTCGCGCCCAAGGCGCCCGAGCCCATGCCCGAGGGCACGCCCGCGACCGATGACCTCGTCGTCGATGCCGCCCTTCGTGACCTCTCCGCCGTCGACCCCGACGACCTCGACGCCGTCCTGACCGCCGGCGAGTCCGTGCACGCCACCCTGACGTCGCGGCTGTCGGACCTCGGGACCTGACGGGTGCCCGAGACCAGCCGGCTCGACGTGGCGCTCGTCGAGCGCGGGCTCGCCCGCAGCCGTACGCGGGCGCGTGAGCTCGTCGAGGCGGGAGAGGTGCGCATCGCAGGCGCGACCGCGACGAAGACCTCGCAGCAGGTGGGCCCCGACACCCTCGTCGAGGTGACGACCGGCGCCGACCACTGGGTCGGGCGTGCGGCCGGCAAGCTGCTCGGGGCCCTGGAAGCCTTCGACGTCGCGGTCTCAGGACGCCGCTGCATCGACATCGGTGCGTGCACCGGAGGCTTCACCCAGGTCCTGCTCGAGCACGGGGCCGAGCACGTCGTGGCCCTCGACGTCGGTCACGACCAGCTCGCCCCCGAGCTCGTCGCCGACCACCGCGTCGACGACCTGAGCGGCACGACGATCCGGGGGCTGGCCCCGGCAGACATCGGCGGTTCGGTGCAGCTGGCCGTGGGTGACCTGAGCTTCATCTCCCTTCGCCTGGTGCTCGAGGAGATCGCCGGCCTGCTCACGGACGACGGCGAGGCGGTGCTGCTCGTCAAGCCGCAGTTCGAGGTGGGGCGGGCCCGGCTCGGCAGGCGAGGCGTGGTGACCGACCCGGCCGCCCGCGCGGATGCGATCACCGGCGTGCTCGAGCGCGCCGCCGAGGTCGGGCTGTCGGTCCTCGGGATCACGCGCAGCCCGCTGCGCGGGGGAGAGGGCAACCACGAGTACCTCGTGCACCTGACCCGTCGCACCGGTGTCGGTCTGGCATGGCAGGCTCAGACCCGGATCACCCACGACCTGGTGCAGGAGGAGGACCGATGACCCCGCGGCGCGTGCTGCTCATGGCTCACCCGAGCCGGCCCGAGGCCCTCGAGGTCGCCATGGGTGTCGCGGACAAGCTCGCCCAGGCGGGCATCGAGGTGCGTCTGCCCGCGGGTGAGCTCGGCGAGAGCGTCCTGGGCCAGCACCCTGTCGTCGTCGTCCACGACGGTGACGACCCCGCAGAGGGCGTCGAGCTCGTCGTCGTCCTCGGCGGCGACGGCACGATCCTGCGCGGCGCCGAGGCAGCCCGCGGCAGCGGCGTCCCCCTGCTCGGGGTCAACCTCGGCCACGTCGGCTTCCTCGCGGAGGCCGAGCGGGAGGACGTCGACGCGACCGTCGAGCACATCGTCGAGCGCCGCTACGAGGTCGAGGAGCGCATGGCTCTCGACGTCGTCGCCACCCTCGACGGGCAGGAGATCGCCCGCAGCTGGGCGCTCAACGAGGTGACGGTCGAGAAGGCCTCGCGCGAGCGGATGCTCGTGCTCACCGTCGAGATCGACGGACGTCCCCTGTCCACGTGGGGCTGCGACGGTGTCGTCATGGCGACGCCGACCGGCTCGACCGCCTATGCCTTCTCCGCCGGGGGCCCCGTCGTGTGGCCCGGCGTCGAGGCGATGCTCGTCGTGCCGATCAGCGCGCACGCGCTCTTCGCCCGACCGCTCGTCGTCGCGCCGACCTCCGCGATGGCCGTCGACCTCGTCCCCGGCACCGAGGGCCACGGAGTGCTGTGGTGCGACGGCCGCCGCGCCGTCGACCTGCCCCCAGGAGCCCGCATCGAGGTCTCCCGCTCGCCCGAGCCGGTGCGTCTGGCCCGGCTGAGCAGCTCACCCTTCACCGACCGCCTCGTCGCGAAGTTCGACCTGTCCGTCCACGGGTGGCGCGGCCGCACCCGGCCGGGAGCCTGACGTGCTGCGAGAGCTGCGCATCCGCGACCTCGGCGTCATCGAGGACGCCACCCTCACCCTCGACCCCGGGCTGACCGTCGTCACCGGCGAGACCGGCGCCGGCAAGACGATGGTCGTCACCGGGCTGGGCCTCGTGCTCGGTGGCCGCGCCGACGCCTCGCTCGTGCGCTCCGGCCGGGACGATGCTCTCGTCGAGGCCGAGCTCGAGCTCGCCGACGACCACCCCGCCCGGAACGTCGCCGCCGAGGTCGGCGGCATCGCCGACGAGCCCGAGCTGCTGCTCTCACGCACCGTGTCCGCGAGCGGCCGCAGCCGCGCCCACGTCGGCGGTCGGCGGGCGCCGGTGGGCACCCTGACCGACCTCGGCGAGGGTCTGGTGGCCGTGCACGGCCAGGCCGACCAGTGGCGCCTCAAGCGCCCCTCCCAGCACCGGGCCCTGCTCGACGCCTTCGGTGGAGACGAGGTGGCCGGCCCCGCGGAGGAGGTCGCCCGGGCGCACCGCGCCTGGCAGGAGACGAAGGGGGAGCTGGCTCGCCTCGTCGAGGGCGAGCGCTCGCGACTGCAGGAGGTCGAGCTGCTCACCCACCAGCTCGAGCAGATCGACGCCGTCGAGCCGCAGCCCGGCGAGGACGTGCAGCTGGCGCAGGAGGCCGAGCGCCTCGGGCACGCGGAGGAGCTGCGCACCGGCGCCGACACCGCCCACCGGCTGCTCTCCGATCCCGACAGCTTCGACGGCGACGACGTCGTCGGCCGGGTCGCCCGGGCGGGCGACGAGCTCGAGCGGCTCGTCGGCCACGACCCGCAGCTGGCCGACCTGCGTCGCCGGCTCGCCGAGGTGGGCGTGCTGGCCGCCGAGCTCGCGACCGAGCTGTCGGGCTACACCGCCGACATCGAGGCCGACCCCGCCCGCCTCGGAGCCGTCGAGGAGCGTCGTGCCGCGCTCCACGAGCTGACCCGGCGCTACGGCGAGGACATCGAGGCCGTGCTGCGGCACCGCGACAGCTCGCGCGAGCGACTGCTGGGCCTGCTCGGTGCCGACGAACGGATCGAGCAGCTGACCGCGCAGGCCGAGGCCGCGGAGCAGGAGCTCGCGGCAGCGGCCACGCGGCTCACCGCGGCCCGGACCGCGGCCGCTGCGCGACTGGCGTCCGCCGTCGAGGAGGAGCTCTCGCACCTGGGGATGGCCAAGGCCCGCGTCGAGGTGGCCGTCGAGCCGCGCACCGACGAGTCGGCGGCAGAGGTCGCGTCCGACGGCGCCAGTCTGCGGGTCGGACCGGACGGAGCGGACGTCGTCGAGGTTCGCGTCGCGGCCAACCGTGGCGAGCCCCCGCGCTCGGTGGCCAAGGCCGCCTCCGGCGGTGAGCTCAGCCGGATCATGCTCGCCATCGAGGTCGCCACCGCGGGGTCGACGGGCAGCCAGGTGCCCACCTTCGTCTTCGACGAGGTCGACGCCGGAGTCGGTGGTCGTGCCGCGCTCGACGTCGGTGCCCGCCTCGCCGCGCTGGCCCGCACGAGCCAGGTCATCGTCGTCACCCACCTCGCCCAGGTCGCCGCCCACGCCGACCGCCACCTCGTCGTGCACAAGGCGCACGGCGACCAGGTGACCGCGAGCGGTGTCCGGCTCGTCGAGGGCGACGAGCGCCTCGGCGAGCTGTCGCGGATGATGGGCGGCGACGACTCGAGCGTCGGCCTGCGCCACGCGCAGGAGCTGCTCGAGCAGTGCCGCCGCTGATCCGCCACGGCTTCGTGGGACGATGCACCGGATGGCCCTTCGACTGACCCGCGACACGTCCCGCGAGCCGGCGCTGCCCGGCGTGCGCGGCCGCGTGCGGGTCGATCGACGCACCAAGAACCTCACCAAGCGGCTGCAGCCCGGCGACATCGCCGTCATCGACCACACGGACATCGACCGGGTGAGCGGGGAGGCGCTCGTCGCCTGCCGGCCCGCCGCCGTCGTCAACGCCGGCGCCTCGATCAGCGGCCGCTATCCCAATGTCGGGCCGGAGATCATCGTCGGTGCCGGGATCCCGCTGATCGACGTCGACGACGACGAGCTGCTCGGCCGGCTCAAGGACGGCCAGCCCGCGAGCGTCGACGGCGACTCCCTCCACCTGGCGAAGGAGTCGCTCGACGGCACCCGCTGGGAGCTGCCGCAGCTGCACGCCGCGATGGAGTCGGCCCGGGCGGGCCTGGGGACCCAGCTCGAGGCCTTCGCGGCCAACACGATGACCTACCTGAGCCAGGAGCGGGACCTGCTCTTCGACGGGGTCGGCGTGCCCGACATCGCGACCGACCTGCAGGGCCGGCACGCGCTCATCGTCGTGCGCGGCTACCACTACAAGGAGGACCTCGCCGCCCTTCGCCACTACATCCGCGAGTACAAGCCAGTGCTCATCGGGGTCGACGGGGGAGCGGACGCGCTCGTCGAGGCCGGCCACCGGCCCGACCTCATCGTCGGCGACATGGACTCCGTCTCCGACCGGGTCCTGACGAGTGGTGCCGAGGTCGTCGTGCACGCCTACCGCAGCGGCGAGGCGCCCGGCGTCGCCCGGGTCGAGTCCCTCGGTGTCACCCCCGTGGTCTTCCCGGCCACCGGCACGAGCGAGGACATCGCCATGCTCCTCGCCGACGACAAGGGCGCGGACCTCATCGTCGCCGTCGGCACGCACGCGACGCTCGTCGAGTTCCTCGACAAGGGGCGGGCGGGCATGTCGAGCACCTTTCTCACCCGGCTGCGGGTCGGCAGCAAGCTCATCGACGCGAAGGGGGTCAGCCGGCTCTACCGGACCCGCATCTCCTCGTGGTCGCTGGTCGGCCTGGGCCTCGTCTGTCTCCTCGCCCTCTTCGTCGCCCTGTGGTCGACCCCGACAGGGCAGGCCACCCTGCAGCTGCTCGGGGCCCGCTGGGACGACCTGTGGGCCTTCGTCGAAGGACTGCTCACGTGATCGACTTCAGGTACCACCTCGTCTCCCTCGCGGCCGTGCTCATCGCGCTGTCGATCGGGATCGTGCTGGGGGCCGGGCCGCTCAACGACAACATCGGCAGCACGCTCTCGGGCGAGGTCACCAAGCTGCGGCAGGAGAAGGAGGACCTGCGCCGGCAGGCCAACGAGGACCGGCAGGCCATAGAGGGGCGCGACGCCTATGACGAGCAGACCCTGCCGCAGGTCGTCGGGAGCCGCCTCTCCGACGACACCGCGACGGTCGTCGCCCTGCCGGAGGCCTCCGACGACGACGTCGCCGCGGCCCGATCGGTGCTCGAGCAGGCCGGGGCCAGCGTCGCCGACACCGTCGAGGTCACGGCCGACTGGGCCGACGCCGACGCCACGGCGAGCCGCGAGCGTGACGCCGTGGGCGACGACGCACTGGGCGAGCTCGGGGTCACCTCGACCGTTCCCGACGGTGCCCAGCCGATCGACCAGGCACTCGCCGTCGTCCTCACGGGCGCCCGAGAGCCCGGGGACGCCACGCGCGTCGACCGCACCCCGCGCGGCTCCGCCTGGACGCGGCTGCGCGACGCCGGGCTCGTCGACGGGCCGCGCGATGCGCCCGCCGCCGCTGATGTCGTCGTCATCGTCGGGGGTCCCGTCGCTGCGACGTCGGCCACCGCCACCGACTCCGTCGACCGGGGTGCCGAGCGCACCGCCGCGACCTGGGTCGCCCTGAGCCACGTCGTCGACACCCACGCCGACGGGGCCGTGCTCGCCGCGCAGGAGGCGGAGCAGGGGACCGCCGATGCCTCGCCGGTGACGGTCGCCCGCACCCCGGGCAGCCTCGCGAAGGGGCTCTCCACGGTCGACGACCCCGAGATCCCGATGGGCCGCGCCGCGATCGTCCTGGCCCTCGACGAGCGACTCGACGGCCGCTCCGGCCACTACGGGCTCGGTGCCGGTGCTGATGCCCCCGTGCCGCAGGCACCGTGAGCAGCACAGCCGCAGGCGTCGTGACCACCAGGGCCCTCGTCACCGCCGGCGTCGGCCTCGCCGCTGCCCGGCTGCTCACCCGCGCGTCCCGGCGTCTGCCCGCCGACGTGCGGCGCCCGTGGGAGCGGCACAACCACGCGGGAGCCACGGTCACCCTGCTCGAGGGACCGGTCTCGGTCGGCGCAGCCACCCTCGCGGTCGCCATCGGGTCGCCGTCGCCGTCGAGCCTGATCGTCGTCGTCGCGCCGGGTCTGCTCGGGGGGCTGGACGACCTCACCGGTGACACCGGGACCAAGGGCCTGCGCGGGCACCTCGGCGCCCTCCGGAGCGGCCGGGTGACCACGGGTGCCCTCAAGGTCGTCGGCCTCGGGGCCACCGCGGCCTGCGTCGCGCTGCTCGAGGGGGCCTCCCCTTCGAGCCACGGCCCCGGGGCGGGACGGCTGGGCCGCGCGCTCGTCGACACCGTCGTCATCGCCGGCACGGCCAACCTCGTCAACCTCCTCGACCTGCGACCCGGACGCGCGCTCAAGGTGACCACGGCCGCGGGGACGCTGCTGCTCGCGCCGCCTGTCGCACGTCCCCTGGCGGCGGGGCTCGTCGGTGTCGGCGGCGGGGTGCTGCCCGAGGACCTGGCGGGGGAGTCGATGCTCGGGGACTGCGGAGCCAACGCGCTCGGTGGCCTGCTCGGTCTCGCGCTCGTGCGCGGGCTCGCCCCCGGTGGCCGGCTCGGGGCCGCTGCGCTCGTCACCGGCCTGACCCTGCTGTCGGAGCGGGTGAGCTTCACCCGGGTCATCGAGTCGACGCCCGTCCTGCGTGAGATCGACGCCTGGGGTCGGCGCCGGTGACGCCCGGACCGCAGCCCACCGCGGGAGGCGTCGCGCGCGATGCCGGCACCGTGGCCGTCGTGACGGCGCTGTCGCGGGTCGTGGGCTTCGCCCGCTGGCTCGTCTTCGCGTGGGCGGTCGGCGCGACCGGCGTCGGCACGGTCTACCAGAGCGTCAACACGGTGCCCAACATCGTCTACGAGATCGCCGCCGGCGGCATCCTCGCCGCCGTCGTCGTCCCGCTCGTGGCCGGCCGCCTCGGGAGCGCGGAGGGGGAGCGCGCCGACGAGGTCGCCTCCGCACTGCTCACCCGCACCGTCGCCGTGCTGGTGCCGCTCGCCGTCCTCGTGGCGCTCGCCGCTCCCTTCGCCAGTCGTGCCCTGCTCGGGGACCTCGAGGTCGACGGCGCGGTGGCGCTCGGCACCCGGCTGCTGCTCGTCTTCAGCCCGCAGGTGCTCCTCTACGGCATCGGCATCGTCGTCTCCGGGGTGCTCCAGGCGCACCGGAGATTCCTCGCCGCGGCGCTCGCACCGCTGCTGTCGAGCCTCGTCGTCATCGCCACCTATGTCCTGTGGGCCCTCGCCGTGCCGCCCGGCACCCGCCCCGACGCGGTGACGACGAGCGAGCTGCTGCTGCTCGGTGGCGGCACGACCCTCGGCGTCGCCGCGCTCTCGCTGCCCCTGCTCGTCGTCGCCGAACGCGCCGGCATCAGGCTGCGCCCGCGGTGGCGGCTCGCGACCGGGACGGCGGCCCGGGCCCGCACCCTGGCCGGCGCCGGGGTCGTCGCCCTCGTCGCGCAGCAGCTGAGCGTGCTCGTCACCCTCGCCGTCGCCAACCGCTCCGGCGGGGACGGCAGCCTCGTCGTCCAGAACTACGTGCAGGCCCTCTACCTGCTGCCCTACGCCGTGCTGGCGGTGCCGGTCGCGACCGCGGTCTTCCCGGTGCTCGCCGCGACGGCGGGGGAGCCGGAGGACCAGCGTGCCGGTGCCGTGGGCACCCTCGCGGCGTCGCTGCGCGCCGTCGTCGTCCTCGCCGCCGCGGCGGTCGCCGGTCTCGTCGCCGCGGCCGCGCCGGTCGGCACGGTCTTCGCGCAGATCGATCGTCACGGCGAGGGGTCGGATGCGTTGGCCGCCATGCCTGACGCCCTCGCCGCGATGGCGCCCGGCCTGCTCGGCTTCAGCATCGCGGCGGTGGCCCTGCGGGCGCTCTACGCCCGTGGGCGGGCGCTCGTCGCCGGCGCGACGATGGCGCTCGGCTGGCTCGTCGCCGCGGTCGTCCCGGTGCTCGTCCTCGACGAGGGGGCCGGGGCCCACCGCACCCTCGTCGTCCTCGGTCTGGCGATGACCCTGGGCATGTGGGTCGCCGGCGCCGGGCTGCTCGTGCGGGTGCGCCACGACTGGGGTCCCGCGGCCCTCGCCGGGCTGCCCCGAACCCTCGTCCTGGCCCTCCTCGCCCTCGGGCTCGGGCTGGCGGCGCACCGTCTCGCCCACGGGCACTGGCCCGAGGATGCGCTCGCCGCGACCCTCGTCGGCGCGCTGGCCGCCGTCGTCGTCGCGGGCGTCGTGCTGCTCGTCGGGCTGTGGATCGACCCCACGGCACGCGCCCGCGTGCCCGGGTTGCGCGGGCGGGCGGTGGCCCGGTGAAGGTCCTGCTCTGCCTCGCCTCCGCCGCCGGCGGCATCGGCACCCACGTGGCCGACCTCGCCCGGTCGATGCACGCCGCCGGGCACACGGTGCAGGTCGCGACCGATGCCGCGACGCGGGCGCGCTTCGACCTACCGGGGCAGGCGCCGCTCACCGTGGCGGCCGTGCGGGAGCTGGCTCGCGGCGCCGACGTCGTGCACGCCCACGGCTTCCGCGCCGGGCTCGTGTCGGCTGTGGCGACGGGAGCTGTGGCGACCACGGCCACGGCCCCGCCCACCGTCCGCCGCAGACGAGGTGGCGAGCCGGGCGGCCGGGTGCCCCTCGTCGTCAGCCTGCACAACCCCGTGCGTGGTGCCGGCCTGTCACCGCGTCGGCTCGTCGGTGGGCTGGCGGCCCGGGCGGTCATGCGTCGGGCCGACCTCGTGACCGGCGCGAGCAGCGACCTCGTGACCGACGCGCTCGCCCTCGGGGCCTCGCGGGCGGAGCTCGCCGAGGTCCCCTCGCCGCGGGTGCCGGCGCTGCTCGCCACCGACCGCGCGGCGTGGCGGGCGAAGCACCGCGACGCGCTGCTCGCTGCGCACGAGGTGAGCGGTGCCCCCTTCGTCCTGACCATCGCGCGGGTCGCCCCGCAGAAGGGCATCGACGTGCTCGCCGCGGCCGCCGACGGCGCCCCGGGAACGTGGGGGCTCGTCGGACCGGGCCAGGAGACGCTGACGACAGGGGGAGCACTGCACCTGCTCGGGGAGGCCGCCGACGTCACGCCGTGGCTGCTCGCCGCCGACGTGCTCGTCGTGCCGAGCGAGTGGGAGGCGCGGGCGCTCGTCGTGCAGGAGGCGATGGCGGCCGGCACACCGGTCGTCGCCCGCCGGGTCGGCGGGCTGCCCGACCTGCTCGACGGTGTCGGGCTGCTCGTCGACGGTCCGCAGACGGAGGCGGCCGGACCGCTCGCCCACGCCGTCGGGGCGGTCCTCCATCATCCCGAGCGGGCGGCGCGCACCGCGGAGGCCGCCCGGGAGCGGGCGCGTGGCTGGGACGGGCTCGAGTCCAGCGCGACTCGCTGGGTGCTGCGTTACCGAGCACTCGCCCACGTGACGTAGATTGGAACCCCGTGGTGGCACTGACGAAACACATCTTCGTGACCGGAGGAGTCGTCTCCTCACTCGGCAAGGGACTGACGGCCTCGAGCCTCGGGCACCTGCTTCGAGCGCGTGGCCTCTCGGTCACGATGCAGAAGCTGGATCCCTACCTCAACGTCGACCCGGGGACGATGAACCCCTTCCAGCACGGTGAGGTCTTCGTCACCGAGGACGGGGCCGAGACCGACCTCGACATCGGGCACTACGAGCGCTTCCTCGACACCAACCACGACGGCTCCGCCAATGTGACGACCGGTCAGGTCTACAGCCGGGTCATCGCCCGCGAGCGCAAGGGCGAGTACCTCGGCGACACCGTCCAGGTCATCCCGCACATCACCAACGAGATCACCTCGCGGATGCGGGCACCCGCCGCCGGCAGCCCCGGCGTCGACGACGCGAGCGCGCCCGACGTCATCATCACCGAGATCGGTGGCACCGTCGGCGACATCGAGTCGCTGCCCTTCCTCGAGGCCGCTCGCCAGGTACGCCACGAGCTCGGCCGCGACAACTGCTTCTTCCTGCACGTCTCGCTCGTGCCCTTCATCGCGCCGAGCGGCGAGATGAAGACCAAGCCGACGCAGCACTCCGTCGCTGCCCTGCGCCAGGTCGGCATCCAGCCCGACGCGCTCGTGCTGCGCGCCGACCGCGAGATCCCCGCCGACATCAAGCGCAAGATCTCGATGTCGTGCGACGTGGAGAAGGACGGCGTCGCTGCGTGCGTCGACGCCCCGAGCATCTACGACATCCCCAAGGTGCTGCACCGCGAGCACCTCGACACCTTCGTCATCCGTCGCCTCGGGCTCAACTTCACCGACGTCGACTGGGGCAGCTGGGACACCCTGCTGCGGCGCGTGCACCAGCCCCGCCACGAGGTCGAGGTCGCGCTCGTCGGCAAGTACATCGACCTGCCCGACGCCTACCTCTCGGTCACCGAGGCGTTGCGCGCGGGTGGCTTCCACAACGACGCCAAGGTGCGCATCCGCTGGGTGCCCTCCGACGACTGCCAGACGCCGGCCGGGGCGAGCAAGGCCCTCGGCGGGGTCGACGCGGTCCTCGTGCCGGGCGGCTTCGGCGTGCGCGGCATCGAGGGCAAGCTCGGTGCGCTGCGCTGGGCTCGCGAGCAGCAGGTGCCCACGCTCGGCATCTGCCTGGGCCTGCAGTGCATGGTCATCGAGTACGCCCGCAACGTCGCCGGCATCGCGGGTGCGAGCTCGACCGAGTTCGACCCCGCCTCGAGCGCGCCGGTCATCGCGACGATGGAGGAGCAGAAGTCCTTCGTCGACGGGGCCGGCGACCTCGGCGGCACGATGCGCCTGGGCTCCTACCCGGCCGACCTGCGCGAGGGCTCGGTCACCGCGCAGGCCTACGGGTCGACCCAGGTCACCGAGCGGCACCGCCACCGCTACGAGGTCAACAACACCTACCGCGATCAGCTCGAGCGGGCGGGCCTCGTCGTGAGCGGCACCCACCCGCAGCTCGGGCTCGTCGAGTTCGTCGAGCTCCCACGCGAGGTGCACCCCTACTACGTCTCGACCCAGGCGCACCCCGAGTTCAAGTCGCGGCCCGACCGTGCGCACCCGCTCTTCATCGGGCTCATCGGTGCGGCCGTGCAGGCCCAGCGTGACGCGCGCCTGGTCGAGGTCGAGCCGCCGGTGGAGGCGGCCGAGGCGGAGACCGCGGACGTCGAGGCCTGATGGCCGACGAGACGGTGCCGTTGCGCGACGAGCTGCTCACCCGCTCGGTGACCTCCAGCGAGGTGGTCTTCGAGGGCGCGGTCTGGGATGTGCGTCGTGACACCTTCGAGCTCGAGGGCGAGACCCTGGTGCGCGAGGTCGTCGACCACCCGGGTGCCGTCGCCGTCCTGGCCCTCGATGAGCAGGACCGCGTGCTGCTCATCCGGCAGTACCGTCACCCCGTCTCGGCCAACGAGTGGGAGATCCCCGCCGGCCTGCTCGACATCGCGGGTGAGGACCCGCTCGTCGGCGCGCAGCGCGAGCTGGCTGAGGAGGCCGACGTCACGGCCGACGAGTGGGCGGTCCTCGTGGACTACTTCACCTCGCCCGGTGGCATGGACGAGGCGATCCGCGTCTACCTCGCGCGGGGGCTGCGTCCCGTGCCCGAGGGCGAGCGGCACCAGCGAGAAGGGGAGGAGGCGCACTTGCTCCAGCGGCGCGTCCCCCTCGACGAGGTCGCCGCGGCGGTCCTCGCCGGGGACCTGCACAACTCCACCCTCGTCATCGCGACGATGACGGCCCGGGCGTCCCGAGAGGGCGGCTGGACCTCCCTTCGTCCTGCCGACAGCCCGTGGCCCGAGCACCCCGGCCGCAGGGAGGGCCCGACCGGCTGATCAACCCGTTGGCCCGGCACCCGCCGGGCTCCGTAGGATGGACCGGCCCGCGCGACCCGCCGGGCGACCCGAAGGACAAGGAAGAACACCCCGTGCTCCGCACCCACGACGCCGGCACCCTGCGTGCCGAGCACTCCGGCCAGACCGTCACCCTCACCGGCTGGGTGGGCCGCCGTCGTGATCACGGTGGCGTGGCCTTCCTCGACCTGCGCGACGCGTCGGGCGTCGCCCAGGTCGTCGCCCGCGACGAGGTGCTCACGGGTGCGGCGCACGACCTGCGCAACGAGTACGTCATCAAGGTCGTCGGCGAGGTCGCCCCGCGCGACCCCAAGGACGTCAACCCCAACGTGCCGACCGGCGAGATCGACGTCGTCGCCAGCTCCATCGAGGTGCTCTCCGAGGCCGCCCCGCTGCCCTTCCAGATCGACGAGCGCGTGAGCGTCGGCGAGGAGGCCCGCCTCAAGCACCGCTACCTCGACCTGCGCCGCCCGGGCGCCACGAGCGCCGGCGCCGGTCTGCGCCTGCGCAGCAAGGTCAACGCCGCGGCCCGCTCGGTGCTCGCCGAGCGCGACTTCGTCGAGATCGAGACCCCGACCCTCACCCGCTCCACGCCCGAGGGTGCCCGCGACTTCCTCGTGCCGGCCCGCCTGGCGCCGGGCGAGTGGTACGCCCTGCCGCAGAGCCCGCAGCTCTTCAAGCAGCTGCTCATGGTCGCCGGCATGGAGCGCTACTACCAGATCGCCCGCTGCTACCGCGACGAGGACTTCCGCGCCGACCGGCAGCCGGAGTTCACCCAGCTCGACATCGAGATGTCCTTCGTCGAGCAGGACGACGTCATCGAGCTCGGCGAGTCCATCGCCAAGGCCGTGTGGGCGACCATCGGTGTCGACCTGCCGACCCCCTTCCCGCGGATGACCTATGCCGAGGCCATGGAGCGCTACGGCTCCGACAAGCCGGACCTTCGCTTCGGGGTCGAGCTCGTCGACTGCACGGAGTACTTCGCCAACACCCCCTTCCGCGTCTTCAAGAACGACTACGTCGGCGCGGTCGTCATGCCCGGTGGCGCCAGCCAGCCGCGGCGCCAGTTCGACGCCTGGCAGGAGTGGGCCAAGCAGCGCGGTGCCAAGGGCCTGGCCTATGTCACCGTCGGCGAGGACGGCGAGCTCGGTGGGCCGGTCGCCAAGAACATCTCCGACGAGGAGAAGGCCGGCCTGGCCGCCCACGTCGGCGCGGCTCCCGGTGACTGCATCTTCTTCGCGGCGGACAAGGCCAAGGCGGCTCGGGCCCTGCTCGGTGCTGCCCGTCAGGAGATCGCGCAGCGCTGCGAGCTCATCGACGAGACCGCGTGGTCCTTCCTCTGGGTCGTCGACGCGCCCCTCTTCGAGCCGGCCGGTGACGCCGTCGCCGCCGGTGACGTGGCGGTCGGTGCCGGCGCGTGGACCGCGGTCCACCACGCCTTCACCAGCCCGAAGGAGGAGTTCCTCGACACCTTCGACACCGACCCCGGACCGGCGCTCGCCTATGCGTACGACATGGTCTGCAACGGCAACGAGATCGGTGGCGGGTCGATCCGTATCCACCGCAAGGACGTGCAGGAGCGCGTCTTCAAGGTCATGGGCCTGGACGAGGAGTCGGCGCAGGAGAAGTTCGGCTTCCTGCTCGAGGCCTTCAAGTACGGCGCCCCGCCGCACGGCGGCATCGCCTTCGGCTGGGACCGGATCTGCATGCTCCTGCTCGGTGCCGACTCGATCCGCGACGTCATCGCCTTCCCCAAGTCCGGCGGCGGCTACGACCCGCTGACCGACGCGCCTGCCCCGATCACCGCGGAGCAGCGCAAGGAGGCGGGCATCGACGCCACGCCGAAGCGTGACGAGGACGAGCAGGCGGGGGCCTGATCCGATGAGCCGGCCGGTCGACGTGCTCCTGTGGGACTGCGACGGCGTCCTGCAGCACGGGCGCTTCGACTGGCGCGAGCGGCTCGACGGTGCGGTGCGTCCGGGCTTCGCCAGGCGCGTCTTCGAGGCCGAGCTGCCCGCGCTGCGGGGCGAGCGGTCGCTGCGCGCGGTGCTCGAGGAAATGCTCAGCCTCGAGCAGGAGCAGACCGGCCACGTCCCGCTGACGGTCGACGACCTGCTCTCGATCTGGGAGCAGTTCGACCTCGACCCCGAGGCGGTCGCGGTGCTCACCGCCGTGCGTGACCTCGGGGTGCCGTGCATGCTGGCGACCAACCAGCAGGACCACCGCGTGCAGCACATGCGCGAGGTGCGTGGTTACGACGACCTCGTCGACGGCTCCTACTACTCGAGCGAGATCGGGGCGATGAAGCCCGACCGGGTCTTCTTCGAGCGGGTGCTCGACGACCTCGGCCTGCCTGGGGAGCAGGTGGGCTTCGTCGACGACGTGCCGGCCAATGTCGAGGCGGCCCGGTCCGTCGGGATCCGCGCCGTGCTCCACGACCCGGAGTCCGGCGCCGAGGGACTCGTCGCGGATCTCACCCCGCTCGTGCCCGAGCTGGCCGACCTGGCCGCACGACCTTAGGGAGATGCGGACTCGAGGCGATCGAGGAAGGCCGTCTGGGCGGCGACGACGAGCTCTCGGGCGGCGTCGAGATCGTGCCACTCGCCCCTGTCGAGCTCGGGGAAGGACTGGCGCCGACCGGACCTCGGAGGCCACTCCAGCTCGAAGCTGTTGCTCTCGACGAGTGTGACGTCCGCCCCCTTCGTCACCTCGATGGCCCAGGCGTGCACGACCTTGCCGCCGGACTGGCGCACCTGACCGAGGGGCAGGCGCGGTCCGTCCGGGGCGGTCGCGCCGGTCTCCTCGGCGAACTCCCGCTCGGCGGCGGCGAGCAGGTCCTCGTCCGGCTCGACCTCGCCCTTGACGATGGTCCAGCCGCGGGGCCGGCGGGCCCACAGCGGGCCGCCCATGTGGCCGAGCCAAACCTGCGTCCCGCCCTCGCCCCGGACGAAGGGGAGCAGTCCGGCACTCGTGCGCGGCACGTCAGGCCTCGGCCAGGATCGTCTGGACCCGCCGCAGGTCGGCGGTGATCTCGTCGGCCGAGCGGTGGCGGGTCACGGGGTGGCGGGTGAGGCCGGACAGGGCCTCGCGGGCCTGGGCCATGACCTCGCTCTGGCCGCGGACGCGGGGGTTCCACGTGGCGCCGAGGACCTGGTAGCCGATCGCAGCGAGCACCTGCTCCATCCGGCGGTAGGGCGCGACGGCCTCGGGAGCGTCGGCGTGGGCTCGGGCGGCCACCCGGTCGGACTCGAGCAGCTCGACGTAGAGCTGCTTGCAGTGGTCGAGGTGCGCGGCCATGCCCTCGTCGGTGCGCGTGCGCCGCTCGGCGAGGTCGGCGAGGACGTCGTCGAGAGCGAGCACGACGCGGCGGGCGTGGGCGCGCAGCAGCAGCTCGGGCCGACCGAGGCGGCTCGAGACGACGAGCACGACGACGGCCGCGCCGACGCCGATGAGGGTGTCGACGGCTCGGTCGAAGACGATCGTGTCGGGGTCCATGCCGGTCACCGACTCGGAGATCTGCAGGGCCAGGGGGGTGAGGAAGATGACGGCAAGCGCGTAGTTGCGTGTGATGAGCAGCTCGACGAGCAGCTGGAAGCCGATGATGATCGCGATGATCCACCAGTGGCCCGGGTCGAGCCGCAGGAGCAGGGCGAAGACGAGCAGACCGGCGGCGGTGCCGATGGTGCGCTGGAAGGCCCGGTGGAACTGCACCGAGCGGGTGCCCCCCGTGTGGACGACGAGCACCGCGAAGGCGGCTGCCCAGTAGGCGTGGGCGTTGTCCATGGCCAGCGCGATGCCACCGGCGAGGAGGGTCGCTGCGGCGACCCGAGCGGCGACGAGGAGGTCTTCGCTGGGCCAGCGCAGGGCCTGCCGCAGGGACCACGCGCCGCGTGGACGGCCGAGCGAGACCTGGCGCACCCGTGCCGCCTCGTGCAGCGCGAGCTCGGCGGTCACCTCGGCGTCCGGTCCGTCGACGGCTCGGGAGACGGCGCTGGCATATCGACTGTGCACACGCTGCAGCCGGCCGCCGAAGCGGTCGTCGGAGCCGCCGTCGGTCACCGCGGTCCACGCGTCGTTGAGTGCCCGGGCCGCGCTGCGGCGGGCGGACGCGACCCGAGCCGGGTCACGCTCCTCGAGGTAGGCCTCGACGACCTGCTCGGCGTGGGTCACCGCCGCGTCCTCGATGCCGTGGGCCCGCAGCCAGAAGTCGGAGGTGCCGACCACGATGGCCGACAGGACACCGGTGCCGGCGATGCCGAGGAGGGTCGTGGCCGGGGTGCCGTGGCTCGCTGCGAGGTTGCCGATCCCGCAGACGAGCGCGAAGAAGAAGCCCCCGGGTGGGCCGACCTGGAGGGTGTAGGTGAGCACGGCGGCCACCGTCGCGGCGAGCGCCATCGCGATGATCGCGAGGACCGCATGACCGGCGAGGGCGATGCCGAGGGCCATCGAGGCCAGCAGGCCCAACCCCGCGAGCGGCGTGATGACGAAGCGCCGTCGGACGGGGGCCGAGGCGCCGTAGAGCACGGCGAAGACGCCCATGCCGGCGAGGAATCCCTGCTGGGCGTGACCGGCGAGAGTGAAGCCGACGAGTGGCAGGGCGACGGCGATCGCGGCTCGCCCGGCGACCCAGCGGCGCTGCGGTCCGGGGTTCCAGCCGACGAGCGGGCGCAGGTACTCGCTGACCACTCCGGCCATCAGGCCAACCTCCCGCTGCTCCACTCGGCGTGCACGACGTATCCCAGTGAACGGTAGATCTCGCGCGCCCGGTCGTTGCGCGAGTACATGCCGAGCGTGGACCACCCGTGCTCGGCCACCGCGACACGGGTCAGCTCGGCGGTCACGGCCCGCCCGAGACCGAGCCCGCGCGCGGACGGGACGACGGTGATGCCGGCGAGGACGGGGGCTCCGGAGGACTCCGGCTCGCAGCAGCCGACGGCGAGGAGGGCGCCGCGCTCGTCGCGCACCCCGACCCACCGCTGGCGAGGTCGGGCGAAGGGCTGCCCGTCGGTCCCGGGGTTGTGCTCGTCGAGCAGGGCCTGGATCTCGGCCCGGTCGGCGGCCGGCAGCTCGACGAGCCCGCGGGGCGCGGCCACCGGGACCACCTCGGTCGTCGACATGAACTCCCAGCGCGAGGGCTCGCCGGCGATCAGCCCGAGGTCCTCGGCCGTGCGCGGCAGGGTGACGGCGTTCGCTCCCTTCGCCCGGGCCCGGTCCGACCACGAGGCGAAGGGGGAGGACGCCGCGAGCTCACGAAGGAGGGGTGCGTCGCCCCGGAGCATGAGGGAGATGCCGTGCGTGTGGGTGGGGCGCACGAAGGCGACGGCCCAGCGGCCGTCGCGGCGCAGCCCGAGCGCGGGCTCGTCGACGGTCGGGGTGGCCTCGGCGCGCACGGCCGGGTCCTGGTCGGTGAAGCTGAGCAGGCGGTCCATCGGGACCTCGGTGAGGGTGGTCTGGTCGGGGTGTCTGCTCACCGGGATAGCGTGCCACTCGTGGTCTCCGACGATCTCTTCGCCTCCGCCAACGACAACACGGAACCCACCGGCGCCGATCTCAACGCGCCGCTGGCCGTGCGCATGCGTCCGCGCACCCTCGACGAGGTGCGTGGGCAGCGCGAGGTGCTGCGCCCCGGCTCGCCGCTGCGGCGGCTCGTGGAGGGCAGCGTCAACGCGGTGGCGGGCCCGATGTCGGCGATCATCTGGGGCCCGCCGGGCACCGGCAAGACGACCCTGGCGCACCTCGTCGCGACGGCGGCGGACCGGGACTTCGTCCAGCTCTCGGCGGTGACGGCGGGCGTCAAGGACGTGCGGGCGGTCATGGAGCGCGCGGCGACCAACCGCTCGATGTACGGCCGGCAGACGGTGCTCTTCCTCGACGAGATCCACCGCTTCAGCAAGGCGCAGCAGGATGCGCTGCTGCCCGGCGTGGAGAACCGCGAGGTGGTCCTCGTCGCCGCGACGACGGAGAACCCGTCCTTCTCGGTCATCGCCCCGCTGCTCTCGCGCTCGATCCTCGTCACCCTCGAGTCGCTGACCCGTGAGGAGGTCGGCGAGGTGCTCGACGCCGCGGTCGCCGACGAGCGCGGTCTGGCCGGGGGCTACGAGCTGGCCGACGACGCCCGCGAGCACCTCGTCGCGATCGCCGGTGGCGATGCGCGGCGCGCGCTCACCTCGCTCGAGGCGGCCGCCGGCGTGGCCGCCGGCGACGTCCCCTTCGGTCCGGACGCGCCGAAGGCCGCGCCGATCACCCTCGCGCAGGTCGAGCAGGCGGTGGCACGGGCAGCGGTGCGCTACGACCGCACCGGTGACCAGCACTACGACGTCGCCTCCGCCTTCATCAAGTCGATGCGCGGGTCGGACGTCGACGCCGCCCTGCACTACCTCGCCCGGCAGCTCGAGGCGGGGGAGGACCCGCGCTTCATCGCTCGGCGGATCGTCATCTCGGCCTCCGAGGACGTCGGCATGGGTGACCCGACGGCGCTGCAGACGGCGGTCGCGGCGATGCACGCCGTCGCCCAGATCGGCATGCCGGAGGCGCGGATCATCCTCGCCCAGGCGGTCGTCCACAACACGCTCGCGCCCAAGTCCAACGCGGCCTACACGGGCATCAACGAGGCGGTCGCCGACGTGCGGGCCGGCAAGGTGCAGGCGGTCCCGCCGCACCTGCGCGGCTCCGGCTACACCCAGGCGTCGGACCGGGCGAAGGGAGCGGTCGGAGGTGCGAAGGTCGAGGGCTATGTCTACGCCCACGACCAGCCGGACGGGGTCGCGGCCCAGCAGTACCTGCCCGACGACCTGCACGCCGAGCTGGCGGACCGCTCCTACTACCGACCGACGGACCGCGGCTTCGAGGCGCGGCTGCAGGAGCGGTGGTCGTGGCTGCGCGGACGGCTGCGCGGCAAGGGCTGAGCCGTCTCAGGCGGGGCGCGCCGCCTCGGGCGGAGTGACCCCGACGTCGGTCCACACCTCGGTCATCTCGGTGATCAGGCCGCCGGCGCACGTCGCGAAGCTGGCGACGACGAACCGCTGCTCGCCGGACTCGTCGCGGCCGGTGACGTGGCAGCGGGCGACGGCCCGGTCTCCCGCGCCGACGAGGTCCTCGATCGTCAGTCGCTCGAAGCCCGGGTAGTCGGCGTTGAGCCGCACCCACTCGTCCCGGCCGAAGGTCTCACCCGTGTGCACGAAGTGGACGGTGAAGTCCTGCGCCAGCAGCGCCGGGAGGTCCTCCCAGCGGTGCTCGTCGATGGTCGTGCACAGGGTCCGCAGCAGCTCGGTGGCGTCCATGGCCAGAACCTACGCGGGCGCCCCGACATCGCCCTCGTCGTCGCGGTCCTCGGCCATCAGCTCGCGCACCAGCGGGACGACCCGCTCGCCGTAGAGCCGGATCGACGACATCCGCAGGTCGTGGGGGAGGCGGCCGTTGGAGTACTTCAGCTGGAAGCGGGTGGCGCCGAGGACCCGCAGGGTCGCGGCGATCTTGTGCGCGACGGTCTCGGGGGACCCGCAGTAGACCGCGCCCTCCGGTGAGAACTGCGCCCGGGCTTGGGCCTCGGTCATGGGCGGCCAGCCGCGCTCGGACCCCAGCTTGCGCATCTGCTCGACGAAGTGCGGCAGGTACTCCTGCGCGGCCTGCTCGTCGGTCTCGGCGATGTGGCCGGGGGAGTGGACCGCGATCGGCAGTCCGAGGTGGCCGGCCTCGTCGCACGCCCGGCGGTAGAGGTCGGCGAGCGGGGCGAACTGCGCCGTCGCGCCGCCGATGATCGCGATGACGATCGGCATCCCGTAGCGCGCGGCCCGGACGACGGACGCGGGGGTACCGCCGACGCCGACCCAGGTGGGGAGGCGCCCGGACTCGGTGGGCGGCATGATGCGGTCGACCTGCACCGGCGGGCGCACGGAGCCCTCCCAGCGGACGGGCTGCTCCGTGAGGACCTGGGCGAGCAGGTCGAGCTTCTCCGAGAAGAGCACCTCGTAGTCCTCGAGGTCGAGACCGAAGAGCGGGAAGGACTCGATGAAGGAGCCCCGCCCGACGGTGATCTCGGCGCGTCCGTGCGAGAGCGCGTCGACCGTCGAGAACCGCTCGAAGACCCGGATCGGGTCGTCGGAGCTGAGGACCGTGACCGAGGTGCCGAGACGGATCCGCTCGGTCGTCGTGGCGAGACCCGCGAGCAGCGTGTCGGGCGCGGAGATCGCGTAGTCGGCGCGGTGGTGCTCACCGACGCCGAAGACGTCGAGGCCGAGCTCATCGGCGAGCTGCCCCTCCGCGAGGACCTCGCGCACGACGGTGGCCGCCGGCAGCGGTTGCCCGTCGGCGTCGAGGGCGATGTCACCGAAGGTGTCGAGACCGAGCTGGATCGGCTGGATCGTCATGACGATCAATCTAGGGCCGGGGTCGTCGCGACGCGAGAGACTGCCGCCATGACCGACGCCTCCGTCGCCGAGCACGCCGATGCGCTGCGGGCCCACCTCACCCGGTACCGGCCGACCGAGGGCTTCGCCCTGCTCGGGGTCCGCGAGGAGGGTGACGAGGTAGCCGTCGTCTTCAGGTGGCGGCGCAACCCACACCACTTCGTCGTCCGTTTCGGTCGGGACTTCGCGGCGTTCTTCGCGGAGGAGGAGGGAGCCGGTCTCGACGCGTGGTGCGAGGACGTCGGGTTCTGGCTCATGGAGGAGCTCGACACGGGACTTCTCGCGAGAGCCGACCGGCAGTGCGCGGGCGCGGAGGTCGTCCTCACCTCGCCGTCGGACCGGCACCGTCCGACGGAAGTCTCGGTCCACGACGTCCCCCAGTTCGAGCCCGAGGTGCGGCTGCCGTGGCGGCTGCGTGCCCGCTTGGCGGTGCGGGGAACGATCGCCCGCTGGCGCGGACGACCAGCCACCTACGAGTGGGCCGCCTGGGCGCCCACGGACCAGGCTCCCGGCGACGGGCGGCGAGACGGTGAGTGGCTGGAGGAGGTCGGGCTCGACGCGGCCGGGGTCCGGGCGATCCGGGACGAAGGGGGCTTCCTGGCCTGGTTGCAGGCGTGGGGGAGCGAACCCGGCAGGGTGGTCGTGGGGCAGTGCGCCGTCGCCGCGACATCCGACCCGGACGTGGCTGCGGTCGTGGTCCTCGGAGTGACGGACGGCGCGCCGAGCGGGGCCAGGCAGGAGCTCGTCGTCGCGGCCGTGCATACGGCCGCCGACCAGGGGGCGCGCACCGTCCTCGTCCCGACAGCCGATGGCGGCACCGAGGCCGTCGACACCGCGCTGTGCTGAGGCCGGTCGCGGACCGGTGGGTAAGGTAGGGGCCATGACCGTGCCTCTCGGACGGCCGCGCCGGATCACCGCGCGGCGAGCTACCTCGGGGTCGGCCCGCGCCTGACGCGCCGGTCGCCCCCTTCGCTCCTGCCCCGAGAACCCCCTGCACCACTGATTGGACACGAGACACCCATGGAAACTGCCGAGATCCGGCGCCGTTGGCTCACCTTCTTCGAGGGCAAGGGACACGCGGTCGTCCCCTCCGCCCCGCTGATCCACGAGGACCCCAACCTCCTCTTCGTCAACGCCGGCATGGTCCCCTTCAAGCCCTACTTCCTCGGGCAGGAGACGCCTGCCTGGACCCGCGCCACGAGCGTGCAGAAGTGCGTGCGCACCGGTGACATCGACGAGGTCGGCAAGACCTCCCGACACGGCACCTTCTTCCAGATGAACGGCAACTTCTCCTTCGGCGACTACTTCAAGCGCGACGCAATCGCCTTCGCCTGGGAGCTGCTCACCACCCCCCAGCCCGAAGGGGGCTACGGCCTGGACCCGGAGCGGCTGTGGGCGACGGTCTACACCGACGACGACGAGGCCGAGCAGCTGTGGCTCGAGCTCACCTCGATCCCCAAGGAGCGGATCGTGCGTCGTGCCGAGGCGGACAACTACTGGTCGATGGGTGTGCCCGGCCCGGGCGGCCCGTGCAGCGAGATCTTCTACGACCGCGGCGACGAGTACGGCCGCGAGGGTGGGCCCGAGGTCGACGAGGACCGCTACATGGAGATCTGGAACCTCGTCTTCATGCAGTACGAGCTCTCGGCCGTCCGCTCCAAGGCGGACTTCGACGTCGCCGGCCCGCTGCCGGCGCAGAACGTCGACACCGGCATGGGCCTGGAGCGGATCGCGAGCATCCTCCAGGGCGTCGACAACATGTACGAGATCGACGAGGTCTACCCGGTGCTGGAGAAGGCCGCGGAGATGACCGGCCGCACCTACGGCACCCAGTCGGGCCAGACCGCGGGCGACTCGCACCCCGACGACGTCCACCTGCGCGTCGTCGCCGACCACGTGCGCTCCTCGCTCATGCTCATCGGTGACGGCGTCACCCCGGGTAACGAGGGTCGCGGCTACGTGCTGCGCCGCATGCTGCGCCGTGCGGTGCGCGCGATGCGCCTGCTCGGCTACGAGGACCCGGCGCTGCCGCACCTGCTGCCCGTCTCGATGGAGCGGATGAGCGCGTCCTACCCCGAGCTGCGGACCGGCTTCGACCGGATCGCGCAAATCGCCTACGCCGAGGAGCAGGCCTTTCGCCGCACCCTCGCGCAAGGCACGACGATCCTCGACACCGCGGTGACGCGCACCAAGGACAGCGGCGGCGACACCCTCGCCGGCGAGCAGGCCTTCGCGCTGCACGACACCTACGGGTTCCCCATCGACCTCACCCTCGAGATGGCGGCGGAGCAGGGGCTCAAGGTCGACCGTGAGGGCTTCGTCCGCCTCATGGACGAGCAGCGCCAGCGCGCCAAGGCCGACGCCAAGGCGAAGAAGGGCGGCCACGCCAACACCGAGGTCTGGAAGGACCTGCGCGCGCTCGGCGCGACGGACTGGCGTGCCTACGAGGAGCTGACGACGACCGGCTCGGTCGTCGGCCTCGTGCGCGACGGCGCCCGCGTCGAGGAGCTCGAGCCCGGCCAGACCGGCCAGGTCGTGCTCGACCGGACGAGCTTCTACGCCGAGTCCGGCGGTCAGATCGCCGACTCCGGCGTCATCGTCGTCGACGGCGCGCGCCTGCTCGTGCGCGACGTCCAGCGCCCGGTCAAGGGCCTCGTCGTCCACACCGTCGAGGTCGCCGACGGCGCGGTCCGCGTCGGCCAGGACTCCTCGGCCGAGGTCGACCCGCAGTGGCGCATCGACGCCTGCCAGGCTCACTCCGGCACGCACGTCGTCCACGCGGCGCTGCGCCAGGTGCTCGGCCCGTCGGCACTGCAGTCCGGCTCCTACAACAAGCCCGGCTACCTGCGCCTCGACTTCGCGTGGAACCAGGCGCTGTCCGGCGACGCCCGCGCCGAGATCGAGCACGTCGCCAACCTCGCGGTCCGCGACGACCTGCCGGTCTCCGCGGACTGGATGACCCTGCCCGAGGCGCGCGAGCGCGGGGCGCTCGCCCTCTTCGGCGAGACCTACGACGAGCAGGTGCGCGTCATCGAGATCGGCGGCGAGTGGTCGCGCGAGCTGTGCGGTGGCACCCACGTGCGCCACTCCAGCCAGATCGGTGCCCTCACCCTCACCGGCGAGTCCTCGGTCGGCTCCGGCGTGCGGCGCCTCGAGGCCTATGTCGGCATGAACGCCCTGCAGCACCTGGCGACCGAGCGCGCGCTCGTCGCCGAGCTGTCGAGCATCGTCAAGGCGCCGGCTGGCGACCTGCCGGAGCGCGTCTCCGAGCTCGTCACCCGCCTGCGCGAGGTCGAGAAGGAGCTGGAGAAGGTGCGCCGCGAGCAGGTCGCGGCCTCTGCGGGCTCGCTCACCGACGCCGCGAGCGACGTGGCGGGCGTGACCTATGTCGGCGTCCACATCGCAGGCGGTGCGCCGGACGACCTGCGTCAGATGGTCACCGACACCCGCGCCCGGCTCGGCGAGGAGCGCCCGAGCGTCGTCGCTCTCACCGGTGACGGTCCCGGCAAGCCGGTCGTCGTCGTCGCCACCAACGAGGCGGCCCGGGCGAAGGGGGTCAAGGCGGGCGCTCTCGTGCGCGTCGCGGCCCAGGTGCTCGGCGGCGGCGGTGGCGGCAAGGACGACCTCGCCCAGGGTGGCGGCCAGGACGCCACGAAGGTCGAGGACGCCCTGGCGGCCATCGAGCGGGAGCTCGGTGCCTGACGCCGGGACGACCGTGCCGGAGCCCCGTCGAGGGGTCCGGCTCGGCATCGACGTGGGCGAGGCCAGGGTGGGGGTCGCGATGAGCGACCCCCACGGCCTGCTCGCGACGCCCGTGGAGACGGTGGCACGTGATCTCCAGCACGGCCGTGACGTCGATCGGGTCGTCGAGATCGCCACCGAGGTCGAGGCGATGGAGGTCGTCGTCGGTCTCCCGCGCTCCCTCGACGGCTCCGAGGGCCCGGCCGCGGCGAAGGCGCGCTCGTGGGCCAAGAGCTTGGGTCTGGCCCTGCGCGAGGCGCCGATCGGGAACACGCCGATCCGCCTCGTGGACGAAAGGCTCACGACAGTGGATGCTCATCGGGGCCTGCGGGACAGCGGTGTGGCCGGTCGTCGCCATCGGGACGTGGTCGACCAGGCGGCCGCGGTGCTGATCCTGCAGACTGCGCTGGACACGGAGCGCGCAACCGGTAGACCCCCAGGGGAACGGGTAGGTCGGCCGCGCCGACGCACACCGCGGAAGGGCAACGACGCATGAACCAGCTCGACGACGACATCTTCGACGACGGGCCGCACGATCGCTCGCACACGCGCCGTCAGCGGCGGGCCACGGAGGCGCGCACCACGCGGCGCGGCGGAGCCGGCTGCCTGGCCATGCTCCTCGCGGCTGCGGTCGTCGTGGTCGCCATCGTCTTCGCCTTCGGCTCCCTGCGGTCGCTGATCCCCGGCGGGTCCGGCTCGAAGGACTTCGAGGGACCGGGACACGGCAAGGTCGAGGTCGAGGTCGCCTCGGGTCAGTCCGGCTCCGAGATCGGCGAGTCCCTCGTCGAGGCGGGCGTCATCAAGTCGACGAGCAGCTTCACCGAGGTCGCGGCCGCCCAGCCGGACAAGGCCTCCTCGATCCAGCCGGGCACCTACGCGATGCTCAAGGAGATGCCGGCGGCCGACGCCTTCGACCGGCTCATCGATCCCAAGAACCGCGTCGCCAAGGGCATCACGATCCCCGAGGGCCTGTGGCGCTCGGAGATCTACAAGCGCCTGTCGGAGGGCACCGGCGTGCCGGTGTCGCAGTACGAGAAGGCCGAGAAGTCGGCGCAGCTGAAGCTGCCCGAGCAGGCCGGTGGCGACCTCGAGGGCTGGCTCTTCCCGTCGACCTACGAGTTCGACAAGGACACGAGCGCCGTCGCCCAGCTCAACGCGATGATCACCATGACGACCGACGAGCTGAAGAAGGCCAAGGTCCCGCAGGACACGTGGGAGCGCACCCTCACCGTCGCCTCGATCGTCGAGGGCGAGTCCGGTGCGGCCGACCGGGGCAAGGTCGCCCGGGTCATCGAGAACCGCCTGGCGGACGTCAACGGCCCGACCGTGGGCATGCTCAACATGGACAGCACCGTCCACTACGTCTTCCAGGAGCGTGGCAAGGCGGGCACGACCGACGAGATGCGCAACTCGGACAGCCCCTACAACACCTACAAGCACACGGGTCTGCCCCCGGGGCCGATCAACAACCCCGGGGCCGAGGCGATCAAGGCTGCCGGCAACCCCGACGAGGGGGACTGGCTCTTCTTCGTCACCGTCGACCCCGACACCGGCGAGACGAAGTTCGCCGAGACGCAGCGCGAGCACGACAACAACGTCAAGGAGTTCGAGCAGTGGTGCGCGGACAACCAGGACCGGTGCTGACGAGCGAGACGACCCGGCACGCGGGCGTCCTCGGCAGCCCGATCCGGCACTCCCTCTCGCCGACCCTCCACACGGCCGGCTACGAGGCGGCCGGCCTCGCCGACTGGGACTACACGCCCCACGAGGTCGACGAAGGGGGACTGGCCCCCTTCGTCGCCGGCCTCGACGTCATGTGGCGCGGCCTGAGCCTGACGATGCCGCTCAAGGTCGCGGCCTTCGACGTGGCCGACGAGGTGAGCGAGCTGGCCCGCAGGGCCGGGGCGATCAACACCCTCGTGCGCACCGACGCCGGCTGGATCGCGGACAACACCGACGTCTACGGGATCCGGGCCGCGCTGCGCGAGGCGGGGGTGACCGCGCCCGCGAGGACCCTCGTGCTCGGCTCCGGCGCGACGGCTCGCTCGGCGGCGCTCGCGATGCACGAGCTCGACGCCGAGCAGGTCGGCATCGCCGCCCGCGACGAGGCCAAGGCCGCCGCCCTCGCCGAGGCCGTGCCGGGTGTGGTCACCGGTGGGACCGGCCCGCTTCGCTCGTGGACCTCGACCGGTCCGCAGGTCGTCGTGAGCACCGTGCCGGGCGGCGCGGCCAACGAGGCCGTGGCGGCCACGATCGACGGGGCCGACCTCGAGGGGGTCGTCCTGCTCGACGTCGTCTACGCCGACTGGCCGACACCACTGGCTCGCGCCGCGAGGGAGCGTGGCGCCACCGTGGTCTCCGGGCTCGAGATGCTCGTCCACCAGGCAGCACGGCAGTTCGAGCTCTTCACCGGAGAGCCGGCGCCGGTGGCGGCGATGCAGGCCGCCGGTCGGGCAGCGCTCGGCCACACCCCGGACGCCTGACGGGACCTCGCCCGCGGGATGGGAAGATGCCAGACATGTTGCGTTGGTTGACTGCTGGTGAGTCGCACGGCCAGGCCCTCGTGGCGACCCTCGAGGGACTGCCGGCCGGGGTCGAGGTCACGACCTCGGACGTCGCGGGTGCCCTCGCCCGTCGTCGACTCGGCTACGGCCGCGGTGCCCGGATGAAGTTCGAGCAGGACCAGGTGACCTTCCTCGGCGGCGTGCGCCACGGCAGCACCCTCGGCTCGCCGCTCGCCGTGATGATCGGCAACACCGAGTGGCCCAAGTGGGAGACGGTCATGAGCGCCGACCCCGTCGACGCCGCCGCCTTCGCCGCGTCCGACGACGTCAACGCGGAGAAGGAGATCGCCCGCAACCGGCCGCTGACCCGTCCGCGGCCCGGTCACGCCGACCTCGTGGGGATGCAGAAGTACGGCTTCGACGAGGCCCGTCCCGTGCTCGAGCGCGCCTCGGCCCGCGAGACCGCGGCCCGCGTGGCCCTCGGCGAGATCGCCGAGCGCTTCCTCGAGCAGGCCTACGGGATCCGGCTCGTCGCGCACACGGTCGCGATCGGCGAAGGGGAGGCCCCCGCCGACGGTCCGCTGCCGACCCCCGACGACACCGCGACCCTCGATGCCAACCCCGTGCGCGCGATGACCCGCGAGGGCACCGACGCGATGGTCGCCGAGATCGAGGCGGCGAAGAAGGACGGGGACACCCTCGGCGGCGTCGTCGAGGTCCTCGCCTACGGCCTGCCGCCGGGCCTGGGCAGCCACGTCCACTGGGACCGTCGCCTCGACGCGCGCCTGGCCGGCGCCCTCATGGGCATCCAGGCGATCAAGGGCGTCGAGGTCGGCGACGGCTTCACCACCGCCCGCCGCCGCGGCTCCGCCGCCCACGACGAGATGGAGCGCGACGGCGACGGCGTGATCCACCGCCGCACCGGTCGCGCCGGCGGCACCGAAGGGGGCATGAGCACCGGTGACGTGCTGCGCGTGCGCGCCGCGATGAAGCCGATCAGCACGGTCCCGCGGGCCCTCGAGACCATCGACGTCGCCGGCACCGACCCGGCGACCGCGATCCACCAGCGCTCCGACGTGTGCGCCGTCCCGGCCGCGGGCGTCGTCGCCCAGGCGATGGTCGCGCTCGTCCTCGCCGAGGCCTGCGTCGAGAAGTTCGGCGGCGACTCGGTCGCCGAGACCGCGCGCAACCACCGCGCCTACCTCGACGCGATCCCCGAGCTCATGCGGACGTGGGAGGCGTGAGCGGCGCTCCCTTCGTCGTCGTCATCGGACCGCCCGGGGTCGGCAAGTCGACCGTCGCGGCGCAGCTCGCCGAGCGTCTCGGTCGGAGGTACGTCGACTCCGACGCCCTCGTCGAGGAGCGCGAGGGCCGCAGCATCTCCGATCTCTTTGTCGACGAGGGCGAGGACTACTTCCGCGCCGCCGAGCAGCGGGCCGTCCTCGACGCCCTGACCGAGGACGGCACCGTCCTCGCGCTCGGTGGGGGAGCACCGATGATCCCCGCGCTCACCGAGGCGCTGCGCGCCCACCGGGTGCTCTTCCTCGACATCGGCATCGCCGACGCAGCGAAGCGGATCGGCTTCGACAAGAGCCGGCCGCTGCTGTCGGTCAACCCGCGCCAGAGCTGGATCAAGACGATGGAGGCGCGGCGCCCGACCTACGAGGCCCTGGCGACCCACCGGGTCGACACGGCCGGCCGCGACGTCGAGACCGTCGTCGCGCAGGCCCTCACCGTGCTCGAGGAGGGCGCATGAGCCCCTCCGATGTGACCACGATCCCCGTCGGGGACGACTACGACGTGCTCGTCGGTCATGGGGTCTCAGCCCGGGTGGTCGACTTGCTGCCGGACGACGTCGCCCGCGTCCTCGTCGTCCACGGCGAGCCTCTCGCCCGTCTCGCCGAGCCCGTCGTCGACGCGCTGCGCGCCGCCGGGCTCGACGTCCACGTCGCCGCAGTGCCCGACGCCGAGGCGGCCAAGACCGTCGAGGTCGCCGCCGGGCTGTGGGCGGTCATGGGGCAGGCCGGGTTCACCCGCACCGACGCGGTCGTCGCCGTCGGCGGTGGCAGCGTCACCGACCTGGGTGGCTGGGCCGCGGCTGCGTGGCTGCGCGGGGTGGCCGTCGTCCACGTGCCGACGACCGTGCTCGGCATGGTCGACGCGGCCGTCGGCGGCAAGACGGGCATCAACACCGCCGAGGGCAAGAACCTCGTCGGCGCCTTCCACACGCCCGCGGCGGTGCTCTGCGACCTCGACCACCTCGCGACCCTGCCGCCGGCCGACCTGTCGGCCGGGTTGGCCGAGGTCGTCAAGGGCGGCTTCATCGCCGACCCGCGCATCCTCGAGATCGTCGAGGAGGAGGAGTCGGCCGTGCAGGAGCCCGGCACCGCACAGCTGCGCGAGGTCATCGAGCGCAAGATCGCCATCAAGGCCGAGGTCGTCGCCGCCGACCTGCGCGAGTCCAACCTGCGCGAGATCCTCAACTACGGGCACACCCTCGGCCACGCGATCGAGCACCACGAGGGCTATCGCATGCGGCACGGCGAGGCGGTCGCGATCGGCATGGTCTACGCCGCCGAGCTCGCCCACCGCACCGGTCGGATCGACGCCGCCCTGCTCGAGCGGCACCGCTACGTCCTCGGTCTGCTGGGCCTGCCGACGACCTACTCGGCGGCGACCTTCGACGAGCTGCTCGCCGCCCTGCGCCGCGACAAGAAGACCCGTGGTGCGACGCTGCGCTTCGTCGTCCTCGACGGTCTGGCGCAGCCGACCCGGTTCGAGGGCCCGGACGAGAGCCTGCTGCGCGAGGCCTACGCCGCCCTCGCCTGACCCCCCCCCTTCGCCCGGCTGCGACTCCGCAAGACCCTAGGGTTTTGCAGAGTTCAGCCGGCGTCGAGGTCGGCCTCGTGGACGGTGATCGCGACCTGCACGCGGTTGTCCGCGCCGAGCTTGTCGAGGATGCGGCCGACGTGCGCCTTGACCGTCGCGACGCTCAGGTAGAGGCGCGCGGAGATCTCGGCATTGGACAGACCGGCGCCGACGGCCCGGGCGACCTCGAGCTCGCGCTCGGTGAGGGACGTCAGGCGGGTCCGGGCCTCGTCGCGGGCGGCGTGCTGCGCAGCGCCGCCGGAGGCCGAGCGCACCGACTGCAGCACCGAGGCGGTGACGCCGGGGGAGAGGATCGACTGGCCCGCGGCGACGAGCCGCACGGCCTCGACGAGACGGTCGGGCGGGGTGTCCTTGAGCAGGAAGCCGTCGGCCCCGTGCTGCAGCGCCCGCATGACGTCGTCGTCGGCGTCGAAGGTCGTCAGGACGATGACCTTGCTCGGCGACCCGCTGCGGACGAGCTCGTCGGTTGCGGAGAGACCGTCGAGGCGCGGCATGCGGATGTCCATGAGGACGACGTCGGGGGAGTGCTCGGCGATGACCGAGAGCCCCTGGCGTCCGTCCTCGGCCTGGCCGACGACGGTGATCTCCGGCGCGCCCCCGAGGATCATCGACAGCGCGGTGCGGACCATGGCGTCGTCGTCGACGAGGACGACGGAGATCGGGGCCCGGCTCGAGTCGTTCACACCGGCCACGGTAGCCACACCGCCAGCCGGTGCCGTCCGTCGGGTGCCCAGCCGTGCTCGATGCGCCCGCCGGCGAGCTCGACGCGCTCGGAGAGCCCGAGCAGGCCGGTGCCGGAGCCGGGCACGGCCGCGCCGGTCGCCTGCACGGAGCGCGGGTTCGTCACGGTCACCTCCAGCCCGTCGCCCGGCCGTCCGGCGAGGCGCACGTCGACGCCGGCCCCGGGGGCGTGCTTGCGGGCATTGGTCAGCCCCTCCTGCACCACCCGGTAGGCGGCGCGGCTGGCGGTCTCCGGCACCGCCGCGATGTCGACGCCGCCGTCGTCGAGCGTGACGCGGCTGCCGGCTGCTCGCGCCTCGTCGAGGAGCTCCGGCAGGTGCACGAGCGAGCTCTGCGGACGAAGGGGGGCGCCCCCGTCCTCGGCGCGCAGCACCCCGAGCACCTCGCGCAGGTCGGTGAGTGCGGCGCGCGCATTGGCGTCGATGGCCGCGACGGCCGCCCGCCGCTCGTCCTCGGGCAGGTCCTCGCGGTAGGCGAGCACGCCGGAGTGCATCGTGACGAGCGAGATGCGGTGGGCGAGGACGTCGTGCATCTCGCGGGCGATGCGGCCGCGCTCGGCGGTCTGGGCCTGGGCGACCCGAGCCCGCTGCTCGGACTCGGCCGTCCGGGCCCGGTCGACCCACGAGCGCACGAGGGCCCGGCGCGAGCCGATGGAGACACCGACGGCGACGAGGACGGCGAGCACGAGCAGGCTGAAGAGCGTCTCCGCCCACAGCGGCAGGGGGTCGGGGTCCGGGTAGACGATCCGGGAGGCGAAGGTCCCGGTGACGACGGCGAGCAGGGTGACCGGGACGAGCTCGCGCCAGCGCTGCCGGGTGGCGAGCGAGACCATCGCCACCGCCTGGGCACCGGCCGCGACGACGGACACGCCGCTGAGCAGGGTCGTGACGGCCGCCGTCGTCACCGGCAGGCGGCGACGCAGCAGGAGCAGGGCCGCGGCGACCAGACCGAGCGCGGGGTCGACGAGCACCAGCCAGAAGGTGCGCAGGCCCTCCGGCAGGTCCGCGTCGGGATCGGGATAGGTGATCGCGAAGGTCAGGATCCACAGGGTGAGGCCGATCAGCAGGGCGAGGCCGAGGCGCCAGGTCGTGCCCCACCAGGTCAGGCGGTCGGGGTGGCGCTCGTCGGGCGCGGGTCGGCTCGTCACGGCCCCACCGTAGGCGGTGCCCGACCCGCCCGGCATCGGCCGGGAGTCGCTGCTGCAGGGGGTCACCCCCCTTCGGAAGTCGTAGTCACCCTCGAGACCACCGGGCGATGTGGGGACGGGTCGCCCACCGGCAGCGTGGAGCCCATGATCACCGCCACCCACCTCACCAAGCGCTACGGCGACGTCGCCGCCGTCTCCGACGTGACCTTCACCGCCCGACCCGGCCGCGTCACGGGGTTCCTCGGGCCCAACGGCGCCGGCAAGTCGACCGTCATGCGGATGCTCACGGGCCTCACGCCACCGACCTCCGGCGAGACGAGCGTCCTCGGGCACCGCTACCGCGACCTGCCCAACCCCGGCCGACACGTCGGCGTCATGCTCGACGCCTCCGCCCAGCACCCGGGCCGCACCGGCCGGGAGGTGCTCGGCCTCGCGGCACGCACGACCGGTGTCGGGTCGGCCGCCGTCGGCACCGCGCTGTCCAGGGTCGGGCTCACCGATGCCGAGGCGGGCCGCCGCGTGCGCGGCTACTCGCTGGGCATGCGGCAGCGCCTCGGCCTGGCGACCGCCCTCCTCGGCGACCCGCAGGTGCTCGTCCTCGACGAGCCGGCCAACGGCCTGGACCCGCAGGGCATCCACTGGATGCGCGGGCTGCTGCGCGACTTCGCCGACGCGGGCGGGACCGTCCTGCTCTCCTCGCACCTGCTCCACGAGGTGCAGGTCATCGCCGACGACCTCGTCATCATCGGTCGCGGCCGGATCGTCGCCGAGGGCACGACCGAGGAGCTGCTGCAGCGGCAGGGGACCCGGGTGGCCTCGCTCGACGACGACGAGCTGACCATCGCCCTGCGGGCCGCCGGCATCGAGGTGACGCAGACCCCGACCGGTCTGCTCGCTGCCGCCGAGGCGGCGACCGTCGGCCGGGTCGCGCTCGACGCGCGCATCGTGCTCACCGACCTGGCTGCCGGCTCCGCCGGCGGCCTCGAGGACCTCTTCCTCAGCCTGACCGCAGACCACTCCCGAGGAGATGCCGCATGACCACCCGCACCGACACCGCCTCCGCTGATCCGGCCACCGACGCGGCCGCGGCCGCGGACATCCCCGCCACGCCGCCGCTGGACACCAGCGGCGACCACATCCCCTTCGCCCGGCTCGTCGACGTCGAGCTGCGCAAGATGGTCGACACCCGCGCCGGCCTGTGGATGCTCGTCGTCATGGCGGCGATCAGCGTCCTCGTCTCGGCGGTCCTCGTCATCTGGGGGAGCCCCGCCGACCAGACCTTCGCCACCTATCTCGGCATGATCTTCATCCCGCTCACGGTGCTGCTGCCCGTCCTGGGCATCATGTCCGCCACCCAGGAGTGGAGCCACCGCACCGGCCTGGCGACCTTCACCCTCGTACCGCGACGCGGGCGGGTCCTCACCGCCAAGGCCGTCGCCGCACTCGCCCTGACGCTCGGTCTGCTCGTCGTCGCCGCCGCCGCGTCCGCCGTCGCGACGGCGATCTCGGGCGGGACCTTCTCGCTCACCGGGCTCTCGCTCGTCGGGGTCGTGCTCACCGCCCTGCTCCTCACGCTGCAGGGGGTGGCCTTCGGCGCGGCCCTGCTCAACACCCCCCTGGCCATCGTGGCCATCCTCGTGCTGCCGACGGTGTGGATGGTCCTCACCTCGTCGATCAGCTGGATGAGCGATGCTGCCCGCTGGCTCGACCTGACGATCGTCACCGAGCCCCTCACCGAGGGCACGATGACCGCGGAGGCGTGGGGCCAGCTCGCCACGAGCAGCGCCGTGTGGGTGCTCCTGCCCCTGGCCATCGGCACCCGCCGCGTGCTCACCCGCGAGATCTCCTGAGCGGCGTGTCACCCCTCCCGTGGTGCTGGGCCGCGGGAGGGGCGCGTTACCGTCGTGGTCATGTCACGTGTGCGTCCCGCAGCCCTCGCCCTCACCGCTGCCCTCACCCTGACCGCCTGCGCGGGCGCGTCGGGTGGTTCCTCGAGCTCGAACGCCTCCGACGGCTCGTCGTCGAGCAGCGCCAGCCCGTCGTCGAGCCCGAAGGGCTACACCCCGGCGCCGGAGGAGAAGGCCGCGATGGTCATCAAGGGCGACGACTTCCCTTCGCTCGACACCAAGGCGAAGCTGCCGCGTGATGTCACGTCCGCCCAGCTCAAGACCTGGGTCGACGAGGGCAGGCTGCCCGTCGGGCGCACCCACGGGGCCTACTTCGAGACGATGATCAACAGCATCACCCAGGCGAAGGAGGCGCCCGACGTCGTCTTCTTCGGCGACTCGATGACCCAGCAGGGCGTCGACCCGCAGGTGCTCGGCAAGGAGCTGACCAGGGCGAAGGGGAGTGACGTCACCGTCTTCAACGCCGCCAGCAGCCGCGCCCGCTGGGGGATCAACAAGATGGTCGCCGAGTACCTCGTCAAGGAGGACAAGGTCCCCGACGTGGCGGTCCTGATGCTCTCCACCCGGGCGGCCGAGGACGACGGCTTCTACGAGAGCGAGGTCCAGAAGACCGGATTCTCCGCGATGGTCCAGGGCTGCGACCGGCCGACCACCAAGGAGTGGGGGGCCGCCGAGGTCAAGGACTGCGAGCGCTACCACTCCGACCTGCGCTACCGCTTCCGCGATGCCGGTGGTCAGGTGGAGCGGGCGCAGGAGGGCGAGATGCCGCAGACGAGCCTGGCCATCGGGTCCAAGGGCTTCCTGCGCTCCGACGGCTTCATGATCCACCCGGGGATGCCCCTCGACGAGGTGCGCGAGACGAGCGCCAAGCGGGTGGCCCGCGGCAACCCCGGCCTGCCGCACGTCGGCGAGCAGGCGACGAAGGACTTCGACGCCACCGTCGAGCTGCTGCGCGAGCACGGCGCGACGGTCGTCTCCTCGACGATTCCCTACTCGCCGGCCCACCAGGACAACCTCGAGAAGCGCTGGCGGGGCTACGACACCCGCCGTCAGAAGGCTGCGAAGGAGATCACGGCGACGGCCGACGTGCCGCTCTTCGCGATCAACCGCTTCGGCTCCTGGTACGGCGACGGCAGCGGCCGTGACGCGATCCACCTCGCGCCCGAGGGCGCCGCCGACTTCTCGCGGCAGATGGCGAAGACCCCCGGCTTCGCGGACACGGTCACCGAGGCGGTGGACTGAGCCGCGGCCCCCTGACGCGCGGGCCCGCGCTCAGGAGCGGCCGCGCGGGGCCGAGGCGGACATGATCTCGGTGATCGCCGCCTCGTCCTCGTCGCTGAGGCGACCCCAGCCGGGCGCGTACTCGTAGACCTCGCCGAGCGGGGTGGCCCTGCGGTTGCCCAGGAGCAGCTCGACGTCGTCGACGGTGAGCAGGCCCGGGTGCCAGACGCCGCAGGCCTCCGAGACCTTGAGCAGGTCGCGGCGCAGGGTGCGGATGTAGTTGTCGACCCGGTGCGCCTTGAGCGCCGGGTCGAGGCCGCGGGAGAGCCAGGGGTTCTGCGTCGCGACGCCGGTGGGGCAGTGGTCGGTGTGGCACTTCTGCGCCTGGATGCAGCCGATGGCGAGCATCGCCTCACGCGCGACGTGGACCATGTCGACGCCGAGGGCGAAGGCGACGAGGGCATTTTCGGGCAGGCCGAGCTTGCCGGACCCGACCCACGTGACGCGGTCGGCGAGGCCCGCCCGGGCGAAGACGCCGTAGACGCGGGTGAAGGCGAGCCGGAAGGGCAGGGCGACCGCGTCGCTGAAGACGAGGGGAGCCGCACCGGTCCCCCCTTCGCCTCCGTCGATGACGATGAAGTCCACGCCCCGCGTGCCGTCGGCCATCGCCTCGGCCAGCTCCTCCCAGAAGGTGAGGTCGCCGACCGCGGACTTGATGCCCACCGGCAGACCGGTCTCGTCGGCGACCCGCTCCACGAAGTCGAGCAAGGAGTCGACGTCGTCGAACTCGGTGTGTCGTGACGGGCTGGCGCAGTCCTTGTCCTGCGGGATCCCGCGAGTCTGCGCGATCTCGGCGGAGATCTTCGCCGCGGGGAGCATGCCGCCCAGACCGGGCTTCGCGCCCTGGCTCAGCTTGATCTCGATGGCGCGCACCGGCGCCGAGGCCGCGACCTGCTTGAGCCGCTCCATGTCGAAGCGGCCCTCCTCGTCGCGGCAGCCGAAGTAGGCCGTGCCGATCTGGAAGATGATGTCGCCACCCTGGCGGTGGTACTCCGACAGCGAGCCCTCGCCCGTGCAGTGCAGGGCGCCGGCGAGGCGGGCGCCCTCGTTGAGCGCGGTGATCGCGTTGCCCGACAGCGAGCCGAAGCTCATGCCGGAGATGTTGACGCACGACTGCGGGCGGAAGGCGTGCCGTCGCCCGCGCGGGCCGCCGAGCACCTTGGCCGACGGCAGCACGACGTCCTCGGCGCTGTGCGGGCTCGACGGCGCCGCCACGGAGGAAAAGGTGCGGTGCTTGAGGACCGGGTAGCCCTCGAGCTGCTCGACGTCGTTGTCCGTGCCGAAGCCAACGTAGTTGTTCTCCATCTTCGACGAGGCGTAGACCCACGAGCGCTGGTCGCGGCTGAAGGGCCGCTCCTGGTCGTTGCTCGTCACGATGTACTGCCGCAGCTCCGGACCGATCTTCTCGAGCAGGTAGCGGGCGTTGGCGACGACCGGGAAGTTGCGCTTGAGCGAGTGCTGCTTCTGCAGCAGGTCGCGGGCAGCGAGCCCGGCGGTGGCGGCGAGGACGGTGGCGACGGCGGCCTTCGACTTCATGCCCGCCATCCTGCACCTTCCTCCTCGGGTCTGCGTGGATGCCGCCGCCGCACGCCGGGCCGGGTGCGCGCGTGGGTGGATCCTCCCTTCGCCGGTTAAGATGCTGGGCGGCCCGCGCGCGCCCTCCGGCGCAGCGGCGGGAGACCACCTGACGACGACGCGAAGGCGAGCACATCCGTGGCAACGACGAATGACCTCAAGAACGGCATGGTCCTCAACATCGACGGCCAGCTCTGGAGCGTCGTGGAGTTCCAGCACGTCAAGCCCGGCAAGGGCCCGGCCTTTGTCCGGACCAAGCTGAAGAACGTCACGAGCGGCAAGACCGTCGACAAGACCTTCAACGCCGGCACCAAGGTCGAGACGTCGAACGTCGACAAGCGGACGATGCAGTACCTCTACAACGACGGCACCGACTTCGTCTTCATGGACCCCGACACCTACGACCAGATCCCGGTCACGCCCGAGGTCGTCGGCGACGCCGCGAAGTACATGCTCGAGAACCAGGAGGCGGTCATCGCCCGCCACGACGGCAACGTGCTCTACGTCGAGCTGCCGGCCTCGGTCGTCCTCGAGATCACCTACACCGAGCCGGGCCTGCAGGGCGACCGCTCGACCGGCGGCACCAAGCCCGCGACCCTCGAGACCGGCGCCGAGATCTCCGTGCCGCTCTTCCTCGAGCAGGGGACCAAGGTCAAGGTCGACACCCGCGACGGGTCCTACCTCGGTCGAGTGAGCTGAGTGGGAGCCCGGACCAAGGCTCGTCGTCGCGCGGTCGACCTGCTCTTCGAGGCGGAGTCCCGAGGGGTCAACGCCGGTGACCTCGCGCGCGAGCGCGCGCAGACGCCGGTGACCCCGGCCCCGCTCAACGAGTACACCGTCGCCGCCGTCCAGGGAGTCGTCGCCCACTGGAGCGACATCGACGACGCGCTGACGACCTACAGCCAGGGCTGGAGCCTCGAGCGGATGCCCGACGTCGACCGCGCGATCCTGCGCCTGGGCGCCTGGGAGATCCTCTTCAACGACGAGGTCCCCGACGGCGTCGCCGTCAGCGAGGCCGTGACCCTGGCCACCGAGCTGAGCACGGACGAGTCCCCGAAGTTCGTCAACGGCCTGCTGGCCCGCATCGTCGAGGTCAAGCCCACCCTCGTCTGAGGAGAGACATTGAGCACAGCGCACGACCCGGCGCAGGAGCCGGCGACCACCGTCGACCGAGGCACCGTCATCGGTGAGGGCTTCACGTGGCTGGCGCGCTGGTCGTGGCGCCTGCTGCTCGTCTCCGCCGGCGCCGCCGTCCTCTGGTGGGTCCTCGCCAAGCTGTGGGTCGGGGTCTTCCCCGTCCTGCTCGCCCTCATCGTCGCGACCGTGCTGTGGCCACCGACGCGGTGGCTGCGGTCCACGGGGCTGCCCGCAGCGCTCGCCGCGGTGATCGTGATCCTCGGTGCGCTCATCGTCTTCTTCGGCGTGCTGGGAGCGATCACCCCGTCGCTCATCAGCCAGTCCGGCGACCTGGCCGACTCGGCCTCCAAGGGTCTGTCGGAGCTGCAGCAGCGGGCGGCCAAGCCGCCCTTCAACCTCGACAACCAGACGATCGACGACGCGGTCCACACGGCCCGGACCTGGCTGCAGGACCGGGGCGGCCAGATCGCCACCGGTGCCCTCGCCGGCGCCTCGGCGGTCGGCTCCGGTGCCGTGACCCTCGTGCTCGTCCTCGTGCTCGTCTTCTTCTTCCTCAAGGACGGGCCGGCGTTCCTCCCCTTCGTCCGTCGCGTCAGCGGACCGCGGGCCGGCGCCCACCTCACCGAGGTGGCCACGCGGTCGTGGGCCACCCTCGGGGGCTTCATCCGCACCCAGGCGATCGTCTCCGCCGTCGACGCCGTGCTCATCGGCGTCGGTCTCGTCGTGCTCGGCGTGCCGCTCGCCTTCGCGCTGGCCGTGCTCACCTTCTTCGGTGGCTTCATCCCGATCGTCGGTGCCTTCGCCGTCGGCTTCCTCTCCGTCCTCGTCGCCCTCGTCGCCGAGGGGCCGACGACCGCCCTGCTCGTGCTCGCGCTGATCATCGCCGTGCAGCAGATCGAGGGCAATGTCCTGCAGCCCTTCCTCCAGGGCCGGTCCATGGAGCTGCACGCCGGGGTCATCCTGCTCGCCGTGACGATCGGCGGCACGGTCTTCGGCATCGTCGGGGCCTTCCTCGCGGTGCCGGTGGCCGCCGTGGGCGCGGTGATCCTGCGCTACCTCAGCGAGCAGGTGGCCCTGCGGGCAGGTGAGATCACCGCCGACGAGGCGGAGTCGGAGACCGAGGAGGGCGCCGAGGTCGCCGAGGTCGAGCAGGACGCCGCGGTCACCGAGTGAGCGTCCTCCCGCGGCCCGCCGTCAGCGTCATCCCGCTGCGGGACGGTGCGCGTGGCCCGGAGGTCTTCGTCCAGCACCGTCAGCCGACGATGGACTTCGCGGCGGGCGCCGTCGTCTTCCCCGGCGGCCGCTGCGACCCCGGCGACGTGGCGAAGGGGGCCGACCTCGCCCTGTCGTCCGCGACCGTGGCCGACCACGTCCACCGGTGGCGGCACGTGCCCGTCGACGGCGACCGTGCCGCCGATGCCCGCACCCTCGTCGCGACGGGGCTGCGCGAGCTCGCGGAAGAGACCGGGCTGGTCACCCCGCCGGAGTCGCTCGTGCCCTGGGACCGCTGGGTGACGCCCGAGGGGCCACCCAAGCGCTTCGACGTCTCCTTCTTCGTCCTGCCGGTCCCGGCCTCCGCGCCCGGCCAGCCCGTGCACCTGACGACCGAGGCGGTCGACTCGGAGTGGGACGCGGTCGAGGCGCTGCTCGCGGCCGGCGCGGCCGGCCGTCTGCGGCTGATGACGCCGACCCGGGTCATCCTCCAGGAGCTGCTCGACCTGGGCAGCGTCGAGGCTGTGACACGACTGCGGCCGGTCATCACGGGTGTCCGTGACGACCGGCCGGGGTCGCGCCCGCGGGTCACCGACGTGGTGCCCGGGGGCTGAGCGGGGTCAGAAGGCGGGCAGGACCTCGCCCTGGGGCCAGGTCTCCTCGATGTAGGCCTTGACCTCGGGGGAGTGGAGCAGCTCGTCGAGCTTCTTCAGGCCGGCGTTGTCCTCGTTGGCCTTCTGCACGGCGAGGAAGTTGGCGTAGGGGTTGTCCTTGGCCTCCTCGACGGCGAGGGCGTCGTCGAGCGACAGGTCCGCCTCGATGGCGTAGTTGCCGTTGATGATCGCGGCGTCGAGGTCCTGCAGCGAGCGGGCGAGCTGCGCGGCGTCGGTCTCCTTGAACTCCAGGTCCTTGGGGTTGTCCTCGACGTCGAGGATCGTCGCGTTGGTCGCGTCCTTGCCCTTCTTGAGGGTGATGACGTCGTTGTCCGCGAGCAGCTGCAGCGCCCGGCCCTGGTTGGACGGGTCGTTGTTGATGCCGATCTGCCCGCCCTCGGGCAGGTCCTTGATGTCCTTGACCGAGTCGGAGTAGAGGGCGAAGGGCTCGATGTGGATGCCGTCGTAGTGCGCGAAGTCGTAGCCGCGGTCCTCGACCTGCTCCTCGTAGTAGGGCAGGTGCTGGAAGTAGTTGGCGTCGAGCGTGCCCTCGGAGAGCTGGACGTTGGGCTGCACGTAGTCGTCGAAGGTCTTGATGTCGAGGTCGAGCTTCGCCTCGGGGGCCAGCTCCTTGTCGACGTACTCGAGGATCTTCGCGTGCGGCGTGGGGGAGGCGCCGACGGTGATCTTGGTGATGCCGTCGCCGTTCTCGGTGGGGCCCTCGGCGTCGCCCTTCATCAGGCCGCACCCGGACAGGGCCAGGGCGGAGACGGACAGGACCGCGGCGGCGCGGGTGGCGGTGCGGACGGGGGACATGCGGGTTCCTTTCAGCGGGCGGCCCGGGGGCCGGTGGTGCGTGGGTGTGGCGAAGGGGAGGGACGTCGCGTGGAGCAGGTGGCGGCTCACCGGCGGTCGAGCCGCCGTGCGACGAGGTCACCGACGAGCTGGACGACCGTGACGATGGCGACGAGCAGCACGACGCAGACGACCATGACGTCGGTCTCGAAGCGGTTGTAGCCGTAGGACATCGCGACCGCGCCCAGGCCGCCGCCGCCGACGGCGCCGGCCATGGCGGTGTAGCCGATGAGGGCGATGATCGTCGTCGTCAGCCCGGCGACGAGGCCGGAGCGGGCCTCGGGCAGCAGCACCTTGCGGGTGATCTCGCGGCGGGTGGCGCCCATCATCGTCACCGCCTCGACCTTGCCGCTCGGCACCTCGCGCAGCGAGGTCTCGACGAGTCGGGCGTAGAAGGGGATCGCGCCGACGGTGAGCGGCACGACCGCTGCCTGCCAGCCGATCGAGGTCCCGACGACGAGCCGGGTGAAGGGGATGATCGCGATCATCAGGATGAGGAAGGGCAGCGAGCGGCCGATGTTGACGACCGCGCCGAGCACCCGGTGGAGCAGGGGATGGGGCGCGATGCCGCCCGGCGAGGAGTTGTGCAGGAGCACGCCGACGGGGATGCCGATGATCGCCGTGATGATGCTCGCGAGGGCCGTCATGGCGAGGGTCTCGAGGACGGCGGTCGGGACGATCTCCCGGATGACGGGGTTGTCGAGCCACCCCTCGGCGGCGGCGGTGCCCAGACTGGCGAGGGCGCTCATGCGGCCACCTCCGGGGAGAGGTGGGCGGCCTCGAGGACGCGCACGGCCTCGGCGGTGCGGGCGGGGTCGACCTCGAGCTGGATGCGGCCGACCCGGCGGCCGGCGATGGTCTCGAGGGTGGCGGCGGCGACCTCGGCCGGCACGTCGGCCGCGCGCAGCAGGTCGAGGACCGCGTCGACGCTCGTCGTCGCGGCGCGGGAGTCGCCGAGGGCGACCTCGACGTAGCCGGCGGTGTGGCCGAGGGGGAGCGGGGGAAGGGGGATGAGGTCGCGGTGCAGCCGGCCCGCGGGGTCGGCGACGACCTCGCCGATGCTGCCGGTCTCGAGGACCCGGCCCTCGCCGAGCAGGGTCACCGCGTCGCAGACCTCGCGCACGACGGCGGGCTCGTGGGTGATGATGACGACGGTGATGCCCAGGCGATCGCGCAGGTCGCGCAGCAGCCCGAGGATCTGGCGGGTCGTCGCGGCGTCGAGCGCGGAGGTCGGCTCGTCGCACAGGAGGATGTCGGGGCGCGTCGCGAGGGCGCGGGCGATGCCGACGCGCTGCTGCTGGCCGCCGGAGAGCTGACCGGGGTGGTTGTCGGCCCGGTCGGCGAGCCCGACGAGGCCGAGCAGCTCGGCGACCCGGGCCGATCGCTCGTCCGCCGACCAGCCGGCGATCTCGAGCGGCAGGGCGATGTTGTCGGCGGCCGAGCGGGAGTCGAGCAGGTTGGCGTGCTGGAAGACCATGCCGAAGCGGCGACGGGCCGCCCGCAGCTCGGCACCGCGCAGGCCGGGGATGTCGGTGCCGTCGAGGACGACGGTCCCGGCGGTCGGCTGCTCGAGCCCGGTGAGGCAGCGGATGAGCGTCGACTTGCCGGCGCCGGAGCGGCCGACGATGCCGTGGATGGAGCCCTGGGGGATCGACAGGGTGATGTCGTCCAGGGCGACGACGGGGCCGCGGGCGGAGGCGAACTCCTTGCGCAGGCCGCGCACGTCGAGCAGAGCGGGGGTGTCGGTCACCGGAAGATAATAGGAAGTTATGGAACGCATAAGCAAAACGCCTGCGTCACTCTGCAAGACCCTAGGGTCGTGCAGAGTTGGGCCAACCCAACCCTGCACGACCCTAGGGTGATGCAGGGTTGGTGAGACGGGTTCGGCCGAGCGGTCGGGCGCGGGTAGAGTCGGGGCCGATCGACATCCTTTAACCACTGTCCCGTGAGGCAGAGAAGGAGGTCTTGAGACACCCATGTGTCCGGACACGCCCCCAGAGGACGGCCAGCAGCCGCCCGCCCGTGAGGTCATGAGCACCTCCGACGTCGGCAGAGCGCTGCGCCGCATCGCCCACGAGATCGTCGAGCGCAACAAGGGGGCCGCGGACGTCGTCCTGCTCGGCATCCCCAGTCGCGGCGTCGAGCTCGCCCACCGCCTCGCCGACCTCGTCGCCGAGATCGAGGGCAGCTCCGTGCCGGTCGGCTCCCTCGACGTCACGATGTACCGCGACGACCTGCGCGCGCGGCCCACGCGGGCGCCGCAGCAGACGACCTTCCCCGCCTCCGGGGTCGACGACAAGATCGTCGTCCTCGTCGACGACGTGCTCTACTCCGGCCGCACCGTGCGCGCGGCCCTCGACGCGCTCGCCGACTACGGCCGCCCCCGCGCGGTGCGGCTGGCGGTCCTCGTCGACCGTGGCCACCGCGAGCTGCCGATCCGCGCGGACCACGTCGGCAAGAACCTGCCGACCTCCCAGGCCGAGCGGGTCACCGTGCGCCTGGCGGAGCACGACGGTGTCGACGACGCGGTGACGATCTCCGGGGGTGGTGAGCGATGACCCGCCACCTGCTCTCCGTCGCCGACCTCGACGACGACGCCCTGCGGGCGGTCCTCGACACCGCCGCCGAGATGCACGAGGTGCAGCACCGCGAGGTCAAGAAGATCCCGACCCTGCGCGGGCGCACCGTCATCAACCTCTTCTTCGAGGACTCCACCCGCACCCGCTCCTCCTTCGAGATCGCGGGCAAGTGGATGAGTGCCGACACGATCAACATCACCGGCAAGGGCTCCAGCACGTCGAAGGGGGAGTCCCTCCGCGACACCGTGCGCACCATCGCGGCCATGGGGGTCGACGCGATCGTCATGCGCCACCAGGCCTCCGGTGCGGCCCACCAGGTCGCGCGGTGGTTCGACGAGTCGAGCACGCCGACGAGCGTGGTCAACGCCGGCGACGGCACCCACGAGCACCCCACGCAGGCACTGCTCGACGCCTACACGATCGAGCGCCGGCTGGGTTCGCTCGAGGGCAAGCGGGTCGCGATCGTCGGCGACGTGACGCACAGCCGCGTCTTCCGCTCCAACGTGCTGGCCCTGCCCCGCATGGGTGCCGAGGTGACCGTGGTCGCCCCGCCGACGCTCATGCCGAGCGGCGCGACCGCGTGGGCGCAGGCCGAGGGCTTCGCCCTGAGCGACGACCTCGACGAGGTCATCGCCTCCGGGGTCGACGCGCTGATGATGCTGCGCGTGCAGCGCGAGCGGATGTCCGGCGGCTTCTTCCCCACGGCCCGCGAGTACACGGTCGGCTACGGCCTGACCCGCGACCGCCTCGCCGCGCTGACGGCGGCCAACCCCGAGGCGGTCATCTGCCACCCCGGCCCGATGAACCGTGGCCTCGAGATCGCCGCCGACGCGGCCGACGCGGCGAGCAGCCTGGTCCTCGACCAGGTGAGCTCCGGCGTCGCCGTGCGGATGAGCGTCCTCTACCACCTGCTGGCCTCCGGCCCGACGACGAAGGGGGGCGCGGCATGAGCGACCTCGACACCCGCGACCTGCTCATCACCGGTGCCTCGCTGCTCGGCGCGACGACCGCCGACGTCCTCGTCCGCGACGGCGTCATCGCAGCCGTCGGAGCCGACGCCGCGGCAGGTGCCGGCACCGACACCCACCGGGTCGACGGCGACGGCCTCGCCCTCCTGCCCGGTCTGGTCGACCTGCACACCCACCTGCGCGAGCCCGGTCGCGAGGACGCCGAGACGGTCGCGACGGGCTCCGCCGCGGCCGCCGCGGGCGGATTCACCGCGGTGCTCGCCATGGCCAACACGAGCCCGGTGACCGACACCGCCGAGGCCGCCGAGCGCGTGCTCGACCTCGGAGTCGCCGCCGGTCACTGCGACGTGCAGCCGATCGGCTCGGTGACCAAGGGGCTCGAGGGCGCCGAGCTCGCCGAGCTCGGCCTGATGCACCGCTCCCGCGCCCGGGTGCGCGTCTTCTCCGACGACGGCCGCTGCGTCCACGACGCGCGGGTCATGCGCCGGGCGCTCGAGTACGTGCGCGCCTTCGACGGCGTCATCTCGCAGCACAGCCAGGACCCGGCGCTCGCCGGCCCGGCGGCCTGCTGCCACGAGGGCGAGCTCAGCGGTCGGCTCGGCCTGACCGGCTGGCCCGCCGTCGCCGAGTCGAGCATCATCGCCCGCGACGCCGAGCTCGCTCTGCACACCGGCTCCCGGGTGCACGTCGCCCACGTCTCGACGGCCGAGGGCGTCGAGGCCGTGCGCTGGGCCAAGCGCCGCGGCGCCCGGATCACCGCCGAGGTCACGCCGCACCACCTCGTGCTGACGACCGACCTGCTCACCGGCTACGACCCGGTCTACAAGGTCAACCCGCCGCTGCGCCCCGCCGAGGACGTCGAGGCCCTGCGCGAGGCCCTCGCCGACGGCACGATCGACGCGGTCGCCACCGACCACGCCCCGCACGCTCGCCACGACAAGGAGCACGCCTTCCCCGACGCGGCCTTCGGCATGCTCGGCCTGGAGACCGCCTTCGCCGTCGTCCACGACGTCATGGTGGACTCGGGTCGGATCGACCTGGCGACCCTCGCCGAGCGGATGTCCCACGCGCCGGCGCGCATCGCCGGCCTCACCGACCACGGTCGCGCGATCGAGGTGGGCGCCCCCGCCAACCTCGTCCTCGTCGACCCGACCGACCGGATCACCGTCGACCCGGCCGCGTCGCACTCCCTGTCCCGCAACACCCCCTTCGCCGGGCACACCCTCACCGGGCGCGTCCGCACGACGATCCTGCGCGGCCGCGTCACGGCCGCCGACGGAGAGGTCAGCAATTGAGCACGCACAGCAGCACCGGTGACACCGCACCGGCCGTCCTCGTCCTCGAGGACGGACGCACCTTCGCCGGCACGGCCTACGGGGCCGTCGGCGAGACCGTCGGCGAGGCGGTCTTCAGCACCGGCATGACCGGCTACCAGGAGACCCTCACCGACCCGAGCTACCGTGGCCAGGTCGTCGTCATGACGGCCCCGCACGTCGGCAACACCGGGTGGAACGACGAGGACGACGAGTCCTCCCGCATCCACGTCGCGGGCTACGTCGTGCGCGACCCCGCGCTGCGCCCGAGCAACTGGCGCTCGCGCCGCACCCTCGAGGACGAGCTGACGACGCAGGGTGTCGTCGGCATCGCCGGCATCGACACCCGGGCCCTGACCCGTCACCTGCGCGAGCGCGGGGCCATGCGGGTCGGCATCTTCTCCGGCGAGGCCGTGACCGACGACGCCGCGATGCTCGAGCGGGTCACCGCGGCCCCCGAGATGGCCGGCTCGGCCCTCGCCGCCCAGGTGAGCACGAGCGAGCCCTATGTCGTCGAGGCGAAGGGGGACAAGCGCTTCACCGTCGCGGCCCTCGACCTCGGCATCAAGACGATGACCCCGACCCGCCTCGCGGAGCGCGGGATCGAGGTGCACGTCCTGCCAGCCACGGCGACGATCGAGGACGTGCTGGCGGTCTCCCCGGACGGGCTCTTCTTCAGCAACGGCCCCGGCGACCCGGCGACCGCCGGTGACCAGGTCGAGCTGCTCCAGGAGGCGCTGCGCCGGGGGCTGCCGTACTTCGGCATCTGCTTCGGCAACCAGCTCTTCGGCCGGGCGCTCGGCTTCGGCACCTACAAGCTCAAGTACGGCCACCGGGGCATCAACCAGCCGGTCTTCGACCGGACGACCAACAAGGTCGAGGTCACCGCGCACAACCACGGCTTCGCCGTCGACGCACCCCTCGACGAGGCGACGCAGACCCCCTTCGGCAGGGCCACCGTGAGCCACGTGTGCCTCAACGACGACGTCGTCGAAGGTCTCGAGCTGCACGACGACGGGGGCCGGCTGCTCGGCTTCTCCGTCCAGTACCACCCGGAGGCCGCGGCCGGCCCGCACGATGCCGCCTACCTCTTCGACCGCTTCACCGACCTGCTCAGCACGAAGGAGGCGCAGGCCTGATGCCCAAGCGCGACGACATCTCCAGCGTCCTCGTCATCGGCTCCGGCCCGATCGTCATCGGCCAGGCCTGCGAGTTCGACTACTCCGGCACCCAGGCGTGCCGCGTCCTGCGCGAGGAGGGCATCCGGGTCATCCTCGTCAACTCCAACCCCGCGACGATCATGACCGACCCGGAGTTCGCCGACGCGACCTACGTCGAGCCGATCACCCCCGAGGTCGTCGAGAAGATCATCGAGCGCGAGCGCCCCGACGCCGTGCTCGCCACCCTCGGTGGCCAGACGGCCCTCAACGCCGCGATCTCGCTCCACGAGGCCGGCGTGCTCGAGAAGTACGGCTGCCCGCTCATCGGTGCGAGCGTCGAGGCCATCGAGCTCGGCGAGGACCGCGAGCGCTTCAAGGGCGTCGTCGAGCGCTGCGGCGCCGAGTCGGCCCGCTCGGTCATCTGCCACACGATGGACGAGTGCCTCGCGGCCGCCGAGGAGCTGAGCTACCCGGTCGTCGTGCGTCCCTCCTTCACGATGGGCGGCCTGGGCTCGGGCTTCGCCTACGACGAGACCGACCTGCGCCGCATCGCCGGCGCCGGCCTGCAGTACAGCCCGACGACCGAGGTGCTGCTCGAGGAGTCGATCCTCGGGTGGAAGGAGTACGAGCTCGAGGTGATGAGGGACACGGCGGACAACGTCGTCGTCGTCTGCTCGATCGAGAACTTCGACCCGGTCGGCGTGCACACCGGTGACTCGATCACCGTCGCCCCCGCCCTGACCCTCACCGACCGCGAGTACCAGCGCATGCGCGACGTCGGCATCGCGGTCATCCGCGAGGTCGGGGTCGAGACCGGCGGCTGCAACATCCAGTTCGCGATCAACCCCGCCGACGGCCGGATGATCGTCATCGAGATGAACCCGCGCGTCTCGCGCTCCTCGGCGCTGGCGTCGAAGGCCACCGGCTTCCCGATCGCGAAGATCGCGGCGAAGATGGCCATCGGCTACACCCTCGACGAGGTGCCCAACGACATCACCGAGGAGACCCCCGCGGCCTTCGAGCCGAGCCTCGACTACGTCGTCGTCAAGGTGCCGCGCTTCGCCTTCGAGAAGTTCCCGGCCGCCGACCCGACCCTCACGACGACGATGAAGTCCGTCGGCGAGGCGATGGCCATCGGGCGCAACTTCACCGAAGCCCTGCAGAAGGCGCTGCGCTCCGCCGAGCGCTCGGGCGCCGCCTTCCACTGGGACGGTGACCAGCCGACGCTCGAGCAGGGCCGGGCACTCCTCGAGGCGGCGAAGGTGCCGACCGACGGGCGGATCGTCCAGGTCCAGCAGGCCATGCGTGCGGGTCTGTCGGTCGAGGAGGTCCACGAGGCGACGAAGATCGACCCCTGGTACCTCGACCAGATGGAGCTGATCAACGAGGTCGCCCAGCAGGTCCACGACGCCCCGGAGCTCAACCCGCAGGTGCTGCGCCTGGCCAAGCGCCACGGGTTCTCCGACGCCCAGATCGCCCGGCTGCGCCGGATGGACGAGGCCGTCGTGCGCGGGGTCCGGCACGCCCTCGGGGTCCGCCCGGTCTTCAAGACGGTCGACACCTGCGCCGCGGAGTTCGCCGCGCGCACGCCCTACCACTACAGCTCCTACGACGAGGAGACCGAGGTCGAGCCGCGCGAGCGGCCGGCGGTCATCATCCTCGGCTCGGGCCCCAACCGCATCGGCCAGGGCGTGGAGTTCGACTACTCGTGCGTGCACGCGAGCTTCGCCCTGCGCGATGCCGGCTACGACACGGTCATGGTCAACTGCAACCCCGAGACGGTCTCGACCGACTACGACACGAGCAGCCGCCTGTACTTCGAGCCGCTCACCCTCGAGGACGCCCTCGAGGTGATCCACGCCGAGACCCAGGCCGGACCGGTGGCCGGCGTCATCGTCCAGCTCGGCGGGCAGACGCCTCTCGGCCTGGCCGACCAGCTCAAGGCCGAGGGTGTGCCGATCGTCGGCACCTCGCCCGAGGCGATCGACCTGGCGGAGGACCGGGGCCACTTCGGCCGGGTCCTGCACGAGGCCGGGCTCAACGCCCCCAAGCACGGCACCGCCTTCAGCGCGGAGGAGGCCGTCGAGATCGCCCGCGAGATCGGCTACCCGGTCCTCGTGCGGCCGTCCTACGTCCTCGGTGGCCGCGGCATGGAGATCGTCTACGACGACGCGACCCTCTCGGAGTACGTCACCCGGGCGGCGATCGCCAGCCCCGAGCACCCGATCCTCGTCGACCGCTTCCTCGACGACGCGATCGAGATCGACGTCGACGCGCTCTACGACGGCACCGAGATGTACCTCGGCGGGATCATGGAGCACATCGAGGAGGCCGGCATCCACTCCGGTGACTCCAGCTGCACCCTCCCGCCGGCGACGCTCGGCACCTCCGAGCTGCAGCGCGTCCGCGAGGCGACCCTCGCCCTCGCCGAGGGCATCGGCGTACGCGGCCTGATGAACGTGCAGTTCGCCCTGGCGCAGGACGTCCTCTACGTCCTCGAGGCCAACCCGCGCGCCTCGCGGACCGTCCCCTTCGTCGCCAAGGCCACGGGCGTGCCGCTCGCCAAGGCCGCGGCCCGCGTCATGCTCGGCGCGAGCATCGCCGAGCTCAAGGCCGAGGGCATGCTCCCGCGCGATGCCGACGGTGGTTCGATGCCGGCGCACGCGCCGATGTCGGTCAAGGAGGCCGTGCTGCCCTTCAAGCGCTTCCGGACGAAGGAGGGCGACGTCGTCGACTCCCTCCTCGGCCCCGAGATGCGCTCCACGGGCGAGGTCATGGGCATCGACGCCGACTTCGGCGCGGCCTTCGCCAAGAGCCAGCTCGGCTCGCTGGCGAGCGGCCTGCCGACGAACGGCAATGTCTTCGTCTCCGTCGCCAACCGCGACAAGCGGGCGATGATCTTCCCGATCAAGCGCCTGGCCGACCTCGGCTTCACGATCCTCGCGACGGAGGGCACGGCCGACGTGCTGCGCCGCAATGCCGTCGAGTGCGAGGTCGTCACCAAGCACTCCGAGCGCGGCGAAGGGGAGTCGAGCATCGTCGACCGGATCCTCGCGGGCGACGTCGACATCGTCTTCAACACCCCGTCGGGGCAGCACGCCCGGGCCGATGGCTACGCGATCCGCGCGGCGACGACGGCGATGGACAAGCCGATCGTCACGACGGTCCAGCAGCTCACCGCCGCGGTCCAGGCCATCGAGGCGCGGATGCACGGCGAGCTGCGGGTCAAGCCGCTGCAGGAGCACGCGCGCGACCTCGACCTCTACGGGGTCCGGCGGTGACCGCCCGCACCGTCGCCGCCCGCGAGGGTGCGGGCGTCGTCCAGGTCGAGGCCGAGGTCCTCGGCAATGTCGCGGTCGGTGCCTACCGGCACCTGACGCTCGTCACGCCCGGCCTGGCGGAGATCGCCCGACCGGGGCAGTTCGTCGCGCTCGCCGTCGGTGACGGCACGAGCTCGATGCTGCTGCGGCGCAGCTTCTCGATCCACCGGGTCAGCCCGGTCGGCACCTACGGCGGCACGACCGAGATCGTCGTCGCCGCCCACGGCCCCGGCACCCAGATCCTCACGGCCCTGGAGCCGGGGGAGTCGGTGAGCGTCGTCGGCCCGCTGGGTCGCGGCTTCCCGCTGCCCTCGCAGCCGGTGCCGTGCATCCTCGTCGGCGGTGGCTACGGCTCCGCGCCGCTCTTCTGGCTCGCCGAGCAGCTGCGCGAGCGCGGCTGCCCGGTCGAGATCGTCCTCGGGGCCGCCTCCGCCGACCGGCTCTTCGGGGTCGTCGAGGCCCGCCGCGTCGCCGACGGGGTCACCGTGACCACCGACGACGGGTCCGCCGGGACGCAGGGCTGGGTCTCCGACGTGCTGCCCGACCTCATCGCCCGCACCGGGGCCGGTGTGCTCTACGGCTGCGGCCCGATGGGCATGCTGCGCTCGATGAGCGACATCGCCGCCGACCACGGCATCGTCGCCCAGGTCGCCGTCGAGGAGGCCATGGCCTGCGGTGTCGGCATCTGCATGACCTGCGTCATGCCCGTGCGCGATGCCCGGGGCACGACGAAGATGGTCCGCAGTTGCCTCGAGGGCCCGGTCTTCCGCGGCGACCGCGTGCGCTGGGATGCCTTCGAGGACGGCCTGTGCCACGTGCCCGCCGACGCCGTCGGCGCCCCGAAGGAGGCCCGATGACCACGCCCGCTGCACCCCCTTCGCCTGTGGACATGTCCGTCGACCTCGCCGGGGTCCGCCTGCCCAACCCGATGATGACCGCCAGCGGGTGCGCGGCCAACGGCCGGGAGATGCACCGCTTCATCGACGTCGCCCAGCTGGGTGCCTTCGTCACCAAGTCGGTCAAGGCCCAGCCGGTCTCCGGGCGCGGCACGCCCCGCATGGCCGAGACGCCCTCCGGGATGCTCAACTCGATCGGCCTGCAGGGCCCGGGGGTGCAGGCCTTCGTCGACGAGGACCTCGCCTGGCTGCATTCGATCGGTGCGCGTGTCGTCGTCTCGATCGCCGGCAACACCGCCTCGGAGTTCGCGGGCGTCGCCCGCGCCGTCGTGCGCAGCCGCTACGCGAGCGCGGTGGCCGCCATCGAGGTCAACATCTCGTGCCCCAACGTCGCCAACCGCGGGCTCGTCTTCGCCTGCGACCCGGCGAGCTCCCACAAGGTGATGACCCTCGTGCGAGAGGAGGTCCCGCGGGGCCTGCCGATGCTCGCAAAGCTCAGCCCCGATGTCACCGACATCGTCGAGATCGCCGACACGGTCCTCAAGGCCGGCGCCCACGGCCTGACGATGATCAACACCACCCTCGGGGTGGCCATCGACGTCGACCGGTTGCGGCCGCACCTCATCGCCGCGACCGGAGGGCTCTCCGGCCCGGCGATCCGGCCGATGGCCGTGCGCGCCGTCTGGCAGGTCGCCGGGGCGATGCGGGCCGGGCGGATCAAGACCGCGCCGATCGTCGGTGTCGGGGGAGTGCGCAGCGGCCGTGATGCCCTCGAGCTGGTCGCCGCCGGTGCGAGCGCGATCCAGGTCGGCACCGCGGCCTTCAACGACCCGACCGCCCCCGAGCGGGTCGGTCGCGAGCTCGAAGCGCTCGTCGCAGAGCGTGGCTTCACCCGTCTCGCCGACGTCGTCGGCATCGCCCACGAGAGGTTCACGCCATGAGCACCGAGACCACCCTTCGTGGCGACTCCGTCGCACCTCAGGGAACGTTCGGGGAGCGCCTGCGGGCCGCGATGGACGAGCACGGTCCGCTGTGCGCGGGCCTCGACCCGCACCGGGCCCTCGTCGAGTCGTGGGGGCTGACCTACGACCTCGCCGGGCTCGAGCGCTTCACGATGACCTGCGTCGAGGCCTTCGGTGGCTCGGTGGCCGCGGTCAAGCCCCAGTCGGCCTTCTTCGAGGTCTTCGGGGCGCAGGGGGTGGCCATCCTCGAGCGGGCCCTCACCGACCTGCGTGACGCCGGCACCCTGACCCTCCTCGACGTCAAGCGCGGCGACATCGGCACGACCGTCGACGCCTACGGCGAGGCCTTCCTCGGCAAGGACGCACCGGCCGCGGCCGATGCGATCACCCTGAGCCCCTATCTCGGCTACGGCTCGCTGCGCCCGGCGATCGACCTCGCCCACGCGACCGGTCGCGGGGTCTTCGTCCTCGCGCTGACCTCCAACCCCGAGGGGGCGAGCGTCCAGCACGCGCGGCTGGCCGACGGGCGCTCGGTCGCCGGCGCGGTCGCCGACGAGGCCGCCGCCGACAACGCCGCCGCCCGCGAGGCCGGCGAGCTCGGCAGCATCGGGCTCGTCGTCGGTGCGACGGTCGGTTCGGCCGTGCGCGACCTGGGCGTCGACCTGCCGGCCATGGCCGGGCCGATCCTCGCTCCCGGCCTGGGGGCGCAGGGTGGCACCGCGCAGGACGTGCGCGACGTCTTCGCCGGCGCGCTCCCGCAGGTCCTCGCCAGCAGCAGCCGCGACGTGCTGCGTGCGGGACCGGACGTCTCCTCCCTTCGCTCCCGGGCCCGTGAGGTCGCGACCGAGGTGGCCCGCATCACCGCGGCGTGAGAAGGTGACGGCACCCCGTCCCCGGTCGCCCTGGAGGAGCAGTGTCCGTCCCGAGCCTCAGTGCGCAGCAGCGTGCCCGGGCGCTCGAGCAGGCCGCCGAGGCCCGGCGGCAGCGCTCGCTGCTGCGTGACCGGCTCAAGCACGGGCGCACCACCCTGGCCGAGGCCCTCGCCGCGGCCGACGACGACCCGGTCCTGAGCCGCACCCGGGTCGCCACCGTGCTCGAGTCCCTGCCCGGCGTGGGCCCGGCCCGCGCCCGTCGGGTGATGGACGAGCTCGACATCGCCGACTCGCGCCGACTGCGCGGGCTCGGTCCCCGCCAGCGCGCCGCACTCCTGGAGAGGTTCACATGAGCAGCCCCCGCCTCACCGTCCTCGCCGGCCCGACCGCCGTCGGCAAGGGGACCGTCGCCGCGTGGATCCGCGAGCACCACCCCGAGGTGTGGCTCTCGGTCTCCGCGACGACCCGACCGCCGCGGCCGGGCGAGGTCGACGGCGTGCACTACTGCTTCATCAGCGGCGACGACTTCGCCGACATGGTCACGCGCGGCGAGATGCTCGAGTGGGCCGTCGTCCACGGTCGGGCCTCCTACGGCACGCCGCGCGGGCCCGTCGACGACGCGCTCGAGGCCGGCCGGCTGCCGCTGCTCGAGATCGACCTGCAGGGGGCACGTCAGGTGCGGGCCTCGATGCCCGACGCGCGTTTCGTCTTCCTCGCGCCCCCGTCGTGGGAGGAGCTCGTCGGTCGGCTCGAGGGTCGGGGGACCGAGACGGCCGAGGAGCGAGCCGTCCGGCTGGAGACCGCGAAGGTCGAGCTGGCGGCCCAGGGCGAGTTCGACCACGTCATCGTCAACGACGACATTCGTCGTGCGGCGGAGGAACTCGTATCATTGATGAGATCGACCACCTGACCCCGACGACAAGGACCACCTCGACGTGTCCGGCACCCAGGCCAACCCCATCGGCATCACCAACCCGCCGATCGACGACCTCCTGACCAAGGCGGACTCCAAGTACGCCCTCGTCATCTACGGCGCCAAGCGCGCCCGTCAGATCAACGCCTACTACTCCCAGCTGCAGGAGGGCCTGCTCGAGTACATCGGCCCCCTCGTCGACGCGCAGGTCCACGACAAGCCGCTGTCGATCGCGCTGCGCGAGATCAACGAAGGTCTGCTGACCAAGGAGGCCACCCCCGAGGAGGGCGCCGCGCCCGCCGCACCGGTCGCCGAGGCGCCGGTCGACGAGGCCTGACGGGTCCCCCTTCGTGCGCATCGTCCTCGGTGTCGCGGGCGGCATCGCCGCCTACAAGGCTGCCCTGCTGCTGCGCCTGCTCACCGAGGGCGGGCACGAGGTGACGGTCGTCCCGACCGAGGCCGCGCTGCGCTTCGTCGGGGCCCCGACGTGGGAGGCCCTCTCGGGTCGCCCCGTCCAGACCGACGTCTGGAGCAACATCACCGACGTGCCGCACGTGCGTCTGGGCCAGACCGCCGACCTCGTCGTCGTCGCGCCCGCGACGGCCGACCTGCTCGCCAAGGCCGCGCACGGCCTCGCCGGTGACCTGCTGACCAATGTCCTGCTCACCGCCCGCTGCCCGGTCGTCATGGCCCCGGCCATGCACACCGAGATGTGGGAGCACGCGGCGACGCGGGCCAATGTCGCCACCCTGCGCGAGCGCGGGGTCACCGTCGTCGAGCCCGACTCCGGCCGGCTGACCGGCGCCGACACCGGCCCCGGGCGCCTCCCGGAGCCCGAGGTGATCCACGCCGCCGCGATGGCCGCAGTCGAGGCGAGCGCTTCGTCGCCGACCCGCGACCTCGAGGGACGCCGGGTGCTCATCAGCACCGGCGGCACCCGCGAGCCGCTCGACCCGGTGCGCTACCTGGGCAACCGCAGCTCCGGCAAGCAGGGCCTGGCCCTCGCCGAGACCGCCGCGGCCCGGGGTGCCCGGGTCACCCTCGTCGCGGCCAACCTCGACCTGCCGGTGCCGGACGGCATCACCGTCGTGCCGGTGCAGACCGCGCTCGAGCTCGAGACCGAGATGACGGCCCGCGCCACGGAGCACGACGTCGTCGTCATGGTGGCTGCGGTCGCCGACTTCCGCCCGGCGGAGTACGCCGAGAGCAAGATCAAGAAGACGCACGACCCGGCCGACCCCGACGCGGCACCGACGATCCGGCTCGTGCGCAACCCCGACATCCTCGCCGGGCTCGTCGCGGCCCGCGGCGAGGCCAGCTCGCCGATCATCGTCGGCTTCGCCGCCGAGACCGGCGATGCGACCGGCTCCGTCCTCGAGCTCGGCCGCGCCAAGCTCGCGCGCAAGGGCTGCGACCTGCTCGTCGTCAACGAGGTCGGCGTCGACAAGACCTTCGGCGCCGACGAGACGACGGTGCACGTGCTCACCCGGGGCAGCGCTGGCGCCGTCGACATCGGCCCGGCGAGCAAGTCGGTCGTCTCGCACGGGATCTGGGACGTCGTCGTGGGATCCACCGTCGCCGACTGAGCCCGGGTGCTTAGACTGGCCGGGCCCGTACCGGGCGGTCACCACGATCGTCCGTCCACGACCATGGGAGTGCTGCGTGTCCGGACGTCTCTTCACCTCGGAGTCGGTGACCGAGGGTCACCCCGACAAGATCTGCGACCAGATCTCCGACTCGATCCTCGACGCGATGCTCGAGGCCGACCCGCGCAGCCGCGTCGCCGTCGAGACGATGGTCACCACGGGCCTGGTCCACATCGCCGGTGAGGTCTCCACCGAGGCCTATGTCGAGATCCCGCAGCTGGTGCGCAAGGTCATCGCCGAGGGCGTCGGCTACGACTCGTCGGACAAGGGCTTCGACGGTCGCTCCTGCGGTGTCTCGATCTCGATCGGCGCGCAGAGCCCCGACATCGCCCAGGGCGTCGACACGGCCTACGAGAACCGCACCGGTGGCGTCGACCCCAAGGACAAGCAGGGCGCCGGCGACCAGGGCCTGATGTTCGGCTACGCCTGCGAGGACACGCCCGAGCTCATGCCGCTGCCGATCTTCCTCGCCCACCGGCTCTCGCAGCGCCTCACCGAGGTGCGCAAGTCGGGCGAGCTCGACTACCTGCGCCCCGACGGCAAGACCCAGGTGACCATCGACTACGACGGTGACCGCGCCGTGCGCCTCGACACCGTCGTGCTCTCGACGCAGCACTCCGCCGAGATCGACCACGAGCGCCAGCTGCCGGCCGACATCAAGGCGCACGTCTTCGAGCCGGTCATGGCCGCGCTCAAGGAGTCCGGCGTCGAGCTCGACACCTCCGACTACCGCACCCTGATCAACCCGACCGGCAAGTTCGTCATCGGCGGCCCCATGGGCGACGCCGGCCTCACCGGTCGCAAGATCATCGTCGACACCTACGGCGGCATGGCCCGTCACGGTGGCGGCGCCTTCTCGGGCAAGGACCCGTCGAAGGTCGACCGCTCCGCCGCCTATGCCATGCGCTGGGTCGCCAAGAACGTCGTCGCCGCCGGCCTCGCCGGTCGCTGCGAGGTCCAGGTCGCCTACGCGATCGGCGCCGCCCAGCCGGTCGGCCTCTACATCGAGACCTTCGGCACCGAGAAGGTCCCGGTCGACAAGATCCAGGCGGCCGTCAACGCGGTCTTCGACCTGCGGCCGCTGGCCATCGTGGAGGAGCTCGACCTGCTCCGCCCGATCTACGCGCCGACCGCCGCCTACGGCCACTTCGGTCGCACCGAGGCCGCCGGCTACGACAACCCCTTCCCGTGGGAGCAGACGACGAAGGTCGAGGCCCTGCAGGCCGCGGTCCGCTGATCCCCGTGACGTCCGAGAGGGACGTCCGTCCCCGCCCGCACGTCGTGCGCCGGGGGACGGGCGTCCCTCTCGTCATGGTCCACGGCAACGGCGTCGACCACCGCCTGCTCCTCGAGCTCGACGAGGTCTTCGCCGCCCCGGGGAGGTGGGAACGGATCTACGTCGACCTGCCCGGCTTCGGCCGCAGCCCGGCGCTCGAGGGGCGCGGCGGTCTCACCGACCTCGCCGACTGGCTCGACGCGTGGGTCGGCGAGACCGTGGGGGAGACCCCCTTCGCCGTCGTGGGCAACTCCATGGGTGGCCTGCTGGCGGCAGACCTCGCCGCCCGCCGGGCCGGGCAGTGCCTCGGGCTGGCGCTGCTGGCCCCCGTCGTCGTCGCACAGCATGACCGGCGGAGGCGGGCGCGCGCCCAGGTCCGCGAGGACCCGCAACTGCTCGCGTCGCTCGACCCGGCCGACGCCGTGGAGTACGCGGCCGTCGCCATCGACCAGACCCGGCAGGGCTGGGAGGCCTTCCGCCGGGCGGTCCTGCCGGGGCTGCGGGCGGGCGACCCAGAGGCCGGGAGGCGCCTCGCGGCCGCCTACGCGCTGCCGATGCCCTCGCCCGGCGACCTCGACTTGCCCGTCCTCGTCGTCACCGGGCGCCAGGACGCGATCGTCGGGGTCGACGACCAGTGGGACTGGGCCCGTGGGCTGCCGCGGGGGAGCACCGCGTCGCTGGACCGGGCCGGTCACAACGTGCACCTCGACCGCCCCGAGGTGGTCGCCGCGCTGCTCGCCGACTGGGCTCGGCAGGTGCACCCGGCCGGCTGACACACCGCCCGGTTACGTTTGTCCCCGTGCGCGTCGCCCAGGTCCTCGTCGACTCGGGGCTGGTCCATCTCGACCGGCCCTTCGAGTACCTCGTGCCCGAGGAGCTCGACGAGGCCGCGCAGCCGGGCGTGCGGGTCAAGGCGCGCTTCGCCGGGCGTGACCTCGCCGGCTACGTCGTCGAGCGCAGCGACGTCGCGGAGCACACCGGGCGGCTGGCCCCGATCCGCACCGTCGTCTCGCCGGAGGCCGTGCTCACGCCGCAGGTCCTCGAGCTGGCCCGTCGGGTCTCCCGCCACCAGGCCGGCACGGTGATGGACGTGCTGCGGCTAGCGATCCCGCCCCGGCACGCCCGCGCCGAGAATGCGCTGCCCGTCGAGCCGCCGGCGGCCGACGAGACCGCGGCCGACGAGTCGGCGACGGACGAGCAGAGCGAAGGGGAGGATCTCCCTTCGCCTGCAGCCGTGCCCGAGGTGTGGGCCGGGTACCGCGCCGGTGCGGCGTGGTGGTCACGTGTCGCGGCGGGGGAGTCGCCCCGCGCGGCCTGGCTCGCCGGCCCCTCGCGGCCGGCCGAGAGCGACTGGCCGCGGGCCCTCGCCGAAGCAGCTCGTGCCGCCCTGCTCTCCGACCGGGGCACGGTCATCGTCGTGCCCGACCAGCGCGACGTCGCGCGGGTCGACGCGGCCCTGACGGAGGTGCTCGGCCGTGACCAGCACGTGCGGCTGACGGCCGACCAAGGCCCGCAGGCGCGGTACACCGCGTGGCTCAAGGTGCTGCGCGGCCACGTCCGGGTCGTCGTCGGAACGCGCGCCGCTGCCTACGCGCCCGTGCGCGACCTCGGCCTCGTCGCGTGGTGGGACGACGGCGACGACCTTCACGAGGAGCCGCGCGCGCCCTATGCGCACGTGCGAGAGGTGCTGTCGACCCGGGCCGACGTCGAGGGCTGCGCCCTGCTCGTCGGTGGTCTGGCCATGTCGACCGACGTCGCGGCGCTCGTCGACGCCGGTCGGGTGCACCTCGTCGGGGGAGCGACCCCACGGCGCGAGGCTCCGCGGGTGCTCGTCGCCGGAGAGGGACTCGACGAGGAGCGCGACGGGCCGGGCGCGCGGGCCCACATCCCCTCGTCGGCCCACCGGGCCGCGTCGGCGGCGCTGCAGCAGGGGCCGGTCCTCCTGCAGGTGCCGCGGCGGGGTTATCTGCCCGCGATGTCCTGCGCCACCTGCCGGGCGCCGGCCCGCTGCCCCGAGTGCCGTGGACCGCTCGCCCTGCCGGCTCCCGACCAGCCGCCCCGCTGCGGCTGGTGCGGCAAGAGCCCGCGCGGCTTCGAGTGCCCGCACTGCGACGGCGACCGGCTGCGTGCCGGGATCATCGGCGCGCGCCGCACGGCCGAGGAGATCGGCCGTTCCTTCCCCGGCACACGCGTCATCACCTCCGGCGCGGGCGAGATCCACGAGGGTGTCGGGAGCGAGCCCGCGATCGTCGTGGCCACGCCGGGCGCCGAGCCGGTGGCAGCGGGCGGCTATGCCGCCGTGCTGCTCCTCGACGCCTGGGCCAGTCTCGACCGGCCCGACCTGCGGGCGGCAGAGGAGGCGGTGCGCCGGTGGGTGGCGGCGGCCGGGCTGGCTCGCTCGTGGAGCGACGGGGGCGTCGTCGTCCTGTGCGGCGCGCCCTCGCACGTGACGATCCCCGCCGTGGAGGCCCTGGTGCGGTGGGACCCGGAGTGGTTTGCCGCGCGCGAGCTGGCCGAGCGGGCCGAGCTGTCGCTGCCCCCGACGACGTGGACCGCCGAGGTCGTCGCCGACCGCAAGCGGGTCGAGCCGATCGAGCACGCGGTGCGGGCGGCCGCGACGCATGCGCAGCTGCTGGGGCCGCTGCCCGTCACGGGCTCGCAGGACAAGCGTCGACTCGTCGTCACCGCTCCCTTCGCCGACGGCCCGCTCGTGGCCGCGGCCCTCAAGGACGTGCGGGCGGGCGAGAGCGCGCGCAAGGCGCCGGACCTGACCTCGGTCAAGGTCGGGCACCTCACTGCCGGGTGAGGCTGTCGGCGGCCCTGCGACCATCCCGGCATGAAGGTCTACGTCGCAGCGCCCCTGGCTGCGGTCACCGAGGTCCAGGCCGTGCAGGCGGCAGTCGTCGCGGCTGGTCATCAGCTGACCTTCGACTGGACCCGGAGCGAGGACATCGACGTGGGGGACAGCGGCTACGCCGACGCTCCAGAGGCTGCGATGCGCATTGCCACGAACGACCTCGACGGAGCGCTGGCTGCCGACGCCGTCCTCGTCCTGGCCACGGAGCACGAGGGACGTGGCACCTATGTCGAGCTCGGGGCGGCGCTGGCGCGCGCGAGCTCTGGTCAGGCGGTCGACGTCGTGCTCGTCGGGGAGGTCCACCACGACAGCGTCTTCCACCACCACCCGTTGGTCCGCCAGGGGCATCTAGACTTCGCCGGGTGCGACTGATCTTTGCCGGGACCCCCGAGGTCGCCGTCCCCTCCCTTCGTGCCCTGCTCGACTCCGACCACGAGGTCGTCGCCGTGGTCACCCGACCCGATGCCCGCGTCGGGCGCGGCCGTCGGCTCGAGCCCTCCCCGGTCAAGGTGGCCGCGCTGGAGGCCGGTCTCGAGGTGCTCACGCCGACCCGGCCGACGGACGAGGACTTCGTCGCCCGGCTCACCGAGCTCGAGCCCGACTGCTGCCCGGTCGTCGCCTACGGCGCGCTGCTGCCGGCACGGCTGCTCGACATCCCGTCCCACGGCTGGGTCAACCTGCACTTCTCCCTGCTCCCGGCGTGGCGCGGCGCGGCTCCCGCCCAGCGGGCCCTCATCGCCGGTGACGAGATCACCGGCGCGAGCACGTTCCTCATCGAGACCGGCCTCGACACCGGACCGGTCTTCGGCACGATGACCGAGCGGATCCGCCCCGACGACACCTCCGGGGCGCTCCTTGACCGGCTCGCCGACGCCGGTGCGCCGCTGCTCGTCGCGACGCTGGACGGCATCGCCTCCGGCGACCTCGAGCCTCAGCCCCAGCCGGGCGAGGGCGTCAGCCATGCTGCCAAGCTCACCGTCGACGACGCCCGGATCGACTTCGGTCACCCGGCGCTCGCCGTCGACCGGCTCGTGCGCGGCTGCACGCCGGCGCCGGGTGCGTGGACGACCTTCCGCGGGGAGCGGCTCAAGGTCGGGCCGGTGACGATCACCGACGAGAGCCTGCCCGTCGGGACCGTCGAGGCCCGCAAGCGCGAGGTCCTCGTCGGCACGGCCGACCGCGCGGTGCGCCTCGGCGAGGTGACCCCGCTCGGCAAGAAGCCGATGGCCGCCGCGGACTGGGCCCGTGGGGTCCGGATCGACGCCGGTGAGCGTCTCGGGGAGGAGTCGGCATGAGCGAGCGACGTGACGGAGGGCGCGGGCAGCGCGGCGGCCAGCGCGACCAGGGTGGGCACCGCGGACCGCGGCAGAAGTCCCGGACCGCACCCTCGGCGCGCTCCCGCCAGGGGGAGGTGCCGCGCACAACCGCGCTGCGCGTGCTGCGGGCGGTCTCGCACGAGGGCGCCTATGCCAACCTCGAGCTGCCCAAGGCGCTGCGCCGGGCGCGGCTGAGCGGCCGTGACGCCGGGTTCGCCACCGAGCTGACCTACGGGACCCTGCGCATGCAGGGCCTCTACGACGCGATCATTGCCGAGGCCGCGCAGCGCCCCGTCTCGAAGCTCGACGGGGGAGTCCTCGACGTCCTGCGGATGGGGGCCCACCAGGTGCTCGGCATGCGGGTGCCCGAGCACGCCGCCGCCGACCAGTCGGTCGCGCTCGCCCGCTCCGTCGCGGGGCAGGGCGCAGCCGGCCTCGTCAACGCCGTGATGCGCCGCATCGGTGAGCGCAGCCGCGACGCCTGGCTCGAGGCCGTCGTGCCCGCCGAGCCGGTCGTCGAGCGCCTCGCGGTCGCGCAGTCGCACCCGATCTGGGTCGTCAAGGCGCTGCGCCAGGCGCTCATCGGCCACGGTGCGGCGACGCCCGAGAGCGCCGACGACGTCCTCGCCGACCTGCTCGCCGCGCACAACGTGCCCGCCGACGTCTCGCTCGTCGCCCGCCCCGGCCTGGCCACGATCGACGAGCTCCTCGCCGCCGGTGCGCAGCCCGGGCGGTGGTCCCCCTTCGCCGCGGAGTTGGAGTCGGGTGCCCCCGGTGACCTCGAGGCGATCCGTGATGGTCGCGCCGCGGTCCAGGACGAAGGGAGCCAGCTGCTGGCTCTCGCGCTCGCCGCCGCGCCGGTCGCCCCGCGCAGTGACGGTGCGCCCGAGCGGTGGCTCGACCTGTGCGCCGGCCCCGGCGGCAAGGCCGGTCTCCTCGCGGCCCTCGCGCTGCAGCAGGGCGCGGACCTCGTGGCCAACGAGGTGAGCGAGCACCGTACCGAGCTCGTCCGGCAGAGCCTGCGACCGGCGGTGGCCGCCGCGGCCGACGCCGGTCGCGAGATCGTCGTGCGCACCGGTGACGGGCGCGAGGTCGGCGTCGACGAGCCGGAGGTCTACGACCGGGTGCTCGTCGACGCGCCGTGCACCGGCCTCGGCGCGCTGCGCCGTCGGCCCGAGGCCCGCTGGCGCCGCCAGCCCGGTGACCTGGCTGCGCTCGGGCCGCTGCAGCGTGACCTGCTCGCCGCCGGGATCGACGCGACCCGCCCCGGCGGTGTCGTCGCCTACGCGACGTGCAGCCCGCACCTGTCGGAGACGACCTTCGTCGTGCGTGACGTCGTCAAGAAGCGCGACGACGTCGAGGTGCTCGACGCCCGCGAGCTGCTCGCCGGCGCGGCGGTCGCCGACCTCGGTGCCCTCGGCGACGGCCCGCACGCCCAGCTGTGGCCGCACGTGCACGGCACGGATGGCATGTTCCTGTCCCTCCTGCGGAAGAAGGCCTGACCGTGCGCGTCCTCGTCGCCGGCATCCACGTCAACGACGGCCCCAAGGCCTACGACTTCTACACGCAGGTCCTCGGCTGGCGCGACGCCCTCGTCGTCCACTCCGAGCAGCTCTACATCCTCGGCCCGAGCACCGGGTGGGAGATGGGCTGTCAGATCAACCTCGAGCCGATCACCGACGAGATCACCCGCCGCTTCCAGGAGCACCAGTTCCGGGAGGGTCTGACCGCGCTCATGCTCGCCGTCCACGACGTCGAGGCGGAGTACGAGCGGCTCCGCGCGCGCGGTGACATCGTCTTCCGCCTCGAGCTGACGCACGACGCGATCGGGAAGCACTTCCAGATCGAGGACACCGTCGGCAACGTCCTGTCCATCCACCAGAGCTGACCGCCCTTCTCCCACAAGGAACTTCGTGCAGATCTCCCCGAGCATCCTGTCCGCCGACTTCGCCAACCTGCAGTCCGAGCTGCAGGCGATCGACAACGCCGACTGGGCGCACGTCGACGTCATGGACGCGCACTTCGTCCCCAACCTCACCCTCGGGCTGCCGATCGTCGAGTCGCTGCTCAAGGTCAGCCCGATCCCGATCGACTGCCACCTGATGATCGAGGACCCCGACCGGTGGGCACCGCCCTACGCCGAGGCGGGCGCGCAGAGCGTGACCTTCCACATCGAGGCCGCCAAGGACCCGGTGACGCTCGCCCGCGACATCCGGGCCCAGGGCGCCCGGGCGTCGATGGCGATCAAGCCGGGGACCCCCTTCGCCCCCTACGAGGAGCTCCTGCCCGAGCTCGACATGGTGCTCGTCATGACCGTCGAGCCCGGCTTCGGCGGGCAGTCCTTCATGGCCGACCAGATGCCCAAGGTCGCGCAGGTGCGCGAGGCCGTGAAGAAGCACGGCGGTGACATCTGGGTCCAGGTCGACGGCGGCGTCTCGGCGAAGACCATCGAGCAGTGCGCCGAGGCCGGCGCCGACGTCTTCGTCGCCGGGTCGGCCGTCTACGGGGCCGAGTCGGCCGCCGCGGCGGTCGACGAGCTGCGCGAGCTGGCCCGGGCGCACGCGCACTGACCTGGTATCCGGCCCGCGGCCGTCACCCGTGTGATGGAGCGGGCAGCGGCGGGCGGACAGGGGCCTGCGCAGTTGGGAGCGTTGGTGCCACCTGGTCCCCCTTCTCCGGGCAACCAGGTGGCACCAATGCCGTCGGGTGACGTCAACGCCACCACCTTCCTTCGAGACCCTGCGGCCGCGGCCGGGTCAGCGCCCCCGGAACCGTGGGGCGCGAGGCAGCCAGCGGCTGCGCTCGATGAAGAGCTCGTCGCCGTATGCTTCGTCGACCGCGTGGATGCGCACGTCGTGCACGATCCCGGGTCGCGGACCGCCGACAGCGTGGATCTCGACGCAGATGCCCGTGGCCGCGTCGAGCGCGACGTCGTGAGCCGACGGGTACTCGCGCCCCGGGACGAAGGGGGACCCCTCCTCGTCGTGCTCGAGCCGGTCCGCGACCTCGCTCGGCAGCAGCGGGCAGCAGCTGCACCGCGGCTCGTAGGCCCACGTCGGCACGACCCGCGCCCACCACGTCGCCCGACCGTGCCGGTCACCGGCACGCAGGTCGGACACGAGCGTGCCCGGGACCGGGACACGCGTCGGCCGGTCCAGCTCGGGGTAGGGCTCGGGGGCCAGCGGTGGCGTCTCGACGTCGGCGCCGGTCGCGGGGTCCCGCCACGGCGAACCGTCCGCGAGCTCGACCGGGTCGAGCATCGCCACCCAGTCGTAGGACTGCCACATCGGGTCGTCGAGACCCACCACTGCACTGTCCGGACGGACGCGCACCAGGCCGTCGGCGTCGAGCACGGGCTTGACATCGGCGGCCGTGGGCACGTCGACGGGGCCACTCCTGCCGTCGCGCGTGTAGGGCGCGACCCGCGTCGGTCCGTCCCGCACCACGTGCACCTCGCCGTCGGCGACCACCCGCATGAGGTGCGGTCGCCGGATCACGGCTTCGACGTCCCCTTCGCCCACGGGGCCGCCGACCTCGCGCACGAGGTGCACGGAGCGCCACCGCCACGGCGAGCTGCGCGCCAGCGCACGGAAGGACTGCTCGGTCAGCTCCATGGGCCCAGTGTGCGGGTGTCGCGTTTCACGGCACCACCGAATTGCCGCGCGGACCCTCCCTTCGGACAATGGTCGTGCACGTGCCACGTGACGCGGTGAAACTCCGCACCGGCGGTGAGAGCCCGCGACCCGACTGCTGCGGCAGGCGGTGAACTCCGGTAACAGAACCCCGGGGCCGACGGTGACAGTCCGGACGGGAGCGGCGCGCGCGGATCGGATCACCCATGTCCATCATCGAATGGATCTACTCGGCCGGCGTCGACATCGCCGGCTACCGGCTCTCCCTCATGGAGGTCATCGGCATCGGCTTCGGCTTGGCCTCGGCGGTCGGCGGCATGCTCCGCAAGGTCTGGGCCTGGCCGATCGGGATCGTCGGCAACGTCATCCTCTTCTTCGTCTACATCGGCATCACGCTGGGCGTCGACGACAAGGCGCCGCTCTTCGGCCAGTCGGCCCGGCAGATCTTCTTCATCATCACCTCGGTCTACGGCTGGTGGCGCTGGCGGCAGGTCAAGCGCGAGCAGCACACGGGTGACGCCCACGCGATCACCCCGCGGTGGGCCACGTGGGGCGAGCGCGCCGGCCTGGCCGTGATGATGGTCATCGGCATCGCGGTGGCCCAACAGGTCTTCACGATGCTCGGCGCCGGGTGGCCCGCCCCGCGCTGGTACCACGTGGCCGATGCGTGGATCTTCATGGGCTCGCTCCTGGCGACCTATGCGATGGCCCGCGGGTGGAACGAGTTCTGGCTCATCTGGATCGGCGTCGACCTCGTCGGCGTGCCGCTGCTGTGGACGAGCGGCTACCTGCCGACGGCCGTCCTCTACGCCGTCTACGCGGGCTTCGTCCTCTACGGCTTCGTCGTGTGGCTGCGTGCCTCGCGCACGGAGCGTCCGGACCGTGAGCCCGTGGACGAGTCCACCGTGCTCGCCAACTAGTCTGGGGCCCTGTGAAGACCTTCGAGAGCCTCTTCGACGAACTCACCCGCAAGGCAGCCGAGCGGCCCGAGGGCTCGGGCACCGTGGCCCAGCTCGACGCGGGGACCCATGCCATCGGCAAGAAGGTCGTCGAGGAGGCCGCCGAGGTGTGGATGGCGGCCGAGTACCAGAGCAAGGAGGAGCTGGCCGAGGAGATCAGCCAGCTGCTCTACCACCTGCAGGTCCTCATGATCGACGGTGGGCTCACCGTCGAGGACGTCTACACCCACCTCTGAGAGGACTCCCGTGCGCATCGCCGTCCCCAACAAGGGCTCCCTGTCCGAACCGACCGTCGAGATGCTCCGCGAGGCGGGCTACCGCGTCCGCCGCGACAGCAAGGAGCTGATCGTCGCCGACCAGGACAACGACGTCGAGTTCTTCTACCTGCGTCCGCGTGACGTCGCCCTCTACGTCGGCAAGGGCCAGGTCGACGCCGGCATCACCGGCCGCGACCTGCTCCTCGACTCCGGCTCCACGGCCACCGAGGTCATGGGTCTGGGCTTCGGCGGCTCGACCTTCCGCTTCGCCGGCCGCCCCGGCGAGGCGAGCAGCGCCGCCGACCTCGACGGTCGTCGCGTGGCCACCTCCTATGCCGGCCTCGTGCGCTCGCACCTCGAGGCGAAGGGGGTCACCGCCGACGTCGTGCGTCTCGACGGCGCCGTCGAGACCGCCATCACCCTCGGCGTCGCCGACGCGATCGCCGACGTCGTCGAGACCGGCACGACCCTGCGCCAGCAGGGGCTCGAGGTCTTCGGCGAGCCGATCCTGCGCAGCGAGGCCGTGCTCATCCGCCGCGCGGACGCGAGCGAAGGGGGAATCGACGTCCTCCACCGTCGCCTCACCGGCGTCGTCACGGCCCGCGAGTACGTCCTGCTCGACTACGACTGCCCGGCCGCCATCGTCGAGCAGGCGGTGCAGCTGACACCGGGCCTCGAGTCGCCGACGGTCAGCACCCTGCACGACGAGAGCTGGTGCGCGGTGCGCTCGATGGTGCCCCGGGGTCGGACCAACCGGATCATGGACGAGCTCTACGACCTCGGCGCCAGGGCCATCCTCGTTACCGAGATCACCGCGTGCCGACTGTGACCGCCCCCGACCGCGCCGCCGCCGCCGTCTTCCGTCCCACCCGCGGGCGGTGGGTCGCGACGGTCCTCGGCGTCGCGACCCTCGTCGGGTCGGTGCTGCTCGCGCTCAGCCTGCCCGACCGCTACGAGATCATGGACCAGCTGACGTGCATCGGCATCGGGGTCGGTGTCGCCGCGCTCATGTCGCGCTACGCGACGATCCACGCCCGGCCGACCGCCGAGGGGCTCTACGTGCGCAACCTCGGGCCCGGCGAGCTCGTGCCGTGGGAGCAGATCACGGCCGTGCGCTTCTCCCAGGGGATGCCGTGGCCGCGCATCGACCTCGCCGACGGCCTCGACATGGCGGTCATGGCGATCCAGCGCTCTGACGGCGCGGGCTCGGTCGACGAGGCACAGCGCCTGGCGGACCTCATCGACCGCTGAGCGGCTCCAGCACCAGGTGGGCCCGGTTGCGGGTGCCGTCCGCCCCGAAGACCGCCTCCTCCTGCGCGGCCCACATCTCCCAGTGGGCCTCGAAGACCGCTCCGTCACGCGCGATCGCCCGCGCCCGGCGCAGCTCCGGCGCCCCGTCGAGCCACACCCGCGTGCCGGCGAAGGGGGCCGCCGCGCCCACCGTGCTCCCGCAGCCCTCGACGACGAGCCGCGCGTCGACCTCGAGCGGGATCCGCGGGCCGGGTCGGTCGGCGAGCCAGTCCCACGTCGGGACGATCGGGTCCTCGCCGCGGGTCAGGGGGAGCAGCACGTGCTCGACGAGCAGGCCCGTGGCAGCGGCCAGCCCGGACCAGCCGGGATAGATCGAGTCCATCGAGACCACCGGCGCCTCCCACGCGGCTGCGACCTCGCGGGCGAGGGAGGTCTTGCCGGAGCCGCTGCGCCCGTCGACGGCGATGACGTGGACCCGGCCGCACGAGGGCGGTGCCGTGGCGGCGTGGTCGAGGACCTGACGAAGGGCGGGCACCGCACGGAGCGTAGCCGCCGGCCCGGCCCACCACGTGACCGGCGGCGGTGCTCCCTTCGCCCTGCTAGGTAGGCTGCCCCGCGTGTCTCTCGCCGTGCGTGTCATCCCGTGCCTCGACGTCGACGCCGGACGGGTCGTCAAGGGCGTCAACTTCGAGCACCTGCGTGATGCCGGTGACCCTGTCGAGCTCGCCCGGCGCTACGGGCAGCAGGGGGCCGACGAGCTGACCTTCCTCGACGTCACGGCGAGCAGCTCCGACCGGGCGACGACCTACGACGTCGTGACGCGCACGGCCGAGGAGGTCTTCATCCCGCTCACGGTCGGCGGGGGAGTGCGCACCGTCGACGACGTCGACCGGCTGCTGCGCTGCGGCGCCGACAAGGTCGGGGTCAACACGGCCGCCATCGCGCGGCCCGAGCTCATCAGCGAGGTCGCCGACCGCTTCGGCGCCCAGGTGCTGGTGCTGTCGGCCGACGTGCGCCGACGCACCCGCGAGGACGGCTCTGCCGCAGGCGGGTTCGAGGTGACGACCCACGGCGGTCGGACCCGCACGGGGCTCGACGCCATCGAGTGGTGCGCCCGCGCCGCCGAGCTCGGGGCGGGGGAGATCCTGCTCAACTCCATGGACGCCGACGGCACCAAGGCGGGCTTCGACCTCGAGCTGATCCGGGCCGTGCGCGCCGAGGTGGGCATCCCGGTCATCGCCAGCGGTGGGGCCGGCGCCGCCGAGCACATGCCGCCGGCGGTCGAGGCCGGGGCCGATGCGGTGCTCGCGGCGAGCATCTTCCACTTCGGCGAGGTGACGATCGGTGAGGTCAAGGACGCCCTCGACGCGGCCGGGCACCCGGTGCGGCGCGGCCGCGCCGACTGAGCCGCGCCGACCGGCTGCTCAGACCTCGTAGCTGCCGGTGCGGACCGTCTCGACCGCATCGGGCGGGCCGATGAGCTCGACCTCCGCGACCGCCTGCCGGCCGTAGCCGAAGAGCAGGATCTCGCCGGGTCGGCCGTGGATCTCGACGACCGGGCCGTTGCCCGAGCCGACCTTCGTGCGCCGCTTGGCGGTGACGAGGGCGAGGTCGACCCCCTTCGCACTGCGGAAGAGCATCCGGCCCATGAGGCCCAGGCGGTCACCGAGGGCCGAGGTCATCTCGCTGCTGAGGGTGCGCCGGGGCGCGCCGAGCTGCGCCCGCAGGACGTCCTCGTGGTGGATGAACATCTCGACGAGGTTCATCTGCTCGTCGACGGCCGGCACCCGCGCCGGGTGCAGGCGCGGCGGCCCCTGGCGCAGCCGCTCGACGAGGTCACCGAAGTCGTGCTTCGCCAGCAGGCCGGCCATCGCGGCCTCGGTGCGGCCGGCCAGCGGAGCGGCGAAGATCCCCGCGGCCAGGTCCGGGCGCCCCTCGCGGACGAGGAGGTGGGCCAGCAGGTCGGCGCTCGTCCACGTGCCGCACAGGGTCGGCACGTCGGGGCCGACCTCGAGGAGGGTGTCGCACAGGGCGAGGCGCTCGGCGCGTGCATGGCGGATCACGTGGGCCTCCTCGGCCGGTGGACGGTCTGTCTGACGTCGCAGGGTAACCCCGGGCACCTCGGCGACGCGACGCGAGCGAGTGCCAGAATGCGGGGGTGTCCACCCCTTCGACCTCGCCCCTGCCCCCCGAGATCGCCGACCGGCTGAGCCGGGACCCCGCCGGTCTCGTCGCCGCGATCGTCCAGCAGCACGACACCCGAGAGGTGCTCATGCTCGGCTTTATGGACGACGAGGCCCTGCACCGCACGCTGACGAGCGGTCGGGTGACCTTCTGGTCCCGCAGCCGGCAGGAGTACTGGCGCAAGGGCGACACCTCGGGCCACGTGCAGCACGTGCGCTCGGTCGCCCTCGACTGCGACGGCGATGCCCTCCTCGTGCAGGTCGACCAGGTCGGCGCGGCCTGCCACACCGGCGACCGCACCTGCTTCGACGCCGGCGACCTCGGTGCGAGCGTGGGGGCGACGGCGTGACGGCACCGCAGACGGAGGTGCCAGACCTCACCCCCGGACGCACCTGGCCCGACCTCGACACCTTCAGCGTCCTCGCCCGGGACCGTCGGGTCGTGCCCGTCGTGCGACGCCTCGTCGCCGACGGCGAGACCCCGGTCGGCGTCTACCGCAAGCTCGCGGGGGACGCGCCCGGCACCTTCCTCCTCGAGTCGGCCGAGCACGGCGGCGTGTGGTCGCGGTGGTCGATCATCGGCGCGCAGAGCCGCGCGACGCTCACCGAGCGCGACGGGCAGACGCACTGGATCGGCGAGCCGCCCGTCGGCGTGCCCACCGACGGCGACCCCACCGCTGCGCTGCGGGCGACCCTCGAGGCCCTGTCGACCGACCCCATCGACGGGCTGCCGCCCCTGACCGGCGGCATGGTCGGCGCGATCACCTACGACGCCGTGCGCCGGTGGGAGCGGGTGCCGAGCGAGCTGCCCGACGTGCTCGGCGTGCCCGAGCTCGGCATGGTCCTCGCCACGGACGTCGCCGTCCTCGACCACAGCGACGGCTCGCTCCTGCTCGTGGCCAATGCGATCAACTACGACGACACCGACGAGCGGGTCGAGGAGGCCTGGCAGGACGCCGTCGCCCGACTCGACGCGATGACCGAGCGGCTCGCGGCCCCGGCCCCGAGCACGGTCGCGACCGTCGACCCGGAGGCAGCGGCCGCGGCCCGCAGGGAGGTCGAGAGCGACGTGACGGTCGAGCGCTTCGAGGAGATCGTCGAGCAGGCCAAGGAGGACATCCGCTCCGGCGAGGTCTTCCAGGTCGTGCTGTCGCAGCGCTTCAGCACCCCCTGCCCCGTCGATGCGCTCGAGGTCTACCGCGCGCTGCGGCGGTCCAACCCGAGCCCGTACATGTACTTCGTGCGGCTGCCGCACCCCGACGGGTCGGTCTACGAGGTCGTCGGCTCCTCGCCGGAGGCGCTCGTCAAGGTGACCGGCCGCCGGGCGATCACCCACCCCATCGCCGGCACCCGTCCCCGGGGCAAGACCCCGGAGCAGGACCTCCAGCTCGAGGAGGACCTCATCGAGGACCCCAAGGAGCGAGCCGAGCACCTCATGCTCGTCGACCTCGGCCGCAACGACCTGCAGCGGGTCTGCTCAGCCGGCACCGTCGAGTGCGTCGAGTTCATGAACCTGCGCCGCTACAGCCACGTCATCCACCTCGAGTCGACCGTCGTCGGCGAGATGGCGAAGGGGGTCAACGCCTTCGACGTCCTCGTGGCCACCTTCCCCGCCGGCACGCTCTCGGGTGCGCCCAAGCCGCGCGCCCTGCAGCTCATCGAGCACTACGAGCGCAGTCGCCGCGGGGTCTACGGCGGGGTCGTCGGCTATCTCGACTTCCACGGCGACATGGACATGGCCATCGCCATCCGCACCGCGCTCGTCAAGGACGGGCGGGCCCACGTGCAGGCCGGTGCCGGCATCGTCGCCGACTCGGTGCCGAGCCTCGAGCAGGAGGAGACGGTGCACAAGGCCGGGGCCGCGCTCGCCGCGGTCGCGTCCGCGCGCGCCGTGCGACCCGTCGGGGGTGCCTCGTGAGGCTGCTCACCCGCAAGCCCGTCGTCGTCCTGCTCGCCATCGCGGCCGGGATCGTCCTGCTCGCCGCCGGTCGCGCCGACTGGATCACCGGCACCGTCGACGGTGTCGCCGGCCCGGTGCGCAGCAGCGCCACCGGCTCGGAGGCCGCCCCGGGTCTCGCCGGCATCGCGCTCGTCGCCATGGCCGCGGCCATCGCCGCCACGACCTCGGGCCGGATCGCCCGCTGGATCTGCCTCGCCGTGCTCGGCCTCGTCGCCGCCGGGGTCGTCGCCCTCTCCCTGAGGGCCGTCCTCGACGCTCCCGCGGTCCTCGGGTCCGTCGCGGCCACCCACTCCGGCGGGACCGGCGCCCTCGAGGCGACCGGATCGGCGACGACCTGGCCCTGGGTCGCCGTCGTCGCGGCCGGGCTCCTCGCGATCTCCTGCGTCGGCGGGGTCGTCGGTGGTCGTCGGTGGGGCGGTCTCGGCGGCAAGTACGAGCGCCCGGGCGGCGACCCGGACGCCGGTGACGTCAGCGGGGCGCGCGGGGAGCGGGTCGCCTCCGACTGGGACCGGGTCACCCTCGGGGACGACCCGAGCGTCGACTAGCCTGTCGGCATGCCCAGCGTCCTCGACCAGATCATCGACGGCGTCCGTGAGGACCTGGCCGGGCGCGAGGCGCAGACGTCGCTCGAGCGCCTGCAGCGCCAGTGCGACGGACTGCCCGCCCCACGCGACGCCGAGGCGCTCCTGCGGCGCCCCGGCCTGAGCGTCATCGCGGAGGTCAAGCGCTCCAGCCCGAGCAAGGGCGCCCTCTCGGACATCCCCGACCCGGCGGCGCTCGCGAGCGCCTACGCCGAGGGTGGGGCGAGCGCGATCTCCGTGCTCACGGAGCAGCGCCGCTTCGGCGGCAGCCTCGACGACCTCGACGCCGTCCGCGCCGCCGTCGACCTGCCGGTCCTGCGCAAGGACTTCATGGTCAGCGAGTACCAGATCTGGGAGGCGCGGGCCCACGGCGCCGACATCATCCTGCTCATCGTCGCCGCGCTCGACGACCGGCGCCTGGCCGACCTCATGGGCCTGGCCGGCAGCCTCGGCCTGACCGCGCTCGTCGAGGTCCACGACGAGGCCGAGACGACCCGCGCGGTGGACGCCGGCGCCACCGTCATCGGCGTCAACAACCGCAACCTCAAGACGCTCGACGTCGACACCGACACCTTTGCCCGCCTCGCCCCGCTCATCCCCCCTTCGTGCGTCCGGATCGCCGAGTCCGGCGTCACGGGACCGCAGGAGGCCGAGCTCTTCGCCCGGGCCGGGGCCGACGCGATCCTCGTCGGCGAGGCTCTCGTCGTCGGCGGAGACCCCGCCGGCGGGGTGCGCGCGATGATCGCCGCAGGCCAGCAGTGACGACCGGAGGACCCATGACCGACCAGACCACCCCCGAGCCCGCGGCGGGCCGCTTCGGCCGCTTCGGCGGGCGCTACGTCCCCGAGGCGCTCATCCCGGCGCTCGAGGAGCTCGACGAGGCCCGGCAGAAGGCCGCCGTCGACCCCGAGTTCGTCGACGAGCTCGCCCGGCTGCACCGCACCTACACGGGCCGGCCGAGCATCATCACCGAGGTGCCGCGCTTCGCCGAGCACGCCGGTGGCGCCCGGATCATCCTCAAGCGCGAGGACCTCAACCACACGGGCAGCCACAAGATCAACAACGTGCTCGCCCAGACGCTGCTCACCAAGCGCATGGGCAAGACCCGGGTCATCGCCGAGACGGGCGCCGGGCAGCACGGTGTCGCGACGGCGACCGCCGCGGCCCTCATGGGCCTGGAGTGCACCGTCTACATGGGCAAGGTCGACACCGAGCGGCAGGCGCTCAACGTCGCCCGCATGAAGATCCTCGGCGCCGAGGTCGTCGCGGTCGAGCACGGCAGCGCGACCCTCAAGGACGCGATCAACGAGGCCATGCGCGACTGGGTGACCAACGTCGAGCACACCCACTACGTCCTCGGCACGGTGACCGGCCCGCACCCCTTCCCCGAGATGGTCCGTGATTTCCACAAGATCATCGGCGAGGAGGCCCGTGAGCAGGTGCTCGAGCTCACCGGGCGCCTGCCCGATGCCGTCATCGCGTGCGTCGGCGGCGGGTCCAATGCCATGGGCATCTTCCACCGCTTCGTCGGCGACGAGGGCGTCCGCCTCGTCGGCGTCGAGGCCGGCGGCGAGGGCATCGAGACCGGTCGGCACGCCGCGCGCTTCGCGACGGCCGAGCCGGGTGTCCTCCACGGGGCGATGAGCTATCTCATGCAGGACGACGAGGGCCAGACCCTCGAGACGCACTCGATCTCCGCGGGCCTGGACTACCCGAGCGTCGGCCCCGAGCACTCCCACCTGCGCGACTCCGGCCGGGCCGAGTACCGCTATGCCACCGACGAGCAGGTGATGCACGCCTTCCAGCTGCTCTGCCGCACGGAGGGCATCATCCCGGCGCTCGAGTCCTCGCACGCGTTGGCGGCAGCCCTCGAGGTGGGTCGCGAGCTCGGCCCCGAGGCGCTGCTCCTGGTGAACCTCTCCGGCCGGGGCGACAAGGACATGCACACGGCGGCGCAGTGGTTCGGCCTCGTCGACGACGAGGAGGGACAGGCATGAGCGCGCTGCAGGGTGTCTTCGAGCGGTGCCGGGCCGAGGGGCGTGCGGCGCTCATCGGCTACCTGCCCGTCGGCTACCCCGACGTCGAGGGATCGATCGCGGCCGTGGCCGCGCTCGCCGAGGCCGGCGCCGACATCGTCGAGGTCGGCATGCCCTACAGCGACCCGGTCATGGACGGCCCGGTCATCCAGCGCGCCGCCACCGAGGCCCTCGCGAAGGGAATCCACGTCGACGACGTCTTCCGGGCCACCGCCGCCGTGCGCGGCGCGGGTGCCGTGCCGGTCGTCATGTCCTACTGGAACCTCGTGCTGCGCCGCGGCGTCGACCGCTACGCCGCCGACCTCGCGGCCGGGGGCGGCGCCGGCATCATCACGCCCGACCTCGTGCCCGAGGAGGCGGGGGAGTGGATCGAGGCGAGCGACCGTCACGGCCTCGACCGGATCTTCCTCGTCGCCCCCAGCTCGACGCCCGAGCGGCTCGCGACGGTGACCGCTGCGTGCAGCGGCTTCGTCTACGCCGCCTCGACGATGGGCGTCACCGGAGCCCGGGGCGCCGTCGGCTCGGCGGCGCCGGGCCTCGTCGAGCGCGTGCGCGCCGTCACCGACCTGCCCGTGTGCGTCGGCCTGGGCGTCGGCACGGGTGCCCAGGCGGCCGAGGTCGCCTCCTTCGCCGACGGGGTCATCGTCGGCAGCGCGCTCGTGGCCACCCTGCTCGACCGCGGCCGTGACGAGGGGCTCGCCGCGCTGCGGGAGCTGACCGCCGAGCTCGCCGAGGGCGTGCGGGGCCGGGCGTGAGCCGGGCCGCCCTGCGCGACCACGTCGGGCTGCTCGCCCGGCTCGTCCTCGGGGTCGTGCTCGTCGTCGCCGGCGCGCTCAAGGTCGGCAACCCGCTCGGCGCGGCCCGGGCCGTGCAGGCCTACGACGTCCTGCCCTTCGAGCTGGCGCGCTGGATCGGCTATGCCCTGCCGTGGGTCGAGATCGTCGTCGGCGTGCTGCTCGTCCTCGGGCTCTTCACCCGGGTGTGCGCGGTCATCGGGACCGTGCTCATGCTCGCCTTCGTCATCGGCATCGCGCAGGCGTGGGCCCGCGGGCTGAGCATCGACTGCGGCTGCTTCGGAGGCGGCGGTCAGGTGGCTCCCGAGCAGACGAAGTACGGTCGCGAGATTGCGCGCGACCTCGGCCTCGCCGTGTGCGGGGCATGGCTGGCCATCCGGTCGAGATCGACCTGGAGCCTCGACCGGCTCCTCTTCGGGGACAAGGAGATGCAGTGAGCACCAACGACCGCAAGGCCAAGGCGCAGGCCGCCGCCCGGGGCACCGGGGGCGGCGCCAACGTCATCGTCGTCGCCGGCATCGTCGCCGTCCTGGCGATCGCCCTCGTCGTGGGCGGTGTCATCTGGGCCAGCCGCGACGGCGGCGGCTCGGGCGGCGGCGCGAGCCAGCTGCCCGACGGCGTGACGAAGGGGGAGCCCATCGAGCCCTTCGCCTCGGCGAAGCCGGCCGAGGACGCCCCGGTCGTCGATGTCTACGAGGACTTCCGCTGCCCGATCTGCCGGACCTTCGAGTCGTCGATGGGCGACTCGATCAACGAGCTGGCCAAGGACGGCAAGATCCGCCTGCGCGTCCACCTCAAGACGGTCATCGACACCAACACCGGCGGCGACTCGTCGGCCGTCGCCGGGTCGAGCGCCGTCTGCGCCGCGGACCAGGGGAAGTGGGAGGAGTACCACCAGGCGCTCTTCGCGCTGCAGCCCGAGGAGGAGACCCGCGAGGGCTTCCCGACGAGCGACTACACCAAGGCGGCGAAGGAAGCCGGGCTCTCGGGGGACGCCATGTCGTCATGGCAGCAGTGCACCGACAAGGAGACCTACGTCGACTACGTGCAGAGCGTCGACGACCAGAGCGTCAAGGACGGGATCACCGGCACGCCGGTCATCGAGGTGGAGGGCACCCAGCTCAACTGGGGGTCGCTCCTCGACCAGGGCTCCATGACCGCCGACACCCAGCGCCTCGAGGAGATTCTCACGAGTGGCAAGGTCCCGCAGGACCTGGTGGCCACCCCGTGACGACTCCGGCGCTCCTCCCTTCGCCCACCGTCGGGGTCCTCGAGCTGGGGCCGCTGACGATCCACGCCTACGCCCTGTGCATCCTCGCGGGCATCGCCGCGGCGATCTGGATCGGTGACCAGCGTCTGCGCGCCCGCGGGGGCGAGGAGGGTGCGGTCCTCGACGTCGCCATGTGGGCGGTGCCCTTCGGCATCGTCGGCGGCCGGATCTACCACGTCATCACCACGCCCCAGCCCTACTTCGGCGAAGGGGGGCACCCTCTCGACGCCCTGAAGATCTGGGAGGGCGGGCTCGGCATCTGGGGTGCGGTGGCGCTCGGCGCCGTCGGTGCCTGGATCGGCTGCCGGCAGTTCGGGGTGTCCTTCCTCACCTTCGCCGACGCCGTGGCGCCCGGCATCCTCGTGGCCCAGGCCATCGGCCGGTGGGGCAACTGGTTCAACAACGAGATCTACGGCCCCGAGACCGATCTGCCGTGGGGCCTGGAGATCCATCGCTGGGCGGGTGGTCGCGCGGCGGTCGACGCGGCGGGGGACCCGATCGTCCTGGGCACCTTCCACCCGACCTTCCTCTACGAGTCGCTCTTCCTGCTCGTCCTCGCCATCGTGATCATCGCCGTCGACCGGCGGGTGCGGCTGGCGCCGGGGCAGGTCATGGCCCTCTACATCGCGGGCTACCCCGTGGGGCGCTTCTTCATCGAGATGCTGCGCACCGATGCCGCGAACACGATCCTGGGACTGCGCGTCAACATCTGGACGAGCCTCGCCGTCTTCGTCCTCGGTGTGGTTCTGTACATCGTCCTCGGCCGGCGCGCACGCTCGGGCGAGGAGACGAATATCTCAGATAGTGAGAAGTCGCCTCTCAGTAGGTAAGACAGGCGCTGTTACACTTCCACTCGCCGTGGCCGTCGACGTCCGCGGATGCCCCTGAAACAGGTACCCGTCGACCCGGCACCGGAGTCCCGGGTACCTCCCCGAACCTTCACACCCGAGGACGGTGACCGACGTGACCGATGTGTCCTTCTCCCCTTATGAGCGCTGGTCCGCCCTGCCGCCCGACACCGGTCTCTACCGCCGTGACACCGAGAAGGACGCCTGCGGCGTCGCCATGGTCGCCACGATGCGCGGTCACGCCGGTCACGACATCGTCGACCACGCCCTGCTCGCCCTGACCAACCTCGAGCACCGTGGCGCCACCGGCGCCGACCCGCTCGTCGGAGACGGTGCCGGCATCCTCAGCCAGGTCCCCGACCGGTTCTTCCGGGAGGTCGTCGACTTCGAGCTGCCCGAGGCCGGGCACTACGCCGTCGGCACCGCCTACGTCCCGACGGACGCGGCCGAGCGCGAGGCGATGACCCAGCGCATCGACGAGATCGTCCGCGAGGAGGGCCTGCAGGTCCTCGGCTGGCGTCAGGTGCCGGTGGAGCGAGAGATCGTCGGCCAGATGGCCCGCGACTGCATGCCCGACTTCTGGCAGCTCTTCGTCGCCGCCCCCGGCGGCGAGGTCTCCGGCCTGACCCTCGAGCGCCTCGCCTTCGTCGCCCGCAAGCGCGCCGAGCGCGAGACCGGCGTCTACTTCGCCTCGCTGTCGGCCCGCACGATCGCCTACAAGGGCATGCTGACCACCGCGCAGCTCGAGCCCTTCTACCCGGACCTGTCGGACGAGCGCTTCGAGAGCGAGCTCGCGCTCGTCCACTCGCGCTTCTCGACCAACACCTTCCCCAGCTGGCCGCTCAGCCACCCCTTCCGGTTCATCGCGCACAACGGCGAGATCAACACGGTCAAGGGCAACCGCAACTGGATGCGGGCGCGCGAGTCCCTGCTGAGCAGCGACATCATCCCCGGCGACCTGCAGCGGATCATGCCGATCTGCGCCCCGGAGGCGTCGGACTCGGCGTCCTTCGACGAGGTGCTCGAGCTGCTCCACCTCGGTGGCCGCTCGCTCCCGCACGCCGTGCTGATGATGATCCCCGAGGCGTGGGAGAACCACGCGACCATGCCGCAGGAGCTCAAGGACTTCTACGAGTTCCACTCCATGTTCATGGAGCCCTGGGACGGCCCGGCCTGCGTGACCTTCACCGACGGCAGCCTCGTCGGCGCGGTCCTCGACCGCAACGGCTTGCGTCCCGGTCGCTACTGGGTCACCGACGACGGCCTCGTCGTCCTCGCCTCCGAGTCGGGCGTGCTCGACCTCGAGCCCGAGCACGTCGTCCAGAAGGGGCGTCTGACGCCGGGCCGCATGTTCCTGGTCGACACCGCCGCCGGGCGGATCGTCGAGGACGCCGAGATCAAGGGCCAGCTCGCGGCCGAGCACCCCTACGGGCAGTGGCTCGACGAGGGCCGGATCATGCTCGGCGACCTACCGCCGCGCGAGCACATCCTGCACACGCCGGCCTCCGTCGCCCGCCGCCAGCAGACCTTCGGCTACACGCAGGAGGAGCTGAAGATCCTGCTCACGCCCATGGCGGAGAAGGCCATGGAGGCGCTCGGCTCGATGGGCACCGACACCCCGGTGGCGGTCCTGTCGGAGAAGCCGCGGCTGATCTTCGACTACTTCACCCAGATGTTCGCCCAGGTGACCAACCCGCCGCTCGACGCGATCCGCGAGGAGCTCGTCACCGCGCTCGGCACGGCGATCGGCCCGGAGGGCAATGTCCTCGATGCCGACCCCGACCACGCCCGCCAGGTCGTCCTGCCCTTCCCCGTCATCGACAACGACGAGCTGGCCAAGATCGTCCACATCGACGCCGACGGCGAGCTGCCGGGCAAGGCGACGCACGTCGTGCGCGGTCTCTACGACGTGACCGGGGGAGAGGAGGCGCTGCGCGCCACCCTGACCCGGATCTGCACCGAGGTCTCCGACGCGATCGCCGAGGGCGCCCGGTTCATCGTGCTGTCCGACCGCGACTCCGGTCGTGACCTCGCGCCGATCCCGTCGCTGCTGCTCACCTCGGCCGTGCACCACCACCTCATCCGGGAGCGCACGCGGACCCAGGTCGGCCTGATCGTCGAGACCGGTGACGTCCGCGAGGTGCACCACGTCGCGCTGCTCATCGGCTACGGCGCCGCCGCGGTCAACCCCTACCTGGCCATGGAGTCCGTCGAGGACATGGTCCGTCGCGGGGTCATCACCGCTGTCGACGAGGAGACGGCGGTCCGCAACCTCATCAAGGCGCTCGGCAAGGGCGTGCTCAAGGTGATGTCGAAGATGGGCATCTCCACCGTGGCCTCCTACCGCGGCGCCCAGGTCTTCGAGGCGCTCGGCCTGAGCCAGGAGCTCGTCGACGAGTACTTCACCGGCACGGTGAGCCAGCTCGGCGGCATCGGTCTCGACGTCATCGCGGCCGAGACCGCGGCCCGGCACGCGCGGGCCTACCCGCCGGAGGGCATGCGCCCGCCGCACCGGGTCCTCGAGGTCGGTGGCGAGTACAAGTGGCGTCGCGAGGGCGAGCCGCACCTCTTCGACCCGGAGACGGTCTTCCGTCTCCAGCACTCCACCAGGGCGCGGCGCTACGACATCTTCAAGCAGTACACCGACCGGGTCAACGAGCAGTCCGAGCGGCTGATGACCCTGCGCGGGCTCTTCGCCCTCGCTGACGACCGCCCGTCGATCCCCATCGACGAGGTCGAGCCGGTGAGCGAGATCGTCAAGCGCTTCTCCACCGGTGCGATGAGCTACGGCTCGATCAGCCGCGAGGCCCACGAGACCCTCGCGGTCGCGATGAACCGCCTCGGTGCCCGCTCCAACACGGGTGAGGGGGGCGAGGACCTCGAGCGCCTCATGGACCCCGAGCGTCGCAGCTCGATCAAGCAGGTCGCTTCGGGCCGCTTCGGCGTCACGTCGGCCTACCTGACCAACAGCGACGACATCCAGATCAAGATGGCCCAGGGCGCCAAGCCGGGCGAAGGGGGGCAGCTCCCGGGCCACAAGGTCTACCCGTGGGTCGCGAGCACCCGTCACTCGACCCCGGGTGTCGGCCTGATCAGCCCGCCGCCGCACCACGACATCTACTCGATCGAGGACCTGGCGCAGCTGATCCACGACCTGAAGAACGCCAACCCGCAGGCGCGCGTGCACGTCAAGCTCGTCAGCGAGATCGGTGTCGGGACGGTCGCGGCGGGCGTGAGCAAGGCGCACGCCGACGTCGTGCTCATCTCGGGTCACGACGGCGGCACCGGTGCCTCGCCGCTCACCTCCCTCAAGCACGCCGGTGGTCCGTGGGAGCTCGGCCTCGCGTCGACCCAGCAGACCCTCGTGCTCAACGGCCTGCGCGACCGCATCGCGGTGCAGGTCGACGGGCAGATCAAGACCGGCCGCGACGTCCTCATCGGCGCGCTGCTCGGTGCCGAGGAGTTCGGCTTCGCGACGGCACCGCTCGTCGTCAGCGGCTGCATCCTCATGCGGGTGTGCCACCTCGACACCTGCCCGGTCGGCATCGCGACGCAGAACCCCGAACTGCGCGAGCGCTACTCGGGCCAGCCGGAGTTCGTCGAGACCTTCTTCGAGTACATCGCCGAGGAGGTGCGTGAGCTGCTCGCCGAGCTCGGCTTCCGCACCCTCGACGAGGCCATCGGCCGGGTCGACCTGCTCGACACCCGCAAGGCGGTCGAGCACTGGAAGGCCTCGGGTCTCGACCTGGGCCCGATCTTCGCCAAGGTCAGCTCCTTCGACGGCTCGGGCGTGCGCCACGCGCGGGCCCAGGACCACGGCCTCGACAAGGCGCTGGACCACGAGCTCATCGCGGCGGCGCAGCCGGCCCTCGAGGGTGGCGAGCACGTCGCGGCGGAGTTCGCGGTGCGCAACGTCAACCGCACGCTCGGGACGATGCTCGGCCACGAGGTGACCAAGCGGCACCCGGAGGGCCTGCCCGACGGCACGATCGAGCTGACCCTCACCGGCTCGGCCGGTCAGAGCCTCGGCGCCTTCCTGCCCGCAGGCATCACCGTGACGATGGTCGGCGATGCCAACGACTACGTCGGCAAGGGCCTGTCCGGTGGTCGCATCATCGTGCGGCCCCCGGAGGACGCGAAGTACGTCGCCGAGGACAACGTCATCGCCGGCAACGTCATCGGCTACGGCGCCACCTCGGGCGAGATCTTCCTCCGTGGTGTCGTCGGCGAGCGCTTCTGCGTCCGCAACTCCGGCGCCACCGCCGTCGTCGAGGGCGTCGGCGACCACGGCTGCGAGTACATGACCGGTGGCACGGTCCTCGTCCTCGGGCCGACCGGCCGCAACTTCGCGGCCGGCATGTCCGGGGGCAATGCCTTCGTGCTCGATCTCGACGAGTCCCTCGTCAACCCCGAGCTCGTCGATGTCACCCCCCTTCGCGAGGGCGACCGGGAGGTCGTGAGTGGTCTGCTCCAGCAGCACCTCGAGCGCACCGGCTCCGCCGTCGCCCAGCGTCTGCTCGACGAGGGTGGTGCGGGCCTGGACCGCATCAAGCTCGTCCTGCCCCGCGACTACCAGCGCGTCCTCGACGTGCGGGCGGACGCCGAGGCCGAGGGCCTCGACGTCGACGGCTCCGTCGTCTGGGACCGGATCATGGAGGCTTCCCGTGGCTGACCCGCACGGCTTTCTCAACACCCGCGAGCGCGAGCTCCCGCAGCGTCGCCCCGTCGACGTGCGCATCAAGGACTGGAAGGAGGTCTACGAGGAGCAGGAGCGCGGCCAGCTGCAGCGCCAGGCCGGCCGCTGCATGGACTGCGGCATCCCCTTCTGCCACTCGGGCTGCCCGCTGGGCAACCTCATCCCGGAGTGGAACGACCTCGCCTGGCGCGGCGACTGGCACGACGCCATCGAGCGGCTGCACGCGACCAACAACTTCCCGGAGTTCACCGGTCGCCTGTGCCCGGCGCCCTGCGAGACCGCCTGCGTGCTCGGCATCAACCAGCCGGCCGTGACGATCAAGCAGATCGAGGTGCGCACGATCGAGGAGGCCTTCGGCCGCGGCGACGTGCCCCCGCAGATCCCCGACCGGCTCACCGGCAAGACCGTTGCGGTCGTCGGCTCGGGCCCGGCCGGCCTGGCCGCGGCCCAGCAGCTGACCCGCGCCGGTCACACCGTGGCCGTCTACGAGCGCGCGGACGCCCCGGGCGGCCTGCTGCGCTACGGCATCCCGGAGTTCAAGATGGAGAAGCGGGTCCTCGACCGGCGCATCCAGCAGATGACCTCCGAGGGCACCCGATTCCGCTCCGGTGTCGACATCGGCAACGAGATCACCGGCCAGCAGCTGCGGGACCGCTACGACGCCGTCGTCCTCGCGATCGGTGCGACCGTGCCCCGCGACCTGCCGGTCCCGGGCCGGGAACTCGACGGTGTCGTCCAGGCGATGGACTTCCTCCCGCCGGCCAACCGGGTCGCGCTCGGCGAGGAGGTCGAGGGCCAGGTCACCGCCGAGGGCAAGGACGTCATCATCATCGGTGGCGGCGACACCGGCGCCGACTGCATCGGCACCTCCATCCGTCAGGGCGCGAAGTCCGTGACGAGCCTGGAGATCATGCCGCAGCCGGGCACGGAGCGTCCGGGCAGCCAGCCGTGGCCGACCTACCCGATGCTTTTCCGCGTCGCCTCGGCGCACGAGGAGGGCGGCGACCGGGTCTACGCCGTGTCGACGACCGAGATCATCGGCGACGACGAGGGCAAGGTCTCCGGCCTGCGCCTGACCGAGGTCGAGCGCACGGACCAGGGCTTCGAGCCGGTCGAGGGCACCGAGCGGGTCCTGCCGGCCCAGCTCGTCCTGCTCGCCATGGGCTTCCTCGGCCCCGACCCCGAGGGTGTCGTGGCGCAGCTCGGGCTCGAGACCGACGAGCGCTCCAACATCGTGCGCGGCAAGGACTACCAGACCGGTGTCCCGGGCGTCTTCGTCGCCGGTGACGCTGGCCGCGGGCAGTCGCTCATCGTGTGGGCGATCGCCGAGGGCCGCGCCGCAGCCAACGGTGTGGACACCTATCTCATGGGCCGCTCGCAGCTGCCGCGCCCGATCAACCCCACGGACCGTCCGCTCGTCGTCTGAGCCGGCACGGCCGACGAAGGGGATGACCGTCTCGGCGGTCATCCCCTTCGTCCGTGGTGACGTCGCGGTCATAGGGTGGTGACATGCGTCGCGCCAAAATCGTGTCCACCCTCGGTCCCTCGACATCCACCCCCGAGCGCATCCGTGAGCTGGTCTCGGCCGGCATGGACGTCGCCCGGCTCAACCTCTCGCACGGCGAGTACGCCGTCCACGAGGCCAACTACCGCAGCGTGCGCGAGGCGAGCGACGCGACCGGCCACGCCGTGGGTGTGCTCGTCGACCTGCAGGGGCCCAAGATCCGCACCGGGCGCTTCGCCGACGGTCCGATCACCCTTGCCGCCGGCGACCACTTCACCATCACCACCCGGGACGTGCCCGGTGACCAGGAGGTCGTCGGCACGACCTATGCCGGGCTGGCCGGTGACGTGAGCGCGGGCGACACGATCCTCGTCGACGACGGCAAGATCACCCTCGCGGTCCACGACGTCGACGAGACCGACGTGCGGTGCGTCGTCGTCTACGGCGGCCCGCTGTCGGACAACAAGGGGATCAACCTGCCGGGTGCCGCGGTGAGCGCGCCGGCGCTGTCCGACAAGGACGAGCAGGACCTGCGGTGGGCGCTCGGCCTGCGAGCCGACTACATCGCGCTGAGCTTCGTGCGCTCGGCCGACGACATCGCCCGCGTGCACGAGATCATGGACGAGGTCGGCGTGCGCCTGCCCGTCATCGCCAAGATCGAGAAGCCGCAGGCCGTCGAGGCCCTCGAGGAGATCATCGACGCCTTCGACGGGATCATGGTCGCCCGCGGCGACCTCGGCGTGGAGCTGCCCTTGGAGCAGGTGCCGCTCGTGCAGAAGCGGGCCGTCGAGCTGTGCCGGCAGAAGGCCAAGCCGGTCATCGTGGCCACCCAGGTGCTCGAGTCGATGATCGACAACTCGCGACCCACCCGCGCCGAGGCCTCCGACGCCGCCAATGCCGTCCTCGACGGTGCCGACGCGTTGATGCTGTCGGGGGAGACCGCGGTGGGCAAGTTCCCCATCGAGGTCGTCAAGACGATGTCCAAGATCATCGAGACGACCGAGGAGGAGGGCCTGAGCCGCATGCGCGACCTCATGGCCCCGCCGACCACCCAGGGTGGGGTCATCGCGGCAGCGGCGGCCGAGACGGGGGAGGCCCTCGGGGTCAAGTACCTCATCGCCTTCACCCAGCTCGGGGGATCGGCCCGGCGACTGGCGCAGGTGCGCTCCGGCCTGCCGATGCTCGCCTTCTCCCCGGTGCAGGACACCCGGTCGCAGCTCTCGCTCGTGTGGGGCATGCAGACCTTCCTCACCCCGCCGGTCACCCACACCGACCAGTACGCGCTGATGGTCGACGAGCAGCTGCTCGACCTCGGCTGGGTCGAGGAGGGCGACCGGGTGGTCATCGTCGCCGGCTCGCCGCCCGGCGTGCCGGGCTCGACCAATGCCCTGCGCGTGCACCGCATCGGGGACGCGCGCAACAAGACGGCCGTGGCCTACCGCGACGGGCACGAGCCGCCTACGGGGGCGCTGCCCGGCGGCATGGGCTGAGTCGGGGGTCACGCCTCCCGATCGGTATGCTGACCACGCCCCGGCCGGGGTGGTGGAATGGCAGACACGGAGCACTCAAAATGCTTTGCCCGCAAGGGCGTGCGGGTTCAAGTCCCGCCCTCGGCACCACAGCACAACCAACCACGAAGGGTGCAGCATGACCGCGCAGACCGACTCCCCCCAGGGGCAGCGAGTGCTGCTCGCCGAGGACGAGGCGCTGATCCGCCTCGACCTCGCCGAGATGCTCACCGACGCCGGCTACGACGTCGTCGGTCAGGCGAGCAACGGCGAGGAGGCGGTCTCGCTCGCCGAGTCGCTGCAGCCCGACCTGATCATCATGGACGTCAAGATGCCGGTGATGGACGGGCTGCAGGCGGCCGAGACGATCGGCGAGAAGCGCATCTGCCCGGTGATCATGCTCACCGCCTTCTCCCAGAAGGAGCTCGTCGAGCGGGCCCGTGACGCGGGCGTCATGGCCTACATCGTCAAGCCCTTCACCGTCTCCGACGTCACGCCGGCCATCGAGGTCGCGACCTCGCGCTGGGCCGAGCTCAAGGCCCTCGAGTCCGAGGTCGCCGACCTCGGGGAGCGGCTCGAGACGCGCAAGGCGGTCGAGAAGGCCAAGGGCGTGCTGATGAAGAAGCTCAAGATCAGCGAGGCCGAGGCCTTCCGCTGGATCCAGAAGACCGCCATGGACCGCCGCCTCGGCATGCGCGAGGTTGCCGACGCCGTCGTCGCCGGGATGGACAAGGCCTGACCCGACCTCCCGGGGCACGCGCCCCGGTACGGCGTCGGGCTCCCGGCCCGGCGCCTCAGCCCAGCGTGATGACCAGCTGGGTGAGCAGCGGCGCCACGAGCAGGGCCGGCAGCATGTCGCCGACCGGGATCTGGCGGATCTGCAGCAGCCGCAACGAGATCCCGACGAGCACGAGCCCTCCCGTGGCCGTGAGGGCGGCGATGTGCGCCTCCGGCAGGAGGGCGCCGAGCGCGACGCCGAGCAGGGTCAGCGACCCCTGGACGACCGCGACGCTCACCGCCGACATGAGCACCCCGATGCCGAAGGTCGAGGCGAAGGCGAGGCTGGCGAAACCGTCGAGCACCGACTTGAGCGCCAGCTTGTCGATGCCGCGACCGAGCCCGTCGTCGAGGCTGCCGAGGATGGTGAGCGGCCCGACGCAGAAGAGCAGGCTGGCGGTGAGCCACCCCTCGACGAAGCGCTCCCGACCCGCGGCGTCGTCGCGCCGCGACCCGACGAAGGCCTGCACCCGCCCCGCGAGCAGCTCGAGCCGCTCCTCGATGCGCAGCAGCGAACCGCAGATGCCGCCGACGAGCAGCGAGCCGAGGACGATGAGCACCGGCGCGCCGGAGCCGACGGCGTCGGCTAGGGCCGGGGAGGTCACGTCCATGGCCGACAGCCCGGCCATGAGCAGCGTCACCAGGCCGAGGCAGTCCGTGACCACCTGCCGGGTGTGCCCGGGCAGGCGCCCGCCGACGGCCATGCCGGCCAGCGAGCCGGCGACCACCGCGAGCACGTTGATGACCGTGCCCGCACCGATGAAGTCCACGTCGTCGCCCTTCGCTCAGCTGCCGGGGTCACGATAGACGCCGATCGTGCCCTCGCGGTGCTCGAGGGGGATCGTCGCGACCTGCCGGGCTCCGGCCGGGACGTCGTCGGCGAGCTCCGGCTCCGCGGTGTCGGTGAGCAGGACGACGTCGGTGCCCTCCGGTGCCGTGCCGGCCCACAGGTGCTCGGCGTCCTCGGCGAAGGGCCACGGCGTCAGGTAGTGCGGCTGCCAGCCCTGCCGGTGAGCCTGCCACGCGACGGCCGGCGAGGCGCTCAGGGTGGGCACGAAGCCCAGGCCGTTGATCTGGACGTGTCGCCCCTCGCCCGGGCCGAGGTCGTCCGCCGTGGCGGTCGCCACGCGGGTGATCGACGTGTACTCGGCCCAGGCCGGTTGCAGCGCAAGGACGCTCGCGGCGACCCCGCCGGCCACGAGGCCGGCCCCGAGGGGGCGGGCGATGCGCAGCGGCAGTCGCGGCGTCGCCGACTCGAGGTAGGCCAGAACGCGCCAGGCGAGGGCGCACCACGTGAAGGCCGCGACCGGCAGCCAGGTGACGACCCAGTAGGGCGCGAGCGGCCACTCCGGCAGCCGGGAGGCCGTGGCCAGCATCCCGAGGTTGGCGACGAGGGCGACCCGGGCCGGCCAGGCGCTGCTCGCACGCCCTTGGGGGACGCGGTAGCCGGTGGCGATGACCGCGAGGAGGACGAGGAGCCCGATGCCCAGGACCGTGGCGAAGCCGCCACCGTCGACGAGCAGGTCGGGGGAGTTGCGGCGGAAGCCGCCGGGGCCCGGAGCGATGAGGTCGAGGTGCCCGATGCCGGCCGCGAGACCGATGGGATCACCGGTGCCGGAGGTGGCCCAGCGCACGAGCTGGCTGAGGTTGTTGGGGTGGTGCACGACCAACTCGACGAGACTCGGCAGCCACACGAGCACCCCGAGTCCGAGGGCCCACCGGTGCGCCGTGCGGTCACCCGGGTGCCGTCGTCGACGGGTCCGGGCGAGGCGTGGCCGCAGCACGAGGCCGGTGGCCAGCGCGGCGAGGGCCACTGCGAGCGGCAGGAAGGCCAGGTTGGACTGGGCGATGAGCGAGACGGCGACGACGAAGGGAGGCAGCGCCCGGCGATCGTCCTGCGCCAGCGCCCACAGCAGGAGGAGGGCGAGGAAGGTCGGCAGCAGCGGGGCGTAGGGGTTGAAGGGACGGAACATCCCTTCGGCTCCGATGGCCCACTGGGTGAGCAGGACGCCGGAGGCGAAGACGGCGACCCCGAGGTCGCCACCGAGCCGACGGGCCCACACGACGGACAGCACGGAGGCGGTCGCCGCGACGAGGGCACCGCCGACGACGGGGCCGGCGGCCGAACCGCCGGCGAGGGCGAGCGGGAGCGCGAGCAGGTAGAACTGCAGCGGGCCGAGGTGGTGGGTCGCGAGGGACTGGTCGCCGCCGTCGCCGGAGGTGCTGCGCATGCCGGTGACCGGCAGGTGCCCGTCGAGGATGCCGGCGGTGCGCAGCGCGACGGTCGCGTCGTCACCGGTCGGCTGCCAGCCGTGGGCGATGGCCTGGACGGCGGCCGCGACGGGGGCGACGAGAACGGCCAGGATCGCGACCGCGACGAGCCGGTCGGTCGTCGTCCACCCGCGGGGGTCGAGTCGCTCCGGCAGGTCGGCGAGACGACGAAGGGGGGCGTCCTTGCGCGGTCCCAAGCGTCAGGCGCCCGGCGCCGCGGCACGCAGGATGCAGGTGATGCGCGAGGTGCAGGTGCGCCGGCCGGAGTCGTCGACGATCGTCACCTCGTAGCAGGCCACGCTGCCACCGAGCGTCACCGGGACCGCCGTGCCGGTGACCCAGCCCTCGCGGGCGGCCCGGTGGTGGGTGGCGTTGATGTCGAGACCCACGGCGATCTTGCCGAGGGTGTGGGCGTGCAGGGCAGATCCGATGGATCCGAGGGTCTCCGCGAGGACGACGCTCGCGCCCCCGTGGAGGATCCCGTAGGGCTGGGTGTTGCCCTCGACCGGCATCCGGGCCACGATCTTGTCCGCCGCGGCCTCGAGGACCTCGATGCCCATGCGCTCGGCGAGGGCACCCCGGTGCGCGGAGAGGGCTTCGCCCTCCAGCGTCGGCGCAGCGGGACGGTCGGGGGACTGGGTCATCAGGCTCTCCTGCGGAGTGGGGTCGGACGTCTCGGGTCAGCCTGCCACGGGGGCGGGTCGTCGGTGCAAACACCTAGGGTGTGCCGTGTGAGTCGACTACTGCTGCTGGACGGACACTCCCTCGCCTACCGCGCCTTCTTCGCGCTGCCTGCCGAGAACTTCTCGACGAGCACGGGCCAGCACACCAACGGCGTCTACGGCTTCGTCGCCATGCTCATCAACGTCCTGCGCGACGAGGAGCCCACGCACGTCGCCGTCGCCTTCGACGTCTCCCGCGCGACCTTCCGCAGCGAGGAGTACGCGGAGTACAAGGCCGGTCGCAGCGCGACCCCCGACGCCTTCTCCGGGCAGATCCCGCTGCTCAAGGAGGTGCTCGACGCGCTCAACATCACGCACGTCGAGCTCGAGGGCTTCGAGGCGGACGACATCATCGCGACGCTGGCGACCCAGGGGCGCGAGGCCGGCATGGACGTGCTCATCTGCTCCGGTGACCGCGACACGCTCCAGCTCGTCGACGAGCGCACGACGGTCCTCTACCCGCGCAAGGGTGTCTCCGACCTCGTGCGGATGACGCCGGAGGCGGTCGCCGACAAGTACGGGGTCGGGCCCGATCGCTACAGCGATCTCGCCGCGCTCGTCGGCGAGGCGAGTGACAACCTGCCCGGGGTCCCCGGCGTCGGCCCCAAGACGGCGGCGAAGTGGATCAACGCCCACGGCGACCTGCAGGGCATCGTGGCCTCGGTCGACCAGATCGGCGGCAAGGCCGGCCAGTCGCTGCGCGACCACCTCGACCAGGTCCTGCGCAACCGTCGGCTCAATGCCCTGCTGCGCGACGTCGACCTGCCCGTCGGCGTCGACGACGTCGCCCGGCGCGAGTGGGACCGCGAGCAGGTCCACACCCTCTTCGACAGCCTCGAGTTCCGGGTCCTGCGCGACCGGCTCTTCGCGACCTTCGACACCCAGGAGTCGGAGGTCACCGGTGGGGTCGAGGTCGACGGCCGGGTGCTCGGTGCCGGCGAGGTCGGCCCCTGGCTCGAGGAGCACGGCACCGACCGGCTCGGCGTCGACGTCGTCGGTGAGTGGGGCCGGGGCGGCGGCGAGGTGCTCGGGCTGGGGCTGGCCACGGTCGCGGGCGAGGCCGCCCACGTGCCGGTCACCGACCTCGCCCCCGACGACGAGTCCGCCTTGCGCACCTGGCTCGCCGACGCCGAGCGACCCAAGGTCATGCATGACGCCAAGGGCCCGATGCTCGCCCTCGCCGCCTCCGGCCTGCCGCTCGACGGACTGGCCGTCGACACGGCCATCGCCGCCTATCTCGTGCGCCCCGACCAGCGTTCCTACGACCTCGCCGACCTCGCCGTGCGCCACCTCGGCCGCGACCTCACCGCAGGTGCGGAGGAGTCCGACCAGGGCATGCTCGACTTCTCCGGCGACGACTCCGAGGCCGGCCGCTCGTCCATGGTCCGCGCAGCGGCGGCCGTGGAGCTGGCGCCCGTCCTCGAGGAGCTCGTCGAGGAGACCGGCGGCACCCACCTCATGCGTGAGGTCGAGCTGCCCGTCGTCGGGGTCCTCGCCGCCATGGAGGCAGCGGGCATCGCCGTCGACAGCGACGCGCTCACCGGCCTCGAGGCCGTCTTCGCCGACAAGGTCGCGACCGCCCAGGCCGACGCGTGGGCCGCCATCGGTGACGAGCAGATCAACCTCGGCTCGCCCAAGCAGCTGCAGACGGTGCTCTTCGAGACCCTCGGGCTGCCCAAGACCCGGCGGACCAAGACCGGCTACACGACCGACGCGGACGCGCTGGCCGACCTGTACGCCAAGACCGAGCACCCCTTCCTCGAGGCGCTGCTGCGCCACCGCGACGCCACCCGCCTGCGGGTGACGGTCGAGGGTCTGATCAAGTCGGTGGCCGACGACGGCCGCATCCACACGACCTACCAGCAGACCATCGCCGCCACCGGACGACTCTCGTCGACCGACCCCAACCTGCAGAACATCCCGATCCGCACCGAGGAGGGCCGGCGCATCCGCGAGGTCTTCGTCGTCGGGCCGCAGCACGAGTCGCTCATGTCCGCCGACTACAGCCAGATCGAGATGCGGGTCATGGCCCACCTGTCGGGCGACGAGGGGCTCATCGAGGCCTTCCGCACCGGTGAGGACCTGCACCGCTTCGTGGGCGCGCGGGTCTTCGGCGTCGAGCCGCAGGACGTGACGAGCGAGATGCGCAGCAAGGTCAAGGCGATGTCCTACGGCCTCGCCTACGGGCTGAGCGCCTTCGGCCTGAGCAAGCAGCTGGGCATCTCGACGGGCGAGGCGAGCGACCTCATGGACGAGTACTTCGTGCGGTTCGGCGGGGTGCGTGACTACCTCGAGGAGGTCGTCGACCGGGCCCGGGCCACGGGCTACACCGAGACGATGCTCGGTCGGCGCCGCTACCTGCCCGACCTGACGAGCGACAACCGTCAGCGTCGGCAGATGGCCGAGCGGATGGCGCTCAACGCGCCGATCCAGGGCTCCGCGGCCGACATCATGAAGCTCGCGATGCTGCGTGTCGACCGGGAGCTCGGCGCGGGTGACCTGCGCTCCCGCGTGCTCCTGCAGGTGCACGACGAGCTCGTCATCGAGATCGCGAGCGGTGAGGCCGAGGCCGTGGAGGCCCTCGTGCGCGAGCAGATGGGCGCGGCCGTCGAGATGGACGTCCCGCTCGACGTCTCGGTGGGGCTCGGGCGCAGCTGGCACGACGCCGCCCACTGACCGGCGGGCGCGCTCAGGCGCCGGCGACCTCGTCGGAGCCGAGGGCGGCGTCGGTCAGGGTCGTGCCCGCACCGATGCGAGCCCGCCGACCGACGACGCTGCGGGTGACCCGCGCGCCGGCACCGACCTGACCACCCTCGAGGACGATTGCCGCGTCGAGCCGCGCTCCGTCGCCGACGACCGCCCCCGGGTGCACGACCGAGCCGCCGAGGAGTGCGGCCGTGGGGGAGACCTCCGCGCCGTCGAGGACGAGCGCCTCGCCGAGCGGTGTCGGGGCGGCTCCGGGCCAGGGGTCGAGCAGCAGGTCGCGGGTCGCGGTGACGAGCGCTGCCGGTGTCCCGACGTCGAGGAAGTAGGCGTCCTCCCGGTGCGCGACGAGCGCGCCCTGCGCTGCCAGGGCGGGGAAGGCGTCGCGCTCGACCGAGGCCGACCCCGAGTCGGGCAGGTGGGTCAGCAGCGAGGGGCGCACGACATAGGTGCCGGCGTTGACCGTGAGCGACGGTGGGGTGGGTGACTTCTCGACGAAGGCCGTGACGATCCCGTCGGGACCGACGACGACGCTGCCGTAGGGACGTGCGTCCTCGACGTCCCGCACGTGGACCGAGGCGACGACGTGCGAAGGGGAGTCCACCAGCCCCTCGACCTGGGCAGCGATGTCGTGGCCGCTCAGCAGGTCACCGTTGAGCACGACGACCGTGTCGGCGTCGGGCAACCGGCGCAGGGCCTCCCGCAGACCGCCACCCGTGCCGAGCGGGGTCTCCTCCACGACCATCGTGAGGTCCACCCCCTTCGCCCGGCAGCGCTCGACGAGCGGGAGGAAGTCCTCGTGGCGGTAGCCCGTGGACAGCACGACCCGGCGGATGCCTGCCCGCTCGAGGGCGCTCAGCTGGTGCTCGACGAGGGTCCACGGGCCGACGGGCAGCAGAGGTTTGGGGCAGTCGGCCGTCAGCGGGTGCATCCGACTGCCCACGCCACCGGCGAGGACGACCGCGGCGACGCCGGTCAGGACGGGTCCTCGCCGCGGGCGATCGCCTGCACCTGCGGGGCCAGCCAGCGCCAGAAGATCGGACCGGACTCGCTCGTGAAGTGGATCGAGTCCTCGTAGAGCGGGACGCCGTTGACCGTGTCGTGCATCTTGTCGCCGGCGCAGAGCAGGGAGTACTGGTCGATGACCGGGACGTCGTGCTTGTCTGCCCAGGCGGTCACGGTGCGGTTCACGATCTTGACGTAGCGGATGTCGTTGACCCGCTCCAGCTCTTCGTTGTTGAAGGTGGGCATCGAGTGGCAGGCGAGGTTGACGATGGCGAACTTCCCCTTGCCGGACGCAGACAGTGCCGCGTCCAGGTTGTCCTCGATGAGCGCATCCCACGTCGGGGTGCCGACGACGACCCTCTTGTTGTCGACCATTCGATCGGTGACCAGGGTGTGGGCGACGAAGTAGAGGACGACGTCTGCGTCCTGCTCGGCTCCGGGCTCCTGCCAGGTCGCCCGCCACTCGTCGCATCCCGGGGCCTGGGGCTGGCGTTGCCCATTGATGATCTTCTGCGCGGGGAGGGGGTCGCAACCGATGTGGGTCTGGTCGATCAGTCGGAGGTCCGGCTGATCGGACGACCGGGCAGTGGTGATGAGGCTCTCCGGCACAGAGTTGCCGATGAGTGCGACCTCTGTGATGCGGGGGGCGGGCCGGTACTGGGGCTTGTCGACTGCGACATCGCCCGAGGCCTGCAGCGTCGGTGAGACGGCCCGTGACGCGGCCGGGAGGGCGAGGGCGCCGACGACGAGCAGCGGTGCGCTGGCCCAGCACACGATCCGGCTCACCCGGGGGACGCGGGGGATGAGTGCGGCCACCCCCTTGCGGCGCACCGGCCGCTCGACGAAGCGGTAGGACAACCAGGACAGCAGGACCGTGAGCAGGACCTGGATGGCGACAATCGCCGCCGTCGGCAGGGGCAGCACCTGGTCGTTGAGGAAGACGACGATCGGCCAGTGCCACAGGTAGAGGCCGTAGGAGATCATGCCGATCCGGCGCAGCGGCTCGAGCGCGAGCACGCGTTGGGTGATGGAGCCGACGGGGCTCGTGGCGGCGACGAGGACGACGGTGATGAGCAGCGAGAGCGGGACGGCCAGCCCCTCGAGGATCACGCTCTGCGCGCGGTCGGCCCACCAGAAGGTGGACACCACGACGAGCAAGGCCGGCATCGCCAGACGGCGGCACCACATGTCGACGGTCCGCACGAGGTCGCGTGGGACGGCGCCCGGCCCGCCGCTGATGAAGGCCGCGACAGCCGCACCGACGAGCAGCTGGTGGACCCGGGTGTCGGTCCCGTAGTAGACCCGGCTCGGCTCGAGCCCCGGGTGGTGCAGGACCGCCATGAGCAGGGCCGAGGCGGCCGCGAGGCCGGCGAGCACCCAGGCGAGCGTGGCGCGGCGCCGGAGCATGGCCAGCAGGACGACGAGCAGCAGCGGGTAGACGATGTAGAACTGCTCCTCGACCGCCAGTGACCAGGCGTGCCGCAGCGGCGAAGGGGAGGCCACCTGCCCGAAGTAGGCCTCGTCACCGAAGACGAAGCGCCAGTTGGCGACGTAGAAGATCGTGGCCAGCACGTCGCCGGCCACGCTGCCCCGACGCCCCGGGAGGGTGAGGAAGGCGGCCGCGACGAGGACCGCGGTGAGGACGAGGAAGAGCGCGGGCAGCAGGCGTCGTGCGCGGGCCAGCCAGAAGTCGACGAGGTCGATGCGACCGCGGTTGCCGCGGTACTGCGCGAGGAGCAGCGAGGTGATGAGGAAGCCGGAGATGACGAAGAAGATGTCGACCCCGAACCAGCCGCCCGGAGCCGACCGCGGGTAGACGTGATAGGCGATGACGGACACCACCGCCAGGGCCCGCAGACCGTCGATGGCGGGGCGGTAGGGCAGGGAGGCGTGCTGCGTTGCTCTGGACATGTCCTGCTTCCGAAGGGGGCGGCCCATTATGACCCAACTCGTGGGTAATATGACGGCCATGACCGACCACACCGAGGCGACCTCGCCCACGCGGCAGTTCGCGCCCCTGGCCATCATCCTCGGCATCCCGCTGATCTTCGCGGCGATCTTCTTCTACACCAGTCCGGTGACCCTCGTGACCGGTGGTGACCAGGGCATCTTCAAGTGTGGTTCGCCCAGCTCGCCCAACACCGACGCCGACAACGTCTGCGCCCAGCCGGAGAAGGCTGCCCGCAACAAGGCGATCTACTCGGGCCTCTCCGGCGTGGCCCTCGTGGGCCTGGGTGCGGGGTGGCTCCTTCGTGGTCAGCGTCGGGACGACGAGGACGAGTGGGACGACGAGCGTCCGCGCCGCCGCCGTGGTGACGACATCGACCTGCGTTCCGACGACGGGGACCGTCGTCGGGGTGAGGGCGAGCTGCGCGGTGCCCGCCGGGAGCGTCGGGAGCCCGACGAGGACCGGGACACCACCGACACGCGTGCCGAGCGCGACCTCGATCTCGACGAGACCCGCTCCTCGCGACGCGAGGACGTGCGCCGCAGCCGGCGTGACGACGATCTCGACCTGGACTCGCGCAGCCGGCGCCGGGACGACGACTGGTCCTCGGACGGCTGGCGCTGATGCGGGTCGAGGACTTCCTCACCGAGGTCGAGCGCTCCTTCGACGGTGACCCGCAGACCAGCGACCCCGTCGACCCGGTCTTCGCGCACATCGCCGAGACGGTCAACGGCTACACCGCCGTCAACGAGCTGGCGGTGCTCAACGCCGCGGCCCGGGCGCTGCCCGAGGACGAGTGCTACCTCGAGGTCGGCAGCTACAAGGGCCGCTCGATGTCCGCCGCCGTGCAGGGCATCTCCGGCAAGACCTTCTACGTGGTGGAGAACTACCTCGAGTTCGGCATGCAGGGGCAGGAGGCCCGCGAGGAGCTCGACCGCAACCTCGCGACGCACGCCCGCGACGTCGACGTGCGCCTGCTCGAGGGCAACTGCTTCTCCCTGCTGCACCGCCCCGGGGTGATCGACCGTCCGGTCGGCGTCTACTTCTACGACGGCGAGCACACCGGCCTGTCGCACTACCTGGCCCTCGGCATCATCGAGCCCTGGCTCGCGGACGAGGCGGTCGTCCTCGTCGACGATGCGACCTACCCGATGGTGACCGACGCCCACGACGCCTTCGTCGCGGCGCACCCGCAGTGGCGCATCGAACGCCGCTGGGATGCTGCGTCCAACAACGACCCGCGCTGGGCCAACGGCCTGCACGCACTGAGCTTTCGCCGCGACGAGGCCACCGCCCGCGGTGCGCAGGAGCCGTGGGACGTGCGTTGGCGTCGGCTGGCCTACCTCGCGTCGCTCGGGCCGGGGCAGAAGGCCGCGTGGAAGGCGATCCACCGCTTCCCCGAGCTCATCCCGCTCGCCAAGAAGCTCTACCCGTCGAAGAAGGCCAGCTCCATCGACTGACGGCGCTCACTCCCGGGTCAGGCCGAGCGCCTCGCTCGTCTCGGCCGACCCGGGGCCCGGCGTCACCTCGTCGCCCGGCACGCGCAGCAGCCCGACGAGGGCGACGACCGCTGCCGTGCCGCCGACGGCCGTCAGCACCTGGGCGGGGGAGTCGTGCAGCCACAGCAGCACGAGGGCGCTCTGCACGCCCGCGGCCACCCACACGACGAGGGTCATGACGTGGTCGTCGCGGCTCATCCCGGCGAAGAGCCAGACCTGGATGACCGCCCACAACGTCCCGATGAGGGCGAACCACACGAGCAGCGGCTCCGCGTCGACGAAGGCGTTGCCTCCGGTGATCGCGACGAGCGGCCCCGGCAGGACGGCGCAGCCAAGTGCCACGACGAGGCCGATGGCGAGCACTCCTGCGGCGGAGCGGTGCAGGGTGGCCCGCACGTGCCCCCCTTCGTCCGCCCCCGCCACCGACGGCACGACGGCGAGCGCGACGAACTGGGTGCCCCAGAAGACGACCTTGCCGAAGAGCGCGGCCAGCGCGTAGGCGCCGCTGTCGTGGTCGCCGAGGACGGAGCGGGCCAGGACGACGTCGAGGCTGGACAGGGCCATGAGGCCGGCGAGGGCGATGTTGCTGCGGACGAGGTCGGCGAGGAGCACGAGCGGGCGCGGTGCGGCCCGGCCGGTCGTCAGGTCGGCACGGGTGAGGACCAGGGCCACGACGAGGGTCACGAGCGACGCGGTGAAGATCGACGCGAAGACCTCGACCACCGTGAAGTCGAGCCCGGTGGCGGCGAGGGCGGCGACCACCCGGGTCCCGGCGGTGACGAGGTAGACCGTCGAGAGCCGCCCGTAGGACTCGCGTCCGAGGAGCACTCCCTGCAGCGCGCCGGTGACGGTCATCGGGGGCAGCATGAGCGCCATCCACACGACCGACCACGCGCTGTCGAGCCGCAGCCCGTCGCGGATGAGGGGCGAGACGGCGATCGTGGCGGCAGCGAGGGTGCAGCCGACGGCCAGCGCCGGGAGGAGTCCGGTCACCTGCGAGCCGATCTCACGGTCGGTCGTGGTCTGGCGTCGGGCGACGACGACCTGGAAGGCACCAGCCGGCATCGCGAGCAGCACGCCGTAGGTGTTGAGCGCGGAGAAGCCACCGAAGTCGGCCGGCCCGAGCGTCGAGGAGACGAGCGCCACGAAGACGTAGCTCATGACATTGGCCAGCCCCATGGCCACCCCGAGCGTCAGCCCGGCGAAGGGCAGGACACGTCGAGCACGCGTGGGCATGGTGCTCCTGACGGTCGTGGACGAAGGGGTCGGATGTGACCGCCACGATGTTACGCCCCGGTAGCGCGTGGGTGTCCGTCGGTTAGGATCGGCCGGGTCCGGCGTGCTGCAGGTGCGTCATCCTGACGACGACGAGAGGAGGCGTCCCGGTGCGCAGCCGGTTCCGGTTCCCTCGTGCCCGCTCGACCCGCAGGCGCCCCTCGCGAAGCCCGCGATCGGCCTCCTGGCTGGCCCGCTTCGGCACCTCACGCGCCGTCGCGCTGCTGCTCCTCGTGCTCCTCGGCGTCGTCGTCTTCGCCAACAGCTGGGGCGTCTTCCAGACCGACATCAAGCCCGAGGTCTACCTCGCGCCGGGGGAGATGCTGCCGCGCTACCTGTCCGCGTGGACCTCCTCGCCCTACCTGGGCTCGCCCAACTTCAACGTCGGCCTCGTCCCGGTGCTCGTCGTCACCGCGCTGCTGCGCGCGATCGGCCTCGACGCCGAGATGGCCTTCAAGGTCTACCACCTGATCCTCTGGGCGCTGGCCGCCTGGGGTGCCAACCGGCTGCTGCGCACCCTCGTGCCCCGCGCCGGAGTCTGGGCCGGTCTCGTCGCCGGTGCCGCGTACATCGCCAACCCCTACGCGGTGGCCGCCGGTGGCACCCTGGCGATCGCCCTGCCGATGGCGCTGCTGCCCTGGCTGCTCGTCGCCGTCACCCGGTCCCTGCGCGAGCCCTCGGGCTGGGCCTGGCCGGCAGCGGTCGGGCTGGTCTTCTTCGGCATGAGCGGGATGAACGTCGGCGTCGTGCCCGTCTTCCAGCTGCTGCTCATCGTGCCGCTCATCTTCTTCGTGCGGGCCGAGCGCGGCCTGACGATGCGCGAGATCGTCACCGCCCTGGCCAAGTGCGCGCTCTTCGTCGTCGTCGTCTCGCTCTACTGGCTCATCCCGGGCGCTGCCGCGAGCGGCACCGGTGGGCAGATCGCCGAGAGCTCCGAGTCCCTCGACGGCATCGCCCGGACGAGCTCCTTCGTCGAGGTGCTGCGCGGCCTCGGGCTCTGGTCCTACTACGGCTCTTCCGACGCCGGGCCCTGGCTGCCCCAGTACGCCGTCTACTTCACGAGCGGCGTCATCATCCTGCTGACGATGCTGTGGCCGGCTGCCGCCATGCTCTCGCTGCGGGTGGTGCCGGCCAGGCTCGCCCGGCTGGCGGCCGCCGGGGCGGGCATCGCCGCCGTGATCATGGTCGGCCTGTACCCCGGGGGCAACGGCGGGTCGCCCTTCTCCTGGCTGCTGCGTCTGGTGCTGGAGCACGTCGGCCCGCTCGTCGCCTTCCGCACGACCAACAAGATCGGCGCGGGGCTCGCCCTCGCCTTCGCCCTCGTCATCGGCTGGGCGCTGGTGCACGCCCTGCCGCGGCTGCTGCGCGGCCGCATCGCCGCACCCGTCGTCGGCGCTGCGGGCGCCGCCGTGGTCGTCGCCCTCGTCGCCCCGGCCGTCACCGGCAACCTCTACGTCTCGCCCCTCGACGTCCCTGACTACTGGCGGCAGGCTGCCAAGGAGGTCGACAAGGGGGACCCGGACAAGCGCGTGCTCCTCCTGCCGGGCCAGACGCGATCGAGCTACCGGTGGAGCCTCGAGCGACCGGACGACCTGCCCAACTCGCTCTTCACGCGAGACGCGGTGATCCCCGAGACGCTGCCCAACACCTCGGCCAGTGGCGGCAACTTCCTCGCCGCCCTCGACGACACGTTGCAGTCCGGAGTCTCCGGCAGCCGTGACGTCTCTCCCTTCGCCCGCTACCTGGGGGCCGACCAGGTCCTGCTGCGGCACGACGTCGAGTGGGAGGGCGACGGCGGCGCCCGCCCGGCCGAGACCGCGCGTGCGCTCGCCGGTGACCCCGGGCTGCGTGGCCTCGGCAACTACGGCGAGCCGGGGCACAACATGTTCACCCGCTCGGTGCCGCCGCAGTCGCAGGAGGAGGCGGTGCTCTCGCCGCTGCAGCTCTACGGCGTGCGTGACTCGCGCGCCGCCGTGCGGGCGACCCCCGCGAGCGGAACCCTCGTCGTCGCGGGCGACGGTTGGTCGGTCCCGGCGATGGACCGGGCCGGCCTGCTCGAGGAGTCGCCGGCGATCCGCTACGCGCAGGACGTCACCCCCGACCAGCTGCGACGGCTCATCGCCGCTGACTCCCGCATGGTCCTCACCGACACCAACCAGCGCCGCTCGGCGATCACCAACCGGCTGCGCTCCGGCCAGGGTGCCGTGCTCGCGGCCGACGAGGACCCCGGCGTCACCCGGGCCCTCGGCAATGCCGACGACCAGAGCACCCTCGTGCGCGAGGGGGTGCGGGTCAAGGCCTCCTCGACCGGTGGTGCCTTCTTCGACCTGCCCCACGGGGTCGCCGAGAATGCCATCGACGGAGACCCGTCGACCTCGTGGCTCTTCGGTGACTTCCGACGCGCACCCGGCACGACCCTGACGCTGAAGCTCCCGCGGGCACGCACCCTGGACACGATGACCGTCGACACGACCGCGCTCGGCGACGTGCGCATCGCCGACCTCGACGTGCGCGCCGGCGACACCCGCACGACGGCGAAGGTCGACGAGGACGGCGTGGCGAAGGTCGACCTCGAGGGTGCCCACACCGACACGATCACGCTGACCGTCGGCGACCTGCGCGGCGAGGGGTTTAGCCTCGTCGGTGTCTCGGAGATCGACCTCGGCGACCCGGACCTCGTCGCCACGCGCACGACCCGGCTGCCGAGCACCCTGACCGACCTCTACGGCGAGCTGTCGTCGACGGAACGCTCGACCTTCGCGCAGACGCCCCTCGACGTCTTCCTCACCCGGGTCACCAACACCGACGACACGGCCGACGACGCCGAGCAGGGGCTGCGCCGCGACTTCACGCTGCCCGACGACCGCACCTTCGCCACGAGCGGACGGGTGCGGGTCGAGGGCAACCGCGAGGAGCTCGCCGACGAGCTCTCGGGTCTGGACACGACCTATCGCGCGCGCTCGAGCTACACCTACTTCGACTCCCTGGCCAACCGCGCCTCCCAGGCCGCCGACGACTCGGACCGGACCGCGTGGGTGCCGGGCGGCGAGATGACCGAGTCGTGGTGGCAGATGACCGGCCCTCGCCGGGAGATCCCGCAGGTCACGGTCACCCAGGAGCGCGGGCCCGGAGACGAGGGCGACACCGCCTGGGCGACGCGGGCCACCGTGCTCGTCGACGGCGAAGAGGTCGCCGAGGGAGAGCTCGGCCGCGGCACCTCGACGATCGAGCTGCCCGCCGGCACGAGCGGGCGCACCGTGCGGCTGCGCATCGACGAGTCCGACGACTCCGACGGCGAGCGGCCGCCGCGCTTCACGACGATCGACACCGGGGCCACGATCGACCGGGGCCCGCAGTCGCGGCCCTGCACGACCGTCGCCACGCTCGACGGCGAGCCCGTGCGGATGCGACCCGAGGACCCCGAGCTCATCAACGGCCCCTCCGGCCCGGCGACCAGCTGGGTCGGCTGCGGGAACCTCGACGTCCCCTGGGGGGAGCACCGGGTGCGGCCCGTCGACGGCGTGCAGGTCGACGGCCTCTCGCTCGAGGACCGCCAGCGCGATGCGGCCGAGGCGGTCCCAGCCCCCGTCGTCGAGGTGCACCGCAGCGCGGTGTCGTCGTCGATGACCGTCGACGTCGGCCCGTCTACCGGGCCCTACTTCCTGTCCATCGGCCAGGGGCAGGACCCTCGGTGGAAGGCCACCCTCGCCGACGGCACCGACCTCGGCGCCCCCGTGGTCGTCGACGGCTACGCCGCCGGGTGGTACGTCGACAGCCGCGAGGCACAGCAGATCACCGTGCGCTACGGCCCGCAGACCCGCGCCGACATCGGTCTCGTCCTGTCCGGTCTCGGGCTGCTCGCCGCCCTCGTCATCTTCTTCCTCCCGCTCGCCCGTCGCCGCATCGGCGAGGTCCGCGCCGGCCGTGAGGACGAGTGGGAGACGCCCGCGGCGCAGGTCGACAGCGACGCGCGGCCGGCGGACGCCCCGCAGGCCACCCGGACCGCCACCACCGACCCCGACGACGAGTGGGCGGACGAGCTCGACCTCGTCGTCGCCCCGACCCGGACGGCCACGGCTGCCCTGCCCCCTTCGTCCACCGCCGTCGACGAAGGGGAGGCCCCGGCACCTCGCGCGGGCCTGCCCTTCCGCGGGCTGGGCACGGCCCTTGCGGAACGCACCGGTCGTCGTCGCCTCGGCCTCGAAGCCTCCGTCGTGCTCGTCGCGGGCGTCTTCGCCGGGCTCGGCGGCGCCCTCGCCGCGGTGCTCGCCCTCGTGCTCGTGCGCCGGTGGGGCCCTCGCCCCGGGCGGCTCATCGCGCTGGGGGCCGGCCTGCTCGTGCTCGCCGCCCTGGCCTTCGTCGCCCAGCTGGCCTGGGTCGACGGCACGCTCGGGTCGGTGAGCGCCGACTCGGTGCGCTCGGCCCTCGTCCCGCACCACATCGCCGGCGCCGGCCTCGTGCTCGCCATCATCGGCACCTATCTGCGCCCTGACCCACCGGAGGAGATCGACCCGTGACCGACCGTCAGCCGGAGGAGACGACGGAGTCCGTCACCGTCGTCGTCCCGACCCGCAACAACATCCGCACGATCGAGGCCTGCCTGCGCTCGGTCGTCGAGCAGAGCCACCCCGACGTCGAGCTCATCGTCGTCGACAACCACAGCACCGACGGCACCCCGCAGGTCGCCGAGCGCCTCGCCGACCGGGTGATCACGGCCGGGCCGGAGCGCTCCGCGCAGCGCAACACCGGCATCGAGGCGGCGCGCGGCGAGTGGGTCCTCTGGCTCGACAGCGACATGATCCTGCCGCCCCGGACCATCGCGCTGGCCCTCGAGACCGCCCGGGCGACCGGCGCGACGGGCATCGCCCTGCCCGAGCGCACCATCGGCGAGGGCTTCTGGACCGCCTGCCGGGCCCTGGAGCGCGAGTGCTATCTCGACGACCCGTGGCTGCACAACCCCCGCCTCGTCCGGCGCGAGTACCTCCTCGGCGAGGGCGCCTTCCATACCGACATGTCCGGTCCCGAGGACGCCGACCTGCGGATGAAGATGCGCGCGACCGGCGCGGGCATCGAGCTGGCCCCGATCATCGTCGACCACGACGAGGGGCGCCTCACCGTCCGCGACGTCATGGGCAAGCGCTACTACTACGGGCGCAGCATCCCCGCCTTCGCGCAGGAGCACGAGGGCGCCGTCGGTGCCCAGGGCAAGGCCGTGCTGCGCTCCTACGTGCGCAACCACCGTCGCCTGCTGCAGGACCCGGTGCACGCCGCCGGCATGGTCGCCCTGCGCGCGATGGAGGCCGGGGGCTATGCCCTCGGCGCCCGTCGCGGTCGACGCGACCGGCGGGACCGGGCGGCGTCGTGAGCGAGGCCCTGCGCCGCATGCTCTGGGTCTCGCTGCCCGACCAGCGAGCCCGGCGCGAGCTCTACTGGATGTCGCGGATGCCCGGCACCCGCGTGCGGGCCATGGCCCAGCAGGAGCCCGTGGGTGACATCGACTGGATCCCGAGCACCTACCGCCGGCCGATCAAGCGCTTCATCGAGGCCGGGGCCCTCGCCTGGGTGCGCGGCCTCGACGAGCAGCCGGCCGGCGAGTACGACTGGGTGACCTCCCTCGAGCTGTGCTCCCTCGTCACCGGACAGGCGTCCCGCTGGCGCCGGCGGGCTCGCCGCGGGGGAGCGGCCCGTCCGCTCCAGGCGGTCATCACGTGGGAGAACCTGCCCGACCAGCCGCTCTACAAGGTGCCGCCCTACCGTCAGGCGCTCAACTCCTGCCGGGACGCCGACCTCCTGCTGTGCATGGTCGACGCAGCACGCGACCACCTGCTGGCCAACGACTTCGACGACGAGCTGATCCGGGTCGTCAAGCCCGGGGTCGACACCGAGCTCTTCCACCCCGCGGACCGGCCGGTCGAGGACCCCGTCGTCGTCTTCGCCTCGCCGCTCGCGGACAACAAGGGCATCGACCGCCTCCTCGACGCCATGTCGATCGTGCGCCGCGAGATCCCCGAGGCCCGGCTCAAGGTCGCCGGCCGCGGCCACCTCGAGCCGCTCGTGCGCGAGGCGGCGGCACGCCCCGGCTCCGGCGTCGAGCTCGTCGGGTCGCTCGACACGGCCGGCGTCGCCGACCTCATGCGCTCGGCCGCGGTCTTCGCCACCGCACCCCGCCCGACGTGGAAGTGGACCGAGCAGCTGGGCCTGGCCTACCTGGAGGCCCAGGCCTGCGGGCTGCCCGTCGTGACGACCCGGTGCGGGACCAACGACGAGGCGGTGCAGGCGCTCAACGCGCTCGTCGACGACGACGTCGAGGCCCTTGCCGATGCGCTCGCGGGATTCCTGCGTGACCCCGCCCACCGGGCCGAGGTCGGCACGGCCAACCGGGAGCACGTCCTGACCCACCACGACCTGGCGACCCAGTGCGTCGCGATGGGCGAGGCCTTCGCCGAGATCGAGGCGCTGCACTCACGGTGAGCGATCGACGAGGGCTCGCGCGCCCCGGCGTCGTCGGGGCGCTCACCGGTGCCCTCGCGGGGCTCGTCGTCCTCGGGCCGGCCCTCGCGCCCGGCTACACGCTCCACTACGACCTCGTCTTCGTCCCCGACCTGCCGCTGTCGCCGCGCACCCTCGGCACCGATGGCAGCGTGCCGCGGGCGGTGCCCAACGACCTCGTCGTCGCCCTGCTCGGCCTCGTGCTCCCGGGGTGGCTCGTGCAGAAGGTGCTGCTCCTGCTCGCCTTCGTCGTCGGCGGGGCCGGCGCCGGGCGGCTGGCGCGCACCGTCCCCGGGGCCGTCGCGGCGGCACTGCTGTGGTCGTGGAACCCCTGGCTCGGCGAGCGCCTGGGCATCGGTCACTGGGGGTACGTCCTTGGCGCCGCGCTCCTGCCGTGGGTGCTTGCGGCCGCGAGCCGGCGGCGCGGCGACCTCCGCAGCCAGGCCGGTCTCGTCCTCGCCCTCACCCTCGCCTCGCTCGGTGGCTCGACCCCCGGCGTGCTGGCCACCCTGCTCGCCGTCACCGTCGTCGCGGTCGGGGGTGGCCCCCTTCGCCTCGTCGTGCGCGACCTCTCTGTCGTCGTCGTGACGGCGCTGCTCGCCAATGCCGCGTGGTGGTGGCCCTTCCTGCGGGCTTCGTCGCGGGCCGCCGACCCCGGTGGGGCGAGCGCCTTCGCGGCCGGCGCCGACACGCCCCTCGGTGTCCTCGGCTCGCTTCTCCTCGGCGGTGGGCTGTGGAACGACCGGACGTGGTTCGTCGAGCGCACGACCTGGCCGGTCGCCGTCGTGGCGCTGCTCGCCGTCGTCCTCGTGCTCGTCGTCGCGGGGCGCAGCCCGGGCTGGTGGCGTGACCCACGTACCCGGGGTGCGAGCCTCGCCGGGCTCGTCGGTCTCGCCGTCGCGGCGCTGGCGGCGCTGCCCGGCGGCCGCACGCTCCTCGAGTGGGTCGTCACCACCGTTCCCGGCGGGGGACTGCTGCGTGACGGGCAGAAGTTCGCGGTGCTGTGGGTGCTGCTGCTCACCCTCGCGTCCGCCGTCGTCGTCGACCGACTCCGGGAGCGTGGCCTGCCCGGTGTCGTCACCGTGGTGGCCGTGCTGTGGCCGGTCGCCACCCTGCCCTCGCTCGCGTGGGGGCACTCCGGTGCCTGGGGCAGCGTCGACTACCCCGACGACGTGCTCACGGTGAGCCGGGAGCTGAGCGAGAGCGGCGACCCCGTGGCCGTCTTCCCGTGGTCGACCTATCGCCGGTATGCCTGGGACGACGACCGCGTCGTGCTCGACCCGTGGAACCGGCTCCTGCCGCAGGAGGTCGTCGCGGACGACCGGCTGCCGCTGCGGGATCGCGTCGTCGCGGGGGAGGACCCCGCCGCGAGCGCCGTGGCCTCCGCCCTGGCCGAAGGGAGGGACGTCACCGCCGTCCTGCGCCGCCACGGCGTGCGGTGGGTCGTCGTCGCCACCGACCAGCCGGTACCGGAGGGCAGCCTCCCCGACCTCGCGGGCACCCCGTCGCGCACCGTCGGCGACCTCGAGGTCCACGACCTCGGGCCGGTGACGACCTCGCGGGCGCCGGCCGACCCCGCCCGGTGGCTCGGCCTGGCCGGCACCGCGGCCGCCGTCATCGGTTCGCTGGCGCTCGCCCTGGTCGCTCTCCGACATGAGACCCGCGCGACACCGTGACGACTCGCCTCAAGTGACCGCCCGGTATAGAGTGGCCTGCGAACTACACACCGCCAACGGAGGACTTCGAAGTGAACACCGGCTCCAAGAAGGTCGCCTACAACGTCGGCGGCACCGTGCTCGGCGCACTCCTCGCGGCCCTGGCCATCTTCGGCATCGTCCAGGTGCAGAACGGTCAGTCGATGCCGCAGGAGAACCAGCAGGTCATCAACTACAACAGCTGAGGCACCCCGCCCCACGACGAAGGGGGCGTCCGCTCGGTCGAGCGGACGCCCCCTTCGTCGTGCCCGGGGTGGGCCGGAGGCTCAGGAGGCGACGGCCGCCAGGCGCGCCGTGCCCTCGGGGCGGGAGGAGATGAGGGCGTCGAGGTCGATGACGTCGTCCTGGTAGCGGTCGGCGAGACCGAGCACGGAGCGGATCACTGACTCCAGACGTCGGCCGGTGCGCCCCCAGTCGAAGGAACTCGCGTAGAGCCGTGCGGTGCGGCCGAGCTCGCGGCGCAGCGCGTGGTCGTCGACGAGGCGGATGACGTGGTCCTCGAACTCGCTGACCGAGTCGGCGAGCAGGCCGGTGCGGCCGTGGACGATCGACTCGCTCGGGCCGCCGGCGAACTCGTAGGCGACGGCGGGCGTGCCGTGCAGGCCGGCCTCGACGATCGTCAGGCCCCAGCCCTCCTTGTGCGAGGGCATGACGACGACCCAGGCGCGGGCGAGCAGCTCGTGCTTGCGGCTCTCCTCGACGAAGCCGTGCAGGTGGACCCGGTCGGCGACGCCGCGGGCACGCGCGTGCTCGGCGATGGCGTCCTCCCAGTAGCCGCCGCCGACGACGTGCAGCTCGAGGTCGGGGTGGGTCATCGCCCGCGAGGCGAGGATGTCGACGGCCTGCTCGACGTGCTTGTGGGGCACGAGCCGCCCGAGGAAGAGCATCGTCGGCACCTCGGTGCGCTCGAGCCGGGCATAACCGTCGAGGTCGGAGGGGCGGTCGTTGCCGGAGTAGACGAGGTCGACGCGGCCGGGGTCGACGCCGAGGTCCTCGAGCTCGCTGCGGGTGGACTTGGAGACCGTGACGTAGCGGCTGCGCCGATAGACGAAGGGGGCGACCCGGGACTCGAGGAACCACCCCAGGTGGGCGACCTTGGCCCCGAAGACCGCGGCCCACTGGTCCCGGTGGACGTGGTGGACGATGTTGACGACCGGGGTGCGGCCGGCGACGAGCGGGGCCCAGAAGGGCACGCCGTTCTGCACGTCGAGGATGACGTCGTAGTCGTCGCGGTGGCGCAGCACGTGCCACATGCCGTGGAGGTAGACGCTGAACTTCGACCCGCGACGCACGACGTCGACGTCACCGTGCCGAGTGCGCGGGCTCGACCCGGCGAAGGCGGCGGTGAAGATCGTCACCTCGTGACCCTGCTGGGTGAGCACCTCGGAGGTGCGCTCGGTGAAGGTCTCGGCGCCACCCGCCTCGGGGTTCTCGCGGTCACGCCAGGACAGGTAGAGCACCCGCAGCCGCTGCGTCGGGGTGGTCGTGCTCTGGGTCATCATCGCTCCTTGCCGGCCACGTGGGTGTCACGGGCCGACGGATAGGCTAACGCCGTGAGTTACCCAACGGTAGGCGTAGGCCCCGATCGCCGGTGTGAGATGTGCGGCGCTCCCGTGCGCGGGCAGGCGCTGCGCGGAGGTTGCGTCGTCGAGCGCTGCGAGCGCTGCGGCCACCTCGAGCGCGACCTCGAGCGCTGCCCGGCGCACCACCGCGACCTCGCCTACGGCGGCGAGCCGACCCTCGACCGCATCCGGCTCGACCTGACCTACCGCGAGCTCGTGCGCGACGGCGTGCCGAGCCGGGTCTTCGAGGTGGGCTTCGGCGCGGGCTCGATGCTGCGCCGCTTCCTCGACGACGGGGCACAGGTCGCCGGCGTCGACCCGGACCAGCTCGGCATCGACGTCGACGAGCTCGTGCGGGCGCAGGGCGACCTGCGCACCGGCGGCATCGAGGACGTCACCGACCTGCCCGGCGAGCAGGACCTCGTCTACGGCATCCACGTGCTCGAGCACGTCACCGACCCGCACGCCGCGCTGCGCTCGTCGCTGGAGCTGCTGCGCCCCGGCGGACGGGCGAGCTTCATCACGCCCGCCGGCGACAGCAGCGGTGTCGACCGCTACGGGGCCGCCTGGTGGATGCTCGAGGACCCGACGCACATCCGCTTCTTCACCGCCGACTCGCTGGCGCGGGCGGCTGAGCGGGCCGGCTTCGTCGACATCGAGGTGCGCCGTCTGCTGCTCGACAGCCTGAGCGTCGACGCCGCGAGCCTCGCTCGGGCGGTGCGCCCCGGCGAGCGCCCGCGAGGTGTCCTCGGCTCGAGGTCCGTGCTCGCGGCGGCGGTGGCCAGCGTGCCCCTCGTCATCGGCCAGCGGGTCGTGGCACCGCGCAGCCGTCCCACGCTGCAGCTTCTGGCGCGTCGTCCATGATGGTGGGGTGCCGATGACCCCCGCCCCGATGCAGCGCCGTGGGCTGCGCCGGTCGGTCCGCCTCTTCCGCGCCTTCCTCCTCGAGCAGACGCAGCCGGAGGTCTTCTACTCGACCCTCGCGAGCGACTCGATCGCCCTGCTGCGTGAGCACACCGACCTCGCCGGCCGCACCGTCCTCGACGTCGGCGCCGGGCCGAGCGAGTTCGCCCGCGCCTTCCGTGCCGAGGGCGCGCGCTACGTCCCGGTCGACCACGATGCCTCGGTCGCGTCGGTGCGTGACGGGGGAGTCGTCGGCGACGCCCTGCGCCTGCCCCTGGCCGACGGCAGCGTCGACGTCGTCTTCTCGAGCAACATGTGGGAGCACGTGCCGGACCCGGAGGCCGTGGCCGACGAGATGCTGCGCGTGACCCGGCGCGGTGGTGTCGTCCTGCTGTCGTACACCAACTGGCTCTCCCCGTGGGGTGGGCACGAGACCTCCCCGTGGCACTGGCTCGGCGGCGAGCGGGCGATCCGCCGCTACGAGCGCAAGCACGGGCACCTGCCCAAGAACCGCGTCGGCGAGACCCTCCATCGGGTGAGCGTGCGCCAGGGCCTGGACTGGGCGAAGGGGGCGGACGCCCAGGTTCTCGTGGCCCGGCCGCGGTATCTGCCCGACGGCTGCGCCGCCCTCCTGCGGGTGCCGGGTCTGCGCGAGGTCGTCACGTGGAACCTCCTGCTCGTCCTGCGTCGCCGATGACCGCGGTCGAGGCGGTCAGGTCACGCATCCAGCGCCTCGCCGCGACCCTGCTCGTCGCCGTCCTGCCCTGGCTCGTCGCGCCGGGCACGCTCCAGCCGGACACCAAGACCGACCTCGTGCTCTCCCCGGCCCGCTACCTCGGCCGTGCCCTGTGGGCGTGGAACGACCACACCGGCATCGGTGAGCTGCAGAACCAGGCCTACGGCTACCTCTTCCCGATGGGGCCGGTCTTCCTGCTCGGCGACGCGGTCGGCGCACCCGGCTGGGCCGTCCAGCGGGTGTGGTGGACGCTTCTGCTCGTCGTCGGCTTCGTCGGTGCGGAGCGGGTGGCCCGGCGTCTCGCGGGCCTGCCGACGATCCCCGCGCTGCTCGTCGGCGGCGCCTTCGCCCTGTCGCCCCGGGTACTGACCGTCCTGTCGGAGATCTCCGTCGAGGTCTGGCCGCAGGCGGTCGCGCCGTGGTTGCTCCTCGTGGCGGCGAAGGGGGTCGCCCCCGGAACGACGGCCGGTGACCGGCGTCGGATGGCCGTGGTCACCGGGCTGCTCGCCGCCTGCCTCGGCGGGGTCAACGCGACCGTCTCGCTCGTCGCGCTCGTGCCGGCAGCCATGTGGCTGCTGCTCGCTCCCGCCGGGCGGCGCCGCGTGCGCGCGCTCGCGTGGTGGTGCCTGGGTGCGGCAGCGGGGGCTGCGTGGTGGCTCGGGCCGCTGCTCGTGCTCGGCCGCTACTCCTACCCTTTCCTCGACCACATCGAGGTCGCCTCGACGACGACCGCCGTGGCCTCGGTGACCAATGTGCTGCGCGGCGCCAACCACTGGATCGCCTACATCCTCACGGCGGGGGAGCACCCGACCTGGCAGTCCGGCTGGGTCCTCGCCCAGTCCGTCGACGCGATCATCGCGACGTCGGTGCTCGCCGGCCTGGGGCTCGCCGGGCTCGTGCGGCGGCGCCCCGAGCGCGAGGACGCGCACCTCACCCGGTGGGCCCTGGCACTCGTCCTCCTCGGGGTCGTCGCCATGGCAGTCGGACGGTCCGGCTCGGCCTCCGGCCCGCTCGCGGAGATCGTGCAGCGGTGGCTCGACGGACCGCTGGCGCCCTTCCGCAACGTCCACAAGGCCGACCTCCTGGTCCGGCTGCCCGTCGCGATCGGGGTGGGGCTGCTCGCGCACTGGGCGACGCGCGTGGAGCGGGGGGCCACCCCCTTCGTCCGACAGCTCGTCGTCGTGGCGACGGTCCTCGCCCTCGTCGGCTCGCTCGCCCCCGTGTGGGCCGGCCGCGTCGGAGATGCCTGGGCGCCGACCGACGTGCCGCAGACCTGGCGCGCCGCGGCGAGCGAGGTCGACACGATGGCTGCCAGCGACGGCGGGACGACCCTCGTGCTGCCGGGCGCTCGCACCGCGGACTACACGTGGGGTCGGGTGACGGACGAACCCCTCGGGGCGCTCGCCGCGTCGCCGGTGCTGGCCCGTGCCGCCGCGCCGCTCGGTCACCCCGCAGCCACCCGCGTGCTCGACGAGGTGGACGAGCTCGTGGCCACCGGCAGGCGCCAGCCGCAGCTGGCGACGGGACTGCGCCGGCTCGGCATCTCGCGAGTCGTCGTGCGGGGTGGTCTCGACCCCGACGTGGGGGCCGTCGACTCCCCGAGCGTCGCCGCCACCCTCGCGGCATCACCCGGCCTGACCCGGGTCTGGTCGCGTGGTGACGGCTCGGAGGAGGTGAGCATCTGGCGCCTCGACGTGCCGGCAACGCCGGTGTCCGTCGTGCCGCAGGGCGGCGTCGTGGGCGTGGCCGGGGCGCCGGAGGCGTGGTTCGCGCTCGTCGCCACCGGGCTGCTCGACCCCGCAGCGGTCACGACGACGGCCGGGGGGTCCGCCGACGTGCGCACCGACACGCTGCGTTGGCAGGCGCTCAACTCCGGCCGCCCGCCGGCCGCCGGGCACAGCCCGACCCTGGCGGCGGACAACCTCTGGCCCGAGCTCCTCGGCACGCGCGACCTCGAGCCCGGTGGGCAGGAGCGGGGACGCACGACGCGCTTCCACGACGGCATCACCCGGGTGGCGGTCTCGTCGAGCGCAGCCGACCCCTTCGCCCGGCAATGGCGCAGCGCCGGCGACGGGCCCGCATCGATGGTCGACGGCGACCCGCGCACCGCGTGGGTGAGCGGCGACGGTGCCCGGACCCAGCGGGTGACCCTCACCCTGGCGCCGGGGGCGCGACCGACGGCCCTGCTCGTCCACGAGGCATGGGGCGGCGACCTCGCCGGTCTCGCTGCCGTCGAGGTCGACGGCAGCGACGGGGTGCGGGTCGGCTCCACGACGACCTGGCGCATCCCGCTCGACGGGCGCGAACGCCGGACGGTCACCCTCGAGCTCACGCGGGCGTCCGAGGCCGCCGCGCAGGCACCACTCGGCATCCGCGAGGTGCAGCTCGAGGACGGCCCGCGCATCGAGACCGGGCTGACCGTGCCCGCCGGCGACGGGCCGGTGCTCATCACCCGGGACCCGCGGGCGGGCGCCGACCTCGCGGCGGGGGAGGACCCGCAGGACCTCGTCCGTGAGGTCGGCGACCTGCCGGAGTCGAGCATCTCGACGACGGTCCGGCTGCGCCCGGGCGACGACGCGCAGGACCTCGTCACGGCCCCGTGGAGCCTCGTCGGCAGCACCCAGCCGGCGACGGCCGAGGCGGCGCGTGACCTCACCCGGTGGCCCGTCGCGGCCGTCGACGGGGACCCCGCCACCCGCTGGCGCCCGGCACCCGGTGCGGAGCCCGTGCTCGACATCGACCTCGGGCAGGAGCAAGCGGTCAGCACGATCACCCTCGACCGGGCCGCCGGTCCCGTGACCGTCGCGACGGACGACGAGCGCTACGTGCTGCCGAGCGGCACGACCCTGACGATCCCGCAGCAGAGCACCCGACACCTCACGCTGACCTTCGCGCGGCCGCGGACCCAGGCCGCGTGGTCGGGCCCCGAGGTGACCGTCGAGGGCGTGCCGGGCCCGGCGTCGCGGGTGTCGCTCGAGTGCAGCGAGGCCGGGGCCGTCGGGCGCGACAGCGGTCGCATCGGTCTGGCTCTCACGGCCTCGCGCTCCGCGCTCGTCTCCGGGGCCGCCGTGCCGGCGACGTCGTGCGGGAACCTGCCGGCCGGCAGCGGCACGGTCACCGCGGCCGCGGCCGGACCGCTCGTGCCCGAGATGGTCACCCTCACGCCGCAGGGCTGGCAGCGCGCCGCCGCCGAGCCCGACCGCACCGTGACGAGCACCCGTGAGCACACCGGCCGCTGGCAGGTCGACGTCGGCCGGGGCGGGGAGGGACTGCTCGTGCTCTCGCAGGGGGCCAACGCGGGCTGGCGGGCGACGACCGAGGACGGGAGCATCCTCGAGCCGGTGACCGTCGACGGATGGCGCCAGGCCTTCGTCGTCCCTGCCGGGGGAGCGGTCGGGGTCACGGTCGACTTCGTCCCCAACGGCCACCACCGGCTGGCCCTGGGCATCGGTGCCCTGCTCGCCGGCCTGCTCGTGCTCTGGGGGGCGCTCGAGGTGTGGTTGCGGCGTCGCTCCGGTGCGGTGACCACCGCCGACGGGGAGGCCGCAGTCGTCCACGCCACGGTGCGTGACGTGGACGCAGACGTGGACACCGAGCTGGGTGACGTCGCCGCCGACGCGGAGGCGGGGGTGGCCCCCTTCGTCCTCGGGGTGCTGCTCGGCGCGCTCGTCGGGCTGCTCGTCGCCGGCTGGTGGGGGCTGCTCGCCGGTGCGGTGGGCGCCGTGCTGCCGGTGCGTCGTCGAGCGACGGCGGTGGCCCTCGTCCTCGGTGCTGCGGGTATCGCCCTGGCCGTTCTCGGGGTCGCCGAGCGTCAGTCGGCGGGCTCGCTCGTCTCGCAGGTCCTCGGCGCGGTCACGCTCGGGGTGCTGGCTGCGGCGCTGGTGCGTCCGTCGTCCGGTGCGCGCGACGCAGCACCGGACGCTCCAGCAGGGACCACGACAGGTGCGCCAGACCCACGCTGACGACCGTCACGAGCAGCAGCGTCGCGGCGAAGGGCGCCGCGAAGAGCCGCAGGTCGAGCAGGGCGAAGGTCACCTGCAGCACGAGCACGTGCCACAGGAAGACCCCGTAGGAGATGTCGCCGAGCCACCGGGCGGCTCCGGCCACCGGTGAGCCGGTGATCGTCTCCGCGAGCCCTCGGGTCGTGCCCGCCAGCAGGAGGCACCCGGCGACGAGCCCGTAGAGCAGCTCCGCCGCGAGTGCCTGCGCGGGCGAGGAGTGCTCGATCCCGCGGGGTCCGGCGACCGGCGTCGAGGAGACCAGCCACAGCACCGCGGCGAGGAGCACGAGGGTGCCCGGGCTGGTCCGCACGGCTTCGAGCCACGGGCGCGGGGTGACCACGACCCCGGCCCGCTCCGCCTGCACGACGACCGAGACCGCGGCGCCGATGGCAAACCACGCGGCGTGACCGGCCGCGCTCGTCGCGAGGATGCCGCCCCACCGGCCGTCCGGCACCGCGGCAAGCGTCTGGAGCACGAGCCCGGCGACCGCGATGCCGGCGCAGACCGCCAGGAGCCGACGGGCGACCGTCGCGGGGGCGGCGCCGCGCACCACGGGCGCGATCACGGCGGCGACGAGGGGCAGTGCGAGGTAGAAGGTCAGCTCGCTCGTCAGGCTCCACGTCTGGGTGAAGGACTGGAAGGTCCGCCCCGTCCAGCCCTGCCCGACGACGAGGTGCACGAGGACGGTCGGCAGGTCGAAGGCGCTCGCGGCGGCTCCGCCGAGCCAGATCGCGACGGCGACCACGGCGACGAGCGCGAGGAGGTACCCGGGGTAGATGCGCGCCGCCCGCCGCACGAGGTAGCGCCGCGCCGACCAGTCGACCTCCTCGCCGAGCGCACGTCGGACGAAGGGGGTCGACAGCAGGAAGGCGGAGAGGGCGAAGAAGACCGCCACGCCGAGCTCACCGCGCACGGCGAGGCCGCCGACCACACCCTGCTCGCCGGCGCCGGTCCAGAAGGCGACGTGCGAGAGCAGGACGAGCCAGGCCGCGACCGCTCGGAGCAGGTCGAGGCCGAGCAGGCGTGACGTGCCGCTCACCGGGGGAGCCTGTCGTGTGTCGATGCCTTCACCTACCATTCGGTAACGATCGCCCATTCTGCCTGCTCGAGAGGACCTCGGATGACGCTCCGTCCCGTGCTGCGCGCCCGCGCACCCCTGCGGGTGAGCTTCGCCGGCGGCGGCACCGACGTCGCACCCTTCACCGAGCGCGAGGGCGGCGCGGTCCTCAGCGCCACGATCGGCAGCTATGCCTACGCGACGCTGCGGCCGCGCACCGACGGGCACATCACCGTCGAGTCGCACGACTACGGCACGAGCATCGGCTACGACGTCGGCACCCCCTTCGAGCTGGGCGGCGAGCTCGACCTGCCCAAGGCCGCGATCGCCCGGATCATGGCGCTCGACGGGGCCATGGCCTCCGACGGCTTCGACCTTTTCCTGCACACCAATGCCCCGCCCGGGTCCGGCCTCGGCAGCTCGAGCGCGGTCATGGTCGCGGTCATCCAGCTCGTGGCCCGGCACTGCGGCCTCGACCTCGGCCCGCACGAGACCGCCGAGCTGGCGTACCGGCTCGAGCGCGACGACCTGGCGATCCCGGGCGGCTACCAGGACCAGTACGCGGCGGCCTTCGGCGGCTTCAACTTCATGGAGTTCCGCACCGACGGGCAGGTCGTCGTCAACCCGCTGCGGGTGCGGCCGGACACCGTCCACGAGCTCGAGCACAACATGCTGCTCGCCTACACCGGACGCACCCGCGTGAGCGACCACATCATCCAGGACCAGGTCTCCCGCTACGAGACGGGCAACGCGGACGCGATCGCCGGGCTGCGGGCGCAGCGAGACCTCGCCGACGCGATGCGGGTGGCGCTGCTGCGCGGCCGGGTCGACGAGATCGGTCACCTCCTCGGCCAGGCCTGGCAGGAGAAGCAGCGGATGTCCTCGCGGATCACCACGCCGCTCATCGCCGACGCGGTCGAGAGCGCGCTCGCGCACGGCGCCCTCGGTGGCAAGGTCACCGGGGCCGGTGGCGGCGGGCACATGATCTTCATCTGCGAGTTCGAGAAGCGCCACCTCGTCGCCGACGAGCTGATCCGCCTGGGCCTGACGGTCTCCGAGTTCACCTTCACCAAGCACGGCGTCACGACCTGGAAGGGCCAGCAATGACAGCGACGCAGGGGGGCCACGCGCTCGTCACCCAGCAGCTCGACGCGGGGATCGCGGCGTGGGCCCGGTTGGCCAGCGAGATCTCGGCACCCGGGGTGCGTCAGGCCGTCGAGGCTGCCGGGCGCGAGGTCGTCGACGCCCTCGCTGCGGGGGGCACCCTCCTCGTCGCCGGCAACGGCGGGTCGGCCGCGATCGCCAGCCACGTCGCCGCGGAGTTCCTCGGCAAGTGCATCCACGACCGGCACCCGCTGCCGTCGATCAGCCTCGCCGAGTCGCACTCCTCGCTCACCGCGATCGGCAACGACTACGGCTTCGACCAGGTCTTCCTGCGTGGCGTGCAGGCCTTCGGCCGCCCGGGCGACGTCCTGCTCGCGATGTCCACCTCCGGTACGAGCCCCAACGTCGTCGCGGCCCTGGAGGAGGCGCGGGCCCGCGGCCTGCGCACGATCCTCATGACCGGCGCGAAGGGCGCGGGGCAGGGGCACCTCGCCGACCACCTGCTCGTCGTGCCCAGCGACGAGACGCCACGCATCCAGGAGGTCCACATGCTCTGGGCGCACGCGTGGTGCGAGGCGGTCGACCTGTCGATGCAGGGGCCCCGCTGACCCCCCAGCCGTGGTGGTTCGGACCGCCGGTGCTCGACCCGCCGGGGGAGGGCGCTCCCTTCGACCTCGTCCTGCTCGACCGTGACGGCACGATCAACGTGCGCATCCCCGACGGCTACGTCACGCGGCCCGACGAGCTGCGTCTGCTGCCGGGCGCGGCCGCGGCGGTCGGGGCGCTCACGGCGGCCGGCTGCCGGACCGTCCTGGTGACCAACCAGCGGGGTGTGGCCCGGGGGCTCATGGACCGCAGCGACCTCGAGGCGGTCCACGAGCGTCTCTCTCACGCGCTGGCCGCCGAGGGCGGACGCGTCGACGCGATCGCCGTCTGCCCGCACGACACGGGTGTCTGCTCCTGCCGCAAGCCGCTCGACGGTCTCTTCCGCGCGGCCCTCGCGGCGGCCCCGTGGGCCCACCCCGAGCGGTGCGTCATGGTCGGTGACATGCCGAGCGACCTGGCGCCGGCGCGGGGTCTCGGGATGCGGACCGAGCGGGTCACGACGAAGCGCGATCTCGCGGACGTCGTCGCGCTCCTCGCGCCGCCCTCCGGGGCGCGCCGGGCCGCGGGCGGCGTGCGACGTGGTGAAGGCCACGTCCCCTAGGCTGTCGACCGGCTGCTGCGACGCTGTCAAAGTGCTACTGTCCGGTAAGTTTCATAGGGCCAAGGAGGGTCAACTCGTGCGCAAGTACCTGTTGCCGGCGATCATCATGGGCGTCGGCGCATTCATTCTCACCATGGGGCTGCTCTTCCGGTTCTATGCATATCCCAAGCTCGCGGTGGTCCCGAACGACCAGAACACGACGCAGATCGTGCAGGACCCCGACGCGAAGTTCTTCGACGCCGACAACGTCAAGCCCGCCGAGGGCGAGCTGACGACGACCGCGCGCATCATCGGTGACCCGCAGGCGGCCGAGAACGCCTCCGAGGAGTCCGGGCGCGACCTGGCCGTGTGGAACAGCGGTCAGATCAGCGACAACAACGGCGACAACATCCCGATGGACGGCAGCACCGAGGTCTACGTCTTCGACCGCCACACCGGCGAGGCCGTCAACTGCTGCGGCGAGTCCAAGAACGGCGAGGAGGTCAAGCGCGACGGCCTGCTCGTGAAGTTCCCCTTCGACACGAAGAAGGACGGCTCCTACAAGTGGTGGGACAGCACCGTCGGCAAGTCCTTCCCGGTCACCTTCGAGGGTGAGGAGGACCTGCAGGGGATGAACGTCTACAAGTTCACCCAGGAGGTCCCCGAGACCAAGTACGCCACGCGTGAGCTGCCCGGCAACCTCTTCGGCGGGCCCGCCAGCTCCGGTGCCGTCAACGCGGACCGCTACTACTCCAACAAGCGCACCTTCTGGGTGGACCCGGTCACCGGTGTGGTCATCGACCGCGTCGAGGAGCAGCACCAGGAGTTCCGATACAACGGCAAGTCGCTGACGGCTCTCGAGACGACCTCGAAGTTCACCAAGGACACCGTCGACAAGAACGTCGAGGACTACAAGTCGAAGTCCTCGCTCCTGGGGATGGTCAAGTCGACCTTCCCCATCGTCTTCGGCATCCTCGGCGTGCTGCTCCTGCTCACCGGCCTCATCCTGTCGATCCTCATCGGTCGCCGCCGCGACCTCGACGAGCAGCCGGCCTACGTCGACAACCGTCCGGACCCGGTCTTCGGCCCCTCGGACCCCGACGAGCCGACGGTTCGCCGCAGCGACATCCACGGCGGCTGACGCCCACGCCGCTGGTCCCGTGACGAGGCCGGCCACCACCCGAGCGGGTGGTGGCCGGCCTCGTTCGTCGTCCCGGTCAACCCGGCCGGTGCGCGACGAAGATCGCGGTCCCGGGCAGGTGCGCCCCGCGCAGCGGAGACCAGCCGCCCCAGGTCTGCGTGTTGTCCGGTGGCCACTCCGGCTCGAGCAGGGCGTCGAGGACGAGACCGGCGTCGACGATCTCGGCGATGCGGTGGCCCGTCGTGCGGTGGTGCTCGACATAGCTCGCGCGTCCCTGCGTCGACTCCACGTAGGGCGTCTCGTCGAAGTAGGACCCCGTCGCGGTCAGCCCCTCCGGCCCGGGGACGTCGGGGAAGGCCCAGCGGATCGGGTGCGACGTGGAGAAGGCCAGCCGGCCGCCCGGGCGCAGGACGCGGGCCAGCTCGACCATGAGACCGGCGGAGTCGGCGACGAAGGGAGTGGCGCCGTAGGCCGAGAAGACGACGTCGAAGGAGGCGTCGGCGAAGGGCAGGCGGGTCGCGTCGGCCTGGGCGAGCAGCGGTGCCGGGCCGGGGGAGCGGGCACTGAGCCGGGCGGCCGTGGCGAGCATGCCGCCGGAGAGGTCGGTCGAGACGACCCGGGCGCCGTGGGCGGCGCACCACCGGGCGCCCTGGCCACCCCCACCGCCGAACTCGAGGACCGTGCGCCCGGCGAGCGATCCCGGTGGGCCGAGGACGTGCAGGTCGTCCTCCGACCAGCCCTCGGGGCCCCACACGAGATCGGCGTCGCCGAGGAAGTCGCCGTGCTCGGCGAGGTAGTCGTCCGCCTCGCGGTCCCACCAGGCGCGGTTGGCGTCGACGGTCTCGGACTGGGCGCTGTCGCGCCGGTGGACGGCGTCCGGCCCGGCCGGGTGGCCCTCTTCGATGCCCTCTTCGATGCCCTCATCCATGGCCGCGACGCTAGCCCACGGGCGCTTTTGCTCCCTTCGGCAGGGAGGCACTAGGATGAAGAAGCACTTTGTGTGCCCACCCGGGCGCCCCGGGTGCTCCCGCACCCGGTCCACACGAGATCAACTGTCCACAATCGGAGTTCCTACTACATGACTGCCAGCACGGTCGACACGACCGCCCCTCAGATCGCCGTCAACGACATCGGCTCTGAGGAAGATCTTCTCGCCGCGATCGACGCCACGATCAAGGACTTCAACGACGGCGACATCGTCGAGGGTCACATCGTCAAGGTGGACCGCGACGAGGTGCTCCTCGACATCGGCTACAAGACCGAGGGTGTCATCCCCTCGCGCGAGCTGAGCATCAAGCACGACGTCGACCCCTCGGAGATCGTCACCGTCGGTGACAGCGTCGAGGCCCTCGTCCTCCAGAAGGAGGACAAGGAAGGCCGACTCATCCTGTCCAAGAAGCGTGCGCAGTACGAGCGCGCCTGGGGCACCATCGAGAAGATCAAGGAGGAGGACGGCGTCGTCACCGGCACCGTCATCGAGGTCGTCAAGGGTGGCCTCATCCTCGACATCGGCCTGCGTGGCTTCCTCCCCGCCTCCCTCGTGGAGATGCGCCGCGTCCGCGACCTCCAGCCCTACGTGGGCAAGGAGATCGAGGCCAAGATCATCGAGCTCGACAAGAACCGCAACAACGTGGTCCTGTCGCGCCGTGCCTGGCTCGAGCAGACCCAGTCCGAGGTCCGCACGACCTTCCTCAAGGAGCTCCAGAAGGGGCAGGTCCGCTCCGGCGTCGTCTCCTCGATCGTCAACTTCGGTGCCTTCGTGGACCTGGGTGGCGTCGACGGTCTCGTCCACGTCTCCGAGCTGTCCTGGAAGCACATCGACCACCCGTCCGAGGTCGTCGAGGTCGGCGACGAGGTCACCGTCGAGGTCCTGGACGTCGACATGGACCGCGAGCGTGTCTCCCTGTCGCTCAAGGCGACGCAGGAGGACCCGTGGCAGCACTTCGCCCGGACCCACGCGATCGGTCAGGTCGTCCCGGGCAAGGTCACCAAGCTCGTTCCCTTCGGTGCCTTCGTGCGCGTCGAGGACGGCATCGAGGGTCTGGTCCACATCTCCGAGCTGGCCGAGCGCCACGTGGAGCTGCCGGAGCAGGTCGTCAACGTCGGCCAGGAGATCTTCGTCAAGGTCATCGACATCGACCTCGAGCGTCGTCGCATCTCCCTCAGCCTCAAGCAGGCCAACGAGGACGGTGCCAACCTCACCGAGTTCGACCCGACGCTCTACGGCATGGCCGCCGAGTACGACGAGCAGGGCAACTACAAGTACCCCGAGGGCTTCGACCCGGAGACCAACGAGTGGCTCGAGGGTTACGACACCCAGCGCGAGGCCTGGGAGAAGCAGTACGCCGAGGCGCACGCCCGCTGGGAGGCGCACCGCGCCCAGATCGAGAAGGCTGCGGCCGACGACGCCGCTGCCGCCGAGGGCGCTGGCGAGTCCGTCGCCACGTCCTACAGCTCGGACAGCACCCCCGCCCCCAGCGCCGGTTCGTCCGCGCCGGCGACCGAGGGCACGCTGGCCTCCGACGAGGCTCTGGCCGCGCTCCGCGAGAAGCTCACGGGCAACTGACCCGAGGCTTCTCGAAGGGGGCGTCGCACCATCCGGTGCGGCGCCCCCCTTCGTCATGCGCCGACGCCTCAGTCCTCGGCGGGTGTCATCCGTAGGCGCGCGACGCGACGACCGTCGACCCCGATGACCTCGAGGTGGTGGCCGGCGACCTCGACGACGTCACCGACCCTGGCCACGCGGCCCAGTCGAGCCATGACCAGGCCACCGGCGGTGTCGACGTCCTCGCCGGAGAGGTCAGTCCCGAGGAGCTCGGACAGCTCCTCGACGTTGAGCGAACCGTCGACGACGACGGCCTCCCCGCGGTGGCGCGTGGCGTCCTCGGGGTCGGTGCCGGTGTCGTACTCGTCGTAGATCTCGCCGACCACCTCCTCGACGAGGTCCTCCATCGTCACCATGCCGGCGGTGCCGCCGTACTCGTCGACCACGAGGGCGAGGGACTGCTTGTCGCCGCGCAGCCTGGCCAGCGCAGGCAGGACGTCGAGGCTGTCGGGGAGCGCAAGGATCGGCCGGGCCAGATCGCTGACCTGCGTCGTCGCACGTGAGGCCGGGTCAGCGCGCATGAGGTCACGGATGTGGACGAAGCCCGTGACGTCGTCGACGTCGCGGCCCGTGACGGGGAAGCGGGAATGGGAGGAGTGCACCACCTGTGCGGTGGCCTCCTCGACGCTCAGGTCGCCGGCGAGAAACTCGATGTCGGTCCGGGGACGCAGGACCCGTGCCAAGGCCCGGTCACCCGCGCGGAAAACGTCGGTGAGGATCCGCCGGGGGTACGGGTGCAGCCCCTGGTGACCCTCGATGAGGTCACGGATCTCCTCGGGCGTCATCTCCTCCTCCTCGGCCGAGGTGGAACCGCCCACGAGGCGCATCACGGCGTTGGTCGAGACCGACAGCAGCCAGATCACCGGTCGCACGAGCATCGCGAAGACGCCGAGGGGAGGGCCGAGGACCCGGGTGAAGGCGAGGTTGCGCTGCATGGCCAGTCGTTTGGGGACCAGCTCACCCAGAACGAGTGAGAGATAGGCGATGAGCAGCGTCATGGCCACCAGCGCGACCGTCCCCGCGGCGCCCTCGGGGATGCCGATGGCGATCAGTCCCGGGACGAGATCGGGCGCGATGGTGGAGCCGCCGTAGGCCGAGGAGAAGAAGCCGGCGACCGTCACACCGATCTGCACGGCGGACAGGAACTGGTTGGGGTTGCGCACGAGATCGGCGAGCCGGCGCCCGCGCTCACCGCCCGCCTCAAGGGCGCGCACCTGCCCCTCGCGCAGGGTGACGATGGCCATCTCGGTCGCGGCGAAGACACCCCCGACGAGGACGAAGAGCAGGACGAGCAGGAGGTTGACCAGGGTCTGTGAGTCCACGCACCGAGGCTACGATGGAGGACGACGTGCGTGCCGGGCCCGGCCTAGGATCGGGCGCATGCTGCGCATCGGACTGACAGGCGGGATCGGGTCGGGGAAGTCGACGGTGTCGGCGAGGCTTGCCGAGCTCGGGGCCGTCGTCGTCGACGCCGACAAGATCGCGCGCGAGGTCGTCGAGCCGGGGGAGCCGGCACTCGAGCAGATCCGGGAGCGCTTCGGGGAGCAGGTCTTCGGGCCCGACGGGGCCCTGGACCGTCCCGCCCTCGGGCGGGTCGTCTTCGGTGACCCGGCGTCGCTCGCTGCGCTCGAGGACATCACCCATCCGGCGATCTGGCGGCGGACGGCCGAGTACTTCGCGCAGGCCGAGGAGGCCGGAACGCTCATCGGCGTCCACGACATGCCCCTGCTCGTCGAGAAGGCCATGGCGGGGGAGTACCACCTCGTCCTCGTCGTCGACGCCGACGAGGAGGTCCGGCTGCAGCGCCTCGTCGAGCTGCGGGGGATGCCGCCGGAGGAGGCCCGCTCGCGGATCGCCGCCCAGGCCACCGACGAGCAACGTCGCGCCGCCGCCGACGTGCTGCTGGACAACAACGGCACTCCCGAGGAGCTCGCGGCGCAGGTCGACCGGCTCTGGCAGGAGCGGGTGACTCCCTTCGCCGACAACCTCGCCGCCGGGCGTCGACGCGAGCGCGAGCCGGTCATCACCCTCTCCGATCCGGACCCGACGTGGCCGGAGCAGGCCGGGCGCCACCTGGCGAGGATCCGGCACGCGCTCGGGGAGCGGGCCGTGACGCTCGACCACATCGGCTCCACCGCGGTGCCCGGCTTCGTCGCCAAGGACGTCCTCGACCTGCAGGTAGGGGTCTCCTCGCTGGCCGATGCCGACGAGCCGGACTTCGTCGCGGCCCTCACGGCGGCGGGGTACCCGCGGGTCGCGGGCTACTTGGCGGACACGCCGCGCGTCGACGGACGGGAGCCGCAGGAGTGGCCCAAGCGGTTCCACGGCAACTGCGACCCGGGCGTCGCGGTGCACCTGCATGTGCGTGAGGTGGGCTCTCCGGGCTGGCGGTGGGCCCTGCTCTTCCGCGACTGGCTGCGCACCGAGCCGGCTGCGCGCGAGGAGTACGCCGCGGTCAAGCGGGGGGTCGAGGCGCGGCGGCTGTCGATGGAGGACTACGCCGAGGCCAAGGAGCCGTGGTTCGACGGGATCCACGAGCGGCTCGAGGTCTGGGCGCGCGAGACCGGGTGGACCCCGGAGGGGCGCTGATGCCCTCGTACCGGGTGGCGATCGACGTGCACGGCGTGGTGCCGGGTTACGCGCCGGAGGACCTGCTGCCGCGGGCGGAGGAGCTGCTCGCCGCGGGGCACCGGGTCGAGGACCGCTCCGTCGAGCTCGTGCGGGGCCAGCCGCAGATCCACCTGCGCTTCCTCGTGACCGGCAGCCACGACGCCCGGGAGGACGACGAGGCTGAGGACGCCGTGCGGGCGCTCGTCGCCGCGCTGGCGCCCGTGGCGCACCTCGGGACCTGGACCCTGCGCCGCGGTCCTGGCGGTCACTGGCGCACGATCCGCAGCGGTGATGCCAGGGACGGCGTGCCGGAGCACCCCGTCGACTTCTGACCGCTGTCGGGGGTGTGGCCTACCGTTGTCGTCATGCGCCCGGTGACCGATCTGCAACGCACGGTGGCTCCCTTCGAGGTCATCTCCGAGTACGAGCCCGCCGGTGACCAGCCGACGGCGATCGCCGAGCTCGCCCGGCGGGTGCGCGCGGGGGAGCAGGACATCGTGCTGCTCGGTGCCACGGGCACCGGCAAGTCCGCGACGACGGCCTGGCTCATCGAGGAGGTGCAGCGGCCGACCCTCGTCATGGCGCCCAACAAGACGCTGGCCGCCCAGCTGGCCAACGAGTTCCGCGAGCTGCTGCCCAACAACGCCGTCGAGTACTTCGTCAGCTACTACGACTACTTCCAGCCCGAGGCCTACGTCCCGCAGACCGACACCTACATCGAGAAGGACAGCTCGATCAACGAGGAGGTCGAGCGGCTGCGGCACAGCGCGACCAACAGCCTGCTCACCCGGCGCGACGTGGTCGTCGTCGCCTCGGTCTCGTGCATCTACGGCCTGGGCACCCCGCAGGAGTACGTCGACCGGATGGTCAACCTGCGCGTCGGCGACGAGATCGACCGCGACGAGCTGCTGCGGCAGTTCGTCACCATGCAGTACACGCGCAACGACCTCGCCTTCACCCGCGGCACCTTCCGCGTGCGCGGCGACACGGTGGAGATCATCCCGGTCTACGAGGAGCTCGCCGTGCGGATCGAGTTCTTCGGCGACGAGATCGAGGCGATCCACACGCTGCACCCGCTGACCGGCGAGGTCGTGCGCGAGGAGCAGACCGTCCACGTCTTCCCCGCCACGCACTACGTCGCCGGGCCCGAGCGCATGGAGCGGGCGATCTCCGGCATCGAGCGCGAGCTCGAGGAGCAGCTGGCCACCCTCGAGCGCCAGGGCAAGATGCTCGAGGCGCAGCGCCTGCGCATGCGCACGACCTATGACATCGAGATGATGCGTCAGGTCGGCAGCTGCGCGGGGATCGAGAACTACTCGATGCACATCGACGGGCGCTCGCCCGGCTCGGCACCCAACTGCCTGCTCGACTACTTCCCCGAGGACTTCCTGCTCGTCATCGACGAGTCGCACCAGACGGTGCCCCAGATCGGCGCGATGTACGAGGGCGACGCCTCGCGCAAGCGCACCCTCGTCGAGCACGGCTTCCGGCTCCCCAGCGCGATGGACAACCGTCCGCTCACCTGGGAGGAGTTCCTCGAGCGCATCGGGCAGACGGTCTACCTCTCGGCGACGCCGGGCGACTACGAGATGGCCAAGTCCGACGGGCACGTCGAGCAGGTGATCCGCCCGACGGGTCTCGTCGACCCCGAGGTGGTCCTCAAGCCGACCAAGGGCCAGATCGACGACCTGCTCCACGAGATCCGCGCCCGTGCGGAGCGCGACGAGCGGGTTCTCGTGACGACCCTGACGAAGAAGATGGCGGAGGACCTTACCGACTACCTGCTCGACAAGGGCGTGCGGGTGCGCTATCTGCACTCCGACATCGACACCCTGCGGCGCGTCGAGCTGCTGCGCGAGCTGCGGCTCGGCGAGTTCGACGTCCTCGTCGGCATCAACCTCCTGCGCGAGGGTCTCGACCTGCCCGAGGTCTCGCTCGTGAGCATCCTCGACGCCGACAAGGAGGGCTTCCTGCGCAGCGCCCGGTCGCTCATCCAGACGATCGGTCGCGCGGCGCGCAATGTCTCCGGCCAGGTGCACATGTACGCCGACAAGATCACCCCGTCGATGCAGGAGGCGCTCGACGAGACCCAGCGTCGACGCGACAAGCAGATCGCCTACAACCGCGAGCACGGGGTCGACCCGCAGCCCCTGCGCAAGAAGATCGCCGACATCACCGACATGCTCCAGCGCGAGGACGCCGACACCGACGCGCTGCTCGGCTCGGGCCGCAGCCAGAGCCGGGGCAAGGGCGGCAAGCTCGCCGCGGCACCCGACGAGTCGACCGCCCGGCGTGATCGGGACCTCCCGGCGGGCGAGCTGGCCCGGCTCATCCAGGAGCTCACCGACCAGATGCACCAGGCGGCGACGGACCTGCACTTCGAGCTCGCGGCGCGCCTGCGCGACGAGATCGGGGACCTCAAGAAGGAGCTGAGGCAGATGACCGCCGCCACCCGCTGATTGGGGACCCCGAGGCGGTCCGGTCGCCGACGCGTCCCCGCACCGGGGCGTGTGACGTGAGAGACTTCGAGAAGCCAGCGGAGGGGAGTATCCCCGAGCGGTGTCTCGTCAACACGGCCGGTCTCCGGCCCGGGGCACCGGCCCACCAGGGTGGGAGAGACCTCCGGACGACTGACCCCTGTCCGGAAGGTTCGCCTTGACCACCATCTCCACCCTCCAACCCGCGATCATGAGCGGCGGCACGATGGACGTGCCGACGTGGGCGTGGCTGCTCACGCTCGCCGTCGCCGCCGTCGTCCTCACCTTCGACGTCATCATGGTCGCCCGCCGGCCCCACGTGCCCTCCACCAAGGAGGTCTCGGTCGTCCTCGGGATCTACGTCGCGGCCGCGGTCCTCTTCGGCATCGCCCTGTGGTTCCTCGAGGGCGGTGACCGCGGGACGGAGTTCTTCGCCGGGTGGTTGACCGAGTACTCGCTCTCGATCGACAACCTCTTCATCTTCATCATCATCATGGCGAAGTTCGGAGTGCCGGGCCGCTTCCAGCAGACCGCGCTGCTGTGGGGCATCATCATCGCCATCGTGCTGCGGACGATCTTCATCTTCGTCGGCGCCGCGGCCATCAACCAGTTCGCCTGGGTCTTCTACATCTTCGGCCTCTTCCTCATCTACACCGCCTACAACCTGGCGACGGAGAGTCATGACGAGGAGGAGGACTGGGAGCCCAATGCGATCATCAAGTGGTTCCAGCGCACCGTGCCGAGCACGACCGAGTGGTCCTCGCGCCTCTTCACGAAGGAGAACGGCAAGCGCGTCGCCACCCCGATCTTCATCGTCGTCATCGCCCTCGGCATGACCGACCTGCTCTTCGCGCTCGACTCCATCCCGGCGATCTACGGCCTGACCAAGGAGCCCTACATCGTCCTGACGGCCAACCTCTTCGCCCTCATGGGCCTGCGGCAGCTCTACTTCCTCATCGGTGGCCTGCTGAAGAAGCTGGTCTACATGAGCCTGGGCCTGTCGGTGCTGCTCGCCTTCATCGGCGTCAAGCTCATCCTGCACGCCCTCCACGAGAACAACCTGCCCTTCATCAACGGCGGTGAGCACGTCTCCGTCCCGGAGATCTCGACCGTCTTCTCCCTCGGCGCGATCGTCGTCATCCTCGGTGTCACGACCGTCGCCAGCCTCTGGAAGTCCAACAAGGACGCCAAGGAGGGCATCGACTCGGGTCACTGATCCGCAGGTGCGAAGGGGGGTGGTCACCGCACGGTGACCACCCCCCTTCGTCCTGTTGTCAGACCGGGATCTCGGGGGAGGGGCCGGTGCGGCGCGCACCCAGCCCGAGGACGAGGACGCTCGCGAGAACGACGAGGGCCATCCCGCCGAGCTGGACGGGCGACAGGCGCTGGCCCAGGACGAGGAGCCCGGCGAGGGCGGCGACCGCCGGCTCGAGGCTGAGCAGGATGCCGAAGACCGCCGGTGCCAGGCGCCGCAGGGCCACGAGCTCGAGCGAGTAGGGCAGCACCGAGCTGAGGACGGCGATGCCGAGGCCCTTGAGCAGGACGGTGCCGTCCCAGGCCGAGGTGCCGTGGACGCTCACGTCCCAGATGCCGAAGGGCAGGACGACGGCGGTCGCCACGACCATGGCCAGGGCCAGTCCCTCCAGCTGGGGGAAGGCCGCGCCAGTGCGACCGGAGAAGACGATGTAGGCGGCCCAGCAGGCACCCGCAAGGAGCGCCAGCACGATGCCGGTGCGCTCGAGGTCGGCGAAGGGGAGGCTCAGGGCCTGCGAGATGAGCACGACCCCGACGCCCGCCGCGGCGACGGCAAGGAGGTCGCGGGGTCGACGGGAGAGCACGGCCGCGAGAGTCAGCGGTCCGATGAACTCGATGGTGACCGCGACGCCGATCGGCAGGTGCCCGAGTGAGGCGTAGAAGGCGAAGTTCATCAGGCCGAGCGCGAGCCCGAAGCAGCCGACGGTGGCCCAGTCCCGGGGGCGGTGACCGCGCCATCTCGGTCGGGCGAAGAGCAGGAGCAGCGCGGTCGCGATGAGCAGGCGCAGGACGACGGATCCGGCGGCGCCGATCTGCGGGACGAGGGTCGCGGCGAGGGCGCCACCGAACTGGACCGACACCACCGCGGCGAGCACGAGGAGCGGGGCTGGGACGGCATCGACACGACTCACGGCGTCACCCTAGTCTTCGCCCCATGGCGACCTATCTGTCCTTCCTCGCCCTGGTCCTGGTCATCACGATCGCCCCGGGTCCGGACACCGCACTCACCCTGCGTGCCGCCCTCGTGCGGGGGCGTGGCGCCGGCCTGCTGACCATGGCCGGCGTGAGCACGGCGGGGGCCGTGCAGGGGTTGCTCGCAGCCGGCGGGCTGGGCGCGATCATCGTCGCCAGCGAGCCGCTCTTCCTCACGGTCAAGTGGGTGGGTGCGGCCTATTTGCTGTGGCTTGGGGGCCACGCGCTGTGGACGGCCTGGCGGGGTGACTTCTCGGCGGAGGCCGCCCGGGAGCCGGAGTCGCGCGGTCGGGGTCGGCTCTTCGCCCAGGGCTTCCTGTGCAACATCACCAACCCCAAGGTGCTGGCCTTCAACCTCGCGGTGCTGCCGCAGTTCGTCGGCGACGGCGCGGGTCTGCCCGTCCTTGCCCTCTACGCCCTGAGCCTCGTGGCCCTCGGGTCGCTCTACCTGTCGACGGTCGTGCTGCTCGCCGACCGGGCCCGGTCCTTCGTGTCCGCCCCGCGCGTGCGTCGACGGATCGAAGGGGGCATGGGCGCGGCGATGATCGGCTTCAGCGCCAAGGTCGCCACGACCCACTGACCGTCACCAGCCGCGCTCGCGCCACTCGTCGAGGTGCGGGCGCTCGGCGCCGAGGGTGGTGTCGGAGCCGTGGCCGGGGTAGACCCAGGTGTCGTCGTCGTAGACGTCGAAGACCCGCTGGGTGACGTCGGCGAAGAGCGCGTCGAAGCTCTGCCCCTCCATCTTGGTGTTGCCCACACCGCCGGGGAAGAGGCTGTCCCCGGTGAAGAGGTGCGTGTGCCCCTGCGGGTCGTCGTAGGCCAGCGCCACCGAGCCCGGGGTGTGCCCGCGCAGGTGGACGACGTCGAGGGTGATCTCGCCGAAGCGCACGGTGTCGCCGTGCTGCAGTCGCACGTCGGGCGCGAGCGGCAGGGCGTCGGCGTCGTCCTCGCCCGCCTGGGTCGTGGGGGAGAAGGTCTGAGCGGTCTCCTCGAGGGCACGCACGTGGTCCCAGTGCTGGTGCGTCGTCACCAGCTGGGCGAGGCCCGACCCACCGGCGGCGACGAGCTCACGAATGCGCTCCCCTTCGTCCGCGGCGTCGACGAGCAGCTGCTCGCCGGTGGTGCGGCAGGTGAGGAGGTAGACGTTGTTGTGCATCTGCGAGACGGCCATCTTGCGGATCGTCAGGTGGGCCAGCTCGCGGGTCGACCACGGGCCGCCCGGCTGGACGTCCGGGTCGTAGGCGTCGGTGGGGGTGCTCATGCGGGGTCTCCTTCGTCGGGGGTGGCGGCCGCGGCGGCCTCGGCGTCGCGCAGGGCATAGGCAGCGCCGATGAGGGTCAGGTGGCTGAAAGCCTGCGGGAAGTTGCCGGCTTGGCGGTCGCCCTCGACGTCGTACTCCTCGGCGACGAGGCCCACGTCGTTGAGCAGGCCGCACAGGCGCTGCATCAGCGCGTGGCCCTTGTCGAGCTGTCCGGTGAGGGCATAGGCGCTGACGAGCCACCACGAGCAGGCGAGGAAGGGGTGCTCGTCGCCGGCGAGCCCGTCGACACCGCTCTCCGTGCGGTAGCGCAGGAGGAACCCGTCGCGCATGAGGTCGTGCTCGACCGCGGCGACGGTGCCGAGGACCCGCGGGTCGTCGGGCGGGAGGAAGCCCACCATGGGGATGAGCAGGAGCGAGGCGTCGACCTCGTCGGTGTCGTAGTGCTGGGTGAAGGTCTGCTTGGCGTCGTTCCAGCCGCGCTCGAGGACGTCGGCGCGAACCCGCTCACGCAGGTCGCGCCAGAGCTCGACCTCGCCCTCGTAGCCGTGGACCTCCACCGCCCGGATGGCGCGGTCGAGGGCGGCCCAGACCATGACCCGGGAGTGGGTGAAGTGGCGCAGCGGACCACGGATCTCCCACAGGCCGTTGTCGGCCTGGTCCCAGTGCTCGGCGAGGTTGTTGACGAGCGAGCGCTGCACGGCCCACGACTGCGGTGACTCCTGCAGCCCCTGGGCCCGGGCGTCCTCGAGGGCGATCATCACCTCGCCGAGGACGTCGGTCTGCTTCTGGTCGACGGCGCCGTTGCCGATGCGCACGGGGCGGCTGTCGGCGTAGCCGGGCAGGTGGTCGAGCTCGCGCTCGGGCAGCTCGCGGCCGCCGTCGACGGCGTACATGATCTGCATGTCCTCGGGGTCGCCGGCGATGGCGCGCACCAGCCAGTCGCGCCACAGCTTCGTCGTGCCGACGTAACCCGACTTGAGCAGTGCCTCGAGCGTGAGCGAGGCATCGCGCAGCCAGCAGTAGCGGTAGTCCCAGTTGCGCACCCCGCCGAAGTCCTCGGGCAGGGAGGTGGTCGCGGCCGCGACGATGCCGCCACGTCGGGTGTCGGTCAGGAGGCGAAGGGTGAGCAGCGACCGGACGACCTCGGACCGGTAGGGGCCCTCGTAGGTGCACCGGGCGGCCCACTGCGAGGAGCGCTCGTGGGTGGCCTCGATGCGCGAGCTGATGTCGAGCGGCGGCGGGATCGCCTTGTAGGAGGCGAACCACGTCGTCGAGAAGTTGTAGTGCTCGCCGGCACGCACGGTCCAGCGGTCGCGGTGGTGGTCGCCGTCGGGCCGCGGCAGGCGGGAGCCGCGCAGCACGAGCATGTCGTTGCCGGCGATGGCCGTGATGACCTCGTCGTCGAGCTCGTGGCCGGGGGAGTGCGCGACCCAGGGGCGGATGCGGCCGTAGCCCAGGCGCACCACCCACTCGTGCTCCATCTCGACCTCGCCCTCGAGCCCCTCGACGACCCGCACGAGGTCGGCGCGACCGTCCCCGAGCGGCATGAGGTCGGTCACCTTGACCGCCCCCGTGGCGGTCCGGTGGATGGTCTCGAGGATGAAGGAGTCGCCGCGGTAGGCGCGGGTCGTCGTCGCCTCGGCGACCGGGCCAATGAGCCACCGGCCGTGCTCGGGGGTGCCGAGCAGCGCGGTGAAGCACGACGAGGAGTCGAAGCGCGGCAGGCAGAGCCAGTCGACGGAACCCCCCTTCGACACCAGGGCTGCGGTCTCGGTGTCACCGATGGCGGCGTAGTCCTCGATCGGGGTGCTCATCCCGACAGGCTAGTGGTCGGCGGCCCCACCACTCGGAGGCCTGACGGCGTTGTCGGGGGTGCGACCTAGAGTGGGGTGCGTGACTGTTGCCAAGGCCGCCGGCTCCCGCCTGCACGACCGGATCGTCGTCCAGGGGGCCCGTGAGCACAACCTCAAGGACATCCACGTCGACATCCCCCGAGACTCGCTCGTGGTCTTCACCGGCCTGTCGGGCTCGGGCAAGTCGTCGCTGGCCTTCGACACGATCTTCGCCGAGGGGCAGCGCCGCTACGTCGAGTCGCTCTCGGCCTACGCGCGCCAGTTCCTCGGCCAGATGGACAAGCCGGACGTCGACTTCATCGAGGGCCTGTCGCCCGCGGTCTCGATCGACCAGAAGTCGACCAACCGCAACCCCCGCTCGACGGTCGGCACGATCACCGAGGTCCACGACTACCTGCGCCTGCTCTTCGCGCGCGTCGGGCGGCCGCACTGCCCGGTCTGCGGCGAGCCGATCACCCGGCAGAGCCCGCAGCAGATCGTCGACCGGCTCCTCGAGCTGCCCGAGCGCACCCGCTTCCAGGTCCTGGCGCCCGTCGTGCGCTCGCGCAAGGGTGAGTTCGTCGACCTCTTCGCCGAGCTGCGGACCAAGGGCTACAGCCGCGCCCGCGTCGACGGCGAGGTCATCTCGCTCGCCGAGCCGCCGACCCTCGAGAAGCAGGTCAAGCACACGATCGACGTCGTCGTCGACCGGCTCGTGGCGAAGGGGGAGGGAGACCGCGCGGCGAAGCAGCGCCTCACCGACTCGGTCGAGACGGCACTGGGTCTGGCCGGTGGTGTGCTCATCGTCGAGTTCGTCGACCGCGACGAGGACGACCCGCAGCGCGAGCGTCGCTTCTCCGAGAACATGGCCTGCCCCAACGACCACGCGCTCAACATCGACGAGATCGAGCCGCGGTCCTTCTCCTTCAACTCGCCCTTCGGCGCCTGCCCGGCCTGCACCGGCCTGGGCACCGAACTCGAGGTCGACCCCGAGCTCATCGTCCCCGACGAGGACCTGACGCTCGCCGAGGGGGCGATCGCCCCGTGGGCGCAGGGGACGCAGTCGGCGCAGTACTTCCAGCGGACGATGGCCGCGCTCGGCGACGACCTGGGCTTCGACATGGAGACCCCGTGGCGGGCGCTGCCGAGCCGGGCCCGCACGGCCCTGCTCGAGGGCAACAACCACAAGGTGCACGTGCGCTACCGCAACCGCTTCGGCCGCGAGCGCTCCTACAGCACGGGCTTCGAGGGGGTCATCCCCTTCATCAAGCGTCGGCACACGGAGACCGAGTCGGACTGGAGCCGGGAGAAGTACGAGGGCTACATGCGGGAGATCCCGTGCCCGACCTGCCGCGGCACCCGCCTCAAGCCCGAGTCCCTCGCCGTCCTCGTCGGCGGACGCAGCATCGCCGACGTCTCGGCCCTGTCGATCGGGGAGGCGGCCGGCTTCCTCGACACCGTCGACTTCACCGAGCGGGAGCGGGCGATCGCCGAGCAGGTGATCAAGGAGATCAACGCCCGACTGGGCTTCCTCCTCGACGTGGGGCTGGAGTACCTCTCGCTCTCGCGGGCGGCCGGGACCCTCTCCGGCGGTGAGGCCCAGCGCATCCGTCTCGCGACCCAGATCGGGTCCGGTCTCGTCGGCGTCCTCTACGTCCTCGACGAGCCGAGCATCGGGCTGCACCAGCGGGACAACCACCGCCTGATCGAGACGCTCACCCGCCTGCGCGACCTGGGCAACACCCTCATCGTCGTCGAGCACGACGAGGACACGATCGCCGCCTCCGACTGGGTCGTCGACATCGGCCCGGGCGCCGGTGAGCACGGCGGGCACGTCGTCCACTCGGGCCCGCTCGCCGAGCTGCTGACGAGCGAGCGATCGGTGACCGGGCGCTACCTGAGCGGAGAGCTCGAGATCCCGGTGCCGCAGGTGCGTCGCCCGCAGGAGCCGGGCCGCGAGGTGACCGTGCGCGGTGCCCGGGAGCACAACCTCTCGGGCGTCGACGTCACCTTCCCGCTCGGCAACTTCGTCGCCGTCACCGGGGTGTCCGGGTCCGGCAAGTCGACCCTCGTCAACGACATCCTCTACAACGTGCTGGCCAACAAGCTCAACGGCGCGCGTCGGGTCCCCGGCCGGCACAAGACGGTGACCGGTCTGGACAACCTCGACAAGGTCGTCCACGTCGACCAGAGCCCGATCGGGCGCACGCCGCGGTCCAACCCCGCGACCTACACGGGCGTCTTCGACCACATCCGCAAGCTCTTCGCCGCGACGAGCGAGGCGAAGGTCCGCGGCTACCAGCCCGGTCGCTTCTCCTTCAACGTCAAGGGCGGTCGCTGCGACGCCTGCTCCGGCGACGGCACCCTGAAGATCGAGATGAACTTCCTGCCGGACGTCTACGTCCCGTGCGAGGTCTGCCACGGCGCCCGCTACAACCGCGAGACCCTCGAGGTGCACTTCAAGGGCAAGAACATCGCCGAGGTGCTCGACATGCCGATCGAGGAGGCCGAGGACTTCTTCGCGGCGGTCCCGGCGATCGCCCGGCACATGAAGACGCTCAACGCCGTCGGCCTGGGCTACGTGCGGCTCGGCCAGCCGGCGACGACGCTCTCCGGCGGCGAGGCGCAGCGCGTCAAGCTCGCGGCCGAGCTGCAGAAGCGCTCGAACGGCCGCACGATCTACGTGCTCGACGAGCCGACGACGGGCCTGCACTTCGAGGACATCCGCAAGCTGCTCCTCGTCCTGCAGGGCCTGGTCGACAAGGGCAACACCGTCCTGGTCATCGAGCACAACCTCGACGTCATCAAGTGCGCCGACTGGCTCGTCGACATGGGACCCGAAGGGGGGTCCGGCGGCGGCACCGTCGTCGCGACCGGCACCCCGGAGCAGGTGGCCGCCGTACCCGAGTCCTTCACCGGCCAGTTCCTCGCTCCGATCCTCGCCAAGAGCGCCACGCAGGCCGTGGTCGGCGAGCTCGTCCGCGAGGACGCGCCCGCCCCTGCGAAGAGGGCCACGGCCAAGAAGAAGAGCGCAGCGAAGAAGACCGCAGCGACCAAGAAGACGGCGTCGAAGAAGACCGCCGCCACGAAGGCGACGGTCTCCAGCAAGGCGACCGCAGCCGCCCGCCGCGCGAAGAAGGCCGGCTGAGTCAGGCCCCCTCCCCGCGCCAGAACTCCGCAGGACCCCAGGTCCTGCGGAGTTCTGGCGCACCACGGCCCGCCGCGCCAGGTGGGCTGGCCGGCTGAGCAGGGAAGGCGAGGCCCGGGGCTGCTGAGCCAACGCGAGAAGGTGAGGAGGGGGTCGGCGCACATCAAGCCGAAGTCCGGGACGTCAACCCGCGGCCGTAGGGAAACGTAGGGACTTCGGCGGGCGCCGACCCCCTCCTCGCCGCCCTGACCACGGAGCGGCGAGAAAGGGGGTGGGACGAGCTAGTCCTCGCCGAGATACGCCTTGCGCACCTCGTCGGAGGTGAGCAGCTCCTGACCGGTGCCCTCGGTGACGATCTTGCCGACCTCGAGGACATAGCCCTTCGAGGCGAGCTTGAGCGCGGCACGGGCATTCTGCTCGACGAGCAGGATCGTCGTGCCCTGCGACTGCAGCGTCTTCACCGTGGCCATGATCCGCTTCATCATGATCGGCGACAGACCCATCGAGGGCTCGTCGAGCATGAGCAGCTTCGGCCGGGAGAGCATCGCCCGGCCCATGGCGAGCATCTGCTGCTCACCACCCGAGAAGGTGCCCGCCGGCTGCTTGCTGCGCTCCCCGAGGATCGGGAAGAGCTCGTAGGCCGCCTGCAGGTCCTTCGGGACCTCCTTGTCACGTCGCCCGAAGGCGCCGAGCAGCAGGTTCTCCTCGACGGTCATCCGCGGGAAGATCCGCCGACCCTCGGGGGAGTGGGCCAGGCCCATCCCGACGATCTGGTGTGCCGCGGTGCCGTCGATGCGCTCCCCGCGGAAGCGGATCTCACCACCACTGGGGCGCAGCAGGCCCGAGATGGTGCGCAGGGTGGTCGTCTTGCCGGCGCCGTTGGTGCCGATGAGCGTGACGACCTCACCCTCGTCGACACTGAAGGAGATGCCCTTGACGGCGATGATCTTGCCGTAGGAGACCTCCAGGTCCTTGACCTCGAGCATGGCGCTCATCGGTCCTCCTTCTCGTCCTCGGCCGCGCTGAAGGCCGTCTCGACCTCGAGCGGGGCGACCTCTTCGTCCTCGTCCTCCGCGCCACCGATGTAGGCCTCGATGACCCGCGGGTCGGACTGCACCTCACCGGGTGTGCCCTGGACGAGGACCTCGCCCCGCACGAGGCAGAGGACGCGGTCGCAGAGGTTGAAGATGAACCGCATGTCGTGCTCGATGACGACGACCGCGAGGCCGGAGTCGCGGATCTTGAAGATCAGCTCCATGGCCTGCTCGGTCTCGCGCGGGTTCATGCCGGCCGTCGGCTCGTCGAGCAGCAGCACCTTGGGGTCCGTCGCGAGGGCTCGCGCGATCTCCAGGCGTCGCTGGTCGCCGTAGGGCATGTTGCGCGCCAGCAGGTGCGCGCTCTGCCCCAGCCCGACGTACTTGAGCAGCTCGTGCGCCTTCTCGGTCGTCTCCTGCTCCTCACGGCGGAACTTCGGTCCCCGGATGATCGAGGTGAAGGCACCGGAGGAGGTGCGGCAGAAGCGGCCGACCATGACGTTCTCGAGCGCGGTCATGTTGCCGAAGAGCCGGATGTTCTGGAAGGTGCGGGCCATGCCGGCCCGCACCACCGCCCGGGGCTTCGGCGGGATCTCGGTGTCGAAGAGCGAGACCCGGCCCTCGGTGGGCTTGTACATGCCGGTGAGGCAGTTGAAGAAGGTCGTCTTGCCGGCGCCGTTGGGGCCGATGAGGCCGACGATCTCGCCCTCACGCACCTCCATCGACACGTCGTTGACGGCCACGAGACCACCGAAGCGCATGGTGACGTTGCGGGCGTCGAGGATGGTGGTCGGCGCCCCCTTCGACCCCGGGGTGCTGGGGGTGACGGTCGCGGTGCTCACTTTGCTGCCTCCAGCTCGTCGATGGCCACTGTCTCGGCCAGGTCCTCGTCGTCGTCGTGGAATTCCAGCTGACGACGCTTGCTCGCGACCAGACCCTCGGGACGCACGCGCATCATGACGACGAGCACGAGGCCGAACATCAGCAGGCGGTAGTCGTCGAGGAAGCGCAGCTTCTCCGGCAGGAACTTCAGCAGTGCCGCACCGATGAGGACGCCGCCGACCGTGCCCATGCCGCCGAGCACGACCGCCGCGAGGAGGAAGGCCGACTCGAGGAAGATGTAGCTGTCGGGGGAGACGGCCTGGTCCATGTGTGCCTTGACCGTGCCGGCCATGCCGGCCAGCGAGGCGCCGCCGGCGAAGGCGAGCAGCTTGAGGCCGAAGACGTTGACACCCATGGCCTCGGCAGCCCGCTCGTCCTCGCGGATGGCGACCCAGCCGCGACCGATGCGCGAGTTGTTGAGGTGGGTGAAGACCACGATGACGAAGACGATGAGCGCGATGAGCACGAAGTAGTAGTTGCCCGCTCGCGGGATCTCGATGCCCAGGAGGGTGTGCGTCTCCCCGAAGTTGAACCCGAAGAGGTTCAGGTCCGGGATGGCGTTGATGCCGTTGGACCCCCGCGTGATGTTGGGGCCGGACGTGCCGTCGAGGTTGAACATCGCCAGTCGGAAGATCTCGCCGAAGGCGAGCGTCACGATGGCCAGGTAGTCACCGGAGACGCGCAGCGTCGGCGAGCCGATGATCAGGCCGAGGATGCTCGAGACGACCCCACCGATGACCATGACGACGAGGAAGGGGGGCTTCCAGCCGATCGTGGCGAAGGCCGACATGGACATCGAGGCACCGACGTACGCGCCGGCTCCGAGGAAGGCGATGTAGCCGAGGTCGAGGAGACCGGCGAGACCGACGACGATGTTGAGGCCGAGGGCGGTCGCCGCGAAGATCAGCACGTTGCCGGCGATCGTCAGGTTGGCCTCCGAGCCGCCCTGCGTGAAGGGGAAGGCCAGCGCCACGACGAAGGTCGCCAAGGTGAAGACCCGACGGTGGCGCGTCGTCACCCCGCCGAGCCAGGCGGCCAGGTTGGATCGGGTGATCGTCAGCGTGACGCCGATGAGCATGCCGACGAGCAGCACGAGGACCCAGGGCTCCTCCTGCTTGAGCGCGTACTGCGCCGTGAAGAGCGCCACCCCGAGCAGGAGCGCGATCGTGATGATCTCGACCCATGCCGGCAGGGCGATGGTGCTCGGGTCGAGCACCTTGGTCTCCGGGCGCAGGTAGCCGCCGACCGTGACGAGCACGGCTCCCACGAGGGCGATCCAGACACCTTCGTTGGCGTTGATCAGGCCGCCGGCCTCGAGCGTCACCGCGATGAGCGAGGCGAGCGCGAAGAGCACGCCCGTCACGCCGATGGTGCGCAGCCCACGGGCCGGGTCGATGTGCTCGGCCCAGCGACCGAGCGGTCCGCTGGCGACCAGCGCCAGGAGGAGCGCGACGGCACCGATGACCATCGCGTAGACCTGCAGCGTGACCGGCCAGAAGCGGACGGAGATGTCGCCGAGGATGGGCTCGTAGCTCCACGACAGCAGGCCGGAGAGCAGGAGCAGGACGGAACCGACGACGGCGAGGATGCCGCCGAGACGGGGATTGCGGGACAGCGTGGTCATGCGCGGTCCACCACCTTTGCGCCCATGATGCCCTGCGGTCGGAAGACGAGGACGAGGATGAGGATGGAGAAGGCCCAGATGTCCTTCCACGGCGAGCCGCCGGGGAGGTACTGGATGGCGATGGCTTCGAGGACACCGAGGACGAGGCCACCGACGACCGCGCCCTGGATGTTGCCGATGCCGCCGAGGACGGCGGCGGTGAAGGCCTTGAGTCCGTAGATGAAGCCCATCTTGAAGTTGATGTTCGTCGTCTGCAGGCCGTAGGCGACACCGGCGATCGCGGCGAGCGCGGCACCGACGGCGAAGGCCGTGACGATCATCCGGTCGACGTTGATGCCCATGAGCCGGGCGGTGTCGGGGTCCTGCGAGACAGCCTGCATCGCGCGCCCGGTGCGGGTGCGGTTGATGTAGAACCACAGGCCGACGGCGCAGATCGCCAGGCAGGCGATCGTGAAGAGCGCCGGGCGCTGCAGCGTCACGCCGCCGAGCTCGAAGGCCTCACCCGAGATGCCGTCCACCTGCGGGAAGACGACCTTCTGCTTCGCCGAGGGGAAGCCGAAGGGGTTGACGTCGGAGACGAAGAGCGTCGGGTCGTTGTAGCCGACGCGCACGAGCTCCTGCAGGAAGACCGAGATGCCGATGGCCGTGATGAGCGGGGCCAGGCGCGGGGCACTGCGCAGGGGGCGGTAGGCGACCCGCTCCATGACGACGGCGACGATGACCGACGCCGCGATGGCGCCGGCCAGGATGAGGGGGAGCGTCCACAGTGCCGTCTGACCCGGGAAGAGGATCAGGGACGTGGACAGCGCACCGAAGGCGCCGATCATGAAGATCTCGCCGTGCGCGAAGTTGATGAGCTGGATGATGCCGTAGACGACGGTGTACCCGACGGCGATCAGGGCATACAGGGACCCGATGGTCAGACCGTTGACGATCTGCTGGGCGACTTGTTCCACGTGTCCTCCTGGGCGTGACCACAGGTCGTGCGGCCACCACGTGTGTCGAGGGGGTGGTCGACAGATGACGAAGGGGAGCTGGGCAGGGGTGAGGCGGGGTGCGCGCGGCACCCCGCCCCTCCCGTGGTCAGACCGAGAAGGTCATGACCGGGTCGATCACTTGAACTCCTCGGTGTTGACGTCGGTCCACTTGCCACCCTTGACCTCGTAGGCGGTGAGGACGCGCGTCGTGTTGTCGCCGTACTCGTCGAAGGCCACCTTGCCGGTCACGCCGTCGAAGGAGACGTCCTTCATCGCGTCGATGGTCGCCTGGCGGGCGTCCTCGACGGTGTCGGCGTCCTTGAGCGAGACCTTGAGCGCCTCGATGATCGACTGGCCGGCGTCGTAGGCGTAGGCGCCGTAGGCCTCGGCGGGGTCGGAGTACCCGGCCTTGTCGTAGTCGTCGAGGAACTTCTTGCCGGCGTCGAGGCTCTCGGTCGGCGCACCCACGGAGGTGGCGAGGTCGCCGTCGGAGCCCTTGCCCGCGAGCTTGATGAACTCCGGCGAGAAGATGCCGTCACCACCCATGAGCGGCACCTTGAGGCCACCGGCCTTGAGCTGCTGGCTCAGCGGGGCGGCCTGGGGGTACTCGCCGCCGTAGTAGACCGCCTTGGGGTTCTTGGCCTTGAGCGAGGAGACGACGGCGTCGTACTTGTCCTCGTCGGGGTTGATCGTCTCGGCGGCGACGATCTTGCCGCCGAGCTTCTTGTACTCCTCGCTGAAGGCGTCGACGAGACCCTGACCGTAGGTCTTCTTGTCGTGGACCGTCGCGAGCTCCTTGATGCCGGCCTTCTCGTAGAGGTAGCGCGCGGCGAAGGGGCCCTGGACGGTGTCGGTGGTGCAGACACGGAAGTAGCTCGCGTAGACGCGCTCGGGGGAGTCGTCCGGCTTCGCGCCGCGGGTGAGCGTCGGGTTGGTGTTGGCCGGCGAGACCATCGTGATCTTCGCCTTGTCGAGGATCGGCTGGACCGGGCCGGCCACCGAGGAGTTCAGGGTGCCGACGACACCGACGACCTCCGGGTCGGAGGCGAGCTTGGAGGCGGCGTTCTTGCCGACCTCGGGCTTGCCCTCGTCGTCCTCCGGGACGACCTCGATCTCCCAGTCGCCGAGATCGCCGGACTCGTTGGCCTGCTCGGCCGCGAGCTCGACCGAGTGCTGGATGCCGAGGCCGAGAGCGGACAGGTCGCCCGAGAGCGGCGAGATGACGCCGATCTTCACGACCTTCTTGTCGCCCCCGCCGTCGCCGTCTCCGGAGCCGCCGCTGTCACCGCCGCGGGTTCCGCATGCGGACAGGGCCATGGTGGCGACGAGCATGGTCGCCCCCGTTGAGATGACGGAACGCCTGATCACGTGTCCTCCTGGTGAAGAAGTCTGGCCCTGGGGCCGCGGCCGGCGACCTGGGTGTCGCCGGCTGTGGAGGGACAGTAGTCCGGTCTGACTGTGTTCTGACCCACATTGGGAGAGCCGTGTCCTGCTCGTTACCAAGTGGTCGGCGAGGAGGGTTACCCGCAGGTCATGCATCCCGCACGCAGGCATCGCGCCGGGCGCTGGCGTGCGAGCATGATGGGACCTTCGACCCCCTTCGACGGAAGGCCTCCGATGACGACCCGACGCACCGCCCTGTCCATCGCCGCGGTCGGCGGGTCCGCCGCCGTCGTCGCTGCCTGCGGTGACGACTCCACACCCTCGAGCGGGGGCGAAGGGGGGAGCGCCGCCGGCACGAGCTTCCCCGTCGCCGACGTGCCGGAGGGCGGTGGCCTCGCCCGCGACCGCGTCGTCGTGACCCAGCCGAGTGCGGGGGAGTTCAAGGCCTTCGACGGCACCTGCCCGCACCAGGGCTGTGCCGTCTCGAAGGTGACGACCGAGGCGATCATCTGCCCGTGCCACGGCAGTCAGTTCGACATCACCGACGGTTCGGTGCTGCAGGGGCCGGCCACGGAGGGTCTCACCGAGATGAAGGCGACCGTCGACGGCGACGAGGTCACCGTCTCGTAGGGTCGAGGGGTGGCAGACCCGTCGACCTACCGTCCCGCACCGGGGTCGATCCCGACCGACCCGGGCGTCTACCGATTCCGGGACGAGCACGGCCGGGTCATCTACGTCGGCAAGGCGAAGTCGCTGCGCTCGCGGCTGTCCTCCTACTTCCAGGACATCTCGGCGCTGCACCCACGCACCTCGCGGATGGTGCGCACCGGTGCGAGTGTCGAGTGGACCGTCGTGTCCACCGAGGTCGAGGCCCTGCAGCTCGAGTACGCGTGGATCAAGGAGTTCGACCCGCGCTTCAACGTCAAGTACCGCGACGACAAGTCCTACCCCTACCTCGCGGTGACGATGGGCGAGGACTACCCCCGCGCGCAGGTCCTGCGCGGCGCCAAGCGCCGGGGTACGCGCTACTTCGGCCCCTACACGCATGCGTGGGCGATCCGCGAGACCCTCGACCTGCTGCTGCGCGTCTTCCCCGTGCGCACGTGCAGCAAGGGCGTCTTCAAGCGGGCCGAGCAGTCCGGTCGGCCCTGCCTGCTCGGCTACATCGACAAGTGCTCCGCCCCCTGTGTCGGCCGGGTGAGCGCCGACGAGCACCGGGCCCTGGCCCAGGAGCTGTGCGACTTCCTCGCCGGTGACACCGCCCGCTTCGTGCGCCGCCTCGAGCGGCAGATGAAGGCCGCGGCCGCGGACCTCGACTTCGAGCAGGCGGCCCGCCTGCGCGACGACGTCGCGGCCCTGACCAAGGCCCTCGAGAAGTCCGCCGTCGTCCTGCCCGACGGCACCGACGCGGACGTCTTCGCGCTCGCCGACGACGAGCTCGAGGTCGCCATCCAGGTCTTCCACGTTCGCGGTGGCCGCATCCGCGGCCAGCGGGGCTGGGTGGCGGAGAAGGACGCGGAGGACCTGCCCGAGCTCGTCGAGCACCTGCTCCAGCAGGTCTACGGCGGCGAAGGGGGCGAGGGCGTGCCTCGCGAGGTCCTCGTCCCGGTGCTCCCGCCGGATGCCGACGGCGTCTCGGCGTGGCTCGGCGAGCGACGCGGCAGCGCGGTGAGCCTGCGGGTGCCGCAGCGCGGCGACAAGCGGGCCCTCATGGAGACCGTGGCCCGCAATGCCGAGCAGTCCCTCGCCCGGCACAAGGTGGCCAGGGCCGGCGACCTCACCGCCCGCAGCCAGGCCCTGCAGGAGCTCCAGGAGGCCCTCGGTCTGGACGACGCCCCCCTTCGCATCGAGGGCTACGACATCAGCCACGTGCAGGGCAGCGACGTCGTCGGCTCGATGGTCGTCTTCGAGGACGGACTCGTGCGCAAGCCGGAGTACCGGCGCTTCATCGTCCGCGGTGACGTCGACGGACGCACCGACGACACCGCCGCGATGCACGAGGTCCTCACGCGGCGCTTCCAGCGCCACCTCAAGGACCGCGAGCGCGACGCCACCGACCCGGAGACGGGCGAGGCGCGGCGCTTCGCCTACCCGCCCAACCTCGTCGTCGTCGACGGCGGCGCGCCCCAGGTGGCCGCCGCCCAGCAGGTGCTCGACGAGCTCGGCGTCGACGACGTCGCGATCGTCGGCCTCGCCAAGCGCCTCGAGGAGGTGTGGGTGCCCGGTGACGACCACCCGGTGATCCTCGCCCGCAACAGCGAGGCGCTCTACCTGCTCCAGCGGCTGCGCGACGAGTCGCACCGCTTCGCCAACACCTTCCACCGCGAGCGGCGCAGCAAGTCGATGACCCGCAGCGCGCTCGACGGGATCCCGGGGCTGGGGGAGGCGCGGCGCAAGGCGCTGCTCGCCCGCTTCGGGTCGGTGAAGAGGGTGCGGGCCGCGAGCATCGAGGAGCTGACCGAGGTGCCGGGGATCGGACCTTCGCTCGCCGAGCGAATTGCGGCAGAGTTGGCCGAGAGGACGACCGCACCCGCCGTGAACCTCACCACCGGTGAGGTCCTCGACGAAGGAGAGCTGACGTGATGGATGCACAGGACCGCCTGCCCACCCCCGCGGGTGAGGGAGGGGTGCCCGAGGTCGTCGTCGTCACGGGCATGAGCGGCGCCGGCCGCTCGACCGTCGGCAACGTCATGGAGGACCACGGCTGGTACGTCATCGACAACCTGCCGGTGACTCTGCTGCCGGACCTGCTCCGGCTGTCCGCCGAGCAGGCCCAGGACCTCGCCACCCACGGCAGCCCGGTGCGCGTCGGCATCGTCCTCGACGTGCGGGCCCAGGGCTTCGACACGCTGACGGCGTCTCTCGAGACCCTTGCCGAGCGCGGGTGGCGCACGCACCTCGTCTTCCTCGAGGCGACCAACGAGTCGCTCGTGCGGCGCTTCGAGAGCGTGCGCCGGCCCCACCCCCTGCAGGGACAGGGCCGGATGCTCGACGCCATCGTCCGCGAGCGCGAGGTGCTCGCCGGCGTGCGGGCCAGCGCCGAGACGGTCATCGACACCTCGGGGCTCAACGTCCACCAGCTCAGCCGCAAGATCAGCCCGCTCTTCCAGGGGGAGACCTCCCAGCGGCTGCGCCTGGCCGTGCTGTCCTTCGGCTTCAAGTACGGCGTGCCCCTCGATGCCGACTTCGTCTTCGACATGCGCTTCCTGCCCAACCCCTACTGGGTGCCGGAGCTGCGCTCGCACACCGGCCGGGAGACCCAGGTCTCCGAGTACGTCCTGTCGCAGCCGGGCGCGGCCGAGTTCCTCGACGGCGTCGACACGCTCCTCGAGCCGGTCATCGCCGGCTACCTGCGCGAGAACCGACGCTACGTCACCCTCGCCGTCGGCTGCACGGGCGGCAAGCACCGCTCCGTGGCCGTCGCCGAGGCGCTCGCGACCCGGCTCTCCAGCCCAGACGTGGCGACCTTCGTCGTCCACCGCGACCTCGGGCAGGAGTGAGGCGTGGTCGACTCCCTTCGTCATGCCCGGGTCGTCGCGCTCGGCGGCGGCCACGGTCTCGCCGCCAGCCTCTCCGCCCTGCGTCTCGTCTGCGAGCAGGTGACCGCCATCGTCACCGTCGCCGACAACGGCGGCTCCTCGGGGCGGTTGCGGGGCGACTACGACGTCCTGCCGCCCGGTGACCTGCGGATGGCGCTCACCGCACTGTGCGACGACAGCGAGTGGGGCCAGACGTGGAGCGACGTGCTCCAGCACCGCTTCACCGGGGAGGGAGACCTCTCGGGGCACGCGCTGGGCAACCTGCTCATCGTCGCCCTCTGGCAGCTGCACGACGACCCGGTCACCGGACTCGACCTCGTCGGCCGGCTGCTGAGCGCACGCGGTCGGGTGCTGCCGATGGCGGCCGTGCCGCTCGAGCTCGTCGCCGAGGTCAGCGGGCTCGACCCGCACGACCCCGCGCACATCGAGACCGTCCGCGGTCAGGTGGCGGTCGCCCGGACCACCGGGCTCGTCGAGTCCATCGCGCTCGTGCCCGACAACCCACCGGCGCGACCGGAGTCGGTCGCCGCGGTCGACGCGGCCGACCACATCATCCTCGGGCCGGGCTCTTGGTACACCTCGGTGCTCACCCACCTGCTCGTCCCCGAGCTGCGCGAGGCCCTCGTCCACGCGCGGGCGCGCAAGGTGCTCACCCTCAACCTCGAGATGAACACGGCCGAGACCCGAGGATTCTCGGCGACGCGACACATCGAGACCCTCCACGACACGGCTCCCGACCTCACGGTCGACACCGTGCTCGCCGACCCCCAGACGATCGACGACCGTGACCGGCTCACCCGAGCCTGCGCGAGCCTGGGCGCCGAGCTCGTCGTCGCCCCGCTGGCCCGCCTCGAGCACCCGGGGCAGCACGATGCGCTGCGTCTTGCGGCGGCCTATCGTGACATCCTCTCGTGACCGCGCACCCGTGATCACGAGCGAGCAACCGAGAGGAACCCACCGATGGCGATGACCGACAAGGTCAAGGACGAGCTGAGCAGGTTCGAGGTGACCAAGACCTGCTGCCGCAAGGCCGAGGTCGCCAGCCTGCTGCGCTTCGCGGGCGGTCTGCACATCGTCAGCCGCAAGATCGTCGTCGAGGCCGAGCTCGACACCGCCAACGCCGCCCGGCGCCTGCGCAAGGACATCGCCGAGCTCTACGGCTACCCCTCAGAGCTGATGGTCCTGGCCGCCGGCGGCCTGCGCAAGGGCAGCCGCTACGTCGTGACGATCGCCGAGCACGGCCCCGCGCTGGCCCGCCAGACCGGTCTCGTCGACGCCGAGGGACGCCCCGTGCGCGGTCTGCCGCCGCGCGTCGTCGGTGGGTCCGTCTGCGACGCCGAGGCGGCGTGGCGCGGTGCCTTCCTCGCGCACGGCTCGCTCACCGAGCCCGGCCGCAGCTCCTCGCTCGAGATCACCTGCCCCGGGCCGGAGGCCGCGCTGGCGCTCGTCGGGGCGGCCCGTCGTCTCGGCATCCCGAGCAAGGCGCGCGAGGTGCGCGGGGTCGACCGCGTCGTCATCCGCGACGGCGACGCCATCTCGGCGATGCTCACCCGGCTCGGCGCCCACGAGGCCGTCATGGCATGGGAGGAGCGCCGGATGCGGCGCGAGGTCCGGGCGACGGCCAACCGTCTGGCCAACTTCGACGACGCCAACCTGCGCCGCTCCGCGCGCGCGGCGGTGGCCGCCGGGGCGCGCGTCCAGCGGGCCATGGAGATCCTCGGCGACGACATCCCCGACCACCTGCGCGAGGCCGGTCAGCTGCGACTGGAGCACACCGGCGCCTCGCTGGAGGAGCTCGGCCAGCGGGCCGACCCCCCGATGACCAAGGACGCCGTGGCCGGGCGGATCCGCCGGCTCCTCGCCATGGCCGACAAGCGCGCCGAGGACGAGGGCATCCCCGGCACCGAGGCGTCGCTGACCTCGGACATGCTCGACGGCTGAGGCCTGGAGCTGACCCGGGGGGGCCACCGACGAGACGGTGTGACGCAGGCCATAGGGTGGGTGCTGACCGGGTCGCTCCGGCGACTGCACTCGCACCACTGACGTGGAGGTACCCAGCGTGACAGTTCGAGTTGGCATCAACGGATTCGGCCGGATCGGCCGCAACTTCTTCCGCGCCGCCAAGGCCTCCGGGGCGGACATCGAGGTCGTGGCCTTCAACGACCTGGGTGACGACGCGACCCAGGCCCACCTGCTCGCCTACGACTCGATCCTCGGACGCTACGACGGGAGTGTCTCGGTCGTCGACGGGGGCATCGAGGTCGACGGCACGGTCGTGACCTCGCTGGCCGAGCGGGACCCGGCCGCGCTGCCCTGGGGTGACCTCGGGGTCGACGTCGTCATCGAGTCGACCGGCTTCTTCACCGACGCGACGCAGGCACGCGCGCACATCGAGGGCGGGGCTCGCAAGGTCGTCATCTCGGCCCCGGCCAAGCACGAGGACATCACCATCGTCATGGGGGTCAACGACGGCCTCTACGACCCCGAGCAGCACACGATCATCTCCAATGCCTCGTGCACGACCAACTGCCTGGCGCCGATGGCCAAGGTGCTCAACGACGGGCTGGGCATCGAGCGGGGGCTGATGACGACGATCCACGCCTACACCGCCGACCAGAACCTCCAGGACGGCCCGCACAAGGACCTCCGGCGCGCCCGGGCGGCCGCGCTCAACATCGTCCCGACGTCCACCGGCGCCGCCAAGGCGGTCTCGCTCGTGCTGCCCGAGCTCAAGGGCAAGCTCGACGGCTACGCCCTTCGCGTCCCGACGCCGACCGGCTCCGCGACCGACCTGACCTTCCAGGCCAGCCGGGAGACGTCGGTCGAGGAGGTCAACGAGCTCATGCGCGCGGCGGCCGAGTCCGGACCGCTCGCCGGCAAGCTGGTCTACACGCAGGACCCGATCGTCTCCAAGGACATCGAGACCGACCCGGCCAGCTGCATCTTCGACTCCGGCCTGACCAAGGTCCTCGGCACCCAGGTCAAGGTCGTCGGCTGGTACGACAACGAGTGGGGCTACTCCAACCGCCTCGTGGACCTCGCGGCCCACGTCGGCGGCTCGCTCTGAGACGATGCCCCCACACCACCACCCGCATCGCCCGAAAGGCCACCGTGAAGACCACTGCTGACCTCGGGGACGTGCGCGGCAAGCGCGTCCTCGTCCGATCCGACCTCAACGTGCCGCTCGACGGCGAGACGATCACCGACGACGGGCGCATCCGTGCCTCCCTGCCGACGATCTCCGCCCTGGCGGACGCGGGCGCTCGGGTCGTCGTCTGCGCCCACCTCGGCCGCCCCAAGGGCGCGCCCGACCCGCAGTACTCGCTGGCTCCGGTGGCGTCGCGGCTCGGCGAGCTCCTCGGGGCGCCGGTGGCCTTCGCCACCGACACGGTCGGGGAGTCGGCTCGCGCGGTCGTCGACGGTCTGGCCGACGGTCAGGTCGCCCTCCTCGAAAACCTGCGGTTCAACGCGGGCGAGACGAGCAAGGACGAGGCCGAGCGCGGCGCCTTCGCCGACGAGCTGGCCGCACTGGCCGACGCCTACGTGTCCGACGGCTTCGGCGTGGTCCACCGGGCGCAGGCCTCGGTCTACGACATCGCGACCCGGCTGCCGGCGGCGATGGGCGGTCTGGTGCGGGCCGAGGTCGACGTCCTGCAGCGACTGACCCGCGACCCCGAGCGCCCCTACGCGGTCGTCCTCGGTGGCGCCAAGGTGAGCGACAAGCTCGGGGTGATCGACAACCTCCTCGGCACCGCGGACCGGCTGCTGATCGGTGGCGGCATGGTCTTCACCTTCCTCAAGGCCCAGGGCCACGAGGTCGGCACGAGCCTGCTCGAGCAGGACCAGCTGGCCACGGTGAGCGAGTACCTCGAGCGCGCGCAGCGTGACGGGGTCGAGATCGTGCTGCCGACCGACGTCGTCGCGGCCACCGCCTTCTCCGCCGACGCCGACCACGAGGTCGTCGCGGCCGACGCGATTCCCGCTGACCGGATGGGACTGGACATCGGTCCCGAGTCCGCGCGGCTCTTCGCCGACAAGCTCGCCGACTGCCGCACCGTCTTCTGGAACGGCCCCATGGGGGCCTTCGAGATGGCGCCCTACGCCGCCGGCACCGAGGCCGTGGCCCGGGCGCTGGTCGAGGCGACGAAGGGGGGAGCCCTCACCGTCGTCGGTGGTGGTGACTCCGCTGCCGCGGTGCGTCAGCTCGGCTTCGCCGACGAGGACTTCGGGCACATCTCCACCGGTGGTGGCGCCAGCCTCGAGTACCTCGAGGGCAAGAGCCTGCCGGGCCTCGCCGTCTTCGACCAGGCCCAGGAGGGCTGACATGGCAACGTCGCGGACCCCGCTCATGGCGGGCAACTGGAAGATGAACCTCGACCACCTGCAGGGCACGCACCTGGTGCAGAAGCTCGACTGGACCCTGCGGGACGCCAAGCACGACTTCGGCGCCGTCGAGGTCGTCGTGGTCCCTCCCTTCACCGACCTGCGCTCGGTCCAGACGCTCGTCGAGGGTGACCGGCTCGCCCTGCGCTACGGGGCGCAGGACGTCAGCCCGCACGACTCCGGGGCTTACACCGGCGACATCTCCGCGGCCTTCCTCGCGAAGCTCGGCTGCGCCTACGTGGTCGTCGGGCACAGCGAGCGCCGCGACGGGCACGGCGAGACCGACGAGGTCGTGGCGAGCAAGGCGGTCGCCGCCTACCGGCACGGGCTCGTTCCGATCGTCTGCGTCGGCGAAGGCCTCGAGGTGCGTCAGGCCGGCGAGCACGTGGCCCACGTCCTGGCGCAGGTCGCGGGCAGCCTAACCGGCGTCACCGCAGAGCAGGCCGCGACGCTCGTCATCGCCTACGAGCCCGTCTGGGCCATCGGCACGGGCGAGGTCGCCACCCCCGAGGACGCCCAGGAGGTGTGCGCGGCTATCCGCGGCAAGCTCGCCGAGCTCTACTCCGCCGACACGTCCGCCGCGGTCCGCATCCTCTACGGCGGCTCGGTGAAGTCGGGCAATGTCGCGAGCATCATGGCCGGCGCGGACGTCGACGGTGCACTCGTCGGAGGTGCTTCGCTCCAGGCCGAGGAGTTCGCCTCGATCTGCCGCTACCAGCAGCACCTCACCGCGTGATCGAGGGGGCCAGGCGCGGGGGACCGCGTGTCGCACACCCCGGCCTGGCCCACCATCCATGTGACAGAGGTATCCTGACCCGGGCGTCAGCCGGTGACGCCGCACCCGAGACCCGACCGACAAGGACCTGATCGCGTGAACGCCGTCCGCATCGGACTGCAGGTGATCCTCGTGATCACCGGCCTGATCCTCACCCTGCTCATCCTCATGCACAAGGGGAAGGGCGGCGGCATGTCCGACATGTTCGGTGGCGGCATGTCCGCGTCGCTGGGCAGCTCGTCCGTCGCCGAGCGCAACCTCACGAGGTTCACGATCGTCATCGGCCTCGTCTGGTTCACGGCCGTCGTCGGCATCGGCCTCATCGACCGCTTCGACGCCTGACGCGTCACGCACCCACAGGAGCTTCGCATGGCAGGTGGAAACGCGATCCGCGGCAGCCGTATCGGCGCCGGTCCCATGGGCGAGGCCGAGCGCGGCGAGGCCGCCCCCCGGACCTTCGTCTCCTACTGGTGCGCCAACGGCCACGAGGTGACGCCCTCCTTCGCCGTCGAGGACGGTGTCGAGGTCCCCGACGTGTGGGAGTGCAAGCGCTGCGGCCTGCCTGCAGGCCGTGACAAGGACAACCCGCCGGCCCCGCCGACGGCCGAGGTCTACAAGACCCATCTGGCCTACGTGAAGGAGCGCCGCTCCGACAGCGAGGGCGAGGCGATCCTCGAGGAGCGCCTCGGCGAGCTGCGCGATCGCGGCCTCATCCGCTGATGTCCTGAGTCGCTGCCCTAGCCCGCCGGACAGACCTGAATCCGCATGACCCTAGGGTCATGCGGATTCAGGTCTGTCCGGCGGTGTTCGGCCGTCCGCAGGGGGCTTCCGGGCGTCAGATGGGCTGCGGGGGCCGGCGTCAGGTGAGCCGGGAGAGCCGGGAGGCGGCGGCCTCGTCGACCAGCCAGAGGGTTCGGCCCAGGGCCTGCAGCTGTGCGGCGGTGCTCTCCTGCGCGGGGGCGCCGGAGACCCCCTTCGCCACGGCCTCGGCCTTGTCGGCGCCCGCCACGACGAACCACACCTCGTGCGAGCGGGCGAGGCAGCCGAGGGTGAGCGAGACCCGGATGGGGGGAGGCTTGGGGGAGTCGTGGACGGCGATCGCGAGGGCGTCGTCGCGGAGCTGCGCCGGGTGGCCGGGGAAGAGCGAGGCGACGTGACCGTCTGGCCCCACACCGAGGAGCACGACGTCCCAGGAGCCCCCGCCGTCGACCCGCAGCGCCCGCTCGTAGGCGATCGCCGCAGCCTCGGGTGATTCCGAGGTGTCGGGGCCGGGGACCCGGTGGACGCGAGCCGGGTCGAGGGGGAGGCGGTCCAGGCCCGCCGAGTCGTTCTGGGTGTCGTTGCGGTCGGGGTCGCCGAGGGGCAGCCACCGCTCGTCGCCCCACCACACGTGCACCCGGGACCAGTCGACGACGTCGACCGCCGGGTGATCGGCGAGGGCCGCGACGAGGGCGGAGCCCATCGATCCGCCGGTGAGTGCCACGTGGGCCTCGCCCCGCAGCGCCACCGCCTCCTGGACGCTCGCCAGCAGCCGGCCGGCGATCATCGTCGCCGTCGTGGCGGCGTCCGGGTGGACGAGGACGATCCGCTGGGCCATCTCAGTCCTCCAGACGCTCGCGGACGGCGCTCTTGACCGCCTCGGTGCTCCGGTCGGCACGCTCGGGGGATGCCTCGACCATCGCGCTGCGGATGATCTCGCTCGACTCCTCCGCGAGGCGCTCGGTCGTGCGGCGCGCCTCGCTCGGCGACGGGACGAGCCCCGCGTCGACGGCCTCGGTCATCGTCATCCGTCGCCGGGTGATCTTGGGTAGACCCGAGGTCAGGGCGTCCTCGTAGACCTCGTCGGGGTCGAGCCGGCTCAGCTCGTCGGCGAGGCACTCGGCGTCCGACCGCGGCGCGAGCGCGATGGCCCGCTGCGGCTGGTCCGGCTGGTCGAGGGTGGCCGTCGCCCCGTGCTGCGGCCGCACGAGGTCGATCGGTCCGGAGGCGCGCTCGAGCCGGACGCTGACGATGCCGGAGCCGGCGCGCGACCGGATGAGCGAGACGGGGCAGCGCAGCCGGGCCCGCAGCCAGCCGGCGAGGAGGTCGGCGGATGGGGAGTCGGCGCCGCCGACGACGGTGGCCGACTCGACGGATTCGAAGGGAGCCCGGTCCAGGGTCGTCGCCAGCAGGCCGCGCCACAGGGTCACCCGGCTCCAGGCGAGGTCGGTGTCGCCCGGCTGGTAGGTGCGAGCGAGCCGCTTGAGGGTGCTACCCGTGTTGTCGGCGACGGCGCAGTCGGTGATCCGTCGCTGGGCCATGGCACCCACGGGGTCCGCGGACGGGTCCTTGGGCGCCTCGCGCGGCCACCAGGCGACGACGGGGGAGTCGGGCAGCAGCAGTGGCGTCACGACGCTGCGGGCATGGCCGACGAGCTCGCCGAAGAGTCGCAGCACGACGACCTCGGAGGCGCCGGCGTCGCCACCCACCCGGATCTGGGCGTCGAGACGCGCCTTGCCGCGGGCATTGGCGAGGATGACGCAGACGATGCGGGCCGGGTGCTGGTGGCTCGCGGAGTTGGCGACCGCCAGGGCATCCTCGGCGTCGTCCTCGTCGACGACGATGACGAGGGTGAGCACGCGGCTGAGCGCCATGGCGCCCACGTCCTCACGGATCTCGACGAGCCGGTGGCTGATCTGCGCCGTGGTGGCATTGGGCAGGTCGACGATCACGGCATCCTCCAGGTGCGTCCGTCACGCTGCATCATCTCGTCGGCGGCCGCCGGACCCCAGGTGCCGGCGGGGTACTGGTCGACGCCTCCGCGCTGCTTGGCCCAGAAGCGCTCGATCGGGTCGAGGATCTTCCACGACAGCTCGACCTCCTCGTGGCGGGGGAAGAGCGGCGGGTCGCCGAGGAGCACGTCGAGGATGAGTCTCTCGTAGGCCTCGGGGCTGGACTCGGTGAAGGCGCGGCCGTAGCCGAAGTCCATCGTCACGTCGCGCACCTCCATCTGGTTGCCCGGGACCTTGGCGCCGAAGCGCATCGTCACGCCCTCGTCGGGCTGGACGCGGATGACGACGGCGTTCTGCCCCAGCTCCTCGGTCTCGGTGTCGGTGAAGGGCAGGTGGGGTGCCCGCTTGAAGACGACGGCGATCTCGGTGACCCGTCGCCCGAGGCGCTTGCCGGTTCGCAGGTAGAAGGGGACACCGGCCCAGCGGCGGGTGTCGATGTCGAGGCGGACGGCAGCGTAGGTCTCCGTCGTGGAGTCGGCGGCGACCCCGTCCTCCTGCAGGTAGCCGATGACCTTGTCACCGCCCTGCCAGCCGCCGGCGTACTGCCCGCGCACGGTCGCGGTCTCGAGGTCCTCGGGGACGCGGACGGCCTCGAGGACCTTCTCCTTCTCGGTGCGCAGCGCGGCGGCGTTGAAGCTCGTCGGCTCCTCCATCGCGGTCAGGGCCAGCAGCTGGAGCAGGTGGTTCTGGATGACGTCGCGGGCGGCGCCGATGCCGTCGTAGTAGCCCGCGCGGCCACCGATGCCGATGTCCTCGGCCATGGTGATCTGCACGTGGTCGACGTAGTGGCTGTTCCACACCGGCTCGAACATCTGGTTGGCGAAGCGCAGGGCGAGGAGGTTCTGCACCGTCTCCTTGCCGAGGTAGTGGTCGATCCGGAAGATCGAGTCCGCCGGGAAGACCTGCTCGACGATCGTGTTGAGTTCTTGCGCGCTCTCCAGGTCGTGCCCGAAGGGCTTCTCGATGACCACCCGTCGCCACGAGTCGTCCGTCGGCGTCGCCAGCCCGGAGCGCTGCAGCTGCTCGCAGACGGTGGAGAAGAACCCCGGCGGGATCGACAGGTAGAAGGCGTGGTTGCCGCCGGTACCGCGCGCCTCGTCGAGCTCGCGCACCGTCTGCGCGAGCAGGTCGAAGGCCGCCGGGTCGTCGAAGGTGCCGGGGACGAATCGGAACCCCTCGGACAGGCTGCGCCACACCTCCTCACGGAAGGGCGTGCGCGCGTGCTCGCGGACGGCCTCGTAGACGACCTTGCCGAAGTCCTGGTCCGCCCAGTCACGACGGGCGAAGCCGACGAGGGAGAACCCCGGCGGCAGCAGCCCACGGTTGGCCAGGTCGTAGATCGCCGGCATGAGCTTCTTGCGGGCCAGGTCACCCGTCACGCCGAAGAGGACGAGGCTGCACGGCCCCGCGATGCGCGGCAGGCGCTTGTCGCGGGGGTCGCGCAGCGGGTTGGAATCGGCGGTGACCCGCGCCGGGCTCATGCGTCACGCCCCGTGAGGGCTCGCGTCACCGCAGCCAGTCCGGCGTCGTGGTCGGTGAGGTGCAGGACGAGCACGGGCCGGCCGTGGTCCGCGAGCACCTGGGCATCGCCGCCGGCCTGCGCGGCGATGAAGTCACCGAGCGTGAAGTCACGACCGGGGACCGGCAGGTCCTCGCGCGGGGTGTCCGTGACCTGCAGGTAGACCCCGGTGGCCGGGCCGCCCTTGTGGTACTGCCCCGTCGAGTGCAGGAAGCGCGGCCCCCAGCCGAAGGTCACGGGGCGCTGGACGCGCTCGGCGAGCGCGTCGGCCACCTCGGCGAAGGGAGCATCGCCCTCGCGGTCGAGGTAGGCCATGACGGCGACGTAGCCGTGCTGCGGGTCGAGCTGGGCGAGCAGGGCGCTGACGGCGGAGTCGACGTCCGTCGCCCCACCGAGCCAGTCACCGCCGAGGTGCCGCACGGTGACCGGGCCGTCGACGAGGTCGTCGGTCGCCTCGTCTCCGCCGGACCCCGACATCAGGTCGCGGGCGGCCTGCTTGGCGCTCTCGACGTCGGGCTGGTCGAAGGGGTTGATCCCGAGCAGCCGACCGGCGACCGCGGTCGCGACCTCCCACAGGAGGAACTGCGCGCCGAGCGAGCCGCCGACGTCCACGGTGGAGGCGGCCACGGGGGCGCTGTCGTCACCGTCGTCGGGCACGAGGCGCACGATCGTCGCGTCGGCCGGGGGAGCGCCCTCGCCGGGCCGGTCGAGGACGACCGGCAGCAGGCCGGTGCCGTCCTTGCCGGTCGACTCCGCGATGAGCTGCTCCGCCCAGTCGCCGAGACCGCGAGCCTGCGTGCCGTGGTCGACGAGGTAGACCTTGTCGCGAAGGGGGGAGGTCCCGCCGATCGCCGCCCCGAGCCGCAGCCCGGGGTTGGCCTCGTCGTCCTCGGCGAGCAGGTCGGCGACCGCCTCGGCGTCGTCGAGGAGGGCCTCGACGTCGGCCCCGGCGAGCCCGGAGGGCACGAGACCGAAGGCCGTCAGGGCCGAGTAGCGCCCACCGACACCGGGGTCGGCATTGACGACGTGGTAGCCGCTCTCGCGGGCCTGCTCGTCGAGCGGGCTGCCGGGGTCGGTGACGACGACGATGCGCTGCGCGGCGTCGATGCCCGCGTCGGCGAAGGCCTGCTCGAAGACCCGACGCTGCGAGTCGGTCTCGACGGTGGAGCCGGACTTGCTCGACACGACGACGACGGTGCGCTCGAGATCGGTCACGGCCCCGCGCACGACATCGGGGTGGCTCGAGTCGAGGACGACGAGCGAGACGCCGGCGGTGGCGCAGATGACCTCGGGCGCGAGCGAGGAGCCGCCCATGCCGCAGAGGACGACCCGGTCGACGCCCTGCTCGCGCAGCCGGTCGCGCAGCGCCGAGATCTCGCCGACGAGGTGGCGCGAGGTGCGCCCCAGGCCCACCCAGGACAGCCGCTTGGCGGCCTCTTCCTCGGCCGCCGGTCCCCACAGGCTCGCGTCCTGGGCGAAGATCCCGCTCGCGACGCCGTCGGCGACGAGGGCGGGGACGTGCGCGGCGACCGCGTCGGCCGCCGCGCCTGCAGCCGCGACGGAGAGGCTGGTCACTTCGCGGCCTTGGTCAGCTCCGCGCTCACTCCGTCGAGGAGCTCGCCCCACGCCTTCTCGAACTTCTCGACGCCCTCGACCTCGAGCTTGTCGGTGACCTCGGTGTAGCTGATGCCGAGGGCCTCGAGCCGGTCGAGGACCTCCTGGGCCTGCGCGTAGCCGCCGGTGATGGTGTCGCCGGTGACCTCGCCGTGGTCGATGGTCGCGTCGAGGGTCTTCTCCGGCATCGTGTTGACCGTGTCGGCCGCGACGAGCTCGGTGACGTAGAGCGTGTCCGGGTAGGCGGGGTCCTTCACGCCGGTGGAGGCCCACAGCGGACGCTGGCGGCGCCCCCCTTCGGCCTCGAGACGCTGCCACCTCGGCGTGCTGAAGACCTCCTCGTAGGCCTGGTAGGCGAGACGGGCATTGGCCACGCCCGCCTGGCCGCGCAGGGCCTTGGCCTCGTCCGTGCCGATGGCGTCGAGCCGGGCGTCGATCTCGGTGTCGACGCGGGAGACGAAGAAGGAGGCCACGGAGTGGATCTTCGAGATGTCCTTGCCCGCGGCGAGGGCCTGCTCGAGGCCCTCGACGAAGGCATTCATCACCGCGCGATAGCGCTCGAGGCTGAAGATCAACGTGACGTTGACGCTGATCCCCTCGGCGAGGGTGCGGGTGATGGCCGGCAGGCCGGCCTGCGTCGCCGGGATCTTGATGTGCACCTGGGGGCGGTCGACGGCGGCGGCGAGCTCCTGGGCGGAGGCCGCGGTGGCCTCGGGGTCGTGGGCCAGGCGGGGGTCGACCTCGAGCGAGACCCGGCCGTCGACACCGTCGGTCGCCTCGAAGATCGGGGCGAAGAGGTCACAGGCCTCGCGCACGTCGTCGGTCGTCAGGGCGAAGACGACCTCGTCGACGTCCTTGCCCTCGGCGGCGAGCCGGCCGAGCTGCTCGGTGTAGGCGTCGCCGTCGGCGAGCGCGGCCTGGAAGATCGACGGATTGGTCGTGACGCCGACGATCCCTGTGGTGTCGATGAGCTGCTGGAGGTTGCCCGAGCGCAGCCGCTCGCGGCTGAGGTCGTCGAGCCAGACGGAGACTCCTGCGTCGCGCAGCGCGGCGATCGGGGCGGGAGCGGTGGGGAGCTGGTCGGCCATGGCGGTCATCCCTTCGCGTTCTTGATGGAGGTCTTTGCCGCCTTGACGACGGCGGCGGACGTGATGCCGAACTTGTCGTAGAGGGTCGCCGCGTCGGCGGAGGCGCCGAAGTGGTCGATGCCGACGATCTCACCGGCATCGCCGACGACCTCGCGCCAGCCGAAGGGGGTCGCGGCCTCGACCGAGACACGCGCCCGGACGGCGGCCGGCAGGACCTTCTCCTTGTAGGCCTTCGACTGGGCGTCGAACCACTCGCGGCACGGCATGGAGACGACGCGTGTGCCGATCTTGGCCTTCTCGAGCGTCGTGCGGGCCTCGAGCGCGACCGCGACCTCCGTGCCGGTGGCGACGATGATCACGTCGGGCACCTCGGTGCTCGACTCGGCGAGGACGTAGCCACCCTTGGCCGCTCCCTTCGCCGACGCGTACTCCGACCGGTCGACGGTCGGCGTGCCCTGACGGGAGAGCGCGAGGGCCGCGGTGGAGCGGTTCTTGAGGACCTGCCCCCAGCACACGCTGACCTCGTTGGCGTCGCCCGGGCGGACGACGTCGAGGCCGGGCATGGCCCGCAGCGACGCGAGGTGCTCGATCGGCTGGTGGGTCGGGCCGTCCTCGCCGAGGCCGATGCTGTCGTGGGTCCAGACATAGGTGACCGGCAGTTGCTGCAGGGACGCCAGGCGCACGGCGGGGCGCATGTAGTCGGAGAAGACGAGGAAGGTGCCGCCGTAGACGCGGGTCAGGCCCTCGAGGGCGATGCCGTTCATCGCCATGCCCATGCCGTTCTCACGGATGCCGAAGTGGAGGGTGCGGCCGTACTCGTCGCCCTTCCACGTGTCGGTCTGCTTGCTCTTGGGCGTGAAGGAGGGCTGGCCGTCCATCGTCGTGTTGTTGGAGCCGGCGAGGTCGGCGGAGCCGCCCCACAGCTCGGGCATGACGTCGGCGAGAGCGGTGAGGACCTTGCCCGACGCGGCGCGCGTGGCCAGGCCCTTGTCCGAGGCCTCGAAGGTCGGCAGCGCCTTGTCCAGGCCCACCGGGACCTTGCCCGCGACGACACGGTCGAGCAGCTCGGCGCGCTCCGGGTTGGCCTTGCGCCACGCGGCGAAGCGCTTGTCCCACTCCTTGTGGGCCTCCTTGCCGCGCTTCTTCACAGCGCGGGTGTGGTCGAGGACGGCCTTCTCGACGGCGAAGGACTTCTTCGGGTCGAAGCCGAGCAGCTCCTTCGTCGCCGCGACCTCGTCCTCGCCGAGCGCCGAGCCGTGCGAGGCGCCGGTGTCCTGCTTCGTCGGGGCCGGCCACGCGATGATCGTGTGCAGCACGATCAGCGTCGGGGCCTTCGTGTTCTTCTTCGCCTGCTGGGTCGCGGCGAGCAGGGCGTCGACGTCCTCGACGTAGGCCTTGCCGTCACCGGTCTTGCGCCAGTCGACGTCGATGACCTCCCAGCCGTAGGCCCGGTAGCGCGCACCCACGTCCTCGCTGAAGGCGATGTCGGTGTCGTCCTCGATGGAGATCTGGTTGGCGTCGTAGATGACGTTGAGGTTGCCGAGCTCCTGGTGGCCGGCGAGCGAGCCGGCCTCCGCGGAGACGCCCTCCTGCATGTCGCCGTCGGAGGCGAGGCACCAGATCGTGTGGTCGAAGGGGGAGGTCCCCGCCTTGGCGTCGGGGTCGAAGAGACCGCGCTGGCGGCGCTGGGCCATCGCCATGCCGGTCGCGGAGGCCAGTCCCGACCCGAGGGGGCCGGTGGTGATCTCGACGCCCGCGGTGTGGTGGACCTCAGGGTGGCCCGGGGTCAGCGAGCCCCACGTGCGCAGGGACTTCAGGTCGCTGAGCTCGAGGCCGTAGCCGGAGAGGAAGAGCTGGACGTACTGCGTCAGGGAGGAGTGCCCGACCGACAGGACGAAACGGTCGCGACCGAGCCACGTCGGGTCGGCCGGGTCGTGTGTCATCACCTGCTGGTAGAGCAGGTAGGCGACGGGGGAGAGGCTCATCGCGGTGCCGGGGTGACCGCTGCCGCACTCCTGGACCGCGTCGGCGGCGAGGAGCCGGCCGGTGTCGACGGCGCGCACGTCGAGGTCGCTCCACCCGGCCTTCTTCACCACGGGCATCGGCAGGTCGCTCGAGCGGGACGAGGTGCCGGCGGGACCGGCGGGGTTGGCCGAGGCCACGGTGCGGGTCGTTCCCTTCGGGGCAGCGCTACCGGCTGCCTTCTTCGCGGGAGCCTTGGGCGAGGTGGCGGTGTCCGTGCTCACGGAGGACCTTTCTGCTGCGGGAGCGTGCGTGCTGCCGCCCACACTAGTCCCGTCCGCCGGGGCCGTGACGAGTGCAACCCGGGGCCGGGAGCACTGCCCGTCACGGGTAGACTCCTCGGAGGCCGGGCCCAGTTCGGCCGTGACCCAACCCCCTTCGGCAAAGGCAGTCCGTGACCACTCTCGAGTCGACGCGCGAGCTGTCGCCGGCGACCCGTTCGTGGCGCCGCACTGTGGGCGCCTACATCGCGCTCACCAAGCCGCGCATCATCGAGCTGCTGCTCGTCACGACGGTCCCGGTGATGTTCCTCGCCGAGCGTGGCGTCCCCTCCCTCGCGCTCATCGTGCTCACCCTCGTCGGTGGCAGCCTGAGCGCCGGCGCGGCCAACACCTTCAACATGGTCTACGACCGCGACATCGACGCCAAGATGGGCCGGACGCAGAACCGTCCGCTCGTCACCGGCGAGGTGACCCCGCGGGCCGCGCTCGTCTTCGGCATGGTGCTCACGGCGCTGTCGACCGCGTGGCTGTGGCTGCTGGTCAACCCGCTCTCGGCGGTGCTCTCGCTCGCCGCGATCGTCCTCTACGCCGTCGGCTACACGATGATCCTCAAGCGTCGCACCCCGCAGAACATCGTGTGGGGCGGCATCGCCGGCTGCATGCCGACGCTCATCGGCTGGTCGGCCGTGACCAACTCTGTCGGCTGGCCGGCGATCATCCTCTTCCTCGTCATCTTCTTCTGGACGCCGCCGCACTACTGGCCGCTGTCGATGAAGTTCACCGACGACTACGCCAACGCCGGCGTCCCGATGCTGCCGGTCGTCGAGCAGATGACGACGGTGTCGCGGCAGGTCGTCGCCTACTCCTGGGTGATGGTCCTGACCTCGCTCGCGCTCATCCCCGTCGCGGACATGGGCTGGGTCTACCTCGGCGCGGCCGTCGTCTCCGGCGGGCTCTTCGTCGGTGAGGCGCACCGCCTCCACGCCGCCGCCAAGCGCGGCGCGAAGCAGTCGGTCCTCAAGCCGATGCGGCTCTTCCACTTCTCGATCACCTACGTGACGCTGCTCTTCCTCGGCGTGGCGATCGACCCGCTGCTGCACCTGCCGCTGCCCGGCCTCGCCTGACCTCTTCGGGTCCGGTACCACTCGCGGGGCCGAGTCGTCCTGCTCCTCGCGCTGACGAAGGGGGCAGGTCGGCGCTGGGCCGAAGTCCTTCGTCGTCGTCCGGTCCAGTTGTCGAGCTCGACTTCGGCTTGATTCGCGCCGACCCACCCCCTTCGTCCGCTGGATGTGCGGTGACCGGCCCCTTCGTCTGCTGCTGCCGTCGCCGGGTCGAAGAAGGAACGCTCGCTCGAGCGGGCGTTCCTTCTTCGAAGCGCGTGTCCGAGCGCGTGGGCGCCGGGGCTCAGTCGGCCGGCAGGGGCTCCGTCGTCCGGGAGAGGACGATCGCGCGGGTGATGGCGACGACGAGCAGGCTCGCGCCGAGCATGTGGGCGAGCACGAGGACCTCGGGCAGCTTCGTCACGTACTGCACGTAGCCGATGAGGCCCTGGGCGAGGGTGACGATGAGCACGACCCACCACGCGCGGGCGGGGCCGGCGGCGCGCTGGGTGAGCTTCGCCCCGAGCCAGACGGCGACGCAGATGCCGACGAAGAGCATCACCGCGTCGGCGTGCAACCACGAGATCGTCCGGGGGTCGAAGCCCGTGCGGGCCGGGGTGTCGGCATCGCCGGAGTGCGGGCCGGAGCCGGTGACGATCGTGCCGAGCAGCAGGACGACCGCGGCCACGGCCACGAGGAGCCACTGCAGCCGGGCGACGAGCGGGTGCAGCAGCGAGCGGGTCGCGCCGGAGGGCTGCCGCTGGCGCCAGTAGAGCCACGCGGAGACGGCGATGAGGCCCATGGAGCACAGGAAGTGGAAGGCGACGATCCAGGGGTTGAGGCCGGTGCGCACGGTGATGCCCCCGACGATCGCCTGGGCGAGGATGCCGGCCATGACGACCCACGTGCCGATGACGAGCTCGCGCCGGTCACGCGCCCAGCGGTAGAGCGCGACGAGCAGCGCGAGCGCGACGAAGCCGAGGAGCCCGGTGAGCGTGCGGTTGCCGAACTCGATGAGCTTGTGGATGCCCTCCTCCTGCTCGACCGTCGGCACGTAGGAGCCGGGGACGCACTCCGGCCACGTCGGGCAGCCGAGCCCGGAGCCGGTGAGGCGGACGAGGCCGCCGGTGACGACGATGCCGACCTCGACGATCAGGTTGAGCAGGAGCAGGCGCGGCAGCCACGTGCGGGCGGCCTGGGGGAGGGTCTCGGGCACCCCACTACGGTATGTCGTAGCCGAGGGCGCTCCGACCACCGGGTCGGCAGCAGGCGAAGGGGGAGTCAGTCCCGCCAGCGGAAGGCCCGCACGACGGCGAGGCTGAGCACCGCGCCCCACCCCACGAGCACGAGCCAGGGCAGCAGCGGCACGCCGTCGCCGGTGAGGGCCTGGCGCAGGGCATCGCCGAGCGCGCCCGACGGCAGCCAGCGCACGACCGCGTCGAGCCCGCCGAAGGTGTCGCCGGGCAGCAGCAGGCCACCGGCGCCCGCGAGCAGCACCCACACGAGGTTGGCGACCGCGAGCACGGCCTCGGCACGCAGCACGCCGGCGAGCAGCAGGGCGAGGGCGACGAAGACCCAGACCCCGAGCGCCGCGCTCACCGGCGTCACGAGCAGGCCGACCGGGTCGGGGCGCCAGCCGAGGACGGCGGCGACGGCCCCGAGGACGACGAGCTGGCCGACGACGACGGACGCGACGGCCAGCGCCTTGCCGGCGAGCAGCCCGTCGGTTCCGACGGGTGAGGTCGCGAGCAGGCGCAGCACGCCGTAGCGCCGGTCGAAGGCGGTCTGGATCGCCTGACCGGTGAAGGCCGTGGAGACGATGGCCAGGGCGAGCACCCCGGGGGCGACGAGGGCGATCCGCGGCTCGGGCAGATCCGGGTAGGAGGTCGCGGTCAGGGCCAGCATGGCGAGCACGGGCAGGACGAGCGAGACGAGCAGCTGCTCGCCGTTGCGGACGAGGATCTCGGCCTCGAAGCGCGCCTGCGCGAGGACGCGTCGGCCCCGCGGCTGGACGGTGCTCGTCGTGGTCTCAGCGGTCACGCAGGCCTCCGGTGAGCGCGAAGTAGGCGTCCTCGAGACGCGCGCCGTCGGCGATCTCGTCGGGCGTGCCGTCGGCCACGACCCGGCCCCCGGCGAGGATGACGACCCGGTCGGCGAGACGCTCGGCCTCCTCGAAGCCGTGCGTCGTGACGACGAGGGCCACGCCCTCGTCGCGCCGCTCGCGCAGCAGGTCCCACACGTCCAGACGGGCGTGCGGGTCCAGCCCCGCGGTCGGCTCGTCGAGGAAGGCGACCTCGGGGTCGCCGAGCAGGGCGGCGGCGAGGGCGACCCGCTGGCGCTGGCCGCCGCTCAGGCGCCGGACCGGCGTGCGGGCGAAGGGGGTGATGTCGAGTCGCTCGACGAGCTCCGCGGCGCGGTGGGTCCGGTGGAGCCGGCCGAGGTGGGCGAGCAGGCGGGTGGCCGGCACGCTCTGGGGGAGGCCGCCGTCCTGGAGCATGACCCCGACGCGGGCGCGGTGCTCGGCGCTGGCGTGCCACGGGTCGGTGCCGAGGACGCGGCAGGTCCCGCCGTCCGGGCGTTGGAGCCCCTCGAGGCACTCGATGGTCGTCGTCTTGCCGGCACCGTTGGGTCCGAGGACGCAGGTGATCTCGCCCGTGCCGGCAGCCCACGAGGCCCCGTCCACGGCGATGGTGTCACCGAAGACGCGGCGCAGGTCCTCCACGACGACGGCAGCAGTCACGAGCGGCAAGTCTAGGCAGACCCCCTTCGGGTGTGGGGTTAGGCATACCTTTGTTGTGTGTTGCGTCGAATTACATAACATGGATGTGTGGTTATTTCCCCGCGGGCACCTCAGGCGTCGGACTCCGACGCCGCGACCCGCGATGCCCGCACCCGGGACCGCGTCCTCGCGATGATCAGCGAGCGCGGCCCGATCACCGCGGCCGACCTCGCCGCCCTCCTCGGACTGACGGCCACCGGCGTGCGCCGCCACCTCGACCAGCTCGCCGAGACCGGCGCCGTGACCAGCCGGGCACCGCACGCCGGCAAGCGCGGCCGCGGCCGCCCCGCCCGTGAGTGGGTCGTCGGCGACACCGGCCACGAGCGGCTCGCCTCCGACTACGACGACCTCGCGACCGATGCGGTCCGCTTCGTGCGCGACACCGCCGGCCCCGAGGCCGTCCGTGCCTTCGCCGACCAGCGCATGAGCGCCCTCGAGGCCCGCTGCGCCGCACAGGTCGACGCCGCGGGCGACCACCCCCGGGCCCGCACCGAGGCCCTGGTGTCCGCCCTTCGCGCCGAGGGCTACGCTGCCAGCGCCCGCACGGTCGGCGACGACGTCGTCGTCGGCCTCCAGCTGTGCCAGGGCCACTGCCCGGTCCAGCACGTCGCCGCGGAGTTCCCGGAGCTGTGCGAGGCCGAGACCGATGCCTTCAGCCGACTCCTCGGCGTCCACGTCCAGCGCCTGGCCACCCTGGCCCAGGGCGATCACGTCTGCACCACCTTCGTCCCCACCGCGGGGGCGCGTCCCCACACAGAGAGGTCCACCCGATGAGCACCAACATCGAAGAGCTCAACCCCGGGCTCAAGGACATCGGCAAGTACGAGTTCGGCTGGGCCGATGCCGACACCGCCGGTGCCAGCGCCAAGCGGGGCCTCAACGAGGCCGTCGTCAGCGACATCTCCGAGCGCAAGGGCGAGCCGCAGTGGATGCGTGACCTGCGCCTGAAGTCGCTGCGTCTCTTCGACAAGAAGCCCATGCCGAGCTGGGGCAGCGACCTCACCGGCATCGACTTCCAGAACATCAAGTACTTCGTGAAGTCCACGGAGAAGCAGGCCGCGTCGTGGGACGACCTGCCCGAGGACATCAAGAACACCTACGACAAGCTCGGCATCCCCGAGGCGGAGAAGCAGCGCCTCGTCGCCGGCGTCGCCGCGCAGTACGAGTCGGAGGTCGTCTACCACCAGATCCGCGAGGACCTGGAGGAGAAGGGCGTCATCTTCGTCGACACCGACACCGGTCTGCGCGAGCACGAGGACCTCTTCCGCGAGTACTTCGGCACGGTCATCCCCGCCGGCGACAACAAGTTCGCCGCGCTCAACACGGCCGTGTGGTCGGGTGGCTCCTTCATCTACGTCCCGCCGGGTGTCCACGTCGACATCCCGCTGCAGGCCTACTTCCGGATCAACACCGAGAACATGGGCCAGTTCGAGCGGACGCTGATCATCGCCGACGAGGGCTCCTACGTGCACTACGTCGAGGGCTGCACCGCCCCGATCTACAAGACCGACTCGCTGCACAGTGCCGTCGTCGAGATCGTCGTGAAGAAGAACGCCCGCGTGCGCTACACGACGATCCAGAACTGGTCGAACAACGTCTACAACCTCGTCACCAAGCGCACCACGGTCGCCGAGGGCGGCACGATGGAGTGGGTCGACGGCAACATCGGCTCCAAGGTGACGATGAAGTACCCCGCGTGCTTCCTCCTCGGCGAGCACGCGAAGGGCGAGACCCTCTCGATCGCCTTCGCCGGCGAGGGCCAGCACCAGGACGCCGGCGCCAAGATGGTGCACGCCGCGCCCAACACCTCGAGCTCGATCATCAGCAAGTCGGTCGCCCGTGGTGGCGGTCGCACCTCCTACCGCGGCCTCGTCCAGGTCCTCGAGGGTGCGACGAACAGCAAGTCCAATGTCGTCTGCGACGCGCTGCTCGTCGACACGATCAGCCGCTCCGACACCTATCCCTACGTCGACGTCCGCGAGGACGACGTGCAGATGGGTCACGAGGCGACCGTCTCCAAGGTCTCGGCCGACCAGCTCTTCTACCTCATGTCCCGCGGGCTGAGCGAGGAGGAGGCCATGGCGATGATCGTGCGCGGCTTCGTCGAGCCCATCGCGCGTGAGCTGCCGATGGAGTACGCCCTCGAGCTCAACCGCCTCATCGAACTCCAGATGGAAGGAGCCGTCGGCTGATGAGCCTTCTGGCTGACTCGGGCCCCAAGGCCCACACCCACTCCGCCGACACCCTGGTCCCGGACCAGTCCCGCGCCGAGCGCACGCGCTCGTGGTCGGTGGCCGACTTCGAGCTGCCGACCGGCCGCGAGGAGGACTGGCGCTTCACCCCCGTGGGTCGGCTCACCGACCTCCTGGCGGACGAAGGGGGGTCCGCCGAGCTCGGCGTGACCCACCACCTGCCCGAGGGCGTCACCCGGTCGGTCGTCCCGGCCGCGGAGGCCCGCGCCCTCGGCGTGCCGGCGCCCGGTGACCGTGCCGCGGCCGTCGCCGCCGGTGGCGGTGACGTGACGCTCATCGACATCCCCGCCGAGGCCGAGCTCACCGAGCCGGTCCGCATCTCGCTCGCCGGCACCGGCGGCGAGATCGTGCGGGCGCACCACGTCGTGCGGGTCGGGCGCTTCGCCCGCGGCACGATCGTCGTCGAGCACTCCGGCACCGCCGACTACACCGAGCTGCTCTCGGTGCTCGCCGGTGACGGCTCGCAGCTGACGATCGTCACGCTCCAGGACTGGGAGGACGACGCTCACCACCTCGGCCAGCACGACGTGGTCGTCGGCCGCGACGCGAGCGTGCGGCACATCGCCGTGACCATCGGTGGCGGCATCGTGCGCCTCAACACCAACGCGACCTACGCCGGTCCGGGTGGCTCCTTCGAGGGCCTGGGCGTCTACTTCGCCGACGCCGGCCAGCACCTCGAGCACCGGCTCTTCGTCGACCACGAGGCGCCGCACTGCTCGAGCAATGTCGAGTACAAGGGCGCGCTGCAGGGCGAGACGGCCCACACCGTGTGGGTCGGCGACGTGCTGATCCGCGCGGCCGCCGAGGGCACCGAGACCTACGAGCTCAACCGCAACCTCGTCCTCACCGACGGCGCGCGGGCCGACTCCGTGCCCAACCTCGAGATCGAGACCGGCGAGATCGTCGGCGCCGGGCACGCCTCGACGACCGGGCGCTTCGACGACCAGCAGCTCTTCTACCTGCAGGCTCGTGGCATCCCCGAGGACGAGGCCCGTCGCCTCGTCGTGCGCGGCTTCTTCAACAGCATCGTCGCGCGCATCGGCGACGCGGAGATCAGCGACCGGATCATGGCCGCGATCGACGTCGAGCTCGAGGGCGGCGCCGCATGAGTGCCGTCGCCGAGCCCGACTACATCCGCGTCTGCAGCCTTGACGAGCTGACCGTGGGGGAGGCGGCCAAGGCCGACATCGGTGGCCGCATCGTGGCGATCGTGCGCACCGAGGACGGCGCCGTCCACGCGGTCGACGACACCTGCACCCACGCCAACGTCTCGCTCTCCGAGGGCGAGGTCGACGGCTGCGCCATCGAGTGCTGGCTGCACGGCTCGCGCTTCGACCTGCGCACCGGCGCCCCCAGCCACCTGCCGGCGACCGTGCCCGTCGCCGTCCACACCGTCCAGGTCACCGAGGCCGGCGACGTGCTCGTCGCCCTCGCCGACTGACCTTCCCCCTTCGACCGAAAGAACCGACATGGCAACGCTCCAGATCACCGACCTGCACGTCAGCGTCGAGACCGAAGACGGCCCCAAGGAGATCCTCAAGGGCGTCACCCTGACCATCCGGTCCGGCGAGACCCACGCGATCATGGGCCCCAACGGCTCCGGCAAGTCCACGCTCGCCTACTCGATCGCCGGCCACCCCAAGTACACCGTCACCTCCGGCGAGGTCACCCTCGACGGCGAGGACGTGCTGTCGATGTCCGTCGACGAGCGCGCTCGCGCCGGCCTCTTCCTCGCGATGCAGTACCCCGTCGAGGTCCCCGGTGTCACGGTGAGCAACTTCCTGCGCACCGCCAAGACCGCCATCGACGGCGAGGCCCCCAAGCTGCGCACCTGGGTCAAGGAGGTCCGCGGCACGATGGAGGAGCTGCGCATGGACTCCTCCTTCGCCGACCGCAATGTCAACGAGGGCTTCTCCGGTGGTGAGAAGAAGCGCCACGAGATCCTCCAGATGGAGCTGCTCAAGCCGAAGTTCGCCGTCCTCGACGAGACCGACTCCGGCCTCGACGTCGACGCGCTGCGCGTCGTCTCGGAGGGCGTCAACCGCGCCAAGGAGTCGACCGACGCCGGCGTCCTGCTCATCACGCACTACACGCGGATCCTGCGCTACATCAAGCCCGAGTTCGTCCACGTCTTCGTCGACGGCAAGATCGCCGAGGAGGGCGGCCCGGAGCTGGCCGACCAGCTCGAGGCCGAGGGCTACGACCGCTTCATCGCGACGGGGGAGCCCGCCACGACCGCAGGGGCCTGACGATGACCTCGCAGCTGATCCCCGAGGAGGAGCTGGCCGCGATCCGCGGTCAGTTCCCGATCCTCGAGCGCACCGTGCGCGGGGGCAAGCCGCTCGTCTACCTCGACTCCGGCGCGACCTCGCAGAAGCCGCTTGCCGTCCTCGACGCCGAGCGCGACTTCCTCGTCACCGCCAACTCCGCGCCGCACCGTGGTGCGCACGCGCTGTCCGAGGAGGCCACCGAGGCCTACGAGAGCGCCCGGGCCGACATCGCCGGGCTCATCGGCGCCCAGCCGCGCGAGGTGGTCTTCACCAAGAACGCGACCGAGGCGCTCAACCTCGCCGCCTATGCCTTCTCCAACGCCGAGGCGGGGTCCCCCCTTCGTCTCGGTGAGGGCGACGAGGTGCTCATCACCGAGGCCGAGCACCACGCCAACCTCATCCCGTGGCAGGAGCTGTGCCGACGCACCGGCGCGACCCTGCGCTGGATCGGCGTGACGACCGACGGCCGGCTCGACCTCGACCAGCTCGACGAGATGGTCACCGAGCGGACCAAGATCGTGGCCTTCACGCACGCGTCCAACGTCCTCGGGGCCGTCACCGACGTCCCGCGGGTCGTCGCCGCCGCCCGCGCCGTCGGGGCCATCACGGTCCTCGACGCGTGCCAGTCGGTGCCGCACCTGCCCGTCGACGTCGCCGAGCTGGGTGTCGACCTGCTCGCCTTCTCCGGCCACAAGATGTACGGCCCGAGCGGCATCGGCGTGCTCTGGGGTCGCTACGACCTGCTCGAGCAGATGCCCGCCTTCCTCACCGGCGGCTCGATGATCGAGATCGTGCGCATGGAGGGCAGCACCTATGCGCCGCCGCCCACGCGCTTCGAGGCCGGCGTGCCGATGACCAGCCAGGCGATCGGCCTCGGCGCCGCCGTGCGCTGGATGCAGGACATCGGCGTAGAGCGCATCGCCGCGCACGAGCAGGCGCTCACCGCGCGGCTGCTCGACGCGCTCGCGCAGCGCCCGTGGGTGCGTCTCGTCGGCCCCGCCGACACCTACCACCGCGGCTCGGCCGTGTCCTTCGTCGTCGACGGGGTGCACGCCCACGACGTCGGCCAGGTCCTCGACGACCAGGGCGTCGCCGTGCGGGTCGGCCACCACTGCGCGTGGCCGCTGCACCGCGCCTTCGGCGTCGCGGCGACCACCCGCGCCTCGCTGGCGGTCTACAACACGCCGGCCGAGATCGACGCGCTCGTCGCGGCGCTCGACCGGGTGCCCGAGATCTTCGGCATCGATCGGGGGGCCGCCTGATGGACCTCTACCAGGAGCTCATCCTCGACCACTCCAAGCGCAAGGTCGGCCACGGCCTGCGCGAGGGGCACGTCGCCGAGGTGCACCACGTCAACCCGACCTGTGGCGACGAGGTGACGCTGCGCGTCCACCTCGACGGCACCGGCCCCGACGCCCACATCACCGACATCTCCTACGAGGCGATGGGCTGCTCGATCTCGATGGCGAGCACCTCGATCCTCGCCGAGGAGGTCACCGGTGAGGTGATCCACGACGCCATGGACGTCCACGCCGCGATGCGGCACATGCTGACCAGCCGTGGTCAGGACCCGGGCGACGAGGAGGTCATCGGCGACGGCGTCGCCCTGGCCGGTGTCGCCCAGTACCCGGCGCGCGTCAAGTGCGCGCTGCTCGGCTGGATGGCCCTCACCGACGCCCTGGCCCAGGCCGGCGTCGACGTCCCCAGCACGACCGAAGGAGAGTCCGCATGACCGCCCAGGCCCCGACCCCGAGCAATGTCGCCGATGTCGAGGAGGCCCTGCGCGACGTCGTCGACCCCGAGCTCGGCATCAACGTCGTCGACCTCGGCCTCGTCTACGGCATCACCGTCGACCCGCAGAACCACGCCGTCATCGACATGACCCTCACGTCCGCGGCCTGCCCGCTGACCGACGTCATCGAGGACCAGGTCGACGGTGCGCTGGCCGACATCGTCGCCGACGCCCGGATCAACTGGGTCTGGATGCCGCCGTGGGGCCCGGACAAGATCACCGACGACGGGCGCGAGCAGCTGCGCGCCCTCGGCTTCAACATCTGAGCGACCCCTGACGATGACCCGCACGGTCGAGGTCGGCCCCGAGCGGCTGGACCGGTGGGTCGAGGGCTTCGGTGCCCGGCACGACGGCGTCACGCGCGCCGACGAGCCGGGCACCGTCGTGCTCACCGGCGGTGACGGCGCCACGGCGACGGGGGAGCGCTTCGACCACGAGCGGATCGGGCTGGTCCTCGTGCGGCGCGGCGGGTACGCCGTCGGCCGTGACGAAGGGGGTGACCTCACCGCGCACACGTGCGGCACCGCCTACGTGCAGTCCCGGACGAAGAAGGGCGGCTGGAGCCAGCAGCGCTATGCCCGTCGGCGTGGCAACCAGGCCGACGGCGTGCTCGACAAGGTGCGGGAGATCTCCCTTCGCCATCTGGGGCCGGGCGCGGTCGACGCACTCGTCCTCGGTGGTGACCGGAGGATGGCCGAGCAGGTCCTCGACGACCCCCGTCTGGCGCACCTGCGGGACCTGCCGCGCCGGACCCTGTGGGACCTGCCCGACCCACGGCTGGCGGTCCTGCGGGACGCCGCGCGCCGGGCTCGGGCGGTGCGGGTCGTGATCACGCCGGTGCCGACCGACGGAGGAGCGCTCGACTAGAGTGCCCCGCGAACGCGGGCCGACGGCGGCCCGCCCGGGGGATCGGGGGATCTCATGCTGCGTCGACCACTCGTCGCCCTCGTGGCGCTCGGCGTCTCGTGGACCGTGGTGAGTGCCTCGGCGGTCGCCGCCGATCCCGCGGCGCCGACGCCCGCACCGACCTCGACGCCTCCCCTGCCCGAGCCGTGGATGCGTCCCGGCGAGGTGGCTCCGCAGGCCTACCAGGGCACGCCGCAGACGCAGTCCCTGGTGGCGAGCGCCCCACAGCGCCGATCCCTGGGGCCGGGGGTGCGGACCGCGGCGGTCGTCGCCGACTCGGCGTGGTCCTGGTACATGGATCCGCGGGTCCTCGGCACGCGCACCGCGACCTATCTCAGCTCGGTGCGCAACAACGGCGACATCCAGGTGACCAAGGTGGCCCGGGGGAGCGCCGAGCTGTCGCACACCGTCCTCGCCGCCCGCTTCCAGGCGGACGACCACAACGCGCCCTCGCTCACCGAGCTGCCCGACGGGCGGATCGCGGCCTTCTGGACGGCGCACTCGAGCGTTCCCGCGCGCTACCGCATCACGAAGCGCCCGGGTGACCTGTCGAGCTTCGGTCCCACGCTCCGGCTCACCGGCTCGGGGCTGGAGTCGGCCCCCTCGACCTACACGACGATGCTGCAGGTGGAGGGCGCCGCCTACCGCTACCACCTCTTCACCCGACGCACGTCGGACAACGCGTGGGTGATGACGCGCAGCAAGGACCTCGCGTCGTGGACACCGGCCGTGCGCCTCTTCGCGCACGAGGGGCGGGAGGACCCGCCCTACCCGAAGTTCGTGACGGCGGGCGACGGCACCATCAACATCGCGGTGTCCGACACGATGGCCTCGCCCGGGCAGCGCAGCTCGATGTACCACCTGACGCTGCGTGACGGGGTCTTCCGCCAGAGTGACGGCACCCCGATCCGCACGCTGGCAGAGGTCGCGGGGAGCGCCGGTCAGGCCCCGCGACCCATCGACCCGCGCGAGGCGACCCTCGTCTACGACGGCCGCAGCGCCGACGGCCGGGCGCGCGTCTACGACATCGCCGTGTCGGGTGGGGTGCCCACCATCGTCCTGACGACGGGCGCCGAGGACGGCACGTGGACCTACAAGTGGTTCCGCCACCTCGCAGGCACGTGGACGATGCGCACCCTCGACCGTGCCGGCGGCGCGCAGCCGTCGGGGATCACCCTGCGTCACGACGACGCCGACCGCGTTTTCCTCTCCCGCGGGGAGGGGGACGTGGGCAGCCGCGAGCTCTACGAGTACCGCACGGGCGACGACGGGGCGTCCTGGCAGGCGCGTGCGGTCACGCACGGGTCGACCAAGGGCAACCGGACCCCGGCCGCCCCGTGGGGAGCGCAGGACGGGTCGGTGTCGACGGCATGGCTCGCCGGCCCGTACACCTCCTTCAGCTCGGGCCAGTGGGCGACGACGGTCTCCATCGAGACGACCGACCCGGCGCCCCTCGAGCTGCGCTCGACGTGGCCGATCGGGTGGTCGAAGGGCAAGGGCATCGACGGCCGGATCACCGCGGGTGTCGGCGGGGTCGGCGTCCCCGGCCAGCGCGCCTGGATCGTCGCCCGGCTGCCCGGTGGAGAGGAGCGCCGGAGGAACTCGGCCCTCACCGACGCCGACGGATCGGTGCACCTCGCGGTCAACCGCTACTACCCGAGGGGGACGCGGGTGCGGGTCGAGGTGCCGGCTGCCGGCGGATGGGGGCGGGCGAGCACCGCGTCGGTCGACACCGCCACGGACACGACGGCCATCGACCTGGACTCGACGTGGCTGCCCGGGTGGGACCGGGGCCTGGGCGTCGGCGCCTCGGTGACGCAGGTCCGGGACGGCGCGCCCCGGGTCGGCGCGAAGGTGTGGGTGCTGGCGCGCTTCCCCGGCGGGACCGAGCAGCGGCGCAACTCAGCGGTGACCGACACGCAGGGATCGGTGCACCTGGGGATCAACCGCTACTACCCGAAGGGCACGCGCATCCGACTGCAGGTGCCGGCGCAGAGCGGGTGGGGCTCGGCAACGAGCGAGAGTCACTGGACGGGCAGCTGAGCCCCGCTCAGATGTTGTTGGGGTCGCTGACCTCGAAGGTGTCGCAGGTGTTGACCGAGTCGGTCTTCATCCCGCGCAGGAGCCAGGCCTGACGCGCCTTCGCCGAGCCGTGCGTCCAGCTCTCGGGGTTGACGCCGCCGCCCGACTTCTTCTGGATCTCGTCATCGCCGACGGACTTGGCCGCGCCCATGGCGTTCTTGATGTCCGACTCGCTGATGTCGGTGATGAGGACCTCGCCGTTGGCGTCCTTGGTCTCGGTCGCGTGCTTCATCCACATGCCGGCGAAGCAGTCGGCCATGAGCTCGACGCGCACGGCGCCCGAGTCGGCGCCCTTCGGGTCCTGCTGCGCGCGGTCGAGGATGCCGTAGACGTTCTGGATGTGGTGGCCGTACTCGTGGGCGAGGACGTAGAGCTCGGCGAGCGTGCCGTCCTGGGCGCCGAGCTGCTGCTCCATGATGTCGAAGAAGTCGGTGTCGATGAAGATCTTCTCGTCGAGGGGGCAGTAGAAGGGCCCGACCTGGTTGCTCGCGGTGCCGCACTGGGACTGGGTCTGACCCGTGTAGACGACCGTCTGGGCCGGGCCGCGGAACTGCTGCCCGGCGTCGTCGAGGGCCTTGGCCAGGTCCGGCTGGTCGCTCCAGAAGTCCTGCAGGCTGTTCTCGCCGAGGACCATGAGGCAGCGGCGCTCCTTCTTCGCGTCGGCGCCCGTCTTGCAGTTGTCCTGCACCCAGGAGTCGCCGCCCGCTCCCGCCGTGTCCTGCGGAGCACCGCCACCGCCGCCCCCGGTCGGGTCGAAGCCGAGCAGGACCATGACGATGACGACGATGACGCCGACGATGCCGCCGCCACCCGCGATGACCGGGCCGCGGCCTCCGCCGCCTCCTCCACCACCCATGCGGGAGGTGTCGAGCGACGCGTTGTCGTTGATGCTCATCTGCTGGCCTCCATCGGGGGCAGGGTCTCGACCGATGCACGCGGATGCGGGAACCCCCGGATCCGCGACTTACACTAGCCGCCGACCGACCCTTCGTACGTGCAGGAGAACCACCCGTGATCACAGCCAGCGGCATCGAGCTGCGCGCCGGGTCCCGGATCCTCCTCGAGGACGCCAGCTTCCGTGTGGCGGCGGGCGACCGGGTCGGTCTCGTGGGACGCAACGGCGCCGGCAAGACCACCCTGACCAAGGTCCTGGCAGGGCAGGGTCAGCCGGCCGCCGGGAGCGTCACCTCGAGCGGCGGCATCGGCTACCTCCCGCAGGACCCCCGCACCGGTGACCTCACCGTCACCGCGCGTCAGCGCATCCTCTCCGCCCGCGGCCTCGACCGCATCGTCACGGACCGGCGTACGGCCGAGCAGCGGATGGCCAGCGCCGACGCCGAGACGCAGGAGCGGGCGATGTCTCGCTTCGCGCGGCTGCAGGAGGAGTTCGAGGCCGCCGGCGGCTACGCCGCGGAGTCGGAGGCGGCGAGCATCGCCTCGGCGCTCGGGATCGACGAGGCCCGGCTCGACCAGACCCTCGAGACCCTCTCCGGTGGCCAGCGTCGTCGGGTGGAGCTCGCCCGGATCCTCTTCTCCGGCCACGAGACCCTGCTGCTCGACGAGCCGACCAACCACCTCGACGCCGACTCGATCACGTGGCTGCGCGACCACCTCAAGAGCTACAAGGGCGGGCTCATCATCATCAGCCACGACGTCGACCTGCTCGAGGTCGTCGTCAACCGCGTCTTCCACCTCGACGCCAACCGCTGCGAGATCGACCAGTACAACATGGGCTGGAAGAACTACCTCCAGCAGCGCGAGACGGACGAGCGCCGTCGCAAGCGCGAGCTGCAGAACGCGCAGAAGAAGGCCGGCGCCCTGCTCGACCAGGCCGAGAAGATGCGCGCCAAGGCCACCAAGGCCACCGCCGCCCAGCAGATGATCAAGCGCGCCGAGCGGATGCTCGCCGGCGTCGAGGGGGAGCGGACCCAGGACCGCGTGGCCAAGCTGCGCTTCCCCGACCCCGCGCCCTGCGGGCGGACCCCCCTTCGTGCCTCTGGCCTCTCCCGCTCCTACGGGAGCCTCGAGATCTTCACCGACGTCGACCTCGCGATCGACCGGGGGAGCAAGGTCGTCGTCCTCGGGCTCAACGGCGCCGGCAAGACGACGCTGCTGCGGATGCTCGCCGGGGTCGACGCACCGGACACCGGGCAGGTCGAGCCCGGGCACGGCCTCAAGCTCGGCTACTACGCGCAGGAGCACGAAAACCTCGACGTGGACCGCTCGGTCCTGGCGAACATGAAGTCCGCGGCCCCCGACCTGGGGGAGACCGAGGTGCGCAAGGTGCTCGGCTCCTTCCTCTTCACCGGTGACGACGTCGACAAGCCGGCCGGGGTGCTCTCCGGCGGCGAGAAGACGCGGCTGTCCCTCGCCCTGCTCGTCGTCTCCAGCGCCAACGTCCTGCTCCTCGACGAGCCGACCAACAACCTCGACCCGGCCAGCCGCGAGGAGATCCTCGGGGCGCTGTCGACCTTCAAGGGCGCGGTCGTCCTCGTCACCCACGACGAGGGGGCCGTCGACGCGCTGCAGCCGGAGCGGATCCTGCTGCTGCCCGACGGCGTGGAGGACTTCTACAGCGCCGACTACCGGGACCTCGTCACCCTCGCCTGACCACGCCGGCCCACCTCGCGCTCCATCAGGTGAGACGCATAACAGGCAGTTATGCAATCCATAAGGGCACTCGTAGGATGGGCGGGTGACTGTGACGACCCGCCCCACCCGCACGAAGTCCACCGGCGCCTGGGCCGACGGCGACCGGACCCCGCTGAACCACAACGAGGAGTTCAAGCAGGAGGACGACGCGCTCAACGTGCGTGCGCGGATCGAGGACGTCTACGCCCAGGGCGGCTTCGCCTCGATCTCGCCGGACGACCTGTCCGGTCGCTTCCGCTGGTGGGGGCTGTACACCCAGCGCAAGCAGGGGCTCGACGGCACGCACACCGGCGAGGACGGCCTCGACGACGAGTACTTCATGATGCGCGTGCGCAGCGACGGCGGCCGGATGAGCACCGAGCAGCTGCGCACCGTCGCGGGGATCAGCACCGAGTTCGCCCGGGACACCGCCGACGTCTCCGACCGGCAGAACATCCAGCTGCACTGGGTGCGCATCGAGGACGTGCCGGAGATCTGGCGCCGCCTCGAGTCGGTGGGGCTGTCGACGACGGAGGCCTGCGGCGACTGCCCGCGCACGATGCTCGGCTCGCCGGTCGCCGGCATCGACAAGGCCGAGATCATCGACGGCACCCCGGCCATGGACATCATCAAGCGCGAGCACATCGGCAGCCCCGAGTTCTCCAACCTGCCGCGCAAGTACAAGACGGCGATCTCCGGCTCGCCGGTGCTCGACATCGCCCACGAGATCAACGACATCTCCTTCGTCGGCGTCGAGCACCCCGAGCACGGTCCCGGCTTCGACGTGTGGGTCGGCGGCGGCCTGTCGGTCAAGCCGATCTTCGCCCAGCGTCTCGGCGTCTGGGTCCCGATCGAGGACGTCCCTGCCGTGTGGCACGGGGTCACCTCGATCTTCCGTGATCACGGCTACCGGCGCCTGCGCAACAAGGCCCGGCTGAAGTTCCTCATGGCCGACTGGGGCGCGGAGAAGTTCCGCCAGGTCCTCGAGGACGACTACCTCGGCCGCCGTCTCGTGGACGGTCCGGAGGCGGTCGCTCCGAAGGGGAGCCGCCGCGACCACGTCGGCATCCACGAGCAGGTCGACGGCCGGGTCTGGGTCGGCGCCGCGCCGATCGCCGGACGCATGACGGGGACCAAGCTGACCCGCCTCGCCGAACTGGCGGAGGCGGCCGGCTCGCAGCGGATCCGCTTCACCCCGCACCAGAAGATCCTCGTCCTCGACGTCGAGCCCGACCGGGCGGACGCGCTGGCCGCGGACCTCAAGGAGATCGACCTCGACGTCCACCCGAGCGAGTGGCGCCGCAACGTCCTCGCGTGCACGGGCCTCGAGTTCTGCAAGCTCGCCCTGACCGACACCAAGAACCGCGCCCGGTGGACCGTCGAGGAGCTCGAGAAGCGCCTGACCATCGACGTCCCCTTCAGCATCCACTTCAACGGCTGCCCCAACAGCTGCGCCCGCAGCCAGGTCGCCGACGTGGGCCTCAAGGGCATGCTCGACAAGCGCGAGGACGGCACCCACCAGGAGGTCTTCCAGGTCCACCTCGGTGGCGCCCTCGCGGAGGAGACCGCCCTGGCCCGCAAGACCCGTGCCCTCAAGGTGGCCGGCGACGACCTGCCCGACTACATCGAGCGCCTCGCCCGCACCTACCTCGCCCAGCGGGACGAAGGGGAGTCCTTCGCCCTGTGGGTGCGCCGCGCCGACGAGGACGACATCCGATGAGCACGCTCCTGGACACCGACCGCCTGCGCGAGCTCGCCCGTGAGGGGCAGGAGCGGTTCGACGCGCTCGAGGCGGAGCTCGGCGGTACCCACGAGGGCCGGGTCGAGATCGGCCGGCAGGCGCTGCAGTGGGCCCACGAGACCTTCGGCGAGGGGCTGACCGTCGCCAGCTCGATGGGTGACGAGGTGCTCGTCCACCTCGTCGGCACGACCCTCGAGGGCGCCGATGTCTTCTTCCTCGACACCGGCTACCACTTCGCCGAGACGCTCGGTACCCGCGACGCCTACGAGGCCATGCTGCCGATCAGCATCCGCACGATCTACCCGAAGCTCACCGTCGCCGAGCAGGACGCCGAGCACGGGCCGAAGCTGCACGACCGGGATCCCAACCTGTGCTGCGCGATGCGCAAGGTCGAGCCGCTCAACCGGGCGCTCGAGGACCACGACGCCTGGGTGACTGGCATGCGCCGCGAGGACGCGCCGACCCGCACCGACATCACCGTCGTCGGGTGGGACGAGCGTCGCGGCATGGTCAAGCTCAACCCCATCGCGGGCTGGACGCAGGACGACGTCGACCAGTACGCCGCAGAGCAGTCGGTCTTCCTCAACCCCCTTCGCCAGAGCGGCTACGCCTCGATCGGCTGCGCGCCCTGCACCCGCCCGGTCGCCGAGGGCGAGGACGCCCGCGCCGGACGCTGGTCGGGCACCGACAAGGTCGAGTGCGGCCTGCACACGTGAGCTCGTGACCACGATCCTGCTCGCGCACGGCTCGCCCGACGCGCGGCACGCGGCGACCCTGGAGCGGCTGCGCGCCCGGGTCGCCGGACCGCTCGACGAGGCGGGGCGCGGGAGCACCCACCTCGTCTACATCGAGCACGACCACCCGCGTCCTGACGAGCTCGGGCCCGGCATCGCCGACGAGGTCACGGTCGTACCGATGCTCATCACCCCGGCATTCCACGCGCGGGTCGACGTCCCGGCGGCCGTGCGGGCCTTCGGCGCCGGCGGTGCCCACGCCCGGGTCACGAGCGCCCTCGGTGGCCACCCGCTGCTCCTCGACGCCGTCGACGAGCGGCTGCGGGCCGCGGGCCACGACCCCGGCAGTCCGACCCTGCTCGTCGCCGGCGGGTCGAGCTCCGGGCAGGCCGGGCAGAGCATCCGTCGGCTGCTCGACGCGCACCCGCGCGAGGGCTGGCTGACCATGACCCTCGCTGCGCCCCGCGCCGGTGCCGCACGGGGCCGGCTCGTCGTGCCGGCCACCCTCGCGGAGGGTGTGCTGCACGACAGGGTGGCCGCCCTCGCCGAGGCGAACGGTGCCCCCTTCATCCCGGGGGGACTGGCCGACACCGACGCCGTCGCACGCCTCGTCCTGCACCGCGTCCTCGGCTGAGGCCGGCGCCCGCGGCACTTTGCGTGCGCGGGAATCCCTTGTGGTGCACCGTGGTTGTCGCACCGGGGACGACAAGGAGCGGACGATGATGATGAACAGCACCTGGGGGCTCATGCAGTCGATGAGCCGGGGTGACTCGGTGACCTCGACACCGCTGCCCAAGGGCACCGCCAGGCGGGTCCTCGGCTACGCGGCGCCCTTCAAGGGCACCATCGCGGCCTTCCTCGGGCTCGTCGCCGTCGGCTCGATGACCGTCGTGGCCGTGCCACTGCTCCTGCAGCGCCTCATCGACGACGGGGTCACGCCGCAGGACCGGCAGGTCGTCGTCGTCATCGCCCTGCTCGTCGCCGCGATCGCCGTCGTCGAGGCCGTGACGAGCCTCGTCCAGCGGTGGCTGTCCGCGCGCATCGGCGAGGGGCTGATCCACCTGCTGCGCACCGAGGTCTTCGCCCACGTGCTGCGCCAGCCGATCGCCTTCTTCACCCGCGCGCAGACCGGTGCCCTCGTCAGCCGGCTCAACAGCGACGTCATCGGGGCCCAGCAGGCCTTCACGACGGTGCTCTCGTCGGTCGTCAGCAATGTCATCTCGCTCGTGCTCATCCTCGGCGCGATGTTCGCCCTGTCGTGGCAGCTGACCCTCGCCTCGCTCGTGCTCGTGCCCTTCTTCGTCCTCCCGGCGAAGTGGATGGGCCGACGGCTGGCCGGGCTCGCCTCGGAGCAGATGAACCTCAACGCCGACCTCGGCAACCAGATGACCGAGCGGTTCAACGTCGCCGGTGCCCTCCTCGTGAAGATCTTCGGCTCGCCGGCCCGCGAGATCGAGCAGTACGACCAGCGGGCCGCCCGCGTGCGCGACATCGGCGTCAAGATCGCGACCAACCGGGCCTTCTTCTTCGTCATGCTCACCGCGCTGGCCTCGCTCGCGACCGCGATGGTCTACGGCGTCGGCGGGGTCATGGCCGTCGACGGAGCGCTGACCGTCGGCACGCTGCTCGCCCTGGCCGCGCTCCTCGCCCGCCTCTACGGGCCGCTCACGGCACTGTCCAACGTGCACGTCGACGTGCTCACCGCCCTCGTCTCCTTCGCCCGCCTCTTCGAGCTGCTCGACATGCCCTCGAGCATCCGGGAGGCACCCGACGCCCGGCCGCTGCCGCAGGGCGAGGCGCTGTCGGTCGAGCTCGACGACGTGCACTTCACATACCCCGGAGCCGACGCGATCTCCCTTCGCTCGCTCGAAGGTGCAACCACCGGCGACCGGGAGCAGGGCGGTCCGGTGCTGCAGGGCGTGACGCTGCGCGCCGAGCCCGGTCAGCTCGTCGCCCTCGTCGGGCCGAGCGGTGCCGGCAAGAGCACGATCACCTCTCTCGTCACCCGCTTCTACGACCCGACGAGCGGCAGCGTCCGCATCGGCGGTGTCGACCTGCGCGAGGCGACCCTCGACTCGGTGAGCGCCTCGGTCGGCATGGTGACCCAGGAGGCGCACCTCTTCCACGACACCATCCGCGCCAACCTCGCCTATGCCCGCCCGGAGGCGAGCGAGGACGAGTTGTGGGCCGCGCTCGAGGCCGCGCAGATCCGCTCGCTCGTCGCGGCGCTCCCGGCCGGGCTCGACACGGTCGTGGGGGACCGGGGGCACCGGCTGTCCGGTGGGGAGAAGCAGCGCTTCGCCATCGCCCGGCTGCTGCTCAAGTCACCGGCCGTGCTCATCCTCGACGAGGCGACCGCGCACCTCGACAGCGAGTCGGAGGTCGCCGTGCAACGGGCGCTCGACACCGCTCTCGAGGGGCGCACGGCCATCGTCATCGCCCACCGGCTGTCGACGGTCCGCGCCGCGGACCAGATCCTCGTCGTCGACGCGGGTCGCGTCGTCGAGCGCGGCACGCACGACGAGCTGCTCGCCGCGCACGGGCTCTACGCGTCGCTGCACGCCACGCAGTTCGAGGGGGAGGGCGACCCGGTCGAGGTCGGCTGACTCAGCCGTCCTCCTCGTCCCAGATCCGCACCTTCTTGGGCTTGGGGGCGCGCCCGGCGTCGCCCTGCTCCTGGCTCTCGCGGCGCAGCGCGAGGACGACGAAGAGCCACAGCGCCGGGATGACGAGCCACCACTGGATCGCATAGGCCAGGTGCGGCCCGGTGTCGGTGTCGGGCACCTCGAGCGGGTCTGGGCGTGGCCCGTCCGGCTCCTCCGACTGGAGCGCCACGTAGCCGCCGAGCACGTCGGCGTCGATCTGCTGCGAGACCTCGTCGAGGTTGATGCTCGCGACCTGACCGGTCGGCATGTCCCGCCCGAGGCTCTTCTCTCCCAGGCGGACCCAGCCGGTGACGGTCACCTCTCCACGCGGCGCGGCCGGGACCTCGGGGGCGACGTCCGCCCCCTTCGGGCTGTTGGGGACCCAGCCCCGGTCGACGAGGACGACACCGCCGTCCTCGAGGCGAAGGGGGAGGAGCACCTCGTAGCCGTAGGTCCCGTCGAGGGGACGGTTGCGCACGAGGACCTGCTCGGTGGTGAGGTACTCGCCGGTCGCGCGCACCCGGGTCCACTCGTGGTCCAGGCCCACCGGGTCGGTGCCCAGGACGTCCGTCACCGGGACCGGGTCGGCGGTGTAGTGACTCGTGATCCGGTCGGCGCTGGCGGACCTGGACTCGTACTTGCCCCACTGCCACTGGCCCAGCCACACGCAGGCCAGGGACACGACGAGGACGAGGAGGAACCACCCGAGCCACCTCGGGGTGAGGGCACGGCGCAGCATCAGCCGGCGTCGTCCGGGATCTCGTCGACCGCGCAAGTCGCGACGGGGAAGCCGCGCACCGCCAGGTGCTCGCGCAGGACCTCCTCGTGCTCGTCGCACGCGAGCCAGACCTTGCGCCGGGACTCGTCGTGGATGCGGGGGTTGCGCCACAGGACGGCGCGGGTCGCCGTCTGCCGGCACGCCTTGCGGCTGCAGATGAGCTCGTCCATCAGGCGCCCAGCTGCCGGCGGTGGTCGGTGACGGGCTGGAAGGTCTCGTCGGCGGCGCGGGGGCGGACGGCGTTGACGAGGACCACGGCGATGTAGGGCAGGACGACGGCGAGGCCCACGCAGACCCAGCGCAGCCAGCCCTCGAAGAAGTAGGCGCCGATGAAGCAGGCGGTGCGCAGGGCCATCGTCGCGAGGTACTGGCGCATCCGGCCGGCCTGCTCCTCGTGGAGCGAGATCGGCGCGGTGGTCACCGAGGGGACGGGCGTGTGGGGCACCCCTTCAGGGTACGTCGCGTGTCTGGGAGCCATCCGAGGGGCGGTCCGTGTCCGGCTACCCGGGGGTAGTGCTCTAGCGTCGGGACGGGCGTGACCTGACCCACACGAGCGGACACCAAGGAGAGAGATGACATCGCGGCGAGTGCTCGTCACCGGAGGCAACCGAGGCATCGGGGAGGCGATCGCGCGACGCCTGCTCGCCGACGGTCACCGCGTCGTCGTCACCTCCCGGTCCGGCGACCCGGTCGAGGGGCTCGACGTCGTCGCCTGCGAGATCACCGACAGCGACTCCGTCGACGCGGCCTTCACCGCGGCCAAGGAGCTGCTCGACGGTGAGGTCGAGGTCCTCGTCGCCAATGCCGGCGTCACCAAGGACACCCTGCTCATGCGGATGACCGACGACGACTTCTCGTCCGTCGTCGACACCAACCTGCACGGCACCTTCCGCTGCGTGCGCCGCGCGGCGACGCCGATGGTCAAGGCCCGCTTCGGCCGGGTCGTCCTGCTCTCGAGCGTCGTGGGCCTCTACGGCTCGCCGGGCCAGGCCAACTACGCGGCCTCGAAGTCCGGGCTCGTCGGCATCGCCCGCTCGATGACCCGTGAGCTCGGCGCCCGGGGCATCACCGCCAACGTCGTCGCGCCCGGCTTCATCGAGACCGACATGACCGCGGAGCTGCCCGACAAGACCAAGGCCGAGTACCAGGCCGCCATCCCGGCGCGGCGCTACGGCCAGGCCGACGAGGTCGCCGGCGCCGTCGCCTTCCTCGTCTCCGACGACGCGGCCTACGTCTCGGGTGCCGTCATCCCCGTCGACGGCGGCCTCGGCATGGGCCACTGAGCCCTCCCGCTCACCCCCGGACAACCCCCTTCGCGAAAGGCAGCAGATGCTCACCGGCAAGACCTTCCTCATCACCGGCGTCCTCATGGAGTCCTCGATCGCCTTCCACGTCGCCAAGCTCGCGCAGGAGCAGGGCGCGCAGGTGATCCTCACGAGCTTCGGGCGGACGATGAAGATCACCCGCACGATCGCCAAGCGCCTCCCGCAGGAGGCCCCGGTCATCGAGCTCGACGTCACGAGCGAGGAGGACCTCGCGGCCCTCGCCGACCGCATCGGCGAGCACACCGAGCGCCTCGACGGCGTCCTGCACTCGATCGGCTTCGCCCCCGAGGGGGCCTTCACCTTCCTCGACGCCGAGTGGCAGGACGTCGCGACGGCGATGCACGTCTCGGCCTACTCGCTCAAGGCTCTCGGGGTCGCGGCGCTGCCGATGATGACCGAGGGCGGGTCGATCGTGGGGCTGACCTTCGACGCGAGCTTCGCCTGGCCGGTCTACGACTGGATGGGCGTGGCCAAGGCGGCCTTCGAGTCGACCAACCGCTACCTCGCCCGTGACCTCGGCCCGAAGGGGGTCCGCTGCAACCTCGTCGCCGCCGGCCCCATCCGCACGACCGCGGCGAAGTCGATCCCCGGCTTCGAGCAGTTCGAGGAGTCGTGGGACGACCGTTCGCCTCTCGGCTGGGACGTCAACGACCCGGTGCCCACGGCCAAGGCCTGCACGATGCTGCTCTCCGACTGGTTCCCCGCCACGACCGGCGAGATCGTGCACGTCGACGGCGGCGTGCACGCGATGGGGATCTGAGCCACCTCTCCCGGTCCCTGAGGAAGGCCGTCCGCGGCCGGCTCGAAGGGTCGGCTCCCGGACCAGTGGGTCCCGTCCGGGCGAAGGGGACGTCGGCACCCGCCGAAGTCCTTGGCTGTCGTGTGGTTGCGTCGTCGTGCTCGACTTCGGCTTGATGTGTGCCGACATCCCCTTCGCCCTACCGCATGTCGTCCTGCAGTTCGGCGCCAGGAGGACCTGCCGGCCCCGGAATCTCGTTGGTCCCAGCGCGAACTGCAGGGCGACACGCGGTCAGGCGAGGGGGTGGCCGCCCTCGTCGTCGGGTTGGGGGAGCGGGTCGAGGCCGATGAGGTCGAGGACCCGGCGCAGGTCGGGCTCGTCGATGCTCGCGTCCGCCTGCTCGCGCACCGCCGGCTTGGCGCAGAAGGCGATGCCCAGCTCGGCGGCGGCCATCATGTCGAGGTCGTTGGCCCCGTCGCCCACGGCGACGGTGCGGTCCGGCTCGATGCCGGCGGAGGCCGCCAGCCGGCGCAGGAAGTCGGCCTTGGCCGCGCGGTCGACGACCTCGCCCAGCACCTTGCCGGTGAGGTGACCGTCGACCACCTCGAGGGTGTTGGCCCGCGCGGTGGGGATGCCGAGCTCGCGGGCCAGGTCGTCGACGATCTCGGTGAAGCCGCCACTGACCAGCCCGACGGTGTGACCCCCTTCGACCAGCGTGGTGACGAGGGTGCGGGCGCCGGGGGTGAGGCGCACGCTCGCCCGCACGCGGTCGAGGACCTCGACCGGCAGGTCGGCGAGGGTCGCGACCCGCGCGTGCAGGCTGCCGGCGAAGTCGAGCTCACCGCGCATCGCCGCCTCGGTGACGGCGGCGACCTCCTCACGGGTGCCGGCGTGCTCGGCGATGAGCTCGATCACCTCGTCCCGGATGAGCGTGCTGTCGACGTCCATGACGAGGGCGATCGGGCCCTCTCCGGGGAGCCGGCTCACGGGCGGTCCCCGACCTCTGCGTGGCTGCGTGGCATGGCCGCAGTCTAGGAGGCGTCGAAGACGTGCCCCTTGCCGACCACGGTGATCCCGGACTCGGTGACATGCAGTCCGCGGGCGCGGTCGGCCTCCGCATCGAGACCCAGCTCGATGCCGGCCGGCAGGCGCACGCCCTTGTCGACGATGACCCGGTGCAACCGCGCGTGCCGACCGACGTCGACACCGTCGAGCAGCACGCTGTCGCGCACCTCGGAGTAGCTGTGGACGAAGACCCCCGGCGAGAGCACCGAGTTGTCGACGTGGCCGCCCGAGACGACGACGCCGGGGGAGACGATCGAGTTCGTCGCGCCGCCGGCCCGCTCGTCGTCGGCGTGGACGAACTTCGCCGGTGGGTAGGGGCCGTGGTTGGTGTTGATCGGCCAGCTGTAGTTGTAGAGGTTGAAGACCGGGTGGATCGACGTCAGGTCGAGGTGGGCGTCGAAGTAGCTGTCGATCGTGCCGACGTCGCGCCAGTAGCCGCGGTCCCGGTCGGTCGACCCCGGCACGGTGTTGTCGGCGAAGTCGTAGGCGTGGGCGCTGCCCCGCGCGACGAAGTCGGGCACGATGTCGCCGCCCATGTCGTGCCGGCTGTCGGCCTCGGCGTCGCGCTTGACGGCATCCATGAGGGCATCGGTCGAGAAGACGTAGTTGCCCATCGACGCGTAGACCTCATGGGGTGCGTCCGGCAGGCCCACGGGGTCGGAGGGCTTCTCGCGGAAGGCCGTGATCCGTCGCCCGTCCTCGCCGACCTCCATGACCCCGAACTGGTCGGCCGTCGAGATCGGCTGCCGGATCGCCGCCACCGTGCACTCCGCGCCGGTGTCGAGGTGCTGCTCGACCATGTCGGAGAAGTCCATGCGGTAGACGTGGTCCGCCCCGACCACGACGACGATGTCCGGGCGCTCGTCGGTGATGGCGTTGAGCGACTGGTAGATCGCGTCGGCGCTGCCCGTGTACCAACTCTTGCCGCGGCGCTGCTGGGCCGGGATGGGCGCCACGTAGTGACCGAGCGGGGAGGCCAGCCGCCAGGCCTGGCTGACGTGGCGGTCGAGGCTGTGTGACTTGTACTGCGTCAGGACGATGATCTTGGCATAACCGGAGTTGACGACATTGCTCAGCGCGAAGTCGACGAGCCGGTAGATCCCGCCGAAGGGCACGGCCGGCTTGGCCCGGTCCGCGGTGAGCGGCATCAGTCGCTTGCCCTCACCTCCCGCGAGGACGATCGTCAGGACACTGGGCTGACCTCTGCGGACCATGTCGACTCCCTTCGCGGTGCCGGTGTCAGGGCCAACCTAGTGGCTCGCCGGTGTCCCTGTCCGCCCCCTCGCCCTAGGCTGACGGGGTGCGCGTCGACATCCTCAGCAAGGAGTACCCACCGGCGGTCTACGGCGGTGCCGGAGTCCACGTCGCCGAGCTGACCCGGGCCCTGCGGCAGCGGGGTGACACGGACGTGCGGGTGCGGTGCTTCGGCGCCCCGCGGGACGAAGGGGGGACGACGGCCTATCCCGACCCGCCGGGTCTGCAGGAGGCCAACCCCGCCCTGACGACGATGGGTGTCGACCTGGCAATGGCGGCCGACTGCGGGGGAGCGGACCTCGTGCACAGCCACACCTGGTACGCGAACTTCGCCGGCCACACGGCGAGCCTGCTGCACGGTGTGCCGCACGTCGTCTCGGCGCACAGCCTCGAGCCCCTGCGCCCGTGGAAGGCCGAGCAGCTCGGCGGCGGCTATGCCCTCTCGTCGTGGGTCGAGCGCACCGCCTACGAGGCAGCGGCCGGCGTCATCGCCGTGAGTCACGGCATGCGGGCCGACATCCTGCGCAGCTATCCCGCGATCGACCCCGACAGGGTCCACGTGGTGCACAACGGCATCGACGCCCGGCTGTGGCAGCCCGCGCACCGCCTCGACGTCGTGCGGCGCCACGGCGTCGACCCCGACCGCCCCTCGGTCGTCTTCGTCGGCCGAATCACCCGGCAAAAGGGCCTGCCGCACCTGCTGCGCGCGGCGCGCGAGCTGCCGCCCGAGGTGCAGGTCGTGCTCTGCGCCGGCGCCCCCGACACCCCGGAGATCCTCGCGGAGGTCGAGGCCCTCGTCGCCGAGCTGCGGGCGCGGCGGGACGGGGTGGTGTGGATCAGCGAGATGCTTCCCCGTGCCGAGGTCATCGCGCTGCTGACCGCGGCGACGGTCTTCGCCTGCCCGTCGGTCTACGAGCCTCTCGGCATCGTCAACCTCGAGGCCATGGCGTGCGAGCTGCCGGTCGTCGCGACCGCCACCGGTGGGATCCCCGAGGTCGTCGACGACGGCGTCACCGGGTGGCTCGTGCCGATCGAGCAGGTCCAGGACGGCACCGGCGCGCCGGTCGACCCGGCGCGCTTCGAGGCCGACCTCGCGGCGGCCCTCGTCGACGCCGTGTCCGACCCCGGGCGGGCGCGCGAACGTGGTCTCGCCGGGCGGCAGCGTGCGGTCGAACACTTCAGCTGGACGAGCATCGGCGATCGGACGATGGCGGTCTACGAGACGGTGCTCGCCCAGTCCTGACGGGTGATCTCGCTGATCACCTCGCCGAGCTCGGCGCCGGGCAGCGGGTCCTCCCACTCGCGGACCTCGATGCGCACCTCGCGCATCCCGAGGCGTCGCATGACGCCGCGAGAGCCGGTGTTGACGACCATCGTCTCGGCGCGCACGACGTCGAGGCCGGGGTCGGCGAAGCACTCTGCGAGCACGGCTCTCGCCCCCTCGACGGCCAGACCCTGCCGCCACCACCGGCCCGCGAGCCGGTAGCCGAGCTCGGCGGCACCCCCTTCGCGCGGCCACAGGGACCACCAGCCGACGGGCTCGTCCTCGACGTACCCGACCCACATCGGCCCGGGGATCTGCGGCGTCCAGAAGTCGCGCGCCTCCGCCTCGGTGCGGGCCCGCCCGAGTATGTGGCGCAGGACCTGCGCGTCGCCGTCGAGCTCGACGAGGAAGTCCAGGTCCCGCGCGACGATCGGCTCCAGCCGCAGGCGAGACGTGGTCAGCGTGCGCATCACCGGCTCGGCACCCAACCGGCCATCGCTGCGCAGGCGGCATTGGTCGCGTCGGCGAGGGTCCGCTCGCTCTCCCGCCGCAAGGAGCGAAGGGCGACGGCGCGCGACTCGTCACCCGCAGCCGTGAGGGCGCCGGAGGCCTGCAGGCCCACCTCGGCCGCGAGCGAGACGGTGCCGGCGAGCGCGATGACCTTGCGGGCCCGCTCCGGCAGCGCGGTGGGCAGGGCCCAGTCGGTGCCGAGACGCTCGTCGACGAGGTCGCGGGCGATCTCGTCGGCCCACGGGGTGCCGCCCACCGCGTCGAGCTCGTCGATGGCCAGGAGCAGCCGGCGGCGCAGGTGGCGCTCGAGCTGCGAGGGCTCGAGCGCCTCGATGCGGTGCGGGGGCACGGGGTCGGCGTCGTGGGCCATCCAGTCGATGCGCAGGCCCTCGGCCCCCGCAGAGCCGAAGGTCGAGACGCTCGGGACGAGCAGGCCGCCGAGCCCGGCGACGTAGAGCGCCTCCCCGGCGTCGGCCGCGGCATCGGTCGCGATCGGGCCGCAGCGCGGCAGCCCGGCGAGGTCGCCGGGAGAGGGCAGGGCCACGAGCACCGCCGCCTCGCCGAGGTCGCGCCACAGCCGCAGCTGCTCGACGAGGCCCTCGGTGTGGTCGACGTCGGGCAGGGCCCGTTCGACGGCCTCGGTGTGGGTGACGCCGCCCGCCCAGGCGTGCGTCACCCAGGCGGCGACACGGACGGATGCGGGCAGCTCGGGCATCTGACAGATGGTAGTCAGCGACGGTTAGGGTCGGGTCCATGAGTGATGTCCTCGCCCTGGCCGGTGCGACCGTGGTCCGCGGGGGATCCACCCTGCTGTCCGAGATCGACTGGGAGGTCGAGGAGGGTCAGCGCTGGGTCGTGCTCGGGCCCAACGGCGCCGGCAAGACGACGCTGCTGCAGCTCGCATCCGGGCGCATGCACCCGACCCGCGGGGTCGTCGGGATCCTCGGCGAGGTGATGGGTGCCGTCGACGTCTTCGAGCTGCGGCCCCGGATCGGTCTGGCCTCGGCGGCGCTCGCCGAGCGCATCCCCGGCCGCGAGCGGGTGGCCGACGTCGTCGTCACCGCCTCCTGGGGCGTCGTCGGCCGCTGGCGCGAGTCCTACGACGGCCTCGACCACGCGCGGGCCCTCGAGCTGCTCGAGGCCCTCGGCGCGGGCCACCTCGCCGACCGCACCTACGGCACCCTCTCCGAGGGCGAGCGCAAGCGGGTGCAGATCGCCCGGGCCCTCATGACCGACCCCGAGCTGATGCTCCTCGACGAGCCAGCGGCAGGCCTCGACCTCGGTGGCCGCGAGGACCTCGTCGGCCGGCTCGGCCAGATCGCCGGTGACCTCGAGGCCCCTGCGCTCGTCATGGTGACTCACCACGTCGAGGAGATCCCGCCGCACTTCACCGACGTGCTCCTCCTGCGCGAGGGTCAGGTCGTCGCGCAGGGCCCGCTCGAGATCACGCTCACCGAGGCCAACCTCTCCGAGACCTTCGGGCTCGACCTCGTGCTCGAGCAGCACGGGCAGCGCTGGGCGGCCCGCGCGCGCTCCTGAGGCCGGTGCCGGACACGCTGTGGTCACGACCGGTGGGCTGATCCCTCTTCGTCGGGGTGCGGTTGACATGATGGGGGCTCGACGCACGACCTAGGGGGCAATACATGGAGTGGCTCGGGGACAACCTCTGGCTGGCGTGGCTGGGCCTGGCGCTCGTCCTGATCGCGATCGAGGCGGCCACCGTCGACTTCGTCTTCGTCATGCTCTTCGGCGGGGCCCTCGTCGGGGCGCTGGCCGCCGGTCTCGGCGCACCCGTCGTCGTGCAGATCGTCGTGGCCGTGGCCGTGGCGCTGCTGCTCATCGCGGTGGTGCGCCCGATCGTCAAGCGGCAGTTCACCGATCCGGCCGCCTCCGCGGACATCGGGTCGGGTGCCCTGGCCGGCCGTCAGGCCCGTGTCCTCGAGACCGTCACCGAGACCGACGGGCGGGTCCGGCTCGCCGGTGAGACGTGGAGCGCCCGCGTCCCCGACGGCGCGCAGCCGTGCATGCCCGGTGACGAGGTCCGCGTCGTGTCGATCGACGGCGCGACCGCGATCGTCACCAAGACCCCCTGACCTGACCTTCCACGAAAGGACTCGCCCATGGACGGCGCCGGAATCCTCATCTTCCTGCTCGCGCTGCTCGTCTTCGCGCTCGTCATCCTCTTCAAGACGGTGCGCATCGTCCCGCAGCAGACCTCGCTGATCATCGAGCGCCTGGGTCGCTACTCGCGCACGCTCGAGGGGGGCATCCACATCCTCGTGCCCTTCGTCGACAAGGTGCGCGCCAGCATCGACCTGCGCGAGCAGGTCGTCAGCTTCCCGCCGCAGCCGGTGATCACCTCGGACAACCTCGTCGTCAACATCGACACGGTCATCTACTACACGGTCATCGACTCCAAGCGGGCCGTCTACGAGATCGCCAACTTCATCCAGGGCATCGAGCAGCTGACCGTCACGACGCTGCGCAATGTCATCGGCTCGCTCGACCTCGAGCAGACGCTGACCAGCCGTGACCAGATCAACGGCCAGCTCCGCGGCGCCCTCGACGAGGCGACCGGCCGCTGGGGCATCCGGGTCAACCGGGTCGAGCTCAAGGCGATCGACCCGCCGATGTCGATCCAGGAGTCGATGGAGAAGCAGATGAAGGCCGAGCGTGACCGTCGCGCCGCGATCCTCAACGCCGAGGGCGTCAAGCAGTCGCAGATCCTCACCGCCGAGGGTGAGAAGCAGTCGGCGATCCTGCGCGCCGAGGGCTCCGCCCAGGCGGCCGTCCTCGAGGCCCAGGGGCAGTCGCGAGCGATCAAGCAGGTCTTCGACGCGATCCACCGTGGCAAGCCGACGCAGAAGCTGCTCGCCTACCAGTACCTGCAGGTGCTGCCGCAGATCGCGACGGGCGACGCCAACAAGATGTGGATCATCCCCAGCGAGCTGACCGACGCCCTGCGCGGCATCGGTGGTGCGCTCGGTGGCGGCGACGGCGACGGGCCGAAGGGGGGTCTGGACTCGGAGGAGTGGGTCGACCCCGGCCCGGAGGACGCCAACGTCTTCGACCAGACTGCGCTCGAGGACCCGGGCGACGCCCTCGCCGAGGCGCGCGGTCAGGCCGGTCAGGCCAGTCGCGAGGCCACCGAGCACGCGACGCCCGCCTCGCGGGTCCAGCCGGCGAAGGGCCCCGGGGTCCGGCTGCCGGAGCCGACCGAGGCACCCGCCGGGCAGCCCCCGGCCCCCGCGCAGACGGACGCCGCCGAGTCGACCGAGGGGCCCGACGCGGCCCGCTGACCACACCGCGACCCCGCTCCACGACACCCGGCCCGCCCTCACTAGGGTGGCCGGGTGTCGTGGCTGGAGATGGGTGCAGTGGTCCTCGCCGGGGTGTGGGCGGGAGCGATCAACACCCTCGTCGGGTCCGGGACACTCGTGACCTTCCCCGTGCTGCTCGCGCTGGGGACACCGGCCGTCACGGCCAATGTCTCCAACTCCATCGGCCTGGTCGCCGGGGGAGTGAGCGGCACCATCGGCTACCTCCCCGAGCTCAAGGGCATGGGCCGGCGAGTCGCCCAGCTCGTGCCGATGTCCGTGCTCGGCGCGATCACCGGTGCACTGCTCCTGCTGTGGTTGCCGCCCGAGGCCTTCGAGGCGATCGTGCCGGTGCTCATCGGCATCGGGATCCTGCTCGTCATCTTCGGTCCCCGCCTGCAGGCGTGGACGAGGTCACGGCACGAGGAGGGCGGCTCGATGCCGACGAGCCACCTCGTCGCGCTCATGGCGGGCGTGCTCGTGGCCGGCGTCTACGGCGGCTACTTCGGTGCCGCCCAGGGCGTCATCCTCATCGGCCTGCTGTCGGCTCTGTCCACCGAGCCGCTGCAGTCCCTCAACGGTCTGAAGAACATGCTCGGCCTCTTCGTCAACGCGGTCGGCTCGCTCGTCTTCATCATCACCGCGCCGGACCTCATCGACTGGCGGATCGCCGCCCTCGTCGGGGTCGGCGCCATCGTCGGGGGAGTCCTCGGCTCCCGCTACGGTCGACGCCTGCCCCCCAACGCGCTGCGGGCCGTCATCGTCGTCGTCGGCGTCGCGGGCCTGGTGAAGTTCGTCTTCTTCCCGTGACCGAGATCCTGGACCCCACGATCCTCGCCCTCGGCGTCGTCGTCGCCATCGGGGCGATGGTGCAGTCGACGATCGGCTTCGGGATCGCGGTCGTCGCGGCCCCCTTCGTCGTCACGGCCCGACCCGATCTCATGCCGGCCTCGCTCATCGTCTGCGTCTTCTTCCTGCCCGTGCTGCAGCTGCTGGGCGGTGCGCGTGACATCGCGTGGCGTCATTTGGGGTGGGCCCTCGGCGCCCGGGTCCTCGCCACCCCGCTCGGGGTGCTGCTCGTCGCGGTGGCCCCGGCCGACGTGATCGCCGTGACCGTCGGCGTGCTCATCCTCGTCTCCGTCGCGGCCTCCGTGTGGGCGCTCGACATCCGCCTCGAGCGACGCAACTCGGCCTTCGCCGGTGCCATCACCGGGGTCTCCGGGACCGCTGCGTCCATCGGTGGTCCCTTCTTCGCGCTCGTCCTGCAGCACGAGCGGCCCGAGCGGCTCCGGGGGACGCTGGCCGCCTTCTTCCTCATGGGCACCGTCATCGGCATGACGGGTCTGGCCATCGGGGGCCAGGTCGATGCCGAGGACATCCGTGCGGGACTGCTGTGGGCCCCCTTCGTCCTCGTGGGGCACCTGCTCGCCGGACCGGTGCGCCGGCGGATCCGTCCGGAGACGGTGCGACGTGGCGTCCTGGTCTTCTGCGTCATCGCGAGCATCAGCGTCATCGCGCGGGCGCTCGTCTAGCCTGCTCAGGTGCCGATCACGATCACCGACCCCACCGACGAGCGGCTGCGGGACTTCGTCGGTCTCACCGACGTCAAGCTGCGACGGGTGCTCGAGCCCGCGGGCGGGCTCTACCTCGCCGAGAGCGAGAAGGTCATCCGCCGGGCGCTGGCCGCCGGGCACCGGCCCCGGGCGCTGCTGATGGGGGAGCGCTGGCTCACCGACCTCGCCGACGTCGTGGCGGACGCAGAGGCCGGCGGGGTCCCCGTCTACACCGGCTCGGCCGAGGTCATCGAGGGGATCACCGGCTACAACCTCCACCGCGGCGCGCTGGCGTCGATGCATCGTCCGCAGCTGCCGACGCTCGGCGAGGTGCTCGACGGCGCACGGCGGGTGCTGATCATCGAGGACGTCGTCGACCACACCAACGTCGGGGCGATCTTCCGCTCCGCGGCCGCGCTGGGCACCGATGCCGTCCTCGTGACGCCGCGGTGCGCAGACCCGTTGTACCGCAGGGCCATCCGCGTCTCGATGGGCACGGTCTTCCAGGTGCCGTGGACCCGGATCGAGCCGTGGCCTGCCGGCATCGCGGACCTGCGGGAAGCCGGGTGGACCGTCGCGGCGCTGGCCCTGGCCGACGACGCGGTCTCGCTCGACGAGCTGTCCGCCGACCCGCCGGAGCGCCTGGCTCTCGTGCTGGGCACCGAGGGAGACGGGCTGGCCCGGCGTACCCTCGGGCACGTGGACGTGACCGTGACCATCCCGATGGCCGGGGGAGTCGACTCTCTCAACGTCGCGGCGGCGGGTGCCGTCGCTGCCTGGGAGTTGAGGGTGCGATGAGCGCCGGCGCGGCCCGCCCGCAGTTCACCCCGACCCGCTGGCGCGAGGGCTATGCCGTGGCCGATGTCGACGACTTCCTCGACCGGGTCTTCCACGCGCTCTCGACCGGCCAGCCGGTGCCGGACGTCGCGAGTGCGATCTTCCGGCCCACCCGCTTCGGTGCGGGCTACGACATGGCCGAGGTCGATGCCTTCCTCGACGAGCTCGCGGCGGGCCTGCCCGGTCAGTAGGGCCGACCCGCCGCGCGGCGTGGGGTGCGGCAGCGTCAGCTGCGGTACATGCCGGTGATGACGGCGCGCCCGATCGTGTGCTGGAGGTAGTTGAAGGCCGCGACGGTGCACGAGACGGAGTCGTCGATGCCCAGGTCGTCGGTGTCGAGCGCGTGGACGGCGAAGACGTAGCGGTGGGCGATGTCGCCCTGCGGCGGTGCCGCTCCGCCGAACGCCTTGGTGCCGTAGTCGGTCGCGGTCATGAAGGCGCCCTCGGGCAGCTGCGTGCCGCCCTCGGTGCCGGCGCCCTCCGGGAGGGAGGTCGTGTCGGCGGGCAGCCCGACGACGGTCCAGTGCCAGAAGCCGGCGGGCGTCGGTGCATCCGGGTCGAAGCAGGAGATCGCATAGCCCTTGGTGCCCTCCGGGGCTCCCGACCAGCTGAGCTGGGGGCTGAGGTTGCCCCCGCTGAAGCCCCAGTCGTCGAAGACCTGGGCGTCGGCGAGGTCGCCGCCGTCGGTGAAGCTCTCGCTCGTCACCTCGAAGGAGGCCGTCGGCGGCAGAAGGTCGTAGGGGGCCGGTGCGGTCGGTCGCGTGAGGTCCATGACCCCGACCCTAGGACGTCACGGGCACGCGTCAAGGCGGCCCTCGGCGTCAGCGGACGAGGCGGTCGAGGAGCCGCTGCACCTCGGCGGCAGGGTCGTCGGTGAGCCCGCTGTGGACCGGCCCGGGCCGCACCACGGTGGACCGGGGGGCGCTCAGCCAGCCGAAGCGGCGCCCGTCGTCGCCGAGTCGCGGCAGGCCGCCGCCCTCCCGGCCGGAGGCGACCTCGCAGACCGTCCGCAGCGCGGCGTCGAGCTCGTCGAGGTCGAGATCGGGGGCGAGCGCACGCACCCGGTCGGCGTCGACGGCGAAGGCGGCCTCGAGGTGGTCGGCGGACTGGCTGCGCAGGACGATGCCGACGTTGACGAACTCCTCGCGCTCGGCCCGGGGGACGCAGCGCAGGACGACGTACTGGTAGGGGTGACGGGTCATCGGCCACCTCCGGGGAGCCAGGCGGAGGGGTGGTCGCGGCGGGTCGTGAGGTGCTGCACGTAGGCCTCTCGGACCGCATCGGGCGAAGGGAGGTGCTCCCCGGTCTCGAGCCACTCTGCGGGGACGAGGTCGACGATGGCCGCGAGCACGTCGTCGGTGAGCCGAGCGGCCAGGTCCGCGTGGGTCGGGGCGAGGTCGTCGACGAGGTCGCCGAGGACGTGGTCGTTCACGTCGTAGGGCTGCCGGGCGAAGCGCTCGGCGTCGGGGGAGCGGCGGGCCCAGGCGTGGTGGAAGTAGAGCGCGGCACCGTGGTCGATCACCCAGGGGTTGCCACCCCACACGAGGAGGTTGGGGTTGGCCCAGGTGCGGTCGATGTTGGCGGTGAAGGCGTCGAGCCAGACGATCGGCTCCGCCTGCTCGCGGGTCGCAGGCCGGCTGCCGTCGTAGCCGAAGCTGCCCGGCAGGTAGTCGAGACCGAGGTTGGTCCCGACGGAGGCCGTCAGCAGGTCCTGGACCTCCTCGTCGGCCTCGTAGCGCGCGATGTCACGCGGCAGGTCGACGACGGCCAGGCGGGGGACCGGGATGTCGAGCGCGCGGGCGATCTCGCCGACGAGCACCTCCGCGACGAGCACCTTGAGCCCTTGACCGGCGCCGCGGAACTTCACGACGTACATGCCGAGGTCGTCGGCGTCGACGAGGCCGGGGAGGGACCCCCCTTCGCGCAGGGGGACCGCAAATCGGGTCGCGGTGACGGTCTCGAGCACGGCCCCAGACTATGCACGGTTTGCCCCGACCCCCGACTTCAGGCAATGGTGGAAGGCATGCTTCCAGGACGCCGCCCGCCCCACGACTACCTCGGCACCGTGATCGGCACGCCCGACCCCCGGGGGCTCGCCCGCTTCTACGCCGAGGTCCTCGGCTGGACGATCCACAGCGACGAGGAGGACTGGGCGACGATCGCGCCGGAGCGCTCTCACGTCTACCTCGGCTTCCAGCTCGAGCGCAACCACGTGGAGCCGGTGTGGCCGGCCCAGCCCGGTGATCAGCAGATGCAGATCCACCTCGACATCGAGGTGAGCGACCTCGAGGCCGCGGTCAGCGCCGCGCTGCGCCTCGGTGGCCGTCTGTCGGAGCACCAGCCGCAGGAGGAGGTCCGCGTGATCATCGACCCCGCCGGCCACCCCTTCTGCCTCTACGTCGGCGCACCCGAGCAGGCGGCGCAGACCCCGTCCTGACCGGTTCTCGAGGTGCGGGCGGGGTCGTGTCGCAGCGGATTTCGCACTCACGACATCCGCGTGTAAAGTTTCACGTCGTTGCCCCGGTGGTTCCCAACCGCCGGATGCACCACTCGTCCGGGTGGCGGAATTGGCAGACGCGCTAGCTTGAGGTGCTAGTGCCCGTATTAGGGCATGGGGGTTCAAGTCCCCCCTCGGACACAGATCGGATCGGCCCCTCGCTCCTCGGAGCGGGGGGCCGATCGCGTTGTCCGAGGGCGATCGCTGCCTGCGTCTGGTAGGACGGACGATCACACGAAGGGAGAGTGACGATGACCGATCCCCGCATCGAGCACGCGGCCGAGGTGGTCCGGCGGGCAGTCGCCGAGGTGACCTTCCTCGGGCTCGACGAGAGCCTGGCCGTGGCGGAGGCGCTGCGCGATGCCGGGTGCCTGCCCGACCCCGCCGTGGCCTGGGAGCAGGGCTTCGAGGCCGGCCGCGAGATGGCCCGGCAGTGGGGCGATGCGCAGTGGTGGACCCTCGGCGAGGAGCCGGCCAACCCCTACCGCGCCCCCTGACCACCACCCTGGGCACGTACGCTGCCGACATGAGCGAGACCACCGCGCCCGAGCAGGAGGTCGTGCGCATCTGCCGCGACCTGCTGCGGATCGACACGAGCAACTACGGCCCCGGCCAGGACGGCCCGGGGGAGCGCGAGGCCGCCGACTACGTCGTCGCCCAGCTGCGCGAGGTCGGCCTCGAGCCCCAGGTCTTCGAGTCCGAGCCCGGTCGCACGACCGTGGCGGTGCGCATCGCCGGCGCCGACCGTGACCGCGGCGCCCTGTGCATCCACGGGCACCTCGACGTCGTGCCGGCCCACGCCGAGGACTGGAGCGTTCCCCCCTTCGACGGCGTGGAGCGTGACGGGTGCCTCTGGGGCCGCGGCGCGGTCGACATGAAGGACATGGTCGCGATGATGCTCGCCTGCCTGCGGCACCTCGCGCGGACCAGCACGGTCCCGCCGCGCGACCTGCTCTTCGTCTTCTTCGCCGACGAGGAGGCCGGTGGCGTCCTCGGCAGCCAGTTCATGGTCCGTGAGCACCGCGAGGTCTTCGACGGCGTCACCGAGGCGATCAGCGAGGTCGGTGGCTACAGCGTCACCGTCGACGACGCGAAGGGGGAGCCCCGCCGGGCCTACCTCCTCCAGACCGCGGAGAAGGGCATCGCCTGGCTCAGGCTCGAGGCGAAGGGCACGGCCGGTCACGGCTCCGTCCCGACCTCGGACAACCCGATCGTCCACCTCGCCGAGGCCATCGCCCGGATCGACGCCCACAAGTGGCCCCGTGAGTTCATCGCCAGCGTCCGCGGCCTGCTCGACGGGCTGAGCGAGCTCACCGGTGTCGGCTACAGCGACGAGGACGCCGAGGCGCTGCTCGAGCGGATCGGGCCGGCCGCCGGCTTCGTCCGCGGCGCGCTGCAGGACACGGCCAACGTCACCATGCTCGACGCCGGCTACAAGCACAACGTCGTGCCGCAGACCGCGAGCGCCTCGCTGGACTGCCGCTTCCTCCCCGGCCACGAGGAGGACCTCATGGCGACCATCCGGGAGCTTGCCGGGGAGCACGTCGAGGTGGTCGTCGACCACCGTGACATCTCGCTGGACGCGCCCTTCGACGGCGAGCTCGTCGACAGGATGCGCGCCGCGCTGCTCGGGGAGGACCCGGAGGCGACGATCCTGCCCTACTGCCTCTCCGGCGGGACGGACAACAAGGCGCTCGAGGCGCTCGGGGTCGTCGGCTACGGCTTCGCGCCGCTGCGGCTGCCCGCGGACCTGCCCTTCGCCCCGATGTTCCACGGGATCGACGAGCGGGTGCCGCTGGAGTCCCTGGAGTTCGGCGCGCGGGTGCTGTGGCGTCTCGTCGAGGACTGCTGAGGTCCCGGGACCGGGCTCAGGGAGTGGGCAGCATCGGCGGGCGTGGCACGCGGATGATCTTGCGCCGCAACCATGCCCGCTGCTTGCCGCTCATGTAGACGACCGTGCGGTGCAGCTCCCACCGGCCGTACTCGGCGTGGTCGGCCAGCTCCTGACGGATCGCGGAGCGTGCGGCATCGCGCGGGAAGACGATCGTGCGGAACTCGTACTCAGCCATCGGTGCCATTGTCGCCCATGACCGGTAGCGTCATGCCCATGAGCGACCCGCGCCCCGCCCTGAACCAGCTGATCGCCGCCTTCGAGCGTCACCTCGAGGCCTCGTCCCAGCGTCGCGGCGAGGACGACCCGACGGTCGTCGCCGCCTACGAGGACCTGGCCGATGCCTTCGAGGCCTACGACGACGCCCTCCACGACGCGACCGGCGAGATGACCCCGCTGGTCGTCGTCGACGAGCAGTTCATGGTCGACGACGATGACGAGTCGGACGACGACTACGACGACGACGAGGACGACCAGTCCTACTCGGGTCTCGACGACGAGGACTACGACCGGGACGACGACCGGTCCTGAGCCCGGTCGCTCACAGCCAGCCGGAGCGCTTGAAGAGCCGGTAGAGCCCGAGGCAGATGAGCACCATCGCCAGCAGGGCCAGCGGGTAGCCGTAGTAGACCTCGTGGCCGGAGACGTCGACGCTCGCAATGAGCTCGGGCATCCCCTCGAAGTTCATGCCGTAGACGCCGGCCACCATCGTCGGCAGGGCTGCCATCGCCGCCCAGGCCGAGATCTTGCGCATGTCCTGGTTCTGCTGCACCCCGACCTGCGCCAGGTGCGCGCTCAGCACGTCGGAGAGCAACCGGTCCTGCGACTCGGTGTTGTCGTTGACCAGTGACAGGTGGTCGACGACGTCGCGGAAGAGCAGGCGCAGCTCCTCCGTCGGCACCGGTGACGTGGCCCCGACGAGCTGGGTCAGCGGCCGGGCGAGCGGGAGGGAGGCCCGCTTGAACTCGAGCACCTCACGCTTGAGCGCGTAGATCTCGCCGCTGTCGACCCGCTGGTCGGGGGAGAAGACCCGGGCCTCGATCTCCTCGAGGTCGGTCTGCAGCTCGTCCTCGATCGCGAGGTACTGGTCCACGACGAAGTCGACGATCGCGTGGAGGACACCCCACGGACCGTGCTGCAGCGGGTGGTTGCGCTCCTCCAGGCGACTGCGCAGTCCCGCGAGCGGGCTGGCCTCGCCCCGTCGGATCGTCACGATGTAGTCGGGACCCCAGAAGACCATGATCTCGCCGGACTCGACGTCGGAGGTCTCCTCGACGTAGCGCAGGGGCCTCAGGACGGCGAAGAACGCGTCACCGTACTGCTCGATCTTGGGCCGCTCGTCGCCCTTGACGGAGTCCTCGACGGCGAGGGCGTGCAGACCCAGCTGGTCGGCGACCTCCTCGAAGCTCGCGGACGACGGGTCACGCATGCCGATCCACAGGAAGTCCGAGCCACCGCCCGAGCGGATGTCCGCCATGGTCGCGCCGATGTCGTCGCAGGGGAGGCGCTGGCCGTCGTGGTAGCGGGCCTGGTTCACGATCACCCGGGCATCGTCTCAGGCGCAGCGCCCGGGGCGCCTAGTGTGAGGGGCGTGGCGTACTGCATCCTCATCCGGCACGGACGGTCGACGGCCAACACGAAGGGAGTGCTGGCGGGCTGGACCCCCGGCGTCTCCCTCGACGAGACCGGCCGGCAGCAGGCCGCCCGGCTCGTCGAGCGGCTGGAGGACACCCCCTTCGTCCACGTCGCGACCTCGCCGCTGCAGCGCTGCCGCGAGACGGCCGAGCCGCTGCTCGCGGCGCACGGGCTGGAGGCACAGGTCCACGAGGGCCTGGGGGAGTGCCGCTACGGCGCGTGGACCGGTCGGGCCATCTCCGAGCTCGCCAAGGACCCGCTGTGGCGGGTCGTGCAGGACACACCGAGCCGGGTGACCTTCCCCGCCGGCGACGACTACGACGGTGAGTCGATGCAGGCGATGTCCGACCGCGCCGTCGCGGCCGTCCGAGAGATCGATGCCGCGGTCACGGCCGAGCACGGTGCGCACGCGGTGTGGGCCGCGGTCAGCCACGGCGACGTCATCAAGGCGGTGCTCGCCGATGCCGTGGGCACCCCGCTCGACGACTTCCAGCGGCTGCACGTCGACCCGGCCTCCATCTCCGTCGTGCACTACACCGAGAGCCGGCCGATGCTGCTGCGCAGCAACGACACCGGCAGCTCCGCGCTGAAGCCGCCGCCCCCTGCTCCGGACACCCCGGCAGCGGGGGACGCGGTCGTCGGCGGCGGGGCAGGACTAGGGTCGACGTCATGACCGTCGTCGAGTTCGACCCCCCGGAGCGCTTCGTCCTGGGCACCGTCGGCCCACCCGGGCAGCGGACCTTCTTCCTGCAGGCCAGCGACGAGAGCCGACGCGTGCAGGTGTCGCTCGAGAAGCTGCACGCCCAGGTCCTCGCCGAGCGCATCGGGGAGCTGCTCGACCAGGTCGCGGGGCTCGAGGCGACCGTCGCGGCCGCGGCCGAGGCGGCCGACAACGCCCCGCTCGACACCCCGATCTCCGAGGACTTCCGCGTGCAGGCCCTCGCCCTGTCGTGGGACGACGACCGGCACGTCGTGCTCATCGAGGCCCACGACCACGACCCCGACGAGGTCGACGAGCTCGAGGCCACGCCCGACCTCAACAGCCTGCGGGTGTCGCTGGGGCCGGCGCAGGCGCGTGCCTTCGCCCGCCGGTGCGAGACGGTCGTGCGCGCCGGGCGTCCGGCCTGCCCCTTCTGCGGTGGGGCGGTCGACGCCGACGGGCACATCTGCCCGCGTGCCAACGGCTACAAGCGCTGACGGTGGCGTCACCCCCTTCGCTCACCGACGGGGAGCTCGTCGTCCTCGGACGGCACCCGTTGGCGAGCAATGCCGTCTTCGTCGCCGAGGTGCGCTCAGCCGGCGGGCCCGCGGTGACCGTCGCCTACAAGCCGGTCGACGGCGAGCGCCCGCTGTGGGACTTCCCCGACGGCTCGCTCGCCGCCCGCGAGGTCGCCGCGTGGCGCATCGACGCCCTCGGCGGCTTCGGGCTCGTGCCCGAGACCGTGTGGCGCGACGGACCGGCCGGGCCGGGCTCCGTCCAGCGGTGGGTCGGTGAGCCGACGAGCCTGTGCCCGACGCCGGTGGCCGTCACCCCACCCGGTGCCGTGCCCGAGGGCAATCTCGTCGTCCTCGAGGGGGAGGACGAGACCGGTGCGCCCCTGCTGCTGTCGCACCCCGACGACTCCCGGCTGCGTTCGATGTCCGTGCTCGACGCGGTGCTCAACAACTCCGACCGCAAGGGCGGTCACGTGCTCGAGCACGACGGAGGCTTGTGGGGGATCGACCACGGAGTGAGCCTCCACGAGGACCCGAAGCTGCGGACCGTGCTGTGGGGCTGGGCAGGTGACCCGCTCACTGCTGGGGACCTCGAGCGCCTGTCGCGTCTCGACGGCGAGCTGTCGCGACCCGAGGTGGTGGCCGAGCTCGTCGAGCTCATCACGCCGACCGAGATCGAGGCGCTGCGGGGCCGCGTCGAGAGCCTGCTGACCACAGGCTCGCACCCGGTGCCCACCGGCGACTGGCCGGCGATCCCGTGGCCTCCGCTGTGAGGCCGCACCGCGTCTCGGGCGCTGGCGTGATCACCTCGCCGACCTCGTAGGCTGTCCGGGTGAGAGCCTGGCCTGCACCCCACCTGCCCGTCGTCCCCGGAGAGCCGATCTCCCTTCGCCTCCACGACGTGGCCCGGGGCGAGGTGGCCCCCGTCGAGCCCGAGGGCACGGCGAGTCTCTACGTGTGCGGCGTGACGCCCTACGACACGACGCACATGGGGCACGCGGCCACCTACGTCACCTTCGACGTCGTCGGTCGCGCGCTGCGCGACGGTGGGCGCGCGGTGACCTACGTGCAAAATGTCACCGACGTCGACGACCCGCTCTTCGAGCGGGCCGCGCGCGACGGGGTCGACTGGCGTGACCTCGGCAGCGACCAGATCGCCCTCTTCCTCGAGGACATGACCGCACTCGGCGTCATCCCGCCGGACCACTTCATGGGCGTCATGGAGTCGATGCCGACGATCATCGCCGCGGTCCAGCGGCTCGTCGCGCTCGGGGTGACCTACGAGGTCGTCGAGGACGGCGTCCGCGACACCTACCTCGACCTGGCCGCCGCCGGCGGACTGGGCGAGCTGAGCCACCTCGACCGCGAGACGATGCTCGCCTTCTCCGCCGAGCGCGGCGGCGACCCCCAGCGCCCCGGCAAGCGCGACCCGCTCGACCCGATGCTCTGGCGCGGCGAGCGTCAGGGCGAGCCCGCCTGGGACGCAGGCGAGCTCGGCCGGGGGCGTCCCGGCTGGCACATCGAGTGCACGGCGATCGCCATGGAGCACCTCGGTGACCACGTCGACGTCCAGGGCGGCGGGACCGACCTCGTCTTCCCGCACCACGAGATGTCGGTCGTCCAGGCCGAGGCGATCACGGGGGAGCGGCCCTTCGCCCGGCACACGGCGCACCAGGCGATGGTCGCCTACGACGGCGAGAAGATGAGCAAGTCCAAGGGCAACCTCGTGCGGGTGTCGACCCTGCGCTCGGAGGGCGTCGACCCGATGGCGATCCGCCTCGTCCTGCTGGCGCACCACTACCGCGGTGAGTGGGAGTGGACGGCCGAGGACCTCACCCGCGCCCAGGAGCGCCTCGAGCACTGGCGCGCCGGGCTCTCCACCGATGGTGGCCCCGATGCGACCGCGACCATTGCCGCGATCCGCGAGGCCGTCGCCGACGACCTGGACACCCCCACCGCGCTGCGGGCGGTCGACGCCTGGGCCGAGCAGTCGCTCGCGGGCCCGGGCGAGGTGCGCTCCGCGCCCGGCGAGCTGGCGCGGGCGATCGACGCCCTCCTCGGCATCCGCCTCTGAGGCGGTCAGGCGGGGTTGTCGGTGCCGTCGCCGCGACGACGCAGGTAGCGCTCGAACTCCTTGGCGATCGCGTCGCCGCTCGCCTCGGGCAGCTCGGACGTGTCCTGCGCGCTCTCGAGGGCCGAGACGTACTCGGCGACGTCCTCGTCGGTGCTGGCCAGCTCGTCGACGCCGCGCTCCCAGGCCTGCGCCTCCTCCTCGAGGTCACCGTGGTCGATGACCGTGTCGAGCAGGTCCTCGAGCTGGCTGAGCAGGGCGAGCGAGGCCTTGGGGCACGGGACCTGAGAGGTGTAGTGCGGCACGCTCGCCCAGGCCGAGATCGAGACCATCTCCGCCTGGTGGGCCCCGTCGGCCACGACGCCCGTGATGCCGGTGGGGCCCTCGTAGCGGGCGGGCTCGAGGTCGTGCTTGTAGGCGACCGCCTCGTCCTCGCTCGTGCACACGACGGGGATGGGCCGGGAGTGGGCGACGTCCGCGAGCAGGGCACCGAGGGTGATGACGGTCGTGACGCCGTTGGCCGCGGCGAGGTCGAGCAGCTCGGTGGTGAAAGCACGCCACCGGAAGGAGGGCTCGATGCCGGTGACGAGCAGGACGTCGCGCCCGAGGCTGTCGGGGGAGGCCAGCAGGATGCGCGTGGTGTTCCAGTGGATGCCGCGCCCCTGACCCTGGTTGATCACCCGCGGGCGGGTCACCTGGAAGTCGTAGTAGTCCTCCGGGTCGATGGCCGCGACGGTCTCGGCGTCCCACAGACTCCCGAGGTGCTCGATCGCCCGGGAGGCAGCCTCGCCGGCGTCGTTCCAGCCCTCGAAGGCGCAGATCATCACCGGGTCGTGCAGCTCGGGCAGGTCCTCGATCTCGATCACGACCACCACCCTACGACGCGTAATCTTGGCGCCTGTGAGCACCGAGCCCGCCGCCCTGCCCGCCGCCGTCCTGTGGGACATGGACGGCACCCTCGTCGACACCGAGCCCTACTGGATCACCGCCGAGCACGAGCTCGTCGAGGAGTTCGGCGGTACGTGGACCCACGAGCTGGCCGTCCAGCTCGTCGGCAACCCGCTCCTCGTCTCCGCGCAGTTCATCCTCGACAACTCGCCCGTCGACCTGCCCGCCGAGGAGGTCGTCCACCGGCTGCAGTCCCGGGTCGTCGAGCAGATCGCCCAGGAGGTGCCGTGGCGCCCCGGCGCACGTGAGCTGCTCGCCGCGTGCCGTGAGCTCGACATCCCGCAGGCGCTCGTGACGATGTCGTGGACCGACCTCGCCGGTGCCGTCGTCGAGGCCACCGAGTCGGGCTCCTTCGGCCTCATGGTCACCGGTGACCTCGTGACCCACGGCAAGCCGCACCCCGAGCCCTATGCCACCGCTGCGGAGAAGCTCGGCGTGCACCCGGCAGCCTGCATCGCCATCGAGGACTCGCCGACCGGCGTGCGCTCCGCGACGGCTGCCGGCGTGCCGACGCTCGCCGTGCCGCACATCGTCGAGATCCCGGACATCCCGGGCTCGGTCCGCGTCGACACGCTCGCCGGGCTCACCCCCTTCGACCTGGTGCCGCTGGCACTGGGGGAGGTCGCGCGGCCCTAGGGTCGCGCGGCGTCCGTGGTCTCCTCCGTCGCACGCGAAGGGGGGAGAGGCGGCGGTGTCCCGCCGAAGGCCGGGCACAGCGCCTTGAAGTCGCACCAGCTGCACAGCCGCGACGGGTTGGGCCGGAAGTCGCCGGTGGCCGTGGCCTGCTCGATCGCCTGCCACACGGCGCGCACGTTGCGCTCCAGGGCCAGCAGGTCGGCCTCGTCGGGGACGTAGCGGATGACCTGGCCGTCGCGCAGGTAGACGAGCTGGAGCAGGTCCGGCACCCGTCCCGTGGTGCGCCAGTGCACGAGGCCGTAGAACTTCATCTGGAAGAGCGCCTTGCCCTCGAAGCGCTCGGAGGGGGAGCGGCCGGTCTTGTAGTCGACGATGCGCACCTCGCCCGTCGGCGCCACGTCGACCCGGTCGATGATGCCGCGCAGGGTCAGCCCGTCCACCTCGACCTCGACCTTGACCTCACGTCGAGACGGCTCGAGCCTCGAGGGGTCCTCGAGGGTGAACCACCGCTCGACGAGCTTCGCCGCCTCGGCGAACCACGACTCCTCGGTGAGGGCTGCATCGTCGAGGATCATCTGGGCGAGCTCGGGCCGGTCGTCGACGAGCGCCTGCCACCGGCCAGGCAGCAGCCCGACAGCAGCCTCCGGGGTGCGCTCGGCCGCGGGCAGGTCGAAGAGCTCCTCGAGCACGGCGTGCACGAGGGTGCCCCTGGCCGCCGCCGGTGACGGCGCCTCGTCGAGCCGGTCGATCGAGCGGAAGCGGTAGAGCAGCGGGCACTGCTTGAAGTCGGCCGCCCGCGACGGCGAGATGCTCGGGGTCACTCCGGCGCGTAGCCGAGGTTGGGCCCGAGCCAGCGCTCGGCCTCGGCCAGGGTCCAGCCCTTGCGCTCGGCGTAGCTCTCGACCTGGTCCTTGCCCAGCCGGCCCACGACGAAGTACTGGCTGTCGGGGTGGCCGAAGTACCAGCCGGACACCGAGGCGCCGGGCCACATCGCCATGCCCTCGGTGAGCTCGATGCCGATCTCGTCGACGTCGAGCAGCTTCCACAGCGTCTGCTTCTCGGTGTGGTCGGGGCAGGCCGGGTAGCCGGGTGCGGGTCGGATGCCCGCGTACTGCTCCTTGATGAGCTGACGGTTGTCGAGCTGCTCGTCGGGGGCATAGCCCCAGATCTCGGTGCGGATCCGCTCGTGCATGCGCTCGGCGAAGGCCTCGGCGAAGCGGTCGGCGAGCGCCTCGAGGAGGATCGCGTTGTAGTCGTCGTTGTCGGCCTTGAACTGCGCGATGCGCTCCTGCACGCCGATGCCGCCGGTCACCGCGAAGGCGCCGACCCAGTCCTTGATGCCCGTGTCCCGGGGGGCGACGAAGTCTGCGAGCGACCGGTTGGGCACGCCCGCACGGTGCTGGCCCTGCTGGCGCAGCATGTGCAGGGTGTGCGCGACCTGCGAGCGCGACTCGTCGGAGTAGATCTCGATGTCGTCACCGACGGCGTTGGCGGGGAAGAGCCCGATGACCCCCTTCGCCGTCAGCCAGCGCTCCTCGATGATCCGGTCGAGCATCGCCTGCGCCTCGTCGTAGAGCTTGCGCGCGACCTCGCCCGTCGCCGGGCTGTTGAGGATGTCGGGGAAGGACCCCTTGAGCTCCCAGGCGTTGAAGAAGGGCTGCCAGTCGAAGTACTCGCGCAGCTCGGCGAGGTCGTAGTCGACGAAGACCTGCCGGGTCGGGCTCACGCCCGACAGGTGCGGCTGCTCGGCCGACCAGTCGACGGGCGTGCGCGCCTCGAGGGCCTCCTCGTAGGACAGCAGCGGTCGGTCGCCCTGCTTGTTGGCGTGCCGCCGACGCAGGGCCTCGTAGTCGGCCGAGACCTCCTCGAGGAGCTGGGGCTTCGCCGTCGGGCTGAGCAGCTGGCTGACCACCGGGACCGAGCGCGAGGCGTCCTTGACCCACACGACCGGCCCGTCGTACTGCTGGTCGACCTTGACGGCCGTGTGGGCGCGCGAGGTCGTCGCACCGCCGAGCAGCAGTGGGATGTCGAAGCCCTGGCGCTGCATCTCCGAGGCGACGCCGACCATCTCGTCCAGCGACGGCGTGATCAGGCCCGACAGGCCGATGACGTCGGCGTCGTGCTCCTTGGCCGTCTCGAGGATCTTCTGCGTCGGCACCATGACCCCGAGGTCGATGACGTCGTAGTTGTTGCACTGCAGCACGACGCCGACGATGTTCTTGCCGATGTCGTGGACGTCGCCCTTGACCGTTGCCATGACGATCAGTCCCTTGGAGCGGCTGGCGTCGCCGGGCTTCTTGGCGGCCTCGATGAAGGGGATGAGGTGGGCGACGGCCTTCTTCATCACCCGGGCCGACTTCACGACCTGCGGGAGGAACATCTTGCCCTCGCCGAAGAGGTCTCCGACGACCCCCATGCCGTCCATGAGCGGCCCTTCGATGACCTCGAGCGGCTCGCCGCCGGCCTCGTCGATCTCGACGCGCAGGGCCTCGGTGTCGTCGACGACGTGGGTGTCGATGCCCTTGACCAGTGCGTGCGTGATCCGCTCGCGAAGGGGGAGCTCGCGCCACTCCTCGGTCGCGGCCTCCGCGACGGCACCACTGCCACGGTGCTCCTCGGCGATCTCGAGCAGGCGCTCGGTGGAGTCCTCGCGCCGGTTGAGCACGACGTCCTCGATCCGCTCGCGCAGCTGCGGGTCGAGCGTGTCGTAGGGGACGAGGGCGCCGGCGTTGACGATGCCCATGTCCATGCCCGCCTCGATGGCGTGGTAGAGGAAGACGGCGTGGATCGCCTCGCGCACGGGGTTGTTGCCGCGGAAGCTGAAGGAGACGTTGGAGACGCCACCGGAGACGAGCGCGTGCGGCAGGTTGTCCTTGATCCAGCGGGTCGCCTCGATGAAGTCGGTGCCGTACTCGGCGTGCTCCTCGATGCCCGTCGCCAGGGCGAAGATGTTGGGGTCGAAGACGATGTCCTCGGCGGGGAAGCCGACCTCCTCGGTGAGGATCGTGTAGGCCCGCTGGGCGATCTCCTTGCGCCGCTCGAGGTTGTCGGCCTGCCCCTCCTCGTCGAAGCCCATGACGACGATCGCGGCGCCGTACTTGCGGCACAGCCGGGCCTGCTCGACGAAGGGCTCGACGCCCTCCTTCATCGAGATCGAGTTGACGATCGGCTTGCCCTGGGTGCGCTGCAGGCCGGTCTCGATGACGTGCCACTTCGACGAGTCGATCATCAGCGGCACGCGCGAGATGTCCGGCTCGGAGCCGACGAGGTTGACGAAGGTGCCCATGGCGGCCTCGCCGTCGAGCATGCCCTCGTCCATGTTGATGTCGATGACCTGGGCGCCGCTCTCGACCTGCTGCTGCGCGACCGCGAGCGCGGCCGGGTAGTCATCGGCCTCGATGAGCTTGCGGAACTTCGCCGAGCCGGTGACGTTGGTCCGCTCGCCGACGTTGACGAAGAGGCTGTCGGCGGTGACGTTGAAAGCCTCGAGGCCCGACAGGCGCAGGGCCGGCTCGACCTCGACCGGGACGTGCGGGGGAGCGGCGGCCGCTCCCTTCGCGATGGCGGCGATGTGCTCGGGGCTGGAGCCGCAGCACCCGCCCAGCAGGTTGACCAGCCCGGAGGTCGCGAACTCGGCGACGAGCCCGGCCATGTACTCCGGGTCCTGGTCGTACTCGCCGAAGGCATTGGGCAGCCCGGCGTTGGGGTAGGCCGAGATGTAGGTGTCGGCGACGCGGCCGAGCTCGACGACGTACTGGCGCAGCTCCTCGGCACCGAGCGCGCAGTTGAGCCCGACGGCGAGGGGCTGGGCGTGGCGCACGGAGTTCCAGAAGGCCTCGGTCGTCTGCCCGGTGAGGGTCCGGCCGGAGGCATCGGTGATCGTGCCCGAGATGATGACCGGCCAGCGCCGCCCGTGCTCCTCGAAGAGCGTCTCGAGGGCGAAGATCGCGGCCTTGGCGTTGAGCGTGTCGAAGATCGTCTCGACGATGAGCAGGTCGACCCCGCCCTCGACGAGGCCGCGGGCCTGCTCGAGGTAGGCGTCGACGAGCTCGGTGAAGGTGACATTGCGCTTGCCGGGGTCGTTGACGTCCGGCGAGATCGACGCGGTGCGGTTCGTCGGGCCGAGCGCACCCATGACCCAGCGCGGCCGCGACGGGTCCTTGGCGGTGAACTCGTCGGCGGCCAGACGGGCCAGCCGCGCAGCCTCGACGTTGATCTCCCGGGAGAGGTCCTCCATGCCGTAGTCGGCCATCGAGATCCGCTGCGCGTTGAAGGTGTTGGTCTCGATGAGGTCGGCACCGGCCTCGAGGTACTGCCGGTGCAGCTCGGTGATGAGCTCGGGCTGGGTGAGCACCAGCAGGTCGTTGTTGCCCTGCAGGTCGCTGCCCCAGTCGGCGAAGCGCTCCCCGCGGAAGTCCGCCTCCGACAGCCCCTGCCGCTGGATCATCGTCCCCATCGCCCCGTCCATGATCAGGACACGCTGGGCCAGCGTCTCCTTCAGCTCGGCGGTGGCGTCGGGGCGAAGGGCGGTGTCGGTCACCTGGTCGATCCTTGTGCACAGGGGGCGGTGGACCACTCATTATCCCCATTCACCCGCCTCGCCTAGGGTCGTGTCCATGGCGGCGCCCCTCGACGACACTCCCCGCGGCATCCGCCTGGCGACGATCGGCGGCGTGCCGGTCTTCCTCGGCTGGTCCTGGCTCCTCATGGGCGGGCTGATCCTCCTGCTCATCGGCCCCTCGGCCGCCCGCGTGCACGGCCCCGCGGTGGGCTACGGCGTCGCCGCCGTCTACGCCCTGGCCCTCCTGCTGAGCGTCCTCGCCCACGAGGCGGCGCACGCCGTCATGGCCCGCACCTTCGGCCACACCGTGCACCGGGTCGTCGCCGACCTCTGGGGCGGGCACACGACCTTCGAGGCGACGCGCGGCACGCCGGCGACGATGGCGGCCATCGCGATCGTCGGTCCGCTGACCAATGCGCTCCTCGGCATCGTCTGCTTCCTGCTGGCCGCGACGCTCGGCGACGGTCTCGTCGCCTCGGTGCTCGGCGGCATCGCCTTCGTCAACGGTGCGCTCGCGGTGCTCAACATGCTGCCCGGCCTCCCGCTCGACGGCGGTCAGGTCGTCGAGTCCCTCGTCTGGGGCGTGACGGGCGACCAGGGCCGGGCCCGGGTGGCCGCCGGCGTCCTCGGCCGGGTCCTCGTCGTCGCCATCGTCGTGGGGGTCGTGGTCCTGCCGCTGCTTCGTGGCCAGCAGCCCCAGCTGTCGACGATGGTCTGGACGATGTTCATCGCGGCCTTCCTGTGGTCGGGCGCCTCCTCGGCCATCGCCCACGGTCGGGCGATGGGCCAGCTCGGCCGGCTCGACGTGCCGAGCCTCGTCGAGCCGGCGGCGCCCATCGGGCTCGACGCGCCCGTGGCGGAGCTGACCTCCCTTCGCGCCCTGCCGGTGGTCGTGGCGGCCGACGGCAGCCCCGTCGGTCTCGTGGACCACGACGCCCTGCGGGCCGTCCCGCCGACCGCGGTGGGCACGACCCCCGTCTCCGCCGTCGTGGCCCGCGCCCCGCAGGGGTGGGCCGTCGAGCTGACGCCCGGCCACGAGGCCACCGACCTCGTCCGTGGCTTCCAGGAGTCGCGTTCGCGGATCGTCGCGGTGAGCGAAGGGGGAGTGCTGCGGGGCATCGTGCGGGTCGAGCGGGTCAACGCAGCCCTGGCGCGCAACTAGACTCGCCCACCATGACCGCCACCGGATCCGCCTACCGTCGCGGCCCCTTCCGTGAGGGTGACCGCGTGCAGCTGACCGACCCCAAGGGGCGGATGCACACGATCACCCTGACGCCGGGCAAGCAGTTCCACACCCACCGAGGGCACGTCAAGCACGACGACCTCATCGGCGCCCCCGACGGGTCGACGATCACCAACACGGCCGGCACCGAGTACCTCGTGCTGCGGCCGCTGCTCTCCGACTACGTCATGTCGATGCCGCGCGGCGCCGCCGTCGTCTACCCCAAGGACGCGGGCCAGATCGTGGCGATGGCCGACGTCTTCCCGGGCGCCACGGTCGTCGAGGCCGGAGTCGGCTCCGGGGCCCTGTCGATGTCGCTCCTGCGCGCGGTCGGCGACACCGGTCGGGTCCTGTCCTTCGAGCGCCGCGCCGACTTCGCCGAGATCGCGACGGCGAATGCCCGCGCCTTCTTCGGCGAGGACCACCCGGCGTGGACCGTGTCCGTCGGCGACCTCGTCGAGTCGCTGCCCGGGGCGGTCGAGCCCGGCACCGTCGACCGAGTCGTCCTCGACATGCTCGCCCCGTGGGAGTGCCTCGAGGTCGTCGCCGAGGCGCTCGCGCCCGGTGGTGTGCTCATCTGCTACGTCGCCACGGCCACCCAGCTGAGCAAGGTCGCCGAGGCGATGCGCGACTTCGGCACCTTCACCGAGCCCGAGGCGTGGGAGTCGCTCGTGCGCGGCTGGCACCTCGAGGGTCTCGCCGTGCGCCCGCAGCACCGCATGCACGGGCACACCGGATTTCTCATCACGACCCGCCGGCTCGCCCCGGGCGTCACCCCGCCGATGCGCAAGCGTCGCCCGGGCAAGGGCTACGCCGCCCAGGAGGGCGACGAGAGCACGGCTCCGGCCGAGGTGCCACCGGGCGCCGACGACGCCGAGTGGACCTCCGAGGCCCTCGGGGAGCGGGTCGCGTCGGAGAAGAAGATGCGCAAGCTCGCCCGAGGCGTGGTCCCCCCGACGCCGCGATAGGGCGAAGGGGGAGACTGGAGGCAGCCGACACCCCGGCCCGAAGGGAGCACGACGATGACGACCGAGCCCACGCCCCAGGACGTGCGGGCCCTGCAGGACAAGCTGACCCAGCAGAAGTCGCAGATGGCGACCGTCGCCTCGCAGAACGAGCGCCTCGTGCGCACGCTCAAGGACGCGCGCCAGCAGATCGTCACCCTCCGGGAGGAGATCGAGCGGCTGGCCCAGCCCCCTTCGTCCTATGCCGTGGTCATCGACGTCAACGACGACGGGACCGCCGACGTCCTCTCCGGCGGCCGCAAGATGCACGTCGCCGTCTCGCCGGCGGTCGAGACCGGTGAGCTCGGGGTGGGTCGTGAGGTGCGGCTCAACGAGGCGATGAACATCGTGTCGGTGCACCCCGAGGACGTCGCCGGCGAGGTCGTCGTCGTCAAGGAGGTCCTCGACGACGACCGCCTCCTCGTGCTCATGCGCCAGGACGAGGAGCGAGTCGTGCGCAGCGGCGGCCGGGTGACCGGCAAGCAGGTGCGCGTCGGCGACGCCGTGCTCGTCGACCAGCGCAGCAACATCGCCGTCGAGCGGATCCCGCGGGCCGAGGTCGCCGACCTCGTCCTCGAGGAGGTGCCCGACCTCGACTACGACGACATCGGTGGCCTCAGCACGCAGATCGAGGCGATCCGCGATGCCGTCGAGCTGCCCTACCTGCACGCCGAGCTCTACGAGCGCCACCAGCTCAAGGCGCCCAAGGGCGTGCTCCTCTACGGCCCGCCCGGCAACGGCAAGACGATGATCGCCAAGGCGGTCGCGGCCTCGCTGGCGCGCAAGGTCGCCGAGCGGACCGGGCAGGACAGCGCGACGGCCTACTTCCTCAACATCAAGGGCCCGGAGCTGCTCAACAAGTACGTCGGCGAGACCGAGCGGCACATCCGGCTGATCTTCCACCGCGCTCGGGAGAAGTCGAGCGACGGCACCCCCGTCGTCGTCTTCTTCGACGAGATGGACAGCCTCTTCCGCACCCGTGGCTCCGGCGTCTCCTCCGACGTCGAGACGACGATCGTCCCGCAGCTGCTCGCGGAGATCGACGGTGTCGAGGGCCTGGACAACGTCATCGTCATCGGCGCGACCAACCGCGAGGACATGATCGACCCGGCGATCCTGCGTCCCGGGCGCCTCGACGTGAAGATCAAGATCGAGCGACCCGACGCCGAGGGTGCCCGCGACATCTTCAGCAAGTACCTCACCGCCGAGCTGCCCCTGCACCCCGAGGACCTCGAGGAGCACGACGGCGACCGGCAGGCCACCGTCGAGGGGATGATCGAGGCGGTCGTCGAGCGGATGTACGCCGAGAGCGACGACAACCAGTTCCTCGAGGTGACCTACCAGGGCGGCGACAAGGAGATCCTCTACTTCAAGGACTTCAACTCCGGCGCGATGATCCAGAACATCGTCGACCGGGCCAAGAAGGCCGCGATCAAGGACCTCATCACGACCGGCGCCGAGGGCCTGCGGGTCGGCCACCTGCTCGACGCGTGCATCGCGGAGTTCAAGGAGAACGAGGACCTGCCCAACACGACCAACCCCGACGACTGGGCGCGCATCTCGGGCAAGAAGGGCGAGCGGATCGTCTACATCCGCACGCTCATCGGCGGCAAGTCCGGTGGCGCGGAGCCCGGCCGCTCGATCGACACCGGCACGCGCACCGGGCAGTACCTCTAGGCGCGGCCTGCCGCGCTCACGGCCGGCCTCACAGGACGACGACGAGGCCGGCAGCGATGGCCAGCGTGAGCGCGAGTCCGCAGGCGCCCGCGAGCGTGCCGAGCGCGATCCCGCCGAGCCGCGGCAGCCACGACCGCTGCACGGCGACGACGACGACGAGCACTGCGAGCAGGAGCGTCCCGACGGCGACCGGTGTCGCGAGGAAGGCGGCGAAGACCAGCGTGTCCTTCGGCGTGAGGGTGCACCCGAAGCCGAGCCCCTCGCACTGACCGCCGGCGTTGGCGTCGGGTGCGACGACCCAGGCGACGCCCCAGCACGCGATGGCGAGCAGCAGCCAGACGCCGAGAGTCACCACCGCGCGGCGACCGCGGTGCGGCGCAGGGGGAGGGGTCATGCCGGCCGTGTCAGGCGATCACACTCACGGCGAGCCACATGAGCGTGACGGTCGCGGCCACCGTGGCGACGCCGACGAGGCTCGACACGTTGCCCAGCGCGCAGGCGCTGCGCCCCGGCAGGGCTCGCGCATGCGCCCCGCCCAGCGCGACCGCGAGCCCGACGACGAGCGCGGGCACGAGGAAGGGAGCGGCCACGACCAGGAAGTACGGGAGGAGGTAGCCGATCCCCCCGCCGATCTCGGGGGGCAGCAGCCGCGCCGCCACGACGGGCAGGATGATGGGTGTCACGAAGAGCCAGGCCACGACGGCCGCCGAGGCCCCGGCGGCACGGAGGCATCGAGAGCCCTGCGTGGTGGTGTCCATGAGGTCAGACTAGTCCTGCGGCCGAGGGTCCTCGGGCGTGCGCGGCTGGCGGATGTCCAGCTCCTCGGCGACCCGGTCCCGGTCGCCGGGCGGGACGACGCCGCGGCCGCGTGTGCGGTCGGACGGACCGTGCAGGTCCTCGAGGCCGAGCGGGTCACCCACGCGGGTGTGCTCGACCGGCGGGCGGCCACGTCCCCGGCGCGGGTCGCTCGTCGGCTCCGGGCGCCGACGGTCCAGGAACCACAGCACCAGGCGCCACCCGACGAGCGTGACGCCGAGGAAGATCGTGGCCACGATGACGAAGGGCAGGGCCGTGCCCTGACCGACCATGTCCCGCAGGGCCATCCCGCCGAAGACCGTGGCGATCCAGACGGTCAGGCCGTGCCACCAGCGGGTCGGCCAGGTCTGGCTCGACAGGGCCACGACGGCCCAGCCGAGAGCCAGGCCCACGAGGAAGGGCCAGGCGGTGCTCCACCAGCCGGCCGGATCGAGCGGCTCGGCGTGGGTACGCCGGCCGATGAGGGTGAAGACCGCGACGACGAGCACGTCGAGACCGGCCGCGAGGGCGGTCCGCCGACCGGGGGACATCAGGGCCTCGTCGCGCTCACGCACCGCGACCGCCCTCGACGAGGTGGCGTCGGATCTCGGTGACGAGCTCGTGGCGTGCCTGCGCCCCGCTGCGTGCCACCCCGGGGAAGCTCGCGAAGCCGTGGGGCAGCCCGAGGTAGTTGGTGACCCGCACCTCGACGCCCGCGGCTCGTAGCGCCTCGGCGTAGCGGAGCCCGTCGTCGCGGATCGGGTCGAGGTCGGCCGTCTGCACCAGCGCCGGGGCGACCCCGGCGGCGTCGCCGAAGAGCGGGGAGACGACCGGGTCGGCGTAGTCGATCGCGTCGTCGGCCTCGCCGATGTAGAGCGAGCGGAAGGCGATGATCTTGGCCTCGGTGAGGATCGCCCCCTCGGAGTGCTCGCGGATCGAGGGCGAGGCCATCGTCAGGTCGGTGGCCGGGTAGATCAGTGCCTGGTGACGGATGACCGGCTCGCCCGCGGCCGTCCGCAGGTCCCGCAGCTGCTGGGCGACGATCGCCGACAGGTTGCCGCCGGCGGAGTCGCCGCACAGGCCGATGCGGTCGCGGTCGCTCCCGTGGTCGGCGCGCTCGTGGAGCCACCTGACGACGTCGATCGCGTCGTGGGTCGCCGTCGGGGCCCGGTGCTCGGGCGCCATGCGGTAGTCGACGCTCACGACGACGGCGTCGAGCTCGGCCGCCAGGTGGGCGCACAGCGGGTCGTACATCCGCGTCGACCCCTGCACCCAGCCACCACCGTGGAGGTAGACGAGGAGGGGGCGGTCCTCCCTTCGTCCGTCTGGCGTGTACCAGCGAAGGGGGATGCTCGCGCCATCGCGCACCGGTGCGCTGCCGTCGTCGATCGTCACGTCCGCGGGGACGCGCCCGGTGATCCACGAGAAGGGGGCGGACGTCGGGTAGACCTTGGCGCGGGCCGCCCGGATGTCCTCGAGCGTCGCGTCGACGATCGAGACCCGACCGATGTTGTCGAGGAAGGTCGTCAGGGTCGCGACGAGCGGCGGCAGGCCGGGGTAGGGGCGCTTCACGGGTGCTCCTCGTGCAGGTGGTGGGCGATCTCCCCGATGAGCTCTTCGAGGGCCGGTGCGGCGGCCGGGGCCAGCCCCGGGAAGGTCTGGTAGCCGTGCGGCGCCCCGCGGTAGGTCGTGTGGCGGACCTCGACCCCGGCCTCCCGCAACGCCTGCGCGTAGGCATCACCGTCAGGACGAAGGGGGTCGACCTCCGCCGTCTGCACGAGCGCCGGCGGCAGGCCGGCGAGATCGCCGAAGGCGGGGGAGACGATCGGGTCGCGGTCGTCGCCCTCCTCGCCGAGGTAGAGACTGCGGAAGGACCGCAGCATGTCGGGCGTGAGCACGGGGTAGCGCTGCGTGAGCAGCTGGAGGTCCTCGGTCTCGCGGTCGGAGAGGTCCGGCGCGGGGTAGACGAGCGCTTGGTGCCGCAGGCCGGCGAAGCCCTCGTCGCGCAGCGTCTGCGCCACGACGGCGGCGAGGTTGCCGCCGGCCGAGTCGCCCGTGACCCCGAGGGCATCGGTGCGTGCCCCGATCTCGGCCGCGTGCTCGATGGCCCAGCGGGTGGCGTCGAGGCAGTCGTGGGCGGCGAGGGGAGCGCGGTGCTCGGGGGCCATGCGGTAGGCGACGGTCACGACGACGACCTGCGCCTGCGCGGCGATCTGCGTGCACAGCGGGTCGTAGACACCCATGTGGCCGAGGACGAAGCCCCCGCCGTGGAAGTGCATGAGCAGCGGGAGCGGCCCGTCGGCCTCGGGGCGGTGGACCCGGACCTTGATCTCGTGGCCGTCGCGGACGGTGATCCGCTGCGTCTGCGAGGTCACGTCGCGCTCGGGGCGGCCGAAGAACCACGTGTACGGCGCGCGCATCGGGATGTTGGCGCGCATCCGCGACAGCTGGGCGGCCGTCATCTCCTCGGCGGGCACGCCCTTGCGGGTCAGCCACCCCAGCACCCGCGTCCGCCACGGCATCCACGTCGAAGTCACGGGCTCATTCCAACACGGCCCACTGGGTCTCGAGGCTCCTTCGTCGCACCTCGACCACCGGGGGTGGCCGTCCTCGACGTCGAAACTCGCTGGTGCACCGCCGGCCGCTGCACGAGCATGGCCGTCATGGAGCTGGCGACCCCGACCCTGCTGACCGAGCGGCTGCGGCTGCGTCCGGTGGAGGACGAGGACGCCGGCTTCCTCTGGGAGCTGATGTCCTCCCCCTTCGTCCTGCGCTACTGGGACGAGCCGCCGTGGAGCGATCCGTCGCGGGCCCAGGGGTTCGTCGACCGGTCCCGCAGGGCTGCGGCCGAAGGGAGCGGTGCGCGGGTGATGGTGGAGAGGGTGGCGGACGGTGCCCGCCTGGGGTGGTGCGGGCTGAGCAGCTGGGACCCGACCTTCCGCAGCGCGGAGCTGACCCTGTGCTTCGGGGAGACGTCCTGGGGGCACGGCCACGCGACCGAGGCAGCAGCGGCCCTGCTCGACTGGGCCTACGACGCCCTCGACCTCAACCGGGTCCAGGCCATGGCGGACACGCGCAACATCGCCTGCGGGCGGGTCCTGCACAAGCTGGGCTTCGTCCACGAGGGCACGCTCCGGGAGGACTGCGTCGTCGACGGTGTCGTCTCCGACTCCTGGGTCTTCGGGCTGCTCGCGAGGGACCGCACCTAGGGTGGGCCCATGAGCGTGCGGCGGGTCATGGGCATCGAGACGGAGTACGGCATCGCGGTGCCGGGGCAGCCCTGGGCCAACCCCATGACCGCCTCCGGTGTCGTCGTCACGACCTATGCGCGGGCGCACGGGCTGCGGGCCGGGCACGGCGCGTGGGACTACAGCGACGAGCACCCGCTCGTCGACGCGCGCGGCTTCGAGCTGCCGCGGGCGCGGGCCGACATCTCCCAGCTCACCGATGCCGAGGACCCGACCCTGGCCAATGTCGTCCTGGCCAACGGCGCTCGCCTCTACGTCGACCACGCCCACCCCGAGTACTCCTCGCCCGAGGTGACCTCGCCGCGGGATGCCGTCGTGTGGGATCGGGCGGGCGGGCTCGTCATGCGCGAGGTCGTCGAGCGCCTCGCCGACACCCCGCCGGGGATCACGCTCTACAAGAACAACACCGACGGCAAGGGCGCGTCCTACGGCACCCACGAGAACTACCTCGTGGAGCGGTCCGTCCCCTTCGACCGGATCGTGTCGGGGCTGACGCCCTTCTTCGTCGCCCGGCAGGTGGTGTGCGGCGCCGGCCGGGTCGGCATCGGCCCGGAGAGCGAGCGCACCGGCTACCAGATCTCCTCCCGCAGCGACTTCTTCGAGGCCGAGGTCGGCCTCGAGACGACCTTCAAGCGGCCGATCATCAACACCCGCGACGAGCCCCATGCCGACCCCGACCGGTGGCGCCGGTTGCACGTGATCATCGGCGACGCGACCCACGCGGACGTGGCCAACCTCGTCAAGGTCGGCTCGACCTCCCTCGTCCTGCGCCTCGTCGAGGCCGGTGCGCTCGACCGCGACCTCGCGCTGCTGCACCCGGTGACGGCGCTGCGCACGATCTCGCACGACCCGTCCTGCCGGGCCACCGTGCCCCTGCGCGACGGTCGGGAGCTCACGGCCGTGCAGATCCTCACCGAGTACCTCGAGATGGCGAGCGCCTTCGTCGAGCGCGAAGGGAGTGACCCCGCCACCGACGAGGTCCTGCACCACTGGGAGCGACTCGTCGGTCTGCTGGCCGGCGACCCGATGGACGCCGCCCGCGACATCGACTGGGTCGCGAAGCTCGCTCTGCTGCAGCGTTATCGGGAGCGTGACGGGATGGACTGGGGCGATGCCCGACTGAGCGCCATCGACTTCCAGTGGTCCGACGTGCGGCAGGACAAGGGCATCTTCCACAAGCTCGAGACGGCCGGGCGGATCACCCGCCTGACGACCGACGAGGAGGTCCGTGCCGCGGTGGGGGAGCCGCCCGCCGACACCCGCGCCTGGCTGCGTGGGCGCGTCGTCGAGCACTTCGGCGACGCGGTGGTGTCCGCGTCGTGGGACTCCCTCGTGCTGCGGATGCCCCGCGCGGGCCGCATCGCGCGGGTCCCGCTCACCGACCCGCTCGCCCACGGGCGCGACGCCGTCGAGGAGCTCGTGTCGAGGGGTGACGTCGACGACCTCGTGGCGGGTCTCGGGGCATAGGCTCGGAGCACGACCCGACGCGACAGGAGCACACGATGGCGCAGGAGCAGATCCGACCCCGGTCCAGCGGTGGGGGCGACGACGCCCAGCCCGATGACGGATTCGGCCAGGTGAGCGCGACCAACGCGGCGCGGGACGAGGACATCGACTCCGTGCTCGACGAGATCGACGGCGTCCTGGAGTCCAACGCCGAGGAGTTCGTCAAGGGCTTCGTGCAGAAGGGCGGCCAGTGAGCCGCGACCCCGCGCAGGGCCGCCTGCCCGCCGCCTTCCTCGCGGCCGGCGGGTCGTCCTTCACGGAGTTCGTGGCCCGGCACGACCCGCAGCTGCTGCCCGGTGGCCGGGCCGCGGGGCCGGTCGGAGGCCACCCGATCGAGACGCCCCACGCGACGACGATCGTCACCCTGACCTGCGCCGACGGCCTCGTCATGGCGGGGGACCGTCGCGCCACGCTCGGCAGCCTCATCGCCAACCGCGACATGCGCAAGGTCTTCGCCGCCGACGAGCACTCGCTCGTCGGCATCGCCGGAGCGGCAGGCGTGGCGATCGAGATGGTCCGCCTCTTCCAGGTCGAGCTCGAGCACTACGAAAAGATCGAGGGCGTCGTCATGTCCCTCGAGGGCAAGGCCAACCGGCTCGCCGCGATGCTGCGTGGCAACCTCGGCCTGGCCATGCAGGGCCTGTCGGTCGTGCCCGTCCTCGGTGGCTTCGACCCCGGCCGGGGGCAGGGGCGGATCTTCTCCTACGACGTGACCGGTGGCTGCTACGAGGAGCAGGAGCACCACAGCGTCGGCTCCGGCTCGCTCTTCGCCCGGGGTGCGCTCAAGAAGCTGTGGCGCCCGGGGCTCGACCGTGAGGCCGCCGTGCGCGTGGCCCTCGAGGCCCTCTACGACGCGGCCGACGACGACTCCGCGACGGGCGGGCCCGACGTCCACCGCCGCATCTGGCCGGTCGTCGGCGTCGCCGACGCCGCCGGGGTGACCTTCGTCGACGAGGCCGACAGCGAGCGACTCGTCGAGGCGATCCTCGCCGACCGCCGTGGTGAGGCAGGCACCCGATGAGCCAACCCCCCTTCTACGTCTCGCCCGAGCAGGTCATGGCCGACCGGGCCGACTTCGCCCGGGCCGGCATCGCCCGCGGCCGCTCGGTCTGCGTGCTCGGCTACGACGAGGGCATCCTCCTCGTCGCCGACAACCCGAGCAGCCGCTCACTCAACAAGATCAGCGAGATCTACGACCGCATCGCCTTCGCGGCGGTCGGGAAGTACAACGAGTTCGAGAACCTGCGGGTCGCCGGCATCCGCTACGCCGACCTGCGCGGCTACTCCTACGACCGATCCGACGTCACCGCACGGGCGCTCGCCAATGCCTATGCCCAGACGCTCGGCACCGTCTTCACCCAGGACCAGAAGCCCTACGAGGTCGAGATCGTCGTCGCCGAGGTCGGGCGGCTGCTCGCCGACGACCGCATCTACCGGCTGACCTACGACGGCTCCGTCACCGACGAGCGCGGCTGGGTCGCCATCGGCGGCGACAGCGACCGGCTCAACGACGAGCTCGGCTCCCGCTGGGTGCCGGGCATGGACCTGCACGACGCCTTCGACCTCGCCCGTGACGTGCTGTCGCTGCGGGACGAAGGGGGCGACCCGGTCGCCCCCGAGGGGCTCGAGATCGCCGTGCTGGAGCGCGGCAGGTCGCGACGCTGCTTCCGCCGGGTGAGCGCCCCCCTTCGCACCGAGGGCTAGCCTGCAGACGTGGAGCGACGCATCTTTGGGATCGAGACCGAGTTCGGCATCACGGCCGTCTCCGACGGCCAGCGACGGCTGACGCCCGACGAGGTGGCGCGCTACCTCTTCCGCAAGGTGGTCACGTGGGGCCGCTCGAGCAATGTCTTCCTGCCCAACGGCTCCCGGCTCTACCTCGACGTCGGCAGCCACCCCGAGTACGCGACCGCCGAGTGCGACGACCTGCTGACCCTCATCGCCCACGACCGGGCGGGGGAGCGGATCGTCCAGGACCTCGTCGTCGACGCCCAGGGGCGGCTGGGCGAGGACGGCGTGGCCGGTGAGATCTTCGTCTTCAAGAACAACGTCGACTCGGCCGGCAGCTCCTACGGCTGCCACGAGAACTTCCTCGTGGCCCGCACGTCCAACTTCGCCGCGGTGACCGACGGGCTGCTGCCCTTCCTCATCACCCGGCAGCTCATCGCCGGGACGGGCAAGCTCATGTCGACGGGGCGGACGACGGAGTTCTCCGTCAGCCAGCGCGCCGACCACATCTGGGAGGGCGTCTCGTCCGCGACGACCCGCTCGCGCCCGATCATCAACACCCGCGACGAACCCCATGCCGACGCCGAGCACTACCGGCGGATGCACGTCATCGTCGGCGACTCGACGATGACCGAGACGACGACGCTGCTCAAGGTGGGCTCGGCGCACCTCGTGCTGCGCATGCTCGAGGACGGCGTCGCGCTGCCGGACATGACCCTCGACAACCCGATCCGGGCGATCCGCGACATCAGCCTCGACCGCCACGGCCGCACCCCGGTCAAGCTCGCCGACGGCCGACGGATGAGCGCCCTCGAGATCCAGGGCGAGTACCTCGCCCGGGCGCAGGACTACGCGCAGCGCGAGGGCATCGACGACCCGGTGAGCCTGCAGGTGCTCGACCTCTGGGAGCGCACCCTCGCCGCCGTCGAGAGCGACGACCTGGCGCAGGTCGGCACCGAGATCGACTGGGTCGTCAAGTACCGCCTGCTCGACGCCTACGCCGCCAAGCACGGTCTGGACATCGCCGACCCGCGGCTCGCCCAGATCGACCTCGCCTACCACGACATCGACCCCGACCGGGGGATCCACCACGTGCTGCAGCGCGCGGGCAAGGTCGCTCGCGTCGTCTCCGACGACGACATCGCGCGTGCGGTCGACCTGCCGCCGCAGACGACCCGGGCGAAGCTGCGCGGTGACTTCGTGCGGACTGCCCGGGAGCACGGACGCGACGTGACGGTCGACTGGGTCCACCTGAAGATCAACGACGAGGCCCAGCGCACCGTCCTGTGCAAGGACCCCTTCGCCGCGGTCGACGCGCGGGTCGACACGCTGATCGACCTGCTGACCTCGCGCGGTACCCCCGCGCGGCCCTGAGCGCCACGCGGGGTGCGGTCGGGTCAGCGAGCGCACAGGGAGCGTGGTTAGGGTGAGCCCGATCGTTGTCCCCGAAGCATTGAGGTAGATCGTGCCGAAGGCCCCCCGCCTGACCACTGCCCTCGCGGCGTCCGCCGCCGCCGTCCTCGCCCTGAGCGCCTGCGGAGGCGACTCCAGCGGTGACGCCGAGAGCGACGCGTCGAAGTCCTCGTCCAAGGCCTCCGGCGACGACGCGAAGGACTCCAAGGACGTCACCCTCGCCGAGCCCAAGCCGGCCGACGCCAAGGCCGTCGAGGCCATCGCGGTCACCGAGGCGAAGGGCAAGAAGGGCCCGTCGATCAAGCTCGACGACTCGCCGGTCAAGGTCTCGGAGACCACGCGCGACATCCGCACCGAGGGCAAGGGCGAGGACCTCGCCGACGACGCCTACGCCGAGGTCGACCTCGCGATGTTCTCCGGCAAGGACGGCAAGGCCATCGAGGGCTCCGAGACCTACACGAGCTCGCCGATCGTCCTCGACCTGGGCAATGCCCAGGCCCTGCCCGGCCTGATCAAGGCGATCAAGGACCAGAAGATCGGCAGCAGCGGCGTCGCCGTCATGCCGCCCAAGGACCTCTTCGGCTCCAAGGGCATGCCCGAGTACGGCGTCGACGGCAAGGACAGCCTCGTGCTCGTCTACGACGTGCGCGGCCAGCTGCCGGAAAAGGTCGAGGGCAAGCAGAAGAGGCTCGGCAAGGACATGCCGGAGGTGAAGTACAACGACGGCAAGCCCGCGGACATCACCATCCCCAAGGGCGCGACGAAGCCGAAGAAGCTCGTCACCGAGACCCTCATCGAGGGCAAGGGCAAGACGATCAAGAAGGGCGACACGGTCTACGTCAGCTACACCGGCGTCACCTGGGACGACGGCAAGGTCTTCGACTCCTCGCTCAAGGACGGCCGCGGGCCCTTCTCCTTCCCGGTCGGTGGCCAGCAGGTCATCCCCGCCTGGGACAAGGCCGTCGAGGGCGCCAAGGTCGGCGACCGACTCCTCATCGTCGCCCCGCCGAAGGAGGCCTACGGCTCGCAGGCCCAGGGCCCGATCAAGGCCAACTCCACGCTCGTCTTCACCGTCGACGTCCTCGGCGCCCCCTGATCTCCACCCCCTGATCCCCGCCACCCACGACAAGGAGCCCACATGCCCTTCGACCCCAGCACCACCAAGCCCGAGATCGACTTCCCCGAGGGCGACGCCCCCACCGAGCTCGTCGTCGAGGACATCACCGTCGGCGACGGCGCCGAGGTGACCGCCGGGTCCCCGATCCAGGCGCACTACGTCGGTGTCGCCTTCTCCACGGGCGAGGAATTCGACGCCTCGTGGAACCGTGGCGCCCCGCTCGCCTTCACCGCCGGCATCGGCCAGGTCATCCAGGGCTGGGACCAGGGGCTGCTCGGCATGAAGGAAGGTGGCCGTCGCAAGATCGTCATCCCGCCGCACCTCGGCTACGGCGACCGCGGCGCCGGCGCCGCGATCAAGGGCGGCGAGACCCTGATCTTCGTCGTCGACCTGGTGAAGGTCGGCTGACGCCCCCTTCGCCCGCAGCAGGCTCCCATAACCCTGCAGGACCCTAGGGTCCTGCAGGGTTATGGTCGTCGTGGAGCAGGGCGGCGGCGTGGCGGCCGGCGAGGGCGGCCGTGACGAAGGGGGTGGGGTCGGCCTCGACGGACCGGCCCATCGTCGAGAGGGGCACCGGGCTCGCCGCGAGGTCGTCGGTGGCATCCGTGCTCGCCAGCGGCACGACCCGGGGTGACCCGGCCGAGGCCGCGACCGCGGTCTCGACCTGCTCGCGGACGCGCGGCCACGGGTCGGTCGCGTCGTCGGGCACGACGACGTCGGCGCTGCCGAGCAGCACGCGCGACAGGACGGTCGTCGTGTGGTGCGAGAGCCCGAGGTGCCGCTCCCTGGCGTCGCTCGCGGACACCCGGGGCACGGCGATGGCGCGGCCCCGCAGCACGTGCACGGCGTTGAGGACGTCGCCGGTCGCCAGGCCCGACCACCCCCAGGTCGTCGACGAGCCGGCATTGCCCGGCCCCTGCGCGACGACCACGACGTCGCAGCCGAGGACGTGCCGCGCGGCGAGCAGCGCGGAGTGGACGGTGATCGCCTCGTGCTCCGCGCCGAAGGCCTGCCCCGCCGAGATGGTCGTGTCGAGCCACCCGGCGTCGACGAGGACGGCGACGAGGTCCGACTGGGCGAAGGGGAGCGCTGCCGTGTCGGTCATGACGTAGCCGACCCGCGCCTGCGGGCGGGCGGCGCGCAGCCCCGCGAGGACCGCCGGCAGGGCGGAGTGCAGCTCCGCGACGACGACCGGCATCCCCTGGAGGTCACCGGCGGCGACGGCCGGGTGCTCGCGCATCGCCTCGTGGTGCGGTGACTCCTGCTCCTCGAGCGCGAGGACCATCTGCTGCAGGGGTGTGTAGCGCGCCTTGACGATGTGGCCGGGCCCGTCGGCGGGGTCCGCCGGGAGGCGGCTGGCGTCGGCGACGACGAGGGCGTGCCCACCGGTGCCCAGCCCACGGCGCAGGGCGGAGACGTTGAGCAGGACGGTGTCGCCGACCTCGGGGCTGCCTACGACCTCGGGCAGGGCCAGCGCGGGCGTGGCGACCCCGTCGACGTCGACGACCAGGCGCACCGCGCCACGCCGGGCGCGGCCGATCTCGCGGACCGTGCCGCTGCGCCAGTGGATCATGTGCGGCAGGTTAGCCTCAGGACGACGAAGGGAGCGATGTGGCAGCACCCAACACGCCCGCGGCCAAGACCGAGCGCCTGCTCAACCTCACGATGAGCCTGCTCAGCACGCGGATCCCCCTGCCCAAGCAGCGGATCCGGCGCATGGTCGAGGCCTACCGCTCGGTCGAGTCCGACGAGGCCTTCGACCGGATGTTCGAGCGCGACAAGGAGGACCTGCGGGCCATGGGGATCCCGCTCGTCACCGAGGAGATCGGGGTCTTCGAGGACGAGCAGGGCTATCGCATCGACCAGCGCGACTACGCCCTGGCTCCCGTGGAGCTGACCACCGACGAGCGTGCCGTGGTCGGACTCGCCAGCCGGGCGTGGGCGCACGCGACGATGGCCGGCCCGGCCGCGACGGCCTGGCGCAAGATCGCTGCCGACGACGAGGTGGGGGAGGACCCCTTCGTCGGTCTCGAGCCGCAGCTCGGGGGCACCGAGCCGGCCTTCGAACCGCTCAAGGACGCCGTGCTGCACTCCACGCCCGTCCGCTTCGACTACGCGCGGCCCGGCGCCGGTGGGTCGCGACCCCGCCACGTCGAACCCTGGTACCTCACCGCCTGGCACGGCCGCTGGTACCTCGTCGGGCACGACCTCGACCGCGAGGCGGCGCGCGTCTTCCGCCTGTCGCGGATCGCCTCGGCGGTCACGTCGACGGGGGAGGCGCCGACCGTGCCCGTCCCCGACGACCTCGACCCCGTCTCGATGATCGCCGCCACCGACCCTGCCCCGGGTCAGGCCTCGCCGGCCGCGCTGCGGGTGCGGGCCGGCACCGGGCACGGCCTGCGCCGCCGGGCCACCTCGGTCACCTCGCTCGACGGCGAGTGGGACCGCGTCGCGCTCGACCACTCCGACCTCGACGGCTTCGTCAGCGAGGTCGTCAGCCACGGCAGCGACGTCGTCGTCGAGGAGCCGGCGCAGCTGCGGACGGCCGTCGTCGACCGGCTGCGGGCCGTCGTCACCACGCACGAAGGGAGCCGCCGATGAGCCGGCCGCAGGTCGAGACCGCGACGAGCCGGGTCGAGCGGCTGCTCACGATGGTCCCGTGGCTCGTCGGACGTCAGGGCATCGAGATCTCCCGGGCCGCCGAGGGCCTGGGCATCACCGAGGACCAGCTGAAGAAGGACCTCGACCTGCTCTTCATGTGCGGCTACGGCCCGATGACCGACGAGCTCATCGAGGTCAGCTACGAGGGCGGGCGGGTCTTCGTCAGCAATGCCGACACGATCGCCCGGCCGCTGCGCCTGAGCGTCGACGAGGCGATCTCCCTCATCGTCGGGTTGCGGTCCCTGTCGGCCCTCGAGGCGGGGGAGTCGAGCGCTGTCGAGCGGGCACTGGCCAAGCTCGAGGAGGTCGCGGGAGCGATCCCCGGTGTCGAGCGGGTCATGGTCGTCGACGACGACACCGAGGCCGGTCGCACCCGCTCGGTGCTGCAGGACGCGCTCTCGGCCGGTCGCCGGGTGCACCTGACCTATCACGTGCCCAGTCGGGACGAGCGGACCGAGCGCGACGTCGACCCGATGCGGCTGGCCCGGGTCGAGGGCCACTGGTACCTCGAAGGGTGGTGCCACCGGGCCCAGGACGTGCGCCTCTTCCGCACCGACCGGATCGAGGCCGTCGAGGTGCTCGACGTGCCGTCCGAGCCCCCGGCCGACGCCGTGCGACGAGACCTGAGCGCCGGCGCCTACCAGCGCGGTGAGGGCGACCTGCCCGTCACCCTGCGCCTGGCACCGTCCGCCCACTGGGTCGCGGAGTACTACCCGGTGACATCTCGGGAAACCTCGGGTGAAGACCTCGTCGTCACCCTGCCGACGAGCAACGAGGGCTTCCTGCGTCGACTCGTGCTGCGCCTGGGCGGCGCGGCCGAGGTCGTCGAGCCCGAGGCGCTGCGCACCGCGGTCACGGCGCACGCGACGCAGGCCCTCGCCGCCTACGACCCCGCCTGAGGGGCGTCAGCGCCCCTCAGGGTCGGGGCATACACTGCAACTTGTTGGTCGCCATCCGAAAGGTCTTGCCATGCCCACTCTGGGTCCCATGGAAATCATCCTCATCCTGGTCGTCATCCTGCTCCTCTTCGGCTTCAAGAAGCTGCCGGATGCCGCCCGTAGCCTCGGCAAGTCGGCCCGGGTCTTCAAGGCCGAGGTCAACGAGATGAAGGAAGAGGACCGCCAGCGCGAGGAGGCCAAGCGCACGCGTGAGGCCGGTACCTCGACCGACGGCAATGCCGTCATCGACGAGGCCAAGCCGCGCACGGACAACCAGTCCGGCCCGGTCGCCTGAGCACCCTCCCTTCGCCCTCCGCACGCATGGCCCGTAGCCCCCGCACGCCCAAGGACCCCGAGGGGCGGATGCCGCTCAAGGAGCACCTCCTCGAGTTCCGCAACCGGCTGATCAAGGCCGCCGCCGCGATCGTCGTGGGCGCGGTCGTCGGGTGGATCATCTACAACCCCGTGCAGGTCGGGCCGTGGACCTACGGCGGTGTCTACGAGCAGCTGACCCTGCCCTTCACCGAGTACAAGAAGGCCAACCCCGGCAGCGTCGTCACGCTGAACTTCGGCAATGCCACGTCGGCCTTCTCCACCCAGCTCGGGCTGTCGATCTTCACCGGGGTCATCATCTCCAGCCCCATCTGGCTCTGGCAGATCTGGGCCTTCATCCTCCCGGGGCTGACCAAGCGCGAGAAGCGCCTGTCGCTCGGCGTCTTCGGGACGGCCCTGCCGCTCTTCCTCGCCGGCTGCTTCTTCGCCTACCAGACGCTGCCCAAGGCGTTGCTCATCCTCTTCGGCTTCACCCCCGACGACGACAAGTCGAGCAACATCCAGCAGGCGAGCGACTACTTCACCTTCATCACCCGATTCATCCTCGCCTTCGGCCTGGCGTGGCTGCTGCCGGTCTTCCTCGTCGGGCTGTGCGCCATCGGCGTGCTGCCCGGCCGCACCCTCAAGAAGTCCTGGCGGATGGCGATCCTGCTGATCTTCATCGCCTCGGCGATCATCACCCCGACGCCGGACCCCTTCACGATGTTCCTGCTCGCCGGGCCGCTGTGCGTCCTGTACTTCGTCGCCCTCGCGATCTGCCTCTGGATCGACAGGCGGCGGATCGAGCGGGGCGAGGAGCCCGACTGGTCGGACCTCTCGGACGACGAGGCGTCACCGCTCACCTAGTCTCGGGTCCATGACCCGTGTGACTGCCGATCGCATCGGCCTGCTCGTCAACCCCACCGCCGGCAAGCACCGCGGGGAGCAGATCGGCACCCGTGTGGCCGACCTCCTCGAAGCCGGCGGACGCGAGGTCGTCGATCTCACCGGCCTCGACGCCGCGCGGGCCGAGGCCAAGGCCCGCCGAGCCGTGGCGACGGGTGACATCGACATGCTCGTCGTCGCCGGCGGCGACGGGGCCGCCGGGCTCGGGGCCAACATCTGCGCCGACACCGACGTCCCGCTCGGCATCGTCGCGGTCGGCACCGGCAACGACAACGCCCGCGAGCTCGGGCTGCCGGTGCAGGACGTCGAGGCGTCGGTCCAGCGGATCCTCCAGGGCTCGGTGCGACAGATGGACCTGGGGCGGGTGAGCGGCCCCGACGGCGAGCCGGTCCGCGACTACCTCGGCGTGCTCTCCTGCGGCTTCGACGCCGTGGTCAACGAGCGCGCCAACCGCATGTCCTGGCCCCGGGGTCCGCAGCGCTACAACCTCGCGATCCTGCGCGAGCTCCCGGTCTTCGGCGCGATCCACTACGACCTGACGATCGACGGAGCCGAGCGCGAGGTCGACGGGATGCTCGTGTGCATCGCCAACGGCCGCGCCTTCGGCGGCGGGATGAAGATCGCCCCGGCCGCCGACGTCGACGACGGTCTGCTCGACGTCGTCATCGTCCACGAGATCCCCGTCCCGACCTTCCTCACGGTCTTCCCCAAGGTCTTCTCCGGCACCCACACGACGCACCCGGCGGTCGAGATCATCCGGGGCGCCCGGGTCACCGTGGCGACCGAGCGGATCGTCAGCTATGCCGACGGCGAGCGGGTCGCGCCGCTTCCGGCCACGGTCGAGGCGGCCCGCGGCGCGCTGTCGATCGTGCGCTGAGCCGCTGGCATAGCGTGGGGGCATGTCCTCTCCCGCCGAACGCTATGCCGCCGCCCGCCGTCGCAGCGCGGGGGAGCTCACCCCCTTCGTCGAGGGTCTGGGCTTCGAGCTCGACACCTTCCAGCGTGACGCCTGTGAGGCCGTCGAGGCGGGACATGGCGTGCTCGTCGCCGCCCCGACCGGCGCGGGCAAGACGGTCGTCGGCGAGTTCGCCGTCCACCTGGCCCTCGCGCGCGGGCAGAAGGCCTTCTACACGACGCCCATCAAGGCGCTGAGCAACCAGAAGTACCACGAGCTCGCCGCCCGCCACGGCTACGACCGGGTCGGTCTGCTCACCGGCGACGTCTCGGTCAACGGCGAGGCGCCCGTCGTCGTCATGACGACCGAGGTCCTGCGCAACATGATCTACGCGGGCTCGACGACCCTCGACACCCTCGCCTTCGTCGTCATGGACGAGGTGCACTACCTCGCCGACCGCTTCCGCGGGGCCGTGTGGGAGGAGGTCATCATCCTCCTGCCCCGCTCGGTGCAGGTCGTCTCCCTCTCGGCGACGGTCAGCAATGCCGAGGAGTTCGGTGCCTGGCTCGCCGAGGTGCGCGGCGGCACCGAGATCATCGTCTCCGAGGAGCGCCCCGTCCCGCTGTGGCAGCACATGCAGGTCGGCCGCGACGTCCACGACCTCTTCGTCGACGACGGCTCCGCCGGCACCCCGGCGAAGGTCAACCCCGAGCTGCTCGACGCCATCCGCGCCCGCGTGCGAGGTGGCGGCGAGGACGACCAGCGTGGCCGCGGCGGCCACCGGGGTGGTCGTGACCGTCGCGGCGGACGCGGCCGTCGCGACGATCGGGGCCGCGGCGGCCAGGGACCGCGCGGTGGGGGAGGTGGCCGCTTCGGCGGTGCCGCCTCCCGGACCGAGGTCATCCGCGAGCTCGACCGCGACGGCCTGCTGCCCGCGATCACCTTCATCTTCAGCCGGGCCGGGTGCGAGGGCGCGGTCGGTCAGCTCCTGGCCAACGACCTGCGCCTGGTCTCCGAGCGCGAGGGCGAGCTCAACCGTCGCACCGTCGAGGAGCGCGCCTCCGTCCTGGAGGGCGAGGACCTCGACGTGCTCGGCTACCACCAGTTCGTCGAGGGCATCTCGCGCGGCTTCGCCGCCCACCACGCCGGGATGCTGCCGCTCTTCCGCGAGATCGTCGAAGAGCTCTTCACCGCCGGTCGCATCCGAGCCGTCTTCGCCACCGAGACCCTCGCCCTGGGCATCAACATGCCGGCGCGCACCGTGGTGCTGGAGAAGCTCGTGAAGTTCAACGGCGAGTCGCACGTCGAGATCACCCCTGCCGAGTACACGCAGCTGACCGGCCGTGCGGGGCGCAGGGGCATCGACGTCGAGGGTCACGCCCTCGTCGTGTGGTCCCGGGGGCTCGACCCCATGTCGGTGGCCGGTCTCGCATCGACCCGGACCTACCCCCTTCGCTCCAGCTTCCGGCCGACGTACAACATGGCCGTCAACCTCGTCGCCCAGGTGGGCCGCCAGACGGCCCGTGAGGTGCTCGAGACCTCCTTCGCGCAGTTCCAGGCCGACCGGGCCGTCGTCGGGCTGGCGTCCAAGGTGCGCGAGCAGCAGGAGTCCCTCGACGCCTATGCCGAGGCCATGCACTGCCACATGGGCGACTTCCGCGAGTACGCCGCGCTGCGACGGCGCATCTCCGACGTCGAGAAGGAGAGCTCGCGCAAGCGCAATGCCAACCGGCGCGCCGAGATCGCCGTCTCCCTCGAGGCCCTGTCCGTCGGCGACATCATCCGCATCGGCGGCCGTCGCTCGGGCATCGCGATCGTCGTCGCGCCGCCGCGCTCCTACAAGGGCGAGCTGTCCGCGCCGACCGTGCTCACCGAGCACAAGCAGATCCGCCGCCTCACCGCAGCGGACCTCGACGGACCGGTCACCCCCTTCGGCCGCCTGGCAGTGCCCCGCGGCTTCAACCCGAAGTCGGTCAAGCAGCGCTCCGACCTCGCCGCGACCCTGCGGGCCAAGGCACCGCACGAGGACGCGCCGAGCGTGCAGACCCACGCGGTCCAGAGTGCGAAGGGGGAGGACGAGCGCCTCGAGCAGCTGCGCCGCGAGCTGAAGTCGCACCCCTGCCACCAGTGCCCGGAGCGCGAGGACCACGCCCGGTGGGCTGCCCGCTGGTGGAAGCTCAAGCGCGAGACCTCGGCCCTGCAGCGCAAGGTCGAGCACCGCACCAACTCCGTGGCGCAGACCTTCGAGCGGATCTGCGTCGTCCTGAGCCAGATGGGATACCTCGGCGAGGACGGCGAGACCGTCACCGACCTCGGCAGCCGGCTGCGCCGGCTCTACACCGAGAAGGACCTGCTCGCGGCCGAGTGCCTGCGCGGGGGAGCCTGGAAGCGGCTCGACCCGGCCGAGCTGGCCGCCGTCGTCTCCATGCTCATCCACGAGCCCCGGCACGACGACGACCCCTTCCCGCGGATGCCGACGGACAACGTCTCGGACGCGTGGCAGGACATGGTGCGCCGCTGGAGCGAGCTCGAGGACCTCGAGCAGGCCAATGCCCTGCCTCCGACCGGCGAGCCCGACGGGGGTCTCGCGTGGGCCGTGCACCGGTGGGCGAGCGGGCGCCGGCTCGACGAGGTGCTCTCCGGCTCGGACCTGACGGCGGGGGACTTCGTGCGCCGGTGCAAGCAGGTCGTCGACCTGCTCGACCAGGTCGCGGACGCCGCGCCCGAGCCGCACCTGCGTGGCGTGGCCCGCACCGCCGTCGACAAGGTCATGCGCGGGGTCGTCGCCGCCGACCGCCTGGACTGACCTCCCCTTCGCCCGCCGGATGGGTGCGCTCAGCCGCGCAGGGCGGTCGCCACCCGGTCGAAGGGGGAGGTGAGCGCGTGGTCGACGGCCAGCCGGCTCATCGCGGCCGGGTCGGCGATGTCGCCGGGCAGGCGCAGGTCGACATCGGGGATCGGCACGTCGTGGGCGACCCGCACCACGAGCGGGGCGACGTCGAGGTAGTCGCTCGCCGCCTCGAGGTTGGCCCGGCGCGCTCCCTTGATCCCGGGGTCGCCGGAGGCGACGGCCTCGCGCACGCCGGCCAGCGAGCCGTAGTCGCGGATGAGCGTCGCAGCGGTCTTGTCGCCGATGCCCTTGACCCCGGGCAGCCCGTCACTGGTGTCCCCGCGCAGCGCCGCCATGTCGGCATAGGCGTCACCGGAGGCGACGCCGTACTTCTCCTCGAGGAAGGCCTGGGTGACGAGGTCGGGATCGCGCACACCGCCGCGTGCGGTGTAGACGACCCGGGTCGCGGAGGCGTCGTCGACGAGCTGGAAGAGGTCACGGTCGCCGGTGACGACGTCGACGGGCATCTGCCCGCGGTGGGCCATCGCCAGGGTGCCGATGACGTCGTCGGCCTCGTAGCCGGCCGCGCCGATGCGGGCGATACCGATGGCCGCGAGCGCCTCGGCGATGACCGGGACCTGCGGGGAGAGCTCGTCGGGGACCTCCTCGCCCTCGCCCGGGTCCTCGGCGACCCGGTGCGCCTTGTAGGTCGGGATCGCGTCGACGCGCCACTGCGGGCGCCAGTCGTCGTCCCAGCAGGCGACGACGTGGGTCGGGCGGTAGCGGGTGACGAGGGTGGCGATCATGTCGAGGAAGCCGGCCACCGCATTGGTCGGGATGCCCGAGGGCGCGTCCGCGCGAGCTGGCACGCCGTAGAAGGCGCGGAAGTACAGCGAGGCGGAGTCGAGCAGGAGCAGGCGGGAGCGCGCCGAGTCGGACATGCTCCGACCCTACGGGTCTCGCTTATTGTTCATGCATGGAAGCGGCGGATCGACGCATCATCGAGCTCCTGCGCCAGGACGGGCGCACGAGCTACACCGACCTGGGCAAGGCCATCGGGCTGTCCACCTCCGCCGTGCACCAGCGGGTGCGGCGGCTCGAGGAGCGGGGAGTGATCACCGGCTACTCCGCGGTGGTCGACCCGGCCGCCGTCGGCACGCCCTTGACGGCCTTCATCTCGGTGACCCCGCTCGACCCCCGCGAGCCCGACGACATCCCCGACCGGCTGCGCGACATCCCGCAGATCGACGCGTGCTACTCCGTCGCCGGGGACGCCAACTACATGCTCCGGGTGCGCGTGGGCACCCCGCAGGACCTCGAGGAGCTCCTCGCGACGGTCCGTAACAAGGGCGGCGTGTCGACGCGCACGACCATCGTCCTGTCGACGCCGTGGGAGTGACGACCCGCCTGCCCCTGCGGCTTCTCCTCGCCCTCGTCGGTGGGCTGTGCCTGTGGCTGTCCTTCCCCGACCACGACCTCGCGCTCCTCGCGATCGTCGGCGTCGGCCTCGTCGGGGTCGCCATGTGGGATGTCAGCCCCCGCGCCGGCGCCCTGCTCGGCCTCGTCGCGGGGCTGGGCTGCTTCGTCCCCACGCTCAGCTGGTCGGGCATCTTCGTCGGCACCTTCCCCTGGATGGCCCTCGCCGTCACCGAGTCGCTCTACGTCGCCGGCATGGGTGCCGTCCTCGCGGCGGTGCAGCGCCCGCTGGTCCGACGGGGCCACCTCCTGCCGGCCGCCCTGCTCGTCCCCGTGCTGTGGGTGCTTCAGGAGTGGGTGCGCGGCACGCTGCCCTACGGCGGCTTCCCGTGGGCCCGCATCGCCTTCAGCCAGGCGGACACCCCCTTCGCCCGATGGGCAGCGATCGGTGGAGCGCCCCTCATCACGCTCGCCGTGGCTCTCGTGGCGGTCCCGCTGATCCTCGTCGTCGTCACCCGCCGCCCGCCGTGGGTGGCCCTGGGGCTCCCGGTCGTCGCCGTGGCCGGCGCCTTCCTCGTGCCGGTGCCGACCGGTGGTGAGGCGACGGCACGCGTCGGCCTCGTGCAGGGCAACGTCCCGCGGGCCGGGCTGGACTTCAACGCCGAGCGGCGCAAGGTGCTCGACAACCACGTGGCCGGCACCGAGGCCCTCGCGGAGCGCCACGACGACCTCGACCTGGTCATCTGGCCGGAGAACTCCTCCGACATCGACCCGCTGCGCAATGCCGATGCCGCGGAGCAGGTGCAGCGCGCGCTCACGGCGGTCGACGTGCCGATCATCGTCGGGGCGATCCTCGACGAGCCCTCCCCGGCGGTCTCCAATGCCTCGCTCTACTACCGTCCCGGGGGAGGGGAACCGGCGCGCTACGTCAAGCAGCACCCCGTCCCCTTCGCCGAGTACGTGCCGCACCGCGACTTCTACCGGCTCTTCAGCAGCAAGGTCGACCTCGTGCGCGTCGGCTTCGCGAAGGGGGACCGCAACGCCGCCTTCACCGTGCCCGGCCGCGATGGCGACTTCTCCGCCGTCCCGACGATCTGCTTCGAGGTGGCCTACGACGGCCTCATGCGCTCGGCGGTCAAGGACGCGGAGACGAAGGGGGACCCCAGCCTCCTCGTCGTACAGACCAACAACGCGACCTTCGGCTACACCGCGGAGTCGACGCAGCAGTACGCGATCTCGCGCATCCGGGCGATCGAGCACGGCCGCAGCGTCGCCCACGTCTCGACGGTCGGCGTCTCCGGCTTCGTCAATCCCGACGGCAGCACGACGCCGGTCACGCAGCTCTTCACCGCCGCCCAGCCGGTCGACGACGTCGTCCTGCGCAGCGGACTGACGGTCTCCGACCGCCTCGGCCCCTGGGTCGAGTGGGGCAGCGCCCTCGTGCTGCTGCTCGCGGTGGTCTGGCGCCTGCGCCGACGACCGACGGGTAGTGTCGGTGACGAGCCACGGAGCGACCAGAGCCCGACCGAGCAGACCGAGGAAGCCACCACCGGTGCCTGACACGCAGCATGCCCAGCGACCGCCGATCGAGCGGGTCGCGGTCCTCATCCCGACCTACAACGAGCGCGACAACCTGCCGCTGATCGTCGACCGGCTGCGCCGCGCGGTCCCCACGGCGGACGTCGTCGTCCTCGACGACAACTCCCCGGACGGCACCGGTGACGTCGCCGACGCGATGGCCGCCGCCGACCCGCAGGTCTCGGTCATCCACCGCGAGGGCAAGCAGGGCCTGGGCGCGGCCTACCTGCACGGCTTCCGCTGGGCGCTCGAGCAGGGCTACGACGCGATCGTCGAGATGGACGCCGACGGATCGCACCGCCCCGAGCACCTGCCCCGCATGCTCGAGGTCGCGGCCGACGCCGACCTCGTCATCGGCTCGCGCTACGTGCGCGGCGGCAAGATCGTCAACTGGCCGGTCGACCGCAAGGCGATCTCCATGGCCGGCAACATGTACATCAAGCTCGTCCTCGGCATGCCGGTCAACGACGCGACCGCGGGCTACCGCGTCTACCGCGCCGAGACCCTGCGGACCATCGGTCTCGACGAGGTGGAGAGCGCTGGCTACGTCTTCCAGACCGACCTGACGGTGCGCACGGTGCGCGCCGGGCTGCGGGTCGTCGAGGTGCCGATCACCTTCGTCGAGCGCGAGATCGGCGACTCGAAGATGGACGGTGACGTCGTGCGTGAGTCGATGGCCCGGATCACCGGCTGGGGCGTGGCCCACCGTCGCCAGCAGCTGCGTCGGCTCGTCGACCGGGAGCCCACGTGGCACCGGTTGTGATCTTCGGGTCGGGTCCCTCGGGGCCCGGCCCATCGCCCCGCCGTCGCCGTCGGGTGGCGTGGATCCCGCTGGCCCTGGTCCTGTGGCTGATCGTCGAGATCGCCGCCGTCGTCGGTGTCGTGCAGCTCGTCGGCGTCTGGTGGACCCTGCTCGCCTTCGTGCTCCTGTCGGCCCTCGGCGTGTGGTTCCTGCGGCGCGAGGGGCGTCGGACGTGGGTGGCGCTGCGCGAGGCGCTGCGCAGCGGTCAGATGCCCTCGCGCGAGATCGCCGACGCCGCGCTCGTCTTCGTCGGGGGACTGCTGCTCACCCTGCCCGGCTTCGTCTCCGACGTCGTCGGTCTCGTCTTCGTCCTGCCGTTCACGCGGCCGGTGGCCCGGATCGGCCTCGAGGCCGTCGTCGCGCGACGCCTGCTCGCCGCCGGCCTCCCGGTCGCGCCCGGCGAGGCCCGGGTGCGCCGCTCGCCGCGACGTGAGGGGCGCGACGACGGGGGAGAGGTCGTCGAGGGCGAGATCGTCGACGACTGACCTCTTCGAGACGGCCGCGGACGGCCTCCTCAGGGACCGAAGGGCGGGGACCGAAGGACATGACGAAGGGGGTGGCCCACCGGTGATCGGTGGGCCACCCCCTTCGTCGTGCTGGGGCGCCGAGGTCAGGCGCTGCGCTTGCGCGGCTTCTCGCCACGGGAGGCGCGCAGCAGCTCGAGGCGCTCCTCGAGCAGCTCCTCGAGCTCGGGGATGGAGCGACGCTCGAGCAGCATGTCCCAGTGGGTGCGGACGTGCTTGGCGGGCTTGAGCTCGGGCTCCGGGCCGTCGAGGAGCTTGCCGAGCTTGCCGCAGCGGCACTCCCAGGTGCCGGGGATGTCGGCCTCGACGGAGAAGGGCAGCTCCGTGCGGTGCCCGTCGTCACAGACGTAGGTCGTGATCTGACGGTCACTGGGGACGACGTTGTCCGTCGTCTCCATGCTGAAGCTGACCATGCGCGTTCCGCGCAGCGTGCGCTCTGCCATGTTGCAAGTCTCCTGGTGTCTCTCGCGATGTCCGCGCCCCTGCCGCGCGGGCCCCTCGTCACATGACAACGCTCGTGGTGCGTCATCTGTTCCGGCTGCACGCATCATTGCGGCGCCGTGACCCGTGGGCGGGCCTTCCGAGTGGGGCCCGATCTGGCGGTGTGCTCGTGGCACGACCTGGGCCGACCCCACAGGATAGCGGAGTGCCACCGTGTCGCGCACATCGAGCCCGCTCCGCCCGCTAGCCTCACCACGTGACCGACGTGATCCCACCGACGAGCGAGCCGACGACCGCCCTGCGATCCGAGCCCCAGGGCGGCAAGGGCCGGATCATCGGGTGGGCCATGTGGGACTGGGGGACCCAGCCCTTCAACACGGTCATCACGACCTTCGTCTTCTCCGTCTACCTGACGAGCGAGAGCTTTGGCGCCACCAACACCACCTCGACCGCGCTGGCGATCTCGACCGCCCTGTCGGGTCTGCTCGTCGCGCTGCTGGCGCCCGTGCTGGGGCAGAACTCGGACCGGTCCGGCAGGGGAGTGCGCAACCTGCGCCTGCAGACCTGGTTGCTGGCGGCCCTGTCGGCCGCGCTCTTCTTCGTCAAGCCGGAGCCGGGATTCCTCGTGCTCGGCCTCGTCCTGCTGGGCATCGGCTCGATCGTCTCCGAGGTCGCGAGCGTCAACTACAACGCGTCCATCGAGCAGGTCGCCTCCCCGCACAATGTCGGCCGGGTCTCCGGCTTCGGCTGGGGGATGGGCTACCTCGGCGGCATCCTCGTGCTGCTCCTGCTCTACTTCGTCTTCATCCAGCCCGAGGTGGGCCTCTTCGGCGTCACCGGCGACGACGGCATGGACATCCGGGTGTCGATGGTCGTCTGCGGCCTGTGGACCCTGCTCTTCACCATCCCAACCTTCCTCGTGCTGCGGGACCGCCCGCGGGAGAAGGCTCCTCGCGTCGGGGTCGTCGACTCCTACAAGCTCGTCGGGGCCTCCCTTCGTCGCCTGTGGCATAGCTCCCGGCACACGGTCTACTTCCTCGGGGCCTCGGCACTCTTCCGCGACGGGCTCGCCGGCGTCTTCGCCTTCGGCGCCGTCCTCGCCGCGGGCACCTTCGAGATGTCGGCCGGGGAGGTCATCATCTTCGGGGCCGCGGCCAACATCATCGCCGGCATCAGCACGATGCTCTTCGGCCTGCTCGACGACGTGCTCGGGCCCAAGCGGGTCATCCTCATCTCGCTCGTCGCGCTCGTGCTGCTGGGCGCCGGCGTCTTCGTCCTGCACGACGGTGGCCCGATGGTCTTCTGGACCCTGGGGCTGGCCATGACCGCCTTCGTCGGACCGGCCCAGGCCGCCTCCCGCAGTTTCCTCGCCAGGGTCATCCCCGAGGGGCAGGCGGGTGAGATCTTCGGCCTCTACGCGACGACCGGACGCGTCGTGTCCTTCCTCTCGCCGGCCGCCTTCGCGCTCTTCATCTGGATCGGCGCACGGATCACGGGGGAGTCCAACACCCAGTACTGGGGCATCCTCGGCATCGCGCTCGTCCTCGTCGCCGGGCTCGCGGTGCTCATCCCGGTCAAGACGCCGCAGGAGCAGGTCGGTCCCCAGGCGGGCTGATCAGCGGGACGGACCCGCCGGGCGTATCAGCCGGCGTACTCCCAGTGCCACGGCTCGGGCAGCGCACCGCCGGCCGCGGCCCAGGACGGGTGGAACCACCCGTAGAGCGGCGCATTCTGCTGCATCCACGCGTGGGCGGGGTGGCCGAAGCTGTTGACGCCACCGCACAGGTCGAGGGCCTTGCCCAGGCCGTGGTTGCTCGTGCCGGGCGCCGCCGCCCAGCCGCCGCGCTGCTGCTTGGTGACGACCTGGTCGGCGTAGGAGCGGTAGGAGTCGGTGACGCAGAGCAGGTGCCCGGTGTCGCGCTGGTAGGCCTTGCTCATCGTGTTGAAGGCCGCCGCGGCAGCGGGTCGCAGGGACTCGCCCGGCGCCCCGATGAGCGGGCAGAGCGCGCTCGGCGGCACCTGGCCGTTGGGATAGGTGCCGACATTGGTCGAGCAGGGCTTGAGCCCCTCGAACTGGCTGACGTCCTGCCCGAGCTTCTTGAGCGCCGAGGTGAGCCGGTCGCTCGCCCCCTGCGCCCGTCCGTCGGGCCGGCTGATCAGGGCGTTGACGACCGGGCCGGCCTCCTTGAGCTCTGCGGCGTGCTTGCGGCGAAGCTCGGCGAGCTCGTCCTTGCGCTCCTTGAGCACCTCGTCGGCACGCTGCTTGGCCCGGTCGGCACGACGCTTGGCGCTGGCGGCCTTCTTGAGGGCCGAGTTCTTCTTCTTCGTCAGCGACGACTTGGTCACCGTGTCCTTGCGGACGAGGTCGACGGTGCGGATCCGCTCGTCGGTCAGATAGCTCAGGTCGCCCGCGGACTCGCCCTTGGTCTTCGAGCTGTCGGTGAGCGTCCCGATCATCGTCATCGTGTCGCTGTACCCGCCGGCCTGGGTGTAGGTGTCGAAGGCCCAGCTGCGCAGGTCGGCGCGTCCCTTCGCCAGCCGGTTGCGGTACTTGTCGAGCTCGCGCTGAGCGGTGTCGGCCTCGGACTTCGCCGAGTCGTACTCGTCGCGTGCCTCCGCCTTCTTCTGCAGGAGCTTGTTGGCCTTCGTCGAGTACGACTTCAGCGACTTCACGGCCGCCGCGATGTCCTTGTTGTCCTTGACCAGGTCGGCCGTCAGCCGGTCCGCCTCGGCGATCTGCTCCTCGAGGTCGCTCGAGGAGAGCGGGGTGTCGTTGCCGTCGCCGACGGGCAGGCCCTCCTCGTCGACGGACCAGGCGGTGCTCGGGCTGGAGGGGGCGCTCGTCGTGGGGGTGGGGTCGACGGGCTCCGCCGACGCCGACGACGCGGCCAGACCGGTGGTCAGACACAGCGCGACGACCGCGCTGGTCGCACCGCCGTGGCGGGGACGAGCTCGCATGGGTTCTCCTGGGAAGGGACAGACCGAGCAATCATAGGGCCGTCGGTCGTCGACGTACACGTCCCCGTGGACGCAGCGCCGGGCGAAGGGGGTGCCCTCAGTCGGTCTTCGAGGTCGCCTTCGCCGTGGCCCTGCGCCGGCGCAGCCGCACCTGCAGCTGGGAGCCGGCCGCCCGGGTCTCAAGGTAGGGCTGCTCGTCGACGAGGGTCGACAGCTTCTGGTGGCCGAAGGTGCGCGGGTCGAAGTCGGCGTGCGCCCGGCTCAGGTGCTGCCCGACGGTGCCGAGCGTGCTCCACCCGTCGTCGTCGGAGGTCGCGTTGATCGCCTTGGTGAGTGCGGACTGGAGGTTGATCGTCGTCTCCGGCTCGGCCTCGGCAGGGGAGGGGGCACCCCCTTCGTCCCGGGCCGGCTCGTCGTCGCGGGCCTGCTCCTGGAGCAGCTCGAGGAAGACGAACTGGTCGACCGCACGCCGCAGCGACTCCGGGGTCTTGCGCAGACCCAGCCCGTAGACCCGCTTGCCCGACTCGCGCAGCCGGGTCGCCAGCCGCGTGAAGTCGGAGTCGGAGGAGACGAGCGCGAAGGCCTCGACGTTGCCCTGCCAGAGCAGGTCCATCGCATCGATGATCAGCGCGCTGTCGGTGGAGTTCTTGCCGACGGTGTAGGCGAACTGCTGGACCGGCTGGATGGCATTGCGGTGCAGCTCCGGTTTCCAGCCGCCGAGCTGGGTCGTCGTCCAGTCTCCGTAGGCCCGCTTGACGGTCGGGGTGCCGTACTTCGCGAGCTCCTCGAGCACGGCGGAGATGTGCTTGGCGGAGACGTTGTCGCAGTCGATGAGAACGGCGATGCGGGTCGTCGAGCGAGGGTCGTCCATGTCGGCGACGCTACCCTCTGGCGCTCGCACGCGAAGGGGGACATACTTCCCCCGGACGACGGGCCCAGGGGAGTGTCAACGGGGGCCGGGATCCGCCACACCCACACCTCTGTCAGGAGTTCACGAATGCACCTGTCCCGCCGCACCATCGCCATCTCGTCCGCCGTCGCCGCCGCCGCGGTCGCCGCCGGTGGGGCCGTCTCCGCGGCCACCACGAGCACCCCGCCGCAGCTGTCGACCATTACCTACGTGGGCGTCTACGACACCACCTTCGCCGGCTTCCCCGGCGACACCCACCGGGTCTCCGTGCTGATGAAGCGCGGTAACACGAGCACCTTCGGCAAGAACCAGCAGAACTTCGTCAACGTCGAGTCCTTCTCCTGCACGGGTGGTGCCGTCGTGCCTCCGGCCGGCCCGGTGCCGGCCGCCTGCACGCTCGTCGCGACGACGCCGATGCGCAACACCGACGCGACGACCGCCTGGGTCTCGAGCACCGGCCGCTCCGGGTCCTTCACCGGCCGTCTCACGTCCCGCTCGGGGACCTCTCGCTCGCTGAGCAGCACCCTGAAGTTCTTCTACACCAACCCGGGCGGCGAGCACTCCTTCGGCCCGGACATGAACGTGCGCAACGGCTCCGGGCGCGTCACGGGCCTGCTGGGTGGCAAGGCCCCGACCAGCGCCTCGGTGCTCGTCACGACCTTCGGCGCGTGAGGTCGACGTCGCCGCCGGCCCGTGTGCCGGCGGCGACGTCACGACTTCTTGCGTCGAGGCCGGGGGATCGGGCGCACGACGAGCACCGGGCACGGTGCAGTGCTCTGCACCCGCTGGGCGGTGCTGCCGATGAGGACCTTGTCCGTCAGACCCCGGCTGCCGCTCGCGACGACGATCAGCTCGATGCCCGACACCTTGGCCGCCCGGATGATCTCGGTCGACGGGGTGCCGCTGCGCACCCGGGTGCGCACCGTGGTCGTCTCGGACCAGTCGTCGAACTCCGCGGCGATGACCGCGACCGCAGCCTCCGCCTCGGCCTTGAAGGAGCTCCCGGTGAGCTGCCTGGGGGCCCTGGCGTCGGCCGAGATCTCGTCGACGAAGGACACACTCGCCAGGGGCCGGGTGACGGCCAGGACGAGGATGCTCTCGACCTTGGTGGGGTCCGCGAAGGACTTGAGGTGCCGGGCGGCCCGCAGGGACTGGCGGGAGCCGTCGGTGGCGATGAGCACGTGCATGTCAGCTCTCCAGATCGGTGGTCGGGGTGCCGCCGCCGAGCAGCCGCTCGGCGATGAAGAGGACGACGCCGACGCCCAGCAGCGCGGCGCAGTAGAGGAGCGACCCGGGGTCGTCGTAGATGACGTAGCCGAGGATGAGGAAGTTGGCCACGACACCGATCGCGAGGAGTGCCCGGGGCGCTCTGAAGGTCTCGTCGGTGCGGTCGTGGCGGTCGAGCTTGACGGCGGAGACGATGACGAGCGCGTAGATCAGCAGGGTGAAGACCACCGTGACATTGGCCAGCTGGGCCAGGTCGGCGCCGGAGACGAGCAGCGCGGCGATGACGAGGACGGAGAAGAGGATCGCCAGCCATGGCACCTGACGGCTGCTGACCTTGGCGAAGGGGGCGGGCACGACGTCCTCGCGTGCCATGCCGTAGAGGATCCGCGACTCGGTGACGAGGCAGACCAGGCAGGTGTTGGTGATGGCCACCATGGCGATGATCGCGAAGATGATCGTCAGCACGGCGACCGAGATCGGCAGGATCCCGGTCTTGACGACCTCGAGCAGCGCGGCATCCGACTCAGCCAGCTGCTGGATGGGGACCGTGACGGCCGCGGTGACCGCGATGAGGACGTAGAGGACGCCGGCCGTCGCCATGCCACCGATGAGCGCCCGCGGGAAGTCGCGGCGCGGGTTGCGCGTCTCCTCGGCGAGGTTGGCGGCATTCTCGAAGCCGGTCATGGCGAAGAAGGCCAGCGCGACGCCCGCGAGCAGGCCGAGGGCGGGGTTGCTGTCGGTCGAGAACTCGGCGATCCGGCCGAGCTCGACCTTGCCCTGGACGGCCGCGACCACGCCGATGACGAGCACGATGACCAGGCCGGTGACCTCGACGAAGGTCATGAGCATGTTGGCCACGACCGACTCGGTGATCCCGATGAAGTTGATGATCGCCAGGGCGACGATGAAGGCCAGGGCGACGACGAGCGCCGGTGCCGCCTCCCACACCTCGCCGAAGTACTGGGCGAAACCGGTCGCGAGGGAGCCCGCCGCCGCATAGCTCGCCGACAGCATGCAGAAGGTGATGAAGAAGGTCAGGGTCTTGTTCTTGAAGGCCTTGTTGACGTAGAGGGCGGCCCCCGCCGCCTGCGGGTACTTCGTCACCAGCTCTGCATAGGCGAGCCCGGTGATCGTCGCGACCGTGACACCGACGGCGAAGGCGGCCCAGAAGGCGCCGCCGACCGCTCCGGCGACGAGGCCGATGAGGACGTAGATGCCGGACCCGAGGACGTCACCGAGCACGTAGAAGTAGAGGAGGCGGCCGCTGACACCTTGCTTCAGCGCGGAGTCGGCGTTGAGCTCGGACGACCCTTCGGGGTTGGCTGTGTCGACGGACATCGGCGTCCTTCCGGCCCGGGTGCGTCGCCGGTGCGGCGCGTGCGTCCCGTGATCCACAACACAACGCACGAGGCGCCGTGTCAAACGGAGGGTGGACGCAGCGTGTCGTCAGTCGTCGCCGGACGGGCGTGAGCGGGCCCGCTTGATCTCGCCCCGTCGGGACTTCGCGGCGAGCCGGCGGCGCTGCGACCCGCGGGTGGGTTTCGTGGCCCGACGCGAAGGGGGAGGGGGCGCCAGTGCCTCGCGCAGCAGCGCGGCCATCCGCTCACGTGCGGCGCTGCGGTTGCGTCTCTGGGCTCGGTGCTCCGACGCGTCGACGGTGAGGGTCGTGCCCACGAGCCGGGGCGCCAGGCGGGCCAGCACCCGCTCCCGCTGACGGTCGGTGAGCGAGGTCGTCGTGGCGAGGTCGAGGGAGAGCTGCACGCGGGAGTCGGTCGTGTTGACCCCCTGGCCGCCGGGTCCGCTGGCCCGGCTGAACTGCTCGGTGAGCTCCCCGGCAGGCACGACGAGCCCGCCGGGGATCCCGGGCCCCGAGGGCACGCGCAGCTCGCTCATGACGTCAGGGTCTCACCCGACAGTGCGCCCCGCCCCGCCACCGGCCGCCACGAGGCGCTGGCTGTGCTGCTGCTCCGGCAGGTCCCGCTCGAGCTCACGCACGAGCGGGATGACCTCACGGCCGAAGCGCTCGACCTCCTCGCGCACGTGGAGGAATCCCGTGAGGACGAGGTCGATCCCGACCTTCTTGTACTCGACGATCCGCTCGGCCACCTGCTCGGGCGTCCCGATGAGCCCGGTGCGGAAGCCGTCGTTGTACTGCACGAGGTCCTTGAACTCGCTGTCGGCCCACATCCCCTTCTTGTCCGCGGTGGACGCTCCTGCCTGCTTGACCGCCTCGCCGAAGTCGTTGACCTTGTCGGTGTTCGCCTTGGCGATGATCTCGTCGACGACCGCGACGGCCTCGGCCTCGCTGTCGCGCACGACGGCGAAACCGTTGATGCCGAAGCGGACCCGGCGGCCGTGGAGGGCCGCCTGCTCGCGGACGGCCTGCACCTGCTCGGCGGCACCCTCGAGCGTCTTGCCGTTCATGAAGTACCAGTCGGACAGACGCCCGGCCATGGCCTGCGCCGACGTGGAGTTGCCGCCCTGGAAGATCTCCGGGTTGGTGTCGGGCGCCGGACGGAAGGTGACGTCGCGGGTGCGGTAGAAGTCGCCGCGGTAGGTGAACTCCTCCTCGTCCCACAGGCCGCGCAGGAACTCGATGAACTCCTCGGCGCGGCGGTAGCGCTCCTCGTGGTCGAGCCAGGCCAGGCCGAGGTCGGTGTACTCCTTCTTGAACCACCCGGAGACGATGTTGAGCGCCAACCGGTTGCCGGAGGTGGACTGCGCCGTCGCGGCCAGCTTCGCGAGGATGTGCGGCGGCCACTGGCCGGGGTGGACGGCGGCGATGACCTTGAGCCGCTCGGTGGCCCCGAGGAGGGCGAGGGAGAAGGCCACCGACTCCTGCTGGGCGTCGGCGCCGTAGGAGGCGAGGTAGCGCACCTGCGTCAGGGCGTAGTCGAAGCCGACCTGCTCGGCCGTGCGCGCCATGTCGATGTTGTACGCGGGGGAGTGGTCGGTGCGCTGCTCGATGTCGGAGACGACGAGGCCGCCGGACACGTTGGGGACCCAGTAGGCGAAGCTCAGGGCGTCGGGGCTGGTCACGATGGCTCCTTCGGTCGACTGCGGATTAGTCCTACCAAATAAGAAGGATTTCGATCACCCAAAGGTGTCTCGGTTCGTGGTCAGGCGAGGATCCAGGAGATCGTCTGGTTGTGCGGCGTGGGCACCCCGTGCCGCCTGCCGAGCTCGACCACGCGATCGGCGAAGAGGGCCACCTCGGTGGGGCGGCCGGCGAGCACGTCCTGGAGCATCGACGTGCGCCCCTCGCCGGGCAGGCCGGCGAGGACCTGGTCCCACCGCTCGCAGTCGGCCTCGCCGAGCGGCACGCCCTCGGGCCCGGAGACGGCGATGACCTCGTCACGCAGGGCGAGCATGAGCGAGCGGGCCGGACCCTCGACCGTGAAGTCCGCGTAGGGCCGGCGCAGCACGGCAGAGGCCTGGTTGATGCAGGTGTTGACCATGAACTTCCACCACATCTCGTGGCGCATGTCCGCCGGTGTCTCCCACCGCAGGCCGGCACGGTCGAGCGCGTCGGTGACGGCGTGGACACGATCGGTCGACGCCAGGCCGGGCGCCGTGCCGAGGGTCAGCTGGCCGGGGGAGAGGTAGGTGACCTCACGCCCTTCGCGGCCTGCCGCCATGCCGAGGGCGATGCACAGCAGCACGCTCTCCGCGCCGAACCGCCCGGCGAGGACCTCCTCGCTGTCCAAGCCGTTGAGCACGGAGACGAGTGTGGTCTGCGGCCCGACGAAGGGGGTGACGTCGTCCATCGCAGCCGCCAGGTCGTGGTGCTTGACCGCCACGACCACGAGGTCGACCGGCTGCGGAGCGTCACTGCCGGGATCGAGGACGGACGCCTGCAGCGGGGCGCCGTTGACGCTCAGACCTTCGGTGCGCAGGCGTCCGGCCCGCTCACCCGAGGCGACCAGGGAGGTGCGCAGACCCCCTTCGACGAAGTGCGCGGCGTACATGGCGCCCATGGCACCTGCCCCGACGACGGCGACGGACTCGATGGCCTGGCTCATGGCCGCAGGCTATCGAGGCGCCCGACGAGCCCAACCACGGCGAGGCATGCCGTCGTGGCTGCGACGAGCGCGAGCCCACCGAGGTGCGGCGCGGTGCAGGCCACGACGAGACCGAAGGCGGCGGCCCCGAGCGAGCCCCGGACCACTCCGCCCAGGAGGTCCTGCACGGCACGGGCTCCGCGGTACCGATGGGTCGACGGGGAGAGCACGAGCGCCACGAGCGGGGCGGCCGCCAGCGTGCCGGCGAGGCCCGAGCCCAGGGTCTCGACGGTCGCGGTCAGCGCGATGACGAGAGCGGAGCCGATCGCGACGCGGACGACGAGGTCGTGCCGTGCGCTCCGCCCGGGCCCGGCCATCGTGACCGGCTCGGCACGGGGCCACCAGGCCAGCACTGCCAGGGCCACGAGCACGTGGAGTGCGGCGGTCACGAGGACTCCCTGCGCGAACGTCCGCACGAGGGCGATGCCGATGACCCAGGCGACGAGGGTCATGGCGAGGGCGACGGCGGAGGAGTGGCGTGGGGCTGCGGTCGCATAGGTGACACACATGGCGACGACCGCGATCTGGCCACCGAGCATGCCCAGGGCGCCGTGGGCGAGTGCCTCGGGGCCATGTGACAGGTGGAGCAGGCCCAGGAAGGTGCCGGAGGTGAGGGGGAGCCCGACGACGAGGCCCCCGAGGCGATCACCGAGACGGCCTTGCGCGAGGCTCGCGACAGCGATGACGAGAGGCGGGAGGAGCAGACGGAGCGCGATGGTTTCCACGTGGCACCACCCTCGTCGGACGGCGACCCTGGATGGCGCGGGATGTGCCCCCGCTGCGCGGGTCTGGCCGTGATGATCGCGGCTAGGGCCTGGAATGGGCGATGATGTCACGGTGAGTCCACTCGATCGCCTCGACCGCCAGATCCTCGGCCATCTCGTGCGCGACGGCCGCGCGACCTATCAGGAACTCTCCCGCGAGGTCCGCCTGTCGGCGAGCTCGGTCGCGGAGCGGGTGCGCCACCTGCGCGCGTCCGGCGTCATCCGTGGCTACCGCGCCGAGCTCGATGCGGCTGCCCTGGGTCGGCCGCTGACGATGGTCAGCGAGGTGCGGCTGCGCGAGTCCACGGTCCGCAGGGAGTTTGCCGCCAGCCTCGCGGCCATCCCGCAGATCGTCGCCGGGTCGCGCCTGACCGGCGACTACGACTACGAGCTGCGCCTGGCCTGCCGGGACGCCGAGGAGTTCGAGTCGATCGTCGACCTGTTGCGCGCCGACCACGGCGTCGTCGCCATCCGGTCGCGCATGGTGCTGCACGACCTCGAGATCGACCCCGGGGGACTCGCCGGGCTCGACTAGGGGTCGAAAGTCCGTTGCGGCACCCGACCGCCCGCCCTAGCGTCGGTGGATGAGCTGCGAGCTGAGGTCCTTGTCCTTCGACGTGCGTGACCCGGCCGCGCTGGCCGCCTTCTGGGCGCGGGTCCTCGGCAGAGACGTGGGGGAGTCCGGCACCGAGCTGCTCCCGGCAGGCCCGAGCGACGTCGCGATCCGCTTCTGCCGACGTGACGACGTGCGACAAGGGCTTGGCCGGACTCACTTCGACCTGACGAGCGCCACCGCGGCAGAGCAGGACTCGACCGTCGCGCTGGCTCTCGACCTCGGTGCCTCGCACATCGACGTCGGACAACTGCCGGAGGAGGGGCACGTCGTGCTCGCCGACCCCGAGGGCAACGAGTTCTGCGTCATCGAGGCGGGCAACGGCTTCCTCGCCGACACCGCGCGCATCGGGGCGCTGTCGTGCGACGGCACCCGCGCGGTCGGCCTCTTCTGGAGCGAGGCCGTGGCGTGGCCGCTCGTCTGGGACGAGGGGGAGGAGACCGCCATCCAGTCCCCGGCAGGTGGCACGAAGATCGCCTGGGGTGGCCCGCCCGTCGCGGCCAAGGAGGGGCTCGACAAGCTCCGACTCGATCTCGTCGTGACGGGTGACTCGACGCTCGACCACGAGGTCGAGAGACTCGTCGGGCTGGGGGCTCGGCGGCTCGACCTCGAGCTCGAGCCGGGCGAGGTGCTCCTGGCCGACCCGGACGACAACGAGTTCTCCGTCGTCGCGCAGGGGAGCGAGGGCGATGCCCGGGGATAGCGTGGGCTCGTGATCACCTCGGGCCTCGTCAACGTCTTCACCCACGACGTGCTCCGGGCGCTGGAGTTCTACGGCGGGCGGCTGGGGCTCACGGAGACCTTCCGGACGCCCACCGACGGCGTGCCCGAGCACGCGGAGCTCTCCGCAGGGGGCTTCGTCGTGGCGATCAGCAGCGCCGAGGCCGCGCGCCGCGTCCATGGCCTCGATCCGCAGGTCGGCAGCCCCGCGATGAGCCTCGTCTTCTGGGTGGATGACGTGGACGCTACCTACCGCGATCTCGAGTCCCACGGGGTCGTCGGTCACACGGAGCCCCACGACACGGGCAACGACAACCGCAATGCCGTGGTTCTGGACCCCGACGGCACGCTCGTCGAGCTCGTGGCCAAGCGCGGATGACGAGCGCCGACGGCCTACGGTGAGGCCATGCGCCTGACCGCGGCCGTGCGCGCCTCCGCACGCGACCCACTCCTGCACGTCGCCAAGACCGCCCTGGCGACGATCGTCGCGTGGATCGTCTGCGACCTCGTGATCCCGGACGGTCCGCCGCCGGTCTTCGGGGCGATCGCCGCGATGCTCGTCGTCCAGCCGAGTCTCAACCAGTCCCTGACGAAGGGGGTCGAGCGCAGCGTCGGCGTGGTGGCCGGGGTCCTGCTGGCGACCGGCATGGGTGTCGTGCTCGGCACGGCGTCATGGGTCGTGATGCTGGCCGTGAGCGCGGCACTCGTGCTGTCGTGGGCGCTGCGGCTGACGACCGGGTCGGGCATCCAGATCGCGATCAGCGCACTGCTCGTCCTCACCCTCGGCGCGTCGACGCCGGACTACGCCACGATCCGCATCGTCGAGACGATGATCGGTGCCGTCATCGGCATCGTCGTGCACCTGATGCTCGTCCCGCCGGTCGCGCTGGCGCCGGCTCGTACGGCGCTCGACCTGCTGGGGGAGGAGACGGCAGAAGCCCTCGAACGCCTGGCCGATGCGCTCGTCTCCCGCAAGACCCGACCCGGCCGCCTGCTGCTGCTCCATGACGCCCGGCGGCTGCACCCCCTTCGTGACGAGGCGACGGAGGCCATCGACGCGGCCGAGGACTCGCTGCTGCTCAACCCGCGCGCAGCGCGCTACCGCGGTGAGCTCGCGGCGCTGCGCGACACGCTCGACATGCTCGCCAAGGTCGGCACGCAGGTGCGGGGGATGACCCGGGCCTACGTCGACCACTACGACGAGGGCGTCCGGCAGGAGCCGCTGGTCGCCGGCATCTCCGAGGAGCTGGAGCGCGCCGCGCACGACACCCGGATGAAGCTGCGGCTGGCCGTGCCGACCACGTCGGCGGACGCGCTCGAGGACACGGCGCCCGCGCTGACCGAGCCGCTCGACACGAGCGCACCGCAGGGCATGCGATGGGTGCTCGTCGGCTCGCTCATGGAGGACCTGCGGCGCATCCGGCACGAGCTGGGTGCCGACGGGCGTGGGGGGCAGGGTTCGACGTCCGGTCATGACTGAACTGACATAATGTGGATTATCGGCGTTATGCCGTCTCCGGTGTCGCGAGCGGTTCTCAGGCGTAGATTTCCTTCACCGGCACACCACGCAAGGAGCCTCATGAGCCAGGTCGTCGACTTCACGCACGTGTCCACCGAGGGCCTCGAGAGCTCGCCGGTCGCCGATGCCCTCGCCGGGCTGCGGGCCAACGAGGCGCGCTACTTCAAGAACAAGTACGACCACACCTTCGCCGTCGACGACGCGGCCGACGTGCCCGAGGTCATCGACCGGGTCTCGCGGATCCTCGAGGACGAGCGCGGCATCGTCATCGCCGCTCGGCCGCTGCAGGCCACCGTCGTCGAGGTGGACGGCATCCACTGGACGCACGTCTTCTACGAGTCCGGGCTGGCGATCAACGTGCTGTGGACCCTCGAGGATGGCGGCAAGCGCGCCGTCGGTTTCAAGCTGTCCGACGGAATGGAGGCGCCCGAGGAGCTGTCCGGCTTCAAGTTCGCCCGCCAGAAGTCGAAGCTCGCCGGGACGATCCGCGGCAGCTACTTCGTCATCAAGGGCGACTACCCGGTCTGACCGGCGAGCCTCCCCCTTGGAGCGTGACCGCGAGGACGAGCCAGACATTATGTCAGAAGCGTCCCGGGGTGGGCCCGGACGAGGTGCCGGGTCGAGTGCAACGTGGCCTCGTGGCGCTCGACCGTGGAGTCCGGGACCCACCAGACGCAGGGTGCCGCGAGGTCACCAGGTCGAAGGATCGATCCTCGAAGGGCAAGGCGTCGGACCGGGCGCCGACGACTCGGCACCACGCGGCCCCAGACGAGCACGTGCCCGGACCGAGTTGGGTGGCCAGGCCTCGGTGAGGACGGTGCGCGAAGGGAGGTCAGCGGCCTCGTCGACCACCTCTCCCCCGCGGTGTCGATGTCCAGTGCGGCGCCGGCATCAGCCAGCGCAGCCTCGATCCATCTGACATAACTCGATGGTGGGCGCTCCTCGGTCGTCCGTCCGTCGAGCCAAGCGAAGCCCCAGCCCGTGACGTCGGCGGCGGCCGCTTCGGCGACGAGGTCGTCGAAGGAGCGCACCGGCCGGATCAGTAGCCGTCAGGCGTGAAGTCGACCTGCGTCGGCGGCGCCAGCGCCTCCTTGGACACCTTGCGCCGCGCGGCCGTGTAGAGGTTCATGACGGCCTCGGGGTCGTGCGCTCGACCCTGGGTGATGGCGGTGAGGATGCCGGCGGCCTCGGCCTCCATCGTGCGTCCGTGGCTGCGGGCCACCTCGCTGAGACGAGTCTCGACGTCGGAGCCCAGGTCGTGGATCTCGAATGTCATCTGGATCACATCCCTTCGTCCACCAAGGTACCGCTGGCCCTCCTGCACGTCACGCGTAGCGCCACGCACGGGTGTCGCGTCGTCAGTGACCGTCCACGTCGAAGACCGACCAGCAGATGTCGTTGCGCCCTGCCATGTCTTCGAGGACCAGCTCGCGGACCGCGTCAGGGAGACGCTCGCACTGCCACGCAGCCTCCACCCGGCGGGCCTGCTCGCCCCCGTCGTCGGGTGCCGCCGCCACGGTCGCCTTGATCGCGTAGGCGGCCGCCCCGAGGTCGTGCTCGGCGACGTGGCCGACACAGGCCGCCTGGCCGGCGGCGTAGGCGGCGAACCGTGCGGGTCCGCGCAGCTCGCGAGCCGCACCCATCGCATGCCCGCCCAGGGCGCGTGCCGTCATCATCGGCATCTCGCCATCGGCCCACGTCCGGGTCGCAGCGATCGCCTCGCGCGGCCGACGGTCGTCGGGCACCGCCGCCTCGAAGAGTGGCAGGACGTGCTCCGCGCACTCGGCGGCCCACAGCGCGAGGAGCCGGTGGTCGGCGTCGGTGAGCGTCCCGCCACGCCGGACCATGATCATCCGGGGGTCACGCACTGGCGGCAGGATCACCGCTCGACCACACCCGCGTCACGAAGGGAGGTGAGCGCCGCCCGCACGTCGGCGCGCCCCCCTTCGTCCAGGGGCAGGACGGGGCGGGGCAGCGTGGGGTGCTGCACGAGGCCGAGCTCCTCGGCGAGCGCGGCGACGACTCGGTAGCTGCCGTGGGCGCCGAAGAGCTGCCACAGTGGGTCGAGCCGGCCGGACAGCCGCTGCGCCATCGCACTGTCGCCGGCAGCGGCCGCGTCGACGATCGCGCGGCACGGCCCCGGCAGCGTGCCGGCGAGCACGCTGTACCAGCCATCGCACCCGGCGAGCAGGGCATCGGCAGCCACGGCGTCTCCGCTGATGCCGATCTTCACCTCGGGCGCGATGACCGAGCGAAGGGAGTCCACCCGCGCCCCGACGACGTCCACTCCCCCGGTGACCGGCGGGATCTTGATCGCCGCCACGTACGGGAGCCGGCCGATCCGGGCGTACAGCTCGTCGCTGAAGGCCACGTGCGTGGTGCCGGGGTTGTCGTAGACGACGACGGGCACCGAGACGGCCGCGTCGACGTCGGCAAAGAGCTGGAAGACCTCGTCGTCGGTCAGCGCCTGGTAGGTGACCGGCGCGAGCAGCAGACCGCTCGCCCCGGCGGCCTGTGCGTCGTCGGCGTGGCGCAGGACCTCGCGTGTGCGTACGTGCCCGATGCCTGCGAGAACGGGGACGTCACCGGCGGTGGCCACCGCGAGCTCGACGACCCGGCGGCGTTCGTCCCGGTCGAGGTAGGCATAGCTGCCGGTCGACCCGAGGGCCGTGATGCTGTCGACCGCCGAGCCGTCGAGCTGCTCGACGATGCGCGCGAAGGCTGCCTCGTCGACCGCGTCGTCGACGATCGGCGTCAGCGGGAAGGCGCTCAACCCGCGGAGGTCGGTGGTCGTCACAGCGAGGTGCCAACGTGCGTCACACCGACTCCACGAGGTCGGACCTCAGTGCCTCGAGGTCGCCCGTCCAGCCGCTGCCCTCCATGGCGAGCATCTCGTCGCGCGTCATGACCGGCACCTCGTCGTGGGCGATCTCGAAGTTGGTGGACCCCATCCGTCCACGGTACACATCGCTCATCGGCGATCCCGGACGAGCCGCCGGACCTCGACCTCGTAGCGACTCGCGGCACCGGCCGGGGTGCGGAAGAAGCGGCGACGCAGGCTCCCTTCGACCCGGACCCGGTCCCCCTCGGACAGGCGCTGCGCGGCGCGGCGGGTGACCGCCGTCCAGCAGGCGCAGTCGATGGCATCGACCACGTGGCCCGCTCCCCGGGTGACCACGACCCGCAGCGTCACGAGCTCGTCGCCGCTGGGCAGCTCGCGGACCTGCGTCCCGCCGCTCAGCCGACCGGTCAGCACGACCTCGTTGACCTCCTCGACCGCCTCGCCCGTGCTCGTCGTGGCCATGGCACTCCCCCTTCGTCGGCATGTGGTGCGTCCAGCCTCACCGAACCGGAGAGTCCGCGGACGGGCCCGCCCGAGGCTGTGGACGCAGCCCGTCGACCGGAGGAGGATGTGGACGGCGCCTGGTCACGGATGGATGACGACGGCAACCACGACAGGGCCCGGCGCGTCGGGGGAATCATGGACATCTCACGTCGAACCGTCCTCGGTGCCGGGGCCGCGCTACCCTTCGTCGCACCCCAGGCAGCGTCAGCCGGGCCGAGCCCCACGGACTGGGCCGACCTCGACGCCGCGATCCGCGGCAGCATCGCCAGACCCGGCAGCAGCCTCTACTCCAGCCGTCGGACGCTCTTCGACCCGCGGTGGGACTTCCGCCGACCGGCGGCGATCGCCCGCGTGCTGTCGACCCGGGACGTCGCGACCTGCGTCGAGTTCGCCCGCGCGCACGGGCTGCAGGTGACCGGGCGCTCCGGTGGCCACTCCTACGTCGGCGCCTCGGCCACGACCGGTGCACTCGTCGTCGACACCCGCAGCCTGCGCTCGGTCTGGCTCACGCCCGGCCGCACGCAGACGACCGTCGGCGCCGGAGCCGGCCTCTACGCCGTGCACGAGGCCCTCGCCGCCCACGGACGCTCGATCCCGACGGGCACCTGCCCGACGGTCGGTACCGCAGGGCTCACCCTCGCCGGCGGGCTGGGCGTCGACAGCCGCCGCTACGGCCTGACGGCCGACCGCCTCGTGCGCGCGACCGTGGTCGACGGGCGTGGACGCATCCGCACGGTCGACGCGTCGCACGACGCCGACCTCTACTGGGCGCTGCGGGGCGGCGGATCGGGCGCCGCCATCGTCACCTCCTTCACCTACCGGACCATCCCGGCCACGTCGATGGGCTTCTTCACCCTCAGCTACCCGGCCTCGGCGGCGGCCACGGTCGTGCGGCGCTGGGCCGCCTGGATGGCCGAGCAGCCGAGCGACACCTGGGCCAATGCCCACGTCGACGTCTCCGGCTCCTCGCTGTCCGTGCGAGTCTTCGGCGTCTGCCCCGCGGGACGCCAGGACGCACGGGCGGCCTCTGCCCGCTCCGCGATCGGCGTCACTCCCCTGCGGACGTCGACGACCTCGCGCACCCACCTCGCCGCGGTGGCCTACCTCGGCGGCGGCACGACGACACCGCGCACGCGCTTCGTCGCCGGCTCCGACATCGTGCGGGTCATGACGAGCGGCACCGCCGAGGCCGTCGTCGAGGCGATGCGCTCGGCCGCCTCCCGCGGCCTGGCCGCCGCCGCGATCCTCGACCCGCTCGACGGGGCGGTCCGCACGCTCGGGGCGACGGACACCCCCTTCCCCTGGCGTGGTCACACCGCGAGCGTCCAGTGGTACGTCGGCATGTCCTCGGACGCCGGGTCGACGCAGTACTCACGTGCCCGCTCGTGGCTCGCGCACGCCCACGACCTCATGGGCACGCGCAGCTCCGGCGGCTACCTGGGCTACCTCGAGGCCGGGCGACCGCAGCGCGAGTATCTCTCGACCAATGCCACGCGGCACGCCCGGGTCCGCGGGACCTACGACCCCGACGCGGTCATCCTCTGAGGGCACGATTTCTCCGTCGGGGACCGTCTCCGTAGACTCCGACCAGCGAAGGGGAGTATCCCGACACCCCACGATCGTCACTACGGAGCCCCGGCTCCCGGTCGTGGAGGCGCGCACAGCGTGGGAGAGACGTTCGCGGACCTGTCCGCCGTCCCCACCCGAAGGGTTCCTCCGTGTCCGCCTACCAGATCTTCGAGATCGCCTCGCTGACCGTGCTCAGCGCGATCCTGATCCTCGACCTGCTCCTCGTCATCAAGCGTCCCCACGTGCCGTCGATGAAGGAGTCGAGCGCCTGGGTCGCCGTCTACGTCTCCCTCGCCCTGGTCTTCGCCGGCGTGCTCTTCGCCATGGGCGACACGCAGCGCTCCGGCGAGTTCCTCACGGGCTGGCTGCTCGAGTACTCGCTCTCGATCGACAACCTCTTCGTCTTCATCATCCTGCTCGGCAGCTTCGCGGTGCCGCACGCGCTCCAGCAGCGGGTGCTGATGATCGGCATCCTCATCGCCATCGTCCTGCGAGGCATCTTCATCCTCGTCGGCGTGCAGGTCATCGAGTCCTTCGCCTGGGTCTTCTACCTCTTCGGCGCCTACCTCGTGTACGTCGCGTGGAAGCAGGCCTTCGGCCACGACGACGAAGGGGGTGCCCCCGACAACCTCGTCATCCGCACCCTCAAGCGGCGGCTGAACTTCACCGACGAATGGCACGGGGCCAAGGCCGTCGTGCGCAAGGACGGGGTGCGCTTCTTCACCCCCTTCGTCCTGGTGATCCTCGCCCTGGGCACCGTCGACCTCGTCTTCGCGATCGACTCGATCCCGGCGATCTTCTCGGTGACCACCGACCCCTTCCTCGTCTTCGCGTGCAACATCTTCGCGCTCATGGGTCTGCGCCAGCTCTACTTCCTGCTCGGCGGGCTGCTCGAGCGCCTCGTCTACCTGCACTACGGCATCGCCGCGATCCTCGGGTTCATCGGCGTCAAGCTCGTGCTGCACGCCATGGAGGCCAACGAGGTGAGCTGGATCAACGGTGGCGAGCCGATCACGTGGGTGCCGCACATCGAGACCTGGCACTCGCTCGTCGTCATCCTCGTGTCGATGGTCGTCGCCGTGATCGCCTCCCTGTGGCGGATGCGTTCGCTCGACCGATCGAGCGCCACGCAGGACGAGGAGCGGGAGCGCGTCGACCACTGACCGGAGCCGGACGGGCAGGGGTGGCGTGCGGGAGACTGCTCGGATGCACCCGCCGCCTCCCCTGGCCGTCAGCGACGCCGGCCTCATCCGCAGCGCCAGCCTGCGCGGGTTCCCCGAGCTGGTGCGCGAGCTCGGGGGCGACCCGCTCGACCTGCTCGAGCAGCACGGGATCGACCCCGAGGTCCTCGAGGCCGACGACGGGGTGCTCCCCATCACCGGTCACGACCTCATGCTCGACCGGGCGGCCGTCGAGCTGGCCTGCCCCGACCTCGGCCTGCGGCTCGCCGCAGCCCAGGACCTGACGATCCTCGGCCCGCTCGCCGTGGCGATCGAGGCGTCGGGCACGGTGAACGAGGCACTCGAGTGCGTCACGAGGTTCCTCTTCGTCCACAGCCCGGCCTTGCGGATCGCCGTCGAGGAGGACCCGAGCGGAGCGAAGGGCGTCGTGGCGATCACCTACCGCAAGCAGCTGCGCGAGTCCCCCTACTCCCCCCAGGCGATGGAGCTCGGCATCGGGTTGCTCTTCCGCATCTCGACGGCGCTCGTGGGGACCACCGCGGGGCTGCGATCGGTCGACCTCCCCCACGCACCCATGTCCCCGCTCACCCGCTACACCGAGGTCTTCGGCGACAGGGTGAGGTTCGGCACCGAGGTCGCGGCGCTGCGGGTCGACCAGCGCACCATGGACGTGCGCTTCGCGGGCGCCGACGAGGCGATCCGCGCCCTGGCGATCGCCCACCTGGCCAGGGACCACCGCGACCCGGGGCAGACGACCTCGGTCAGGGTCCACCAGTTGCTGGTCGAGACCATCGGGACCACCGGCCACGCCCTCGCCGACGTGGCCCGCCTCCTCGCGATTCACCCGCGGACCCTCCAGCGCGCGCTGGCCGCAGAGGGGACGACCTACGAGGCGGTGCTCGACGACGTCCGGCGCACGCTGTCCCTTCGCCTCATCTCGACGAGCACGCTGCCCCTTGCCCAGATCTCGACGATGGTGGGCTTCACCTCGCAGAGCACGCTGACCCGCGCGGTGCGTCGCTGGACCGGCTCGAGCCCTCGGGAGGTGCGGTCGACACGCGGGGGGGCCGGACAATCTGTCGCGCTGAGTCAAGTTCTGCCCGGACGCGACGGCCATGCTGGACGGCACTGCGACCGCACCGACCCCGGAGGCACTACGTGACCGACACCCCGACCACCCACCCCACGACGACGGACGTCCGCTCCCTCGGGGCGCGCACGATCCCCGAGTTCGACGGGGTGCACGACATCTGGCCGCGCGGTGACCGGCTCGAGGCGGTGCGCAGCGCGGCCGTCGCCTACAAGAAGCGCTTCACGGCCCAGGGCCAGGTCACCGCGGTGAAGTCGGTGGACATCGCCTCGGCGCCCTACCCCGTCAAGTACGGCTTCAACACCGCCGTCATCGGGCCGCACAGCCCGCTGATCCCGATCATCAACCGGATGGTCGTCGTGCAGTACGACGACTGGGACGGTCGGCCACGCACGCTCGTCTTCGAGCCGACCGTGCCGGAGGGCTCGGCCAAGGCGCCCTTCTTCGACAAGCTGCAGCGCCTGATGAACAAGATCCCCTACGCGAATCGCGCCGAGCAGGTCATCGTCAACTACTACAACGAGCCGGACGAGGCGCTGGCCCAGGTCGGTCTGGGCCCCGAGGACGTCGACTTCTGCGCCTTCGACCACCTGCACGTGCAGGACCCGCGGATGATCCTCGGCTCCTCCACGAACATCCCCGGAGAGCAGGCCCCGCGCGGCCCGATCTTCGGCAAGGCCAAGATGCTCGTCAACACGCGCGAGCTGGCCACCCTGCAGAACCTGCATCCCATGCAGTGGGCCTGGTACGTCGAGGGCAGTCTCGAGGGCGTCGACCTGGACAAGTTCGCGACCTTCGAGGGCGACATCGAGCTCGGCCCGGGGGTCGCGCTGCTGTGGACCCCAGGGCACACCGACGGCAACCACTCGCTCGTCGTCAACACCCCGGACGGCGTCTGGGTCTCGTCGGAGAACGGGATCGCGCTCGACAACTGGCAGCCCGAGCAGTCCCGGATCCCGGGCGTGAAGCTCTACCACCAGCAGTACGGCCGTGAGATCTGCCCGAACGGCAACACCCTCGAGGACTCGCTCGACCAGTACGACTCGATGATCAAGGAGAAGACGCTCGCGGACCCGAGCACGGAGGACCCGCGGTGGTTGCAGATCCTCCCCTCGAGCGAGCTCGCCCCGTGGAAGCGCTTCTGGCCCGTCGTGCCGACCCATCACCACGGCGGCATCGACTACGGCACGATCCGGGCGGGTCGGCGATGAGCTCCTCCCCCACCCGCTGGCCCGCCGGTGCCGTCGTGACGGGCGCCGGGCGCGGTCTCGGGCGGCAGATCGCCACGATGCTCGTCGAGCGCGGCCACCACGTCCTCGTCACCGACGTCGACGGGGCGGCTGCCACCGAGACCGCCGCCGCGCTCGGCAGCCTGGCCACGGCGATGACCGTCGACGTGCGCGACGAGAGCCAGGTCCTGGCAGCGCGTGACCGCATCGTCGAGGTGGCCGGACGGCTCGACGTCTGGGTCAACAACGCGGGAGTGCTCGTCACCGGCCCGGCATGGGAGCACGACGAGGCGACGCGACGGCTGATGCTCGAGGTCAACGCCCTCGGCACGATGAACGGCACCCTCGCGGCGGTCGGCGCCATGCGCGGGAGCGGCGGCGGCCACATCATCAACATCGCCTCGCTCGCGGGCATCACCGCGGTCCCCGGAGAGGGCGTCTACGCCGCCTCCAAGCACGCGGTCATGGGCTTCAGCCTGAGCACGATCGCGGACCTGCGCGCGGCGAAGGTCAAGGACATCGACATCTCGTGCGTCTGCCCCGACGGCATCTGGACCCCGATGCTCCACGACAAGCTCGACGACCCGGCCGCGGCGCTGTCCTTCTCCGGCAAGCTGCTCCAGCCCGAGGAGGTCGTGCTCGCGGTGAGCCGGGTGCTCGACAAGCCGAGGCTCGTCACGGCCGTCCCGGCGTGGCGCGGCGCGGTCGTGCGCGCCGGCGACCTCTTCCCGGCCTTCGGTCTGGCCGCCGTGCCGGCGGTCGTCGCCCAGGGGCGCCGCGTGCAGAAGAAGATGGCCAAGCGGCGCCTGCGCACCGGAGAGGCGGTCCGCACGCCGCGGCGCCCCGGCTGAGCGCCGGCCGGAGCGTCACCTCACGACGCACGACACCGAAGGGGGCCGCACCGGATCGTCCGGTGCGGCCCCCTTCGTCAGTGGCGGGGCGGGGCGTGACGCCCGGTCACTTCGCCGTGGCGGCTGCCTTGGCGAGGTCGGGGGTGACCTTCTCGACGGCCACGGCGATCGACTCGGGGGTGCCGGCCGCGAGGGCGACGTTCACCTCGTCCTTCTCGTCGAGGACCAGCGCGCGGTCCTCCTTGACGACGGCCAGGGAGCTGATCTTGGCGTCGGACTCGAGGTCCTTGAGCGGCAGGCCGATCGTCGACAGCACGGCGACGTCGGCGTCGAAGGCCCCCACCTGCTCGGCCGCGACCGCGGCGAAGAAGCCACCGCTCGGGGTGAGCTTGCTGAGCGCGGGGTTCTCGACGAAGCCGAGCTCGCCGAAGACGTCGAAGCGCGCGTCGCCCTCGACGTAGCCGCCGTAGGCCTCGCCGAACTTCACGCCGTAGGCGAAGGTCTTGTCCTTGAACTCCGGGTGCTCGGCGGCGGCGTCCTTGATGACCTCGTCGGTCTCGGCGACGGCCTCCTTGGCCTCCTCGTCCTTGCCCAGGGCCTTGCCGATGATCTCGGTCTGGGTGCGCCAGTCGACCGCGAAGTCGGGCGCGTCCTTCGGGGCCGAGGCCACGGGCGCGATCTTCGAGAGGCGGTCGAAGACCTTGTCGTCGCCCGCCGCGCGGACGTTGAGGATGAGGTCGGGCTCGAGCAGCTCGATCTGCTCGTAGTTGTAGGTCGTGCCGGAGTTCTTGATGACCTCGATGTCGGCGTCCTCGACGTCGTCCTGGGCCCACTCGCCGACGCCCTTGTTGTCCGCGCCGTGGCCCTGCCAGTCGTAGATCGCCGTCGGGGTGACCCCGAGCGAGGCGGCGATCTCGCCGTCGGACCAGCCGAGGGCGACGACCTTGAGCTCGTCGCCGGCCTGGGTCACGTCGGTCTCGGGCCCGCGCTCGACGGTGCCGACGACCCTGCCGCCGTCACCGCTCTCCGCGGAGTCGTCGGACGAGCCGCACGCGGCGAGCGCGGTCAGGGCGAGCACGAGGGTCGGGGTGACGACGAGTCGTCGCAGGGGTGCCATGGGAGGGGTCCTTCCGAAGGGGGTGGGGTCAGGGGTGGGACGGGTCGTGGGCGATGGCGGTGTCGCCGGGCAGGTCGGCGGCGGAGACCGCCCCGCTGGCCAGGGGGATGACCATGGGTGTGCGGGTCTCCGGGTCGTCGATCACGCGGGCCCGCACACCGAAGACGCGGTGGACGACCTCCTCGGTGACGACCTCGCTCGGGGTCCCTTGCGCCGCAACGGCACCCGACGACATCGCGACGAGGTGCGATGCATAGCGGGCGGCCTGGTTGAGGTCGTGGAGGACGGCGACGAGGGTGCGTCCCTGTCGGTGCAGGCGGGTGCACAGCTCGAGCACCTCGAGCTGGTGCGCCAGGTCGAGATAGGTCGTCGGCTCGTCGAGCAGCAGGATCGGTGTCTCCTGGGCGAGCGCCATGGCGATCCAGACCCGCTGCCGCTGCCCGCCCGAGAGGGCTTCGACGGGTCGGGTGGACAGCTCGAGCAGCTGGGTGGCCTCGAGCGCCTCGCGCACGGCGCGCTCGTCCTCGTCGCTCCACTGCCGGAAGAGCCGCTGGTAGGGGAAGCGCCCCCGCGCGACGAGGTCGACGACGGTGATCCCCTCGGGCGCGATCGACTCCTGCGGCAGCAGGCCGAGCTCCCTCGCGAACTCCTTGCCGCCCATCTCCCGCACGTCGTGGCCGTCGAGGAGCACCGCCCCGTGCGTCGGTCGCAGCAGGCGGGACAGGGCGCGCAGCAGGGTGGACTTGCCACTGGCATTGGGGCCGACGATGACGGTGAAGGAGCCGTCGGGGATCTCGACGGACAGGTCCTCGATGATCACCCGGTCGTCGTAGCCGACCCGCAGGTCGGCAGCGTGCAGGCGGGAGGGGCTCATGTCGTGGCCTTCCGGGACTGGTGCAGGAGCAGACCGAGCAGGTAGACGCCGCCGAGCGCGGTCGTGATGACCCCCACGGGGAGCTGGACGGGCGCCAGCAGAGTGCGTGCCACCGCATCGCAGACGACGAGCAGCGAGGCCCCGACGGCCGCGGTCGTCGTCAGCGGGATGCCCGGGCTGCGGGCGAGCCGCGCGGCGACCTGCGGGGCGATGAGCGCGACGAAGGCGACCGGCCCGGCCACGGCGGTCACCGCGGCGACGAGCGCGACGGCGACGACGAGCAGGAGGAGCTGGTCGCGGGTGGTGTCGACGCCCTTGCTCCGGGCGGCGGCCTCCCCCAGCTCGAACATCCGCAGGCTCGGGGTCAGTGCTGCGAGCGCCGGCAGCAGGACCGCCAGCGCGGCGCCCACGGCGATGACGTCGACGAAGCGCAGCTGGTCGAAGATGCCCTGACCCCAGGCCGCGGCGGCCGCGGCATTCTCGACCCGGGCCCGCACGAGGAGGAATCCGTTGAAGGCCACGAGCATCGCGCTCACGCCGATGCCGATGACGATCAGGCGGGTGCCGTGCACGCCGTCCTTGAAGGCGAGGAGGTAGATCACCGCACCCGTGAGCAGACCCCCGACGAGCGAGCCGACCGTCGCCCCGGCATAGCCGGTGCCGAGCACGAGCATGGCGACGAGGGCGCCGGTGTTGGCGCCGCTGGTGAAGCCGATGATGTCGGGGCTGCCGAGGGGGTTGCGCGTGATCGTCTGCAGGATGGCGCCGCCGAGCGCCAGGGCCGCACCGCCGAGCAGGGCGACGAGCACCCGGGGCAGGCGGCCCTCGACGACGATGCGCCGCACCACCTCCGACTCGGTGCCGGTGAAGGCCCCGACCACCCGGTCGAGCGGCAGGTCGGACCCCGGCGTGGATCCCACGCCGAGCGACCAGACGGCAACGACGAGCGCGAGGAGGGTCAGGGCGAGCGTCGTGAGGCTCGTGCGCAGGTCCACGCGCAGACTCGTGCGCCCCGAGCGCGTGCGCAGCACGCGGACCCGGCGTGGCCAGATCTGGGCCGGCGCGCTCACAGCTCGCTCGCCCCGCGCGACCGGACGAGGTGGATGAGCACGGGTGCCCCGATGAAGGCCGTCACCATGCCCACCGGCAGCTCGGTCACGAGCAGGACCCGGCCGACGACGTCGGCGGCGAGGAAGAGCACCGGCGCCGCCAGCGCCGAGGCCGACAGAAGCCACCGCTGGTCGGGACCGACGAGCGTGCGCACGGCGTGCGGGATCATCAGGCCGAGGAAGGAGATCGGCCCGACGGCAGCCGTCCCCGCGCCGCAGAGCACGGTCAGGGCGAGGAAGCCGATGGTGCGGACCGCGGTCACCGGGACACCCAGGGAGCGTGCCCGGTCGTCGCCGAGGGCCAGGGCGTTGAGCTGGGTCGACAGCAGGAGCGCGACGACCAGCCCACCGGCGATCCACGGCGACGTGACGGTCAGCAGGTCGAAGGCGTGGTCCTTGTCGAGCGAGCCCACCTGCCACCCGCGGATGGCGTCGAAGGCCTTGGGGTCGACCATCGTCATGCCGAAGGCCACCCCGGTGAAGACACAGCTGACGGCCACGCCGGTGAGCACGAGCTTCGCCGGGCTGGCCCCTCCCCTGCCCCGGGAGCCGACGACGTGCACGAGCGTTGCGGCGACGAGGGCTCCGCCCATGGCGAAGGGGATGCTGCCGGCGGTCGACGTGGCGCCGACGAGGGAGAAGCCGACGACCATGGCGAAGTAGGCCCCGGCGTTGACGCCGAGGAGCCCGGGGTCGGCGAGCGGGTTGCGGGTGATCGCCTGCATGAGCGCGCCGGCGACACCCATCGCGGCGCCGACGGCGACGCCGAGCAGGGTGCGCGGAAGTCGCGACCCGCGGATGATCTCGGCATTGGTGCTGCCGTCGTCGTGCCACAGGGCCCGCCACGCCTCGCCGACCGGGATGTCGCCGCTGCCGACGAAGAGCGAGACGAGCGCGACCCCGACGAGCAGTGCGCCGAGGACGAGGAGGGAGATGGCCCGTCGGCCGAGCGAAGGGGGCGTCCGCGTCGCCTCGCGTGCGAGCTCGAGTCGCGTCGCGGTCGTCGTCATGCCTCACCTCCTCGCCCCCAGCGCCACCGGCCGGCACTGAAGGTGAGGCGATCCTAACTCTCGCGACCCACGTAGGCCGCCAGGTGCGTGGCGGTGAGGGTCTCCCCCTTCGCCACGAGATCGGCCGGCGTGCCCTCGAAGACGACCCGACCACCCTCGTGGCCGGCACCGGGACCGAGGTCGATGATCCAGTCGGCGTGCGCCATGACCGCCTGGTGGTGCTCGATGACGATGACCGACCTGCCCGAGTCGACGAGGCGGTCGAGCAGGGCGAGCAGGTTGTCGACGTCGGCGAGGTGCAGGCCGGTCGTCGGCTCGTCGAGGACGTAGACCTCGCCCTTGTCCCCCATGTGCACGGCGAGCTTGAGGCGCTGGCGCTCGCCGCCGGACAGCGCCGTGAGCGGCTGGCCGAGGGTGAGGTAGCCCAGACCCACGTCGACGAGGCGGGTGAGGATCTTGTGCGCGGCCGGCAGGGGGGCCGGGCCTTCCTTGGCGAAGAAGGCCTCGGCCTCGCTCATCGACATCTCGAGCACGTCGGCGATGTTCTTGCCGGCGAGCTCGTACTCGAGGACCGCCTCCTGGAAGCGGCGCCCCTCGCAGTCCTCGCACGGCGACTCGACGGTGGCCATGACGCCGAGCTCGGTGAAGATCACGCCGGCGCCGTTGCACGTCGGGCAGGCGCCCTCGGAGTTGGAGCTGAAGAGCGCCGGCTTGACGCCGTTGGCCTTGGCGAAGGCCTTGCGGACCGGCTCGAGCAGGCCGGTGTAGGTCGCGGGGTTGCTGCGCCGCGAGCCCTTGATCGCCGACTGGTCGACGACGACGACCTCGTCACGGTGGTCGAGACCGGAGTGGATGAGCGAGCTCTTGCCCGACCCGGCGACGCCCGTCACCGCGACGAGGACCCCGGTGGGGACATCGACGTCGACGTCCTGGAGGTTGTGCGTGCTGGCGCCACGGATCTCGAGCGCCCCTGCGGCGGAGCGGACCTCGTCCTTGAGCGCGACGCGGTGGTCGAGGTGGCGCCCGGTGAGGGTGTCGCTGGCCCGCAGCTCCTCGACGGTCCCCTCGAAGACGATCTCTCCCCCCTTCGACCCCGCCATGGGGCCGAGGTCGACGGCGTGGTCGGCGATGGCGATCGTCTCCGGCTTGTGCTCGACGACGAGCACGGTGTTGCCCTTGTCGCGCAGGCGCAGGAGCAGGTCGTTCATCCGGTCGATGTCGTGGGGGTGCAGCCCGATCGTCGGCTCGTCGAAGACATAGGTGACGTCGGTGAGCGAGGACCCGAGGTGACGGATCATCTTCGCCCGCTGGGCCTCTCCTCCGGACAGGGTGCCGGCGGGGCGGTCCAGGGAGAGGTAGCCCAGACCGATCTCGGTGAAGGAGTCGAGCAGGTGTTGCAGGCCGGCGAGCAGCGGCTCGAAGCCCGGCTCGTCGAGCTCGCGCACCCAGGCGGCCAGGTCGTTGATCTGCATCGAGCACAGGTCGGCGATGCTCTTGCCCTTGATCTTCGACGCGCGGGCCTCGGGGGTGAGGCGGGTGCCCTCGCACTCGGGGCAGGTCTGGAAGGTCACGGCCCGCTCGACGAAGCGGCGCACGTGCGGCTGCATCGCCTCGGGGTCCTTGCTGAGCATCGACTTCTGGATCTTGGGGATGATCCCCTCGAAGGTGAGGTTGACCCCTTCGACCTTGATCTTCGTCGGCTCGCTCCACAGCATCGTCTCGAGCTGCTTCTTCGTGAAGTCCTTGATCGGCTTGTCCATCGGCAGGCCCATGCCGGCGAAGAGGCGGCCGTACCAGCCGTCCATCGAGTAGCCGGGGACGGTCAGTGCGCCGTCCTCGAGCGTCTTGGTGTCGTCGTAGAGGGCGGTGAGGTCGATGTCGCTCACCTGCCCCATGCCCTCGCAGCGCGGGCACATGCCGCCGAGGTAGACCTGCTGCTTGACCGTCTTGCGCTCGGTGTGGGTGCCCTTGTCCGTCGTCATCGACCCGCTCGCCTTGCGCGTGGGGACGTTGAAGGAGAAGGCCGTCGGCGGCCCGACGTGCGGCTGGCCCAGGCGCGAGTAGAGGATGCGCAACATCGCATTGGCATCGGTCGCCGTGCCGACGGTCGAACGCGGGTTGGCCCCCATGCGCTCCTGGTCGACGATGATCGCCGTCGTCAGGCCCTCGAGGTGGTCGACGTCGGGCCGTGCCAGCGAGGGCATGAAGCCCTGGAGGAAGGCGCTATAGGTCTCGTCGATGAGCCGGCGCGACTCGGACGCGATCGTCCCGAAGACGAGCGAGCTCTTGCCCGAGCCCGAGACCCCGGTGAAGACCGTCAGCCGCCGCTTGGGCAGGTCGACGCTCACGTCCTTGAGGTTGTTCTCCCTCGCTCCCTGCACCCGGATGAGGTCGTGGCTGTCGGCGGCGTGCGGCATGCGAGCTCCAGACGAAGGGGGTGGGGTGGGCCACCTGTGATCCAACCAGACCGTCCCGACGACGTCGTCGAAATCCGGTGGCGGCCCGCTGCCTCGCCCTGCTGTGCTGGTGCGATGACGAGCAGCGACGTGTGGACGGCCGAGCAGGCGCAACGCTACGACGACCCGGCGGGCACCGGCATGTCCGCACCGGAGGTGCTGGATCCCGTGGTGGACACGCTCGCCGAGCTCGCGGGTGGAGGGCCCGCGCTCGAGCTCGCGATCGGCACCGGTCGTGTCGCGGTGCCCCTGCTGGCGAAGGGGGTCCCGGTCACCGGGATCGAGCTGTCCGCCCCGATGGTCGACGTCCTGCGGACGAAGGTCTCGGCGGCACAGCTGCCCGTGGTCGTCGGCGACATGGCGACGACACGGGTCGACGGTGAGTTCAGCCTGGTCTTCCTCGTCTTCAACACCATCGGCAACCTGCGGACGCAGGACGAGCAGGTCGAGTGCTTCCGCAACGCCGCACGTCACCTCCGCCCCGGCGGGCGGTTCGTCGTGGAGGTCGGCCTCCCTCCCCTGCGTCGGCTCGTCCCGGGCCAGGTGGCGGTCCCCTTCGACGTGTCCGACGGCCACGTCGGGTTCGACACCTTCGACCCGGTGACCCAGCAGGCGACCTCGCACCACCTGACTCGGCAGGCCGACGGCAGCTATCGCCGGGGCACCCACAACTACCGCTACGTCTGGCCCAGCGAGCTCGACCTCATGGCGCGTTGTGCGGGCCTGGAGCTCGAGTCCCGCCACGAGGACTGGAGCGGGACCCCCTTCGGCCCCGACACCGAGTCCCACGTCAGCGTGTGGCGCCGACCCTGACGGTCAGAACTCGGCGAGGGCGACCTCGACGAGGTGCGCGGCGGTGCGCTCGCCGGCGGCGATGGCCCGCTCCTGGTCGCCGCGGAGCATGCCGGTGATGGCGCCGAGGTAGGCGACGACGACCTCGTCGGCCAGTCGCACGCCACGCTCCCCCGGCACGACCTCGGCGGCGAGCGCCTCGATCCGCTCGTGCAGGAGGGTGTCCTCAGCCGTGAGCATCTCGGCGACCGCGGGTGCCGGGTTGCCCGTCGCGGCGGCCGTCCCGCTGAAGGCGCACCACCGCTCGTCGAGCCGCTCGCGCTGGTAGGTCCGCAGCGCCGGGAAGATCGCGAGCAGCCGGTCGGTGGGCGTGGCGGCGGCGGCGAGCGCCGCGTCCCAGACCTCGGTCCACTCCCCGAGCCTTCGCTCGAGCGCCGCGGCGATGAGCCCGTCCTTGTTGCCGAAGTTGGCGTAGAGCGTGGCGGGCGAGGCGCCGGCACGTCGCAGGATGACGTCGACGGGCGTCAGCACGACACCCTCGACGAACATCAGCTCGTCGGCTGCGGTGAGCAGCCGCTCCCGCGCCGGACGACGGCGCTCCGTGGTGGCCATGTCGCCAGCCTAACCGTAACGCGCGTTTCACATGGAACTGAAACGTGCGTTACGGTCGGTGCCGACCCACGCCACCGACAGGGAGCCACCGATGACGACCTTGCACATCAACGGGCAGTGGCGGACCGCCGCGTCCGGAGAGACCCGTGAGATCACCTGCCCCGCCGACGGATCCGTCGTCGCGACGGTCGACGAAGGGGGTGCCGCCGACGCCCTCGAGGCCGTTCGCGCCGCCCGACAAGCCTTCGACTCCGGCCCGTGGCCGAGCACCCCGGCGCCCGAGCGGGCCGCCCTCCTGCACCGCCTCGCCGACCGGCTCGAGAGCGAGCTCGAGGAGGTCGCGCGTCTCGAGGCCCTCGACACCGGCAAGCGGATGGTCGAGACGCGCATCGACATGCAGGACATCGTCGCGGTCTTCCGGCACTTCGCCGGCCTGGCCCAGGCCGAGGCCGGCCGGGTCGTCGACCCCGGCATGCCCGACGTCTCCTCCCGTGTCGTGAGCGAGCCCGTCGGCGTGTGCGCGCTCATCACCCCGTGGAACTTCCCGCTGCTGCAGACGGCGTGGAAGGTCGCCCCGGCGCTGGCCGCGGGCAACACCTTCGTCCTCAAGCCGAGCGAGCTGACCCCGCAGACCTCGATCTGGCTCGTGCGCACCCTCGCCGAGCTCGGCCTGCCCGACGGCGTCGCCAACCTCGTGCTCGGGCCGGGCGCCACCGTGGGCGCCGCGATGACCGAGGCCCCCGAGGTCGACCTCGTCTCCTTCACCGGCGGCCTGCACACCGGCCGCACGATCATGGCGGCGGCTGCCCCGACGGTGAAGAAGATCGCCCTCGAGCTCGGCGGCAAGAACCCCAACGTGATCTTCGCCGACGCCGACCTCGACGCCGCGATCGACAACGCGCTCACCGCGATCTTCCTCGACTCCGGCCAGGTCTGCTCCGCGGGCTCGCGCCTCGTCGTCGAGGAGTCGGTGCACGACGAGGTCGTCGACGAGCTGGTCCGCCGCGCCCGGGCGATCCGTCTCGGCGGCCCCTTCGACGAGCGCGCCGAGACCGGCCCGCTCATCAGCGACGCCCACCGGGACAAGGTCGAGGCCTACGTCGCCGCGGGTCTGGCCGAGGGCGCGGTGCTGCGCTGCGGCGGCGAGCGCCCCGGTGGCGACCTCGCGGGCGGCAGCTACTACCCGCCCACGATCCTCGACGGGTGCACGAGCGAGATGTCGTGCGTCCAGGACGAGTCCTTCGGGCCGGTCCTGACCGTCGAGACCTTCGCCGGCGAGACCCGCGAGGCGGCGGAGGACGCCGCGGTGGCCATCGCGAACGACACGATCTACGGCCTGGCCGGTGCCGTGTGGACCCAGGATGCGGGGCGCGCCGAGCGCGTCGCCCGCCGACTGCGCCACGGGACCATCTGGATCAACGACTTCCACCCCTACGTCCCCGCGGCGGAGTGGGGCGGCATGAAGCAGTCCGGCATCGGGCGTGAGCTCGGGCTCGCCGGCCTGCACGAGTACCAGGAGACCAAGCACATCTGGCACAACACCCGCCCGGCCCGCGCCGGGTGGTTCGACGACGCCACGACCGAGGGAGAGGACGCATGAGAGATCGCTACGACTACGTCATCGTCGGAGGTGGGTCCGCAGGATCCGCCCTCGCCAACCGCCTGAGCGCCGACGAGGGCACGAGCGTCCTCGTCCTCGAGGCCGGGCGGGCGGACTTCCTCGCCGACCCGCTGATCCACATGCCGGCGGCGCTGATGTTCCCCTCGGGCAACCCGCTCTACGACTGGGCCTACGAGACCGAGCCCGAGCCGCAGATGGGCGGCCGTCGGGTCCCGCACGCCCGGGGCAAGGTGCTCGGCGGCAGCTCGAGCATCAACGGCATGATCTTCCAGCGCGGCAACCCCGGTGACTACGACACCTGGGCCTCCTTCGACGGCATGGAGGCGTGGGACTACGCCCACTGCCTGCCCTACTTCAAGCGCATGGAGACGACGATCGCCGGCGCCGACGCGTGGCGCGGCGGAGCCGGCCCGCTCAAGCTCGAGCGCGGCCCCGCCGACTCGCCCCTCTTCCAGGCCTTCTTCGAGGCGACGACCCAGGCCGGCTTCGCCCGGACGGACGACGTCAACGGCTATCGCCAGGAGGGCTTCGCCCCCTTCGACCGCAATGTCTACAAGGGCAGCCGGATGTCGGCCTCGCGCTCCTACCTGCGGCCGGTCCGCGACCGCAAGAACCTCGACGTGACCACGCTGGCCATGGTCACCGGGCTGCGCTGGCAGGGCACCCGCGTGACCGGTGTGGACTTCGTGCGCGCCGGCCGCAGCCGGCACTCGGTCGAGGCCGGCGAGGTCATCCTCTGCGGCGGCGCCTTCAACTCGCCGCAGCTGCTCCAGCTGTCCGGCGTCGGCAACCCCGAGGTGCTCGGCGCCGCGGGCGTGCAGACCCGTGTGGAGCTGCCGGGTGTCGGCGAGAATCTCCAGGACCACCTCGAGGTCTACCTGCAGCACACCAGCCTGCAGCCGGTGTCGATCTCGCCGTGGCTGAAGAAGTGGAAGGCGCCCTACATCGGCGCCGAGTGGCTCTTCCTCAACCGGGGCGTCGGTGCCTCCAACCACTTCGAGGGCGGCGGCTTCATCCGCACCAACGACGAGGTCGCCTACCCCAACCTCATGTTCCACTTCCTGCCGATCGCCGTGCGCTACGACGGCACGGCTGCCGAGGGCAAGCACGGCTACCAGGTGCACATCGGGCCGATGAACTCCGACGTGCGCGGCCACGTCCACATCAAGAACGCCGACCCGCGGACCAAGCCGGGCATCCTCTTCAACTACCTGTCGACCGAGCGCGACCGGCGTGAGTGGGTCGAGGTCGTGCGCGCCGCGCGGCACATCCTCTCCCAGCCGGCCTTCGCCCCCTTCGACGGTGGCGAGATCTCGCCCGGGCCGGACGTGCAGACCGACCAGGAGATCATCGACTGGGTCGCCAAGGACGCCGAGACGGCCCTGCACCCGTCGTGCTCGGCGAAGATGGGCACTGACGAGATGGCGGTCGTCGACCCGGGCTCGATGCGGGTCCACGGGACCGAGGGCCTGCGCGTCGTCGACGCCTCGGTCTTCCCGACGATCACCAACGGCAACATCTACGCCCCCGTGATGATGGTCGCGGAGAAGGCAGCCGACCTCATCGCCGGCAACACCCCGCTCGCGGCGGAGCACCCGCCGGTCTACCGGGCCAAGCAGGGCATGCCGCTCTACCCGCAGGGCGACCCGCGCAACGACGCCTGGGATGCGCGCACCGAGATCCCCAGCGCCCTTGCGGCAGTGCGTGATGCGCAGTCGAAGGGGGACGCCTGATGAGCACGGTCATCGATCCCGAGCTGACCCGGGACCGGGTGAGCGCACCCCGCGCCAAGAAGTCGGTCCTCGTCGTCTCGGTCGTCGCGACGGTCGTCGTCGCGGCCTGGGCCCTCATCGCGCCGACCAACGCCGAGGCCACCCTCGGCAGCGTCGTGGGGTGGATCGCCAACTGGTTCGGCTGGTTCTACATCCTGCTGGCCACCGCGATCCTCGTCTTCGTCGTCTACGTCGGCATGCGCTACCGCCGCATCCGCCTGGGTGACGACGACGACCGTCCCGAGTACTCGACCTTCGCGTGGGCCTCGATGCTCTTCGCGGCCGGCATCGGCACCGACGTCATGTTCTTCGCCGTCGCCGAGCCCGCGAGCCAGTACCTCGCTCCCCCGCAGGGGCCGGGCGAGACCGTCGAGGCCGCCCGCGAGGCGACCGTGTGGACCCTCTTCCACTACGGCATCACCGGCTGGGGCATGTACGCGCTCATGGGCGTGGCCCTGGGCTACTTCGCACACCGCAAGAAGCTGCCCCTCGCCGTGCGCTCGGCGCTCTACCCGCTCGTCGGCAAGCGGGTGCGCGGGCCGATCGGCGACGCGGTCGACATCGCGACCGTCCTCGGCACGATCTTCGGCGTCGCGACCTCGCTGGGCATCGGCGTCGTCATGCTCAACGTCGGCCTCGGCGTGATGTTCGACGTGCCGCAGGGCATCCCCGCCCAGATCGGTCTCGTCGTCCTCGCCGTCGCCACCGCGACCGTGTCGGCCACCACCGGTGTCGACCGGGGCATCCGGCTGCTCAGCCAGCTCAACGTGCTGCTCGCGATCCTCCTCGCCCTGTGGATCCTCGTCACCGGCGAGACCGCCTTCCTGCTGCGCGCCATCACGATGAATGTCGGCGACTTCGTCTCGATGTTCCCCGGGATGACCCTCGACACGATGGCCTACGACCACCCGACCGAGTGGATGTCCCTGTGGACGCTCTTCTTCTGGGCCTGGTGGATCGCCTGGGCATCCTTCGTCGGGATGTTCCTCGCGCGCATCTCCAAGGGCCGCACCATCGGGCAGTTCATGCTCGGCACGCTGACGATCCCCTTCAGCTACATCGTCATGTGGGTCTCGATCTTCGGCAACAGCGCGGTCAAGCAGATCGCCGACGGCGACGCGGCCTTCGGCGATCTGGCGATGAACCAGCCGGAGCAGGGCTTCTACGCCCTCCTCCAGCAGTACCCGGGGGCGCTCTTCCTCGTGGGGCTGTCGACCTTCGTCGGGCTGCTCTTCTACGTCACCTCCGCCGACTCCGGCGCCCTCGTCATGGCCAACCTCAGCTCCGAGCTGCCCGACAGCGAGACCGACGCCCGCCCGTGGCTGCGGATCCTGTGGGCCGGCGCCACCGGCGTGCTGACGATCGCCATGCTCGTCGTCGGCGGCATCGTCGCGCTGCAGTACGCGACGATCGTCATGGGGCTGCCCTTCGCCATCGTCATGGTCCTCGTGATGATCGGCCTGCACCGGGCGCTCGAGGCCGAGCGCACCCAGACGACGGCTGCCCGCCTCTCGCTCGCATCGCACCTCGTCGGCCGCGAGGGCGCCCACCAGGGCTCCTGGCGCCGCCGGGTCGCCAACACCCTGGGCACGGTGAGCCTCAAGCGCGCCAACCAGCGCCTGGCGAGCGTCGTCGTCCCGGCCCTCCAGGAGGTCGCCGACGCGATGACCGACGAAGGGAGGACCGCCACCGTCGAGGTCAACGACGGCGGCCCCAACCGGCCGGGGTCGGCGCGGCTCGTCGTCGGCGAGGGGGCCTCCCCCTTCGTCTGGTCCGTCCAGGTGCGTCAGGTCGCGGCGCCGAGCTACGGCGCCCGGATGATCGAGGCCGACGACCGCACGGCACGCCTCGAGGTCGCCCTGCCGACCGGTGGCGGGTACGACGTCTTCGCCTACGACCGCGAGGAGGTCTGCCACGACGTGCTCGACCACCTCGAGCGCTGGACCGCCGCAGAGGTCCTCGCCGACCAGGTCTAGCCCGAGCCGACCACCCGAGAGGGCCGCGACACCGACCGGTGTCGCGGCCCTCTCGTCTGCCGGATTGCGTTACATAGGATCCCTATGTAACGTGACGGGACGTGCCCGACGACCCCTTGGACCAGACCGCGAGCGATCTCGTCACCTATGCCGCCCGTCTCGTCCGCGCCTCGCGCCAGCACATCCACCGCACTCCCCCCGCGGGCATCCGCGTGCTCTCCCTCGTCGACGAGCACGGACCCACGGGCATCGGACGCCTCGCCGAGCTCGACCGCACCACCCAGCCGACGATGTCCGGGGCCGTGGCCACGCTCGTCGAGCGCGGCTGGGTGACCAAGCAGCCCGATCCGTCCGACGCCCGCGCCACGAGGGTCACCCTCACCGACGCCGGACGCCGCGCGCTCGCCGTCGTCCGCGAGCGCAGCGGCGGCACCGTCTCCCGGATCATCCGGGAGCACCCCACCCTGACCCCCGAGGACCTCGCCACCGCCGTCGCGGTGCTGCGCGCGGTCATGGAGGCCAGCTCGTCCCAGCAGGAAGGTCAGCAGTGACAACCCCAGCAGTACCCGCCGAGAGCACCCCGTCGATGTGGAAGCAGCCGCGCGCCGTGTGGGCCGTCGCCTTCGCGTGCGTCATCGCCTTCATGGGCATCGGCCTCGTCGACCCGATCCTCAAGCCGATCGCGGACGAGCTGGGCGCAACGCCCAGCGAGACCTCGCTCCTCTTCACGAGCTACATGGCGATCATGGGCGTGGCGATGCTCGTCGCCGGCTTCATCTCCTCGCGCATCGGCGCCAAGCGCACCCTGATCACCGGGCTCGCGCTCATCATCGTCTTCTCCGCGCTCGCCGGCGCGTCCGACAGCATCGGTGCCATCGTCGGCTTCCGGGCCGGCTGGGGCCTGGGCAATGCGCTCTTCGTCGCCACCGCCCTGTCGACGATCGTCGTCGCCTCGGCCGGCAGCGTCGGGCAGGCCGTGATCTTCTTCGAGGCCGCCCTCGGCCTGGGCATCGCCGTCGGGCCGATCGTCGGCGGCCAGCTCGGCTCGATCTCCTGGCGAGCGCCCTTCTTCGGGGTCGCCGTCCTCATGGTCATCGCCGTGGTCGTCACGTCCTTCCTCCTACCGCCCACTCCCCCGTCGGGTCAGAAGACCTCGCTCGCCGCTCCGCTCAAGGCGCTGCGCCACCCGGGCCTGCTCACCGTCGCCCTGACCGCGCTCTTCTACAACATGGGCTTCTTCACCCTGCTGGCCTTCACCCCCTTCCCCCTCGACATGACCGCCTCGCAGGTGGGGTGGGTCTTCTTCGGCTGGGGCGTGCTGCTCGCCGTCACCTCGGTCAAGACGGCCCCGTGGCTGCAGCGGCGCTTCGGCACGATCCCCTCGATCATCGGCGCCCTGACGCTCTTCGGCCTCGACCTGGCGATGATGGCGCTGCTCGTCGACTCCAAGGCGGCGCTCGTCGTCGGGGTCGTCCTCGCCGGCGCCTTCCTCGGCGTCAACAACACGCTGATCACCGAGGCCGTCATGGGCTCGGCGCCGGTCGAGCGTCCGGTCGCCTCGTCGGCCTACTCGTTCGTGCGCTTCTCGGGCGGCGCCGTCGCGCCGTGGGCCGCCGGGCGTCTCGGTGAGGAGGTCGGCCTCAGCGCTCCCTACTGGATGGCGACGGTCGCGGTCTTCGTCGGTGTGGCGATCTTCGTCTACGGCTCGCGCTTCCTGCGGGGCGAGCAGACCCCGGCGGCACACAGCCCCGCCGAGGGCGAGGCGGTACTCGTCGGCGACGCCGACTGAGCGGCCCCTTCGAGACGGTCGCTTCGCGACCTCCTCAGGGACCGGGGCGGGCGTCCTACCCCAGGTCCAGGAACATCACGTGCAGGCCCACGGGACCGTGCTCCGGGTGGTCGAAGGCCCCGGGCACGGTCCCGATGACCTCGAAGCCGAGCGATCGCCACAGCCGCACGGCACGCTCGTTGGTCTCGACGACGGCGTTGAACTGGATCCCGGCGTAGCCCCCTTCGCGAGCCCACGCGACGACGTGCTCGCCGAGGGCTCGTCCCACGCCCCTGGTCCCGGCCTCGGCATCGACCATGAAGGACGCGGTCGCGATGTGCGCCCCACGACCGGGACGGTTGGGGCCCATCTTCGCCGAGCCGACGACGCGGCCCCCGACCTCCGCGACGACGGTGCGACCGGGCGCCGGCTCCATCCACAGCCCGTGCGCCTGCGCCGACGTCAGGCCCTCCGGGTAGGCATAGGTCCGCCCTTCGGTCACGATGCGGGCCCAGAAGGGGAAGATCTGCGGCCAGTCGTCGTCGGTCGCGGGTCGGATGCTCGGGTCGGCGATCGTCATGTCGCCAGCATCGCAGGCCCTGCGGTGGCAGGCTGACCCCTGCATCGCAACGACGCGACCATCGGAGGTTCGACCCATGACCCAGCCCGCGCTCCCTTCGTACTCGTCCGGCACCTCGGACGCGCCCCTGCTCGGGGACACGATCGGCGGCAACCTCGAGCGGACCGTGGCGACCCACGGCGGCCGGGAGGCACTCGTCGACGTGCCCAGCGGTCGGCGCTGGACCTATCGCGAGCTGCTCACCGATGTCGACGCCCTGGCCAAGGGGCTGCTGGCGAAGGGCGTCGCCGCCGGCGAGCGCATCGGGATCTGGGCACCGAACTGCGCCGAGTGGACGCTGCTCCAGTACGCCACCGCCCGCATCGGCGCGATCCTCGTCAACATCAACCCCGCCTACCGCTCCCACGAGCTGACCTACGTGGCGCAGCAGTCCGGACTGCGGATGCTCGTGAGCGCCCAGCGGCACAAGACCTCCGACTACCGCGCCATGGTCGAGGAGGTGCGTGGTGGGCTGCCCGCTCTGCGGGACGTCGTCTTCATCGGCGACCCGTCGTGGGACGAGCTCGTGGCCGGCGGCAGCCACATCGCGGACCAGGCCATCACCGAGCGCGGTGCGACCCTCACCCCCGACGACCCGATCAACATCCAGTACACCTCGGGCACGACCGGGTTCCCCAAGGGCGCCACCCTCAGCCACCACAACATCCTCAACAACGGCTACTTCGTCGGCGAGATGATCCGCTACACCGAGGCCGACCGCATCTGCATCCCGGTGCCCTTCTACCACTGCTTCGGCATGGTCATGGGCAACCTCGCGGCCACCTCGCACGGTGCCTGCATGGTCATCCCCGCGCCCTCCTTCGAGCCGGCGGCCACCCTGCAGGCGGTCGTCGACGAGCGCTGCACCTCGCTCTACGGCGTGCCGACGATGTTCATCGCCGAGCTCGGGCTGCCCGACTTCGCCGACTACGACCTCAGCTCCCTGCGCACGGGGATCATGGCCGGCTCCACGTGCCCGGTCGAGGTGATGAAGCGGGTCGTCGCCGAGATGAACATGGCCGAGGTCGCCATCAGCTACGGCATGACCGAGACCTCACCGGTGTCGACGATGACCCGCACCGACGACGACCTCGCCCGGCGCACGGAGACGGTCGGCCGCTCGATGCCGCACATCGAGTCCAAGGTCGTCGACCCGGTGACCGGCGTGACCCTGCCCCGTGGCGAGACCGGCGAGCTGTGCACCCGCGGCTACAGCGTCATGCTCGGTTACTGGGAGGAGCCGGACAAGACGGCCGAGGCGATCGACCGCGCCCGGTGGATGCACACGGGCGATCTGGCGACGATGGACGAGGCCGGGTACGTCGAGATCGTCGGCCGGATCAAGGACCTCGTCATCCGCGGGGGCGAGAACGTCTACCCCCGCGAGGTCGAGGAGTTCCTCTACACCCACCCGTCGATCGCGGACGTGCAGGTCATCGGTGTCCCCGACGAGCGCTACGGCGAGGAGCTCATGGCGTGGGTCGTCCTCAAGGACGGCGTCGGCACGCTCACCGCCGACGAGGTGCGCGACTTCGCGACCGGCAAGCTCGCCCACTACAAGATCCCGCGCTACGTCCACGTCACCGAGGCCTTCCCGATGACCGTCACGGGCAAGGTCCGCAAGGTCGAGATGCGCGAGCAGGCCGTGGAGATCCTGCGCCCCTGAGCGGTGACCCATGACGAAGGGCGGCACCCCGGTGGCCGGGGTGCCGCCCTTCGTGCTGTGGTGCGGTGGGTCAGACCTGCTGGTCACCCTGCGCCGAGGACTGCTGCTCGGCCTTGGCCGAGAGCTTGTCCAGGGTGCGGGCGGCCGCGTCGCGACCACCGAGCCCGAAGGCGAGCGCCGCGGCGGCAGCGCCACCGACGACGAGCGCACCGAAGCCGAGCTCGATGATCGAGTCGGCGATGCCCATGTACTTCAGGCCCATCGCGACGAAGAGGACGATCGTCGCGTACTTGACGATCGTGGCCCCGGCGCCGGACAGGAGCTTGGCGAGGAGGTTGGCGATGAAGAGGCCGGCCGCGATGATCGCCGCACCGAAGATCACCTTGCCGCCGAGGCCGAGGACCTCGCTGAGGAAGGCCGTGATCTGCGGGAAGTCGAGCAGCTGGGCCGCCATGACCGCGAAGAAGAGCACGATGCCGATCTGCACGATGCGCGCGACGATCGGCACGACCTTGGTGCCCTGCGGCAGCACGTCGAGCTCGGCGAGCTGGCGGTCGACCCCGATGCCGTCGAGCACCTGCTCGACGATGTCACCGGCGAAGCGGGCGATGAAGACACCCAGGGCGAGCATGATGCCCGCGGCGATGATGACCGGCACGGCGTCGAAGATCGACTGGAGCATCTGCTCCGCCGGGCGCGAGATCGAGGCGATGCCGAGGATCTGCAGGGCCGCGATCGTCACCACGATCATGATGAGGGCGTAGACGACCGTCGCGATGGTGCGCGGGATCGACGCGGCCGCGCCGCCACCCTGCTGCCCGCCGGCCGTGTGCACCTGCTGGGTCGGGTGCTGCTGCGGCGGGGCCGGCTGACCCGGCGGCGGGGGCGGCGGACCGGCCTGCGAGACGGCCGGGGCGCCGGGGAGCGAGCTCGTCGTCGAGCCGGCCTTCTTCAGCCAGCGGTCGAAGGGCAGGGCCGCGAGCGCGGTCTCCACGAGCTGACGCACGACCTTGGCGAGCAGGGCACCGACGAAGAAGACGATGCCGGCACCGATGAGGTTGGGCAGGAAGCCCAGGACCCCGTTGGCCATGCCCTGGATCGGCGTGAGCACCTGGCTCAGGCCGAGGACCTGCAGGATGGCGACGAGACCGAGCATCCACACGACGAGGGAGCCGATCGAGCCGAGCGTCGTCCCGACGGAGGCGCCGTCGGCACCTGCCCGCTGCAGCGCCGGGATCTTGCCCGAGAGCTTGGTGAAGAGCGACTTGACGATCATCGCGACGATCCAGGTGATGACGAGGATCGCCACGGCAGCCAAGGCCTTGCCGAGCAGTCCTGGCCAATCGACCCCGTCGAAGAAGCCGGTGTCCATGATGTCCTCCCGTTGTCGTGACATGTGTGTGTCTGGCCCTTCGACCGTACTGACGATCGGCCGTCGGTGCCGGATGAGAGGCCCCCGGATTCCGGATGGTTAGGTGAACCCATGCGCTGCTCCCATCACGAGGCCGGTGAGTGCCGCTCGTGCACCCTCATGGGCCGTCCCTACGAGCGCCAGGTCGTCGACCTCACGGAGCAGGTCGGCGGGCTCCTCGCCGACGCCGTGGACGACGAGGCATGGGGCACCCCCTTCGTCGGACCGGAGGCCGGCTTCCGCAACAAGGCGAAGCTCGTCGTCGGAGGAACCCGTGAGGCCCCGACCTTCGGGATCCTCGATGCCGACCTGCACGGCGTCTCGCTGCCCGAGTGCGGGCTCTACGAACCGCGGCTCGAGGCCGCGCTCGACCGGCTCGTGCCCGCCGTCGCCGAGCTGGGCCTCGTGCCCTTCGACGTGCCGGGACGGCAGGGCGAGCTCAAGCACCTCATCGTCACCGGGTCACCCGACGGCGACCTCATGGCCCGCTTCGTGCTGCGCTCCCCCGGGCAGGTCGGTCGCATCCGACGAGGTCTGGAGTCGCTGCGTGAGGCCGTGCCGGGCCTCAGGGTCGTCTCCGTCAACCTCCAGCCCGAGCACAAGGCGGTGCTCGAGGGAGACGAGGAGCTCGTCCTCACCGAGGAGGACACGCTGCCGATGCGACTGGACGACATCACCTTCCACCTGCGGCCGCGCAGCTTCTTCCAGACCAACACGACCGTCGCGGCCGGCCTCTACCGACAGGCCAGGCAGTGGGTGGCCCGGCTCGACCCGGCGAGCGTGCTCGACCTCTACTGCGGGGTGGGCGGCTTCGCCCTCAACGCCGCCGTGGCGAAGGGGGACCACCCGCGCCGTGTCGAGGGGGTCGAGGTGGCGCCCGACGCCGTCGAGAGCGCCCGCCGCTCGGCGGCCGAGCTCGGGGTGGCCGCCGACTTCCGCGTCGGTGACGCGGGGGCTCTCGCCGATGTCGGCCACGAGCTGGTCGTCGTCAACCCGCCACGACGCGGCATCGGGGCGCCGCTGTGCGCGGCGATCGAGACCGCCGCACCTGCGCACGTCATCTACTCCAGCTGCAATGCGCGCAGCCTCGCCGTCGACCTGGCGGCGCTGCCCGGCTACACCGTGACGCGGGCGCGCCTGTTCGACATGTTCCCCCAGACGCAGCACCACGAGGTGGCCGTGCTGCTCGAGCGGCGCTGAGCCGGAGCGCGATCCGTCAGGTGCCCGGTGCCGACGCCACGAAGAGGAGGACCCCGACGAAGTAGAGCAGGCCGAGCAGGAAGAACACCGCGAAGATCGCCGTGCCGACCATCCCGAGGATCGTGCCGACCTTCGCGTGGTCGCGGTTGCTCCACGCCTGCGGGTTGGCGTCGATCTCCTTCATCGCCGAGGCACCGAGCACCCACGCGAGGATCCCCAGGCCCGGCACGACGGTCAGGCCGACGATGCCGAGCACGAGCGCCGCGGTCGCGGTGCCGTGCGCGCGCTGCTGCGGGAAGGGGTAGGGCGACGGGGCGTAGGGGCCTGGCTGCTGGGTCATGGTGCTCCCACCGTAGGACCTCGCCGCCGCGGTGCACCACGGGGAGGACTCCCCCGTCGACACCGCGTGGTCGCGGCTGGTGTGACCTGCGTCTCGGGGCGGCTACTGTCGGGGGTCGCGTCACCCCGCAGTCCCCGACAGGAGAACGCATGAGAGCGCTCGTCAAGCCCCGCCCCGGACCCGGTCTGGAGCTGACCGACGTCCCCGAGCCGCACGCCGGTCCCGGCGAGGTGCGCATCCGCGTGCTGCGCGCCGGCCTGTGCGGCACCGACCTCCACCTGCACGGGTGGGACGAGTGGGCCGCCTCGGCGGTGCCGAGCACGCCGCAGGTCATCGGCCACGAGTTCTACGGCGTCGTCGACGAGGTGGGGCGCGACGTGACCTCCGTGCAGGAGGGCGACCGGGTCTCCGGCGAGGGCCACCTCGTGTGCGGCACCTGCCGCAACTGCCGCGCCGGACGACGGCACCTGTGCATCAACACCATCGGCGTCGGGGTCAACCGCGACGGCGCCTTCGCCGACCACGTCGTCATCCCCGCGTCCAATGCCTGGGTGCACCACGACGACATCGACCCCGAGCTGGGCGCGGTCTTCGACCCGCTGGGCAATGCCGTCCACACGACCCTGTCCTTCCCGCTCGCGGGCGAGGACGTCGTCATCACCGGCGCCGGGCCGATCGGCGTCATGGCGGCGGCGATCGCCCGTCACGTGGGCGCCCGCCACATCGCCGTCACCGATCTGTCGGACACCCGCCTCGCGCTGGCGAAGGGGGCCGGCGCGGACCTCGTCGTCAACGCCGCCCGCAGCGACCTCGGCGCCGCGATGCGCGAGCTGGGCATGAAGGAGGGCTTCGACATCGGCCTCGAGATGTCCGGCGCTCCCCCGGCGGTCGGCGACATGCTCGACCACATGAACCACGGCGGCCGGATCGCCATGCTCGGCCTGCCCAAGGACCCCTACCCGATCGACTGGGGCAAGGTCATCACCCACATGATCACCATCAAGGGGATCTACGGCCGGGAGATGTACGACACCTGGTACACGATGAGCGCGATGCTCTCGACCTCGCCGACCCTGCGTGAGGCGATCTCCTCGGTCATCACCCACCGCTTCCCCGCGGAGCAGTGGGAGGACGCCTTCGCCACCGCCGCCTCGGGAGAGTGCGGCAAGGTCATCATGGACTGGAGCTGACGCATGTACACGATCAAGGACGACCTCGCTGCCACCCTGCAGGAGATCCGGGACGCCGGGCTGTGGAAGGACGAGCGGCAGCTGACGAGCCCCCAGCAGGCGCACATCACGACGACGAAGACCTCGGCGATCAACTTCTGCGCCAACAACTACCTCGGTCTGGCCGACCACCCCGACGTCCTCGCCGCGGCCACGGATGCCCTGCAGGAGTGGGGCTTCGGCATGGCGAGCGTGCGCTTCATCTGCGGCACGCAGGAGCAGCACACCCGCCTCGAGGGCGCGCTGTCCGACTGGTTCGGCACCGAGGACACGATCCTCTACTCGAGCTGCTTCGACGCCAACGGCGGCGTCTTCGAGGTGCTCTTCGGCCCGGAGGACGCGATCATCTCCGACGCGCTCAACCACGCCTCGCTCATCGACGGCATCCGGCTGAGCAAGGCGGCGCGCTACCGCTACGCCAATGCCGACATGGACGACCTGCGCGCCCAGCTCGAGGCGGCGAAGGGGGCCCGCCGCGCCGTCATCGTCACCGACGGCGTCTTCTCCATGGACGGCTACCTCGCTCCCCTGGAGCAGATCTGCGACCTCGCCGACGAGTACGGCGCGATGGTCCTCGTCGACGACTCCCACGCGGTGGGTTTCGTGGGCGCCGGCGGCGGTGGCACTCCTGAGGCGTGCGGCGTCGCCGACCGCGTCGACCTGCTCACCGGCACGCTCGGCAAGGCGCTCGGCGGGGCCAGCGGTGGTTACGTCAGCGGCCCGGCGGAGGTCATCGCGCTGCTGCGCCAGCGGTCGCGGCCCTACCTCTTCTCCAATGCCGTGGCCCCGGTCGTCGCGGCCGGCTCCCTCAAAGCGATCGAGATCGCGCGCGGGTCCGACGCGGCGCGAGAGACCCTGCAGCGCAACACGGCTCTCTTCCGTGAGTTGATGACGGACGCGGGCTTCGAGCTGCTCCCCGGGTCGCACCCGATCACGCCGGTGATGTTCCCCGGCGACGACGGAGCCCGTCAGGCCGCGCAGATCGCCGACGCGATGCTCGCCCACGGCGTCTACGTCATCGCCTTCTCCTACCCCGTGGTCCCGCAGGGCCAGGCGCGCATCCGGGTGCAGCTGTCCGCGGCGCACAGCGAGGAGGACGTGCGCACGTGCGTCGCGGCCTTCGTCGCCGCCCGGGCCGAGGTGCTCGGGGACCAGCCCACCGCCTAGCGGTCCGCCGACGCGGCGCGCGCTACGCGAGCCGCGGGCCGGCCCCCTTCGTCACTCGAAGGGGGCCGGGTCACCGGCGCCGTGCCGGGCCACCTCGGCGGCACCCGACGAGAAGTCCACGACCGTGGTCGGCTCGGTGCTCACCTCACCGGCGTCGACGACGATGTCGACCTGGTGGTCGAGGGCCTCCTTGACGTCCCAGCCGAAGGTCGGGGTGCGCTCCTCCCCCGGCAGCAGGAGCGTCGAGGTGAGCATGGGGTCGCCGAGGCCCTCAAGGAGGGCCTGGGTCAGCGGGTGCTGCGGGATCCGCACGCCGACCGTCTTCTTCTTCGCGTGGAGCAGCCGACGCGGCACCTCCTTCGTGGCCGGGAGGATGAAGGTGTAGGGCCCCGGGGTCGCCGCCTTGACCGCGCGGAAGACGGCGTTGTCGACGTGGACGAGCTGCCCGAGCTGGGCGAAGTCGGCGCACAGGAGCGTGTAGTGGTGCCGGTCGTCCAGGCGGCGGATCGTGCGGATGCGGTCCTTGATGTCCTGGTCGTCGAGCCGCCCACCGAGGGCATAGCCCGAGTCCGTGGGGAAGGCGACGAGCGCCCCCTCGCGGATCCGCTCGACGAGCTTGCCGACCGTGCGGGGCTGGGGGTTGTCCGGGTGCACTTCGACGAAGGTGGCCATGAGTCCACCGTAGGCGGCGCGGGCCCGGGCGTGGCGCACCATCCGCGCCCGCGCGCCTGCAAGACTGGTGGCGCCACACCGAGTTGCTACAATCTTCAACAAAAGTTTCGTCTCTCAGGGGAGCCCATGACCGACACCGACCTCGACCTCAACGGTCACTGGACCATCGACCCCGGCCACAGCCGCTGCGGCTTCTCGGCCCGGCACGCGATGATCTCGACCGTCCGCGGCTCCTTCAACGACGTCTCCGGCGAGGTGCACGTCGACGTCGACGACCTCGATGCATCCACGGCCCGCGTCGTCCTCAAGGCCGCGAGCGTCGACACCCGCAACGACCAGCGCGACGAGCACCTGCGCAGCCCCGACTTCTTCGACGTCGAGCGCTTCCCCGACATCACCTTCGTCAGCACCAACATCGAGGAGATCCGCGAGCGCGCCTACATCGTCAGCGGTGACCTGACGATCCGCGACGTCACGAAGCAGATCACCATCCCGCTCGAGCTCGGCGGCGTCATGGTCGACGCCTTCGGCGCCGTGCGCGCGGGCTTCGAGGGGTCGCGACGGGTCAACCGCCGTGACTACGGCCTCGAGTGGAACATGCCGCTCGACAAGGGTGGCGTCCTCGTCTCCGAGAAGATCGACCTCGAGTTCGAGATCTCCCTGGTCAAGCAGGACCAGTAGTCCGACCAGCGCTGGGCGCCGACCGGATCACCGGTCGGCGCCCAGCTGCGTCTCCAGGCGTGCGGCGAGCGCCTTGGCCGTGCGGCCGACCCCGATGAGCGTCGCCGACGCGGGTCCGGTCCAGTCCCCGTAGCCGACGAAGCACACCCGCGGGTCGCGCACCGACTGGTTGTCGACGACCTGCGGCACCCCCTCGGACGTCCGCAGGCGCAGCGAGCGCAGGTGCCGCAGCGCGGGCCGGTAGCCCGTGCACCAGATCACCGCGTCGAGCTCGAGCAGGTCCCGGCCGATGATCGCGCCCTCAGGGACCATCCGGTCGAACATTGCGCGCACCCTCAGCGCACCCGCGGCCCGGGCACGCTGCACCTGGGGCAGGGCGACGACATTGCCGACGAAGGCAGCCTGTGCCTCGCCCGGGTCACGCAGCCGCGCGGTCGCCTGGTCGAAGAGGTGCCGGCCGTCGACGTCGTCAGGCAGGAAGCGCAGCCGTCTCGCGGTGACGAGCGAGACCCGGTCGGCGACGTCGACGAGGTCGGCCGTGATCTGGACCCCGGAGTTGCCGCCGCCGACGACGGCGACCCTCAGCCCGGCGAAGTCCTCCGGCCCCCGGTAGTGGGCGCTGTGCAGCTGGCGCCCGGCAAAGCTCGTCGCACCCTCGACCATCGGCACGAAGGGAGCGGACCACGTGCCCGTGGCGCTCACGACGCAGCGCGCTGCCAGCTGCCCGGCGCTCGTGTCGAGCACGAGCGCTTCGCGCGTCGCGTGCACGTCGTGCACTCGCACCGGGCGCTGGACGTCGAGGTCGTAGCGCTCCTCGTAGGCACGCAGGTAGGCCCGCACGTGCTCGACCGGCGGGAAGGTGTCGGGGTGCGGGGGCATCGGCCACCCCGGCAGCGACGAGTAGGCCGACGGCGAGAAGAGGCGAAGGGAGGGCCACGTCGAGGTCCACGCTCCGCCCGGCTCGTCGCGGTCGTCGAGGACGACGTGCTCGATCCCCCGGCGGCGCAGGTGGTAGGCCGTCGCCAGCCCGGCCTGACCTCCGCCGATGACGGCGACGTCGACCTCTCGGCGCATGTAGCCTCAGGCGTCCTCTGCCGTCATCTCCACCGGGACGCCGATCTGCACGGTCCGTGAGACGGTGCACAGCCGGTCGCGGGACTGCGCGACCGACCGGGGGAAGGCCGCCCGGGCGGCGTCGCCCCCTTCGCCCTCGGGGAAGCCCAGGCGGAAGGTGACGGCGAGGTCGCTCATGTGGTTGCCGTCCTCGGGGGTCGAGACCTTCTCCCCCTCGGCGACGACCTCGAAGGACTCCGGCTCGGCCCGCCGCGAGGTGATGTGGTCGACGTCGACGGAGCTGCAGCCGGCGAGGGCCGCGAGCAGCAGCTCGACGGGCGTGAAGTCGTCGGTGGACCCGTCACCGATGGTGATCCGGCCGCCGCGCGCATTGGTGATCTCGTAGCGCCCCAGGGCCAGCCGGGTCAGCTCCACGCTGCGGTGGCCGGGCCCGCTCCCGCCGGTCGTCTCGTCGCTCGTCATGCCTACCTCCACGTCGCTGGTCTGCGGGGCGCGCCCCGTGCTGGTCCGATCCTCGCAGACCGGGCACCACTAGCCTGACCGCATGCACGCGACCCCGCCGCACCGCCTCGTCCTGCTGCGCCACGGAGAGACCGAGTGGAGCCGCGACGGGCGGCACACCGGCTCGACGGACCTGCCCCTGACCGACGAGGGCCGGGCCCGCGCCGCCGAGGCCGCCGGGCGGCTCGAGGAGCTCGGTGTCCGCCCCGTGCTCACCCTGACCTCGGACCTGCAGCGAGCTCGGGACACGGCTTCTCTCGCCGGGCTCGACGCCACCGTCGACCACGACCTGCGCGAGTGGGACTACGGCGGCTACGAAGGGCGCTCGACGGCCCAGATCCGGGAGGACCTCGGCACCGACTGGGATGTCTTCCGTGACGGTGTGGTCCCCGGGGCGACCCCGGGCGAGACGGTCGAGGAGGTCGCGGCCCGTGCCTCACGCGTGCTCGCCCGCGTGCGGCCGCACCTGCTCGAGGGCGACGTCGTCCTCGTCGGGCACGGCCACACCTCGCGGATCCTCGCGACGGTGTGGCTGCGCACCGCTCCCCGGCTGGCGGCCCAGCTGACGCTCGACGCCTCCCGGCTCGCGGTGCTCGGCCACCACCGAGAGGACCCCTGCATCCTCAGCTGGAACTGCTGACGGGCTACGGCAGCGGCCAGGTGTGCACCGGGTCGTTGCGGTGCATGTGCTCGGTGTAGAGCCCGGTCATCTCGGCGAGCGCGGCGGACCGGTCGAGCCCGGCCTTCTCGAGCCGGCGCACGCACTCGGCCTGCCAGACGGCGCCGTTGACGCCGGTGGTGCACCGCCCTTCGATGACCGACAGATAGCGCTCGATGACGCTCTCGGCGACGCCCCAGTCCTGCAGACCGGCGCGAGCCATGGGCAGCAGGTGCCGCAGGACGAGCTCGTCGGCGCCCAGCTCGCCCAGCCCCGGCCAGTAGAGGCGGGAGCCGATGCCGTCGCGGGCCGCCGCCTCGAAGTTGGCCTCGGCCGCGGGGAAGGACATGCGCGTCCAGATCGGCCGGTCCTCGTGGGCGAGGGTGCGCACGCACCCGTAGTAGAAGGCGGCATTGGCCAGGGTGTCGATGATCGACGGGCCCGCCGGGAGGACCCTGTTCTCGACCCGTACGTGCGGGTGACCCTTGCCGGGGTCGTAGATCGGTCGGTTCCACCGGTAGACGGTGCCGTTGTGGAGGTTGAGCTCGCCGAGGTCGGGGGTGCCGCCCTCGCTGAGCACCGCCACGGGGTCCTCGTCGGTCGCCTCGGCGAGCAGCGCCGGGAAGTAGCGCACGTTCTCCTCGAAGAGGTCGAAGATCGAGGTGATCCAGCGCTCGCCGAAGAAGACCCGTGGACGCACGCCCTGGTTCTTCAGCTCGATGGGCCGGGTGTCCGTGGCCTGGGAGAAGAGGGCGATCCGGGTCTCGGCGTGCAGGCGGCGACCGAAGAAGAAGGGTGAGTTGGCCGCGAGCGCGAGCTGGGGCGCCGAGATGACCTGGGCGGCATTCCAGTGGTCGGCGAACTGGCCCGGACCGACCTGCAGGTGCAGCTGGACCGAGGTGCACGCCGACTCCGGGGCGATCGAGTCCGCGAAGGTGTGCAGCCGCTCCCCCGTCGGCCCCTCGATGTCGATGACGATGTCCTCGCCGCGGGCGACGAAGATCGAGTCGTTGAGCGCGGTGTAGCGGTTGTTGGCGCTGATCCACTCGCCCTGGAAGTGCTCGGGCCGGATCGTCGGCAGGATGCCGATGGCGATGATCCGCGCGCCGGCGTCCTCGGCCTTGCCCTCCGCGCGGTTGAGCGACTCGCGCAGGCTCTCCTCGAGCTGCAGCGCCGACTCCCCGGGCAGGGGCCGCGGAGCGACGTTGAGCTCGATGTTGAACTGCGCGAGCTCCGTCTGGTACTCGGGATCGGCGATCGCCTCGAGGACCTCGTCGTTGACGAAGGCCGGTTGCTGCCCCTCGTCGATGAGGTTGAGCTCGATCTCCAGACCGGTGAGCGGCACCTCCTCGTCGAAGGCACGCTCATTGAGCATGCGCTCGAAGACGTCGAGGTTCTGCCGCACCTTTTCCCGGTAGCGCTGACGCTCCTCGCGCGAGTAGCTCTGCGCGGCGACTTCCTTGCCCATGAGTCCACCTCTTCCGGGTCGGCTGCAGTCGAATCTACCCACGCGACCGACCCGCGGCGAGGATCAGACCACGGTCGGATGCGGCACCCCCTTCGTCCTGCCTACGCTCGGTCGGTGATCTCCGAGACGGCACCCCGGCGAGCGGGGACGACCACCAGCGTCCGGGACTGGTTCGACGGGCACGTGGGTCAGCTCGTCGCCGCCGACTCACCGATGCCGGCATCAGACGCCTCGGCCTGGGTCTCGCCGCGATCGTGACCAGCGAGCCCGGATCGCCGTCCAGGGCGAGCGCACCCGCATCGCGCGCGAGATGCACGACGTCGTGGCCCAGCCGCTGAGCGTCGTCGTCGTGCAGGCCGACGGCGCCGCCTGCGCCGCCCGGCACGGCACGGACTTCGGCCGGGAGCAGGCCCACGCCGCGCTCACGACCATCGGTACGACCGCCCGCGGGGCCCTCGCCGAGACCCGGCACTTCGTGGGTGTCCTGCGCACCACGGACGACGAAGGGGAGGTCCCTCACCTCGCGTACGCCCCCACCGAGGGGCTGGCCGACCTGCACGAGGTGCCCCGCGAGGTCGGGCTCGCGGCCTACCGGATCGTCCAGGGGTCGGATCCCTTCGACGGAGCGATCGACGTCCGCGCTGTCGGCCCGTCGGGCGGCACGGGGTCGCCCCGGCCGCTGCGCTGGCCGCCGACTGACGGGCCGACTGCCCGGGGAGTGAGGCCGCGCAGGGGGCGGCCCCACCCCCTTCGTGCCTCGTGCCACGGCTCGGGCGAAGGGGGTGTCGCGCCACGGGGTTGTCGGTGAGGGCTCCTAGGTTGGTGGTCGTGAAGCTGATCCACACCTCCGACTGGCACCTGGGGCGCTCCTTCCACGGCGCCGGCCTGCTGCCTGCCCAGGCGGAGTACGTGGACCACCTCGTCGAGACGGTCCGCTCCGAGGGGGTCGACGCCGTCCTGGTCTCGGGCGATGTCTACGACCGCGCCCTGCCCCCGCCCGACGCCGTGGAGCTGCTCTCCGAGAGCGTCACCCGGCTCATCGACGCCGGCGCCCAGGTCGTCCTGTCCAGCGGCAACCACGACTCGGCGATCCGACTCGGCTTCGCCGCCGACCTGCTCAGCCGGGCCGGCCTGCACATCCGCTCCGACGTGAGCACCGTGGGCACCCCGGTGCTCGTCGGCGACACGGCGATCCACGCGATCCCCTACCTCGAGCCGACCGCGACGACCGTCACCGACGCCCTCGGCGTGACCGAGCGGTCCCACACGGCGGTGCTCGGCGCCGCGATGGACCGGGTCCGTGCCGACCTGGCCGGGCGGGGACCGCGCAGCGTCGTCATGGCCCACTGCTTCGCGAGCGGTGGGGCGGCGAGCGACTCCGAGCGCGACATCACGACCGGCGGCGTCGCGATGGTGCCCGCGAGCACCTTCGACGGGGCCGCCTACACCGCTCTCGGTCACCTGCACCGCCCGCAGCAGATCGGCGAGACCGTCCGCTACAGCGGTTCCCCCGTTGCCATGTCCTTCGGCGAGGCCGGCCAGACGAAGGGGTCGCTGCTCGTCGAGATCGACGAGCGTGGCCTGACCACGGTCGAGCACGTCGCCGCCCCCGTCCACCGCGAGCTCGCCCTCGTGCGGGGGCACCTCGACGAGGTCCTCACCGACGCCCGCCACACGGCCGCCGAGCAGGCCTGGGTCCAGGTCACGCTCACCGACCCGGTCCGTCCCGTCGGTGCCTACGACCGGCTGCGTCGACGCTTCCCGCACCTGCTGCAGCTGTGCTTCGAGCCCACGGGTGAGGTCGTGCCGGTGCGCAGCTATGCCGCCCGGGTGCGGCAGCGCGAGCCGCTCGACGTGTGTTGCGACTTCGTCAGCGACGTGCGGCGCGGCGCGATCGCCGACGAGTCCGAGCGGCGGCTTCTGGGTGACGCCCTCGAGGCCGGCCGGCGTGACCGTGACCGGGCCGAGGAGCACGGCGCTCCCCGGCGACGACGGCGAGGCGCGGCGTGAGGCTGCACCGCCTTAGAGCCAGCGCCTTCGGCCCCTTCGCCGGCACCGTCGAGCTCGACCTCGAGACGATCGGCGAGGGCGGGCTCTACCTCATCCACGGCCCGACCGGCTCGGGCAAGACGAGCCTGCTCGACGCGATCTGCTTCGCGCTCTACGCGGGGGTGCCGGGTGACCGGCAGAGCACCTCGCTCCGCAGCCAGCACGCTGCCGCCGACGTGCCGACCGAGGTGGAGCTCGAGCTGACCCTGGCCGGGCGTCGCCTGCGGGTGGTGCGTCACCCTGCTCATGAGCGCCCCAAGCGGCGAGGGTCCGGCACGACCACCGAGCCGGCGGGCGTGCGTCTCGAGGAGCGCGAGAGCTCGCGGTGGCGGACCCTCAGCACCCGCATCGACGAAACGGCGCAGTTCCTCGACGACCTGCTCGGCATGGGGCTCGAGCAGTTCCGCCGGGTCGTCATGCTGCCCCAGGGCGACTTCGCCGCCTTCCTGCGCGCGAGCGACGAGCAGCGCCGCGAGGTCCTCGAGCGGCTCTTCGACGTCTCGGACTTCGCCGCGGTCGAGGACGTGCTCGTCAGACGCCGGCAGGACGCCGAGGCGACGCTCTCGCAGTCACGCGGACGGCTCACCACCCATGTGACGCACCTCGTCGACGTCCTGTCCGCGATCGACGTCGAGCTGCCAGAGCCCGATGCCCCGTGGGCCGAGCTCGACCCGACGCAGCTGCCGGTCGCGCTCCGGGCGGTCGGCGAGGCCTTCGACATGGTGACCGCGGAGGCGATGGCCCGCGTGGACCGCACCGACGCCGCCGCCGTCGCATCGCGCGAGGCCCTCGACGCGGAGCGTCGACGAGCCGACCTGCGGCGTCGTGGCCTGGTGGCCCGGCGGCAGGTGGCGGAGCTCGAGTCCGTCGCCGACGAGCACGCCCGGCGTCGCCGCACCCTCGAGGAAGCACGGGCTGCGGCTGCCGTGCTCCCGCACGTCGAGGCCACGGCGCGCGCCGAGTCCACACTCGCGGAGGCTCAGCTGGCCCGGGAGGCTGCTGCCAAGGCCCTCCCCCAGGAGCTGCGTGCACGGTGGGAGGCCTCCGCGCCCGGTCGTGAGGCCGAGGCGTCCGCGCAGGCCCGTGGGGTTGAGCTGCTCGAGGTGCTCGACGCGGGTGGCGCTCGTATTGAGCGGGCGCGGCACGAGGCGGCCGGCTTGCGGCGCCGATCGGCGGAGCTGCCGGCCGTGGCCGAGCGGCTGGCAGATGCACGTTCCGCGCTCGAGCGAACCGAGGGGCTCGTGGCCCGCCTCGAGACCGAGGCCGAGGCCGACGAGTCCGTCCTGGAGAGGCTCCAGCACGACCGCGAGCAGCTGGCTACCTCTGCTGCGGAGCTGGAGCGTGTCGAGGCCCTCATCGCCGCTCGCCGGCATGGCCGGACCGTCGACGAGCAGCTTCGCCGGGCGACCGACGAGGCCCAGGAGGCTCGCGGCCATGCCCAGGAGCTGCGCGAGGCGCTCAACGAGCTCGTCGCGGCCCGACTCGACAACATGGCCGGCGAGCTCGCGGGGTTGCTCTCCGACGGTGACCCGTGCGCCGTCTGCGGGTCGACCGAGCACCCCCGGCTGGCCGAAGCCGCCCGCGTGGTCAGGCCCGCGGACATCGAAGCGGCCCGTGCGGCCGCCACCCGTGCCGAGCAGGTCCACGAGGCCGCACGCCAGGCACGTGACGCCGTCGCCTCCCGGCTCGAGGTCGCACGCGCCGAGGTCGCCCGACTGGCTGGGGCGGACGAGTCCGGCACGACCGACGAGAGCGCTGATCCCTTCGAGGTGTCTGCCGCCGAGGTGAGCGCACGCGAGCAGCTTGCGCAGGACGTTGCCCGGCTGCGCACCGCGGTCGGCGCCGCCGACGACGTGGCGCGTCGGGTCGACGCGCGCGCCGCGCGGCTGGAGCGCGCACACGAGTCCGTGCGCGTCGCTGCGGACGAGCTCGCGGCCCTGCGTGCCCGGCACGATCAGATCACCGAGCAGATGGTCGAGGCCGCCGACATCGTGAGAGTAGTCGTGCTCGAGCACGCCGCCTGCGTCTGTGCCGACCCGGCTGACGACCACGACGACCACGCCGGCGGGCACGACGTCGCGCTCTCACCGATGGCCGACGGGTCCGTCGAGTGGGTCACTCCCCTTCTCGATGCCGCCCGGGATGTCGACGAAGGTCACTCCCGCGCCCGAGCCCTCGCGGAGAACCTCGCTTCGGCGACCCTCGACGAGCGCCGCGCCCGTGACGGGGTCACCGATGCCGCCGAGCACCTGGCGGGCGCCCTGGGCGAGCACGGCTTCGACGGTGCGGCCGAGGTGCGGGCCGCGGCTCTTCCGCGGCCAGAGATCGCCGCACTCGAGGCGCGCGTGCATGCCCACGAGCAGCAGCTGGCGACGGCCCGTGGGGTCCTCGCCGAGCCGGACGTCGTCGACGCGCTCGAGACCCAGCCCGTCGACGTCGACGACCTGGCCGAGACCGCGTCCCGGGCCAAGCACGCCGCAGATGACGCGCGCCGGCACCAGGCAAGCACGTCGACCGTGCACCGACAGCTGACGCGGGTCACCCAGCTCGTCGTCGACGAGTGCACGCGCATCGGACCTGCTGCAGCCGAGGCCGAGCTCGTGCGTCGGATGGCCGACCTGGTGACGGGGACGAGCGCCGACAACGACAAGCGCATGCGCCTGAGCACCTATGTCCTCGCTGCCCGGCTGGAGCGAATCGTCGAGCTGGCCAACTCACGGCTGTCGGTGATGGCAGACGGCCGATACGAGCTCGCCCACGACGACGCCTCTGCCAGGGGCCGTCGACGCGGCGGGCTCGGCCTGGTCGTGCGCGACCTGTGGACCGGTCAGGACCGGGCGACGGCGACCCTGTCCGGTGGCGAGTCCTTCACCGCGTCACTGGCTCTGGCTCTCGGGCTGGCCGATGCGATCCGCGAGGAGTCGGGTGGGCTCGAGTTCGGCACGCTCTTCGTCGACGAAGGATTCGGCAGTCTCGACCAGGACAGCCTCGAGCAGGTGCTCGACGTCCTCGACGCGCTGCGCGACGGAGGGCGCTGCGTCGGTGTGGTGAGCCACGTCAGCGAGATGCGCACTCGCATCCCCACTCAGGTGCGGGTCGACAAGGCCCAGCACGGCTCGACCGTCACGGTCGTGGGGGTCCAGGGCGCGGCCTGATCCCCCTTCGTCCCCGTGGCCGGGGACCAGTCCCGTTCGTCTCCCCGCATCAACGACCGCCCCTCCCCCTTCGAATTTCCTTAAGGTCGTGCGGCCGTTGGGCGGAACCAGCCCCAACCCTGCAAGACCCTAGGGTTTTGCAGGGTTCAGCCGCGGGGGCGGTGGATCGAGCGCAGGATGTCGGCCCGAGGCGTGGGTCGTCAGTTCCGTTCGTCCCCGTGGGCGGGGACCAGTCCCGTTGGTCTCGCCGCATTGACGACCGCCCCTCCCCCTTCGAATTCCCTATGGTCGTGCGGCCGTTGGGCGGAACCAGCCCCAACCCTGCAAGACCCTAGGGTTTTGCAGGGTTCAGCGGCGGGGGCGGTGGATCGAGCGCAGGATGTCGGCCCGAGGCGTGGGTCGTCAGTGCCGTTCGTCCCCGTGGGCGGGGACCAGTGCCGTTCGTCCCCGCCCTCCGCCGTCCAGTACAGCAGCGAGCCCCGGCTTCGCACGAGATGCGTGCGACGCCGGGGCTCGTCGGGTCACCCGTGGTTCGGGGGTGCCCCGGTGGCTCAGTCCTCGAAGGCCTCGGGCGAGGGGCAGGAGCAGACGAGGTTGCGGTCGCCGAAGGCGCCGTCGATCCGCGAGACCGGCGGCCAGTACTTGTCGGCTGCGTCGACCCCGACGGGGAAGACGGCGGTGGCGCGGTCGTAGTCGTGCGGCCACTCCCCTGCGAGCTCCGCCGCGGTGTGCGGGGCATTGCGCAGGACGGAGGACTCGACGTCGCCGACCTGGTCGATCTCCTCGCGGATGGCGATCATCGCGTCGCAGAAGCGGTCGAGCTCGCCCTTGTCCTCGGACTCCGTGGGCTCGACCATCAGGGTCCCGGCGACCGGGAAGCTCATCGTCGGGGCGTGGAAGCCGTAGTCGATGAGGCGCTTGGCGACGTCGTCGACGGTCACGCCGGTGTCCTTGGTCAGGCCACGCAGGTCGAGGATGCACTCGTGGGCCACGACCCCGCCGGGGCCGCTGTAGAGGACCGGGAAGTGGCTGCCGAGACGACGCGCGACGTAGTTGGCGTTGAGTACCGCCACCTGCGTCGCCCGAGCCAGACCCGCCCCACCCATGAGTCGGACGTAGGCCCACGAGATCGGCAGGATGCCGGCCGAGCCATAGGGAGCGGCGCTGATCGGGCCCACGCCGGTCGCCGGTCCCGCTGCCTCGGCGAGCGGGTGGTTGGGCAGGTAGGGAGCCAGGTGCTCGCGCACGGCCACCGGCCCCACGCCCGGGCCACCGCCACCGTGCGGGATGCAGAAGGTCTTGTGCAGGTTGAGGTGGCTGACGTCAGCACCGAAGCGGCCCGGCTGGGCGAGCCCGACGAGCGCGTTGAGGTTGGCGCCGTCGACGTAGACCTGGCCACCCGCGTCGTGGACGAGGGAGCACAGCTCGCTGATGGTGTCCTCGTAGACACCGTGGGTGCTCGGGTAGGTCACCATGATCGCCGCGAGGTCGTCACGGTGCTGCTCGACCTTGGCCCGCAGATCGTCCATGTCGATGTCACCACCCTCGGCGGTCTTGACCACGACGACCTTCATGCCCGCCATGACGGCGGAGGCCGCGTTGGTGCCGTGGGCGCTGGCGGGGATGAGGCAGATGTGCCGCTCGGACTGGCCGTTGGCCGCGTGGAAGGCACGGATCGCCAGCAGCCCGGCCAGTTCCCCCTGCGACCCGGCATTGGGCTGGAGCGAGACCGAGTGGTAGCCGGTGACCTCGCTCAGCCAGCCGCTCAGCTGACCCACGAGCTCACGGATGCCGACGGTCTGGTCATCGGGTGCGAAGGGGTGCAGCCCCGCGAACTCCGGCCACGTGATGGCGACCATCTCGGTGGTCGCGTTGAGCTTCATCGTGCAGGAGCCGAGGGGAATCATGCCTCGGTCGAGCGCGAAGTCGCGGTCGGAAAGCCGTCGCAGGTAGCGCAGCATCGCGGTCTCGCTGCGGTGCGAGTGGAAGACCGGGTGAGTGAGGTAGTCGCTCGTGCGCACCAGCTCCTGCGGCCAGCTCGGGGAGATGCGCGCGGTCTCGACGTCAGCGACCTCCGTGGCAGCGCCCAGCGCACCCGCGACGGCCGCGATCTCGCTCGCATCGGTCGTCTCGTCGACGGAGACGAGGACCGTGCTCTCGTCGTGCTGCCAGATGTTGACCCCGGCGGTGACGGCGGCCGCGGCCGCGGCGGCAGCTCCCCCGGGCACGCGCACGCGCAGGGTGTCGAACCACGGGCCCTCGGCCACCTCGACGCCCGCGGCGCGCAGCCGCTCGGCGAGGGCGACCGCGGTGCCGTGGACTCGCTCGGCGATCGCCCGCAGGCCGTCGGGGCCGTGGTAGACCGCGTACATCGAAGCCATCACGGCGAGGAGCACCTGCGCGGTGCAGATGTTGCTCGTCGCCTTGTCACGACGGATGTGCTGCTCGCGCGTCTGGAGCGCCAGACGGTAGGCCGGGCGACCGGCGGAGTCGACGGAGACGCCGACGAGCCGGCCGGGGAGCGTGCGCTCCAGCCCGGCGCGCACCGCCATGTAGCCGGCGTGCGGGCCACCGAAGGACATCGGGACACCGAAGCGCTGGGTCGTCCCGACGGCCACGTCGGCGCCCCACTCCCCCGGCGCGGTGAGCAGCGTGAGCGCGAGCAGGTCGGCCGCGGCGGTGACGAGGGCACCCACCTCGTGGGCCGCGTCCGTCAGGGCACGCCAGTCGCTGATGATGCCGTCGGCACCGGGGTACTGGACGAGCACGCCGAAGACGTCACGGCCACCGGCCGCCTCGCGCAGCGCCTCGGCCGAGGTGACCCCCGTGAGGTCGGCGACGACGACGTCGATGCCGAGCGGCACCGCGCGGGTGTCGATGACCGCCCGGGTCTGCGGGAAGGTGTTGGCGTCGACGAGCAGGACCGCGTCCTTGGCGACCTTGCTCGAGCGCCGCATCACGGTCATCGCCTCGGCCGCGGCCGTGCCCTCGTCGAGCAGCGACGAACCCGACGTCTGCAGACCAGTGAGGTCGGCGACCATCGTCTGGAAGTTGAGCAGCGCCTCGAGCCGCCCCTGGCTGATCTCGGGCTGGTAGGGCGTGTAGGCGGTGTACCAGGCAGGGTTCTCCAGGACGTTGCGCTGGATGACGGCCGGCGTCACCGTGCCGTAGTACCCGAGGCCGATCATCGAGGTGAGCACTGTGTTCTTCGCCGCGAGGGCGCGCAGCTCCTCGACGACCGCGAGCTCGCTCGGGGCTGCCTCGATCGTCAGGGCCTCGGTCTGGCGGATCGCCCCCGGGACGGCCGCGTCGCACAGTGCGTCGAGGGTGGGCTGCCCGATCGTGGCGAGCATCTGCTCGACGTCGCCCTCACGGGGACCGACGTGACGGCCGACGAACTCGGACAGGGGGGACGAGGCGCTCATGAGGCTCCCTTGGACGCGGGTGTACAAAGCCAGCCTCCCCATCTGTCACGCGAGGGCGCTCCAGAGGTGCCTGATCCACGAGGTCCTGGCGCCTGAGAGGTTCCGGGGAGTTTGCCCCTTCGGCGCCCCGCGCGAGACGCGCGAGGACTCTCCCCCGTGGGGTGAGCAGCGGCCACAGGCTATCAGCGGCCGTGGCCCCGTACGGTGCGTCAGGCGAGCTTGGCGCGGCGGCGAGCCGACAGCTCGTCACCGGGGAGCTCGGTCGGCGCGGCGTCGCCGCCACCCATGCGCTCGCTCGGGATCTCGAGCAGGGAGCCCTCGACCTCGCGCCAGACACGGCCGACGGCGATGCCGAAGACACCCTGACCGCCCTGGACGAGGTCGATGACCTCGTCGGCGGAGGTGCACTCGTAGACGCTGGCCCCGTCGCTCATCAGGGTGATCTGGGCGAGGTCCTCGACGCCGCGCTCACGCAGGTGCGTGATGGCGACGCGGATCTGCTGGAGGGAGACACCGGTGTCGAGCAGTCGCTTGACGACCTTGAGCACGAGGATGTCGCGGAAGCCGTAGAGACGCTGGCTGCCGGAGCCCGCCGCTCCACGGACCGAGGGCTCGACGAGGCCGGTGCGGGCCCAGTAGTCGAGCTGGCGGTAGGTGATGCCGGCTGCGGCGCACGCGGCGGGACCGCGGTAGCCGATGTCCTCGGAGAGCTCGGGCAGGTCGTCGTCGAAGAGCACGCCCTGGGCGCGGACCGGGGTCTTGCCCTCGTCGCTGGTGGCGTCCACTACGCCCTCCTGAGTCACCGTCGGTCCGACCCGAGCGGTCGGAGATGACACCGGTGTGCTTCCGGTGATGTCTTCGACGCTACGGCGGTGCCAGCAAACGGTCAAACACCCCCGCCGCGGGAGGCGGGGCGTGTCGGTAACGATCAGGTCGCGGGCGGGTCCTCGTCGGGCGCCTCGAAGTCCTCGGGCGAGACCTCGTCGAGGAACTCCTTGAACTTCGCCACCTCGTCCTCTTCCTCGTCGGACGACTCGATGCCGACCTCGTCGAGGACGGCGTCCGTGGTGACGACCTCGGCCGCCGTCCGCAGCGCGAGGGCGATCGCGTCCGAGCTGCGCGAAGGGATCTCGGTGTCGTCGTCGAGCACGAGGGTCGCGTGGAAGACGCCCTCGACGACGGCGTCGATCCGCACGGTCACGAGGTGCCGGCCGAGGGCCTCGATGACGTCGACGAGCAGGTCGTGCGTCAACGGGCGGGGCGGCTCGACACCCTCTTGGGCGTAGGCGATGGCGGTGGCCTCGGCCGCGCCGATCCAGATCGGGACGTGACGGCCACCGTCGCGCTCGCGCAGGAGCACGATCGGCTGGGAGGTGGGCATCTCCACCCGGACACCGAGGACGTCGAGAGGCTTCACCCCCACACCGTATCCCTCCACCGGGAGGAGCGGTCAGGCACCGTCGGCGAGGCCGCGGCGCACGAGCGCCAGGTGCAGCTCGAGGCAGTCCTCGACGACCTGCCGCCGCACGGTCTCGTCGTCGAGACCGACGGCATCCGCGGCACGGCCCCGCAGCGCCTGCTGGCCCAGGACGTGCTCGGCCAGACCGACCTCGCGCTCGGCCGCGCTCTTGAAGGGGCGCAGGTGCCGCACGTCGATCCCGGCCGCCACGAGCGCCCCGCAGGCCCGGGCGACCTCGAGGTCGCTGCGGTCGAAGTGGTCACGCTGCTTGGGCAGCAGACCGTAGGCGACGAGCTCGCGGAAGGTCCCGGTGTCGATGTCGGCGGCGTGCTGCAGCTCGATGGCCGTGAGGCGAAGGGGGCGACCCCGGTCGGCGGGTGCCAGCCGTCCGGTGGTGGTCGGCTGACTGTCGCCACCGTCGGACGACGGGGCGACGACCGCCCCGTCGTCGGCGACGTCGAGGCCACGGTCGTGGGCGTCGAGCCGCTCACGGATCACCTTGAGCGGCCAGAAGCGGTCACGCTGCGCCGTCAGCACGAAGCGCAGCCGGTCGACGTCGTCCTCGGAGTACTTGCGGTACCCCGAGGCCGTCCGCTCCGGAGAGACCAACCCCTCGCTCTCGAGGTAGCGCACCTTGCTGATCGAGATGTCGGGGAAGTCGCCCTCCAGCCGCTCGATCAGGGCGCCGATCCCGATGCGGTCGCCGGGCAACGTCAGCTGGCGGAGCTGGCGTAGTAGACCAGCCGGAACTTGCCGATCTGGACCTCGTCGCCCGTGCGGAGCGTCGCCTGGTCGATGCGCTCCTTGTTGACGTAGGTGCCGTTGAGCGAGCCCACGTCGCGCACGCCGTAGCCCTGGCCGTCACGGGCGAAGACCGCGTGCTTGCGCGAGACCGTGACGTCGTCGAGGAAGATGTCGCTGTCCGGGCCGCGCCCGGTCGTCACCTCGGCGTCGTCGAGGAGGAAGCGCGCCCCGGTGTTGGGCCCCCGCAGCACGATGAGCAGCGCCGTGCCGGGGTTGAGCGCGTCGACGGTCGCCTGCTCGTCGCGGGTGAGGTGGTAGTCCGAGTCCGGCGCGTCGGCCGGCAGGCCCACCTCCGCCCCGGTGAACTGCTGCGTCGCCGGGTCCTGTCGTGCGGGCTGGTCGTGGTCGTTGCCGCTCATCCAGCGCTCCCTCCTGTGTGTCCGTGGTCAAGCCTACGTGACCGGCACCACTCGGTGCCGGTCACCGTGGTGCGGTGTGGTCAGCCGATCTCGGCCGCGTAGGCCGCGGCGTCGAGCAGGCCCGAGGTGTCGGTGCCGTCGGCGAGCTGGAGCTCGTACATCCAGCCCTCGCCGTAGGGGTCGGAGTTGACCAGCTCGGGGGTCGCGTCGAGCGCGTCGTTGACCGCGGTGATGGTCCCGGCCAGGGGCGCGTAGAGGTCGCTCACCGACTTCGTGGACTCGACCTCACCGCACGAGCCCCCCGCCTCGACCGCGTCGCCGACCGCCGGCAGGCTGACGTAGACCACGTCGCCGAGCGCGTCCTGGGCGTAGTGCGTGATGCCGACGCGGACGACGCCCGCTCCGCTCTCACGAACCCACTCGTGGTCGCTCGTGTACCGCAGGTCCTCGGGGTAGGTCGCGTCGGTCATCTCTCTCCTCGTCGAGCCCGGATCACTTCGAGCCGTCGGTCGGCTCCGGGACGGGCTGAGCGTAACGAGGCGACGAATCGGTGTGCAATGCCTCGACGTTGATCGTCGAGAACTCGCGGATCGTCACCTCCCCTCCCTTGCTGCGCACCGACTCCGACACGCCTCCGGGGATCTCCATCGCAGAACTCATCGTCTGCGGGTCACCGATGACCGTGAAGGTGTACGGACGCTCCAGGGAGGCGCCGTCGGCGATGACTCCGTCCGCGTCGTCGCGGAACCAGGTGCTGGCGACGATGCGCACGTCGTCGACCTGCATCGCCTCGGCCCCCGCATCGCGCAGCTCCTGCACGGTGTCGAGGAGGGTGGCGGCATCGACCCCGCCGTCGGGGTCCTCGATCGTCAGGGTGATGCCCGGGCCGGTGGCACGTTCGGTCCCCGCGAGGATCCCGAGCGTGTCGGCGCGCTCCTGCGCGGCAGCGATCGCCTCCGGCGAGTTGCCCTCGCTCGTGGCGAGACCGTCACGGGTCGACTCGAGCTCGGCGATCTCGTCGTCGAGGCGGTTGCCGTTCTGCGTCACGTCGTCGAGGATCCGCACGAGCTCGTCCTGCCGCAGGTCCTCGAGGCCCTGCGACTGCGTCTGGCGCACCTGGGTCGCGATCGCGAAGCCGAGCAGGCACGCCAGCAGGAGCGCGAAGGCGTTGGCCCGCGTGGCCCGTGGTCTGGCCATGAGGTGGACCCGGCGCCACGCACTGGTCGGGGCCGCGGCGGCAGCCGACGACGTGGGCGGCTCCCCCTTCGGCGTCGTGACCTCGGGGGTCGCCTCGGACGCGGGCGGCTCCCCCTTCGCCGTCTGCGCCTCGCTCGTGGGCTCGGACTCGTCGGGGGTCTCGGGAGTGCTGGGGGTGCTGGTCATGCCTTGAAGAGGTGTCGGCGGATGGAGGCGACGTTGGAGAAGATCCGCACGCCGAGGACGACGACGACACCTGTGGACAGCTGGGAGCCGACACCGAGCTGGTCGCCCAGGAAGACGATGAAGGCGGCGACGACGACATTGGACAGGAAGCTGACGACGAAGACCTTGTCGTCGAAGATCCCGTCGAGCGTCGCCCGCACGGCACCGAAGACGGCGTCGAGGGCGGCGATGACCGCGATCGGCAGGTAGGGCTGCAGCCAGACGGGCACGTCGGGCTGCAGGACGAGGCCGAGCACGATCCCGGCCACGAGTCCGAGGGCGGGGATCACGAGGTCTCCTTCTTCAGTGGGGTCACCCGGGGTGCGGTCCGTCCCTGCGGGACGACCGTGGCCTCACGGGTGCTGACGTTGACGGCGCTGGGCAGGTGGAGCTCCTCCTGCGTCGTCAGCGAGGTCTGGATGCCGTAGTTGCTGCTCAGCCCCGTGAGGTAGGAGCCGGCCGCGCCCTCGGCGAAGCGGGTCTGCATGTCGGTGGAGTCACCGATGGCCTCGATCGTGTAGGGCCGGGTGAGCGGGCGGAAGTTGACGAGGATCGCCTCGCCCGCAAATCGGATCGCGGTGCGCGAGGTGAGCCGCTGGCCGTTGATGCTGATCGCCTCGGCGCCCGCGTCCCACAGGCCGTTGGTGATCAGCTGCATGTCCCTGGACTGCACCCGCCCCTCGTTGCTCACGCTCGTGCGCGGGTTGCCGTCGGCGCTGGTGTCGCCGCCGGGTGCGTCGTCGAGCGTGATCCGCAGCCCCGGCCCGTCGACGGCGACGAGCCCGCTCGCGACGCGCAGGGCGTCGAGCTCGGCCTGCTGGGTGCCCACGAGGTCCGGGTCGAGGCGGGCGGTCGCCCGGTCGATCTCGCGCTGCAGCTCCAGGGCTCGCTTGTCCCGGGAGTCGACGTCGGACTGCCGGTCCTCGATCTGCTGGATCAGCTCGGCACGTGCCTGGGCCCGGGTGCCGTCGCGGTCGCGCAGGGCGGCGGTGCTCACGCCGATGACCAGGCCGATGATGAGCAGCCACACGAGCAGGATGGGCCGGCGCGTCCCGCTGGAGTCCGGCAGGCCGGCGGCCCGTCGCTGCTCCGCGGCAGCTGCGTAGCCGGGGTCGAGCGGCCGCTCGAGCATCGACGTGAGCAGCGTCATCGAGGCGTCACGCCGCCGCGCGGGGTGGGCCACGCCCGAGGCGTCGGCGTAGTCCACCTCGTCCTCGCCGAGGTCCTCCTCGCTCATCCGCGCCGGAGCAGGACGGCGTGCGCCGTCGGGTGCGTCAGGTCGCACTCGCTGCTCCTCTCGTGCGCGGTCGGGTGCCCCCGAGACCGTAGATGTCGGACGGGATCCAGTACAGCCCACCACGCCGGGGCGGTGCCAGAGTGGTCCCATGGACCGACGTCTGCTCACCCTCGACGAAGCCACCTGCCGACGCCGCACGAGCCTGAAGTGGCGCCAGTACCCCGAGGACGTCCTGCCCCTCTGGATCGCCGAGATGGACGTCATGCCCGCGCCCGGCGTCGCCGAGGAGCTGGCCCGCATCGCGCGTGACGGGGACACCGGATACCCCGTCAACGGGCCCTATCTCGAAGCCCTGGCCGACTTCTACGTGGAGCACGGCGCGGACGTCACGGTCGAGAGGATGCGACCGGCCGCGGACGTCATGAGCGGCATGAAGGCCGCCGTCGGCGCGATGACCGAGCCCGGCGACCCGGTCTACGTCACCGTGCCGGTCTACCCGCCCTTCCACGCGATCGTCGGCGAGCTCGGCCGCCGCCTCGTGACCGTGCCGCTGAGCCCGCAGGGTCGGCTCGACGCCGCCGCCCTCGACGAGGCCTTCGGCCGCGACGGCCGTGGGGCCCTGCTCCTCGCCAGCCCCCACAACCCCACGGGAGTGGTCCACACGGCCGACGAGCTACGGGCCGTGGCCGAGGTCGCCGATCGCCACGGCGTCTCCGTCGCGTGCGACGAGGTGCACGCCCCGCTCGTGCTGCCGGGCGCCCGCTTCACCCCCGCACTCGCGGTCCCCGAGGCGCAAGGCTGGCTGTCGGTCATCTCCGCGGCGAAGGGGTGGAACCTCGCCGGGGTCAAGGCGGCCGGGATCGCCGGCGGCGGCGCCGCCGGGGACCTCCTCGCGGCGCTGCCGGAGGGTCTGGGCTACACGACGAGCCACCTCGCGGTCCGACTGCACCGGGTCGCCCTCGAGCAGGACCGCCCATGGCTGGCCGACCTCGTCGCGGACCTCGACGCCAACCGGGGCCTGCTGACCGACCTGCTCCGCGAGCACCTGCCGCTGGTGCGGTGGCAGCCGGTCGAGGCGACCTATCTCGCCTGGCTGGACTTCCGCGAGCTCGGTCTCGGTGAGGACCCGGCGCGACACTTCGAGCGGCACGCCAGGGTCGCCCTGAGCTCCGGCCTCCCCTTCGGCGCCGGCGAGGGCTGGGCCCGGCTCAACCTCGCCGCCTCGCCGCAGATCATCACCGCGGCCGTCGAGCGCATGGCCGCCTCGCTGCCATGACGAAGGGGGTGACCACCGCCACTCCCCCGACCCGCCGGTGGCGAGGTGGTCCGGATCACGAACACGCCAGATCCCTTGGGGCGCAACGGATCTGGCCACCTGAGACGGGACTCGATTTGATCTTGGAAATGGTCACGTTATGTTCGACGAGGTGACCGCCCCCGACGAGACGACCCCCACGACCGAGCCGTCCCCCTTCGTGCTGCGCCCGCCGACCGTCCAGGACGGTGGCGCGATGTGGCGCGTGGCGAGGGACAGCCAGACCCTCGACCTCAACAGCTCCTACGCCTACCTGTTGTGGGCACGGGACTTCGCCGCGACCAGCGTCGTCGCCGAGCGCGACGGTGCCGTCGTCGGCTTCGTCAGCGGCTACCTCCGCCCCGACTCCCCCGAGACGCTCATGGTCTGGCAGGTCGCAGTCGACGCCGACCAGCGGGGCCACGGGCTGGCCGGCCGCATGCTCGACCACCTCGCCGAGCACGTCCCCGGCGTCACCATGCTCGAGACCACGATCACGGACGACAACGGGGCCTCCCGGGCGCTCTTCGCCCGCTTCGCCCGCACCCGTGACGCTCAGCACGAGGAGACCGACCTCTTCGTGAAGGCCCACTTCCCCGACGAAGGGCACGACCCGGAGGTGCTGCACCGCATCGGACCGTTCTGACCCGGCCCCAACGACAGCCCCGCCACACTCCCCCTTCGAGGAAGGACCCCCACATGACCAACCCCGCCACGCAGATCTTCACCGAGCGCGAGTCCGAGGTGCGCAGCTACTGCCGCAACTGGCCCGTCGTCTTCGACACCGCCAAGGGCGTCTACCAGACGACCGAGGACGGCGAGGTCTACACCGACTTCTTCTCCGGCGCCGGCGCGCTCAACTACGGGCACAACAACGACGTGCTCAAGCAGGCCCTGGTCGACTACGTCTCCCGGGACGGCGTGACCCACTCGATGGACATGCACACCGTCGCTAAGCGTGAGTTCCTCGAGACCTTCACCGAGGTGATCCTCGAGCCGCGCGGCATGAACCACAAGATCCAGTTCCCCGGACCGACCGGCACCAACGCGGTCGAGACGGCGCTGAAGACGGCCCGCAAGGCCACCGGCCGCGAGGAGATCGTCTCCTTCACCAATGCCTTCCACGGCATGACCCTCGGCTCGCTGGCCGTGACGGGCAATGCCTTCAAGCGGGCCGGCGCGGGCACCCCGCTCTACCACGCGACGTCGGCCCCCTACGACGACTACATCGTCGGCGAGACCTCCGACTTCGCCTGGCTCAAGCGGATCTGGGCCGACAGCGGCTCCGGTCACAACCTGCCGGCCGCCGTCATCGTCGAGACGGTCCAGGGCGAGGGCGGGCTCAACGCCGCCCGCGGCGAGTGGCTCAAGGAGCTGCAGGACCTGTGCCGCGAGCACGGCGTGCTGCTCATCATCGACGACGTGCAGGCCGGCTGCGGCCGTACCGGCACCTTCTTCTCCTTCGAGCCCTTCGGCCTCGACCCCGACATCATCACGATCAGCAAGTCGATCTCCGGCTACGGTCTGCCGATGGCGCTGACCCTGATGAAGCCCGAGGTGGACGACTGGGAGCCGGGCGAGCACAACGGTACCTTCCGCGGTCACAACCCGGCCTTCGTCACGGCGACCACCGCGCTGCGCACCTACTGGACCGACGACGCCCTGCAGCGCAACATCGCCGACCGCGCCGCCCAGCTGCGTGAGCGGCTCGAGGTCCTTGCCGGCCTCGCCGAGGGCAGCGAGGTCCGCGGCCGCGGGCTGCTGGCCGGCGTCGCCTTCGCCGACCACGAGGTCGCCGAGAAGATCGCCAAGGCAGCCTTCGCCCGCAAGCTGCTCGTCGAGACCTCCGGTCCCGACAGCGAGGCGGTCAAGGTCATGCCCGCGCTGACCATCACCGAGGAGGAGATGGCGGCCGGTCTCGACCAGCTCGAGGACGCCGCGCGCGAGGTGCTCGGCGCACCTGCTCGCACCGCAGCCTGATCCCCCTTCGCCCACCCGAACTGCACCACGAGACAAGGAGATCCGCATGAAGGTCCTCAACGTCAACGACCTCGACGGCACCGAGTACGACGTCACCCACGGCAACTGGCAGAGCCGCCGCATGGTGCTCGCCAAGGACAAGGTCGGCTTCAGCTTCCACATCACGATCCTCAAGGCGGGGACGTCCTCGGAGTTCTGGTACGCCAACCACGTCGAGGCCGTGTACGTCTACCAGGGCAAGGGCACGCTGCTCGACCGCGACACCGGCGAGGAGTACGTCCTCGAGCCCGGCGTGATGTACATGCTCGACGACGCGGACAAGCACACCGTGACCGTCGAGGAGGACATCCACTGCGCGTGCGTCTTCAACCCCCCGGTCACCGGCCGTGAGGTCCACGACGAGAACGGCGTCTACCCGGTCCTCACCGAGGACTGAGCACTCCCCCGGCTTCGGCCGGACGAAGGGGGCGGACCCCAGCGGTCCGCCCCCTTCGCCATGTCCCGGGTCGGACGGGTCAGTGGTGGCGCAAGGCGTCGATCAGGTCGTCCTTGTCCATCGACGAACGCCCCTCGATCCCGAGCTCTCGGGCGCGATCGCGCAACTCGTCGACGGTCCAGTCGTCGTACGACCCGGACTCACCGCCGCGTCGACCCACGTCGGAGCGTGAGCTGTTGGCCGCGGCGTTGGCGATCCTCGCCGCCTTCTCCTTGCTCGCCCCGTCGTCACGCAGCTCCTCGTAGAGCTCTTCGTCCTTGACGCTCGGTCCTGGTGTTCGCTCGGGCACGGCGTGCTCCTCTCGTGGTCACGTGGACCGGTCCTACCCTCGCAGGCGGTCGGCATGCGCGAGAGCAGCATGTTCGGTTCCCTGCGGGGTACACGGGCCCCATGGACAGCCACTGCCCGATCACGCCCTGTGGCGTGCACCCCTCGAGCGCACGGCCGTGCTGACCGTCGACCTGCAGGAGGCCTTCTTCGAGGACCTCGCACTCGCCGCGTGCCGGGACGCCGTCGTCACCCGCTGCCGTCAGGTGCTGTGCTGGGCCCACGCCGAGCGGTTGCCCGTGGTCTCGGTGGTCACCGAGCACCAGCGCGACCGGTCGACGTGGACGACCACCATGTGCGAGGACGATCAGGGCTTCCTCTTCGAAGGCGATGCCCACTCGTCCACGATCGCGGAGCTCGACCTGTCCCGGGCCGTGCGAGTCGTCAAGACGCGCGACGACGCCTTCGTGGGCACGCCACTCACCGACGTCCTCGACGAACTCGCCGTCCAGGCGGTCGTCCTCGTGGGCGTCTCGACGCACACGTGCGTGTACCTCACCGCAGCCCACGCCTTTGCCGCCGATCTCGAGGTCGTGCTCGTGCGCGACGCCATCGCCTCGCACCGACCCGAGCTGCACGAGCTGGCCCTGGACGTGCTCCGCGACGAGTTCCGCCTCCCGGTCGTCTCGGCGGATGCCCTCTGCCGGGTCACCACCTCGCCGAGCCAGGCAGCGCGGCCAGCTCGCTCAGCCGACCGCAGCCAGCACGTCGAGGACCACGGCATTGAAGCCCGGTAGGTCGTCGGGTTTGCGGCTCGTCACGAGCGAGCCATCGGTGACCACCTCCTGGTCCACCCACGTGCCGCCGGCATTGCGCACGTCGGTCTGCAGACTCGGCCACGAGGTGACGGTCCGCCCCCGGACGACGTCCGCCTCCACGAGCATCCAGATCGCGTGGCAGATCGCCGCGACCGGTCGTCCCCCCTCCACGAACTCGCGCACGAGGTCGACCGCCGCGGTGTCGGTGCGCAACGCGTCGGGGTTGGCCACGCCTCCGGGGAGCAGCAGTCCGGCGAACCCCCCAACCGTCACGTCGGCGACCGTGCGGTCGACCGGAAAGGTGTCGGCGCGGTCGAGGTGCTCGAAGGCCTGGACCTCGCCGGCGTCAGGGGCGATGAGCACCGGGTCCCAGCCGCCCTCCACCAAGGCCTTCCACGGGCCGGTGAGCTCGACCTGCTCGATGCCCTCCTGCGCCACCAGTACTGCGATGCTGCGTGTGGCCTGCTCGTCTGCGGACGTCATGCTCTGCTCCTGTCGTCAGATTCGGGTGTCCCCTGCCCCTACCCGGCACCGCTGCCCCCATGTGTCGTCCCCCCGGGGCAGGATGGGGTGATGAACGTGCACGCCGGGGACGGTGACCGCCACGAGACTCCCGCGGAACGGGCCGACCGCAACTGGAACGACCTGCTGCAGGAGTTCCGCGTCCTGCAGACCGGGGTGCAGGTGCTCGGGGGTTTTCTTCTGACCCTGCCCTTCCAGTCGGCCTTCGCCGACCTGGACTCCTTCCAGCGCGGCCTCTACCTCGCGCTCGTCCTCCTCGCGACGGCCACGACGACCGCGCTCGTCGCGCCGATAGCCATCCACCGACGGGTCTTCAGATGGCGCCGCAAGGACCGGGTCGTCGCCGCCGGGCACGCGATTGCCCGAGTCGTCCTCGGCCTCGTCTCGCTGCTCGTCGCCGGGATCGCGACCTTCGTCTTCGATGTCGTGGTCGGACGGGCCGCGGCGCTCGCGGTGGGTGGCGCCATGACCCTGCTCGTCCTCGGATCTCTCGTGGTCCTCCCCTTCGTCGTCGGTGGCCGCGCCCCGGGGTCCGGGACCTGAGAGACCGCTCCACCCCTGGTCACGGCGTTTCGAATGGCGACACGGAGTGGATCTACGTAACGTCGGGAGACGTGCAAAGCCGCGCCACGGCGCGGAAAAGATCAACCCAAGGAGATCCATGAGCACGCACAGCACGGCTGGTGATCCGGCTGCCGAAGGCGCATCCGGCGCCACGGCCTTCGAGGACCTGCCGGACCGACGGACGATCCGCAAGGCCGTCGCCGCCTCGGCGATGGGCAATGCCACCGAGTGGTACGACTACGGCGCCTACGCGGTGGTCGCGACCTACATCGGCACACACTTCTTCCCGGGCGAGCACGCCACGCTGCTGACGATGGCCACCCTCGCCGTGTCCTTCATCGCCCGCCCCTTCGGCGGCTTCTTCTGGGGCCCGCTCGGCGACCGCCTCGGTCGCAAGGGCGTCCTCGCGATGACGATCATCATGATGTCGGCCGCGACCTTCTGCATCGGCCTGCTGCCGACCGCGGAGACCATCGGCGTCGGCGCGCCGATCCTGCTGATCATCCTGCGTCTCATCCAGGGCTTCTCGACCGGTGGTGAGTACGGCGGCGCCGCGACCTTCATGGCCGAGTACGCCCCGGACAAGCGCCGCGGCCTCTACGGCAGCTTCCTCGAGTTCGGCACGCTCGGTGGCTTCGCGCTCGGTGCCTCCGTCGTCCTCGTGCTGCAGCTCGTCCTGGGCGAGGCCGCCATGGAGGACTGGGGCTGGCGCATTCCCTTCTTCGTCGCCGGGCCGCTCGGCGCGATCGGCCTCTACCTGCGCTCCAAGCTCGACGAGACGCCCGTCTACGCCGACCTCGAGGACGCCGGAGAGAGCGAGCAGTCGGCCACCAAGGGTCTGCGTGACCTCATGGTCGAGTACTGGAAGCCGATGCTGACCATGGCCGGTCTGGTCATCCCGCTCAACGTCGTCAACTACACCCTGCTGACGTACATGCCGACCTACCTGCAGACCAAGATCGGTCTGGGCGACAACGAGTCGCTCATCGTCATCATCGTCGGCGAGCTGTTGATGATGCTGATCCTGCCCTTCTGCGGCCACTTTTCCGACATCACCGGCCGCCGGCCGATGTGGTGGTTCTCGCTCATCGGCCTCTTCGTCTTCGCGCTGCCGATGTACTTCCTCATGGGCACCGGCTTCGTCGGCGCGGTGGTCGGCTTCGCCGTCCTCGGCCTGCTCTACATCCCGCAGCTGTCGACGATCTCGGCGACCTTCCCCGCGATGTTCCCCGCCCACGTGCGGTTCGCCGGCTTCGCCGTGACGTACAACGTCTTCACGGCGGCCTTCGGTGGCACCGCGGGCACGATCAACGAGGCGGCCGTCGACGCCACCGGCTTCCTCGAGTTCCCCGCGGCCTACATGATGGGCGCCTGCGTCATCGGCATGATCGCGATGCTCTTCGTCAAGGAGACTGCCGGCGCCTCGCTCCACGGCACCGACATCCCCGAGTCCGAGCCGGAGGACTTCGGCTCCGACGCGATCGCCGAGGAGCAGGCAGCGATGGACGCCTGCGGCCGTTGACGCACGGCAGCAGCGCGAAGGGAGGTGACCGCGGCGAGCCCGCCGGTCACCTCCCTTCGTCCATCCCTAGACTCAGCCTGTGACCGGTCCCGAGTCGCGCACCGCCGCGCAGCCCCGCCTCCTCGCGGAGGCGGCGCGCATGCGCGCGCACATGCGCACGGTGCGGCATCCCGGGACCAATGGCTGGATCAGCACGTGGGGCACCAATGCCCACGGGGAGATCGCCGGCTGCCCGCCGCCGAGCGGCTGACGCGCCACACGGCGCCACCAGCCCACCTCCCTTCGCAAGACAAGGTCGTCACGCATGTCCCAGACCCCCCGAACCACGAGCCGTCTGGCTCCCCACGAGCTGTGGCGCGGTGTGCACGCCACGGCGCAGAGCGACGCCGTCGGCGGAGCGCTCCTGCTCGGCGCGACCGTCGTCGCCCTCCTCCTGGCCAACACTCCCGCCGCTGATCTCTACACCGCGGTCCGCGACTTCACCGTCGGCCCGCACGCGCTGCACCTCGACCTGACGATCGGTGAGTGGGCCGCTGACGGTCTGCTCGCGATCTTCTTCTTCGTCGTCGGCCTCGAGCTCAAGGAGGAGTTCGTCGCGGGCAAGCTGCACAACCCGAGGCAGGCCGCCCTGCCCATCGCGGCCGCCTTCGGCGGCGTCGTCACGCCGGCGCTGATCTTCGCCGCCATCGCCCTGTCCTCCGACTCCGAGGGGGCGATGCGCGGCTGGGCGATCCCCACCGCCACCGACATCGCCTTCGCCGTCGCCGTGCTCGCCGTCGTCGGGCGCTACCTGCCGCCGGCGCTGCGGGTCTTCCTGCTGACCCTGGCGATCGTCGACGACCTGATCGCCATCACGATCATCGCCATCGTCTACGCCGAGGGACTGCAGCTGCAGTGGCTGCTCCTCGCGCTCGTGCCGCTCGCCCTCTTCGCGCTGCTGGTCCAGCGCGGGGTCATCACCTGGTGGCTCCTCGCCCCCCTGGCCGCACTCACCTGGGCGCTCGTGCACGCGTCCGGCATCCACGCGACGGTTGCCGGCGTGCTGCTCGGTTTCACCGTCCCCGTCGTCGCCACCCAGCGGGCTCGGGTGCAGAGCTCGACCGACGAGGACGGGACGCCCGTCTACGACGGCCTGACGGCCTACCTCGCCGACCAGTGGGGTGTCTTCACCACGCTGGTCGCGGTCCCGGTCTTCGCCTTCTTCTCGGCAGGGGTCACCGTGGGTGGGCTCGACGGCTTCCGCACCGCGATGCAGGACCCGATCACCCTCGGCATCATCGCCGGGCTCTTCCTCGGCAAGCCGATCGGGATCACCGCCACGACCTTCCTGCTGAGCCGACTTCCGGCCTTCCAGCTCGACGAGTCGCTGCGCTGGCCGGACATCATCGGCATGGGCTTCGTGGCCGGTGTGGGCTTCACCGTCTCGCTGCTCGTCGGCGAGCTCGCCTACGGCGCCGCGAGCGTCGCCGACGAGCACGTCAAGATCGGCGTGCTGCTCGGCTCGCTCGTCTCCGCACTCGTCGGAGGTGGCTTCCTCGCGGTGCGCAGCCGCGCGGCGCGGGCTCGGGGCTCCGCGCCCGCCTGACCCCGTCAGAAGACCGGCTTGCCGCCGGTCACGCCGAGCACCGTGCCCGACACATAGCTCGCCTCCCGCGGGGAGGCGAGGAAGACGAAGGCCCCGGCCACCTCGGCTGGCTGGCCGGCACGGCCCAAGGGGGTGTCCGCACCGAAGGCCTCGATCTTCTCCCTCCTCTGGGTGGCCGGCTGGAGCGGTGTCCAGATCGGTCCCGGGGCAACGGCATTGACCCTGATGCCCCGGGACCCGACCTCGGCAGCGAGGTTGACGGTGAAGTTGTTGATCGCCGCCTTGGTCGCCGCGTAGTCGAGCAAGGACGTCGAGGGCTCGAAGGCCTGGATCGAGCTGACGTTGATGATGCTCGAACCTCGCCCGAGGTGCGGCAGCGCCGCCCGCGTCAGCCAGAAGAGGGCGTGCAGGTTGGTCCGCATCACTCGGTCGATGCGCTCGTCGCTGATGTCCTCCAAGCCCTCGTCACGGGCCATCTGCACCCCGGCGTTGTTGACCAGGACGTCGAGCCCACCCAGGCCGTCGACCGCTGTGTCGACGACCTCGTCGCACGCGGTGCGCTCGGTGATGTCCGCCGGGCAGAGCATGGCGATGCGGCCCGCCTGCTGGACCCAGTCAGCCGTCACCTCGGCATCGTCCTGCTCCTGCGGCAGGTAGCCCAGCGCCACGTCTGCTCCCTCCCGCGCGAAGGCGATGGCGACGGCCCGACCGATGCCCGAGTCGCCACCGGTGATGAGCGCGCGCATCCCCTTGAGGCGCTCGGCGCCGACCCAGCTGTCCTCACCGTGGTCGGGAAGGGGGTCCATCTCGCGGGTCTCGCCGGGCAGCTGCTGCTGCTGGGCGGCGAATCCCCCTTTGGGGCCGTTGGCCAGCTGCGCGGCTCTTCGGGCGATCTCTGCCTCGATCATCAGGTGCTCCTTCGTCGTCGGGACGAAGGGGACGTACCCAACCCTCCGCGCCGGCAAACTGCACCCGGCGCTCAGGCGGCCATGGCTGCCAGGAGCTGGCTCTCTGCCGTCGCGAGGTAGTCGAGCAGGGACTGCTCCGCCTCGGGCCACCGGCCGGCGTCGAGAAGCTCGACGAGCACACGGTTGTGGGCGAGGTAGGGCTGGTGGAAGGTGCGGGGGTCGTCCATCGTCGCGAAAACCAGGCGCATCTGCGCGAGGACCTGTCGCATCGCCTCGTCGAGTCGCCGGATCCCCGCCAGGGCGGTGAGCTCGGCGTGGAAGTGCATGTTGGCCGAGCCCAGCGCCCGCCAGTCCTCGTCGGCCGCGGCGCGCCCCCCTTCGTCCACGGCGGCACGGACGGCGGTCAGGTCGCCGCCCCGCTCGGCCAGCCGGCGGACGGCCGCGGTCTCGAGGACCCGCCGGAAGGCGTAGAGGTCGCGCACGTCGTCGACATCGAGCGACCGGACGAAGACCCCGCGGTTGAACTCACGGACGACCAGACCCTCGTGACCGAGGAGGTGGAAGGCCTCGCGCAACGTGTTGCGGGAGACGCCGAGCGCTCGCCCGATGCGCTCCTCGGACAACCGCACCCCCGGGCGCAGATCGCCCTCGGTGATCCGCGTCCGCAGTGCATCGGCGACCTTGTCGGTCGCACTCGCGCGCTCCATCTGCTCTCGCTGCGCCTCCAGCGCCGCGACCCAGTCGTCCGCCATCCCGCTCACCCCTTCGTCACCGGTCTGCGGCGACTCTAGCCGATAGGGGTATTGCGGGATTGTTGAACAATCGCTACTTTGGCTGATCGGGAGCACACTGAGGTGGTCCCGTGAGCGACAGGAGAACCCCGATGACGCAGGCTCCCAGCCCCGACACCCACGACGCCGGATCGGTGAAGCCCCCCGGCACGGCCGCCACGGCCACGAAGGGCGCGCTCCTCGGGGCGATGTTCCTCATGGCCACCAGCGCGATCGGCCCGGGCTTCATCACCCAGACCACCGTCTTCACCGCGCAGCTCGGCGCAGCCTTCGCCTTCGCGATCGTCATCTCGATCATCGTCGACATCGCCGTGCAGCTGAACGTCTGGCGCGTCATCGGCGTCTCCGGCCTGCGCGCCCAGGACCTCGCCAACAAGGTGATCCCCGGCTTCGGCTACGTCCTCGCCGGACTCGTCGTCTTCGGCGGGCTCGTCTTCAACATCGGCAACATCGGCGGGACCGGGCTGGGCGCCAACGCGATGCTCGGCGTCGACGCCAAGATCGGCGGTGCGATCTCCGCCCTCGTCGCCATCGGCATCTTCGTCAGCAAGCGCGCCGGCGTGGCCATGGACCGGATCGTCGTCGTCCTCGGCGTGCTGATGATCGCGATGGTCGCCTACGCCGCCGTCGCGACCGAGCCGCCCTACGGCGAGGCGCTCAAGCAGACCGTGATGCCCGACAAGGTCGAGTTCCTCATCATCACCACCCTCATCGGCGGCACCGTCGGCGGCTACATCACCTACGCCGGCGCCCACCGCATCGTCGACTCCGGCATCACCGGCCCCGAGCGCGTCGCCGAGATCAGCCGCGGCTCGATCACCGGCATCCTCGTCACCGGCGTCATGCGTGCACTGCTCTTCCTCGCGATCCTCGGAGTCGTCGTCGGTGGCGTGAACCTCGTCGGGGTCGACAACCCTCCGGCCGTGGCCTTCGAGTCGGCACTCGGCAAGGTCGGTCTGCACATCTTCGGTGTCATCCTCTGGGCCGCGAGCATCACGAGCGTCATCGGGGCGTCGTACACCTCGGTGAGCTTCCTGACGACCTTCAGCGAGACGATCAAGCGGCACGCGCAGTGGGTCGTCGTCGGCTTCATCATCTTCTCCGCAGCCATCTACCTCTCCCTCGGGCAGACTCCGGCGACGCTGCTCGTCCTCGCCGGTGCGCTCAACGGCCTCATCCTCCCCTTCGGCTTCGGCATCCTCATCTGGGTGGCACTCATGCGGCGGGACCTGCTCGGCGGCTACCGCTACCCCAAGGTCCTGGCCTACGTCGGGCTCGTCGTGTGGCTGCTGACGATCTACCTCGGCTACGAGTCCTTCAGCGGGATCGTCGACCTCTGGGAGCAGTGAGTCCCGGGACCGACCACGACGTACGACGACAGGAGCAGATGATGCAGATCGACCTCAACGCCGACCTCGGTGAGAGCTTCGGCCGCTGGACCCTCGGCGACGACGACGCGATGCTCGAGGTGGTCTCGAGCGCCAACGTCGCGTGCGGATTCCATGCCGGCGACTCGTCGGTGCTGCGCCACAGCTGCGAGGAGGCCGCGGCCCGGGGCGTCGCCATCGGCGCCCAGGTGGGCTATCGGGACCTGGCGGGCTTCGGGCGACGCTTCATCGACATCGCACCGGCCGAGCTGACCGACGACGTGCTCTACCAGATCGGCGCGCTCGAGGCCTTCGCCCGGGTCGCCGGGACGCGGGTGCGCTACGTCAAGCCGCACGGGGCGCTCTACAACGCCATCGTCCACCACGAGGAGCAGGCCGCCGCGGTCGTCGCGGCCGTCGTGCAGTACGACCCGACGCTGCCCGTCCTCGGCCTGCCCGGCTCGGCCTGGCTGCGGCTGGCCGGCGAGGCCGGCCTGACGACGGTCGGCGAGGCCTTCGCCGATCGGGCGTACACCCCCGAGGGCACCCTCGTCTCGCGACGCGAGGCCGGCGCCGTGCTCCACGAACCCGACGAGATCGCGCAGCGGTGCATCCGGATCGCGACGAAGGGAGAGGTCGTCGCCGTCGACGGCAGCGTCGTGCCGGCCCCCGCCGGGTCGCTGTGCGTGCACGGCGACAGCCCCGGTGCGGTCGAGATCGCCCGGCGTGTGCGCGCCGGGCTCGAGGATGCCGGGGTGCGGCTCACTCCCTTCGCCCTGGGGGCGGCATGAGGCTGATGCCCGCGGGTGACACCGCGCTGCTCGTCGAGCTCGGCGACCTCGACGAGGTGCTCTCGCTCTACGCCCAGCTCGACGAGGACCTGCCCGAGGGGGTCATCGACCTCGTGCCGGCCGCGTCGACGCTGCTCGTGACGATCGACCCGAGGGCGACCGACGTGGAGCGGATCTCGCGGCAGGTCTCGGGCGTCACCGTCGGCAGCCACGAGCGGGCCACGACGGGTGAGGTGGAGATCCCGGTCGTCTACGACGGTGAGGACCTGGCCGAGGTGGGTCGGATCACCGGGCTCGGCGAGCGGGGCGTCATCGAGGCACACACCGGGTCTCCGTGGACCGTCGCCTTCTGCGGTTTCGCGCCCGGCTTCGGCTACATGATCGGCGGGGACGAGCGGCTGCGGGTGCCGCGACGCGACAACCCCCGCACGCGCGTGCCGGCCGGGTCCGTGGCGATCGCCGGCGAGTTCGCGAGCGTCTACCCGCGCGAGTCCCCGGGAGGCTGGCAGCTGATCGGCCGCACCACGCTCAAGGTGTGGGACATCGGCCGCGAGCCCCCGGCGCTGCTCGTGCCCGGCACGACGGTGCGCTACGTCGAGGTGTCGTCGTGAGTACCGGGGCGGTGACCGGGACGGCGGCCCGGGCCGGGGCCGGGACGCGGGCGATCGAGGTCCTCGCGACCGGGCCGCAGACGACCGTCCAGGACCTCGGCCGGGTCGGGCTCGCCGGGCTGGGCGTGGGCCGGTCCGGCGCCGCCGACCCGGGCTCGCTCCGGCTGGCCAACCGGCTGCTCGGCAACCGGGAGGGGGCCGCGGCCCTCGAGGTCACCTTCGGCGGGCTCGAGGTGCGGTCCGTCGGCGGCACGTGGTTCGCCGTGACGGGGGCGACCACCCCCGCGACCGTCGACGGGGTCCCAGTGGGCCACGCGGCGGTGACCTGGCTGCCGGACGGGGCGCGGCTGCGGCTCGGGGCGGCGGCGGCCGGGCTGCGCAGTTATCTCGCCGTGCGCGGTGGGATCGACGTCGAGCCGGTGCTGCGCTCCCGCTCGACCGACACCCTCGCCGGACTCGGCCCGGCGGTGCCCTCCCCCGGCAGCCTGCTGCCCGTGGGACGGGCTCCCTTCGCCGTGCCGCTCGTCGACCTGGCGCCGGTCGCCGCGCCGACGACCGGCGAGGTGCGGCTGCGGGTCGTCCCCGGACCGCGGGACGACTGGTTCGAGCCCACGGCCCTCGACGCCCTCCTCGGCGGCACGTACGAGGTGACCTCGGAGAGCGATCGGGTCGGGATGCGCCTGTCCGGGCCGCGGCTGGAGCGCGCCCGCGAGGGTGAGCTCAGCAGCGAGGGCATGGTGCCCGGAGCTCTCCAGGTGCCGCCGACCGGGCAGCCCACGCTCTTCCTCGCCGATCATCCGGTGACCGGTGGCTACCCCGTCATCGGGGTCGTCATCGCCGCCGACATCGGGCGCGCGGCCCAGGCACAGCCGGGCCAGCGCCTTCGCTTCGAGCTCGAAGGGAGTGTTCGCCGTGGCTGACCTCGTCCCGGCCGCCTTGTCCCCCATGGAGGCTCGTGCGCGATTTCGCGACGGGCTGTCCGTCCCGGCCTCCGGCTGGAGCGCGGGCTACACGCAGGCCAACCTCATCGCGGTGCCGCGCGAGCAGGCCTATGACGTGCTCCTCTTCGCCCAGCGCAACCCCAAGCCGTGCCCCGTCCTCGACGTCACGGAGCCGGGCGAGGTGGCCTGCTCGATCTTCGACGGCGACCTGCGCACGGATCTGCCCGGCTACCGGGTCTACGAGCACGGCGAGCTCGTCGCCGAGGTGACCGACGTCCGCGACGTGTGGCGCGACGACCTCGTCGCCTTCCTCGTCGGGTGCAGCTTCACCTTCGAGGCGGCGCTGCTCGAAGCCGGGGCACCCGTGCGCCACATCGAGGTCGGCAGCAACGTGCCGATGTACTCCACGAACCGGCAGTGCCGGTCGGCGGGCCAGATCGGCGGGCCGCTCGTCGTGTCGATGCGGCCGATGCCTGCGGACCAGGTCGCCACCGCGGTCCGCGTGACCTCGCGCTACCCCGCGGTGCACGGCGCGCCCGTCCACGTCGGCGATCCTGCCGCTCTCGGCATCCGCGACCTCGGGTCGCCGGACTTCGGCGACGCTGTGCCCGTGCGCGCCGGTGAGGTCCCGGTCTTCTGGGCCTGCGGCGTGACCCCGCAGGCGGCGATCATGCAGTCCCGCCCGCCGTTCGCCATCGGGCATGCACCGGGGATGATGGCGATCACCGACGCGCGCGACTCCGACTACCTCGTGCCCTGACACACCCACCGGGGCTCCGGCGCGCCATGCCGTTGCTCCGCACGACGAGCGGCATCGGTCGAGGCTGCCCCCTCGGCCCCGTGCACTTCGCCGTTGCTCCGTACGACGAGCCACACGGGTCGAGGCTGCCCTCTCAGCACTCGCAGTACGCCGTTGCTCCGTACGCCGAACCGTTCGTCGTACGGAGCAACGGCGTATCGGTCAGCACCGGCCCCCGGCCCGCCGTCGCGGCGGGCATCACTGGTCGAACCAGAAGCCCCGGCCGCCGAACCAGCCGCCGTAGCCGCCCCCTTCGTCTCCGCGGCCCGGCTGCCGTGAGCCGAGATAGGAGCCGACGACCGCAGCGCCGAGGTCGTCGAGCTCGGGCGCCACGACCCGGCCGTCCGCCCGCCGGGCGAGCGACTCGATGAAGCGGGCAAGACCCGGGTCCTCGCCGAGCCGGAAGAAGGTCGTCTGCGCCCCGAGCCGGCTCACCGCGTCGAGCTCGCGCACCGTCCGCGCGATCGTCAGGGGGTGCGGCGGGTAGTCGAAGAAGGTCTCCCCGTGCGGCTCGAGATGGGCGGTGGGCTCGCCATCGGTCACGACGAGCAGCACGGGCTGCGCGTTGGGGTGCTTGCGGAAGTGCCGGTGTGCCAGGAGCAGGCCGTGGTGGAGGTTGGTCCCCTTGTCCCAGAAGGCGTCGAGCGCGGTGAGCTCCTCGATCTCCATGACGCGCGCGTGCCGACCGAAGGCGATCAGCTGCAGGTGGTCACCGCGGAAGCGGGTGCGGATCAGGGTGTGCAGCGCCAGCGCGGTCCGCTTCATCGGCACCCAGCGTCCGTCCATCGCCATCGAGAAGGAGGTGTCGACGAGCAGCGCGACGGCGGCCTGGGTGCGCGCCTCCGTCTCGGCCACCTCGATGTCTTCGGTCGTGATGAGCCGACCACCGTCGGCGCCGGCACCCGCCCGGCGCAGCACGCCGTTGAGCACGGTGCGCGGGATGTCCCACGGCTCGGTGTCGCCGAAGGCCCAGGGCCGGGTCGCGCCCGAGCGCTCCCCCGCCGCGCCCGCCTGTCGCAGGTCGCGCTGGCCCTGACGGCCGGACATGCGTTGCGCAATGTCACGCAGCAGGGCCTTGCCCAGCTGCCGCATCGCCTTGGGCGTCAGCCGCAGGTGTCCCTCGGAATCCCGGCGCAGCGCCCCGCTGCCACGCAGGGCCTGCTCGAGCTCGCGGAGCGCGCGGGCCTCGACAGCGGCGTCCTCACCGAGGAGCCGGGCGAGGGCGTCGAGGTCGATGTCGTCGAGTCGTGCTCCGCCGTAGGTCTGCGACACCTGCTCCGCCAGGGCATCGAGGCTCGCGATGTCCTGGAGCATCCCGGTCCCGTCGCCCAGGCCCAGCCCCTGGTCACCGCCGAAGCGCTCCGACCCGCTCCAGTCCTCTCCCGGACGCATGGCCTGCAGGTTGCCGTCGAGCCGCCCCAGCGCCTCCATCAGGTCGGGCGAGCCGAAGGCCTGCGCGGACAGCTCCATGAGCTCCTGGCGCTGCTCGGGCGTCATCGAGGCCAGCATCCGCTGGGCTGCGGCGGCTCGCTGGGCCAGCGCGTCGACGAGCTCGTCGATGTCCTGGGGTCCCTCGGGGAAGAATTCCCCGTGCTCGGCCATGAAGTCGTCGAAGTCCTGCGGCGTGTCCTCGCCGCGCTGGTGCTTCTCGAGCAGGGAGTTGAGATCGCGCAGCATCTCCCCGACGGCAGCACGGTCCTCGTCCGTGGCCCCCTCCAGCGCCTGCTTCATGCCGGCGAAGCGCTGGTCGAGCACCTCGCGGCCGAGCAGGTCCTTGATCTGCTCGTAGTCGGTCCGCGCCTGCGAGGACTGCCAGGAGTAGTCCTGCAGCTCGCTCACCGCCGCCGCCGTGGACGAAGGGAGCCCGTCGAGCCTCATCTCGGCGAAGGCCCGGTCGGTGTCGTCCATCTGCACGTCCCGGGCCAGCTGCCCCCGCTCTTCGAGCACGGCCCGGTCGAGCAGCTCGCGCACCTGCTGGAGGGTGCCGTCGAGGTTGTGCCGCTGCAGCAGCTCCCGCCGCTGCTCGTGGATGCGTCGGGACAGCTCGTCCAGCCCGATCTGGTCGGACGTGCCCCGGCGCAGCAGCTCCTGCAGCGCCCGCTCGGGCGAGGACCCGCCCATGACCCGCTCGCCGATGTCGTCGAGCGCCTCGGCGATGTCGACGGGCGGGGCGAGCGGGTCACCCCCGGCGTAGCGACGAAATCGACTGCGGCTACTGGCCATACACGGTCTCGCCCCCAGCAGAGTCCTTGCCGACCTTGCGCGCCAGGTAGAGGCCCTCGAGCGCGAGCTCGGCGGCTGCGGCCCGCTCGCCGTCGCTCGTGGCCCCGAGCCGGTCGAAGAGCTCCTCGTAGACCTGCGCCTCCCCCAGCGCCGGCAGTGCGTCGAGGACGTCACGCGCCGTGACCTGCTCGCCGGTCGCGACCTCCGCGCCGTCCTCGATCGCGGCCACGAGCGGGCCGAGGTCGATGCCGCGCAGCAGGTGACGGACGGTGTCGGCCACGGCGGTGCGCAGCAGGTGCGTGAGGACCTCCTGCTCGCGGCCCTCCTCGCCACTCTCGAACTCGATCTTGCCGCCGAGGACCTCGACCGCGGCCTCGAGGTCGACAATGCGGGCGACGGCCTCCCCTTCGTCCTGACGTGCCGCGCGGTGCAAGGCCGACGCGGCGACGGTCTCGGCCCCGGCGATGGTGAAGCGGGCGCTCACGCCGCTGCGCTGGTCCACGGACGAGGAGGCCCGTAGGTTGCGGGTGAACCGGGCGAGGATCTCGAGCAGGTGGTCGGGGACCTCGGCGACGAGGTGCGCCTCCTGCCGGGTGACGGCGACCTCGGCCTCGAGCTCCTGCGGGTAGTGCGTGCGGATCTCGGCGCCGAAGCGGTCCTTGAGCGGCGTGATGATCCGCCCGCGGTTGGTGTAGTCCTCGGGGTTGGCGCTCGCGAGGACGAGCACGTCCAGCGGCAGGCGCAGGACGTAGCCGCGGATCTGGATGTCGCGCTCCTCCATGACGTTGAGCATCGCCACCTGGATCCGCTCCGCGAGGTCGGGCAGCTCGTTGATCGCGACGATGCCGCGGTGGCTGCGCGGGATGAGCCCGAAATGGATCGTCTCGGGGTCGCCGAGCGAGCGTCCCTCGGCGACCTTCATCGGGTCGACGTCGCCGATGAGGTCGGCGACGGAGGTGTCGGGGGTGGCGAGCTTTTCGACATAGCGCTCGTCGCGGTGCATCCAGCTGATGCGAAGGGAGTCACCCTCGGCCTCGGCCCGCCGGCGGGAGGCATGCGTGATCGGCTCGAAGGGGTGCTCCGCCAGTTCCGAGCCCTCGATGACCGGCGTCCACTCGTCGAGCAGGCCGGCGATGGTGCGCAGCAGGCGGGTCTTGCCCTGACCGCGCTCGCCGAGCAGGACGATGTCGTGCCCGGCGAGCAGGGCCCGCTCGACCTGCGGGATGACCGTGTCCTCGTAGCCGTGCAGCCCCGGCCAGGGGTCTTCCCCGGCACGCAGGCGGGCCAGGAGGTTGTCGCGGATCTCGATCCGCAGGGGCTTGGCCTCGTGGCCGGCGGCGCGCAGCTCGCCGACGGTGGAGATGGTGGGGGCGGCAGTCGCGGTGCTCACCCTCCGCAGGCTAGACCCCTCTGCTGTGGGCGGATCCGCCGCAGGCGGATTCGTGCCGCCGGGCGCGCTGCGCCGCGCGACGGTGGACCCATGAGCGAGACACCGACACCCACCTCCTTCGACGACCGCACCCGGCGAGAGCTGCAGCGACAGCGAGTCCTCGTCCTCGACGGCGTCCTCGACGACGACAACGGCACGCTGCTGATGACCCAGCTGATGTCGCTGGCCGCCGACGACCCGACGAGTGACATCGCGCTGTGGATCCACTCCCCCGGCGGCTCCGTCCCCGCGATGCTCGCGATCCGCGACATCATGCGGCTGGTGCCCAACGACGTGAGCACGCTGGCGCTCGGGATCGCCTGCAGCGCAGGCCAGTTCCTGCTCTCGGCGGGTACCCCGGGCAAGCGACGCGCTCTGCCGCACTCACGGATCCTGCTCCACCAGGGCTCGGCCGGCATCGGCGGCACGGCCGTCGACGTGGAGCTGCAGGCCGACGACCTGCGGCACACCCGCGACACGGTGCTCGGCCTGATCGCCGGCGACACCGGGCAACCACTCGAGCGGGTCTTCGAGGACTCCCTTCGTGACCGCTGGTACAGCGCGACCGAGGCGCTCGACTACGGCTTCGTGGACGAGATCGTCGCGAGCTTCGACGACGTGGTCCCGGGCGGCCGCGCGCCCACGGGATTCCGCGGCGGACTCGTCGGGAGCAACCGATGAGCACCTACCCGATCCCCAACGTCATCGCCCAGCACCCGCGCGGCGAGCGGATCATGGACGTCTACTCGCACCTGCTCACCGAGCGGATCATCTACCTCGGCACCGCCATCGATGCCTGCGTCGCCAACGCGCTCATCGCGCAGCTGATCCACCTCGAGTCGGTCGACCCCGACCGCGACGTCCAGCTCTACGTCAACTGCGAAGGGGGCGACCCCAGCGCCATGCTCGCGATCCACGACACGATGCGCTACATCCGCCCGGACGTCGCGACCACCTGTGTGGGACAGGCGATCTCGGTCGGTGCAGTCCTGCTCGCGGCGGGCGCGCCGGGCAAGCGCGCAGCGCTCTCCCACGCCCGGGTGGTGCTGCACCAGCCGTCGACCCAGGGGCGCGGCCCGATCCCCGACCTCATCCTCGAGGCCGACGAGCTGGTGCGCGTGCGGTCCGACATCGAGGGCATCCTCGCCCGAGCCACCGGCCGCACGCCGGAGCAGCTGCGGCGCGACACCGACCGCACTCGGGTCCTCACCGCCGCGGCCGCCAAGGACTTCGGGATCGTCGACGAGGTGATGGACGTGCGGTGAGCGTCAGGCGGCCAGGGCCAGGGTGGACGCGCTCCCCCGCGCCCTGGCCGGCGCCTGCAGCGACGCCGCCACCGAGAGGGTGAGGTCGAGGAGGGTGACGTCGAGCGCGCCGGCGACCGCGGCGATCATCTCGCTCGACGGCTCCTTGAGCCCGCGCTCGATCTCCGAGAGGTACTGGGGGGAGATCCCCGCTCGGGTGGCCGTGTCGTCGAGGGTGTCGCGACGCTCGTGGCGTCGTCGCCGGAGCTGCTCGCCCAGGGCATCGCGCCACAGTGGCTCGGCTGCTCGTCGTCGTCGCTGGAGCAGCGCCCGCTCGAAGGGGGTCGCCTCGCGGTGGGTGGTCTGGGCTGACTCGGCCATGCCTCAGCGTAGGACTGGCCGGCGGCGCTGCGGTGAGAGTTCCGCTCCCGACAGAATCCGGGGGTCGAGTCGCGTCAGCGTGCCCGCGCTGTCGACCCGCGGAGCACGAGCTCGGGCTGGACGAGGAACTCCGCGCGGTGGGCCGTGCTGCCGCCGATCTCGTCGAGCAACGCGTCGACCGCTGCGGTCCCCATCGCCTCGACCGGCTTGCGCAGCGTCGTGAGTGCGGGATGGGAGAAGGCCGCCATCGGGCTGTCGTCGAAGCCGACGACGGAGACCTCCTCGGGCACCGAGAGCCCACGGGCACGGATGCCACGGACCGCGCCCAGCGCCATGATGTCGCTGCCGCACACGATCGCCGTGCACCCCCGGTCCAGGAGCGCACCGGCGGCCGCCTGCCCACCCGCCAGGGTGAAGAGCGAGTGCTCGACGTGGCCTGCGTCGAGGCCCCTGCGGCGCATCGCGTCGGCGAACCCGGCGACCTTGCGGGCGACGGGGACGAACCGTTCGGGCCCCAGCGCGAGACCCACTCGCTCGTGGCCCAGCTCGGCGAGGTGGCTCACGGCCATCTCCATGGCCGCGGCGTCGTCGGCCGAGACGAAGGGGGCCGAGATCCGCTCGCTGTACCCGTCGACGAGGACGAAGGGGATGCCCTGCGCCGCGATCTGTGCGTACCGCTCGTGGTCGGCCGTCATGTCGGCGTGCAGGCCGGAGACGAAGATGATCCCGTCGACGCCGCGCGCGATGAGCACCTCGACGAGGTCGTCCTCCGTCGACCCGCCCGGGGTCTGTGTGCCGAGCACCGGGATGTAGCGGTGTCTCGCGAGGGTCTGCTCGATGACCTGGGCGATCGCCGGGAAGATCGGGTTGCTCAGCTCCGGCATGATCAGCCCGACGAGACCGGCCTTCGTCTCCTTGGGCCGGCGGGGTCGCTCGTAGCCGAGCACGTCGAGCGCGGCCAGGACGGCCTGTCGCGTCGACGCGGAGGGGCCCGCCCGACCGTTGAGGACGCGCGAGACCGTCGCCTCACTGACCCTGGCGTGTGCAGCGACGTCGGCGAGACGCGCTCCCGGGCGCGACTCGGTCATCTAGCCCAGCCACCACGCGGTCGTGTCAGCCGGCAGCACGGCCTCGTCGCCGTCGACCGCGAGCTCCGCCGATGCGAGCAGGAGGCCCCCGGGCAGCGGGAGGCGGACCTCCTCACTCGTGAGATTCGTCGTGACGACGACGGGCGCGCCGTCCTCGCCGCGCCGGACCAGGGCGAGGACGCCGTCGGGCGCGTCGAGCCACTCGACCTCGTCGCCGGCTCCGAGCGAGGGCTGCTCGCGGCGCACGTCGAGGGCGGAGCGGTAGAGCTCGAGGGTCGACCCGGCGACCCCGGTCTGGGCCTCGACGCTCAACTCGCGCCACGCGTCCGGCTGCGGCAGCCAGCTCGGGCCGCCCTCTCGTGGGCCGAAGCCGTAGGGCTGGCTCGTCCCGGACCACGGGATGGGCACGCGGCAGCCGTCCCGGAAGCCTTCCTGCCCGGCCGCCCGGTGGAAGGAGGGGTCGGCGCGGACCTCGTCGGGCAGGTCGGTGACGTCAGGCAGGCCGAGCTCCTCCCCCTGGTAGAGGTAGGCGGAGCCGGGCAGGCCGAGCATGAGGAGCGTCGCGGCCCGGGCGCGGCGCAGGCCGAGGACCGGGTCGCCGGGCGTCACCATCTGGGTCCCCGAGCCGGGTGGGTTGCCCAGACGGGTCGTGTGCCGGGTGACGTCGTGGTTGGACAGGACCCAGGTCGCCGGGGCGCCCACCCGCCGCATCGCCTCGAGCGTCGTGTCGACGACCTCGCGAAGGGCGCAGGCGTCCCAGTCCGTCGCGAGGTAGGTGAAGTTGAAGGCCTGGTGCATCTCGTCGGGGCGGACGTAGCACGCCGACCGCTCGATGGTCGGGGTCCACGCCTCGGCGACGAGGACTCGCTCACCGGGGTACTCCTCGAGGACACGCCGCCAGTCGCGGTAGATCTCGTGGACACCGTCCTGGTCGAAGAAGGGCATCGGTGCGTTGCCGAGCAGGCCGACCTGACCGGTCCGACCGATGTCCGGCAGGCCGGGTGCCTTGACGAGGCCGTGGGCGACGTCGACGCGGAATCCGTCGACCCCGAGGTCGAGCCAGAAGCGCAGGACGGAGCGGAACTCCTCGCGCACGACCGGGTTGTCCCAGTTGAGATCCGGCTGTTGTGGGGCGAAGAGGTGCAGGTACCACTCGCCGTCCTCGACGCGGGTCCACGCCGGCCCGCCGAAGATCGACTCCCAGTCGTTGGGCGGCAGCTCGCCGGCCTCGCCCCGCCCCTCGTGGAAGTGGAAGAGCGCGCGGCTGGCGGAGCCGGGCCCCTCGGCGAGGGCCCGCTGGAACCACTCGTGCTCCTCGGAGCAGTGGTTGGGGACGATGTCGAAGATGACCCGCAGCCCGAGCTCGTGGGCATCGCGCACGAGCCCCTCCGCGTCGGCGGCGTCACCGAAGACCGGGTCGACCTTGCGGTAGTCGGAGACGTCGTAGCCGGCGTCGGCCTGGGGTGAGGCGTAGAAGGGCGAGATCCACACGGCGTCGACGCCGAGGTCCCGCAGGTAGGGCAGCCGTGCGCGGATGCCGGCCAGGTCACCGATGCCGTCACCGTCGCTGTCGGCGAAGCTGCGCGGGTACACCTGGTAGATGACGGCGCCGCGGTACCAGTCGGCCGCGTCCTCGTGGGCGAAGGGGGCGGCCGAGGCGGGCGCGGTGGGTGCGGTGGGTGCGGGGTGGGTCATCGGTCTCTCTCGGTCGGGGTGAGTGCCGACCGACGGTAACGCAGCCGCAAGTTGCCGTGCAAGAGATCTGCAACTTGCTGCAAGCGCGTGTCGCGAGCCCTCAGGACCCCGCCCGCGCGAGGTAGCGGTCCACCCGCTCGGGTCGGAGCACCTCACTCAGGGCCAGCTGGGCGCAGCCGACGACTCCGGCCTCCTGCCCGTGCGTGCTCGGCAGGATCTCGAGGTCCCGCGTCGCGAGTGCCGTCGCCTCCGCGTAGAGGGTCTCGCGCAGTCCCGCGACGAAGAAGTCGTAGCCCGCAGCCATGTCGCCACCGACGACGACCGCCCCGGGGTTGAGCAGGTTGACGACCCCGGACAGCACCTCGCCGACCCGCCGTCCGCTCTCGCGCAGCTGCCGACGCGCGGCGGCGTCGCCCTCGATGGCCCTGGCGACGAGCTCGCGCACGTGGGCCACCGGACGGTCCGCGGCCACCGTGTCCTGGACGAGCGCCCAGCCGCCCGCGACGGCTTCGAGGCAGCCCGTGCCACCGCACCGGCAGGTGCGTCCCGCCGCCGCCGGGGTGCGGGTGTGCCCGATCTCCCCGGCCGCGCCGAGAGCGCCCCGCAGGAGGCGCCCTCCGCCGAAGATGCCGACACTGATCCCGGTCGAGGCCTTGAGGGCGACGAAGTCGTCGAAGCGCCGACGGTGGCCGTCGGCCTCCGAGAGGGCGAGGACGGTCGCGTCGTTTTCGACGCGTACCGGGGCCTCCCCGTAGGCGTCGAAGAAGGGGGCGAGCGGCACGCCGTCCCACCCGGGCATGATCGGCGAGGACAGGCTCATGCCGCGCTCGGTGTCGACGGTGCCGGGCAGGCTGACCCCGATGCCCCGGACTCGTTCCGGCGGCACGTCGATCGATGCGAGGAGCTCCTCGAGTGCCCCGAGGATCCGCGGCATCATCTCCTCCGGCGATGCCCCGTCGGCGTGGTCGAAGGCCGTGGCGGCGAGGACCTCGCCGTCGAGGGCACACACCGCGGCCTGGGTCCGGCTCCGTCCGAGCGGGACGGCGAGGACGACCCCGAAGTCCGAGTTGAAGGTCAGGCGCGCCGGCGGGCGGCCACCTCCCGAGGGTTCGACGACTGTCTCGACGAGCAGCCCGGCCCTGAGGAGCGCGGTCAGCCGAGCGGTCACGGCGGTGCGGGAGAGCCCGGTGACCCGACCGACATCGCCTCGGGTCGTCGCTCGCCCTTCGCGGATGAGTGCGAGGACCTCCCCGGCAGTGGCGGGCGCGGAGGGGGCGGGCACCGCGTCATTCAACCACGCAGGACTTTAGTTCTTTCAAATACTGACTTTTGTATTGCCAGCGTTCATAAGTTTCCCTAGGCTCACCGCCCATGAACGTGACCGCGCCTCTCGAGGCCACCGACTTCGTCATCTTCGGAGGCACGGGCGACCTCGCCCTCCGCAAGCTGCTCCCCGCGCTGCTGCTCCGACTGCGCGACGGCCAGCTGCCCACGCGGACGCGCGTCGTCGCCGTCTCGCGCGCCGGTCTCGACGACGCCGGCTACCGCGACAAGGTGCGCGGCGCGCTCCCGGAGTTCGTCCCCGGCGTCACGTCGGGCGAGATCGACGACTTCGCCGCGCGGCTCGAGCACGTGTGCCTCGACGTCGACGAGCCGGACGACTGGCACGCACTCGGGGATCGCCTCCGCGAGCGGGCGAACCCGGTCCGGGTCTTCTACCTCGCCGTCGGGCCGGCCCTCTTCGGGACGATCTGCCACCGCCTCGACGAGATCGGGCTCGTCCAGCCGAGCAGCCGTGTCGTCCTCGAGAAGCCGCTCGGGCACGACCTCGCCTCTGCCCGGGAGATCAACGACTCCGTCGGCGAGGTCTTCGCCGAGTCGCAGATCTTCCGGATCGACCACTACCTCGGCAAGGAGAGCGTGCAGAACCTCCTCGTGACGCGCTTCGCCAACTCGGTCTTCGAGCCGCTGTGGCACGCCACGGCCATCGACCACGTGCAGATCACGGTCGCCGAGTCGGTCGGTGTCGGGAGCCGCGGCGGCTACTACGACAGTGCAGGCGCGATGCGCGACATGCTGCAGAACCACCTGCTCCAGCTCCTCTGCCTCGTCGCGATGGAACCCCCGACCCAGGTCGCCGGTGAGTCGGTGCGCGACGAGAAGCTCAAGGTCCTGCAGGCCCTCACGCCGCTCGAGGACCTCGACGGCGCGTGCGTCCTCGGGCAGTACACGGCCGGTCTCGTCGACGGCGCGGCCGCCCCCTCCTACGTCGAGGAGGTCGAGGCGCCGAGCCGGACGGAGACCTTCGTCGCGCTCCGGGCGGAGGTCCGCAACTGGCGCTGGGCGGGCGTCCCCTTCTACCTGCGCACCGGCAAGCGGATGCGCGAGCGCTGCTCCGAGATCGTCGTCGCCTTCAAGCCGACCCCGCACCCGATGTTCCCCGGCAGCGAAGGGACGCAGGAGCCGAACAGGCTCGTCATGCGCCTCCAGCCCGACGAGAGCGTCAGGCTCCACCTCGTCGCCAAGGAGCCCGGACCCGGCGGGATCCGAGTCCGCCCCGTCTCGCTCGACCTCAACTTCTCCCAGGCCTTCGGCGCACCCTCCCCCGACGCCTACGAGCGACTCCTCATGGACGTCGTGCGCGGCAACACGACGCTCTTCATGCGCCGCGACGAGATCGAGGCGGCCTGGCGCTGGGTCGAGCCGATCATCCGTGGGGTCGGTGCCCGCCGACCCCGCCCATACGCGGCCGGCACCGACGGCCCCGCCGCGGCCGACCTGCTGATCGAGCGTGACGGACGCTCCTGGAACGAGGACGTGACCCGATGAACCCCACCCTCCACCCCGTCATCGACGACGTGACCACCCGACTCCGCGAGCGGAGCGCGACGACCCGCCGGGCCTACCTGTCACGGGTGCGTGCCGCCGCCGACCGCGGACCCGCCCGCGGCCGGCTCGGCTGCGCCAACCTGGCCCACGGCTTCGCCGGAGCACCTCGGGAGGCGAAGGCGGACCTGCGCGGCCTGGTCAAGCCCAACATCGCGATCGTCACGGCCTACAACGACATGCTCTCCGCGCACGTCCCCTTCGCCGGCTACCCCGAGACGCTCAAGAGGGCGGTGCTCGGGGCGGGCGGCATCGCGCAGGTCGCCGGCGGCGTGCCCGCGATGTGCGACGGGATCACCCAGGGACGCGACGGCATGCAGCTCTCGCTCTTCAGCCGTGACGTCATCGCGATGTCGACCGCTGTGGCGCTCTCGCACGACATGTTCGACGGCACGCTCCTGCTCGGCGTGTGCGACAAGATCGTGCCGGGCATGCTCATCGGTGCGCTGTCCTTCGGCCACCTGCCGACCCTCTTCGTGCCCGCGGGTCCGATGACCTCGGGACTGCCGAACGGTGAGAAGGCGCGGGTGCGGCAGGAGTACGCCGAGGGCAAGGTCGACCGGCGCGCCCTCCTCGACGCGGAGGCCAGCTCGTACCACTCCGAGGGTACGTGCACCTTCTTCGGCACGGCGAACAGCAACCAGCTCCTCATGGAGGTCATGGGCCTGCACCTGCCGGGAGCCACCTTCGTCAACCCCGGCACGCCACTGCGGGAGGCGCTGACCGTCGAGGCCGGGCGCCGGGTCACCGAGCTCGCGCTCGCCGGGCAGGCGCCGCTCGGGGAGGTCGTCGACGAGCGGGCGGTCGTCAACGCGTGCGTCGCGCTCCTCGCAACGGGCGGCTCGACGAACCACACTCTCCATCTCGTGGCCATCGCGCGGGCCGCCGGCATCATCCTCTCTTGGGACGACCTCGCCGACCTGTCGACGGTCGTGCCCCTCCTCGCCCGCATCTACCCCAACGGCTCCGCGGACGTGAACCACTACGCGGCGGCGGGCGGGCTCGCCGTCACCGTGCGCACCCTCCTCGAGCACGGACTGCTCCACGAGGACGTCCTCACCGCGGATGGCCGGGGCCTGCGGCGGTACACCCGTGAGACGCGGCTGCGCGACGGCGAGGTGGTGCGTGAGGAGGGACCGGCAGAGAGCCTCGACGAGTCCGTGCTGCGGACGGTGGACGCCCCCTTCGCCACGGACGGCGGTCTGCGGGTCATCGAGGGCAACCTCGGTCGCGGCGTCGTCAAGGTCTCCGCGGTCGCGCCGGAGCACCGGAGCGTCACCGCACCGGCGCGGTGCTTCGACGACCAGCACGACCTGCTGCGCGCCTTCGAGGAGGGCAGCCTCGACGGCGACCTCGTCGCCGTGGTCCGGCACCAGGGTCCGGCGGCCAACGGGATGCCGGAGCTGCACAAGCTCACGCCCGCGCTCGGGGTCCTCCAGGACCGAGGCCACCGGGTCGCGATCGTCACCGACGGCCGGATGTCCGGCGCCTCGGGCAAGATCCTCGCGGCCATCCACGTCACGCCCGAGGCCAGCCTCGACGGCCCGCTCTGCCGCGTGGTGGACGGCGATCTCGTCACCGTCGACGCGGATGCCGGGACCTTCTTCGTCCACGACGACATCAGTGCGCGGGAGGCGCACCTCGTCTCCCACGACTTCACGGGCACCGGCCGTGAGCTCTTCGACAACATGCGCGCGTCGGCCGGCCCGGCCGACGAGGGCGCGTCCTTCTTCTTCTCAGGTGGTCACGCATGAGCCTTCTCGACATCTCCCCCGTCATCCCCGTCGTCATCCTCGAGGACGCCAGCCGGGCGGTCCCGCTCGCACGGGCCCTCGTCGCGGGCGGCATCGACATCATCGAGCTCACCCTGCGCACCTCGTCCGCGCTCGAGTCCATCGAGCGGATCGCCAAGGAGGTGCCCGAGATCACCGTCGGGGCGGGCACGGTCGTCGACCCGGCGCAGGCGGGGCAGGCTGCAGCGAAGGGGGCGAGCTTCCTCGTCTCCCCGGGCGCCACGGACCCCCTCCTCGACGCCATGACGGAGACCGGGCTGCCCTTCCTCGCCGGCACCGCGACCGTGAGCGAGATGCTCGCCCTGCGCGAGCGCGGCATCCGCGAGGCGAAGGTCTTCCCCGCGCGGGCCTCGGGTGGTGCTCCCTTCCTCCAGGCGGTGCACAGCCCGGTGCCCGACATGCGCTTCTGCCCCACGGGTGGGATCGGCCCGGCCGACGCCGCCGACTACCTCGCGCTCCCCAACGTCGGCTGCGTCGGCGGCTCGTGGATCACCCCCGCGGCCGTGGTCGAGGTCGCTGACTGGGGCGAGATCACCCGCCTCGCGAGCGAGGCGCTCGCGGTGGCCGGGACCATCCGTGCCTGAGCACGTCGTCGGGGTCGACGTCGGCGGGACGACGATCAAGTCCGCCCTCGTCGACGCCGGCAGCGGCATCCTCATGGGACAGCGATTCGTCGCCGACACCCCCCGGCCGGCCACGCCGGCGGCGATCTCCGAGTGTGTGGCGGAGATCGTGCGGGCGTTGGCACCGACCGACGCCACCCCCGTCGGCATCGCCCTCCCGGCCGTCGTCCGGCGCGGGGTGGTCGAGACGGCCGCGAACATCGACCCGTCGTGGATCGGGTACCCCGTCGAGGACTCGCTCCACACGGCACTGGCGCGCCCCGTCACGGCCGTCAACGACGCCGATGCCGCCGGCATCGCCGAGACCAGGCGGGGCGCCGCGGCGGCAGGCTCCGGTGTCGTCGTCGTGACGACCCTCGGCACCGGCATCGGCAGCGCCCTCCTCGTCGACGGCACCCTCGTGCCGAACACCGAGCTGGGTCACCTGCCCATGTCGGGCCGCCCCGCCGAGCACCTCGCCTCGACCGCGGCCCGGGAGCGGGAAGGGCTCTCGTACGTGAAGTGGGCGGAGCGGCTCACCGCCTACTACGGGCTCCTCGAGAGCCTCCTCACCCCCGACCTCATCGTCGTCGGCGGGGCGGTGAGCGCATCGGCCGACCGGTTCCTCCCGCACGTGCGCACCCGCGCCCCGATCGTCCCGGCAGCGCTCGGCAACGACGCGGGGGTCATCGGCGCCGCTCTGGCAGGCCGACGGGTCGCCGACCAACCCGTGGTGATGCCCGCGGCCGGATGACGATGGGGTCCTCAGTCGGGCCGGGCTCGTCGGTGACCTTCACGGCTTCATCCTGATGCCGGGAACGGTCCGATCGACGGTGTAGGCGTGTGCTGCGGTGATGTGCCGCTCCTGACGATCGACGACAGCGGCCACCTCCGTGGACTTGAGGATGTCGTCGAACTGCTGGCGGGAGTCGGCTCCGATGACCAAAGCCGCGTGGTGGCGGCGGTGCGCAGGGCCCGCGTGGTTCACGCCCGGGGTGCTCCACATGGCTGCGATGTAGCGCATGAAGGTGTACGTGCGCAGATCCTGGGCGCCGGCCCCGTGCAACGCTCGTCCCAGCTCGTCGTGGATGAAGGTGCGGAAATCACGGGACCGGGTGCCCTTGCGCTGCCGGATCATGACGACGGTCCGATGCCCGACGCTGTCGTCGAGTCGTTCGGTCCACCACCGCCCTCGAGACTGGCCGGTCTGGTAGCCGATGACGGTCTCGAAGGGGTTCTGCTCGTCGAAGTAGACAGCCTCGGAGTGCGGGATGTTGCGGACGGCTCCGACGACACCCGCGAAGCGGAGCTCGGCGATCCCGTCGTAGTCCTCAGGACTGATGGTGCCGACCATCCCGGTCGCCGGCCGCACGGTCGGCGAGCAGTTCTCCGGTGGTCGTCGCCGAGGTGTCGACCCGAACGGCGCCCTCGGTGGTCTGGACCCACCAGGCGTCGGCGGTTCGAAGGATCGAGATGCTCATGAGGTTGCCACTTTCATCAGGCCCCGGAGCCGGGACAGGTCGAATTCGTTGTCTTCTCGCAGGGCGACGGCCATCGCACGTAGTTCGCGCACCGACTCGCGGCCGGGCGCGATGCCCCGTGTAAACAACACCGCCCACCCCCGCCCCCTTCGCACGCCCCCCGCCCCCTGCCTCGGCGATGCGATGCAGGATGCCTTCCTCGGCGCCCTGCACGGCCTCACCGCCGTCGGTCCCCGTGCGCGAAGCCGCCGAGCAACTCGGCGTGACGACCGACGAGGTCCGGGCCATGGTGGGGCAAGGCATCCTCTCGGCGACTCCCTCCGGTGCTGGCATCACCGTCCCCTCGCTCAACAGGGCCGCAGGACGGCACCAACAGGGCAGCGGGCGCCGCCCGTCGCCGAGCGCTAAGGGTGGGAGCGCCACGACGCGGAAGCGACGCGCGGTGAGCGTCGAGGAGGCTGCCGCCGCCGATCGGCGCCGCCTTTCGATCTTCGATCTATTGGACCGTGAGGACGCCGAGGACGCCCGTAAGATCGAGCGGATGGAAGCGCGCGCGGCGGACCGACGCGCGCGCGGGGGTACCCGCAGCCTCGCGACGGCATGACCGGCCGGCCGGTGAGCGGGGGTCTGCCGACATTGGGCCGCCGTCGCTAGAGCCTGCCTCGGCGCACCGCGCCCCTGTCGGTCTCCCCGGCCGCGTTCTGGCGTGGGGTCGGGACCTCGGCCGCTCCGCGCGCGCTCTAGCCCTCTCCGAGCCCGAACTCCTCCGCCGGGCCCCATGACCCGTCACTGAAGAGCGCGACCGCGCGCCCGTCCTCACTGGCCACGACGACGAAGGTCGCCCCGGCCTCTCCCCCTTCGATCTCATCCATGCGGCGACGGTAGGCCCGCGCCTGACCCTCCGCAACAAATCTCACGCGAGGCGCCTTGCGCATTGCTGTCTGACGCTTCCCGACCACGCCCCGTTTCCCCGTTGCTGTCACGGTTGCTGTCAGACACGCTCTCGCTCCTCGCCCCGGACACGACGAAGGCCCGGAATCCGTTAAGATTCCGGGCCTTTTACCCGTCGGGCTGACAGGATTTGAACCTGCGACCCCTTGACCCCCAGTCAAGTGCGCTACCAAGCTGCGCCACAGCCCGTGGCTGCTCCCTCAGGAGCGAACGTCACCATATCCCACGTCCCCGGCACTCACCGAATCGAGGTCCGCGGGTCTCGGATCAGCGCCGACGACGCTTCTCGCGTACCCGCACGGAGATCTCGATGGGCGTGCCCTCGAAGCCGAACTCCTCGCGCAGACGGCGCTCGAGGAAGCGTCGGTAGCCGGCCTCGATGAAGCCCGAGGCGAAGATGACGAAGCGCGGCGGACGGGTCGAGGCCTGGGTCGCGAAGAGGATCCGCGGCTGCTTGCCCGAGCGCACCGGGTGCGGGTGCGCCGAGGCGATCTCGCCGAGCACGGCATTGAGCCGCGAGGTCGGCACACGGGTGTCCCACGAGTCGAGAGCCGTGTCGAGAGCCGGCGTCAGCCGGTCGACGTGGCGACCGGTGAGCGCCGACATGTTGACTCGCGGCGCCCACTGCGTCTGCACGAGCTCGCGCTCGATCTCCCGCTCGAGGTAGAAGCGGCGCTCCTCGTCGAGCATGTCCCACTTGTTGTAGGCGATGACGAGCGCGCGTCCGGCCTCGACGACCTGGCTGATGATCCGCAGGTCCTGCTCGGTGATCGACTCGTGCGTGTCGATGAGCACGACGGCGACCTCTGCCTTCTCGAGCGCCGCCTGGGTGCGCAGCGAGGCGTAGAAGTCGGCGCCCTTGGTCTGGTGGACCCGCCGCCGGATGCCAGCGGTGTCGACGAAGCGCCACGGGCGCCCGCCGAGCTCGATGATCTCGTCGACGGGGTCACGCGTGGTCCCGGCGAAGTCGTCGACGACGACCCGCTCCTCCCCCGCGAGCTTGTTGAGCAGACTCGACTTGCCGACATTGGGCCGGCCGATGAGGGCCACGCGACGCGGACCCCCTTCGGGCAGTGCCTTGCCGGAGGCGGAGACCTCCGGCATGACGTCGAGGACGGCGTCGAGGGCGTCGCCACTCCCCCGCCCGTGGAGGGCGGAGACGGGCAGCGGCTCGCCGAGGCCGAGGTTCCACAGCGCGGCCGCGTCGGCCTCGAAGCGCTGGTCGTCGACCTTGTTGGCCACGAGCACGACCGGCTTGCCGGACTTGCGCAGCAGCCGCACGACCGCCTCGTCGTCGTCCGTGGCACCGACGATGGCGTCGACGACGAAGACGACGACGTCGGCCATCTCGATGGCCACCTCGGCCTGCTCGGCGACGCGCAGGTGGATGCCCTCGGCGCCGATCTCCCAGCCACCGGTGTCGAGGAGGGTGAAGCGGCGGCCCGCCCACTCCGCGTCGTAGGCGACGCGATCACGGGTGACGCCGGGGGTGTCCTCGACGACCGCCTCGCGGCGCCGCAGCACGCGGTTGACGAAGGTCGACTTGCCGACGTTGGGCCGGCCGACGATGGCGACGACGGGCAACGGCCCGGCGGCGTGCTCCTCCTCGCCCGGCTGGAAGCCGTCGATGATCGCGCGGTCCTCGGCCGTCAGCTCGAAGTCCTCGAGCCCGGCACGCAGCACCCGCTCGACGCCCTCGGCGCTCTCGTCGTCCCCGTGGGGTGCGGTGGGTTCGGTGGTGTCCACGATGCTCCTGGTCAGTCGGTGGTGACGGCCATTGTCGCAGCCGTGGGCGGGCGGGGCCGCCGATGTCGAAGGGGGTGTCAGCTCGCTCGCGCAGCAGCGACGACGTCCATCACCGCGGCGACCGAGCCGTCGAAGTCGAGATCGGAGGTGTCGACGACGGTCACACCCTCCGCGGCCTCGGTGAACTGCGAGACGGTCGAGTCGTCGCGGTCGCGCCGCACGACCTGGTCGCGGGTCGCGGCGATGGCCGCGTCGTCGGTGGCGCCGTGCACCTCGAGCGAGCGGCGCCGCAGCCGGGCCTCCTCGCTCGCGGTGAGCAGGATGCGCACCTGGGCGTCGGGCGCGATGACGGTCGTGACGTCGCGTCCCTCGGCGACGCACGCACCGTGGCGCGCGGCGATGTCGTCGATGAGCGCGCGCTGGCGTCGCTGCATCTCGACGCGCACCTCGGGCACGGTCGCGACGGTCGAGACGAGCGAGCTGATCTCGCTGGTGCGGATCGCCGCGGCGACTTCGGTGCCGTCGACGGCGACCGTCGGCGCCTGCGGGTCGTCGCCGATCTCGAGCGGCAGGCTCAGCGCGGCCGCGATGATCGCATCGGCGTCACCGAGGTCGACCTCGGTGTGCCGGCACCACCAGGTCAGGGCGCGGTACATCGCGCCGGTGTCGAGGTAGCCGGCGCCGAGCCGGGTGGCGACGGCGCGCGAGACGCTGGACTTGCCGGATCCCGAGGGTCCGTCGATGCCGATGACGAAGGGGGCGGGCTGGCTGGTCACGAGGGGTCAGCCTAGTCGCCGCTCAGGAGTGGATCTGCCACCCGCGGGTCTGCAGGGCCTCGGTGAGGGGTCCGGCAGCAGCCGGCAGCACGGAGATCTCCGCCACGCCGAAGGGCAGTCCGAGGCCGTGGTCGAGGCGCAGGTCCTCCATGTTGACCCCCTCCTCGCCGATCTCCGTGAGCAGACGCGCGACCTCGCCCGGGCGGTCGTCGACGACGACCCGCACGACGGCGTAGGCGGCCGGCGGCGCACCGTGCTTGCCGGGGATGCGGGCGTGGCCGGCGTTGCCGTCGGCGATGCTGCGGGCGAGCACCGCACGGGCCCCGGGGGCGTCCGCGACGTGCGGGTCGGTCGACAGGGCCTCGAGGGCCTCGACGATCCCGACGAGGTCGTGCGACATCGCGCGCAGCACCTGCGCGACGGCTCCGGCGTTGCCGGAGAGGATCTGGGTCCACAGGCCGGGGTCGCTCGCGGCGATCCGCGTGACGTCACGCACGCCCTGGCCGGCCAGACCCACGGCCTGCTCGCTCAAGTGCTCCAACCGGGCCGCGACGAGCGAGGCGGCGACCTGCGGAGCGTGGGAGACGGCGGCCACGGCGGCGTCGTGGTCGGCGGGGCTGAGGGTCGTGACCGCGGCACCCGTGGCCTGCGCGAGCCGGGCGACGACCTGCGTGGCGGTCGGGTCGCTCCCTTCGTGCGGGCAGAGCACCCACGCCCGACCCTCGAAGAGGTCGGCCCGCGCACTGATCGCGCCCGAGCGCTCGCGGCCGGCCATCGGATGGCTGCCGACATAGCGCTCGATGGCCACCCCGGCGCGCACGAGGTCGGCGAGGATCACCTGCTTGACGGACGCGACGTCGGTGACGACGGCCTCGGGCCACCGCTCCAGGGCAGCCACGACGAGGCGTGGCGTGACGTCCGGCGGCGCGGCCACGACGACGACACCGGGGACGACGTCGGCGCTGATCCGCCCGGCCCCGAGGTCACGGGCGAGCGAGACCGAGGTCTCCGACTGGTCCTCGAGCGTGACGTCGGCGCCGGCCGCGGTGAGCGCCAGCCCGATGCTCGCGCCGATGAGGCCGGTCCCGACGACGTGCACCGGGGGCAGGGCGGAGGCCGCTCCCTTCGCCTCGGTGGAGGCCGTCACAGCCCCGCAGCCTTGTAGAGGTCGCTGATCTCGCGCTGGCTCAGCGGCCGCCAGCGGCCGGACTTCGTCGACCCGAGGGTGATCGGCCCGACCTGGGTGCGCACGAGCGAGATGACCGGGTGACCGACGTGCTCGAGGAGGCGACGCACGATGTGCTTGCGCCCCTCGTGGAGGATCACCTCGACGATCGCCTTGCCCGGCTTGGAGTCGACGATGCGGAAGGAGTCGGCCTGGACCGGCCCGTCGTCGAGCTCGACGCCGGCGCGCAGCGTCTTGCCGAGGTCCTTGGGCACCGGGCCGGGGATCTCCGCGATGTAGGTCTTGAGCACGCCGTGCGCGGGGTGCTGCAGCCGGTGGGCGAGGTCGCCGTCGTTGGTGAGGATGAGCAGGCCTTCGGTGTCGGCGTCGAGCCGGCCGACGTGGAAGAGCCGCTCCGGGCGGCCGGCGACGTAGTCGCCGATGTTGAGCCGGCCGAGCTCGTCGGACATCGTCGTGACGACGCCGGCGGGCTTGTTGAAGGCGAGGTAGACCCGCGACTCGTCGAGCTGGATCCGCTCGCCGTCGACGTGGACGGTCTGGCGAAGGGGGTCGACGCGCACCCCGAGCTCGGTGACGACCTGGCCGTCGACCTCGACGCGACCCTCGGCGATGAGCAGCTCGCAGGCGCGGCGGGAGCCGACGCCTGCGGCGGCCAGCACCTTCTGCAGGCGGGTGCCCTCGGGGTTGTGGACGTCGATCGTCGGGCCGGTGGGCGGCGGGGGCGCGAGGTCCGGCTGGCCGGTTCGGCTGCGACCGGTGGTCCCCCGGTCGGGCTGGGGTCGGCGGCCGGGGCGCGGCGGCTTCTTCGGTCCGGTGCCGCGCGGGGCTCCCTGGGGTCCTCCGGGGCGGCGGTTGCGGGGTGGGGTCATCAGCGGGCCTCGTTCACGAGTTCGTCGAGCACGGATGCGTCGGGCAGGTAGGGGGCGATGGGCGGCAGGTCGTCGAGGGAGTTCAGGCCCATGCGCTCGAGGAAGTAGGGCGTCGTCCCGTACAGCGTCGCACCCGACTCCTCGTCCTTGGTCACCTCGATGATCAGGCCACGGGTGAGGAGGGTGCGCACGACGCCGTCGACGTTGACCCCGCGCACGGCGGAGATGCGCGCGCGGGAGATCGGCTGACGATAGGCGACGACGGCGAGGGTCTCGAGCGAGGCCGCGGTCAGGCGCGACTGCTGGCCGTCGAGGACGAATCGCTCGACGACGGGCGCGTAGGCGTGGTGGCTGTAGAAGCGCCAGCCGCCGCCGACGTTGCGCACGGTGAAGCCGTGCGAGCCGTCGGCGTACTGCCGCTCGAGGTCGGCGAGGTGGTCGCGGATCTCCTCGACCGGCAGCTCGAGCGCGGAGGCGAGCGCGTGGTCGGTGACCGGCTCCTCGACGACCATGAGCACGGCCTCGATGGCCGCCCGGGCGCCGCCCGGCAGCTCACCGACGTCGAAGGCCACCTGCACGTCGTCGCCCTCGGGCTCGAGGCCTTCGGGCTCGAGGCTCTCGGGCTCGAGGGCCTCCGCGGCCACCTCCGGCACCGCCTCCGGGACCGGGGCGTCTGGTTCAGTCATCGCTCTCCTCCACGACCCGCTCGTCCTGCTCGTCCTGCTCGTCCTGCTCGGGCGAAGGGGGCGGGGCCTCCCCTTCGTCGAACTCGGCACCAACGTCCACGGTGCCCTCCTCGCTGCCCGTCCAGCTCACCTCGAGCTCGCCGAGCGCCTCGGGCTGCTCGAAGACGACCTGCTTGTCGCGGAAGAGCTCGAGCAGCGCGAGGAAGCGCGCGACGACGACGAGCGTCGAGTCCGCGTCGCGCACGAGCGACCGGAAGGACGTCGTGCCGTCGCGGCGCAGCCGGTCGACGACCACGACCGCCTGCTCGCGCACGCTCACCGCGGGCGCGTGCAGGTGGGCCAGCCCGACGGTCTCGGGCTCCTTGGGCGTCAGGGCGCGGGCAGCGACCATCGCCAGCTGCTCGGGCGTGACGCTGATGACCAGCTCGGGCAGCAGCTTGGCCAGGTGCGGCTCGAGGCCGGCCTGGCGGGCGGTCATCCGACCGGTCGCGGCCATCGTCTCGCCGAGGAAGCGCGCCACGTCCTTGAAGGCGCGGTACTGCAGCAGCCGCGCGAAGAGCAGGTCACGCGCCTCGATGAGCTCGAGGTCATCCTCGTCGCCATCACCGGTGCTCGGTAGCAGGCGGGCGGCCTTGATGTCGAGCAGCGTGGCGGCGACGAGCAGGAACTCGCTCGTCTGGCCGAGGTCCCACGAGGGCTCGCTCGCCTGGAGCGCGCGCAGGTGGGCCATGAACTCGTCGGTGACCTTGGCGAGCGCGATCTCGGTGATGTCGAGCTGGTGCTTGCTGATCAGGCCGAGCAGCAGGTCGAAGGGACCTTCGAAGTTGTCGAGGTGGACGGTGAAGGCCTGCTCGGCGCCCCGCTTGGTGATGACGCCGCCCGGGACAGCGACCTCGGGGGCCTCCACGGTCGTCAGGGGGCGCCGCCGCGCGAGATGAGCTCGCGGGCCAGCTGACGGTAGGCGTTGGCGCCCGAGTGGCCGGTCGCATAGGTGGTGATCGGCTCCGCGGCGAGCGTGGCGTCGGGGAACTTCACCGTGCGGGAGATGACGGTGTGGAAGACCTTGTCGCCGAAGTGTTCGACGACCGAGCCGACGACCTCGCGGCTGTGCAGGGTGCGTCCGTCGAACATCGTCGCGAGGATGCCGTCGATCGTCAGGCCGGGGTTGAGCCTGTCGGTGATCTTGTCGATCGTCTCGACGAGCAGCGCGACACCACGCATGGCGAAGTACTCGGTCTCGAGCGGGATGATCACGCCGTGCGCCGCGGTGAGGGCGTTGACGGTGAGCAGGCCGAGCGAGGGCTGGCAGTCGATGAGCACCACGTCGTAGTCGTCGACGACGGGGCGCAGCACGCGCGAGAGGATCTGCTCGCGGGCGACCTCGCCGACGAGCTGAACCTCGGCGGCCGACAGGTCGATGTTGGCCGGGGCGACGTCGAGCCCCTCGACGGCGGTGTGCTGGATGATCTCGGTGATCTCGTGGCCGCGGGTGACCAGCAGGTCGTAGATCGTCAGGTCGAGGGTGTGGGTCGGCACGCCGAGGCCGACGGAGAGGGCACCCTGCGGGTCGAAGTCGACGAGCAGGACCCTGCGGCCGGCCTCGGCCAGGGCCGCGCCGAGGTTGATCGTGGTCGTCGTCTTGCCGACGCCGCCCTTCTGGTTGCACATCGCGATGATGCGCGCCGGGCCGTGCGACGCCAGGGGCGGCGGCTCGGGGAAGGAGGGCAGGGGTCGGCCGGTCGGACCCGGCTGGGCCAAGTCGTGCTCGAAGTCGAGCGGCGGCGTCACCTCGGATGCCACAGGCGGATCACTCCATCGGGTCTGGCGGTCGGTCAGCCTCTCGCTGATCAGCGACGACACTATCAGCGGGCACGGGGGTGGCTCTGTGCGTAGACCTCGCGCAGCTGGTCGACGGTCACCATCGTGTAGATCTGCGTGGTCGTCACGGACGCGTGCCCGAGCAGCTCCTGGACCACGCGCACGTCGGCCCCGCCCTCGAGCAAGTGGGTCGCGAAGGAGTGGCGCAGCGTGTGCGGCGAGACGTGGCCGGCGAGGTCGGCCCGGCCGGCGGCCGTCGTGATGACCTCCCAGGCGCTCTGCCGGGACAGCCGCGCCCCGCGTCGGTTGAGGAAGAGCGCCGGCCCGGCCCTCCCCTTCGCCGACAGCTCGGGACGGGCCCGCACCAGCCAGGCGCGCACGGCGTCGACGGCATAGGAGCCGAGCGGGACGACCCGCTCCTTGCCGCCCTTGCCGAGCAGCCGCGCAGCGCCGATGTCGAGGTCGAGGTCGTCGAGGTCGAGGCCGACGGCCTCGGAGATGCGGGCACCGGTGCCGTAGAGGAGCTCGAGCAGGGCCCGGTCGCGCAGCGGTACCGGGCCGTCGCCGACGCCGGCGGCGTCGATGAGGCGGACCACCTCGTCGCGGCCGATGGCCTTGGGCAGGCGCGAAGGGGGTGCCGGCGGCGCCACGTCCTGGGCCGGGTTGTGCGTGGTCTCGCCCTCGAGCGCGAGGAACTTGTGCAGGCCCCGCACCGCGACGAGCGTGCGAGCGGCCGAGCTGGCGGCCAGCGGTGGGTGGTCGTCGTCACCGGAGCGAAGGGAGGCGAGGAAACCCGAGACGTGGAGTTCCGTGACGTCGGCGGGGTCGGTGATGCCGTGCGTCGCGAGGTGGTCGACGTAACGCCGCGCGTCGCGGGTGTAGGCCGCGAGGGTGTGGGCGGAGACGCCGCGCTCGACGTCCAGCTGGGTCAGCCAGGTCCGCACGGCCCGCTCCATGGGGGTCGTGCTCACCGGTCCAGCCTTCCGTGGAGGGATGTGCCGCGGGCACGCCATTGTGCCCACGGGTGGCAGGGCCACGGATCGGGAGTGTAATGGCCTGCATGAAGCTCTACGCGGATCTGCCCGCGCGTCGAACCCGACAGATCGTCGCTGACCTCTTCCTCCTCGCCTGGGTCGTGGTCTGGGCGAGGATCGGGCTGGCCGTCCACGACTCGACGCTGCAGCTGGCCGCTCCGGGGCGGCGCCTCGAGTCGGCCGGCAGCGGCTTCCGCGAACGGCTGGAGTCCGCGGGCGACGGCGTCGACGACCTGCCGATCCTCGACGACCGGGTCGCCGATCCCTTCCGCGACGCCGCGGGCGCGGGGACGTCGATCGAGGACGCTGGTCGCGATCTCGTCGATGCCTGCGAGAAATTGGCGGACGTGCTCGGCTGGGTCACCGCGCTCACGCCGATCGTCATCGTCGGCGCGCTGTGGCTGTCCCAGCGGTGGCGCTTCGTGCGGCGGGCCACCGCGGCCCAGGCGCTCGTCGACGACGTGGACGACCTCGACCTCTTCGCGCTGCGGGCCATGGCCAACCAGCCGCTCCCGGCGCTCTCCCGGATCAGCTCCGACCCGGCCGGCGCCTGGCGTCGCGGCGACACCGAGGTGATCCGCAGCCTCGCACTGCTCGAGCTCGCCGACTGCGGCCTGCGCCCGCCCGCGGACTCTCGCGACTCCCCCGGCTCCGGGCGCTGACCACCCGCTCAGCGAACGACCGGGGAGGACCGCGGGCCCATACGCCGTTGCTCCGTACGGCGAGCCGGACCTGCCCGGCCGCCAAGCGACCGGGGACCATCCCGGAATTCGCCACTGCTCCGTACGACGAGCCGGACCTGCCCAGCCGCCAAGCGACCGGGGGGCCATCTCGGTATTCGCCATTGCTTCGTACGACGCGAACGGCCGCGCTGCTCCGTACGGCGAGCACGGTCCTGCGTAGCGATATCCGTCGTACGGAGCAGCGGCGTAGCGAACGGGGCAGGCGGGCACTGCCCCGCGAAGCCCACTTGGCCCGTCGTACGGAGCAACGTCGCCCGTGACCGTCGTCCACAGAAGGGGCGTGGCAAATGGCTGCCATCCACAGGTTCGTCGTGGGTCTCCCGAGCCCGACCGGGACGGCCAAGGATCGGATCATGACGAGCACACACGATCCCGAGACCACCTGCCCGATGGAGTGCGAGGTCTGCACGGCACCGGGTGATTGCGACGACTGCCTCGACTGCCTCTACTGGCCCCGGTTGGTTGACGAGGACCAAGTTCCTGCTCCCCCACCTCGGGGATACGCCCACCCCAGCAAGGCGAGCGAGCTGGAGGGCGCCCGGGCCGACCTGGGGCTCGCCGATCGGATCGGGCTCCTGTCCCGGCTCCACCGTCGCTTGCACCACCTGACCCAACGCGACCTGGCCGCCGAGGTCGGGTGGAGCCGCGCCTCCTTGGGCAGGTTGGAGAGCGATGCCGGCGTGCAGTCCGTCGACAAGGTCGACAGCCTCCTGCGTCACATCGGCTACCGCTTGGCCCTGCTGCCGGTGGACCCGACCAAGCCCGGTCCGTGGCCGCCGGATCCCGAGCCGCCCGACCCCGTCGCGCCGGCGCTGCCCGTCGCCCGCCCACCAGATCTCGCGGCGGCAGAGCCACGGAGCACCTGGTGGGGTGCCGAGGACCTGCTGGCGCGCGATGCCCGCCACCGGCGCCCGCCCCCCGACGCGCAGGTCACCTGGCACCCGGCGAACGAGCTGCGCGAGGACCCCTCCCTCAAGGGGCGGGCGTGGACGTGGCGACGCCCCCAGAGCGGCTCGGCCGCGTGACCCCGCGCCGCTCGGCCAGCGAGCCCACCGACCCGGCAGGAGGCGCGGCTCCTCCCGCTCGTCGTGCGGCGCTCAGCCCTCGAGCGCGATGACCTGAGGCCGCAGGTCCTCCTCCGGGCACTCCCACGCCGACGCCTGCGCGTCGACCTGCTCGCCGGAGCGGATGTCCTTGACCTGGTCTCCGTCGTCCTCCCCCGCTCCGGGGAACCACACGAAGGGGATGCCACGACGCTCGGCGAAGCGGATCTGCTTGCCGAACTTCGCCGCAGCGGGCGCGACCTCGCACGGGATGCCCCGCGCCCGCAGAGCGGTGGCGACGGCGACGGAGCGGGGGCGGCTCCCTTCGTCCGTGACGGCCACGAGTACCGCCGACGGCGACTTGCGGCTGGCCCCGACGAGGCCCTTGCCGAGGAGCAGACCGAGCAGCCGCGAGAGACCGATCGAGATGCCGACCCCGGGATAGGTGGTCCGTCCGTCGCTCGCCAGCTCGTCGTAGCGACCGCCGGAGCAGAAGGAGCCCCACGACTCGTAGCCGACGAGCTGGGTCTCGTAGACCGTGCCGGTGTAGTAGTCGAGCCCGCGGGCGATGCGCAGGTCGGCGACCATCGCCCCGGGTGCAGCGGCCGCGCCCGTCTCGATGACGGCGGCCAGGGCGGCCAACCCTTCGTCGAGGACCGGGTGCTCGACGCCGAGCTCCCGGACCCGCTCGACGAAGGAGGTGTCCTCGGTGCGGATCTCCGCGAGGGCCAGGCAGGCTCGCGCCTGCTCGGGCGTGCGCCCGGCCTCGACGAGCAGGGCGGCCACCTTGTCCGGCCCGATCTTGTCGAGCTTGTCGACGATGCGCAGGGTGCCCGCGACGTCCTCGATGCCCAGACCCCGGTAGAAGCCCTCGGGGATCTTGCGGTTGTTGACCTGGATGACCATCTGCGGGATCGGCAGCTTGGCGAAGATCTCCGCCATGACGAGCGGCATCTCGGCCTCGAAGTGCGGCGCGAGCTCGCCGGCGTCGACGACGTCGATGTCGCACTGGGTGAACTCGCGGTAGCGACCCTCCTGGGGGCGCTCGCCGCGCCAGACCTTCTGGATCTGGTGACGGCGGAAGGGGAAGTTGAGCTTGCCGGCGTTTTCGACCACGTAGCGGGCGAAGGGCACGGTCAGGTCGAAGTGCAGGCCGAGCTCGCCCTCACGACCACCGGCGGCGGGACCCCCTTCGTCCTCGGCGAGGCGGTGGATGCCGTAGATCTCCTTGTCGGCATCACCCCCCTTGCCGAGCAGGCGCTCGACCGGCTCGACGGCGCGGGTCTCGATGGAGGGGAAGCCGTGCAGCTCGAAGGTCGACCGGATGACGTCGATGAAGTGCTGCTCGACGACCCGCTGCTCGGGCAGGTACTCGGGGAAGCCCGACAGGGGCGTGACCTTCGTCGGGCGGGGGGTGGTGCGGTCAGTCATCACAGTCCTTGCAGGTACGGGTTGGTCGCCTTCTCACGGCCGAGCGTCGTCGCCGGTCCGTGGCCGGGCAGGACGAGGCTCGAGTCGGGCCGCGGATGGACGACGCGACGAAGGGAGTCCTGCATCGCCTCGTGCGACCCTCCCGGGAGGTCGGTGCGGCCGATGGACCCGGCGAAGAGCACGTCACCCGTGATCAGGGTGCGGTCGACCTGCGCCTCGTCGGGGATGCCGTCGGGGACCCGGCCCATGCCGAAGACGACTGAGCCCTCGGTGTGGCCGGGTGCGTGGGCGACCTCGAGTTCGAGACCGGCAACGGTCACCGTCTCGCAGTCCCGGATCTCGACGACACGCTCGGGCTCGCGCCAGGTGACCTGCTTGCCGAACTGCTGCTCGAGCATGCCGCTGAGGGCAGGTCCGAGCGAGGAGCCGGACAGCGGGTCCTCGAGGCGGTAGCGGTCGTCGGTGTGGATGTAGGCGGCGAGCTCGCCCCCGCAGACGGGCGTCACGGAGAAGACGTGGTCGACGTGACCGTGGGTGAGCAGCACCGCTGCCGGCTTGAGCCGGTGCGTGGCAAGCACCTCCCGCAGCGTCTCCTCGATGCCGATCCCGGGGTCGACGATGATGCACTCCTCGCCGGGGGCATCGGCGAGCACATAGCAGTTGGTCCCGAACGCCTGGGCCGGGAAGGACACGGTGAGCACGTCCCAACCCTACGTGCGCCCACGCACGAGCCGCGGGAATGGGTAACCTCGGGCCTGTGAGTGACGACACCAACGCCCCGCGCCCCGCTGCGCCCTCGCCTGCGGCCCTGGCCCGCATGGCCCCCCGCCCCTCCGTGACCCCGGCCCCCGAGGTGCCTGCGGTCACCGACGACCACTCCGCGTCAGCCGCCTTCGGCCGCGCCGACGAGGAGGGCAAGGTCTACGTGCGCGAGGGCGACGGCGAGCGTGAGGTGGGCTCCTACCCGGGCGCCACGCCCGAGGAGGCGCTGCAGTACTTCGCGCGCAAGTACGACGAGCTCTTCGCCTCGGCGACCCTGCTGCGGCAGCGCCTCGACTCCCACGACGTCTCGGCCAAGGAGATCGCCGACGGCCTGAAGTCCCTGCGCGAGCACGCCGAGCAGCCCAACGTCGTGGGCGACCTGCCCGCCCTCGCCACCCTCATCGGCGAGCTCGAGGAGGGCCTGACCGCAAAGCGCCAGACCGAGTCCGCCGAGCGCGCCGAGGCCAAGAAGGTCGCCGGCGCCGAGCGCGAGAAGATCGTCGCCGAGGCCGAGCAGATCGCCGCCCAGCCGGTCGAGAAGGTCCAGTGGAAGCAGTCGACCGCGCGGATGCGCGTCCTGCTCGACGAGTGGAAGGCCCACCAGCGCGGCAAGGTCCGTCTGGACAAGGACGTCGAGAGCGCGCTGTGGCAGCGCTTCTCCAAGGCGCGCAACGGCTTCGACAAGGCACGGCGCTCGCACTTCGCCCACCTCGAGCAGTCCCGCGGCGAGGCGAAGGGGATCAAGGAGGACCTCGTCGTCGAGGCCGAGCGCCTGTCGACCTCCACCGACTGGAATGCCACGGCCGGCGCCTACAAGCGCCTCATGGACCAGTGGCGTCGCGCCGGTCGCGCCGGCCGCGCCGACGACGACCGCCTGTGGGAGCGCTTCCGCAGCGCCCAGGACACCTTCTTCAACGCCAAGGACGCCGAGGCCGCCAAGGAGGACGAGGCGCACCAGGGCAACCTCGAGGTCAAGGAGGGCCTGCTCGCCGAGGCGGAGGCCCTGCTGCCGGTCAAGGACCTCGAGCGCACCAAGGCCGCGCTGCGCGGCATCCAGGAGCGGTGGGAGGCTGCGGGCAAGGTCCCGCGCGCCGACATCGACCGGATGGAGAAGGGCATGCGCCGTGTCGAGCAGACCGTGCGCGAGGCCGAGGACAAGAAGTGGGCCTCCTCCAACCCGGAGCTGTCGGCCCGCGCCTCCTCGATGGTCACCCAGCTGGAGTCGAAGGTCGCCGAGCTGCAGGCCGACGTCGAGGCAGCCGAGGCGAAGGGTGACACCTCCCGCGCGACGAAGCTGCGCGAGCAGCTCGACGCCCAGCAGGCGTGGCTCGACCAGGCCCGCAAGGGGCTCGACGAGTTCGGCGGCTGACCCCGCGCGGTCCCTGAGGAGCAGGGCCGCCCGCGCCCGCAGCGTCTCGAAGGGTCCGCTCCCGCTCCCGGACGGGAGATCCGGCGCAGCAGCACTGGACGCGTGTCTCACGGCGGCCGGCAGCACAGCGGACGGTGAGGAGGGGTGGCGCAGCATCAAGCCGAAGTCGAGAACGACGACGTGACCACACGACGGCGAAGGACTTCGGCAGCGCGCCACCCCTCCTCACCGGGAGCGGTCCGCAGGCTCCGCAGGGCGAAGCTCACCCCTTCTTGCTGGTGCCGCCCGTGATCCGGAAGCAGTCGAAGACCGACTCGATCCGCTTGACCTGGTCCATGACGTGACTCAGGTGCGCGACGTCGCCCATCTCGAAGGTGAACCGCAGGACGGCGACGCGATCGCGTGAGGTCTGCACGGCGGCCGAGAGGATGTTGACCCCGCTTTCGGAGAGCACGCGCGTGACGTCGGAGAGCAAGCCGGCCCGGTCGAGCGCCTCGACCTGCACCTGCACGAGGAAGAGGCTCGTGCTGCTCGGGGCCCACTCGACGTCGATGAGCCGTTCGGCCTCCTTCTTCAGCGACGAGGCGTTGGGGCAGTCGACGCGGTGCACGGAGACGCCGTTGCCGCGAGTGATGAAGCCCATGATCTCGTCACCGGGGACCGGCGTGCAGCACTTCGCGAGCTTGACCCACAGGTCGTCGACACCGCGGACGACCACCCCGGGGTCGCCGCTGCTGCGCGGACGCCCGACGGGCCCGGGCAGGGTGGCCTCGGCGAGGTCCTCGGTCGCGCCGTCCTCGCCACCGGCCGCGGCGATGAGTCGCGAGACGACGTGCTGCGCGGAGACGTGCCCCTCCCCGACCGCGGCGTAGAGGCCGTCGACGTCCTGGCGCCGCAGCTCGCTCGCGACGGCGGTGAGGCTCTCGACGGTGACGATGCGGTGCAGCGGGAGGTTCTGCTTGCGCACGACCTTGGCGATCGCCTCCTTGCCGGCGTCGACCATCTCCTCGCGGCGTTCCTTGGTGAACCAGTGCTTGATCTTGTTGCGGGCGCGCGCCGAGCGCACGAAGGTCAGCCAGTCGCGCGACGGACCGGCGCCCTCGGCCTTCGAGGTGAGGATCTCGACGGCGTCACCGTTCTCGAGAGGTGAGTCCAGCGGCACGAGACGGCCGTTGACCCGGGCACCGATGCACCGGTGCCCCACCTCGGTGTGGACCGCATACGCGAAGTCGACGGCCGTCGACCCGGCGGGCAGGGCGATGACCTGCCCCTTCGGGGTGAAGGCGTAGACCTCCTGGGTGGTGATCTCGTAGCGCAGCGAGTCGAGGAACTCGCTCGGGTCCGAGGTCTCCTTCTGCCAGTCGAGCAGCTGGCGCAGCCACGCCATCTCCCCCACCTGGCCGTCGTCGACGCGACCGCCGTCCGGGCTGCCCCGGTCCTTGTACTTCCAGTGCGCGGCGACGCCGTACTCGGCCCGCCGGTGCATCTGGTGGGTGCGGATCTGGATCTCGACCGGCTTGCCCTGCGGCCCGATGACCGTCGTGTGCAGCGACTGGTACATGTTGAACTTCGGCAGCGAGATGTAGTCCTTGAAGCGCCCGGGAAGCGGGTTCCACCGGGCGTGCAGGGCGCCGAGCGCCGCGTAGCAGTCACGCACGGTGTCGACGAGGACCCGGACCGCGACGAGGTCGTAGATCTCCCCGAACTCACGGCCGCCGACGATCATCTTCTGGTAGACGGAGTAGTAGTGCTTCGGCCGCCCGGTGACCGTCGCCTTGATCCGCGCCTCACGCAGGTCGGTGACGACCTGGGCCTTGACCGTGGTGAGGTACTCCTCGCGGGCCGGCGCCCGCTCGGCGACGAGGCGCACGATCTCCTCGTAGACCTTCGGGTAGAGCGTCGCGAAGGCGAGGTCCTCGAGCTCCCACTTGATGGTGTTCATGCCCAGCCGGTGCGCGAGCGGAGCGTAGATCTCCAGCGTCTCCTGCGCCTTGCGCTGGGCCGAGGCGGCGGAGACGTAGCGCCAGGTGCGGGCATTGTGCAGACGGTCGGCGAGCTTGATGACGAGCACCCGGATGTCGCGCGCCATCGCGACGATCATCTTGCGGACTGTCTCGGCCTGGGCATTGTCGCCGTAGGTGACCTTGTCGAGCTTGGTCACCCCGTCGACGAGCTTGGCCACCTCGGCGCCGAACTCCTCCTCGAGGTCGTCGAGGCCGTAGTCGGTGTCCTCGACCGTGTCGTGGAGCAGCGCCGCGGCGAGGGTCACCGGCGTCATGCCGAGCTCGGCGAGGATCGTCGTCACCGCGAGCGGGTGCGTGATGTAGGGGTCGCCGCTCTTGCGGACCTGCCCGCGATGCGCCTTCTCGGCGACGACGTATGCGCGCTCGATGATCGAGGTGTCGGCCTTGGGGTGGCCCTGCCGCACGATCTGCAGCAGCGGGTCGAGGACTCCCGGAGTCGCGGTTCGTCCGCCGCCGATACGAGCCAGCGAGGCGCGCGCGAGCGACCGCGGAGAAAATCCGCTGCTGCCGGCGTTGCGCTCGCTCATGGAGTGAGCCTAGACCGTGACGAGGCTGCGGACGTCACGCCCCGCCAGCGCTGCGCGTCCGCCGAGAGCGGCGATCTCGACGAGGACCTCGATGCCGGGCACCTCTGCGCCGCAGGACTCGAGGAGATCGCACGCCGCTCGGGCCGTCCCACCCGTCGCGAGCACGTCGTCGACGACGAGCACCCTGGCTCCCGGGGCGACGGCGTCGGCATGTACCTCGATGCGGGCCGTGCCGTACTCCAGCGCGTAGTCGAGCCCGACCGTCTCCCCCGGCAGCTTGCCGGCCTTGCGCACCGGGACGAACCCCACACCCAGGTGCAGCGCGACCGCCGCGCCGAAGATGAAGCCCCGTGCCTCGAGCCCGGCGACGACGTCGACCTGTCCGTCCCAGACCCGTGCGTGGTCCCGGGTCACCTCGCCGAAGAGCCGCCCGTCGCCGAGCAGGGGCGTGATGTCCTTGAAGGTCACGCCCGGCTCGGGGAAGTCGGCCACGTCGCGCAGCGCACCGAGGATCTGCTCCCGCAGCTGCGCCGGCACGTCGCGGTCGACCTGGCTCACGCCTTCCCCCGCCGGTTGCGCGGGGTCTTCTTCGGCTGGTTGCGCGGCCCGGCCTGGGCGTACTTGTGCACCTTGCGCCCGGTGACGGTCTGGGCCTCGTCCGGGTCCGCCGAGGACGAAGGGGGCGCCGCCTCGCTCGTCGTGGCCGTGCCGGACGAGTCGCCGGCCGTCGTGGCGGTCCCGGCGGTCGTGGCGGTGCCGGCGGTCGTGGCACCAACCGTCGCCGTGCCCTCGCCGGCGCCGGTCGAGCCGGCCCCCGTGCGCGCACCGGCGGTGGCGGGCACGGCCCGTCGCGCGGCCGATGCCTGGTGCTTCGTCGCCGCCTTGTCGAGCGCGACGACGTCGGCGTCCTTGCGCCGCAGGTCGACGAGCAGCGGGGTCGCGATGAAGACCGACGAGAAGGCACCGACCGTCATGCCGATGAAGAGCGCCAGCGAGAGGTCGAGCAGGGTGCCGGGGCCGAGCTTCGCGAAGCCGATGATGAGGACGGCGACGATCGGCAGCACGGCGATGACCGTGGTGTTGATCGAGCGCACGAGCGTCTGGTTGACCGCGAGGTTGGCCGCCTGCGCGAAGGTCGAGCGCTTGTTCTGGAAGGCGGCCCGGGTGTTCTCCTTCACGTGGTCGAAGACGACCACCGTGTCGTAGAGGGAGTAGCCCAGGACCGTGAGGAAGCCGATGAGCGTCGCCGGCGAGACCTCGAAGCCGGTCCACGTGTAGATGCCGACCGTGATGAGCATGTCGTGCGCCAGCGCGACGATCGACGAGATCGCCATCTTCCAGTTGCGGTAGTACAGCGCCATCAGCGCCGTCGTGATGACGATGAAGACGATCAGGGCCCGCAGGGCCTGCTGGCTGACCGAGGCACCCCACGAGGGGCCGATGAAGCTGGAGTTGACCTCCGACTGGGGCACGCCGAAGGTGCGGGCCAGCTCGCGGGCCACCTCCCGCGACTCGTCGCCGTCGAGCTCCTCGGTCTGCACGCGGACCGTGTTGCCGCCGATGGTGGTGACATTGGCCGAGGCGGAGCCACCGGCGACCTCGCGGACGGCCGAGGTCGCGTCGTCCTCGTAGGAGGCCGGTGCCCCCTGGGTGACGACGCGGAACTCCGAACCGCCGGTGAACTCGAGGCTGAGGTTGAGCCCCTGGACGACGAAGCCGAGTGCGGCGACCGCCATGATGACGGCCGAGGCGATGTACCAGGTCTTGGACTTGCCGACGAAGTCGATCGACCGGTCGCCGGTGTAGAGGTCGTTGCCCCACTGCGCCATGCGACTCATCGGGCGCTCCCTTCGGCCGGCACGGCGACCGGGTTGTCGATGTCGAAGTTGCCGCGCCCCTTGTAGCGGACCTTGGCCTCACGCAGCGTGTCGACGTCGAAGCCGGACCACTTGTGCCCGGAGGCGAAGAACCTGTTGCGGGCGAGGATCGTCAGCAGCGGGTGGGTGAAGAGCCAGAAGATCGCGAGGTCGATGAGCGTCGTCAGGCCCAGCGTGAAGGCGAAGCCACGCACACCCGAGCTGGCGAGGACGTAGAGCACGACGGCGGCGATGAGGTTGACGCCGTCGGCGACGAGGATCGTGCCCTTGGCCCGGGCCCAGCCGGCCTCGACCGCTGCCCGCAGGTTCCTCCCTTCGCGCAGCTCGTCCCTCACCCTCTCGAAGTAGACGATGAAGGAGTCGGCGGTGACACCGATGGCGATGATCAGGCCGGTCACGCCGGCCATGTCGAGCCGGTAGTTGTAGCCCCATGCGAGCAGGGCGATCGCCAGGTAGGTGATGCCGAAGGCCACGAGCATCGAACCGATGACGACGATCGACAGCGCGCGGTACTGCACGAGCGAATAGAGCAGCACGACGAAGAGGCCGATGAGCCCGGCGATGATGCCGTAGCGCAGCTGCTCGGAGCCGAGCGTCGGGCTGATCTCCTGACGGCTCTCCACGTCGAAGGACAGCGGCAGGGCGCCGAACTTCAGCGACTTGGCCAGTGACCGTGCCTCGTCGATCGAGAAGCCGGAGATGCTCGCCTGGCCGTTGGGGATCGCCTCGTTGAAGCCCGGGTCGATGAGGACCTTGGAGTCCAGCACGGCGGCCAGCGCGTTGTAGGAGGCCGGCGGGTTGGTCGGGTTGGCCGGGTTGAGCCCCTGCAGCTTGACCATCTGCTTGGAGACGTCGCCGTACTCCTTGCGGCCCTTGCTCGTCAGCGTCAGCTGGATCTCGGGCTCGTTGGTCTGCTGGCCCTGCGGGCCGACCCGGTAACCGGCCTGCGCGTCGGCGATCTCGGTACCGGCGACGACGACCGGGCCGAGCACGTACTTGAGCGAGCCGTCCTCCTTGCAGGCGACGATCGCGCTGTCGGTGTTGCCGGCCGGCTGGTCCTCCGGCGGCTTCGAGCAGTCGAGGTCCTGGAACTCCTTCCAGACCTTCGTCGAGATGTTGTTGGGGTCGAGCTCGTCGGTCGGCTTGCCCGAGGGCTTCCACGACTGCTCGCTCGCCGTGGGAGTGGCGCCCGAGGTGGTCTTCGTGCCGGACGTGGTCTTCGTGCCGGACGTCGTGCTCGACTTCGAGTCGCTCGGCGTCGAGGTCGGCTCGGCGGTGCGCTCCTGCTCGCGCGAGGCGGCGGTCGAGCTGCTGCGGCTGGCGCTCGGCTGGGTCGAGCTGCTCGACGAGCTGCTCTTGGACCCGCTGCCGGACCCGGAGGTCGTCGCGGAGGGCGTCGGCTCGGCGGCCTGCGGCGAGCCGAGGTCCGTCGCGAGCACCGGGCGGAACTGCATCTGCGACGACGCGGCGATCGCGTCCTGCTGCTCCTTGGTCGGCACACCGGGCATGGCGACGACGATGTTGGACGAGCCCTGCGTGGTCACCTCCGCCCCCGAGGTTCCCTGCGCGTCGATGCGCTGGACGATGATGTCGCGGGCCTCCTCGAGCTGCTGCTGGGAGACCGAGCCACCCTCGGTGCTGCGCGGCGAGAGGATGAACTGGAAGCCGCCCTCGAGGTCGAGCCCGAGCGCGGGCGTCCACGAGGCATCCTTCTTCCACACGCCGTAGCCCAGCGCGCCGGTGAGCATGATGATGAAGGCGAAGAGCCACATCAGGGTGCGCTTGGCGTTGTCCTTGCGGGCCACGTCCTTGCTGCGTCGCCGGTCAGCCATGTCAGTCCCGCCCGTCGGTGTCGGTGGTGACGTCCCCGCCCGGCGCGACCTTGGCACCGATGGCGCGTCGGTCGAGGGTGAGCACGATGCCCGGGGCGGCCTCGAGGCGCACCCGGTCGTCCTCGACCTCGGTGATCCGCCCGAAGATGCCCGAGGTCGTCACGACCTCTTCCCCGACCTGCAGGGAGGCAGAGAAGTCCGCCATGGTCTTCTGCCGTCGCCGCGCGCTCCAGAGCATGAATCCGATGAGGATCAGCGGGAGGATCAGCAGGATCAGGCTGGCGGTCTGCGAGCCTTGGTTCATGAGTGCGGACTTCCTGGGTCGGGACTGGTCGGTCGAGGTGACGTCGCAGTGGCTCGGGGTCGCCCGAGCCAGTGGCAGAGTCTAGGTCAGGCACCTGCGCCCTCACCAACAGACACGGCGGGCGATCTGGTTCCGTGTGACGTCAGCCGAGACGGCCGGTGTCCGGCCGCTCGGCGAAGGGGAGAGCCCCCTGCTCCCCCGCTGGCGGGGTGAGGCCGAGGTGGGCCCAGGCCGCCGGCGTGGCCATCCGTCCGCGCGGGCTGCGCACGATGTAGCCCTGCCGCACGAGATAGGGCTCGGCGACGGTCTCGACGGTGTCGGTCTCCTCGCCGACGGCGACGGCGAGGGTCGACAGGCCGACCGGCCCGCCCCCGAAGCGGCGGCACAGCGCGTCGAGCACGGCCCGGTCGAGGCGGTCGAGCCCGGCCTCGTCGACGTCGAAGAGCGCCAGCGCGGCCCGGGCGGCGTCGACGTCGACCTGCCCGGTGCCGTGCACCTGGGCCCAGTCGCGCACCCGGCGCAGGAGTCGGTTGGCGATGCGGGGGTGCCGCGGGAGCGCATCGCGATCTCGGCGAGCGAGGCGTCGTCGGCGGTGACGCCGAGCAGCCGGGCGCTGCGGGCGAGGATGCGCTCGAGGTCGGCGACCTCGTAGAAGTCGAGGTGACCGGTGAAGCCGAAGCGGTCGCGCAGCGGCGCCGGCAGCAGGCCGGCCCGGGTCGTCGCCCCGACGACGGTGAAGGGGGGCAGCTCGAGCGGGATCGCCGTGGCCCCCGGGCCCTTGCCGACGACGACGTCGACGCGGAAGTCCTCCATCGCGAGGTAGAGCATCTCCTCGGCGGGGCGGGACATGCGGTGGATCTCGTCGAGGAAGAGCACCTCCCCCTCCGACAGCGAGCTCAGGACGGACGCGAGGTCGCCGGCGTGCTGGATCGCGGGGCCGGAGGTCACCCGGATCGGCTGCTCGAGCTCGGCGGCGACGATCATCGCCAGGGTCGTCTTGCCCAGGCCGGGCGGACCGGACAGGAGCACGTGGTCGGGCGGGGCGCCGCGGCGGCGCGCGGCCTCGAGCACGAGACCGAGCTGGTCGCGCACCTTGGGCTGGCCGGGGAACTCGTCGAGCCGTCGCGGTCGCAGCGCCGCCTCGACGGTGGTGTCGTCGTCGGTGCCGCCGGCGTCGACGACGCGGGCGGTTGCGTCGTAGGAACCGTCGGAGGCCCGGGGGTCCTCGTCGTCGGCGACCCGCATCTCGGAGCTGAAGCCGCTCACCGGGCGAGCACCTGCAGGGCGGCCCTCAGGACGCTGGAGACGCCACCGTCACCGTGCTCGTCGGCGACCTTGGCCACCGCGTCCGCGGACTGCTTCGCGGAGTAACCCAGACCCACGAGCGCCTCGATGACCTGGTCCTGCCAGGGCGCGGCCGTCGCTCCCCCGGCGGCACCCGCGGCGGCGGCCCCGGGCACCTCCGGCAGCTTGCCCCGCAGCTCGAGGGCGATGCGCTCGGCGCCCTTCTTGCCGATGCCGGGGACCTTGGTCAGCGTGGCGATGTCGTCCGCGGCGACGGCGGCGGCGAGCTCCTGGGGGCTGAGCACCGACAGCAGCGCCATGGCGACGCGCGGGCCCACGCCGGTGACGGTCTGCGCGAGGTCGAAGGTGTCGCGCTCGGAGGCCTCGGCGAAGCCGTAGAGGGTCATCGAGTCCTCGCGCACGATCATGCTCGTCGCGAGCTCGACCGGCTGGCCCACCCGGGTCGCGGCGGCCACCGCCGGCGGGGTGTGCACGAGCAGCCCGATGCCGTGGACGTCGACGACGACCCGGTCGAGGCCGACGTGCTGGGCGGTGCCGGTGACGGAGGCGATCATCGGGCGACCGACCTCAGGCGGGCCCGCTCGCTCGCGGCGGCGAGCTCGCGGCGGGCGGCACCGGCCCCGCGCCACTGGTGGCAGATCGCGAGCGCCAGGGCGTCGGCCGCGTCGGCCGGCCGGGGGGCCTCGGTCAGGGAGAGGATGCGGGTGACCATCGTCGTGATCTGTGCCTTGTCTGCCCGGCCGGAGCCGGAGACGGCCGCCTTGACCTCGGTGGGCGTGTGCAGGGTGACCGGCAGCCCGCGGCGGGCCCCGGCGAGGTGGACCAGCCCGCTCACCTGTGCCGTCGTCATGACGGTCGGCACGTGGTCGGCGGCGTAGACGCGCTCGAGCGCGATCGCGTCGGGCTCGAAGCGGTCGAGCCAGGCGTCGAGCTCGTCCTGGACGTAGGCCAGTCGGTCACCGGTGGAGCGGTCCGCCGAGGTGCGCACGACACCGACGGCCACCATGCGCAGGGCACGGGCCTCCCCTTCGACGACGCCGAGACCGCACCGGGTCAACCCGGGGTCCACGCCGAGCACTCGCACCTGCGGCCTCCCGGATCGACTCGAACACCTGTTCTGGTCGAGACTACGTGTCGGCGGCGCACCGGGCGCCGCCGACACGCCGGGCTCAGGACTCGTCGGCCTCGAGCTGGGCGAGGACCTCGTCGGAGATGTCGCCGTTGGTGAAGACGTCCTGGACGTCGTCGCTGTCCTCGAGGGCCTCGACGACGCGGATCATCTTCTTGGCGCCCTCCTTGTCGAGGGGCACCTGCATGCTCGGCAGGAAGGAGGCCTCGGCCGAGTCGTAGTCGACCCCGGCCTCCTGGAGCGCCGTGCGGACGGCGACGAAGTCGGTCGCCTCGGACACGATCTGCCACGAGTCGCCGAAGTCGTTGATCTCCTCGGCGCCGGCCTCGAGCACGATCTCGAGCAGGTCGTCCTCGCTCTTCTCCGCCTTGGGCACCATGACGACGCCCTTGCGGTTGAAGAGGTAGGCCACCGAGTTGGGGTCGGCGAGGTTGCCGCCGTTGCGCGACAGGGCCGTGCGCACCTCGGTGGCGGCGCGGTTCTTGTTGTCGGTCAGGCACTCGATGAGGATGGCGACACCGCCGGGGGCGTAGCCCTCGTAGGTGATGTTCTCCCAGTCGGCGCCACCGGCCTCGGCGCCCGAGCCGCGCTTGACGGCGCGGTCGATGTTGTCGTTGGGGACCGAGCTCTTCTTCGCCTTCTGGATCGCGTCGTAGAGCGTGGGGTTGCCGGTGGGGTCGCCGCCACCGGTGCGCGCCGCGACCTCGATGTTCTTGATCAACTTGGCGAAGAGCTTGCCGCGCTTGGCGTCGATCGCCGCCTTCTTGTGCTTCGTGGTTGCCCACTTGGAGTGGCCGGACACGTTGTCTCCTCGTTGTGGCTGGCAGGTGGTCCGAGGGTCGATCCTACGCGGCGCGCCGCACCATCTCGACGAAGAGCGCGTGGACGCGGTGGTCCCCGGTCACCTCGGGGTGGAAGCTCGTGGCGAGCAGGTGGCCCTGCCGCACGACGACCGGACGGGTCTCCCCCTTCGCCTCCACGCCGGCGAGCACCTCGACGCCGTCGCCGGCCTGCTCCACCCAGGGAGCCCGGATGAAGACGGCGCGGACCGGCCCGCCGGCGATGTCGGCCACCTCGAGATCGGTCTCGTAGGAGTCGACCTGGCGGCCGAAGGCATTGCGCCGCACCGTGATGTCGAGCCCGCCGAGCGTCTGCTGCTGCGGGTGCCCGTCGAGCAGGCGGTCGGCGAGCAGGATCATCCCGGCGCAGCTGCCGTAGACCGGCATCCCGTCGGCGATGCGGGAGCGAAGGGGGGCACGCAGGCCGAAGGTGCGGGTGAGCTTGTCGATGGTCGTCGACTCCCCTCCGGGGAGCACGAGCGCGTCCACCGTCGCCAGCTCCTCCGGTCGACGTACCGGCAGCGTCGCTGCGCCGGCCTCCTCGAGGGCGGCTCGGTGCTCCCGGACGTCGCCCTGGACCGCGAGGACTCCGATGACGGGACGGGAGAGGTCGCTCATGGAGCGGAATGTAGTCGCCCGCACGCCTGCGACTGCCGCCGCCTCGATGCGTGGACGTGTTTGGTCCCCCGGTCAGCGGGTAGCCAGATGAACCAACCGCACGACTCAACCCAGGAGGTTGTCATGGGCAAGATCTCGATGCTCGCCGCCGGAGCCATCGGCTACGTGTTCGGCACGCGAGCCGGCCGTGAGCAGTACGACAAGATCAGCGGCCAGGCCAAGCGGCTGTGGAAGGACCCCAAGGTGCAGCGCAAGGCCGGTCAGGCCCAGGAGGCCGCCGAGGACCTGGGGCACAAGGCGGGGGACAAGATCACCGCCAAGGTCAAGGAAAAGGCGGGGAACGACTCCACCGACACCCCGACGACGACCACCACCGCCTCCCCCGGCACCGGCGTCGGCACCACCCCCGGGACCGGCGCAGGCGGTCTCGGGTCGGGCGAGCCCACCTCGGGCCCCGGCACCACCCCGGGACGTGGCGGCCTTGGCTGATCCCACCCACGCGAGCGGCTCGCACGCCGCGGGCCGCGACGACATCCCGACCCAGCACGAGAGCACGGGGCAGCTCGTCGCCGACGCCACCGAGCAGATCGGGCAGCTCGTCCGTCAGGAGATGGCGCTCGCTCGTGCCGAGCTGACGCAGAGCGCGAAGAAGGCCGGGACGGGAGCGGGACTCTTCGGAGGTGCCGGTCTCGTCGCGCTGTACGGCGTCGCCGCGCTCGTCGCGACCGCCATCATCTCCCTCGACCTCGTCATGCCCCTGTGGCTGGCCGCGTTGGTCATCGGCGTGGTCCTCCTGGCGGTCGCCGGTCTCCTTGCCCTCGTGGGCAAGAAGCAGGTGTCCGAGGCGGCACCGCCCGCCGAGCGCACCGTCCACAACGTCAAGGCCGACATCGACACGGTCAGGGGAGGCAACCACCCGTGAGCACCTTCGACGAGCAGGAACCCCGCCATGACCTCCGCGCGGTCCCGGACGAGCACCATCCGTCACCGGACGAGGGGGTCGAGCAGCTGGAGCGCGAGGCCGCCGCCACGCGAGCCGAGCTCGGTGAGACGGTCGACGCACTCGCCGCAAAGCTCGACGTCAGGACGCGGGCGAAGCACGGGGCCGACGAGCAGAAGGCGCGGGTGCAGCACGCCGTGGCCAACGTGCGGCGCTCCGCGACCGATCGTGAGGGGAAGCCGCTGCCGCAGGTCTGGGCAGCGGGTGTCGCCGCGGCCGTCGCGCTCGTCGGGCTGCCGCTCGCCGTGCGCCTCGTCCGTTCACGTGGCAGACGGCTCCACCGGTACCGGGGCTACCGGCTCTGATGACCGGACGAGCTGACCGCAGCGGTCCAGCACCGCACTCGGAGGACTCCCGCGCGCCGGACGGGCCGACCGACCTCGAGAAGCCCACGCTGCGCCACGTGCTGCGCCGGACGGCGCGGGAGTTCTCCGCGGACGAGTGCACGGACCTCGCGGCGGCACTGACGTACTACGCCGTCGTGGCACTCTTCCCGGCATTCATCGCGCTCGTCTCACTCGTGGGCCTCGTCGGGCAGGGGCCGCAGACGGTCGACACGGTCCTCGGCGTCCTGCGGGACACGGCGGGAGCCTCCGTGGCGGACACCCTCGAGCCGGTCCTCACCTCACTGGCCCAGGGCACCGGCGCCGGCTTGGCCTTGGTGCTCGGCCTCGCCGGTGCCCTGTGGTCGGCATCGGGATATGTGAACGCCTTCTCCCGGGCGATGAACAGGATCTACGGCGTCACCGAGGGCCGGCCGGTCTGGAAGCTGCGCCCGCTGATGCTCCTCGTCACCGCGGTGCTTCTCGTCCTGGTGGCCGCCGTGCTCGTGGCACTGGTCGTCTCGGGACCGGTCGCGGAGTCGATCGGCTCGTTGCTGGGGCTCGGGTCGAGTGCCGTCACGGTCTGGCAGATCGCCAAGTGGCCGGTCCTCCTCCTCGCCGTGGTCGTCATCGTCGCGCTGCTGTACTGGTCGACGCCGAACGTGCGCCAGCCGAAGATCAGGTGGATGAGCCCCGGCGCGCTCGTGGCGATCCTCGTGTGGGTGCTCGCGTCCGTGGCCTTCGGCATCTACGTGGCGAACTTCGGCTCCTACAACAAGACCTATGGATCGATGGCCGGCGTCATCGTCTTCCTGCTGTGGCTGTGGCTGACCAACCTCGCCCTGCTCTTCGGTGCTGAGCTCGACGCCGAGCTCGAGCGTGGGCGGGAGCTGCAGGCCGGCATGCCCGCCGAGGACGAGATCCAGCTGCCTCGGCGGGACACGACCGGCATCGACAAGAAGAAGGACAAGCACGAGGCGGACGTCCGGGATGCGCGAGCACTGCGCCGCAGGGGGCACGGGCGCACCGACGGCGACTGAGCGCAGGCCACGCGGTGTGCCCCGGTCGGAACCGCCGCGGAAATGCACGGACGTCCGCCTCGCCCACGGCGCGGCACGGTGCGCTAGGTTTTCCCCCGCACGCAGTGTGCGTGCCTTGCCCGGAGGGGAAGCCCGGGCTGGTCACCGGGGGTCACCTTGCTCATCATGCCTCGCCGCGGGCTGATCGCGTCCGTCCTGTCAGCACTTCTCCTCGCCGTCCTCCTCGTCCCGTCCGGGAACGCTGCGGCCATCGACGACGAGTTCGTCCCGGTCGACCGGTACGTCGTCGGAGGGTGCCGGATCGCCTTCGACGCGGCCGGGACCGCGAGTCCGGTCGGCTCCGCGGGGCGGCCCTGCGTGGGCGTCAGCTCGCTCGGGGTCGACAGCCGCGGCGACCTCATCGTGCGGATGACGCCCCAGGCGCCGTATCCCTCGCTGCGGATCATGGTGCAGGCCGGCCCCGTGCTCAGTGCTCGCGGCATTGACACCAGTGCCACGGGCAACGGCAAGCACGTCACCGTGAGGTTCTACGACGCCCGGGACAAGAGCCGGATCAGCCTGCGCAGCACCACGCAGCGGCGGAGGGTGGTCGGCGCCGACCTGGTCATCGGCTGGGTCAAGGTGACACCGTCCGGGACGACCGCGGCGTCCCTGCTCAAGGACCCGGGGTACGACGCGCTCGGCCCCTACCGTGACCGCACGGCGACGTCGGAGACGACGATCGCGGGCGGATGCGTCATCCGCTTCGACAGCGAGACCCCGCGCGTCCACGCCAACTCGTCGCACCGATGCATCGGGGTCTCGTCCGTGCGCCTGTCATCCACCGGTGACCTGCAGGTCGTCTCGTCGACCGAGCAGCGTGGAGCGGTCGTCAACGCCCAGGCGGACCCCGACGAGACGCTCGCCACCCGCGGTCTGGTCACCGGCGTGTCCGCGACCCCGTCGGTCAGACGGTGAGCATCTTCGACTCCCGTCTGCGTCGGCGGCTCGACCTGCGGCAGCTGCAGGACTAGGCGCGAGTGGTCGGCAGCACCGCGAACGTGTGGCTCTCCTGGACCAAGACGACCCAGCGACCGGGAGTGTCCAATGCCGTGACGACGCCCGCAGCGCACGCATACGGACCCTTCATGGACGGCTCCGTCGAACCCATCGCCCTCGTTCAGCGCGGGTGTCGCATCCGCTTCTCGGAGACGTCTGCCGACGCGCTCGCCTACGGCAACCGACATCACCTGTGCACCGGGGTCACCGGGTTGGGCGTGGACCGGGCCGGGTACGTGGCCGTCTACGGCCCCCCGCACAACATCATCTCCACCACGACGATCGCCATGAGCGGCAAGACCGACCACGGGTTGCGGGCGGGCCTGAGCGGCGGGGGCGGTCGCTCGGTCATCCGCATCTACAGCTTCAAGCTGGGCCGCCCGCTCGACCTGCGCAAGGCCGCGGACCGCAAGATCCTGGTGTCCGACGGCGCCGAGCTGTACCCCGGATGGACCCAGTTCGTCGGCAGCTACTGACCGGGCGGCGGCAGGTGAGGGGCCCCGGTCGTCGACCGGGGCCCCTCACCCATGCGCTGGGTGACACGTCACCAGCCGCGCTCGGCCAGGCGGTGCGGCTGCGGGATCTCTTCGACGTTGATGCCGACCATGGCCTCACCGAGCCCGCGAGAGACCTTGGCCAGCATGTCCGGGTCGTCGAAGAAGGTCGTCGCCCGGACGATCGCCTCGGCCCGCTGGGCGGGGTTGCCGGACTTGAAGATCCCGGAGCCGACGAAGACGCCCTCGGCGCCCAGCTGCATCATCATCGCGGCGTCGGCGGGCGTGGCGATCCCACCGGCGGTGAAGAGGACGACCGGGAGCTTTCCGGCAGTCGCAACCTCCTTGACCAGCTCGAAGGGGGCCTGCAGCTCCTTGGCCGCGACGTAGAGCTCGTCCTCCGCCAGACCCTGGAGGCGACGGATCTCCTGACGGATCTGGCGCATGTGGGTCGTCGCGTTGGACACGTCACCGGTGCCGGCCTCCCCCTTCGACCGGATCATCGCGGCGCCCTCGGTGATGCGACGGAGCGCCTCGCCGAGGTTGGTCGCGCCGCAGACGAAGGGGACGGTGAAGGCCCACTTGTCGATGTGGTTGGCGTAGTCGGCCGGGGTGAGCACCTCGGACTCGTCGATGTAGTCGACACCCAGCGACTGCAGGACCTGCGCCTCGACGAAGTGGCCGATGCGGGCCTTGGCCATGACGGGGATGGAGACCGCGCTGACGATGCCGTCGATCATGTCGGGGTCGCTCATCCGCGAGACGCCACCCTGGGCGCGGATGTCGGCGGGGACGCGCTCGAGGGCCATGACGGCGACGGCTCCGGCGTCCTCGGCGATCTTCGCCTGCTCGGGGGTGACGACGTCCATGATGACGCCGCCCTTGAGCATCTCGGCCATGCCTCGCTTGACGCGCGCGGTCCCGGTCTGGGTCTGGGTCTCGGTGCTCATGTCGTGCTCCTCGTCGGGTCGCAGGTTGCGACGTCGTTTGATCTAGGCCAAAAACTAGCACGGCACAGGACAATGCCGATCCGCCGTCCACGGACGGGGACGACGCCACCTAGACTCGGCTGTCGTGAGCACCCAGACGCCGCAGATCTCCGGCGGCACCGCGGCCGAGATCGCCGAGAGCGTGCGCGGCCTCGTCGAGCGCGGGCAGCTCGCCCCCGGCGAGGCGCTGCCCCCGGTCCGGGCGCTGGCCGAACAGCTCGGCGTCAACCGCAACACCGCCGTCGCGGCCTATCGCGACCTCGCTCGCTCCGGTGTCGTCATCTCCCAGGGACGGGCGGGGACCCGCGTGGCCCGACGCAGCCGGGTGCCCCAGGAGGGTTTCGCCGGTGCGGGTGCCCTGCGTGACGTCGGCACCGGCAACCCGGACCCGAGCCTCATCCCAGACCTCGGCCCGGCGCTGGCGGCCGCTGCCGGACGCCACGTGCTCTACGGCGAGCCGACGATCGACGCCGACCTGCGCTCCTGGGCACGGGAGTGGATGGCGCCCGACGTGCCCGTGGGGGCCGACGACCTGCGCCTGACCCTGACCAGCGGCGCCGTCGACGCGGTCGAGCGGCTGCTCGCCCAGGCGCTCCTGCGCGACGACACCGTCGCCCTCGAGGACCCGTGCTTCCTCGCGAGCATCCACCTGGCCCAGCTCGGCGGCTATCGGGCGGTCCCGGTCCCCGTCGACGACGAGGGGATGACCGTGGCGGGGCTGCGGCACGCGCTCGAGCAGGGCGCGCGGGCGGTCGTGTGCACCCCGCGGGCGCAGAACCCGACGGGGGCGTCGCTCACCGCCGAGCGAGCCGCGGCGCTGCGCGAGGTCCTCGCCGACCACCCCTACGTCCTCGTCGTGCAGGACGACTACTACTCCTACCTGTCCCGGCAGCCCTTCCACTCGATCGTGGGCCCCGAGCACCAGCGCTGGGCCCTCGTGCGGTCGGTGTCGAAGTTCGCCGGGCCCGACATGTGCCTCGCCGTGACCGCGTGCGACCCGGAGACCGCAGCCCGGCTCGAGCTGCGCCTGAGCCCCGGCACGACGTGGGTGAGTCACCTGCTGCAGCGGATCACCCACGCGGTGATGACCGACGAGGCGGCGCTGGCGCTCATCGAGCGGGCCGGTGCGCACTACGCCGAGCGCAACGCGAGCTTCGCCGGGCTGCTCACCGACCGGGGTCTGCCCACCGTCGCGGGCGACGGGATGAGCCTGTGGGTCCCTCTGCCGGTTCCCGCCCGCGAGGTCACCGAGCGACTGACCCGGCGCGGCTGGCTCGTGCGCACGGGCGACGGGTTCCGCCTCGAGGAGGGCGACGAGCCGTCACAGCACCTGCGGCTCACGGTGCACGACCTCACCGACGCGGAGGCCGCCGCGCTCGCCGACGACCTGTTGGCTGCCGTCGACGAGTGCTCCTGACCTCCCTTCGCCCCTGTGGCCGGGCCGAAGGGAGGCTCGGCTCACGCCCCCGGGAGGGCGTCGTCGAACTCGACCGTCTGGGGCAGGGCGGCGTAGCCGGCGAGGCGGAAGAGTCGCACGATGCGCTTGGCCCGCACCCGCTGGACCTCCTTGACCGCCTCGTTGTGGAAGCGCCTGGCCAACTGCACCCGCAGCCCGGCCTCGCGCACGCGCTCCAGCGCGGCGGCGCCCGACCCGCCGTCCGCGTCGATCCCTCGCGCGACCTCGGGCGGCAGGGCCGCGTGGAGCACCTCGGTCAGCTCGCTCTCGACGGCCTCACGCCCCGCGAAGTGCTGTCCCTCCAGCAGATCGGTCTCGAAGGTGCGCTCGTTGACGCGCTCGAGCGACTCGCTGGCCGCCGCAGCGACGAGGAAGCCGCTCGCCGGGTCAAGGGCACCGGAGTTGGCCAGCTCGAGGCTGGCCTCGGCACGCCGCACGATGTGGGCGTCGAGGGCCGACAGGGCCCCCTCGACCTTCGCGTGCAGCCGGTCGAGCCGCGCCGCGCTGTAGGAGAGGTACCAGGCGAGGACGAGGACCACGCACAGCGCGAGGGCGATCCAGCTCAGCGTCTCCATGGCTCTCCTGCCTGACCGTGGTCACGGCCCTCGCCGGGCAGGCGCCCCAGCCCCGGCCGCAGACGGGTGACCTCGTGGTGCCGGTGCCCGGCGTCGAGGACCGTCTCGTAGACGGCGATGATCTCGCGGGCCACGACGTCCCAGTCGAAGACGCGTGCCCGCTCCCGGCCCAGCTGTGAGAGCGTCGCGCGTCGCGCCGGATCGCCGAGGAGCTCGATCGTGCGTGCCGCCAGGTCGTCGGGGCGCTCGGAGTGGAAGAGCGCCCCGGCCATGCCGCTCCGGCCTCCGTCGAGGACCCGCTGGAAGGCCGCGAGGTCACTGGCGAGCACCGGCGCACCGGCGGCCATCGCCTCGACGAGCACGATCCCGAAGCTCTCTCCCCCGGTGTGCGGCGCGACGTAGAGGTCGGCCGAGGCCAGCGCACGCGCCTTGTCCTCGTCGGACAGGGCGCCGAGGAACTCGGCTGCGGCAGCGACCCGCTCGGGCATGCGCGCTCGCGCCGCCTCGGCGCTGCCCGGCCCGACGACGAGCAGTCGCGCCCCGGGCACGGCGTCGAGCACGGCGGGCATGGCCTCGGTGAGGACCGGCAGACCCTTGCGCGGCTCGTCGATGCGGCCGAGGAAGACGATCGTCGGTCGGCCGGGCGCACCGGTCCACTGCGGGTCACGGGTGACCGAGGCGAAGGCCGAGGTGTCGACGCCGTTGGGGATGACGACGGCGTCCCCGCCGATGTGGGTCGTCACCGTGCGGCGGGCGTCCTCGGAGACGGCGATGCGGCCGTGGATCTTTTCCAACGAGGGGCGCAGCAAGGGGTAGGCAGCCTGCATGACGCGGGAGCGGACGTTGGAGGTGTGGAAGGTCGCGACGACGGGGGTCGTCGCCGCCCACAACGCGAGGATCGACAGGCTCGGTGCGAGCGGCTCGTGGATGTGCACGACGTCGAAGTCGCCCTCCTCGAGCCAGCGGCCCACCTTGCCCGCCGCCACCGGGCCGAAGAGCAGGCGGGCGGTCGAGCCGTTGTAGCGGATCGGCACGGCGCGGCCGGCGGGCACGACGTAGTCGGGCAACGCGGTGCCCTCGTCGGCCGGGGCGAGCACGGAGGCCTGGTGACCGTGGGCGCCGAGGTACTCCGCGAGGTCGCGGATGTGGAACTGCACTCCCCCGGGCACGTCGAAGGAGTAAGGGCTGACGAGGCCGATCCTCATGCGACCTCCCGTCGGGAGGCCTCGCGTCGGGCGGCATCGAGTGCCGGGTCGAGGTCGTCGACGAAGACCCGCTGCATCATGTGCCAGTCGGCGGTGTGCTCGCGGATCGCCGAGCCGAAGGCGTTGGCGCAGGCCTGGGTCGTGCGGGCCACCGCGTCGGGCGCGCTCGCCGGTGCGACGGCGACGGCGTCGTGGACGGTCACGACCATGCCCCAGGTGCCGCCGACCCGCTCGTGGCGCAGCGTCACCGGGTAGAGCGGCAGGCCGGTCTCGACGGCGAGGGCCGCGGGGCCGGCGGCCATGCGCGCCCGGTGCCCGCACAGGTCGACCTCGACGCCACTCGCGGACAGGTCACGGTCGGCGAGCAGCGGCATGACGACCGGCTCCCCCGTCGCGAGCTGCTCGCGCAGCCTGACGAAGGTGCCCCGCTCGGCCGGGTGGATCACCATGCCCAGGCTCTCTCGGTAGTCGAGGAAGGCGCGGAACATCTCCTCCGGCTCGAGCCGTTCGGCGACGGTGACGACGGTGCCGAGGTGGCGGGCGCACCAGACCCCGGCGAGGTCCCAGTTGCCCGTGTGGCCGAGGAAGGCCAGGACCGGTCGGCCGGCGAGCAGGTCCGCCTTGAGCTGCGGCATCGCCCCCTCGAAGCGGACGACCGAGTCGACGTGCTCGCCGCTCACCGCGGGCAGTCGGAAGGCCTCGACGTAGTAGCGCAGGCTGGCCCGCACGCCATCGGCGACGAGCCGCTCGAGCTCGTCCGCCGACAGCTCCGGGCGGACCCGGGCGTAGTTGGCCCGCAGCCGCTGGACGGACGGGCCGTCGGCGCGGTGGGTGCGGTCGGCCGCGAGGCCGAAGAGGAGATAGGCCAGCCGGGCCGGCAGCAGCCGCAGCGCCCGCCACGCCAGGAGGAAGGCGAGGACGGTGGCGCGCTGCCGGAGCCGCGTCATGACCCGGCGGGTGCGGTGCCGGAGGACTCTTGGGCAAAGGCCTGCCGGCGCACGAGCAGGACGCGCTGGAAGATCGTCACGACACTGGCGACGGCAAGCAGCCCGAGCACGACCTTGAGCACCACCTCGGGCAGGCCCATGCCGACGAAGCCGGTCGTGACGAGCGCGGCGACGAGCCGATCGGCCCGCTCCGCGATGCCGACGTCGGCCCGCATCCCGAGCCCCTCGGCGCGGGCGCGCGCGTAGGAGACGACGCTGCCGAGGACGAGACAGGCCAGGGCGAGCCAGGCCATGAGCCGGTCGTCGCCGCCCTGGAAGAACCAGATCGCCAGGCCGGAGAAGATCGCGGCGTCACCGAGCCGGTCGAGCGTCGAGTCGAGGAATGCACCCCAGCGGTTCGACCGGTCGAGCTGGCGGGCCATGATCCCGTCGATCGTGTCGGAGAAGACGAAGGCGGTGATGACGAGCACGCCGACGAGCAGCTGCCCGCGGGGGAAGAAGACGAGGGCACCGAGGCAGACGCCGAGGGTGCCGATGATGGTGACGGCGTCGGGGCTGATGCCCAGCCGGAGCAGAAGGCGCGCCACCGGGGTGAGGATCCGGGTGACGGCGGCGCGTGCGTATCGATTGAGCATGGCGGGTCCAGCGTAACCGCGCCCCGCACCGCCGCCGGACGGCGCACCGGCGTGTGGGCGAGCAGCCTCAGCGGCTGGCGTCCTCCCACGCCGCGACGAGGGCCGCACGGGCGTCCTCGAGCAGGATCGGCAGCGCCTTGGTCTGGGCGATGATCGGCAGGAAGTTCATGTCCCCGCCCCACCGCGGGATGACGTGCTGGTGCAGGTGCGCTGCCACCCCGGCGCCGGCGACGGCGCCCTGGTTCATCCCGAGGTTGAAGCCGTGCGGGTTGGACGAGGCCTGCAGCGCGCGGATCGCCGTCTTGGTCAGGGCCGTGAACTCCGCCGTCTCCTCGTCGGTGAGGTCGATGTAGAGCGAGACGTGCCGATAGGGGCAGACGAGGACGTGACCGGCGTTGTAGGGGAAGAGGTTCATGACGACGAAGCAGGTCTCGCCGCGGTGGACGATCAGCCCCTCGGCGTCGTCCTTGTCGGGGGCCACGCAGAAGGGACACCCGTCTCCCGCGTCGTCGCTCGGCCGCTCCCCCGTCACGTAGGCCATGCGGTGCGGCGTCCACAGCCGGTCGAAGCCGTCGGGCACGCCCACGAGGGAGCGCGCGTCCTCGGTCGGGTGGTCCTGCTGCGTCATGGGCCCGATCCTGTCACGCCCCGTGACGAAGGGGGGTCCGCCCCCTTCGTCCCCTGGCCGGGCCGGCGCTCAGACCTGCCGCGGGACCCACTCGCGCAGCCGGGCGGTCGGGTCGTCGAAGCCGGTGGCGTCGAAGAGCGGCCGCCCGGCGTCGCTGGCGTTGAGTCGCACGAAGCGGACCCGCTCGGCGGTCGCGGCCTCCTGCACCGCGTGCAGCAGGCGGCGGCCCAGCCCCTCGCGGCGTCGGTCGGCGGAGACGAAGACCTGCTGGACGTACCACCACTCCGGCCGCCCGAGGTGGCTCAGCGTGGGCAGCTTGCGCACGCGCAGCGCGAGCACGCAGCCGACCGGCCGCCCGTCGGGCTCCTCGGCGATCCAGCCACGGACCCCGTCGAAGTCGGCGAGCAGCGCATCGGCGTAGTCGGTGAGGAAGCCGGGCCGCGGCGTGTGCCCGACCTCCCGGTCCTGCTGCAGGCGCAGCGCGCCGAGCGAGAGCGCGTCGTCGCGCTCGATCGGGCGGATCCGCGTCGTCATGCCCGCAACATAGCCAAGAACCCGCACTTCCTTGAGGAAATGCGGCCCGGAGGCCGCACGACCTAAGGAAATGCGGGTTCTTGTGGGGTTGACGCCTCAGATCGTGCCGGCGGGCGCGGCGTCGGGGCCGGGGTTGGTCAGGCTCGGGGCCGAGGTGATCTGGTCCTTGGCCTCGATGGCCGCGAGGACCCGCGCGATCGCGGTCTCGATCGGCAGCCCGTTTTCCTGGCTGCCGTCGCGGTAGCGGAAGGAGACGGCGTTGTTGCTGCGGTCCTCCTCGCCGGCGATGAGGGTGAAGGGCACCTTGGACTTGCTCGCATTGCGGATCTTCTTCGGGAAGCGGTCGTCGCTCTCGTCGAGCTCGACGCGGATCCCCTTCGCCCGCATCTGCTGCAGCACGTCCCAGAGGTAGTCGTTGTACTCCTCGGCGACCGGCACGCCGAGCACCTGGACGGGCGAGAGCCACACCGGGAAGGCGCCGGCGTAGTGCTCGACGAGCACACCGATGAAGCGCTCGATCGAGCCGAACTTCGCCGAGTGGATCATCACCGGCTGCTGCCGCGAGCCGTCGGCCGCCTGGTACTCGAGCGCGAAGCGGTCGGCCGAGGGCTGGTTGAAGTCGTACTGGATCGTGCTCATCTGCCAGGTGCGGCCGATGGCGTCACGGGCCTGCACCGACACCTTGGGGCCGTAGTAGGCGGCGCCGCCCGGGTCCGGCACGAGCTCGAGCCCGGTCTCGGAGCACACCTGCTCGAGGACGGCGGTCGCCTCGGCCCAGTCCTCGTCGCTGCCGATGAACTTGCTGGACTTCTCGCCCCCTTCGTCCCGGGTGGACAGCTCGAGGTAGAAGTCGTCGAGACCGAAGTCGCGCAGCAGCCCGAGGATGAAGTCGAGCAGGTGGCGGATCTCGTCGGGCGCCTGCTCCTTGGTGACGTAGGAGTGGCTGTCGTCCTGGGCGAAGCCGCGCACCCGCGTCAGGCCGTGGATGACACCGGACTTCTCGTGCCGGTAGACGTGGCCGAACTCGAAGAGCCGCAGCGGCAGCTCGCGGTAGGAGCGCTGCTTGCTCCGGTAGATGAGGTTGTGCATCGGGCAGTTCATCGCCTTGAGGCGGTAGTCCATGCCGTCGACGTCGAAGGGGGGATACATCCCCTCGCCGTAGTAGGGCAGGTGGCCGGAGGTGTGGAAGAGCCCCTCCTTGGCGATGTGCGGCGTGCCGACGTACTCGAAGCCCTCCTCGATGTGCCGCTGGCGGACGTAGTCCTCCATCTCGCGCTTGATGACGCCACCCTTGGGGTGGAAGACCGGCAGGCCGGAGCCGATCTCGTCGGGGAAGGAGTAGAGGTCGAGGTCGCGCCCGAGCTTGCGGTGGTCGCGCTTCTCCGCCTCGGCGAGCCGGTCGAGGTAGGCCTTGAGCTCGTCCTTGGACGGCCAGGCCGTGCCGTAGACACGCTGCAGCTGGGGGTTCTTCTCGCTGCCGCGCCAGTAGGCCGCGGCGCTGCGCATGATCTTGTAGGCATTGCCGATGACCTTGGTGCTCGGCACGTGCGGTCCGCGGCACAGGTCGCCCCAGGCGCGGGTGCCGTCGCGGCGGACGTTGTCGTAGATCGTCAGCTGGGCGCCGCCGACCTCGACCGAGGCGCCCTCGGCCGCGTCCTCGGAGGCGCCGCCCTTGAGCCCGATGAGCTCGCACTTGTAGGGCTCGTCGGCCAGCTCGACGAGCGCGTCGTCGTCGCTGATCTCGCGGCGCACGAAGGTCTGGCCCTCGTTGATGATCCGCTGCATCGCCTTGTCGAGCGCCTTGAGGTCCTCGGGGGTGAAGGGCTCCTCGACGTCGAAGTCGTAGTAGAAGCCGTCGCGGATCGGCGGGCCGATGCCGAGCTTGGCGGAGGGGTTGATCTGCTGCACGGCCTGCGCGAGCACGTGGGCCGTGGAGTGGCGCAGGACGTCGAGACCGTCCTGCTCGGCGGCCGTGACCGGCTCGACGACGTCGCCCTCGGCGACCTCGTGGGCCAGGTCGCGCAGCTCGCCGTTGACCCGGGCGACGAGGACCGCCCGGTCCCCCTCGAAGAGGTCCGCCGCAGTAGTCCCCCGGTCCACCGATCGCTCGTCTCCGGCGACGTTGATGGTGATCTGGGCAGACACGGGATGCTCCTGTGGGACGGGGTGCGGTGCCCGGCCGGGCACCGCGAAGAACTCTATCCCCGCGAAGGGGGCGGCCCCCAACGCATTCCACCTTGAGTACCAGACCTCAGGCCGCGCCCCCTTCGCCCTCCCTAGCGTCGATGCATGCTCACCAAGGACGCTCGACTGCTCCCGCACACCGCCTGCTGGTTCGGCGTGCTCAGCCTGCTCGCCGTGCTGTGCTTCCACTTCCCCGAGCTCCTCACGAGCCAGGAGTTCCGCCCCGTCTACACCTCGGGCTTCGCCCGCGGGCTGCTGCTCGTCGGCATCATCGGAGCTCTGGTCATCGGCACGGTCGCCGTGCTCGCCGGGCAGCGACGGCCCATCGCCTTCACCGGGGTCGTCGCGGCCACGGTGGCTGTGCTGCTGGGTGGGTCCGAGGTCCCCCTCGGCGAGATCGAGGCGACCCCGTGGTCGCTGGGTGTCGACTGGTTCATCCTCTCGCTCGTCTTCTCGGCGGTCGTCTTCATCCCGCTCGAGCGCCACCTCGCCCACCGACCGCACCCGGTGCTCCGCCGGGGCTGGCGCACCGACGTCTGCTACTTCTTCCTCAGCCACGTCCTCGTCCAGCTGATCCTCATCGTCGTCACGACGTCGACGACGACGGTCGCCGCAGCCATCGCCGTCGACCCGATCAAGGAGCTGGTCCGCGCGGTCCCCCTGTGGTTGCAGGTCCTGCTCGCGGTCTTCGTCGCCGACCTCGCCCAGGCGGTGCTGCACCGCGCCTACCACCGGGTGAAGAGCCTGTGGCGGTTCCACGCCGTGCACCACTCCAGCCGCGACCTCGACTGGCTCGCCGGCTCGCGCGTCCACCTCGCCGAGACCGTCCTGACCCGCAGCATCGTCCTGCTGCCGCTCATGGTCCTCGGCTTCTCGACCCCCGCGATGAACGCCTATGTCATCATCGTCGGCCTCCAGGCCGTCGTGGCCCACGCCAACATCGGGGTGCGCTTCGGCTGGCTCGAGTACCTCGTCGTCCTGCCGCGCTACCACCACTGGCACCACGCCCGGCACGTCGACTACTGGGACCGCAACTACGCGATCCACCTGCCGGTCGTCGACATGCTCATGGGCAGCTTCAAGCTCCCCCGTGACGGCAGCTGGCCGGAGGAGTACGGCGTCCTGCGGCTGGAGAGCGTGCCGGAGGGCATCGTCGAGCAGCACCTCATGCCCTTCCGCGGCGACCGCGACTACGAACGTCACGTCGCCTGAGCCCACGGCTGGTTGACTGGCGGCCGTGCACATCACCCGCATCGGACTCACGCCGCTCAAGGGCGCCCGCCACGCCGACCTCGCCCACCTCCACGTCGACCCGACGGGCCCACGCGGCGACCGGCTCTTCTGCCTGCTCGAGGCCGACCGCGACCACGTGCTGCGCACGGTCGACAACCCGTCGATGGTCCTCGTCTCCGCCTCCCTGGGCGGCCCCCGGCTGACGGTCACCACGCCGAAGGGAGGGCCCCTCACCGGGGAGCCCACACCCACCGGTGAGGTCGTCGAGGCCGACTACTGGGGGCGGCGAGCCCGGCTCGAGGTCATGGCCTCGGATCATGCCGACCTCCTCGGCCAGCACCTGGGCCGACCGGTCCGGCTGGCCCGCATCCGCTCAGCCGGCGAGGTCGTCTACGGCGGCTCCGTGAGCATGGTGACGACCGGGGCGCTGCGCGACCTCGGCGAGGCGCAGGCCGCCCGGTTCCGCGCGACGCTGACGATCGAGGCCGACCGTGACCCCGAGCCGGGGAGCCTGCTGCGCCTGGGCGAGGCCGTGGTCCGGGTGCGCGGCCCGGTCCCCCGATGCCGGGTCGTCGACATCAACTGCGAGACGGGCGAGCTCGACACGCGGCATCTGCACACGCTCGCCCGGCGGGAGCGGCCCGAGGGTGAGGTCCCCTTCGGCGTCGACGCCGACGTCGTCACCCCGGGGGTCGTGCGCCGGGAGGACCCGGTCGCCGTGATCTGAGAGTGTGGGCGGGCACGCGTCCGCGGACACACCACGAGAGGGATGGACCATGCACGTCATCTGGGGCCTGGCGGGCATGCTCGGCCTGCTCGTCATCGCCGCCGCGCTGTCGACCAACCGTCGGGCGATCCGGCTGCGCACCGTGCTGCCGGCCCTGGCGATCCAGGTCGGCTTCGGCGCGCTCGTGCTCTTCGTCCCGTGGGGCCGCACCGCGCTGCGGTGGGTCTCCGACGGCTTCCAGTCGGTCATCGACTCGGCGACCGAGGGGATCAGCTTCCTCTTCGGTCCCCTGCTGCCCGACGAGGGCGTCGTCTTCGCGCTGCAGGTGCTCCCCGTCGTCGTCTTCTTCGCCTCGCTCACCGGCGTGCTCTTCCACCTCGGCTGGCTCCAGGTGGTCGTCCGGGTGCTCGGCGGCGGGCTGCAGCGGGTCCTGGGCACGGGCAGGGCCGAGTCGACCAATGCCGCGGCCAACATCTTCCTCGGCCAGACGGAGGCGCCCCTAGTGATCCGGCCCTATGTCGCCGGGCTGACCCGCTCGGGCCTCTTCGCCGTCATGGTCGGCGGCCTGGCGACCGTTGCGGGGTCCGTGCTCGTCGGCTACTCATTGCTCGGCGCCGAGCTCGACTACCTCATCGCCGCAAGCTTCATGGCCGCCCCGGGTGCCCTGCTCATGGCCAAGATGCTCGTGCCCGAGGAGCCGGACAACGTCGCGGCCGGCATCGAGTTCGACGAGGACGAGGTCGATGCCGCCAAGGACACGCCGAGCGAGCTCGGCGACGTCACCGAGCACCGCAACGTCATCGACGCGGCGGCCGCCGGTGCCGCCGACGGGGCGAAGCTCGCGATCAACATCGGCGCGATGCTGCTCGCCTTCATCTCCCTCATCGCCCTGCTCAACGCGATGATCGGCGGGGTCGGCGGCTGGTTCGGCCACCCCGGCCTGTCCTTCGAGACGATCATCGGCTACGTCTTCGCGCCGATCATGCTCATGATCGGCGTCCCGTGGCACGAGGCCGTCGACGCCGGGTCCTTCCTCGGGCAGAAGGTCATCGTCAACGAGTTCGTGGCCTTCACGAACTTCGGCCCCGAGGTCGAGTCCTACAGCCCGCGCACGCAGGCGATCGTCACCTTCGCCCTGACCGGCTTCGCCAACCTCAGCTCGCTCGGCATCCTGCTCGGCGGGCTCGGGTCGATGGCGCCGAGCCGCCGCAAGGACATCGCCAGCCTGGGCATGCGGGCGATCCTCGCCGCGACCCTGGCCAACCTCATGAGCGCGACGATCGCCGGGATCATGCTCGGCTGACCGGGTCCACCGTCGGTGGCCACACCCCGTGCGGCCACCGACGGGACGGTCAGCCCGCCTCGGTCGTGCCCTCGTAGAGCCCGATGTGGTTGCCGTCCGGGTCGGCGAGCACGGCGAACCAGCTCGTCTCCGAGATCGGTGACTTGGGCATGACGACCGAGCCGCCGGCCTGCTCGACCTTGGCGAGGACCTCGTCGATCGAGTCGACCTCGACGTAGGAGCGAGGATGCTCGAAGCCCTCGCCCCGGGGCGCCAGCCCGCCGCCGCTGATCTTGTTGGGGGCCTGCCACATGGGGTAGCCCTCGAAGCCGGGGATCTCGGCGATCTGCCAGCCGAAGAGCCCGCTGTAGAAGGCCGCGCCTGCCGTGAGGTCGCTGACCGGGATGTCGATGTGCGTGATGTCTCCGTGTGCCATCCACCGAGCATGGCACCCGGGTGTGACAGCCACCACACCCGCGAGGTGAACGGTCGGATCGACCCCCGGCAGCGCAGACCCCCGACGGGCCCGACCCGCGGCTAGCCTCGGCGCATGCAGCCCCCGGAGGCCGTCACCGTCGACGGCCACGACCCCTCAGCCGAGCCCACGCATCCGGTCCCGACCTCGTGGGTGGCGCGCCTCGGCCTCGCCGGCGTCGGCATGTGCGCCGGCTGGTTCGGCCCGATCCAGGTCCTCCTCGGCCTCCAGGCCGCGAGCCTGACGCCCGACCACAAGGAGGCCACCCTCTCCCTCGTCACGGGCATCGGCGCCGCCGTGTCGACGCTCGCCAACCCCCTTGCCGGGGCCTTCAGCGACCGCACGACCTCACGGTGGGGACGCCGGGTCCCCTGGGTCGTCGGCGGCACCCTCGTCGGCGCGGTCGGTCTCGTCCTGCTCGCGATGGCCACCACGGTCCCCGGCATGGTGCTCGGGTGGTGCCTCGTGCAGGCCGGGCTCAACGGCACGCTCGCCGCCCTGACCGCCGCGATCCCCGATCTCGTGCCCGTCGAGCAGCGCGGCCTCGTCAGCGGCGTCGTCGGCATGACCCAGACGCTCGGCATCGTCGTCGGCACCGGCGTGGCCACGCTCGTCGCCGGGACCACGGCTGCCTACCTCGTCCTGGCCGTGCTCGTCGTCGCCGCGGTGACCCCCTTCGTCCTCGGCTCGCTGGACCGGCCGCTCCCCCGCGGCCACCTCCCCCGCATCGGCGTGGGCGCCTTCCTCGCCGGCTTCTGGATCTCGCCGCGGCGCCACCCCGACTTCGCGTGGGCCTGGGCCACGCGCTTCCTCGCGACGATCGCCAACTCGATCTGCACGATGTACCTGCTCTTCTTCCTCACCGACGCCGTCGGCGTCGAGGACCCCGAGCTCGGGGTCCTCGTGCTCACGCTGCTCTACGCGGCGTGCCTCGTCGTGTCCGCGATCGTCGCGGGTGCGTGGTCGGACCGGCTCGGGGTTCGCAAGCCCTTCGTCATGGTCTCGGGTGTCGTGATGTCTTGCGCCGCAGCGCTGCTCGCGATCGTGCAGACCTGGTCCGCGGCTCTCGTGGGCGCGGTGATCCTCGGGATCGGCTACGGCGTCTACCTCGCCGTGGACTTCGCCCTCATCACCCAGGTGCTCCCCCGCGCCGACGACCGGGCCCGCGACCTCGGCGTCATCAACATCGCCAATGCCCTGCCGCAGGTCCTCGCCCCGGCGATCGCCGGCCCGATCATCACGTGGTTCGCCGCCCACGGCACCCACGCCGACGGCTATCGGGCCCTCTACCTGCTCGCAGCGGCGATCGGCATCGCCGCCGCCCTGCTCATCCGCAAGATCCGCACCGTCGACTAGGAGACCCCGTGCCCCTGCCCCACGACTTCGTCTTCGGCACCTCCACCGCCAGCTACCAGGTCGAAGGGGGTGTGGCCGCCGGTGGCCGTGGCCGCAGCATCTGGGATGACTTCTGCGACCGTTCCGGAGCGATCGCCGACGGGTCGTCGGGGGCGGTGGCCTGCGACAGCTACCACCGGTGGGACGAAGACGTCGCGCTCGTGCGCGACCTGGGCACCGACGCCTACCGCTTCTCCATCGCCTGGCCCCGCATCCAGCCGACCGGAGCCGGGCCGGCCAACCCACAGGGCCTCGACTTCTACGACCGCGCCGTCGACGCACTGTGCGAGGCGGGGGTCGCTCCCTTCGTCACGCTCTACCACTGGGACCTGCCCGCCGCCCTCCAGGCGCGGGGAGGCTGGATGGTCCGGGAGACCGCCGAGCGCTTCGGCGACTACGCGGGGCTCGTCGCCGAGCGTCTCGCCGACCGGGTGGCCATGTGGCTGCCGGTCAACGAGCCCGTCGTCGCCACGCTCTTCGGGCACGCCATCGGGGTCCACGCCCCCGGTGAGTCCCGGGGCTTCGAGGCACTGGCCGCGGCCCACCACCTGCTGCTGGGTCACGGGCTGGCGACCCGGGCGCTGCGCGCGGCGGGTGCCGCGGCGGTCGGCACGGCCAACAACCACACGCCCGTGCACGCGGTGAGCGATGCCGACGGGGACGTCGCTGCCGCAGCGCTCTACGACACGATCCACAACCGGGCCTTCGCCGAGCCGATCCTGCTCGGCGAGTACCCCAACGGCATGGGTGACGGGATGCCCGGACCGGTCGCCGAGGACCTGGCCGTGATCAGCGAGCCGCTCGACGCCTACGGGGTCAACTACTACAACCCGACGCTCGTCGGGATGCCCGGGTCGCCCGGCACCGAGGCCGCCCGCGACGCGGTCCCCGACCAGCAGGTCCAGCTGACCGTCCCCGAGGGCATCCCCTTCGACCTCGTGCCGGTACCGGCTGGTGAGTACACCGCCTTCGGCTGGCCGGTCGCGCCGGAGGGGCTGACCGAGGTGCTCGTGCAGCTGCGCGACCGCTACGGCGACCGGCTCCCGCCGGTGCACGTCACGGAGTCGGGCTGCTCGACGCACGACGTCGTCGAGGACGGCACCGTGCACGACGACGCGCGCATCCGCTACCTCGACCAGCACCTCGACGCCGTGGCCGACGCCATCGACGTCGGGGTCGACGTCAGGGGGTATTTCGTGTGGTCGCTGCTCGACAACTTCGAGTGGGCGGAGGGCTACACCCAGCGCTTCGGGCTCGTGCGGGTCGGTGCCGACCAGGAGCGCACCCCCAAGGACTCCTACGCCTGGCTGCGCGACCGCATCCTGGCTGTGCGCGCCTCAGGCTGAGGCCCGCCAGACGGGCAGGCCCGTGCCGCGCAGCTCACGCTCCTGAGCGCTCGCGACGATGCCCCAGATGCACAGCACGAGGTGCCAGAGGGAGATCAGGGCCCAGGCCGTGATGACCAGACCGAAGGGGAAGAAGCTCATGGTCCCCTCGGGGTCGTCGGCGGTGAGGTACCAGAGCAACCCGAAGTGCGTGCCGACGAGGACGACCGTGAGGACGAGGTAGGTCAGACCCCAGTTGGCCGCGTGCACCCCGTTGCGGGCGGCGAGCCCTCCCTTCGGCCGCAGGGACAGGCCGACACAGATCATCAGGACGCTCGCGAGCAGGCTGCCGACGAAGGGCAGGCACATGAGGGCGGTCAGACCCATCCCCCAGGCGAGCGTCCCGCGCCCGGCCGGCACGGGCTGCTGGACGAAGGGAGGCGGCTGCGGCGGAGACGGGGGCGGGGACGTCATGACCCCATCGTCGCCCACGGACCCGCGGGCCGGCGCGACGGCCCGAGACGCACGACGGCCCGTGTCCCCCTGCGGGACACGGGCCGTCGTGAGCTCGGCGGTCAGGCCAGGGTGAGCACGAGGTGCTCGGTCTCGGGCTTGCGCGTGCTGCGCAGTCCCGCGACGACCTGCTCGCCAGTGGTGTCGATGACGAAGTCGACCTTGGCCGGCAGCAGCACCGGCTTCTTGAACCACACGTGGCTCGTGCTCGAACCGCTGGTGCGCGGACCGATGGCTGCGAGCACCCGGGCGTAGGTCCACATGCCGTGCGCGATCGCCGACGGGAAGCCCATCGCCTTGGCCGTCACACCGCTCATGTGGATCGGGTTGATGTCACCCGACACCAGACCGTAGGTGCGCCCGAGGTTGGCGGGCAGGCTCCACTTGGCTGCCGCCTGACCCGCGGGGATCGCCGGGGGCTGCGCACCGCGGTCCGCGTCGGCGTCACCCTTGCCGCGGGCCAGGTAGGTCGAGCGACCCTCCCAGACGCGCTCTCCCGCGACGTCGACCTCGGTGACGAGGTCGACGACCTTGCCCTTGGGGTGGGCGCGCAGGTTCTCGGCCGAGACGGTGATGTCCAGGGCCTCGTCGAAGCGGATCTCACGGTGCACCGTGATGACGTTCTCGACGTGGACCAGGCCCATGAGCGGCAGGGGGAAGCCCTTGCCCGACATGAGCTGCATCTGCAGCGGGAAGCCGACGACGTGCGGGTAGGTGTGCGGCAGCACGTCGCTGTTGTTGAAGCCGCAGATGCGCTGGTACTCGAGCAGGTCGGACCGGTCGATCTCGTGGCCCTGGAGCCGCAGCCGGGTGTCGGGCAGCGACGAGCCGCCGCCCTTGCCCGGCAGCGCCGCCTTGGCGTAGATCGGCCCCAGCGCGGGGATGCTCTTGACGGTCGTGACGGCCATCAGGCACCCAGCAGCATCTGGCCGCACACGCGCACGGTGTTGCCCGTGACGGCGCGGTTGCTGTCCCAGCTGAACCAGCCGATCGTCTCGGCGACGTCGACCGGCAGACCACCCTGCGACAGGGAGTTGGTCAGGCGGCCGATCTCGCGGGTCGCGAGCGGGATCTTCGCGGTCATCTCGGTCTCGATGAAGCCCGGGGCGACGGCGTTGACCGTCACGCCCTTGGCGAGGACCTGCGGGTCCTTGGCCAGGCTCGACGTCATGCCGATGACGCCGGCCTTGCTCGCGCCGTAGTTGGCCTGGCCACGGTTGCCCGCGATGCCGGCGATCGAGGCGACGTTGACGATGTGGCCGCCCTCGTTGATGGCGGGCACGAGCGCCTCGTTCATCTTGAGGATCGACAGCAGGTTGACGTTGAGGACGGAGCCCCAGCGGTCGGCGTCGGTGTTGACGAGCAGCTTGTCGCGGGTGATGCCCGCGTTGTGCACGACGATGTCGAAGCCACCGTGCAGCGAGGCGGCGTGCTCGACGATCTTGGCCCCGGCATCCTCCGCGGTGACGTCGACCTGCAGGGCCGAGCCACCGATGCGGTTGGCGACCTCGGCGAGCGGGCCGCCGGCGGCCGGGATGTCGACGCAGATGACGGTCGCGCCGTCACGGCTGAGCACCTCGGCGATCGCGGCCCCGATGCCGCGCGCGGCACCGGTGACGACGGCGACCTTGCCCTCGAGCGGGGCGTCCCAGCTCTCGGGGACGACGATGTCGCCGACGGCCTCGCCGACGTGCACGACCTGGGCCGAGACGTAGGCGGAGCGGCCGGAGAGGAAGAAGCGGACGGTCGCCTCGGCGTTGGCGTCGGCGCCCTCGGCGACGTAGACCATGTTGGCCGTGCCGCCGGCGCGCATCTCCTTGCCCACCGAGCGGACGATGCCCTCGAGGGCGCGGCGGGCCGCGGCCTCGGCGACGTCGTCGGTGTCCTCGACCGGGCGGCCGATGACGATGACCCGGCCGGTCGGCGCCAGCGTCTTGAGCGCCGGCGCGAGGATGCCGCGCAGGGTCTCCAGGTCCGCCGGGGTCCTGGCCTGCGTCATGTCGACGACGACACCCGCCACCGAGGTGGACGGGGAGGTCGCGATCTGCACGCCGTCGGCCTGCAGCGCCTGGGTCAGCAGCGCGGCGACGGGGGCGTCACCGTGGCCACCGAGCAGCACGGCGCCGCCGATGAGCGGGGCGCCGGCCTTGTGGCGACGCAGCTTGGTCGGCCGGGGCAGGCCGAGGGTGTTGGCGATCTGCTTGCCCAGACCGGAGCTGACGAACTTGCCGTACTCGAATCCCATGTGGGTGTTCTCCTTGAGTCGGTGCGGGGAAGGCTCAGGCGCCCTCGAGGATGGCCACGACGCCCTGTCCACCGGCGGCGCAGATGGAGATCAGGCCACGGCTGCCCGGGCCCTTGGCGTGCAGCATCTTGGCCAGCGCGGCGACGATGCGGCCACCGGTGGCGGCGAAGGGGTGACCAGCGGCGAGCGAGGAGCCGTTGACGTTGAGCTTGTCGCGGTCGATGGACCCGAGCGGGGCGTCCAGGCCGAGCTTCTCGCGGCAGAAGTCCTCGTCCTCCCACGCGGCGAGCGTGGAGAGCACCGTCGCGGCGAAGGCCTCGTGGATCTCGTAGTAGTCGAAGTCCTGCAGCGTCAGGCCGTTGCGCTCGAGCATGCGCGGGATCGCGTAGGCGGGAGCCATGAGCAGGCCCTCGGCACCGTGGACGTAGTCGACCGCGGCGGCCTGGCCGTCGACGAACCACGCGAGCGGGGTCAGACCCTGCTCCGCGGCCCACTCCTCGGAGCCGAGCAGCACCACGGACGCGCCGTCGGTGAGCGGCGTCGAGTTGCCGGCGGTCATCGTCGCGTCGTCACCCTTGCCGAAGACCGGCTTGAGCTTGGCGAGCTTCTCCATCGAGGAGTCGGCCCGCATGTTCTGGTCCTTGGACAGACCCATGAAGCTCGTGACGAGGTCGTCCTGGAAGCCCTCGTCGTAGGAGCGGGCGAGGTTGTGGTGGCTCTTCATGGCGAGCTCGTCCTGCGCCTCGCGGGTGATGCCCCACTTCTTGGCCGTGATGGCCATGTGGTCACCCATCGACAGGCCGGTGCGCGGCTCGACGTTGGCCGGGGTGGCGATGCCGAGGTCCGTCGGGCGGATCTTGGTGAGCGCCAGGGCCTGCGCCTTGGCGCCCTTGGCCCGGTTGACCTTGAGCAGCTTCTTGCGCAGCGACTCGGTGACGGTGATCGGGGCGTCCGAGGCGGTGTCGACGCCACCGGCGATGCCGGACTCGATCTGGCCCAGCTTGATCTTGTTGGACACGAGGATCGCGGTCTCGAGGCCGGTGCCGCAGGCCTGCTGCAGGTCGTAGGCGGAGGTCGTCGGCGCGAGGGCCGAGCCGAGGACGGCCTCGCGGACGAGGTTGAAGTCGCGGGAGTGCTTGATGACCGCACCACCGGCAACCTCGTCGATGTGCTTGCCACCGAGGTTGTAGCGGGCGACGAGCCCGTCCAGGGCGGCGGTGAACATGTCCTGGTTGGACGCCTCGGCGTACGCGGCGAACTGGCGGGCGAAGGGGATGCGGTTGCCACCGAGGACGGCGGCGCGACGCGGCAGGTTGTTAGCCACCACAGGTCTCCTGGGTCGTGTTGGTGTCAGTCGGGGACGGCGTCGTGCGCCGCCTCTCCCTCCACTGACTTTATGCGATACGGACGGTAGCAGGTACTCCTCGTCCCTGATACCGTCCCGCCTTGTGAGTGACACCACCGACGGCCGCAGCGCCCGCTGGGAGGTGCATCGTCAGGAGCGTCGCAAGGCGCTCGTCGAGTCGGCGATCCGCACCATCCGCAGCCGGGGCGCCACCGTCGGCATGGACGAGCTCGCCGCCGACGCCGGCACCTCCAAAACGGTCTTCTACCGGCACTTCACCGACCGACGCGGCCTCTACCAGGCCGTCGCCGCCCGAGTCGACGAGCTCATCCTGCGCGACATCGGCAAGGTCCTCGGTCGCCGGACGGGCGGGTCCGGCTCCGGGCTCGACGCGCTCGACGTCGACCCGCGCTCGGTGATCCACGCCGCGATCGACGCCTACCTCCAGCTCGTCGAGCGCGACCCCGAGGTCTACCGATTCATCGTCTCCGCGCCGATCGTCGGCACCTCGACCGGCGGCAACGCCGCCGAGGTCGCCGCCAGCGCCACGGGTCGGATGGCGGGGCAGATCAGCGACCTCGTCGCAGCCGCCCTCGTCGAGCGCGGCAACGACCCGGCCCCCGCGATGCTGTGGGGCCAGTCGATGGTCGGACTGGTGCGAGCCGGCGCCGACGCGTGGCTCGCCGGCACCGCGGGCGAGGTCTCCCGCGAGGAGGTCACCGCCCAGCTGACCGACCTCGCCTGGTCGGGTCTGAAGATCGCCTGGAAGCGGCCTACCGACGCGTAGGGTCGCGCCCATGGACCCCATCGACGCGGCCCCCGTCGCGGCACTGCGCGAGATCCTGCGGCTGCCCACCGTGGCCTCCGCGGACCCGGAGACGACCGACCCCGCTCCCTTCGTCGAGCTGCACTCCCGCCTGCGCGAGCACTTCCCCCTGACCCACGAGGTGGGAGAGGTCATCGACGTCCCGCCGCACGCGCTGCTCATCCGGGTGCCCGCCGACCCGACCTCGCCGACGGCCACCGCCGACCCCGTCGTCCTCATGGCCCACATGGACGTGGTCCCGCTCGGCGACGAGAGCCTGTGGACGCACCCGCCGCTGGCGGCCGAGGTCGTCGACGGCGTCATCTGGGGCAGAGGGACCCTCGACGACAAGGGCCAGCTCGTCGCCGTCATCGCCGCCGTCGAGTCCCTCCTGGCCGACGGGCAGCGGCCCGCACGCGACGTGTGGCTCTCCTTCGGCAGCGACGAGGAGGTCATGGGCAGCAGCGCCCGTCGAGCCGTGGAGACGCTGCGCGAGCGGGGCGTACGCCCCTGGTTCGTCCTCGACGAGGGCGGAGCCGTCGCTTCCGAGGCCTTCCCCGGGGTCACGCGGCCCCTCGGGGTCGTGGGCGTCTCGGAGAAGGGGGTGCTCTCCCTTCGGCTCACGGCCAGCGGCCGCGGCGGTCACGCTTCGCGACCGGCGAAGGGGGGTCCCGCCGCCCGCGTGGCCGCGGCGATCACCCGACTGGAGCACCGCCCCTTCCCGGCCCACGTCTCCCCCGCGACGCTCGAGATGCTCCGGCGTCTCGCGCCGCACCTGCCGCGCCCCCTGCGACCGGTCGTCGAGCGCGCCGACCGCTTCCCCGGTGCCCTTGCCCGGCTGCTCGTCGCCGCCGGCCCCGAGGCCGCCGCACTGGCCCGCACGACCGTGGCGGTCACGACGCTCACCGGGTCGCCGGCCATCAACGTCAGCCCCACCTCCGTCGTCGCCGGGCTCAACCTGCGCATCGCGGTCGGCGAGACCACCGCGGACGCCACCGACCGGATCCGGCGGGTCGTCGGGTCCGACATCGACGTCGAGGTGGCCGACGCCCACGAGCCGAGCCCGCTCTCCCCCGTCGACGACCCGGCCTTCGCCCTCCTCGAGCGGACGATCACGACCGTCTTCGACGACGCGGTGCCGGTGCCCTACGTCATGTACGCGGCGACCGACTCCCGGCACTTCACGACGATCTGCCACCGGGTCTACCGCTTCGCGCCCTTCCGGATGAGCGGTGAGCAGCGCGAGGCGATCCACTCCTACGACGAGCGCCTCGGCGTCGCGGACTTCCTCGACGGGGTCCGCTGGTACCGGGCGCTGCTCGACGGGCTGGGCGGGGTCGACGCGACGGGCCCGGCGACGTGAGCCCGACGATCTGGCGAATCGTCGGCTTCCTCGCCGCAGTCGAAATCGCCTCGGGCATCCTGCAGGGCTACTACACGCCGATCTACAGCGACATCGCCGACCACCTGAGCATCGCCGACGGCGATGTCAACTGGTTCGAGGCCGCCCAACTCATCGTCGCGGCGCTGGCGGTGCCCGTGCTCTCCCGGCTCGGCGACCTGCACGGTCACCGTCGGGTGCTCGTCGTCGCGACGGTGATCACGGCGGTCGGCGGGTGGGTCGTGGCCCTGGCCCCCGGCTTCTGGACCTTCCTCGTGGGCTGGGCGATCCAGGGTGCCTACACCGTCTGGCTCCCGATGGAGATCGCGATCCTCCACGAGCGCTCTCGCGAGCACCCCGACCGCCCGGCGCTCGTCAGGCGCGGCGCCGCCCTCCTCGTCATGGCACTCGAGGTCGGCGTCATCGCCGGCGCGCTGGGGGCCGGCGCGCTCCAGCCGGTCCTCGGCATGACCGCACTGCTCGCCGTGCCCGCCGCCGCGACGACGATCGCCCTGGTGGCCATCCTCCTCGGAGTGCGCGACGAGTCGGCTCCGGCCACCGGCCGCCTCGACCTCGTCGGCACCGCGCTGCTGAGCACCGGGCTGCTGCTCGTCCTGGGTGGGCTCGTCGTGGTGCGCCTGCAGGGCCTGGACAGTCCCCCGGCCTGGCTGCTCGTGGCCCTCGGCTGCGCCGTGATGTGGCTCTTCGTCCGCGTCGAGATGGTGAGCAGCTCGCCGCTCCTCGACGTGCGCGCCCTCGCCACCCCGACGATGTGGCCGGTGCAGCTGGCCGCGGCCCTCTTCGGCATGAGCGTCCTGGGCGCCCAGATCCCCCTGTCGACCTTCGCCCGGACCGACCCCGCGGAGGTGGGCTACGGACTGGGCGTCGACGCCGCGGCGATCGCCAACCTCATCGGCCTCTACGTCGTCGCGATGGCCGTCGGGGCGCTGCTGTCCCCCTTCGCCGCCCGTCGTCTCGGGGTGCGGGGCATGCTCGTCGGGGCCGCCGTGCTCGTCGCCGTCGGCTACGCGACCTTCATCCCGCTGCACGACGCGCTGGCGCACGCGATGCTCGCCATGGGCATCGCCGGCCTGGGATCGGGGGCCCTCGTCGCCTCGCTCCCGGCCGCCGCGGCCGCGGCCTCGACGCACGGGGGCACGGCCGAGGCGGCGGGCCTGACCAATGCGACCAAGACCGTCGGCGGCTGCCTGGCCTCGGCGCTCTTCGCCGTGGCCCTGGCGTCCACGGGCAGCATCTCCGACCCGACCGAGGGGCACGCGCCCCTGTCGGGCTACCTCGTCGTGTGGGGCATCTGCGCCGGCTCGGCCCTGCTCGCCGCGCTGGCGCTCTCTCGCCTGCCTGCGACGGATCGGGAGCTCGAGGCCGTCGAGGTGTGAGCTGCCGACCGCATTTCCTTAGGGTCGTGCGACGTCTGGCTCGGCGTCGACGTGACGCGGTCACCATCGGCTCGGCGCCCGCCGCGCCCGGGGATCTGCGAGCATGCGAAGCATGAGCGCCCAGCAGACCAAGGACCCCGTCGCCGAGCAGATCCGCGCCGTCCTCGACGGTCGGTGGGAGGCGATCCGTCAGCAGCTGCGAGCGGACCCGCGCTTCCCCGTGGCCGAGCCCGACCTGCGCCTCGACCTCGAGGAGCACCGGGCGCGCACCCTGGAGCTCGTCACCGCCCTCACCGACAGCGAGCTCGTCCGGGCGACCCTGCCGGTCGAGCTCGGTGGCACGGGTGACGTCGGGGCCTCGGTCACCGGGCTGGAGATGATCGGCCACGGGGACCTGTCGGTCTTCGTCAAGGCGGGCGTGCAGTTCGGCCTCTTCGGTGGGGCCATCGCCAACCTCGGCACCGAGCGCCACCACCGCGAGTACCTGCCCGGCATGGCCGACCTGTCGCTGCCCGGGTGCTTCGCGATGACCGAGACCGGTCACGGCTCCGATGTGCAGTCGATCCTCACGACGGCGACCTACGACCCCGCGACCGACGAGCTGGTCGTGCACTCCCCTTCGCCCGCTGCCCGCAAGGACTACATCGGCGGCGCCGCCCGCGACGCCCGGCTCGCCGCGGTCTTCGCCCAGCTCGTCGTCGGCGAGGAGCAGCACGGCGTGCACTGCGTCCTCGTCCCCCTGCGCGACGAATCGGGCCAGCCGATGCCCGGCGTGACGATCGGCGACTGCGGGACCAAGCTCGGCCTCAAGGGGGTCGACAACGGCCGGCTGATGTTCGACCAGGTGCGCGTCCCCCGCGCCAACCTGCTCAACAAGTACGGCGACATCGACGACCAGGGCCGCTACTCCTCGCCCATCGAGAGCGTCAACCGGCGCTTCTTCACCATGCTCGGCACGCTCGTGCGCGGCCGGGTGACGGTCGCCGCCGGCGCCGGTGCGGCCACCCGCAGCGCCCTCACCCTCGCGGTGCGCTACGGCCTTCAGCGCACGCAGTTCACCTACCCCGACGGCGAGCACGAGGTCGTCGTCATGGACTACCGGGCCCACCAGCGCAAGCTCCTGCCCCGGCTCGCGAGGTCCTACGCGCTGGCCCTCGCGCAGAACGCCCTGACCGGCAAGCTCGCCGACATCAGCACCGGCGAGATCACCGACGAGTCCTCGCAGCGCGAGCTCGAGGCGCGCGCCGCCGGGCTCAAGGCGATCACGACCGAGCACGCCAACGACACGATCCAGGCCTGCCGGGAGGCGTGCGGCGGGGCCGGCTACATGGCGCTCAACCGCTTCGCCGACCTCAAGGCCGACACCGACGTCTTCGCGACCTTCGAGGGCGACAACACGGTGCTGCTGCAGCTGCTCGCCAAGGGCATGCTCACCGACTACAAGAGCGACTTCCAGGAGCTCGACACCCGAGGCGCGATCCTCTTCGGCGCCCGGCAGGTGACGACCTCGGTCATCGAGCACACCATCGGAGGGTCGATCATCCAGCGACTGATCTCCGGCGCCCCGGGCAAGGACGGCGACAACGCGCTCGAGGACCGCGGCGGTCAGCTCGCCTTCTTCGAGGACCGCGAGTCGCACCTCACCGAGACGCTCGCGATGCGCCTGCGCCGCGCCGGCGAGGAGGGCGCCGACTCCTTCCGGGTCTTCAACGAGGCCCAGGACCACCTGCTCGAGTCGGCCCGCGCGCACATCGACCGGATCGCGCTCGAGGCCTTCGTCACCGCGATCGAGGAGGCCCCCGACGGTCCCGGTCGCGACCTGCTCAACCTCGTGTGCGACCTCTTCGTCTTCAGCACGGTCGAGGCCAACCGCGCCTGGTTCATCGAGCACGGTCGGCTGAGTGCCAGCCAGTCGAAGGGGGTCGTCGCGCGCGTCAACGAGCTGTGCGGCGAGCTGCGGCCCCACGCGGCGACGCTCGTCGGTGGCTTCGGCATCCCCGACCACTGGCTGACCACGGAGATGATGGCGGACCTGGCGAGCTTCTAGACCGGGGCGGGAGGGTCACCGAGCGCGGGTGACCCTCCCTTCGTCCCAGACCGGGCCGTCGGTCTCCCGGACCCGCCCGTCGGCCCCGTAGACGAGGAAGCGGTCGAAGCCTCGGGCGAACCACCGGTCATGGGTCACGGCGAGCACGGTGCCGGCGAAGGCGTCGAGGCCCTCCTCGAGGGCCTCGGCCGACTCGACGTCGAGGTTGTCGGTCGGCTCGTCGAGGAGGAGGAGGGTCGCGCCCGACAGCTCGAGGAGCAGGATCTGGAAACGCGCCTGCTGCCCGCCCGACAGCGACTCGAAGGTCTGCTCCCCCGCGTGGGCCAGCTCGTAGCGGTCGAGGACCCGGCTCGCGGCCTCGCGCCCGAGACCCGATCGGTGGTCGTCGCCCCGGTGCAGGATCGCCAGGAGGGTGCGCCCGATGAGCTCGGGGTGCTCGTGCGTCTGGACGAACCACCCGGGGCGCACCCGCGCACCGAGCCGGGCCCGTCCCGTGTGCGCGACCGGCTCGATGACGGCCTCGCCGACCGGGAGGTTGTCGACCTCCGGGTCGCTGCCGCCGGCAGCCAGCAGGCGCAGGAAGTGCGACTTGCCCGAGCCGTTGGACCCGAGCACCGCGACCCGCTCGCCGTACCAGACCTCCAGGTCGAAGGGCTGCATCAGCCCCGTGAGCTCGAGCCGCTCGCACACGACCGCGCGCTTGCCGGTCCGACCACCCTGCAGGCGCATCGTCACCTTCTGCTCGCGGGGCTGCTCGCTCGGCGGCCCTTCCTGCTCGAAGCGCTCGAGCCGGGTGCGGGCCGACTGGTAGCGCGAGGCCATGTCCGAGTTGTACTTCGCCTTCTGCTTGTACATGAGCACGAGCGCCTTGAGCTTCGCGTGCTCCTCGTCCCACCTCTTGCGCAGCTCCTCGAAGCGGGCGAAGCGCTCCTGGCGGGCCTCGTGGTAGGTCCCGAAGCCGCCCGGGTGGGTCCACACGCGGTTGCCCGCGGTCCCGAGCTCGACGGTGACGACGCGCGTGGCGGTGTTGGCGAGCAGCTCACGGTCGTGGCTGATGTAGAGGATCGTCTTGTCGGAGGCGCGGATCTGCTCCTCCATCCAGATCTTGCCGGGAACGTCGAGGTAGTTGTCCGGCTCGTCGAGCAGCAGCACCTCGTCGGGCCCGCGCAGCAGGTACTCGAGGACGAGCCGCTTCTGCTCGCCCCCGGAGAGCGTGGCCAGCTCGCGGTACTTGCAGCGCTCGAAGGGGACGCCCAGCGCGGCCGTCGTGCACACGTCCCAGACGACCTCCTGGTCGTAGCCGCCCGCATCGGCGAAGTCGGACAGCGCCGTCGCATAGCGCATCTGGGTGCGCTCGTCCTCGATCTCCATGAGGGCCAGCTCGAGGCGGTCGACCTCGGCGGCCGCCTCGCGAACCGCCTTGGGAGACACCGACATCAGCAGGTCGGTAACCGTGGGCCGCTCCCCCAGACCGGCACCGACGTGCTGGCGCATGATCCCGAGCCCACCGGTGCGAGCGACCGACCCGGCGTGCGGAGTCAGCTCCCCGGTGACGATCCGCAGCAGCGTCGTCTTGCCGGCGCCGTTGGCCCCGACGAGGGCGACCTTGGCGCCCTCGCCGACGCGGAAGGAGACCTCGTCGAGCAGCACGCGCCCGTCCGAGAGCTCGTACCTGACACCGGCGATGTCGACATGTCCCACGAAGGGGGATCCTCCCCCATCAGCCCTCGGCCACCAACAGCATTCTTTGCCGGTCCCTGAGGAGGCCGCCCGCGGCCGTCTCGAAGGGTCAGCGCACCTCGAGGATGCGGTGCTCCTTGATCGACATGACGAGGGCGACGATCCACCCGACGACGGTCCAGCCGAGGAGCAGGTTGACCCAGAAGACCGACCAAGCATTGCGGTTGCCCCGCACGGCCGCGATCGCCCACGGGAGCATGTAGCCGGCACTGACGACGGCGACGATGATCGCCACCGGGGCGCTGACGACTCGGGTCTTCTGGTCGGTGACGATGCGTGGCATGGCTCCAGCCTAGGGTCAGAGGCTGATCGTGCCCTGCACGAGTGAGGTGACCGTGCCGCCGACCCGGACCTCGCCGCCCGCGGCGGTGAGCGACAGGACGCCGGAGCGCCCGATGCACCCGCCCTGGGTCACGGTCCAGCGGTGCGGGGCCTCCCCTTCGGCCACGAGCCACTGGGCGATGCCGGCGTTGAGGCTCCCGGTGACGGGGTCCTCGCCGACGCCGAGGCCGGGCACGAAGGCCCGCGTCTCGTAGAGGTGCTCGCCGCCGTCCTCGTGCCAGCCGATGACCCCGACCTTGGCGTCGGGCGCGTGCGACCAGTCAGGCCGCAGGCCACGGACGTGCTGGGCCGAAGGGAGGCGCAGCGCGGCCCAGCCCGGACCGTTGTCGACCCACTGGTGCCCGACGACGTCGGCGCGCGTGATGCCCAGGGCCGCGACGAGGCGGTCGAGGTCGGCGTCGTCCAACGGCCCCGTGCGCACGAGCGGCGGTGCGGTGAAGGCGAGCTCGCTCCCTTCGCGATGGACGTCGACGAGCCCGGCGCCGCACTCCTGCACGATGCGGTCCTCGTGCCGTGGGGTGCCTCCGTGGGTCAGCCAGGCGTGGGCGGTGCCGAGCGTCGGGTGCCCGGCGAAGGGGAGCTCGCCGCCGGGGGTCATGATGCGCACCCGGTAGTCGGCCTCGGGCGTGGTGGGCGGCAGGACGAAGGTCGTCTCGGACAGGTTGGTCCACCGCGCGACCTCCTGGAGCAGGTCGTCGTCGATGCCCTCGCCGTCGAGGACGACGGCCAGCGGGTTTCCGGAGTACGGCCGAGTGCCGAAGACGTCGACCTGGGTGAAGGCACGGGAGCGGGGCATCGCGGTCCTCTCGTCGGGGGTGGCCCCATCCTCCCCGGCCGGGCAACGCTCGACATCATGGGGGCATGGCCGCTGACCCCGTGTACCTCGACCACAACGCGACGACGCCCATCGCCCGCGAGGTCGCCGAGGCGGTGTGGCCGCACCTGACGCAGGACTTCGGCAACCCGTCGAGCGCCTCGGTGCAGGGCCGGCGTGCTCGGGTGGCGGTCGACCGGGCCCGCGAGCAGGTCGCGGCACTCGTCGGCGCCGAGCCCGACGAGATCGTCTTCACCTCCGGTGGCACCGAGGCCAACAACATCGCGATCCGGGGCACCGCTCGGCACCTCACGACCCGCGTGGCCGTCACCTCGTGCGTCGAGCACCCGGCGACCGCCGCTCCCTTGGCGCACCTGCAGGAGCACCACGGCTGGCAGGTGCACGAGCTGCCGGTCGACGGCGAGTGCCGGGTCCGCCTCGACGCGCTCCCCACCGGTGCGATCGGCCTCGGCACGCTGATCCTCGCGCACAACGAGACCGGCGCGATCCAGCCGGTGGCGCAGCTCGCCGAGCGCGTCCACCGTCTGGGTGGCCTCGTCCACGCCGACGCGGCCCAGGCGGTCGGCAAGATCCCGGTCGACGTCGACGACCTCGGGGTCGACCTGCTGTCGATCGCGGGGCACAAGCTCTACGGGCCGAAGGGGGTCGGTGCCCTCTACGTGCGCCGCGGCACCCGGGTCTCCCCCGTCGTCCTCGGAGCCGGGCAGGAGGGTGGCCTGCGCCCGGGGACGGAAAATGTCGCGCTCATCGTCGGTCTCGGGGTCGCCGCCGAGGTCGCCGGGCAGCTGCTCTCCGCGGAGGTCGAGCGTCAGGCCGCTCTGCGAGAGGCGTTGTGGGACAGGCTCGCTCGTGCCGTGCCGGGGTTGGTGCGGGTGTCGCCCGAGCAGGCCTGCCTGCCCAACACCCTCATGGTGTCCCTCCCCGGTCGCCTCGGGGCGCAGGTCCTCGAGGCGGTCAGCGACGTGTCGGCATCGACCGGCAGCGCCTGCCACGCGGGCGTGCACTCGCCCAACGCCGCGCTGCTCGCCATGGGCCTCGACGCCGACACCGCGCTCGGTGCCCTCCGGCTCTCGCTCGGCCGGTCGACGAGCACCGAGGACGTCGAGTCGGCCGCAACCGCACTGGCCCGGGGACTCGTCGCGCTCTGAGTGCCCGGCTACCGGGCCGGCTGGCTTCCCTGGGCCACCGTCAGCCGCCAGAGGGACGTGACCTCGGCACGTCGAGCGGCGTGGAGGGCGTCCTTCGCGTCGCTCGCCCGGCTGTGGCGCGGCACCGTCTCCAGCCGGTCGACGACCTCGAGTCCGGCATCGCCGATGAGGCCGAGCAGCTCCTCCCGAGCGCGCAGACCGAGGTGCTCGGCGAGGTCGGAGATGACCAGCCAGCCCTCGCCCCCCGGCTCAAGGTGCTCCGGGAGGCCGGCGAGGAAGCGGCGCAACATGTCCGAGCCGGGGTCGTAGATGCCCGCCTCGAGGTCGGAGGTCGGCTCGCCGGGCAGCCACGGCGGGTTGCACACGACGAGATCGGCCCGACCGTCCGGGAAGAGGTCCGCCTCGAGCGCCTCGACCCGGTCGGCGACGCCCAGCCGGTGCGCGTTGTCGCGGGCGCAGGCCACGGCGCGCGGGTTGATGTCGGTGGCGACGACCCGCTCGACACCTCGCTGCGCCAGCACGACGGCGAGCACTCCTGTGCCCGTGCCGAGGTCGAAGGCCGTGCGCGGGATCGGTTGCGCCAGAGGCGCATCGGCCACGAGATCGATGTACTCGCCGCGGACCGGGGAAAAGACGCCGTAGGCCGGGTGGATGCTCGCCCCGAGCGCCGGGACGTGCACCCCCTTCGTCTGCCACTGGTGGGCGCCGATGACGCCGAGCAGCTCGCTGAGGGCGACCACCATGGGTCCGAACCCCGGGCCGTAGGCGGCCAGGCAGGCCGCGCGCACGTCGGGCGCGCGCCGCAGGTCGAGCGAGCGGTCGACACCGAGCTCGACGACGAGCTGCGCCATGAGCCTCGCCCGCTCGGCTCGCTCGGCCCGGTGCCCGGCGAAGGTCACCTCGCCGCGCTGCCGCCGCGAAGCGCGGCGCTCGATGCGACGGTCCATGGCCTTGAGCAGCTGGCGAGCGTTGTGGTGGTCACCGCGCCAGAGGATCGCGGTGCCCCGGGAAGCAAGCCGTATCGCGGTGTCGGCGGTCATCGTGTCGTCGCCCACGACGACCCGGGACGGGACGGGCGCCCCGCTCTCGGAGTGCCACTCGGCCTCGTGGTCGGTGCCGTCCTCGACCCAGTGGATGGTGTCCATGGTGCGGTGAGTCTACGGTCGTCACGTCGACCGAAGGGAGCGCCCGATGACCAGGAAGACGTACACGCTGCTCGGCGCGGACAGGGTGCCGTACGACAGCCCGACCTCCGGCACCTTGGGCGGGCACCGAAAGGGACGGATCTACGGTCGTCTCGACTGCCCGACGGCGCTGCGGGCCATCGCGAAGGGCGGATACGTCACCCAGCGCGTGTTCTTCGCCGACGAGGCCACGGCGATCGCTGCCGGGTTCCGCCCCTGTGCCGTCTGCCTGCCGCAGGAGTACGCCGCGTGGCGACGGGCGGGCGAGCGGTGCGTCTCGTGACGGCCCCCTCGACGACGAAGGCCCGAGACCTGCTCGTGCAGGGTCTCGGGCCTTCGGTGTGGTGGACGTAAAGGGACTCGAACCCCTGACCTTTCGCGTGTGAAGCGAACGCTCTAACCAACTGAGCTATACGTCCGTGGTGCTCCCTGACCAGTCTCCCGGCCGGGCAACCTGAGCAGAGTACCCGGCGGGCTCCCTTCGGTGCCAATCGGTCCCGCGGCGTGTCCCGCCGATCAGGCCCGGTGCAGCCCCGGGACCTGCAGCAGCAGGTCGAGCACCTGCTGGGGCAGCCATCCGGGGACGCCCGTGATGAGCAGCGCGAGGTAAAAGCAGAACCACCCGAAGGCCGCCGAGAGCAGCAGCATCGGGATCTTCGCCTTCCACGGCAGAGCGCGCGTGTACTGCTCGAAGGCCTTGACCTCCGCCTTGACGAACTGCGTCACGCGACGGGCCCAGATGAACTCCGTGCTCCACAGGAAGAGGCCGACGAAGATCACCGCCCACCCCGGCCCCACGAGCGGGACCATCGGGATGCCGGCGATGATGAGCAGCAAGCCGAGCGTCGCGATGACGACCCGGTAGACCGGCCCGATGACCGGATGGGTGCGCAGCGCCCGTCGCCAGCGGATCGGGTCCTCGTGCGCGTCGATCCGGCCGTCCTCGCCGAAGCGGTCGAGCAGCTCCTGGCGCACGATCGCGTGCTGCTCGCGGCGCACGTCACGGTAGGCCCGTCGGGCCCCCGATGCGTCCTTGCCCTGACCAGCAGTCTCGCTGGTCGTGTCCACGTCCCCCGCCATGGTCTCCACTCCGGTCAGGGGTTGATCTCGGTCGCGGACGCCGCGGCCCAGGCCTGCTGGACGCGGGTGGTCACGGGGCCGGGCGCCGGCAGCTCACGATCGTCGACCCGGTGGACCGGGTGCACGTCGCGGGTGGTGCCGGTGAGGAAGACCTCGTCGCACGTCTCGAGGACGGACATCGGCAGGGCCTCCTCGACGACCTCGATGCCGGCGGCACGGGCCCACTCGATGGTCAGCTCACGGGTGATGCCGGCCAGCGGTGCACTGCTCAGCGCGGGCGTGCGCACCACACCATCGACGACGACGAAGATGTTGCTGCCGGTCGCCTCGCACAGCTCGTCGCGGTTGTTGCCGAAGATCGCCTCCGACGCCCCGCGGGCCTTGGCGTGTGCGAGCGCGATGACGTTGTCGGCGTAGGAGGTCGTCTTCAGCCCCGCCGTGGCCGCCCGCTCGTTGCGGGTCCAGGGCACGGTCGCGACCGCCACGCTGGGGGCGAAGGGGGGAACCTCCGCCGCGGTGACGATGTAGGTCATGCCGCTGTCGCCCCGGTCGGAGCCGAGCGGCCCCAGACCCGCGGTGATCGTGTAGCGCAGCCGGCCGAAGCCGATTGTGGGGCCGGCCCCGAGGACTGCGGCGACACCCTCCTCGATGACCCCGCGGTCGGCGGGCGGCAGGCCCAGCCCGGCGAGGGTGCGGTCGAGGCGGGCGTAGTGCCGGTCGGCCGCGAAGACCTGCCCGTCGACGATCTTGCACGTCTCGAAGGCGCCGTCGCCCACGGTGACCCCGTGGTCGAGGGCGGCCAGCGCCGGCTGGTCCGCCGCGACGAGCGCCCCGTCGACCCAGACGCGTACCTCGTTGCTCATGTCACCACTCTTCCAGATGCCAGCCCGACGAGGACACGTGCCTTGAGCTCGCACTCACGCCACTCCCCCTCCGGGTCGGATGCCCAGGTGATGCCCGCCCCGGTGCCGAAGCGCAGCCGACGCACCCCGTCGGGGTCCGTCGCAGTCCAGAACGTGCGGATCCCCACGGCGAGTTCCCCGCGCGGACCGTCAGGATGATCGGCGTCGACCCAGCCCACCGCACCGCAGTAGGGACCGCGCGGCACCGGCTCGAGGTCGGCGATGGCGGTGAGGGCGCTCGACTTCGGGGCCCCGCTCACCGACCCGGGCGGGAAGCTCGCGTCGAGCACCTCCGCCCACGTCGTGCCGGGCCGCAGATCTCCGGCGACGTCGCTCACGAGGTGCACCAGCCCGGGGTGCTCCTCCGGCCCGCAGAGCCGCTCGACGACGACGCTGCCGGGAGCACACACGTGCTGCAGGTCGTTGCGGACGAGGTCGACGATCATGACGTTCTCCGCGACGTCCTTGGTGCGCATCTGCTCGACCGTCGGCGCGGTCCCCTTGATCGGGCTCGACACGATCCGGTCCCCCGTGCGGGTCAGGTAGCGCTCGGGTGAGGCCGTGACGACGTCGACACCGGCGGAGGGCACGTGCACGATCCCGGCGAAGGGGGCGGGGTTGCCGGCCGCGAGCCGCGCGGCGAGGTCGGGCAGCCGGGCCTCGTCGGGCAGCGGCGCCGAGAGCACCGTCGTGAGGTTGACCTGGTAGACCGTGCCGGCCGCGATGCGGCGACGGACCTCCTCGACCCCGGCGACGTAGGCGGCTCGGTCGAGCGACGGGCGCCAGTCCGTGACCGCCGGCCAGTGGGCGGCGTCACCGGGGGCGCTCCCCCCTTCGTCCCGACGCGCGAAGCGCACGGCGGTCAGCTCGCCCTCGAAGGTCACGACGACGGCCCACCGGCCACGCTCGAGGTGGGCCGGGTCGTGGCTGACCTCGACCGGGTCCCACCACGTCGTCGACCCGAAGCGCGCGAACTCCACGCGACGAGGATAGGCGGCGGGTCAGTCGGCTCCGCGCTCCGCGTCGAGCCTCGCGACGAGTCGCGCGCCGGCGGTGCGCCGGTAGGAGATCTCGAGCAGCTCGGCGACCTCGTCCCAGTCGGTGCCGTCGTCGAGGTCGAGCCCGACCCACCCGCTCGGCCCGAGGTAGGCCGGCCGGTAGCAGCGCGGGTCCTGCAGGAGCGCGCGGGCCTCCTCCTCGTCCGGCTGGACGACGAGCGAGGTGCCGTGCTGCTCGTACTGCCCATCGACCTTGATCGAGCCGCCGTAGTAGGCGAAGACCTTGGTCGTGAAGAAGGCGGGGTGCCCGTGGCTGACCTTTTCGTCGCTGCCGGGCAGGGCGAGGGCCAGCCCGCGGACGCGCGCCAGCAGCGGATCGTCGTCGTCGAACATCAGCGGGTGCGCCATGCGCTCCACAGTAGGCATGGCCCTCCTACCCCGTGGCGGTCCGCACAAGCGGCAATCCAGCGGCAACCTTGCCGCCATCACTGGAGTCCACCGCGGCCACAGACCTACCGTTGGGTACGCACAAGTACATCGCTCCGGGGGAGATCGTCGAAGGGGGCCGTTACCGACGCCGGGAACGGCCCCCTTCGACATGCCGGGGGGTGTGGTCTGCGCCCCACCGGAGCCGCCGCTGGTGCACCCTTGGAGCATGAGTCGGGCAGCACGGGGAGGCGCGTGGCTACGTCGGGTCCGCCGCGAGGAGGGCCTGACCCAGGGCGCCCTCAGCGACCACTCCGGAGTGAGCGTGCGGACCATCCGTGGCCTCGAGCGCGGTGAGATCCTCACCCCGCAGATCGCCACGCTGCAGCAGATCGCCGTCGCGCTCGGCCTCACGCCCCAGGAGCAGACCGAGTTCATGCACGCCTGGGCGACCGAGCGGCTCATCACCTTCGAGGAGCTGCTCGACCCCGGGCTCAGCGAGCTCGAGCAGATCGACGCCCTGACCCGCCTCTCGCTGGGCGCCTACCGCGTCATCAGCCAGGTGTGGCGCACGAGCGTCGCGGCCAACCGCCGCATCACCCGCACTGGGTGCCAGACCTCCATCGCCGCCGTCGAGGACGGCCTCGAGCGGGTCTTCAGCGTCCAGGGCGGCGACGAGACGACGTGCGCGGCGGACATGCGCTTCGTCCCGTTGCTCGGTTGCTCCCTGCTGGGCCGACAGGACTTCCCCGACAGCAATGTCGTCGTCTTCGAGGTGGGCCTCCCCCGGCGGTTGGCGAAGGGGGAGATGCACGCCTACGCCTACCAGATCATCGACGAGGTGGCACCGGACGCCGACCTGGGTGACAGCGACGGCTTCGTGTGGGGGCCACCGCACACGGCCCGATCGGTCGTCGTGTCGGTGGAGTTCGAGGTGGCGCCGGCCGCGATCACGCGGGTCGAGTGCCCACCCGGAGGACAGCTGGTCCTGGGTGAGGCCGTGACCCTCGACGACGACCGCCGCGCGTCGATCGTCCTGGAGGACGCGGGCCCGGGCGCCTTCGGCTTCACCTGGCAGTGGTGAGGCCGCAAGGGTCATCGCCCTGACCGCTCGAAGAAAGAAAAGGACCCGTTGGGCTCGAGCAGTCCCAGCCTGATCTCGGCGAGGTCCTTGATCCCCTGCGCGCGTGCCGCCTCGGCCAGGTCGTCGACGGTGACCCGCTCGCGTCGCATCACCCGCTCGTCCGGCGCGCCGTCGATGAGGACGATGCACGGCACCCCGTCGACCACCGGTCGGGCGGGCGCCCACCGATAGCTCAGCCACGACAGCAGGACCGTGAGCACGGCGAAGGTCGCCGTCGCGACGAGGGCCCCGACGAGCGAGGTGTCCTCGGAGATGACCGCCTCGGCGACGATGTCACCGATGACGAAGAGCATGACGAGCTCGAAGGCGGTCATCTGGGACAGCTCGCGCTTGCCCATGACGCGCAGGACGACCATCAGGACGAGGAAGACGGCGGCCGCGCCGAGGATCGTCGTCACGGCAGCACCCACGTCCGTGTCGAGACGGTCTGGACGTCGCCGTCGACGACGGCGGAGATGTCCCCGTCGCGAGCGCCTGCACCCAGCTGGGTCGGGACGCGGCCGTCGAGGCTGACCCTCGTCGCCCGGGAGCCCGCTCCTTCGAACTCCAGCTCGACCTGGCCTCCCCGGCTGCGGGTCGCCGACGGCTGCGGGTGGAAGGTCTCGATGCCCAGGTCGTCGAGGACGGTCCGGTCGATCCGGACGACGTGCCGAGACGAGTCGCGACCCGGCGGGATGGTGACCACGATCCTGCTGTCGAGCGCCGGGCGGGTAACGGTCGGGTAGGTGACCGTCAGGTCCCCGGCTCCGGCCGTCCTCGTCGCGGTCCCGGGGCCGAAGAGTCCCGCTGCAGCGGCGATGAGGACGAGGCACAGCACACCGACGCCGACGCGCCTGAGGAGGGCCTCGCGCTTCTGCCACCGCGTGGGGAGCGCCACGCGCGCCGTGGGCACCTCCTCGACGACGTCGTCACGATCCTTGCCGCTCCCCTACCCCGGTTGTCGCCGGGGATGCACGCGGCGTCGCACGGTCAAGCCGGGTCAGCCCTCGAGGCGTGTGCGCAGTCGCCGGCAGATCCCAGTGATGAGCCGCGAGACCTGCATCTGGCTGACGCCGATGCGCTCCCCGATCTGCCGCTGGGTGAGGTCCTGCCCGAAGCGCAGGCTGATGATGCGGCGGTCGCGCTCGTCGAGGTCGGCCATCGCGGCGCGCAGCGAGATGAGCGTGACCGACCGGTCGAAGGGGTCCTCCCGCCCGTCGTCGAGGGTGTCGCCGAGCGTCGCCGCGGCGTCGTCGTGGACGGGCTGGTCCAGCGAGGTCGAGCGGTACCGGTCTCCGGCCGCGCGGGCCCGGCGGACGTCCTCCGGCGTGACGCCACCCTCCTCGGCGATCTCGTCCACCGACGGGTCGCGTTGCAGGCGCTGCTGCAGGCTGGTGGTGGTCTCTCGCACGCGGTGGTGCAGCTCCTGCAGCCCGCGCGGCGGACGCACCGCCCACCCGTGGTCGCGGAAGTGGCGCTTGAGCTCCCCGGTGATCGTCGGGGCGGCGAAGGCGCTGAAGCCACTGCCCCTCTCGGGGTCGTAGCGCCGGGCGGCGAGGACCAGGCCGAGCATCGCGACCTGGACGAGGTCGTCGAGGTCGATGCCCCGGCCGGCGAAGCGGGTGGCCAGACCGACGGCGAGGCCCTCGTTGGCCATGACGGCGCGCTCGCGCAGCCGTGCGGCATGGGCGGGGTCGGACTCGGCGCGTGCCTGGGCCAGCAGATCGGTGGTCCGACGGTCACGCTCCCCGTACGATCCGGTGGATTCTTCGGTACCGGTGTGGGTGATGGACATGCGGCGGCCTCACTCTCATGGAGCAATGGGCCAGCCACGGTCTCGAGCCGACGTCGTGCTCCTCAAGCCAACCACCGCGTCGGACGACACGCAACACATCGGCGCATCACCTGCGCCGAGCGGGGCATGCCCGCTTGCCCGTGAGGGTAGGGGCGACAGTGACGATCCGGCCTGCAGCCGAACCGAGACAGGGGGTGAGCTCAGCCGTGACCACGCGTGACCGGAAGACGTGTGAAGCCTTGGAGCGCTACCTCGGCCGCGAGGTGCACGCGGCCGACGGGACCCTGCTCGGGCGCGTCAGCGACGTCCTCGCGGACGCACGGGGCGGCCCCCCGGACTGGCTCGTCGTGCGCCTGGTCGGCCCGCTCCCCCGTCATCGCGCCATCCCGTTGCGGATGTCGATCGAGGTCACCGGGCGTCTGCTCGTCCCGACCTCGCGTGCGGCGCTCCGCTCGGCACCTGCGGTCCGTCCGGGCCGGGGCCTGACCGCACCCGAGGAGCTGCGTCAGCGCCGCCACTGGTCCGAGGGATAGGCATCCTCCCGACCGGAGCGGGTATGACGCCATGATGGAGCATGTCCGCACCACCAGAGGAGTCGTGAGCGCGTGAAGGATGCCGACCTGGCGCACATCGTCGAACAGCTGTCGACGGAGCCGGACGAGAGCTACACCCTGCAGCAGGTCGTCGACCAGGCGGTCGCCAACGTGCCCGGGTGCGACATGTGCAGCGTCTTCGTGCGCGACCGCAAGATCGTGCAGGTCGCGGCCACCACCGATCCGCGGGCCAGGGCCGTCGACGACCTGCAGTTCGACCTCGACGAGGGCCCCTGCCTGTCGGTGCTCAGGGAGCACGAGATCGCCTCCGTGCCGGACACGGACACCGACCAGCGCTGGCCCCGGTGGAGCTCGGGCGCCGCCGAGCAGGGCGTCCGCTCGTCGCTCAGCGTGCGGCTGGCGATCGAGGATCCGTACCTCGCCTGCCTCAACATGTACTCGTCACGGGTCGATGGCTTCGACGACGACGCCCTCGAGGAGTCGGTCGTCTACGCCCGTCTGGCCTCGGTCGCCCTGCTGCAGGCCCGGGAGATCTCCGGGCTGCGCAGCGCCCTGGGCAATCGTCTGCTCATCGGGGCCGCGCAGGGCATCCTCATGGAGCGCTACGGCCTGACGATGGGTCGGGCCTTCGAGGTGCTGCGTCGCCACTCCAACGACACCAACTCCAAGCTGCACGACGTGGCCCAAGGGGTCGTCGACGGCATCACGCTGCGCAGCTCCTGACGGCGTCCCCGCTGCCGTCAGCCGGGCGGGGCGGGGATGGGCTGCATGCGCAGCGCCCGGGCGACCGCCACGAGGTTCGAGGCCATCGTGCGGCCGGTCTTCGCCGACCAGTCGTGCTTGTGGTCGGTCTCGGTGTACGAGGGACCGGGTCCGGGACCCATGTTCCAGTAGGTCCACGCCTGACCGGGCACGGTGAAGCCGATGTCACCGAGCGCCCCGGCCACCTCGGCGATGACGTGGTGCGCGCCGTCCTCGTTGCCGGTGACGACGACACCGGCGATCTTGTTGTAGGCCACCGGGGTGCCGTCGTCGTGGGTCTCGGAGATCATCGCGTCGAGACGCTCGAGCACCACCTTGGACACACTCGACGGCTGGCCGAGCCACGTGGGTGTCGCGATGACGAGGATGTCGCTGGCGAGGACCTCGGCATGGATCGCCGGCCACTCGTCCCCGCTGCCCATGTCCGTCGACACGCCGTACGGGATGGAGTGGTCGACGACCCGGTGGACGCCCACGTCCACGCCATGCTCCTCCAGCGCCGAGATCACCACGTCGGCGAGCGCCTGCGTGTTCGACGGCTCCGGAGAGGCCTTGAGGGTGCAGTTCAGGACGAGTGCCTTCATGCCGCCGGACTACCCCCGGGGTGCTTCGACAAAACCCCTGGCCTCCGCCACGCCGTCAACGCCCCGGGGTGCGGCATGGGACCTGCCGCGTCGGGTAGGTGGACGCTGGCCGAAGGGAGAGCCATGCCCGCAACCGACGTCACCGTCCCTCGTGACGAGTGGCGCGACCGCGCCCGCGCGCGTGCCACCTCGCTCGTCCCGCCCCTGCGCTCCCCGCGCACCCGCTCCGACCTCGTCCAGATCCTCAAGGCCGTGCTCGCTGCCGTGCTCGCGTGGTACGTCGCAGCGCACCTGCTCGGGTTGACCGAGTCGTTCATGGCTCCGTGGACGGCGATGCTCACCGTGCACGCCACGGTCTACCGCTCCTTCACCCGGGGCGGCCAGGTCGTGCTCGCGTCGCTCGCCGGCATCGTGCTCGCCTACCTGGCCGTCGAGTTCGTGGGGCAGTCGCCGGCGGCCCTCGGGGTGGCCCTGCTCGACCGCGTCATCTGCACCGGCGTGAGCATCGCCCTCGGCGTCATCGTCAACTTCGTCGTGCTCGCCCCGCTCGACGACCGCCTCGCCCGCCGGGAGGTCGACGCCGTGCGCGCACAGCTCGGGGAGCTGCTGCGCGACATGGCCGATGCCCTGCGCGGCGACGGCGAGGTCGACCCGCTCGCCTGGCTCCGCCGCTCCCGTCGCGCGGAGGACCGGATCGGGCGTGCCCGGGAGTTGTTGCGGCACACCCGGGAGGCCCGCCGCGGCAACCCCCGCCGCCGCTCCCGTCAGCTGGACCCCGTCGCGTACGAGACCCTGCTGCTGCGCATCGACGAGGGCATCGCCCAGGCTCGGGCGATCGCCCGCACCGTGCAGCAATCGCCGCTCGAGCCCGCGCGGTGGGACGAGGACTTCTGCGAGATGTGGACGCAGCTGCTGTGCGACCTCGGGGAGCGGGTGGCCGACCCGCAGGCCGGGCTGCCGAGCCTGCAGCCACGGCTGCACTCCCTGACCCAGCAGATGTCCCGTGAGGACCTGCCGGAGGTCGAGTGGCCGGTGTACGGGGCGCTGATCAACAGCACGCGCAGCATCATCAACATCCTCGACGAGGTCCTCACCCGCCCGCAGGGGTGAGGACCTCGTCGGTGGACGCACTGGTCAGTCCTGCGGGGTGAGGCGCTCCCACGCACGGTGACCGCCGAGCAGCTCGAGGACCTCGCCCAGGACGCCGTCGGCGTCCTCGCCCACGACGACCCCGGGAGCACCGCCGGTGGCCAGGGCCGCGAGGGCGTCGCTGACCCGACCCCAGGCACCGATGGCCTTGCCGTGGCGGAATGCCTCGGCGACGAGCAGCTGGAGGCGCGGGTCGATCGCCGTGCTCGCCGACCCACCGGAGGGGTCGAAGGCGCGGGCGTCCGCGCCCGACTGCGGGTCGCTCGTCGCGGCCGGGGCTCCCGCGAGGAGCACGGCGTCGAACTCGACCGAGCGGGCCGTGAGGAGCGTGCGCTGCACGGGCACGGCGTCGTCACCGGAGCCGAGGACTCCCCCGACGGGTGCGATGACCAGCGGCACGAGGCCGCTCTCGTGGACCGACGTGCGCAGCTCGGCGAGCTCGTCGAGGTCCGTGTCCTCGTCGACGACGATCCCCACCGTCCGGCCGTCGACCGGCCACACCCCGCCCAGCTGCGACAGCGCCGGACTCGGCTCCAGCTGCGGCAGGTCCTGCCGCTGCGGCGTCTCCAGACCGAGGCCCTGCGCGACGCGCTGCGCGAGGTCGGCGTCGATCTGCGCCAGCGCAGCCACCTGCCGCTCACGCACGGCCTGCTCGTAGCAGCGCCCCAGCTCGAAGGTGTAGGCGGAGACGACGTGGCCCTGCTCGGTGGGCGAGAGGCTGAGCCAGAACAGGCGCGGTTGGCTGAAGTGGTCGTCGAAGGAGGCCGCCGCAGCTCGCGACTTCGGCCCGGACACCGGCTGCGGCACCTCGATGAGCGCACCGTCCTGCGTCCCCGCGTGGAAGGGGCACCCACCGTCCAGCGAGTTCGGTCGGTACGGGGCGACGCCGGTGTGGTCCCCGGTCTGGTGCATGCCGTCACGCAGCATGTCGTTGACCTCCGCGTGCGGCCGGTTGATGGGGATCTGCCCGAAGTTCGGGCCGCCGAGCCGGCTGATCTGCGTGTCGAGGTAGGAGAAGAGCCGGCCCTGCAGCAGCGGGTCGTCGGTGACGTCGATGCCGGGGACGAGGTGGCCGGGGTGGAAGGCGACCTGCTCGGTCTCGGCGAAGTAGTTCGTGGGGTTGGCGTCGAGACGCAGCCGACCGATCGGTTGGACCGGCGCCAGCTCCTCGGGCACGAGCTTCGTCGGGTCGAGCAGGTCGATGCCCTCGAAGGTCTGCTCGGGTGTGTCGGGCATGACCTGGATGCCGAGCTCCCACTCCGGGTACGCGCCGGACTCGATGGCGTCCGCGAGGTCGCGCCGGTGGAAGTCCGGGTCGGCGCCCGTTGACGAGCTGTGCCTCGTCCCACACGAGCGAGTGCACGCCGAGCCTGGGCTTCCAGTGGAACTTCACCAAGCTGGTGCCACCGTCCTCGTCGACGAGCCGGAAGGTGTGGACACCGAAGCCCTCCATCATCCGGAAGGAGCGCGGGATCGCCCGGTCCGACATCTGCCAGATCGCGTGGTGCTGGGCCTCGGTGTGCAACGAGACGAAGTCCCAGAAGGTGTCGTGGGCGCTCTGGGCCTGGGGGATCTCGCGGTCCGGGTGCGGCTTGGCCGCGTGGACGATGTCGGGGAACTTGATGGCGTCCTGGATGAAGAACACGGGGAAGTTGTTGCCGACGAGGTCGAAGGTGCCCTCGCTCGTGTAGAACTTCGTCGCGAAGCCCCGCGTGTCCCGGACCGCGTCGGCGGAACCCCGGGAGCCGACCACGGTGGAGAACCGGGTGAAGACCGGCGTCTCGACTCCGTCCCCGAGGAAGGCCGCGCGGCAGACCCCCTTCGCCGTGCCGTACCCGGTGAACGTGCCGTGCGCTGCCGCGCCGCGGGCATGGACCACGCGCTCCGGGATGCGCTCGTGGTCGAAGTGGGTGATCTTCTCGCGCAGGTGGTGGTCCTGCAGGAGGGTCGGGCCGCGTTCACCGGCCGTGAGGGAGTGGTCGGTGTCGCGCAGCCGGGCGCCCTGGGCGGTGGTGGGGTGGGCGCCGCTCTGGGCCCGATCTCCCTCGGCGCCGCTCGGTCGACCCGTCGGGGAGAAGGGGGCCACGGGTCGCTGGTCGGGCGACGGCGTCAGCGGCTCGCGGGGTTGCGTCGGCTCCTCGACGGTCGGTGTGCCAGAGCCCGGCGAGCCGGGGACGGGGATGTCGTCGTGGGGCTTGTTGGAGGTGCTCATGGATCTCTCCTCGGGGACGAAGGGGGCTCTGCGCCTACCCCTGCGGCTCCCCCGGTATGCGCCGTTGCGCCAGCGGACGTGACGCCGGCCCCTCGAGCACCTCGCCCGTCGCCGCAAAGCGCGACCCGTGCAGCGGGCAGTCCCAGGTCCGCTCCGCGTCGTTCCACTCGACGACCCCGCCCAGGTGCGTGCACAGTGCCGAGACCGCGCACGTGCGACCCTCGATCATGGCCCGGGCGACGGGGACGATCCCGTCGCGTCCGACCTCCCCTTCGCCTTCGGGCGGACGAGTGGGGCGAAGGGGGCGCACCGCCACCCCCGCGGCACCCGAGAGCAGGTCGAGACCGACGCGTGCGTTCATGCCGACGATGCGCGCGGCGGCGCGCGGACGGGTGATGCGCCGGTGGACCGGTCGCGACCACGACATGCTGCCGCCGAGGATGTCCGCGCTGATGTCGAGGGCAGCGGCGACGCCGCCGGTCATCCCCCACTTGTCGTAGCCGGTCGCGACGTGCACGTGGCCGAGGCCGCGCGGCATGCGGCCGACGAAGGGAAGGCCGTCGTGCGAGCGGTAGTCCTGGGCCGACCACGCGTGGGTCTCGACGGCATCGGGGAAGTGCACGGCGGTCCAGGCGCGCAGGCGCTCGAGGTGCTCGGCCTCGGAGCGGGTCCGGCCGACCGGGTGGCCCTCACCGCCGACGAGCAGGAGCGACCCGGGGGCGTCGCGCACCGACCGGGTCGGCCCGTCGGCGGAGATGAGCATCAGCTGCGGCGGGTCGGGGTGCTCGTGCGCGATCGCGTAGGAGCGCGAGGCGCTCACCTTGGCGAAGTAGCCACCGCGGTCCAGCACCGGCGTGCCCGTCGCGAGGACGATGTGCGCGCACCGGGTCCGACCACGGGTGTGCCGCACGACCGGCCGCAGCGGCGAACCCACGCCGGTGACACGGGCGCCCGTGACGACCCGCCCTCCGTGGGCGCGCAGGTCCTCGACGAGCGCGGTGAGCAGGTCCATGGGATCGAGCTGCGCCTGGTCGTCGAGGACGACTCCCCCGGCGTGCTCGAAGGGCACCGGCAGGTCGCGCGCCCAGTGCACGGGCAGGCCGAGGCGTGAGGCGGCGTCGAGCTCCTCGCGCGCCCGCTCGAGGCCCTGACCACGGTCCGGTGCGTAGGTCACGGCAGGACGCACCTGGTAGGGCACATCGCGCTCCTCGCAGTAGCGCAGCAGCCAGTCGCGCCCCTCGCGGTTGCCCTCGACGTGGGCACCGACGACCTCCTCCGACTGGTCGCGCAGCAGCCGCGACCACCGGGTGCCCTGCAGCACGGACACCTTGGCGGTGCTGTGGCCGGTCGTCACCGCCCCGACGTCGCGCGCCTCGAGGACGACCACCTGGCGCCCCGCGCGGGCGAGCAGGAGCGCGGTCACGAGCCCGGTGATGCCGGCGCCGACGACCACGTCGTCGCACCGCTCCGGCGGGTCGTCCGAGGTGATCTGCGGGCGCGAGGCCCGCCACAGGGAGGTCATGATGGTTCCTTCGTCTCAGACGAGGTCCCGGGGGATGACCCGGTCCCAGCTCTCGGCGTGCACGCGTCGGTGGCCGCGCGCCTCGTCCAGCTCGTAGGCGTCGAGGTCGGCCCGGATGACGAAGTCGTCCTCGGTGCACGTCAGGACCGTGCTCGTCACGACCTCGGTGCGCCAGTCCCCTCGCTCGAGACGGCGCACCGTCCGGGTCTCTCCGCGCACGGACGTCACGTCGTCCCAGCGGAAGGAGTACCACTCCGTCGTCGACCTGCGCACGACCGTGCCGGTCTCCTCGATGCGGAAGGCGCCCTGGTCGTTGACGATCTCGAGCGTCGAGACGTCCGTGGCCAGGTCCCTGGTGACCCGCCAGTCGTGCTCGCTCGGCTCGAGGACAGTCGTCTCCAGCTCCGGCGCCATGACCGGCTCGTGGAAGGGGGATGCCCTCCCGTCGTCGTCCTGCCGCGGCCTGATCGGCACCCGCAGGACGCTGTCGGCCGGGTGGATCGTCAGCTCTGCCGAGCGCGGCGCCGGCCACACGAGCGGCCAGTACGACGTCGAGATCGACAGCCGCAGCCGGTGCCCGGCCGGGAAGGAGTGGGCCACGCCGTTGAGCTGGACCTGCACGTCGTAGCGCTGACCCGGCACGAGCGGCTCGGGGCTGCTGCTCGAGCTGCGGTGGGTCAGGTTGAGCACCCCGTAGGTGATCCGCGTCGCCTCACCCGTGGGCGCGACGTCGGACAGACGCACCGCGATCTGGGCGACCGGTTGGTCCGCCGAGAGCGAGACGTCCAGTCGCGGCAGTCCGAAGACCTCGGTCACCTCCTCGAGCGGCGCCCCCTCCCACACGAGGGCGCCCCCGTCCTCCTCGCGCTGGTCGTACGGCAGGTCGGGCACGGCGGCGTACGAGGCCCACTTCCCGGCGAACATGCCGACGCTCAGCGGTGACCGCAGCGTGAGGGGGGTGCCATCCCCTTCGCCCTGGTCGCCCTGGGCGAGGCTCGCCCGGGTGAGCCGCAGCTCGCACTCGGTGATCCGTGGCGACGGCCAGGTCTCCTCGGCGACCCAGCGACCGGGCCGCTCCTCGTACGACGCGCGCGGCGGGACGCTCTCCTGCATCCACGCCCGCAGCGCCGGCTCGTCGTCCAGACCGGTGTCGCGCCCCTTGAGCCAATGGTCCCACCACCGCACGAGCTCTTGGAGGAACCCGATCTCCGGACCCGGGACGCCCAGGTGCGGGTACTTGTGGCCCCACGGGCCGATGAGCCCGTGGCAGGGCACCTCGAGGTGCTCGAGGAGGCGGAAGATCGCGTTGGTGTAGCCGTCCGCCCATCCTCCGACGGCCATGACGGGGCACCGGATCGTGGCGTAGTCCTCACTCACCGAGGCGGGACGCCAGTACTCGTCGCGGCGCTGGTGGCTCAGCCAGGTATCGAGCCACAGGCCACTGCCCCGGAGGCGCTCGAGCCACATCTCGCGCCACGCGTCACCGACGATCTCGGGGTCCGGCGGCAGGCTGTTGAAGGCGAGCATCACCGTCGCCTCGGACAGGTTGTCGCCGAGCAGGCAGCCGCCCATGTAGTGCATGTTGTCGACGTAGAGGTCCTCCGTCGCCGACGCGCTGACGATCGCCTTGAGCGCAGGGGGCTGCCGTGAGGCGACCTGCAGGCTGTTGAACCCGCCCCACGAGATCCCCATCATCCCGACGTTGCCGTCGCACCAGTCCTGCTCCGCGGCCCAGGCGATGACGTCCTCGGCGTCGGAGAGCTCCTGCTCGCGGTACTCGTCGACGAGGACGCCGTCGGAGTCACCGCTCCCCCGCAGGTCCACCCGCAGGCAGACGTACCCGTGGGCGGCGAGGTAGGGATGGTTGACGGAGTCGCGACCTCGGGTGAGGTCCCTCTTGCGGTAGGGGATGTACTCGAGGACCGCCGGCAGCGGCCCCACCTCTCCCACCGGCCGCCACACCCGGGCGGCGACCCGGTGCCCGTCGCGAAGGGGGATGAAGACGTTCTCCTCGGCCTCCACCTCGTGGGGGACCTGGGTGTCGATCTTCATACGGTCATGCACTCCTCTCGTTGCAGTCCTCCAGCTCAGGCCGGAGTCGCTGCTCGATGTCGTCGATCCGCTCCTGCAGGCTCTCACGGTCGGGTGCGCCGAGATAGACGAAGGCGAGCATGTAGCGGTAGGAGTCCTGGTGCGGTTGGTCGGAGAGCCGGTCCCCCGGGGTGAGGCGTAGGTCGACGACCGTCCCGGGGTACTTCTCGCTGACCTGCCGCAGGGCCTGCTCGTCGGGCACGGAGCGCACGATCGCGTCGTGGTCGTGCGCCATGTAGTACTGGGCCGAGACGGCGTACTCGCCGCCACCCTCGGGCATCCGCGGTGCGTGACCGAGGGCGACGTCGACGGCGACCTGGTGGTTGGACCGACCGTCGACGAGCGCGAAGAGCTCGCTGTGCGACTGCGAGATGCGCGTGTTGACCTCGATGAGACGCAGCTGCTCGCGCTCCTCGTCCCACATGAACTCGGAGTTGAAGCAGCCGTCGTCGAAGCCGATGTGCTCGAGGAGCCGCCCGGTCACGTCGATGGCCTGCTGCTGGACGTGGTCGGGGACGGTGGCCGCCGGGTAGTCGATCCGCTCGATGCTCACGCCGTTGTCCCTCTTGTGCATGTCGACGACGCCGTGCACGGCGTACTGCCCGCGCGAGACGCTGCCCTCGGGGGCGAACTGGGTCCCCCGGATGATCTCCTCGGCGAGGCAGGCCGAGCCGCCGAGGTCGCGCAGCTCCTGCGGCAGGTCGACGCGCCCGAGCACCTGCTCGAAGGCGTCGCCGACGTCGGTGATGTCGGCGCGGATCTCCTCCAGCGCCTCCTCGAGGTCCTCCTCGCTGCGGATCTCGAAGCCGAGGCTGGACGAGTGTCCCTTGATCGGCTTGACCCAGTACGGGAAGTCGAGGTCGATCTGCTCGGCCACGTCGTCGGTGAAGGGGTCGAAGGCGACGAAGCCGGGCACGACCTCCGGGACGCACCGACGCTGCTCCAGTCGGCTCCAGTACTTGTGCTCGCACTTGAGCAGGCTCGTGAGGGACGGGGCGGGCAGCCCACGCTCGGTCGCCAGGACGGGCCCGAGGACGGAGGTCGGGAAGTCCCAGTGGGTGACGATCGCATCGACGCTGCCGTCGAAGGCGTCGAGCTCGGCGCGGGAGCGCTCCAGCAACGCGTCGAAGTCGATCTCCTCCGTCTCCACGAGCGCCTCGTGGTCGAGCAGGCCGTGGAACTCGAGCGGCCCGTCCTCCCGGACGGTGTCGAGCTCCTCCCGCTGTCGGTCGGTCAGGCCGAGGACGAAGACGTGTGTGTTCATGCACGGGCACTACCCGCTCCCCCGCTGACAACACCTGCTGGGCTCGGCCCCCGTGGAGGTCGTCAGAGCAGGGCGCGCAGATGCTCGCCGGCCCGGGCGAAGAGGCGCTGCACGCTCTCCTCGGCCTCGGGCGTACCGGGCAGCAGGGCGAGCACGTGCATCGCCGACGCCTCCCGCATGACCCAGGCGGTGACATTGCTGTCCCGGCCCCCGCGCGAGACGAGCACCGCGTCGGCGTCGCCCCACGTCGCCGCGCCGGGCAGGTGACGCAGGTCCATGTACGACAGCATGAAGCGCTCCCCGACCTGCGAGAGCTTTGTGCCGAGGGTCTGCTCGACGACGTCGTAGACCTTCCGCGCCGGCAGCGCGGACGCCCCGCGCGCCTCACGGAAGGACTGCCGGACGCGTCCGGCCACCTCGACGAGGTCTCCCTCGGCCACGTCGACGTGCACCGGCATGACGTTGATGAACCACCCGGCGGCGAGCAGCCACTCCGGGGCGTCGCGGGTGTGCACGGGGTTGAGGAAGCGCAGGCTCTGCGCCCCGCCCAGCTCGCGCGCGGCCACCCCGACCGCGGCGTAGACGAGCTGGGTGGTGCGCGCGCCGAGCCGCTCGGCGACGAGGTCGAGGGCCTCGGCCTCCTCCCCGGTGAGCAGCGGCTCGTGGTAGCGCTCGAGCTCCACGGGCTGGTCCGCAGTCGTGCCCAGGGGCAGCGGGAAGCGGCCCAGCTCCTCGTCGCCGGCGAACCAGAAGCCGGCCCAGGCCGCGAGCGCGGGGTGGGTCAGGTCGATGTCGGCGGTGCGCTCGCGCTCGGCCTGCGCGAAGTCCATGAAGTCACCGACCGGCGGCAGCTCGATCGCCTCTCCCCCGGTCTCCTCGCGGTAGATCGCGTCGAGCTCGAAGAAGACGAGGAAGAAGGAGAACCCGTCGGTGTAGCTGTGGTCGAGCCCGAGGTAGAGGACCGTCTCGTCCTCGGCGACGACGGCCCGGAAGCAGTAGCCGATGCGGCCCAGCGGGTTGCAGCCGGCCCGGAAGTCGTCGCTCACCCGCGCATTGACGTCCGCCGCGGCCACACTCCCTTCGCTCCGGGGCTCGAAGGCGATGTCCTCCGGCGCGAGGTCGACCCGGGCCCAGCCGGTCGGGCGCTGCTCGTCCCGGGTGAACCACCCGCGCATGACGCCGTGCCGACGCACCCACCGCGTGATCGTGCGCGCGAGGGCGTCGGCGTCGAGGCGCCCGGGGATCCGGTAGGTGAAGCCGAGCCAGATGTCGTCCTGCTCGCCGGTCTCGCTCGTGTCGGAGCGCAGGTCGAGGTGCGCCGCCTGCATGTACGAGGGCTGCCGGTCCCCCGGCGTCGCCGTGGCGATCGCACGCTCCATCCCGGCGGTCGGCACGAAGGAGAGGTACTCGCCGCCGACCGTCTCGCGGTCGGTGATGCGCTGCATCTTGATCATGCGGACAGCTCCTGGTGGACGAAGGGGGCGGATGTCTCGACCTCGACGAGCCGGGCGAGGCGTGCGGCGACGCCGTCGAGCCAGTCGCGGCTGCCCGGGGCGAGCGGCAGCCGGGTGACGAGGCTGACGCCCTCGGGCAGGATCGTCAGCCACAGATGGGTCTGGCTGCTCGGCGGGACGTCGCCGAGCAGGATCCCCGCCTCGAGCGGTCGCCACCACTCGTGCCCCTCGACCCGTGACCCGTCGATCGTCGACAGCACGACCTGGGGGGCGACCGGCACGTCGAGCACCCTGTGGACGAGGCCGAGCGGGAGCGCTGCGGCCGGCGCGGACGCGCGCCACCTGTCGACGGCGGCAAGGACCCAGTCGCGGGAGGAGGCGCCCGACGGCATCCTCAGGCCGAAGGGGGCGACCCCCGCGAACCACCCGACCGACTCGGTCCACAAGGCGGAGGGCCGCCCGTGGGTGGAGACCATCACGTGCACCTCGTCGCCCATCGCCTGCATGAGCAGCGCGGTCCAGAGCATGCCGGTCGGGATGCCCTCGGCGGCGTAGAGCAGGTCGAGGGTGGCAGCGACGTCGCCGTCGCAGATGTCGTGGCGCACGAGGTCGTGCTCGTAGCGGCCCTCGGGGTCGATCCCGGACGCAGCGGGGGCACCCGGCACCGACCCCCCGGCGAGGAAGTCCCGCCACGGTCGCAGGCGCGCGTCGTCGTCGCCCAGCCCGTCACCGACGGCACGCTCGAGCATCGTCGTCTCGACGTGGCTCGGGGAGGTGTGCGGCTCGTGCAGGTCGGCGACGATCGCGGTGTGCAGTCCGGCCAGGGCGCCGACCGCGGCGTAGGCCGACAACCCGTCGAAGGTGATGTGGTCGAAGGCGCCGTGCAGGACGTGGCCGCCGTCGACCTCGACGGTGAAGATGGCGAAGGCCGGCGCCGCGCTCGGGCGGCACCGGGTGTGGAACTCGTCGACGAGGAGCGCGCGCAGTGCCTCCTCGTCGTGGTCGCCGAGCGCGGTCGCGGTGACGTCGACGGCGTCGGCCGGCAGGGTCCGCCGACGGATGCTGCCGTCGTCGAGGGTGAGACGGCTGCGCAGTGACTCGTGCTGTCGCACCCAAGCGGTCAGGGTGGCGCGCACGCTCTCCGGCGTCGCGTCCGGGAGCAGCACCGAGAACCCGATCCACGCCGACCAGGGGGCCGTGCCGTCCGGGTCCTCGCGCAGTCGGCCCTGCTGGTCGAAGCTCGCGGGACGCGGGTCGGTGGGTTGCTCGCTCCAGCGTGCGAGCGTCGTGACGTCGAGCTCCCAGCGGGTGACGTCACCGCCTCGCAGCTCCTGGTCGGCCAGCGTGCAGGGGATCATGCAGGCCTCCTGGGGTCGGTGAGGTGCGGTGCAAGCGTCGCAGCGGAGCGCAGGTCTCGCGACCGCTCCCGGTGTGATCTGGACCTCCCTCGGCGTCGCGAATCCGCTTGTGCCGCAACGGATCCGCGCCACATCGTGAGCAAGGCCGGCCGCCGGGACGCCCGGGGCTCGCCCGGGTGGCAGGCTGACCCGGTGACCAGCCGAGACCGCCGCACCCTCCTGCACCGACTCGGCTCCGGCACGGCCAGGCACCCGTGGGCGATCGTCGGGGCCTGGGTCGCACTCGTCGCGGCCTTCTTCGCGCTCGCGCTCGGCGGGGTCACCGGCGAAGGTCTCTTCGACCGGCTGCACAGCGGCGAGATGACCACACCCGGCGAGGCCCAAGAAGCCCGGGACCTCATCACGGACTCCGGCGGTAGCGAGCTGGCCAGCGACACCCTCATGGTCTCGGGGTCGCCGGCCACCGACCCCTTCGTCCGCCGTGGCGTCGCCGAGCCCCTCCGCCGGATCCACGAAATGGACGGGGTCGCCTCGGTCGTCAACCCGCTCGTCCTCGACGGCGGCGTCAAGAACCCCCGTGCCGAGCCGCTCGTCGTCGACGAGCCCGGAGACCGCCGCTACGGGTTCCTCACCGTCGTCGAGTACGACAGCACCCTGAACGACGACGAGCTGGCGAAGGTGCGACGCGACGTCGACGTCCAGCTCGACCAGGTCGTCCTCGGCTCCCAGGGCACGAGCAGCCAGCGCGGGAGCGTCGCCGACCTCGTCGACGAGGTCGTCGGCCAGGTCGGGACCGACATGAAGGTCGGCGAGGGCATGGCCCTGCCGATCTCCTTCATCGTCATGGTCCTCGTCTTCGGTGGCTTCCTCGCCGCGGGCATCCCGATCGCCGGAGCCATCGCCTCGATCGGGGGCGCCCTCGCCTCGTTGTGGGGCTTCTCCCACCTCATCGACCTCGACGCGACCGTCGTCAACATCGTGAGCGTGCTGGGGCTGGGCCTGTGCATCGACTACGGGCTGCTCGTCGTCTCCCGGTTTCGCGAGGAGATGCGCGACCTCCTCGACGGCCAACCGCTCGGCGCGGACGCGCGCGAGCTCGTGGTCGAGGCCACCGGGCGCACCGTGGACCGCGCCGGACGCACGGTCGTCTTCTCAGCGGTCACCGTGGCCATCGCGCTGTCCGGTCTGCTCTTCTTCCCCACCGTCTTCATGCAGGCGGCAGGCGCCGCGGGCGTCTCGGTCGTCGTCCTCTGCCTGCTGGTGGCCGTCACCCTCGTGCCCGCGATCTGTGCCCTGTCGGCCCGCCGCCTGCTGCGTGGCCGCACCGACCGCACCTCCGACACCGGCGTCTTCGCCTCGCTCGCCGGCGGTGTGCAGCGCGCCCCGTGGCTCGTCGTCGGTCTCGTCCTCGCCGCACTCGTCGCCATGGCCCTGCCCGCCACCCGCATGGAGGTCACCTCCTCGGGTGTCGAGCTGCTCCCGGCCGACAACGAGCAGCGCACCTTCTTCGAGGACCTCGGACGCGACTACCCCCTCCTCGCCTCCCCGGACCTGCAGGTCGTGACCACGGCGGAGGCGGACGAGGTCAAGGACTGGGCGAAGGGGGATGCCCGCGACCTCCCCGGTGTCGAGTCCGCCGAGGTGGTCACCATCGGCACGCTCGACGGGCAGACGGTCCGCAGCGTCGACCTGCGCACGTCCGACGGTCCGCTCGGGCCCGGCACGCGCGACCTGGTGACGCACCTGCACGAGGAGCGTCCCCCCTTCGACGCCAAGGTCGGCGGCCAGGCAGCCGACCTCGCCGACTTCACCGGCTCGATCGCCGACACGGCACCGCTGGCCATCGGCACGGTCGTGCTCGCGACCTTCGTCCTGCTCTTCCTCATGACCGGCTCGGTCGTCGTCCCGATCAAGGCGCTGCTGATGAACATCGTCTCGCTGGGCGCATCGCTCGGCGTGCTCGTCTGGGTCTTCCAGGACGGCCACCTCGAGGGGCTGCTGGGCTACGACTCGGTCGGGGCGGTCGAGGTCTCGATCCCGGTGCTCGTCCTCGCCTTCGGGTTCGGGCTGTCGATGGACTACGAGGTCTTCCTGCTCTCGCGCATCGTCGAGCTGCACGAGCGCGGCCACTCGACCAACGAGGCGGTCCGGCTCGGCCTGCAGCGCTCGGGCAAGATCATCACGAGCGCCGCGCTGCTCATGTGCATCGTCTTCGGAGGCTTCGTCCTGGCGCGGGTCCTGGCCGTCAAGGAGACCGGCGTCGCCCTCGTGCTGGCGATCGTCATCGACGCGACCCTCGTGCGCATGCTGCTCGTCCCGGCGACCATGTCGGTCCTCGGCGAGTGGAACTGGTGGGCGCCGCGGTGGATGAAGCGCCTCCACGCGCGGTTCGGGATCACCGAGTAGGTCTTGCCGGCCGGCTCCGGACGCCGGAGCCGGTCACCGCCGGCGGCGCGGCTCCGTGGGCGGCCACTCCCCGTCGTCGCTGCCGTCGTCGGCGGCGAAGAGCAGGTTCTGCAGCTCGACCTGGACCTGCTCGACGTGCGGCACGTCGGTCAGCTCCATGCCGGCCTTGTCCGTCGCGTCGGAGATGATCAGGGTGCCGCAGCCGAGCATCCGGTCGAGCAGGCCCTTCTCGACGGCGACGTCGTTGATCCGGTAGATCGGGATGTCGCGACCGTGCTTGGTGAGCAGGCCGTAACGGTGGCTCACCCTGCGGTTGGTGAAGACGTAGTGGGTCGACCGCCAGCGCCACAGCGGTAGGAGCACCCCGACGACGGCGAGCAGGAACGCGACGACCCCCACGACGAGCGTGATCCAGCCAGCCTGGTCGGAGTCCCGCGTGAGCATCGCTGCGGCGACGACGACCGCGACGAGGACGACGAGGGTCAGCAGCGGCTGGATCAGCGCCTTCCAGTGCGTGTGCATCTCGAGGCGGATCTCCTCGCCGTCGGAGAGCTGGCTGTCCTTGAGGCCCATGGGTCGCATCCTGCCACCGGACGGGACGTCGCGGCAGGATGCGACCCATGGGTCAGCCCTGCTCCGGCGGCTCGGTGAGCAGTCGGGTGATGAGGTCCTGGACCGAGGCATCGGTGACGCCCGGACCGCTGCCGTCACTGGGCACGAACCGGCCCGCGCCCTTGAAGCTCGACGCCCACACGATCAGGGCACCGTGCGACTGGTCCTCCTCGACGATCCACAGCTGGTCGATGTCACCCTCGGTCTGCAGGCCGCGGTCGATGTCGAGGACGCGGGCCGTGACCTCCTCATCGCCGACCTGCCACGTCGACTCGCGCTCGGTCAGCGTGCCCTCGTTCTTGTTGAGCGCCACGAGGCGGTCCGCCTGCACGTTCGTGCTGACCGAGACGGTGATCTCGCCGACGATCTCGGGGGGCTTGGACCCCGAGCGGTCGCGGTAGACGGTGACGAGCGACTCGTAGGCGCCCATCGTCGTGCCCTCGCCGTCGCCCGTCGGCGACGGCCCGTACTCACCGATGTGCACCGTCGTCGTGCCGCCGACGACCTTTTCGTCGACCCAGGCGTCGATGACGTCGGGGTCGCAGGTGGCCGGGGCCAGCGTGCACCCGCTCATGGTGGCGGGCGCGGCGGGGGCGACAGGCCAGTCGGACCGCGGCATGTTGGCCAGGCCCAGCCCCACGACGCCGGCGACGATGGCGACGCCACCGGCCACCGTTCCCGCGGTCGCGACGACGGCACGTCGGCGGTGCCGTCGCGCGCCGGTCACCGTGGCCTCGACATCGATGCTCGGCGGCATCGCGTTGAGCTCGGCGAGCAGGCGGGCAGCGAGCTCCTCGTCGGACGGCTGCAGGACGGTGCGGGTCATCGCTGGGCTCCTTGGGTGAAGACCCGGCGTGCTGCCGGGTGGGTGGGTGTGGGGGCGTCGGCGGGACTCGCGAGGGCCCGGCGCAACCGGGCCAGCCCCTCGGCCGATGCCGACTTGACGTTGCTCTCGCTCGACCCGAGGACGCGCGCGACCTCGGCGACCGGCAGACCCTCGACGTGGCGCAGGACGACGACGAGACGCTGTCGGGCGGTGAGCGTGCTCAGGGCCGCGTAGAGGCCGGGGGTGTCGTCGACCTGGCCGTAGCCGCGCTCGGCGAAGGCGGTCTCGGGCAGGATCTCGAAGGAGCGCTCAGACCGGCGCCAGGCCCGTCGACCGCTGTCGATGAAGGCCCGCACGAGCACGGTGCGGGCGTAGGCCATGGGCGGCTCGTCGCGGCGCTCGATCCGGCTCCAGGCGCCGCACATCTTCTCCAGCGTGGTCTGGACCAGGTCGTCGGCGTCGTGGCGGTCGCCGCAGGCCGCGAGGGCGATGCGGTGCAGCTGCGGGATGGCCGCACCGGCGAACTCCCTGAAGGCGTCCACCTCGGTGTCCTTCATGCTCTCCCCTTCTCCGGTTGCTCTCACCAGACATCACGGTGCAGCCCGCCGATCGGTCGGTCCCCACGACGATCTTTGCGGAGCGAGGGTGCGCACGGGACGCTGGAGCACGACAACGGCCCCGGTCCGCGGACGGATCGGGGCCTGTCTGGCTGACGTGGGAAGAATCTGCTTCTAGAAATACGAAGTCCCTGCCGCACCAGCGGACAGGGACGGCTTCTGGGAAACACAAAGTCCCTGGTGGGCGATACTGGGTTTGAACCAGTGACCTCTTCCGTGTCAAGGAAGCGCGCTACCGCTGCGCCAATCGCCCGGGGTCATGCAGGTGTCTGCATGGTCGAGGTGGAGACGGGATTTGAACCCGTGTAGACGGCTTTGCAGGCCGTTGCCTCGCCTCTCGGCCACTCCACCACCGAAGGTGGTCTTCAACCTTCTGAGCGGATGACCGGGCTCGAACCGGCGACCTCAACCTTGGCAAGGTTGCGCTCTACCAACTGAGCTACATCCGCACGCCCCGCCAGGTCGCGTTGTAACGCGGGGCACGAGGAGAAACATTAACCCATGGCCCCCGAGACTCCCAACCCGGCCCGGACGGCGCGCCGCCACCGGCGCCGGCCCCCTCCCGAGGCCCACGTCCGAGCACGACGAAGGCCCCGGACCGCTCACGCAGTCCGGGGCCCTCGCCATGCTTTTGGAAACACAAAGTCCCTGGCCGCGCCAGCGGACAGGGACTCTCGGTGGGCGATACTGGGTTTGAACCAGTGACCTCTTCCGTGTCAAGGAAGCGCGCTACCGCTGCGCCAATCGCCCGGGGACGGCGCCACCGGAGTGGCGCCATCAGAGCGGATGACCGGGCTCGAACCGGCGACCTCAACCTTGGCAAGGTTGCGCTCTACCAACTGAGCTACATCCGCACTCGCTGTCGGCATCTCTGCTGACCGCGCTGAGCGAGAGTAGCCCAGAGCGAGGCCAGATTCCAAACCGAGGGTGAACGCTGCCGGGATCCCTGTCCGTCGCTGGCCGTATCGTGCGGTCATGCCGACGCACGAGGTCACCAACCAGGTCCCGCCCTACGGGGGTCACGACGTCTTCGCGAGCGATCCCGTTGTCGCACAAGGTGTCGAGCGGTGGGTTCCCACGGAGCACCTCGCCGGGGCCACGAGGGACCTGTCCGCGCTCGGTCGGCTCGCCGGGTCCCCCGAGGCCGCCGAGCTCGCCGACCGGGCCCAGCGCAACATCCCCCGCCTCGTGACCCACGACCGCTGGGGCCACCGCATCGACGAGGTCGAGTTCGACCCCGCATGGCACGCGCTCATGGGCCACGCGACCGCCGCGGGCCTGACCGCCGTGCCGTGGACCCGACCGCAGGGCAGCGGGGCCCACGTCACCCGCGCCGCCGGCTTCCACACGTGGAGCCAGGTCGAGCCGGGGCACATCTGCCCGATCACCATGACCAACGCGGCCGTCCCCGCCCTTCGCCACTCCCCCGAGCTCGCCGAGCGGTGGACGCCCAAGCTCGCCTCCCGCGACTACGACTTCGGGCTGCGCGAGGTCGGGACCAAGGCCGGGGCGATCGCCGGCATGGGGATGACCGAGAAGCAGGGCGGGTCCGACGTGCGGGCCAACTCCACCCTCGCCGTGCGCACCCCCGGCGGCCCGCTCACCGGCGAGACCTACCGACTCACCGGGCACAAGTGGTTCTGCTCCGCCCCGATGAGCGATGTCTTCCTCGTCCTGGCCAAGACCTCGCCCGAGGCCGCGCCGAGCTGCTTCCTCGTCCCCCGGGTGCTCGAGGACGGGACGCGCAACCCCTTCGCCCTGCAGCGGCTCAAGGACAAGCTCGGCGACCGGTCCAATGCCTCCTCCGAGATCGAGCTCGACGGCACCTGGGGCGCGCTCGTCGGCGAGGAGGGGCGCGGGGTCCGCACGATCATCGACATGGTCTCGGCGACCCGCCTCGACTGCGTGCTCGGCTCCGCCGGCACGATGCGCACGGCCCTGACGCGGGCGGTCCACCACACCCGCCACCGTCGGGCCTTCGGCGCGCTGCTCGTCGACCAGCCGCTGATGCGCAACGTGCTCACCGACCTCGCTCTCGAGTCGGAGGCCGCGACCCTCCTCGGGATGCGGCTGGCCCACGCCGTCGACGAGGGCGAGACCGAGCTGACCCGCCTCGGCGTCGCCGTCGGCAAGTACTGGGTCTGCAAGCGGACCTCCCCCTTCGTCGCGGAGGCGCTGGAGTGCCTCGGGGGCAACGGCTACGTCGAGGAGAACGGCATGGCCCGGCTGTACCGGCAGGCGCCGCTCAACTCCATCTGGGAGGGCTCGGGCAATGTCAACGCGCTCGACGTGCTGCGCGCGATCGGCCGCGAGCCGGCGTCGCTCATGGCGCTGCTCAAGGAGGCCTCGGTCGCCCGGGGCCGGCTCACGACGCTCGACACCGCGCTCGACGAGGTGGAGCGCGACTGCGCCGGGCTCGCCGCGCTCGACGGGGTCGAGGCCGCCACGGGCGCCCGCCGGCTCGTCGAGCGGCTGGCCCTGACCCTCCAGGGCAGCCTCGTGGTGCAGCACTCGCCCGCCGAGCTGGCCGAGGCCTTCGTCGAGTCGCGGCTCGGCGGGGCGAAGGGAGACAGCTTCGGCACGCTCGACGCCGGCCTCGTGGCCGCGGCGGGCCCCGCCGCCATCGAGCGCGCCTCGGTCACCGCCTGACCCGAGTCCTGCGGGTCAGGACTTCTTGAGCCGCTTCTGCTCGGCGGCGACGTCGAAGTCGGCCTTCGGCCACTGCGGGTCGAGCTCCTCGAGGTGCTCCTTGAGCAGCTGCATCACGGCCAGGCGGGCAAACCACTTGCGGTCGGCCGGCACGACATACCAGGGCGCGACCTCGGTCGAGCACTTGTCGATGACGGCCTGGTAGGCCTCCTGGTAGTCGTCCCAGTGCTCGCGCTCGTCGATGTCGCCGGGGTTGAACTTCCAGTGCTTGTCCGGGCGGTCGAGACGCTCGGTGAGGCGCTCCTTCTGCTCGTCCTTGCTGATGTGCAGCATCACCTTGATGATCGTCGTGCCCTTGTCGGCGACGGTCTCCTCGAAGGTGTTGATCTGCCCGTAGCGGCGCGACCACTGCGCGCGCGGCACGAGGTCGTGGACCCGCACGATGAGCACGTCCTCGTAGTGGCTGCGGTCGAAGACCCCGATCATCCCCGGCTCGGGCAGCGCATTGCGGATGCGCCACAGGAAGGGGTGCTTGCGCTCCTCGGCGCTCGGCGCCTTGAAGCTCGTGATGTCGACGCCCTGGGGGTCGACCGCGCCCACGACGTGTCGCATGATGCCGCCCTTGCCGGCGGTGTCCATCCCCTGCACGACGAGCAGGACGCTGCGACCGCCGCCCGCCTTGGACTCGGCGAAGAGCCGCTCCTGCAGCTCGGACAGGACATCGGCGAGCTCGGCGAGCGCGGCCTGCCCGGCGGCCTTGTCCCCGTCGAAGCCGGGGGTGCCACGGGGGTCGATCTTCGACAGGTCGGTGCCGGGGTCGGCACGCAGCACCTCGCGGAAGGACGTGGCAGACGACGTCTTGGCTGACTTCTTGTCCTTGGCCATGGCCGCATCATGTCAGGGCGGGGGTCCCGTGGGGCAGACTCGCGCCATGCGGATCCTCAGCGCCGACGACGCGGCGACCGACGTCTCCCCCGGCTCCGACGTCGACGAGGAGACCCTCGACGCGCTCTACGCCCACGACGGTCCGCTCCTGCGGCTGAACTTCGTCACGACCCTCGACGGCGCCGCCACCGGCAGCGACGGGCTCTCGGGGTCGATCAACTCCTCGGCCGATCACCGGGCCTTCACGGCGATGCGCTTCGCGGCGGACGTCCTGCTCGTCGGCGCCGGCACCGCCCGCGCGGAGGGCTATGGCAGCGCCGACATGCCCCTCGTCGTCGTCTCGCGCCGCGGGCACTTGCCCGAGACCCTCCGGGGCGAGCCCGACGTCGTGCTCGCGACGACGAGCGCCGCCGGCATCGACGAGGAGGAGAACACCTGGCTGTGCGGCGACGAGACCGTCGACCTGGCGCAGGTCCTCGAGCGCGCCCGGGAGACCTTCGGGCCCCACGTGCTGTGCGAAGGGGGGCCCTCCCTGGCCGCGGACCTCGCCGGCGCCGGACTCGTCGACGAGCTCGGCCTGTCGTGGACCCCGCAGGTCGTCGGGGGGCGCCGCGTCGACCACCCGCGCATCCTCGACGGTGACGGGGTCGCCCTTCGCCTGTCGTGCCGGCACCTGCTCGAGGAGGACGGGACCCTCCTCGGCCTGTGGCGGGTGAGCCGCTGACCGGCTGACGGCAGTCGGCGCTAGCGGACGAAGTCGAGGACGGTGTCGGTCCAGCGACGCGGGTCGACGTTCCACTCCTTGCAGTGCCGGGCGAGGGACCACGGCTCGAAGGTCACGAGGTCGGGCCGTGCCGCGGCGAGCGCCTCGCTCGGCCCGACGGGCACGAACTCGTCGTCACGCGAGTGGATGAGCAGGATCTGGTGCTCGAGCTCCTCCGCCCGGGTGACCCAGTTGGTCCTCGCGACGTCGACGCTCTCGCTGACGCCCACGAGACGACGGGCCCAGTGCTTGCCCATGAGCGCGCTGCCGAGGTGGGACACGGGCGCGGGCACGCGGTGCAGCTCCGCGTGGTGCCGCAGCACGTCGCCCCAGTCGACGACCGGACCGTCGAGGACCGCCCGGGAGACGTCGGAGGCGAGGGGCGAGCGGTCGAGGAACTGCAGGACGATCGCCCCGCCCATCGACCACCCGACGAGCACGATCTCGCGGGCGCCACGGGCGAGCGCCAGGCGCACGGCGTCCTCGATGTCGCGCCACTCGGACAGGCCGAGGTTGTAGCGCCCGTCGGGACCGCGCGGGGCGTCGCCGTCGTTGCGATAGCTCGGGACCAGGCAGGTCAGGCCGGCGGCGTGCAGCGCCGGGATGGCGCGCAGCGTCTCGTGCCGGCGCGCACCGCGCCCGTGGACGAGGACGGCCCACCGGTCGCCGCTGCCACCGGGCACGACCCACGCGGGCATCGGCCCGAGCTCCGCGGGCACGACGACGTCCTGGGTCTCGAGGCCGAGGTCGGCCCGGGGGTCGCGGCCGTAGTAGTAGCCGTTGAAGCGGGCCGTCCCGGGCTGCAGCACGCCTTCGTCGACGCCGAGGAGCTCACGGCGCACCCGCTGCCGGCGGTGGTCGACCTCGAGGACCCCACCGATGCGGGCGTGGCCACGACCGCCGTCCAGCCACAGCCCGTAGCGACCGGGGACGAGCAGGTCGGGGGTGCCGGAGAGGGTCACGCTGTCCGAGTGGATGACGTGGATCCGGGTGTCGTCGGGGCGGACGAGGTCGGGGGTGAGCACCTTGCGCGCGAAGTAGGTGCCCGCCCCGACCCACACCGAACCGGCGCCCATGAGGGCGGATCCCGCGGCGACCGCGCCGTAGGTCAGGGCCCGCTCGGCCACCGTCCGTTGAGTCACGGCGTCATCGTCTCAAATGTCGTGGCTCGCGGGCAGAATGTGGTGAGTGACACCACTTCCCGCTGACCTCGTGCTCGACCCGATGCTCGCCAAGGCCGTCACGGACGTGCCCGCGCCGGATGCCGTGGAGGGTGGCTACTCCTACGAGCCCAAGTGGGACGGCTTCCGGTGCATCGTGCGCAAGGAGGGCGACGACGTCGAGCTCGTCAGCCGGGGCAAGAAGCCGCTCACCCGCTACTTCCCCGAGCTCGTCGCCGCGATCCGTGAGCACCTGCCCGGCAGCGCCGTCGTCGACGGCGAGGTCGTCGTCCGCAGTGGCGAGCCGGGGGCCCAGCGCCTCGACTGGGAGGCCCTCGGGCAGCGGATCCACCCGGCCGAGTCGCGGATCACCAAGCTGTCGCAGGAGACGCCCGCGGAGCTGATCGCCTTCGACCTGCTCGCCGTCGGCGACGAGGACGTGACGAGCTCTCCCTTCGCCCAGCGGCGGGAGCGGCTCGAGACGCTCTTCGACGGCATGGCGAAGGGGGCGCCGCTGCACCTGACGCGGGTCACCCGCGATGCCGACGAGGCCCGCGACTGGTTCACCCGCTTCGAGGGCGCCGGGCTCGACGGGGTCGTCGCCAAGGCGCTCGCCTCGCCCTACTCCCCCGGCAAGCGGACGATGCTCAAGATCAAGCACAAGCGCACCGCCGAGGCGGTCGTCACCGGCTATCGCGTGCACAAGTCCGGCCAGGGGGTCGGCTCGCTGCTGCTCGGGCTCTTCCACGAGGGGCAGCTCTTCAATGTCGGCGGCATCGCGGCCTTCACCGCGAAGCGGCGGCTCGAGCTCGTCGAGGAGCTCGAGCCGCTCGTGCGGCGCGACGCCGACGGCAACATCGAGCACGCCGAGACCGACCGCTCACGCTTCAGCTCGGGCAAGGACGTCAGCTTCGTGCCGCTGCGACCCGAGCGGGTCGTCGAGGTCGCCTTCGACCAGCTCGAGGGCTGGCGATTCCGGCACACCGTGCAGTTCCTGCGCTGGCGGCCCGACCGCGACCCCGAGTCGTGCACGCTCGACCAGATCGACCGGGCCGCGGCCTACGACCTGGGCGAGGTCCTCGACTGATCTGGCCTGAGTGACCACATGTGCACGTGTGTGACCCGATGGCGTGACACAGGTGAGCAGACCGTCACGCAGGCGGGCCAACGCACCTACTCCTCGATGCGGTTGCCGTCCTCGTCCCAGTGCGACGCGACCTTCTTGCTCGGCTGCACCCGGGGCGGCTCGCCGGGCATCTTCGGGTAGTCGGGCGGGAAGTTCAGCTCCCCGCCGGGCAGGGTCTCCCACAGGTCGAGGAGCGGCTCGAGCGAGTGGGCGGTCTCGTCGATGTCGGCCCACGGGTCGCCGCCGGCCAGGTGGTCGATCACGGTCAGAATGTTGTGCTCGGCCGGGTCGGTGACCTCGGCGAGCTGGTCCCAGGTCATCGGGGTGCTCACGGGAGCACCGGGCCGGGCGCGCAGGCTCCACGCGCCGGCGATCGTGCGGTCGCGGTTGTTCTGGTTGAAGTCGACGAAGATCCGCTCGCCGCGCTCCTCCTTCCACCAGGCCGTCGTCACCCCGTCGTCACGCCGCTCGAGCTCGCGGCCGAAGCCGATCGCCGCGTGCCGCAGGTCCTCGAAGGACCAGCGCGGCTCGATGCGCACGTAGACGTGGATGCCGCGGTTGCCGCTCGTCTTCGGGTAGCCGCGCATGCCGAGATCCTCGAGGAGCTCCCGGGCGACGCCGGCGACCCGCTGGACGTCGGCGAAGGTCGTGCCCGGCTGCGGGTCGAGGTCGATGCGCAGCTCGTCGGGGTGGTCGACGTCCGGTCGGCGCACCGGCCACGGGTGGAAGGTCAGCGTGCCCATCTGCGCCGCCCACACGAGCGCCCCCGGCTCGCTCGGGCACAGCTCCTCGGCACCGCGGCCGCTCGGGAAGGTGATGCCGACCGTCTCGATCCACTCGGGCGCTCCCCGGGGCAGCCGCTTCTGGTAGAAGCCGTCGGCGTCCTTGTCCCGCGGCCCGACCGCCAGGCGCATCCCCTCGCGCCACCCGTCGGGCCAGCGCTCCATCGCCGCGGGGCGGTCGCCGATCTGGCGCATCATCGCCTCGCCCACGGCGGCGTAGTACTCGCACACCTGCAACTTCGTGATCTCGGGGGTGCGGTCGGTGGCCTCGTAGATCACCCGGTCGGGGCTCGAGACGCGCACCTCCCGGTCGCCGGCGGGCACCATGACGGCGGGGGTCTTGGCCATGCGGTCAGCGTATGGGCTGCCACCGACGAAGGGGGGCGGCTGAACCCCCTTCGTCCCGACGCGTGATCGTCACGCGACGTTCACCCGCTCGCGCTGCGCGGAGCACCCGGTGGTCCTACTGTGCCCGTGGCCACACCCACCCCTTCCCAGGAGCCCACATGCCCTCCCGTCGTCGCCGCGTGCTCGCGGCACTGACCGTCGCGCCGCTCGGCCTCACCGGCCTCGCGGTGCTCGCCCCGAGCGCCTCCGCCGCCTCGCCCGACCTCGTCATCTCCGAGGCCTACGGAGGGGGTGGCAACTCGCGCGCGACGCTGCGCAGCGACTTCGTCGAGCTCGCCAACCGCGGCCAGGCCGACGTCGACCTCACCGGCTGGACGCTGCGCTACTACTCCGCGAGCGGCACCACGCCGCAGACGACGTCGCTGAGCGGCCAGGTCGTCGCCGGCGGTCGTTACCTCGTCAAGCAGGCCGACGGCGCCAACACCTCGCTGCCCGCGCTGCCGACGCCGGATGCCACGGGCACCGTGCCGATGTCCTCCTCCGGCGCCCGCGTCGAGATCGTGCGCCCCGACGGCCAGGTAGCCGACCGCCTCGGCTGGGGCGCGGCCACGACCGCCGAGGGCGCTGCCGCCGACGCGACGAGCAACGAGACCTCCGTGGCGCGCACCGACGTGTGCGTCGACACCGACAACAACGCCGCCGACTTCGCCGTCGGCGCGCCGACCCCGCAGAACTCCTCGACCACGCCGGTCGTCTGCGAGCCCGACGACGGCGGGGAGCCGCCGGTCGACGAGCCCGAGACCATCGCCGAGATCCAGGGCAGCCACCACATCTCCCCCTTCGACGGGTCGAAGGTCAACGGCGTCGAGGGCGTCGTCACCGCGGTCTCGCCCTCGGGCTTCTGGCTGCAGAGCACGACGCCGGACGACGACGAGGCGACGTCCGAGGGGATCTTCGTCTACACCCGCTCGACGCCGACCGTCGCCGTCGGTGACACGGCGAGCGTCGACGGGGTCGTCGACGAGTTCCGCCCCGGCGGCTCGAGCGGATGGGACAACCTCACGACGACCGAGATCGTCTCCCCCGTCGTGACCCGCACCGGCACCGGCGAGGTGCCCGCGCCCGACGTCCTCGGCGAGGACCGCGTCGCGCCGCAGCAGACCATCGACGCCGAGGACCCCAAGAGCGTCGAGTACGCCGAGGCTGCCTTCCGCCCGGACCGCGACGCGATCGACTTCTACGAGTCGATGGAGGGCATGCAGGTCGCCGTCCGTGACGCGCAGGTCGTCGGGCCGACCGGCTACGAGATCCCCGTCGTCCCCGGCTCGCAGGTCGAGGCGACCCGCTCGTCGGCCGGTGGTGTCGTCTACGGCGGTTACGACCAGCCCAATGCGATGCGGGTGCTCGTCGACGACGTGCTCCTGCCGAGCGGCTCGCTGCCCGACGCCGACGTGCGCGACCGCCTGCCCGGTCTCGTCGCCGGCCCGCTCGACTACTCCTTCGCCAACTTCAAGCTGCTGGCTACGCAGGTCCCGACCGTCGAGGACGGCGGGCTCGAGCGTGAGGTGACCCAGCCGCAGCACGACCGCGAGCTGTCCGTCGCCTCCTTCAACGTCGAGAACCTCGCGCCGAGCAACGACCAGAGCAAGTTCGACCGGCTCGCCGGTCAGGTCGTCACCAACCTGCGCAGCCCCGACGTCATCGCCGTCGAGGAGGTCCAGGACAACAGCGGGCCCACCGACGACGGCACCGTCGACTCCAGCGCGACGACCGACAAGCTCATCGCCGCCATCGAGTCCGCGGGCGGACCCACCTACGAGGCCCACTGGGTCGACCCGCAGGACAAGACCGACGGCGGTCAGCCCGGCGGCAACATCCGCAACGTCCTGCTCCACCGCACCGACCGCGACATCGACTTCGTCGAGCGCAGCTCGGGTGCCGCCGACCACGCCACCGACGTGGTCGCGGACAAGAAGGGCGCCCACCTCACCGAGTCGCCCGGTCGCATCGCCCCCTCGTCGGCGGCCTTCGACGACTCGCGCAAGCCGCTCGTCGGCGAGTACCGCTACCGCGGTGAGCGGGTCTTCGTCGCCGCGGTCCACTTCAGCTCGAAGGGGGGCGACGACCCGCTCTTCGGTCGCTGGCAGCAGCCGGTGCGCTCGAGCGAGGACGCCCGCCACGAGCAGGCCCGTGAGGTGCGCGCCTTCGCCGACGACCTGCTCGCGGCCGACCCGCAGGCGAAGTTCGTCGTCGCCGGCGACGTCAACGACTTCGAGTTCAGCGAGACGAGCGACATCCTCGCCGACATCGTCGAGGGCTCCGGGTCGAAGGCCCTGACCGACCTGCCGCGCACCCTGCCGGAGTCGGAGCGGTGGACCTATGTCTACGAGGGCAACAGCCAGGTGCTCGACCACATCTTCGTCTCGCCGGCCCTGGCGACGCTCGACACGAAGGTCGGCCCCTTCCGTCCCGGCAAGGGCCAGCGGCCGGCCTTCACCTACGACATCGTCCACACCAACTCACCCTTCGCCGACCAGGACAGCGACCACGACCCGCAGGTCGTCCACCTCGACCTGAAGAAGTGAGCTGACCTCCCTTCGCCCACCACGGCGTGCGACGGCCCCCGGATGATCTCCGGGGGCCGTCGCGTTGCATGATGAGCAGACCGATCGACGAGGAGCCAGACGATGATGGAGCCCACCGGCCGCGACTACGCGGTCACCAAGTCCGACGAGCAGTGGCGCGAGGAGCTGTCGGCCGACGAGTTCTCCGTCCTGCGGGCCGCGGGGACCGAGCGGCCCTTCACCGGTGAGTACACCGACACCAAGACCGAGGGCGTCTACGCCTGCCGCGCCTGCGGCACCGAGCTCTTCACCTCGGACACGAAGTTCGACAGCCACTGCGGCTGGCCGAGCTTCTACACCCCGCTCGCCGAGGACCGGGTCGAGTACATCCAGGACGACTCCCTCCCCGGCCGCCCCCGCGTCGAGGTCCGCTGCGCAAACTGCGGCAGCCACATGGGCCACGTCTTCGAGGGCGAGGGCTACGACACCCCGACCGACCAGCGCTACTGCATCAACTCGATCTCGATGACGCTGCGCCCGGCACAGGGCTGAGCCCGTCCCTCGGGGGCCTCACCATCGGGTGGGGCCCCCGAGGCATGTCGTCAGCGCAGGCCGGCGACGAGCGCCTCGACGCTCACCCGCGGACCGGTGAAGAAGGGGATCTCCTCACGCACGTGCAGGCGTGCCTTGGAGGCGCGCAGCTCGCGCATGAGGTCGACGATGCGGTGCAGCTCGTCGGCCTCGAAGGCGAGGATCCACTCGTAGTCGCCCAGGGCGAAGGCGGGGATCGTGTTGGCGCGCACGTCGGGGAAGTCGCGGGCCATCGCGCCGTGCTCGGCGAGCATCGTGCGCCGTTCCTTCTCGTCGATGACGTACCAGTCGAAGGAGCGCACGAAGGGGTAGACGCACACGTAGTCGCGCGGTTCCTCCCCCGCGAGGAAGGCCGGCACGTGGCTACGGTTGAACTCCGCCTGACGGTGGACGGCGGCGTTGGACCACACCGGGTCGAGGTGTGCGCCGAGCTCGGTGCGCAGCAGTCGCTTGTAGGCGTCCTGCAGCTGCTCGATGTCGTCGGCGTGCCACCACACGAGCACGTCGGCGTCGGCGCGCAGTCCGGCCACGTCGTAGACACCGCGGATGCGCACGCCGTCCTCGGTGAGCTCCGCGAAGAGCTCCTCCACCTCGCGCGTGATCGCCGCGCGGTCGTCGTCGCCGATCGGCGTGACGAGCGCGAAGGCGGAGAACATCGCGTAGTGCACGCTGCTGTTGATCGCCTCGAGCTGCTCGCGGGAGGGCTTGGCGGGGACGGGCCGGGTGGTCATCGGGGCTCCTGTCGAGGGGTGGACGAAGGGGGAAGTGCGTCGAGGATCGTGGTGGCCGTGGCGGCGGCCCCGGTGAGGACCGCACCGATGCCCACACCGTCGTAGGCCGCGCCGGTGACCTCGATCCCGGGCAGCTCGGCGACCGCCGCGCGCACGGCGGCGACCCGCTCAGTGTGCCCGAGGTCGTACTGCGGCAGCCCGCCGCCCCACCGCTGCACGTGGTGGTCGACCGGCGCCGGCAACGGTGCACCGAGGGCCTGGCCGATCTCGGAGAGCGCAACGGCGACGAGCTCGTCGTCGTCGCGCTGCAGGGCCGCGACCTCCCCCGCACGACCGGCGGAGGCGCGCAGCAGGACGACCTCGTCGCTGGCCTCGCGCACCCACGCCCACTTGCTCGCGGAGAAGGTGCTCGCCTTGATCGTGCGGCCGTCGACCGCGGGCACGAGGAAGCCGCTGCCCGGCAGTGCGGGTGCCGCCGCCGCGGGCAGGGCGATCGTCATGACGGCCATCGACGCGTGGTCGATGCCCGCGAACGCGGTCGAGGCCGCGGGCGCGTGGTCGGCGAGCAGCCGCGACGTCGGCGTCGCGGGGGTCGCGAGGACGACGAGATCGGCGTCGAGCGCCCGGGGCGCGGTGGTCGCTCCCGTGACGACCCGCCACCCCGTCGGGATGCGCTCGATCCGTCGCACGAGCGTGCCGGTCTCGATCCGGCCGCCTGCGGCCTGCACCGACGCGGCGAGGGCGTCGGCGAGCCCGCCGATGCCACCGGACAGTCCCATGACCCGGGGTCGCGGCGTGGCGCTCGGGGGTGGCAGCAGCCCGTCGACGGCCTCGGTCATCGTGCGACCGCCGGCCATCGCCGACCACAGGACCGGCATCGTGGCGCGCAGCGACAGCCGGTCGACGCGGCCGGCGTAGACCCCGCCGAGCAGCGGCTCGACGATGCGGTCAACGACCGCCCGGCCGTGGACCGCGGCGACCGCCTCGGCGACGGTGACGTCGTCACAGTCGAGAGCGAAGGGGGCCGGCTGCGCGGCGCGAGCGACCTCCCCTTCGTCGAGGAGACCGGAGGTGTCGGTCTCGTGGCCGGGCACCCCCATGAAGGTGCGTCCGGGCACCGGATGCCGGCGCCCGCGGGACCAGATGGAGGCCGGGACCGGCTCGGGGTGGACGAGGCGGTCGGCCAGGCCCAGCCCGGTGACGAGGTCCCGGGCGGCGGCGCTGCTGGCCACGACCGACTCCGCGCCGACGTCGACGAGGACGCCGCCGACCTGCTCGCGGCGCACCTTGCCGCCGGGGCGGTCACCGCCGTCGACGACGGTGAGGTCGAGGTCGGGGCGTGCCCGTAGGAGGTGGTGGGCGGTGGCCAGACCGGCCAGCCCACCACCGATGACGACGACCCGCGAACCCATGGCCCCACTCTCCCACCGCGCTTCGGGCCCCGCGGACGGGGGTGGGAACCGAACTGGGGTCCGCTCTCGTCAGACCCACGACACCGCGGCGGGACCGACCCGCCGCACGACGCAGGGGGTACGACGATGGGCACCACGGCAGGCACGGCACGGTGGACGACGGCACGGTGGGCGGCGCTCGTCGCGGCCGGCGGGCTGGCGCTCGCCGGGTGCGGAGGCGGCAGCAGTGACGAGTCGGTGAGCAGCCGACCGATGAGCCAGGACGAAGGGGGCGGCGCCGCCTCGTCCGCGACCTCGGCGGCGGACCAGGAGTCGGGCAGCTCCGACAGCGCCGCCGGCTCCGGGTCGGGCGACTCGGGCTCGTCGAAGCGGGCGGGCAACACGACGCAGGTCGCGAGCGGGACGCACGTCGCCCGCACGGCGAGCCTGTCGATCACCGTCGACGACGTCGAGAAGTCGACCGCCAAGGTCCGCTCCACGGCCGCCCGGGTCGACGGCTACGTCTCGAGCGAGGACTCGCGGGCCGACGACGGGCACCGCGGCGACTGGGCCGAGATCACCGTCACCGTCCCCGTCGACGACCTCGACGCGACGATGACCCGTCTCGCGGACATCGGCGAGGTGACCCACCGCTCGAGCGAGGCCGAGGACCTCACCGCGCAGTACACCGACACCGAGGCGCGGGTGCGCACGATGACGAAGTCGGTCGAGCGCCTGCGCAAGCTCATCGACTCGGCCGAGGGCCTCGACCAGGTCGTGACGCTCGAGAGCGAGCTGAGCCGACGCGAGGCGGACCTCGAGGCGATGACGAGCCAGCAGAAGTCGCTCGAGAAGCGCACGACGACGGCACCGATCACGGTGAGCCTGTCGACGCAGGACGCACCCGCCGACGAGCCCGAGGAGGAGCGCACCGGCTTCCTCGCCGGGCTCGGGTCCGGGTGGTCGGCCTTCACCGGGGCCCTGACCGTCGGCCTGACGGTGCTGGGTGCGGTGACCCCCTTCGCCGTCGTGGGCCTGGTCGTCGGCTGGCCGCTCGCGCGGTGGGTCCGGCGCCGGCGGGCGTCTCGTCCGCTCGCCACGCCGACGGCCCCGACCGCGGAGGCCTGAGCCCCGCGGGGCTCAGCGGGCGCTGACCTCGTGGACCAGCTCGACGACGCGGGTGAGGACCACGGGGTCGGTGTCGGGCAGCACGCCGTGGCCGAGGTTGAAGATGTGGCCGGGCGCGGCGCGACCCTCGTCGAGGATGCGGCGGACCTCGCGCTCGACGACCTCCCAGGGCGCGAAGAGCAGTGCCGGGTCGAGGTTGCCCTGCACCGGCTGGTTGCCGCCCACGCGCTCGATGGCCTCGGCGAGGTTGACCCGGTAGTCCACCCCGATGACCTCGGTGCCGGCCGCGGCCATGTCCGGCAGCAGCTCACCGGTCCCGACGCCGAAGTGGATGCGCGGCACGCCCGCGTCGGCGAGCGCCGCCAGGGTGGCCTCGGTGTGCGGGAGGACGTAGCGGCGGTAGTCGGCCTTCGACAGGAAGCCGGCCCACGAGTCGAAGAGCTGGATCGCGCTGGCCCCCGCCTCGACCTGGACCTTGAGGAAGGCCGCGGAGATCTGCGACAGCCGGGCGCACAGGTCGTGCCACAGCTGGGGGTCGCCGTGCATGAGCGACTTGGTCAGCTCGTGGTTGCGGCTCGGCCCGCCCTCGATGAGGTAGGAGGCGAGGGTGAAGGGCGCGCCGGCGAAGCCGATGAGCGGCGTCGCACCGAGCTCGAGGACGATCCGGCGGACCGACTCGGTGATGTCGGGGACCATGTCCGGGGTCAGCTCGGGCAGGCGGTCGAGGTCCTCGCGGGAGGCGAAGGGGAGGTCCAGCACCGGCCCGACGCCCGGCTCGATGTCGATGTCGACACCCGCCGCGGCGAGCGGCACGACGATGTCGGAGAAGAAGATCGCCGCGTCGACCCGGTGCCGGCGCACCGGCTGCAGGGTGATCTCGGTGACGAGGTCGGGCGTGCGGCAGGCCTCGAGCATGTCGGTGCCGCGGCGCACCTCGCGGTACTCGGGCAGCGACCGGCCGGCCTGCCGCATGAACCACACGGGGGTGCGGGGCACGGACTCTCCGCGGGCCGCGCGGACGAGGGGGCTGTCGGAGGGCGAGGCGTGGGTGGTCACGGGGCGCATCCTCCCATGCCCGCCCGGCGTGCCCTCCCGCCGGCGGGGCCTCTCGCGACCTAGGCTCGACAGGTGGCCACCCGAGAGATCTCCGAGGCGCAGTCGCCGGACTTCGCCCATGCGCTGCGGAGCCTGCACGAGACCCGGCTACGCCCCGAGGTGCGCCTGACCGAGGTGCCCGCGCCGACCCGTCTGGCCCCCCACGCCGTCGCGATGACCGCCGACATCGTCGACTCCGCCGACGGCGAGGACCTCGCGACCGGACGCTTCGTCCTGCTGCACGACCCGAGCGAGCCCGAGCCGTGGGGCGGCGCCTGGCGCATCGTCACCTTCGCCCGCGCCGAGCTCGAGCCCGAGGTCGCCGGCGACCCGATGCTCGGAGCCGTCGGCTGGTCGTGGCTCACCGACGCCCTCGAGGAGCACGGCATCGAGGCCGCCAACCTCGCCGGCACGGTGACGCACGTCGTCTCCGAGTCCTTCGCCGACCTCGAGGACCGAGAGCCCGACGTCGAGATGGAGATCCGCGCCTCGTGGAGCCCCGCCGACTCCGCCGTCGGCCCCCACCTGCTGGCCTGGGCCGACATGCTGGGCACGGTCGGCGGTCTGCCGCCGCTGCCCTCTGGTGTCGTGGCCCTGCCGGGGCGTCGCCGGTGACGCCGCAGGACACCGGGGCCCCGCCCGAGCCCGAGAGCACTCCCGAGGCGGCCGCCCCGCCCGGCGACGAGACTCCCGACTCGACGCCCGAGCCGGCTCCCCTGCCGGTCCTCACCGAGCCCGCCGAGGGCATCCCGCCGGTCATCACCCTCGAGTCCGAGCTCGACGCCTGCGCCCAGGCGATCGGCAGCGGTGTCGGGGCCGTGGCCCTCGACGCCGAGCGCGCCTCCGGCTACCGCTACGGGCAGAGCGCCTATCTCGTCCAGGTCCGCCGCGAGGGCTCGGGCACCTGGCTCATCGACCCGGTGACCCTGCCCGACCTCACCCCGCTCGACCGGGCCATCGGCACCGGCGAGTGGATCCTGCACGCCGCAACCCAGGACCTGCCCTGCCTGCGCGAGCTCGGTCTGGCGCCCCGGCAGATCTTCGACACCGAGCTCGCGGCCAGACTGCTCGGCCTGCCCCGCGTCGGCCTCGCCGCGGTCATCGAGCACTACCTCGGCATCAGCCTGGCCAAGGAGCATTCGGCCGTCGACTGGTCGACCCGGCCGCTGCCCGAGCCGTGGCTGCGCTACGCCGCCCTCGACGTCGAGGTGCTCACCGAGGTGCGCAACCTCATGGGCGCCGACCTCGCCGCGCAGGGCAAGAGCGAGTGGGCACGGCAGGAGTTCGAGGCGCTGCTCAGCTGGCGGCCGGCGGTCAAGGAGGACCCGTGGCGTCGGACCTCGGGCCTGCACAAGATCCGCCAGCCACGGGTCCTCGCGACGGTGCGCGAGCTCTGGTACGAGCGTGACCGCATCGCCCGCGACCGCGACACCTCCCCCGGCCGGGTGATCCCCGACACCGCTCTCGTCGACATCGCCCTGGCCGACCCGCAGGCACCCGGTGACCTGCCGCGTGGGCACCGCGCGATCCAGCGCAGCCAGCGCGCCTGGCTCGACGCCGTCGCCCGGGCACGACGCCTGCCCGACGACGAGCTGCCGCCGGCCTCGGTCAAGTCCGACGGCCCTCCGCCGCAGCGCTCCTGGGCCAACCGCGACCCGCTCGCCGCCGACCGACTGACGGCCACCCGCGAGGCCCTGGGCAGCTTCGCCGACGAGCGCACCATCCCGATCGAGAACGTCTGCTCCCCCGACCCCCTTCGCCGGGTCGTGTGGTCGCCGCCGCAGGACCGCAGCCCGGAGGGCTTCGCCGAGGCCCTCGCCGACCTCGGCGTGCGCCCCTGGCAGCGCGAGATCGTCGCCCCCATGCTCGCCGACGCCTTCGCCGCCCACCCCGACGCCTGACGGGCTCGAGGGCAGGGCGCCGCAACGGGTGGAGGTACCAGCGACCTGATAGTCGGACGCGATCACCTCAATCCACCACTCGGGGGCGGGGCGCGGGAGCGGGTGGAGGTAGCAGCGACCGGATAGTCGGACGCGATCACCTCAACCCGGCAGTCGGGCGCGGGGCTGCCTTCGAGGCGGCCGCGGGTGAGGCGCAGGTCGAAGGGGGATGTCGGCGCACATCAAGCCGAAGTCAGGCACGACAACCTCCGGCCATGCGCGAACGAAGGACTTCGGCGGGCGCCGACGTCCCCCTTCGTCCGGAGCCGGGTCTCGAGGCTCGTCGCAGCGCGCCGGCCCTCCTCGCCGGGAGCGGGTCGGGCGCCGACGTCCCCCGTCGACCGGAGCCGGGGTCTCGAGGCTCGTCGCAGAGCTCCTTGCACCTCGACCACCGGAGGCGAACGTGGGCGGGGTCACGTGAGGCGCACCTGTCCGAGGTGAGCAAGCGCTTAGTAGCCTGATCGCGGACGGGCTCCAGCCCGTCGTGCCACCTGCACCACGACAGAGAGGCCCACCGTGCCCCGCACTTCACGTGAGGTCGTCTTCGTCGACGGCGTTCGCACGCCGTTCGGCAAGGCCGGGGAGAAGGGCATGTATGCCCAGACCCGCGCCGACGACCTCGTCATCACCTGCATCCGCGAGCTCATGCGCCGCCACCCGGAGCTGCCGCCCGAGCGGGTCGAGGAGGTCGCGATCGCGGCCACGACCCAGATCGGCGACCAGGGCCTGACCCTGGGCCGCATGGCCTCCCTGCTGTCCGGGCTGCCCAACACCACGCCCGGCTACTCCATCGACCGCATGTGCGCCGGCGCGATGACCGCGGTGACCAACATCGCCGGTGCCATCTCCTTCGGCTCGATCGACGTCGCCGTCGCCGGCGGTGTCGAGCACATGGGCCGCCACCCGATGGGTGAGGGCGTCGACCCCAACCCGCGCGTCGTGTCGGAGAAGCTCGTCGACCCGTCGGCCCTCGTCATGGGCAAGACGGCGGAGAACCTGCACGACCGCTACCCGAGCCTGACGAAGCAGCGCTCGGACGAGTTCGCGGTCAACAGCCAGCGCAAGCTCGCGCAGGCCTACGAGGACGGCAAGATCCAGCCCGACCTCGTGCCGGTCGCGACCCGCCACGCGGAGAAGGGCTGGGGCTTGGCGACGACCGACGAACCGCCGCGCCCGCAGACGACCCTCGAGTCGCTGCAGACCCTGAAGACCCCCTTCCGCCCCCACGGCAAGGTCACCGCCGGCAACGCCGCCGGGCTCAACGACGGCGCGACCGCCTGCATCCTCGCCGCGGAGGAGACCGCCGCCGAGCTCGGCCTGCCCGTCGGCATGCGCCTCGTCGAGTTCGCCTTCGTCGGCGTCGAGCCGGAGGTCATGGGCTACGGCCCGGTCCCCGCCGCCGAGAAGGCGCTGGCCAAGGCCGGCCTGACGATCGACGACATCGGTCTCTTCGAGCTCAACGAGGCCTTCGCGGTCCAGGTGCTCTCCTTCCTCGAGCACTTCGGCATCGACGACGACTCCGACAAGGTCAACCGCTACGGCGGCGCCATCGCGACCGGTCACCCGCTCGCCTCCTCGGGGGTGCGCCTCATGACGCAGCTGTCCCGGCAGTTCGCCGAGGACCCGAGCGTCCGCTACGGCATGACCGCGATGTGCATCGGCATCGGCATGGGCGGCGCCGTCATCTGGGAGAACCCGCACCACGCCGACTACGGCAAGGAGAACTGAGCATGAGCGAGCCCAAGCCCGAGGTCGTCACCCGCGCCCTCGTCCAGGACGTCCAGCTCCCCGCCGACGGCGGCACGCTGGCCCTCGTCACGCTGGACAACGGCCACGACCACACCAAGCCCAACACCTTCGGCCTCGAGGGCATGGCCGGCCTGCGCGCCGCCGTCGCCACGCTGCAGCAGCGCGCCGAGGCCGGCGAGATCGTCGCCGTCGCCGTCACCGGCAAGCCCTTCATCTTCGCCGTCGGCGCCGACCTCACCGGAGTCCCGGGCATCACCAGCCGCGAGCAGGCGCTCGAGATCGCCCGCACCGGCCACGCGGCCTACGCGGCGATCATGGACCTGCCCGTGCCGACCTTCGCCTTCGTCAATGGCGCGGCGATGGGCGGCGGCGTCGAGCTGTCGCTGGCCTGCGACTACCGCACGATGAGCAAGGCCGTGCCGGCCATCGCGCTGCCCGAGGTCTTCCTCGGGCTCGTCCCCGGCTGGGGCGGCTGCTACCTGCTCCCCCGCCTCGTCGGTCCGGAGAAGGCCCTCAAGGTCATCGTCGAGAACCCGCTCAACACCAACCGGATGCTCAACGGCCCGGCCGCGGCGAAGCTCGGCCTGGCCGACGCCCTCCTCGACGCCGCCGACTTCCTCGAGCAGTCGATCATCTGGGCCGCGGGTGTCCTCGCCGGCGAGACGAAGGTCGAGCGCGAGCCGGTCAGCGACGACGCCGCCGTGTGGGAGGCCGCTGCCGCGGCCGCCACGAAGCTGGCCGACGCGAAGACCGCACGGAAGTCCCCTTCGCCCTACCGGGCCATCGAGCTGGTGACCGCCGCCCGCACCGCCGAGCGCGATGCTGCCTTCGCCGCCGAGGACGAGGCCCTGGCCGACCTGCTCATGGGTGACGAGCTGCGCGCCGGCCTGTACTCCTTCGACCTGGTGCAGAAGCGGGCGAAGCGCCCCGCCGGCGCACCCGACAAGGCGCTCGCGCGCCCCGTCGGCAAGGTCGGCATCGTCGGCGCCGGCCTCATGGCCAGCCAGCTCGCGATGCTCTTCATCCGCTCGCTCAAGGTGCCGGTCGTCATGACCGACCTCGACCAGGAGCGGGTCGACAAGGGCGTCGCCTACGTCCACGGCGAGATCGACGCGTCCCTCGCCAAGGGCAAGATCACGCAGGACAAGGCCAACCAGCTCAAGGGCCTGATCACCGGCTCCACGAGCAAGGAGGGCTTCGCCGACGCCGACTTCGTCATCGAGGCCGTCTTCGAGGAGATGGGCGTCAAGAAGAAGGTCTGGGCCGAGGTGGAGCAGATCGTCACCCCCGAGTGCGTCCTCGCCTCCAACACCTCGTCGCTCTCGATCACCGAGATGGCGTCCGAGCTGCAGCACCCGGAGCGGGTCGTGGGCTTCCACTTCTTCAACCCCGTCGCCGTCATGCCCCTGCTCGAGATCATCCCGGGCGAGCGGACCGACGACGCCGCGCTGGCGACGGCCTTCGCCACGGGCAAGGGCCTGAAGAAGACGTGCATCCTCGTCAAGGACAGCCCCTCCTTCATCGCCAACCGTCTGCTCGGTCGCTTCATGGGCGAGTTCTCGAAGATCGTCGACGAGGGCACGCCGGTCGAGGTCGCCAACGAGGGCATCGCGGGCCTGGCCCCGATGCCGCCGCTGGTCCTCGTCGGTCTCGTCGGCCCGGCGATCGCGCTGCACAACAGCGAGACGCTCCACCGTGAGCTCGGCGAGCGCTTCTACGTCTCGCCGAACCTCAAGGCGCTCGTCGAGGCCGGCAAGCGCTCCTACGACGACGAGGGAGCGGCCGAGCTGCTCACCGTTCCGGAGTCCCCCGTCGTGCTCACCGCGCAGCAGGTGCGCGAGCGCGTCCTCGGCGTCCTCGCCGAGGAGGTGCGCACGATGCTCGACGACGGTGTCGCGCAGGCCCCGATGGACATCGACCTCGCGATGATCACCGGTGCCGGCTTCCAGTTCTGGAACGGCGGCCTCACCCCGCTCCTGGACCGTGAGGGCGTCTCGGAGAAGGTCACCGGTCAGCGCTTCCTGCCGCCGGGTGCGGCCAGCGTCCCGGCCTGATCACGGCTCGGCGCGTCCGCGTCAGCCCGAAGGGGAGGTCCCGCCACGGCGCGGGGCCTCCCCTTCGTCATGGGCCGGGTGTGGCAGCATCGAGGTGGGGCGACACGCGGGGAACCACACGGGCTGTACATATCTCATATATGGGTTACCGTTGTCGGCATGTCTGATGACTACCTCGCCCGCATCGGCACGACGATCAAGGAGGCGCGTCACCGCGCCGGCCTGTCGCAGTCCGACCTCGCCACCAAGCTCGAGACGAGCCAGAGCGCCGTCGCGCGCATCGAGGCTGGAGGGCAGAACCTCACGCTCGACAACCTCGCCCGGATCAGCGAAGCGCTCGACACCGAGCTCGTCGCGCTGACCCGTACCTCGACCAGTGGCGCCGTCCACCTGCAGATCGAGGGCGGCCGCCGCCTCTCCGGCGCCATCGACGTCAAGACGAGCAAGAATGCCGCCGTCGCGCTGCTGTGCGCCTCGCTGCTCAACAAGGGCACGACGACGCTGCGCAACCTCGCCCGCATCGAGGAGGTCAACCGCATCCTCGAGGTGCTGCACTCCATCGGCGTGCAGACCCGCTGGCTGCCCGACAGCTCCGACCTCGAGATCATCCCGCCGGAGCGGCTCGACCTCGACGGCATGGACGAGGAGGCCGCCCGCCGCACGCGCACGGTGATCATGTTCCTCGGCCCGCTGCTGCACGAGTTCCCCTCCTTCCGCCTGCCCTACGCCGGTGGCTGCGACCTGGGCACCCGCACGGTCGAGCCGCACATGACCTCGCTGACCCACTTCGGTCTCGACGTCGAGGCGACGCACGGCTGGTACGAGGCCCGGGTGACCGGCCAGGGCACGCAGGACAAGACCTTCGTGCTCACCGAGCGCGGCGACACCGTGACCGAGAACGCGCTCATGGCGGCCGCCCGCCACCCGGGCCGCACGACGATCCGCAATGCCTCGCCCAACTACATGGTCCAGGACCTGTGCTTCTTCCTCGAAAAGCTCGGCGTCCGGGTCGAGGGCATCGGCACGACCACGCTCGTGGTCACCGGTGCGCGCGAGATCGACGTCGACGTCGAGTACTCGCCGAGCGAGGACCCGATCGAGGCGATGAGCCTCATCGCGGCCGCCGTCGTCACGAAGTCGGAGATCACCATCCGCCGCTCCCCCATCGAGTTCCTCGAGATCGAACTGGCGACCCTCACCGGCATGGGCATGCAGTACTCGCTCTCCGAGGAGTACCTCGCGCACAACGGCCGCACCCGGCTCGTCGACATCACGACCCACCCCGGGCCGCTCAAGGCACCGATCGACAAGATCCACCCGATGCCCTTCCCGGGTCTGAACATCGACAACCTGCCCTTCTTCGCGCTCATCGCCAGCTGCGCCGAGGGCACGACGACGATCCACGACTGGGTCTACGACAACCGCGCGATCTACCTGACCGAGCTCAACAAGATCGGTGGCCGGGTCACGCTCATGGACCCGCACCGCGTGCTGGTCGAGGGCCCGGTCCGCTGGCGCGCCAACGAGGTCACCTGCCCGCCCGCGCTGCGCCCCGGAGTCGTCGTCCTGCTGGCGATGCTCGCCGCCCCGGGCACGTCCTACCTGCGCAACGTCTACGTCATCAACCGCGGCTACGAGGACCTCGCCGAGCGCCTCAACGCCCTGGGTGCCAGCGTGCACCCCTTCCGCGACATCGGCTGACGCCGCCGCGGACGGTCCACGACGAAGGGGAGGCCCCCACCGGTGATCCGGTGGGGGCCTCCCCTTCGTCGTGGCGCTGGCGCGCCTCCTCAGGGCGGCGCCTTCGCGACGGGGCCTGCGTCAGAAGCTGCCGAAGACCGAGCCCAGCACGATGATCGTGATCAGGGCGAGCACCGGGACGGCGATCGCGACGACCGCGATGTCCTTGTAGGACTGGCGGTGGCTCAGGCCGCAGATCGCCAGCAGCGTGATGACCGCGCCGTTGTGCGGCAGGGCGTCGAAGCCGCCGGAGGAGATCGCCGTGACGCGGTGGACGAGCTCGAGCGAGATGCCCTGCTCGACCGCCATCGTCTTGAACTGGTCGCCGAGGGCCTCGAGCGCGATGCTCATGCCGCCGGAGGCGGAGCCGGTGATGCCGGCGAGGACGTTGACCGACAGGGCCAGCGAGATGAGCGGGCTACTCGAGACACCGAGGACGGCGTCCTTGATCGTGCCGAAGGCCGCGAGCGAGCTGATGACGGCGCCGTATCCGACCTCGGAGGCGGTGTTGAAGATCGGCAGCAGCGAGCCCATGGTGCCCTCGTTGACCGCGTCCTTGACGTCGACGAGCCGGGTCCAGTTGGCCGCGAGGACCAGGGCGATCGACGCGACGAGGGCGACGATGATGCCCCAGATGCCGGCGACGTCGTCGATGCCGACGGAGCCGTAGGCCTCCTGCTTGAGGTAGGCGAAGTCCATCGAGGGGAAGATCCAGTTGACGAGCGCGTAGTTGAGCGCGATGACGACGACGATCGGCGCGAAGGCGATCACCCACGGCACGTGCGGACGGTCCATGAGCTGGGCATCGGCCTCGCTCTGCTCGACCTCGACCTTCTCCTTGACGGTGACGGCACCCTCACCGTCGGCGTCGCCGCGCGGCGCGTCGTCGGAGCCGGTGCGGCCACGACCGAAGAAGCCACCCCCGGTGGCGACCGGGGGCTCGTAGACCTCACCCGCGGCCACGAGCTTGCCCGAGCGGTACTGCAGCCAGGCGACACCGCCGACGAACATGATCAGGCCGGCGATGATGCCGAGGCCGGGCGCCGCGAAGGCATTGGTCGAGAAGTAGGGCGAGGGGATGGCGTTCTGGATGGCCGGGGTGCCCGGCAGGGCGGTCATCGTGAAGGTGAAGGAGCCGAGCGCGATGGTCGCCGGGATGAGCCGCTTCGGGATGCCCGACTCCTTGAAGAGGGCCGCGGCGATCGGGAAGACGGCGAAGGCGACGACGAAGAGCGAGACACCCCCGTAGGTGAGGATGCCGCAGGCGAGGGTGATCGCGAGGATCGCGCGCTGCGCACCGATCTTGTCGACGATGAAGTCGGCGATCGCCTTGGCCGAGCCGCTGACGTCCATGAGCTTGCCGAAGATCGCGCCGAGGAGGAAGAGCGGGAAGTACGTGATGGCGTACTTGCCCAGGGCCGGCATGAAGACCTGCGTGTACGTGGCGAGCAAGGGCCCCCCGGACATCAGGGTCGCCAGCAGGGCGAGGATCGGGGCGAGGATCAGCACGTTGATGCCGCGATAGGCCAGATACATCAGCAGGCCGAGCGAGGCGATGATGCCGACAAGTCCGAGGGACATCGGTGTCTCCTACTTTCGGGGGATCAGGGGTGGCGTCGGCCGGGCCGACGCCAGGTGTGGCGCCGTCGATGGTCGCACCGGCCACGAGCCGCGGCGTGGGTGTGTCGCCACACCATTTCACCGATATCACGTGGCGGCACACCACCTCGCCGGCGTGGTCGGGCTCGTACCTTGCTCGTCATGAGCCAGCAGCCCGAGTCCGCACTCCTCACCGACCTCACCGGTCGTCACGTCCTCGTCACCGGCGCCGCGAGCGGGATCGGCGCCGCCTGCGTCGCGAGCTTCGCTGCCGCAGGGGCGCGCGTCACCGCGGTCGACCTCGACGAAGGGGGTCTGACCTCCCTGGCCGGCGGGCTGCCCGACCTGGCCGTGGAGACCCGGGCCGTCGACCTCGCCGACCTCGACGGGCTGGCCGACCTGCCCGAGGACGTCGACGTCCTCGTCAACAACGCCGGCATCCAGCACGTCAGCCCGGTCCACGAGTTCCCGGTCGAGAAGTTCGACCTCATCCACAGGTTGATGCTCCAGTCCCCCTTCAGGCTCATCCGGTCGGTCCTGCCGCACATGTACGCCCAGGGCTGGGGCCGGATCATCAATGTCTCGAGCGTCCACGGCCTGCGAGCCAGCGCCTACAAGTCGGCCTACGTCTCGGCGAAGCACGGGCTCGAGGGGCTGAGCAAGGTCGTGGCCCTTGAGGGCGCTGCCCACGGCGTGACGAGCAACTGCCTCAACCCCGCCTACGTGCGCACCCCGCTCGTGGAGAAGCAGGTGGCCGACCAGGCCCGCACCCACGGCATCGCCGAGGAGGAGGTCCTCGAGCAGATCATGCTCGGACCGGTCGCGATCAAGCGTCTCGTCGAGGTGGACGAGGTGGCCGCGATGGCGCTCTTCCTCTGCTCCCCCGCCGCCACGAGCATCACGGGGTCCTCGCTGCCGGTCGACGGGGGCTGGACCGCACACTGAGCGGCCGCGTACCTAGGATGCAGGCCATGTCGGGCACCGAGGATCACGAGCAGACCGAGCAGGTGGTGCACCTGCTCGAGCTGCTCGCCGCAGACGCCCCGGTGGACCAGCTCGCCGACGCGCCGGCCCCCGAGCGGGCCCGCGACCTCGCCCTGCGCATCGGAGCCACCCGCGAGCTGCACCGGCGACGGGAGTCGGCGCAGTCCTCGCTGCTCGACATCGCCCGCGAGCTGTCGACCGAGAAGGAACCCGAGGTCGTCCTCGAGGCCATCGTGCGGCGGGCCCGCACCCTCATCGGCACCGACCTGGCCTACCTGACGCTCTACGACCCCGAGGCCGGCGACACCTTCATGAAGGTCACCGACGGCTCGGTGTCCGCGGACTTCCAGTCGCTGCGGCTCTCTCTCGGCGACGGCCTCGGCGGGCTCGTCGCCTCGACCCGCAAGCCCTACTGGACGGCCGACTACCCCGCCGACGAGCGCTTCAGCCACACCCACGAGATCGACCACGGGGTCGGCGACGAGGGCATCATCGCCATCTGCGGCACCCCGCTCATCGTCGAGTCCAACTTCGTCGGGGTGCTCTTCGCGGCCAACCGCAGCCCGCGCCCCTTCTCCCGGTCCGAGGTCGTCCTCCTCGGCGACCTCGCGGCCTTCGCCGCCCTGGCCATCGTCCAGACCCGTGCGCTCGCCGACGCGCAGACGGCCTTCGCCGCCCTCACCGAGGCGCACGAGACCGTCCGGCAGCAGGCCACCGGTGTCGCGCGCGCCGCGGCGGCCCACGACCGCTTCGCCTCCGTCGTGCTCGAGGGCGGTGGCGTCGCCGACGTCACGCGGGCCCTCGTCGACCTGCTCGGTGGGTGGGCGGTGCTCTTCGACGGCACCGGCGAGCGGCGCAGCACCCTCGGGCCGGCGCCGGCCCCCGACGGGGACCGGGACGCGCTCCTCTCGCTGCCCGTCGTCGACCGCGCGCGGCACGAGGCCGGGCGACTCGTCGAGGAGGACGGGGTGCACGCCATCGGCGTCATCGCCTCGCACGAGGAGCTCGGCACCCTCGTCGTCGGTGCCCCGGGCACCCTCGAGGAGGCCGACCAGCGCACGGTGGAGCGGGCCGCAGTCGTCACCGCCCTCGTCCTGCTCTTCGAGCGCCAGGCCGACGACGCCCGCCAGACCGCCCGCAACCGACTGCTCGCCGACCTGCTGAGCGGTCGCGGCAGCCACGAGGAACGGACCGGCTACCTGCGCTCGGCCGGCCTCGAGCCGCGCGAGCCGATGTGCCTCCTCGTCGCCCGGGGCGGCGACCCCACGCAGCAGCGCGCGCTGGCCCTCACCGTGAGCACGCTCCTCGGCGAGGGCTCGCTCGTCGGCACGCACGACGGCGCGATCGTCGCCCTCGTCGGGGGCGACGACGCCGACCACCTCGCCCGTTCGCTCGCCGAGCGCGTCACCCGCGGACCCCGACTGACCGTCGGCGGCTGCGGCCCGCTGACCGACGTCGACGACCTCCCCCGGGCCTTCGAGGACGGCGCCCGGACCGCCGGCGCGCTCATCGCCCTGGGGCGCTCGGGCACGGGCGCCGCGGCCCGTGAGCTCGGCTTCGCCGGCCTCATCGTCGGCTCCGACCCCGACGTCCACGACTACGTCCAGTCGGTCCTCGGTCCGGTCCTGCACTACGACGCGGAGCGGGGCAGCGACCTCGTCGGCACCCTCGTGGCCTACTTCGCCGCCGGCTCGAGCCCGCGCCACGCGGCCGGCGAGCTGCACGTCCACGTCAACACCGTGGCGCAACGACTGGCTCGGGTCTCCGCCCTGCTCGGGGACGACTGGCAGCACCCCGACCGCGCGCTGGAGATCCAGCTCGCCCTGCGCATGCGACGACTGCTCGAGAGCCGCTGACGCCAGGTTGAGGTATCCCCGACCGACTATCCGGTCGCTGGCACCTCTACCCGTCGCCCAACGATCGGTCGACGACGTCGGCGACGGTCGTCAGCCCCTCCCCGGTGAGGATGACGTCGTAGTGGTTGGCCTCGACCCGGTGCATCGCCAGGGACGAAGGGAGGTCGAGCGCCGCCAGCCGGGACTCGTCGTAGAGCCCCTGGGGCTCGTCCATGAGCCCCCGCTCGGCCCACACGAGCTCGAGGTGCACGTCCTGCTCGACCGCTCGCCGTGCGGCCGCGTGCACGGTCGCGTCGGCGAGCACGTCGGCACCGTCCGCGCGGACGGCGTCGAGGATGCACGAGCTCATCCACCGGCCCGGCACGTCGGGCGCCGGCACGAGGTCGTGACCGAGGTAGGCCCGCACGACTGATGCCGCCGGACCCGCGAGCAGCGGGCCGACCGCGGGGTGCCGGGCCCAGAAGCCCAGGTGGGCCGAGGGGCTCTCGAAGCGCATCGCCAGGCGGTCCATGGCCGGCCCGATCACGGCCTGGAGGGCCGCGTCGATGTCGAGGTCCGCAGGTGCGGGGAAGGCCAGCCCGCCGTCCACGAGGACGACGGAGCTGAAGAGGCCCGGTTGGGCTGCGGCGGCGAGCGCGGCGACGAAGGCTCCCATCGAGTGCCCGACGACGACCGGCCGCACGCCGAAGACCGCCGAGATCGTGGCCAGGTCCTGGGCGTGGACCGCCAGACCATAGGGGCCTGACGCCTCACGGCTGGCCGCACGGCCCCGCAGGTCCGGTGCGAGCACCCGGACCGCCCCCGGCCCGTGACGTCGGTGCAGCTCGTCGGCGAGCGCACGCCACGAGAGCCCGTTGGCGGTGATGCCGTGGACGGCGAGCACGACGGGTGCCCCCTCGCGCGCAGGCGCGACGGTGAGGTCGTGGACCGCGAGCGAGCCCACGGGCTGCTCGATGACGAAGGTCGACTCGTCGGGGCTCATGCGTCCGACCTCCTCGGCAGGAGGCCCCGAGCGCCCTCGGTCTGCCGGGATCGGCCGGACCGGGAGCGCTGCAGCAGTCGGGCGCCCAGGCCGGTGAGCCCCTCGGGCGCGAAGTACACGACGACGATGAAGAGCACGCCGAGGATGAGCAGCGGCTCCCCGAGCAGGCGCTGGACGATGTCGGGCATGGAGGCGACGACAGACGAGCCGCTCACCTCGACCAGCCGGGCGTCGGCGTAGTGGTAGACGAACCCGCCGACGACCGCGCCCCACAGCCGACCCGCTCCCCCGAGGACGACCATGACGAGCAGCGCGAGGGTGAACTCGGTCGTCGTGACGTGCGGGCTCGAGCCGCCGAGGACGATGGCGTGCACGATGCCTCCGAGGCCACCGAGGACGGCGCCGACGACGATCGCCAGGAGCTTGACCCGGTAGACGTCGTAGCCGAGGACGGCGGCACGCTCTTCGTTCTCACGGACGGCGGCCATGGCGTGCCCGGCGCGGGTGCGGACGAGCAGCGCCACGGCGACGAAGGCGAGGACGACGAAGGCGAGCGCGAGCCAGTAGCGGTAGGGGGCGTTGTGCACCCCGACGAGCAACGCCGGGACCGCCTCACGGCTGAGGATGAGCCCCTCCTCACCGCCGGTGACGTCGCCGGGGTTGCGCAGCACGACGATCGACGCGGCCTGGGCGAAGGCGAGCGTCACCATGGCGAAGGCGATGCCACCGACCCGCAGGGCGATGCCACCCACGACGAGCGCGAGGAGGAGAGTCACCCCGAGCGAGAGGAGGACCGCGACGGGCAGCGAGGTCCCCCATGACGACAGCGAGATCGTCAGCAGGTAGCTGCCCGCCGCGACGAAGAGCGCGTGGCCGAAGCTCAGCAGACCGGTGCGGCCGAAGATCACGTCGTAGCCCAGCGCGAAGCCGGCGAAGATGAAGCAGGTGGCGAGCAGCTGCAAGGAGCCGGGGCCGTTGACCCGGCCGGGCAGCACGCCCGGGACCGTCGCCGACACGTAGGGCAGGGCGACGAGGACGAGCAGGAGGGCCAGGCCCGGGAGGGCCTTGGCGACCGATCGGGCACTCATGCGGGTGCTCCCTTCATGGCGGCGGGACGAGCCAGCAGGACGAGGGCCAGCAGGAGGACGACGGACAGGTCGCCGACGCCGCTGGCCGCGTAGTAGTTGGCGAGCTGCTGCACCAGCCCGACGGCGACCGCGGCGACCGCGGTGCCGGTGAGCGACCCCATGCCCCCGATGACGACGACGATGAAGGCGTAGATGAGCAGCGAGCCACCCTGGGCGGGCGACACCGAGCCGGCGTACTGCGAGTACAGGACACCGGCGAGCGCGGCGGCGGCCCCGCCCATCGCGAAGACGATGGTGAAGGTCGCCCGCACGTTGATGCCGAGTGCCTCGACCATCGTGCGGTTCTCGACCCCGGCCCGGATCACCAGCCCGAGGCGCGTGTAGCGCAGCAGGGCGTGCAACCCCGCGAAGACGAGCCCGGCCACGAGGACGAAGAGCAGCCGGTCGTTGGGCAGGTGCGCGCCAGCGAGCTGGGTCGTCGACGCCATCCACGACGGCTTCTCCACCGGCTTGGGGTCGGCGGACCAGACGGCCTGGGCGACGGCGACCGCCGCGAGGGAGAGCCCGACGGTGACGAGCACCTGCTGGATGTGGTGCTTGTAGAGGGGGCGGATGAGACACACCTCGACGACCACACCGATGACGGCACCGACGAGGAGCGCCACGACGACCGCAGCGAGCAGTCGCACGCCGACGGACAGCTCGCCGGGCAGGCGCTGCATGGTCTCCCAGCCGGCGTAGGCGCCGGCCATCATGAAGGCGCCGTGCGCGAAGTTGAGTACGCCCATCAGTCCGTAGATGAGGCTGAGCCCGGCCGCGGCGAGGAAGTACAGCGCGCCCAGCCCGAGGCCGGTGCCGAGGATCAGGGTCAGGTCGCTCATGCCGCGCTCTCCCTTCGCATCGACACCCCGAGCAGCTCGCGGGTGAGCTCCTGGTCGGCGACGAGGTCGGCCGCCGTGCCGGTGTGCACGACGCTGCCGGCGTCGAGGACGACGACGGTGTCGGCGATGCGGCGCACGAGCGGCAGGTTCTGCTCCACGAGCAGGATCGGGGTCGTGCGGGCCACCTCGGCGAGGACGTCGGCGACCTCGGTGACGAGCTTGGGCGCCAGGCCCTTGGTCGGCTCGTCGATGAGGAGCAGCCGGTTGTCCCGCAGGAGGACCCGCGCGAGCGAGACCATCTGCTGCTGCCCGCCGGAGAGCGTCCCCGCCCGCTGGTCCCTACGGGTCACCAGGTCGGGGAAGAGGTCACGCACGATCGGCGCGTCCGCCCCGGCCGCCGCATCGACGAGGCGCAGGTTCTCGTCGACGCTCAGGCCACCGAAGACCTCCCGGTCCTCGGGGACGTACCCGATGCCGTCGCGGACGATCCGGACCGTCTGACGTCCCTGGATCTCCTGCCCGTCGAGCCGGATCGTGCCCGTGCGGGGTGCCAGCCCGAGCAGCGCCTTGAGGGTCGTCGTCTTGCCGACGCCATTGCGCCCGAGGAGGGCGGTGACCCCGGTGGACGGCACCTCGAAGGAGACGCCCTGGAGGATGTGCGAGCCGCCGTAGCGCACGTGGAGGTCCTCGACGGTGAGGACCGGCGGCGTGGTCGTGTCGTTCACAGTGCTTCTCCCAGGTAGGCCTGCTGGACGCGCTCGTCCGAGGTGACCTCGGTCGGGCTGCCGACGGCGAGCAGCTGACCGTGGTGCAGCACGGCCACCCGGTCGGCGAGGCCGAGCACGACGTGCATGTGGTGCTCGACCATGGCGACCGAGACACCGCTGTCGCGCACGTCTCCGATGATCTCGGTGAGCCCGTCGACGTCCTCGGCCGAGACGCCGGCCATGGGTTCGTCGAGCAGGAGCACCTTGGGGTCGGACGCGAGCGCCATCGCCAGCTCGAGCTTGCGGCGATCGCCGTGCGACAGGTCCCGGGCGAGGGTCTGCCCCTTCCCGGGCATCCGCACCCGCGCGAGCAGGTCGTCGATCCGGTCCCCGCCGACGGCCCCGGCCGCGCGGAAGGGCGAGAAGGGCGCCGGCCCCGCCGCCTGGATGGCCAGCCGCACGTTCTCCCTCGCGGACAGCCCGTCGAAGAGCGCCGAGGTCTGGAAGGACCGGGCGAGCCCCCGACGGGCGCGCTTCGTCGCGCTCAGCCGGGTCACGTCGTCCTCCCCCAACGTCACCCGCCCGTCGCTCGGCCGGGTGACGCCGGAGAGGATGTTGACGAGCGAGGACTTGCCCGCTCCGTTGGGACCGATGATGCCGAGCAGCTCGCCGACGCCGACCTCGAGCGTGATGTCCTCGAGGATCCGCGCGCCGCCGATGCGCCACCCGACACCGGCAGCGGCGATCACTTCGACCCGGCGACGGGCGGGGCCACGTCCGCGGCGTCGATCGTCTTGCCGAGGACGGGCACGAAGTTCTTGCCCTTCTTCTCCAGCGACACGGTGAACATCGGCTGCAGCAGCGCGTGGTCCTCGGCGCGGATCTCCATCGGACCCTTGGGCCCCTCGAAGCTCCACCCCTCGAGGGCCTTGACCATCCTGTCCGGGTCGTTGCCGCCCTCCTTGATCGCCTGGACGACCATCTGGCCGGCGACGAAGCCGTCGGTGCTGAAGAGGTCGACCTCCTCGCCGTCCTTCGCCAGGCTCTCCTCCAGCGCGGTGTAGGCCTCGTTGTCGGCGGCGCCGGCGAAGAAGTGGCTGAGGAAGTCGATCTTGGTCCCGGCCTCGCCGAAGAGCGCGTGCGTCGCCTTGATGTCGAGACCGGTGACGACCTTGGTCTCGTCGAAGACGCCCTGCTGGGACAGCGTGCTCCACATCGCGGTCGCGTTGTCGCCGGCCCACGCGACGAAGAGCAGGTCGGGCGAGCCGGCCTTGATCTTCGTGGCGAAGGGGGTGAAGTCCTTGGCTCCCGCAGGCGCCTCGACGGCGGTCACCTTCGCGCCCTGGGCACCGAGCACGCTCTTGACCGCGTCGATGTTGGCGGTGCCGAAGGCGCTGTCCTGGGCCAGGACGGTGACCTTCTTGCCCTTGACGTCGCCGAGCATCGTCCCGGCGGTCGCGACGTCCTGGTAGGTCTGGCGGCCGGAGCGGAAGGTGTAGTCGTTGGCGCCCGTGACGCCGTCGACCGCCGCCGGACCGGAGATGAAGAGGACCTTGTTGTCCTCGGCCAGCGGGGCGACCTGCAGGGCCACGCCCGAGGCCGTCGAGCCAGCGATGATCTTCGTGTCCTGGCCGATGAGGTCGGTGGCGCCGGAGACGGCCTTGGCCGGGTCGCCGGCGTCGTCCTTCTCGGTGATCTCGATCGGCTGGCCGTCGACCTCTCCGGTGCCGTCGGTGGCGTAGTCGATGCCGGCGTCGAAGGCGGCGCGGTACTGGGCGCCGTACGTCGCGAGTGGTCCCGACTTGCTGTAGACGAGGCCCACCTTGTGCGGCCCGTCCGCGTCTCCCCCGTCGCCGCCCGACCCGGGGCTGCCGGGGGCACCGCACGCGGTGACGCTCAGGCTGACGGCGACGCTCGCGAGAGCGAGCTTCCACGACATGGACATGGCAGGACCTCCACCCCGGCGAGCGCTCGCGCCTTTGCTGCAACGAGAACCGTTGACGCTCGACCGATGGCGGGAGTCAACCGGTGGCGGTCACGCCGTGGCGTGGGTTGTCGCACCACTCTTGGCGCCGGGTCATGGCACGCCGCACCACGACGAAGGGGGTCCCGCCCCCTTCGTCTCGTGGTCGGGTCAGAGGTGCGCGCGCAGCCGCTCGACGATCGGCTCGGGCGTCAGCCCGACGGTCTCGAGCACCTGGGCGCGGGAGGCGTGGGCGAGGAACTCCTTGGGCAGGCCGAAGCGGTGCACCGGCGCGGTGACGCCGGCCTCGTCGAGGACGCGGGCGACCTCGGCGCCGACGCCGCCGGAGACGTTGTTGTCCTCGATGACGGCGACCCGGCCGGAGCGAGCGGCGAGCTCGACGAGGGCCGCAGGCACCGGCAGGACCCAGCGGGGGTCGACGACCAGCGTCGAGTGGCCCTCTGCCGCAAGCTTTTCGGCGACCGTCGTCGCCGTGCCGGCCATCGAGCCGACCGAGACGACGAGCACCTCGGGGTCGACCGCCGGGTCACCGGCGAGGACGTCGAGCCCGTCGACCGTCGCGACGGCCTCGAGCGGGTCGGCGACGCTGCCCTTGGGGAACCGGATGACCGTCGGGCCGTCCTCGACGTCAACGGCCTCGCGCAGGGCGACCCTGATCTGCTGCCCGTCGCGGGGGGCGGCCAGGCGCAGGCCGGGCACGATGCTCGCGAGCGACATGTCCCACATGCCGTGGTGGCTGGCGCCGTCGGGGCCGGTCACGCCGGAGCGGTCGAGGACGAAGGTCACGCCTGCCTTGTGCATGGCGCAGTCCATGAGCAGCTGGTCGAAGGCGCGGTTCAAGAAGGTCGCGTAGATCGCGACGACCGGGTGCATCCCGGCGAAGGCGAGTCCGGCCGCCATGGTCGTCGCGTGCTGCTCGGCGATGCCGACGTCGAAGATCCGGTCCGGGTGGGCCAGCGCGAAGGGCTGCAGCCCGACGGGCATCATCATCGCGGCGGTGATCGCGACGACCTCGGGCCGCTCGGCCCCGAGCGCGAGCATCTCGTCGCCGAACTCGTCGGTCCACGAGCGACCGGCGATCTCGAGCGGCAGGCCGGTCTCGGGGTTGATCTTGCCGACGGCGTGGAACTGGTCGGCCTCGTCACCGACCGCGTGCTCGTAGCCGCGGCCCTTCTGCGTGATGACGTGGACGAGAACCGGCCCGCCGAAGGCCTTGGCCCGGCGCAGTGCCTGCTCGACGCTCGCCTCGTCGTGCCCGTCGACGGGGCCGACGTACTTGATGCCGAGGTCCTCGAACATCCCCTGCGGCGCCCAGAAGTCCTTCGCGCCCTTCTTCATCGAGTGGATGGCCTGGTAGGCCGCCCGCCCGACGACCGGGGTGCGGTTGAGCTTGTCCTTGCCCCAGTCGAGCACCTGCTCGTACTGACGGTTGGTCCGCAGCATCGCGAGATGGTCGGCGAGGCCGCCGATGGTCGGCGCATAGGAGCGCTCGTTGTCGTTGACGACGATGACGAGCGGCAGGTCCTTGTCGGCCGCGATGTTGTTGAGCGCCTCCCAGGCCATGCCGCCGGTGAGCGCACCGTCGCCGATGACGGCGACGGCGTGCCGCTCCTCGCCGCGCAGGCGGTAGCCCTTGGCGATGCCCTCGGCCCACGACAGGGAGGTCGAGGCGTGGCTGTTCTCCACCACGTCGTGCTCGGACTCGGCCCGGCTCGGGTAGCCGGAGAGCCCGTCACGGGTGCGCAGCGCGCTGAAGTCCTGCCGCCCCGTGAGCAGCTTGTGCACGTAGGACTGGTGACCGGTGTCGAAGACGAGCGTGTCGTCGGGCGAGTCGAAGACCCGGTGCAGGGCGATGGTCAGCTCGACGACACCGAGGTTGGGGCCGAGGTGCCCGCCGCTGCGTGAGACCTCGGCGACGAGGAAGGAACGGATCTCCTGCGCCAGGGTGTCGAGCAGCTCGTCGGGGAGTCGCTTGAGGTCGGCGGGAGAGGTGATCGTCTCGAGGACTGCCACGCGGGCTTCCTTCCGGTGTCGGGAACCGCCTGAGTCTACGTCTCGAAGGCTGGCACGTGGCTGTGACCCGCCTCGGTCCTCACCATGTCGGGCGAAGGGGGTCACAGCCGCTCGACGAAGACATTGCCGTCGAGCGCCTCGCGCAGCAGCAGGATGCTGCGCTGCGCCGAGCGCAGCCGCAGCCCCTCGTGCTCGAGGCACACGAGCAGGGCGTCGACGGTCCCCTCGGGCAGGGCCTCGGCGAGGTCGACCCGCACGGTGCGATAGGCCTGCCGCATCGCCTCGACCTGGGCGGCGACGTGCTGCTCGGCGAGCCAGGCCAGGGCGATCGGGTGGCGCCGCAGGACCGCGTGCCCGCGGTAGTCGGGCGGGCACAGGTCGAGCAGCCACGAGACCGCTGCCGGCTGCCAGCCGCGCACCCCGGGCGGCGGGACCCGGTCCGGCCACCCCGGCGGTCCCCCCTTCGCCCCCGCAGCCTCGGTCCGCGCGCCCGGCGACCCGGGCAGCGCCGTCCGCACCGGCGGGCGCACTGACTGATCGAACACGTGTTCGAGTGTACGCCCCTGAACCCACCCCACCAGAACTCTGCAAAACCCTAGGGTCTTGCAGAGTTCGGAGGTCACAACCCTGCACAACCCCAGGGTCATGCAGGGTTGGGAGCTTGCACAGCACGCACGACGAAGGGGGGTCACCACCCCTAGGTGGCCACCCCCCTTCGGCGGTGCGTCGGAGATCAGCCGACGAGCGACCGCAGCACGTACTGCAGGATGCCGCCGTTGCGGTAGTAGTCCGCCTCACCGGGGGTGTCGATGCGCACGACCGCGTCGAACTCCACGGTCTCGCCGCCGTCCTTGGTCGCCGTGACCTTGACCGTCTTGGGCGTCGAGCCGTTGTTGAGCTCGGTGATGCCCGCGATGTCGAAGGTCTCGGTGCCGTCCAGGCCGAGCGAGTCGGCGCTCTGCCCCTCGGGGAACTGGAGCGGGATGACGCCCATGCCGATGAGGTTGGAGCGGTGGATGCGCTCGTAGGACTGCGCGATGACGGCGCGGACGCCGAGCAGGCGCGTGCCCTTGGCCGCCCAGTCGCGCGACGAGCCGGAGCCGTACTCCTTGCCCGCGAGGACGACGAGCGGGACGCCGGCCTCGATGTACTTCTCCGAGGCCTCGAAGATCGTCGTCTGGCCACCGTCGCCGAGGAAGTCGCGGGTGAAGCCACCCTCGACGCCGTCGAGCAGCTGGTTCTTCAGCCGGATGTTGGCGAAGGTGCCGCGGATCATGACCTCGTGGTTGCCACGGCGCGAGCCGTAGGAGTTGAAGTCCTTGCGCTCCACGCCGTGCTCGGCGAGGTAGACGCCCGCCGGGCTGTCGGCCTTGATCGCACCGGCCGGGCTGATGTGGTCGGTCGTGACCGAGTCACCCAGCTTGGCCAGGACGCGCGCACCGGAGATGTCCTCGACGGCATCGAGGTCCATCTTCATGCCCTCGAAGTACGGGGGCTTGCGCACGTAGGTCGACTCGTCGGCCCACTCGAAGGTGTTGCCCTCGGGGGTCTCGAGCGAGGTCCAGCGCTCGTCACCGGCGAAGACGTCCGCGTACTTCTCGGTGAACATCTCCTGCGTGACCGCGGTGTCGATCGTGCTCTGCACGTCGGCCGGGTTGGGCCAGATGTCCTTGAGGAAGACGTCGTTGCCGTCGGCGTCCTGTCCCAGGGCCTCGGTCTCGAAGTCGAAGTCCATCGTGCCGGCGAGCGCGTAGGCGATGACGAGCGGCGGCGACGCGAGGTAGTTCATCTTCACGTCGGGGTTGATGCGCCCCTCGAAGTTGCGGTTGCCGGACAGGACCGAGGTCACGGCGAGGTCGTTGGCGTTGACCGCCTGCGAGACCTCCTCGATGATCGGGCCCGAGTTGCCGATGCAGGTCGTGCAGCCGTAGCCGACGAGGTGGTAGCCGAGCTTCTCGAGGTAGGGCCACATGCCGGCCTTCTCGTAGTACTCGGTGACGACCTTCGAGCCGGGCGCCATCGACGTCTTGACCCAGGGCTTGACCTGCAGACCGCGCTCGACGGCGTTCTTCGCGAGCATCGCGGCGGCCATCATGACCGACGGGTTGGACGTGTTGGTGCAGCTGGTGATCGAGGCGATGACGACGTGACCGTGGTCGATCTCGACCTCGGTGCCGTCGATGACCGCCTTGGTGGGGTTGGTGGCCCGGTCACCGTTGGTCCGCATGGCGGAGTGGCTCGGCCGGCCGGCCGTCTCCGAGGCCTCGAGCGCGTCGTGGCTCGGGGCGTCGGACGCCGGGAAGGTGCCGGCGAGCTCGGTGTCGACCGAGGACTTCTCGATGCCGTTGCCGTCGACGACGTAGTTCTTCAGGTCGCCGCGGAACTGCTCCTTGGCCTTGCTGACCTCGATGCGGTCCTGCGGACGCTTCGGGCCGGCGATCGAGGGGACGACCGTCGACAGGTCGAGCTCGAGGTACTCGGAGAAGCGGGGCTCGACAGCCGGGTCGAGCCACATGCCCTGGGTCTTGGCGTAGGCCTCGACGAGCGCGACCTGCTGGTCGGAGCGGCCGGTGAGGCGCAGGTAGTCGAGGGTGACGTCGTCGATGGGGAACATCGCGGCGGTCGAGCCGAACTCGGGGCTCATGTTGCCGATGGTGGCGCGGTTGGCCAGCGGCACCTGGGCGACGCCCTCGCCGTAGAACTCGACGAACTTGCCGACGACGCCGTGGTCACGCAGCATCTCGGTGATCGTCAGGACGACGTCGGTCGCGGTGGCGCCGGCCGGGATCGAGCCGGAGAGCTTGAAGCCGACGACGCGCGGGATGAGCATGGAGACCGGCTGGCCGAGCATGGCCGCCTCGGCCTCGATGCCGCCGACGCCCCAGCCCAGGACGCCCAGGCCGTTCTCCATCGTCGTGTGCGAGTCGGTGCCGACGCAGGTGTCGGGGTAGGCGACGCCGTCGCGGGTCATCGTGACGCGGGCCAGGTGCTCGATGTTGACCTGGTGGACGATGCCGGTGCCCGGGGGGACGACCTTGAAGTCGTCGAAGGCCGTCTGGCCCCAGCGCAGGAACTGGTAGCGCTCGTTGTTGCGCTCGTACTCGAAGTCGACGTTGTGCGCGAAGGCCTGTGCCGTGCCGAACTCGTCGATCTGCACGGAGTGGTCGATGACGAGCTCGGCGGGCGCGAGCGGGTTGATCTTCGTCGGGTCGCCACCGAGCTCGGCGACGGCCTCGCGCATCGTGGCGAGGTCGACGACGCAGGGGACGCCGGTGAAGTCCTGCATGATCACGCGGGCGGGCGTGAACTGGATCTCGGTGTCGGGCTGGGCGTTCTCGTCCCAGGAGCCGAGCGCGTTGATGTGGTCGGCGGTGACGTTCTCGCCGTCCTCGGTGCGCAGCTGGTTCTCCAGCAGGACCTTGAGGCTGTAGGGCAGGTTCTTCGAGCCCTCGACCTTGTCGATCCGGTAGATCTCGTAGGACTCGTCACCGACGGTGAGCGTGTCCTTGGCGTTGAAGGTGTTCGAGCTGGCCACAGTCGACTCCTCTGTCGTGGTTATCTTGACGTCAAGATAAAACTATCACAGCGCCTGCGGACGCGAACCCACCGGCGCGCTCCCCTGCACTCTTCCCCACGTCGCCCTCCCCTGTCACGGGGCGGGCGGCGCCCCCGTCGGCTCGAAGGTCGCCACGCACTCGACGTGGTGCGTCATGGGGAAGGCATCAAGAGCACGCAGGCGCGCCAAGCTGTAGCCCTGGTCCGCGAGGTAGGCGGTGTCCCGGGCCAGCGCCGCAGGGTCGCAGGCCACGTAGACGAGACGACGCGGGCGAAGGGAGGACAGCGCCTCGACGACCTGGCGTCCGGCCCCGGTGCGGGGCGGGTCGAGGACGACGACGTCCGCACTCGGCGGCAGCATGTCGGAGCGGGCCGGGCGGCGCGGCCCGCGACGGCGGCCCTTGCGGGGCACACCGAGCAGGTCGTCGACGCGACCGGGCACGACGAGGCCCCACGGGCGACCGGCGAGGTTGTCGCGCAGGTGGTCGGTGGCCCGACGGTCGGACTCGACGGCGACGAGCTGGCCCTCGGGGCCCACGGCCTCGGCGAGCGGGACGGAGAAGAGGCCGACGCCGCTGTACAGGTCGAGCACCCGCTCCCCCGGCCGGACGTCGGCCGCGGCCAGCACGGCCTCGACGAAGGCGCGCGGGGCATCCCGGTGCACCTGCCAGAAGCCGCGGGCGTCGACGTGCATGGCCCGCTCCCCTGCTGCGGTGGCGACGGTCTCGGTGACGGTGATCGGCGGGGTCGGCGCGTCGTGCGGGACCTCGACGACGACGGTGTCGCTCTCCCCCGACGGGACGACCACGTCGAGCGCGCTGATCCCGTCGAGCGAGCCGGCCGCGCTCTCGGCCTCGGCGAGCGCGTCGGAGATCGCCTCGTCGACGGCCGCGACCCCGATCGGGCAGCCGGTCACCGGGACGACGTCGTGGCTGCGGTGCCGGCGCAGGCCGACCCGACCGTCCGCGACGGCGAGCTCGACCCGGGTGCGGTAGCGCAGCCCGTCGTCGTCGGCGAGCGCCTCGACGACGACCTCCCGCTCGACCCCCGCGAGCCGCTGCAGCTGCTCCGCGACGACGGCCGCCTTGAGCTCGCGCTGGTGGGCGGTGTCGACGTGCTGGAAGTCGCAGCCTCCGCACCCGCCGGGCCCGGCGACCGGGCAGCGGGAGGAGACGCGGTGCGGCGATGCCTCGACGACCTCGACGGCGTCGGCCCGCAGGAAGCGGTCACCGGGACCCCCTTCGGTGATCCGGGCACGCACCCGCTCTCCCGGCAGCGTGTGCCGGACGAAGAGCACCCGCCCCTCGTAGCGGGCCACGCAGTGCCCGCCGTGCGCGACGGGGCCCACCTCGACGTCGACCTCGTGCCCCACGGTCAGCTCGTCTGCGCTCGGTCCGGTCATGCTCCACCTCGTCGTACGTCGCCCACCACGGGGCCGTCCATGCGTTCCTCGGCGCCCTCGGAGCTCGCCAGCTGCCAGGGCACGGAGGACACCATGACACCCGGGGTGAAGAGCAGGCGACTGCGCAGCCGCAGCGCCGACTGGTTGTGCAGGGCCTGCTCCCACCAGTGGCCGAGCACGTACTGCGGGATGTAGACGACGACGAGGTCGCGGGGGTTGCCCGACCGGATCGACTTGACGTAGTCGACGACCGGCCGGGTGATCTCGCGGTAGGGCGAGTCGAGCGCCTTGAGCGGCACCGGGATTCCCCGCCGGTCCCACTCGGCCTGCAGGCCGCGCGTCGCCTCGTGGTCGACCTCGACGGTGATCGCCTCGAGCCGCGAGGGCCGGGTCGCCGAGGCATAGGCGAGGGCCCGCAGCGTCGGCCGGTGGATCGTGCTGACGAGCACGATGGCGTGCACGCGCGAGGGCAGCAGCTGGTGCTTCGTGTCGCCCTCGGGCACGGCGAGCTCCTGGCTCACGTGCTGGTAGTGCTTGCTGATCGCGCCCATGAGGACGAAGAGCGCGGCCATCGCGGCCATCGCGAAGCCGGCGCCGTGGGTGAACTTCGTGAGGACGACGACGACGAGGACGACCCCGGACATCAGCGCGCCGACGCCGTTGATCGCCCGGCGGCGCACCATCCGCCGCTGCTCCGGGACGTCCTTCTCCACGGCGAGGTGCCGGTTCCAGTGCCGGACCATGCCGATCTGGCTGAGCGTGAAGGAGACGAAGACGCCGACGATGTAGAGCTGGATGAGCTTGGTGACCTGCGCGTCGTAGATGACGATGAGCAGCGCCGCGGATGCCGCGAGCAGGATGATGCCGTTGCTGAAGGCGAGCCGGTCGCCGCGCGTGTGCAGCTGCCGGGGCAGGAAGCCGTCGCGGGCCAGGATCGAGCCGAGCACGGGGAATCCGTTGAAGGCCGTGTTGGCGGCGAGCACGAGGATCAGGCCGGTGACGACGGAGACGATCACGACGCCCGCAGGGAAGCCGTCGAAGACCGAGCCCGCCACCTGCGCCATCACCGTGTGCTGGACATAGCTGTCGCCGACCGGGACGCCGTCGCGCAGCAGCTGCGTGCCCGGGTCGTCGGCGACCTTGACCCCGGTCCACGTGGCGAGCGCGATCATCGACAGCAGCATGGTGACGGCGATGCCGCCCATGAGCAGCAGCGTCGAGGCGGCGTTGGCGCTCTTGGGCTTGCGGAAGGCGGGCACGCCGTTGCTGATCGCCTCGACACCGGTGAGGGCGGCACAGCCGGACGAGAAGGCGCGCAGCAGCAGGAAGGCCATGGCGAGCGTGCCGAGCTGCTCCATGCCCGGCTCCGGGGCCAGCGTCAGCGCCGCGCTCTCGGCGGGCGGCAGGGAGCCGGTGGCCCGGCGCACGAGGCCGACGAGCGCCATGCCGACGACCGACAGCATGAAGAGGTAGGTCGGGATGGCGAAGGCCTTGCCCGACTCGCGCACGCCGCGCAGGTTCATCCCCGTGAGGGCGGCGACGAGGGCGAGCGCACCGAGCACCTCGTGCCCACGCAGCCAGGGGAAGGCGGCCGCGGCATTCTGCACGCCCGAGGAGATCGAGACGGCGACGGTGAGGACGTAGTCGACGAGCAGCGCGCTCGCGACGGTCAGGCCGGCCTTGGGGCCGAGGTTGGTGCTCGCCACCTCGTAGTCGCCACCACCCGAGGGGTAGGCGTGCACGTTCTGCCGATAGCTCGCGACGACGACGACCATGACCGCGACGACGGCGAGCGCGACCGGCCACGACCGGGTGACGGCGAGGGCGCCTCCGGCGAGCCCCAGAGTGAGCAGGATCTCGTCCGGGGCGTAGGCCACGGAGCTCAGTGCGTCGCTGGCGAAGACGGGTAGGGCGAGCCGCTTGGGAAGGAGGGTCTCGCCGAGCCGATCGCTGCGCATCGCGCGACCGACGAGGAGACGCTTGATGAGTCGTCCTGAAGACACCACGCGAGTGTAGGCCCGTCCCGGGAGGGGTACCGTCAACCCGTGCACTTCGTCATCATGGGCTGCGGCCGCGTGGGCGCCTCGCTCGCCCGATCCCTCGAGCGCCTCGGGCACGACGTGGCCGTCGTCGACCAGGACCCGGCCGCCTTCCGCCGCCTCGGCAGCGAGTTCAGCGGGCGCCGCGTGGCCGGCGTCGGCTTCGACCGCGACACCCTCCTGCAGGCCGGCATCGAGGAGGCCTATGCCCTCGCGGCGGTCTCCAGCGGCGACAACTCCAACATCCTCGCCGCCCGGGTGGCCCGCGAGACCTTCGGGGTCGAGCACGTCGTCGCCCGCATCTACGACCCGGACCGGGCGCAGGTCTACCAGCGCCTGGGCATCCCCACGGTCGCGACCGTGCGCTGGACCGCCGACCAGGTGCTGCGGCGCATGCTCCCCCAGGGGCAGGCGACCGAGATGACCGACGCCTCCGGCCGCCTCGTCATCGCCGAGATCCAGGTCGCCGCGGCCTGGGTCGGCCAGCGCCTGACGCGACTCGAGGAGGCGACCGACGCCCGCATCGCCTATGTCACCCGCCTCGGCGAGGGCATCATCCCCGGCCCCGAGACGGTCCACCAGGAGGGCGACCTCGTGCACCTCGTCATCCCGCGCGACCGTGTCCCCGACGTCGAGCGCGTCCTCGACGGCCACCCCCCGCAGGAGGTCTGAGTCATGCGTGTCGTCATCGTCGGCGCCGGGTCGGTCGGCCGGTCCATCGCCCAGGAGCTCCTGCAGAACGAGCACGCCGTCCTGCTCATCGACAAGGACGCCAACGAGAGCCGGGTCAACAAGCTGCCGGACGCCAGCTGGCTCTCCGGCGACGCCTGCGAGCTCTCGACGCTCCAGGAGGCCGAGGTCCAGACCTGCGACGTCGTCGTCTGCGCCACGGGTGACGACAAGGCCAACCTCGTCGTCTCGCTGCTCGCCAAGACCGAGTTCGGCGTCCCGCGCACCGTCGCCCGCGTCAACAACCCCAAGAACGAGTGGATGTTCGACGAGTCCTGGGGTGTCGACGTCGCCGTCTCGACGCCGCGCCTGATGACCGCTCTCGTCGAGGAGGCCGTGAGCGTCGGCGACCTCGTGCGCATCTTCGACTTCCAGCAGGGCAATGCGTCGATGGCCGAGATCACCCTACCGGCCGACAACCCCAATGTCGGGCGTCGCGTCGGCGACATCGACTTCCCCGCCGACACCCTCCTCGTCGGCATCATCCGCGACGGTCGCCCCTTCGGCCCCACGGCCGACGACTCCCTCGAGGCGCACGACGAGCTGCTGCTGCTCACCACCGCCGACGCGGAGCCGGAGCTCGAGGCGATGATGCGCCCGGGCGCCGCACCCCGGCGCCGCCCCGCGTGACCCCATGACGAAGGGGAGGTCCCTCCCCTTCGTCCGTGGTCAGGCCCGGGTGACGTCGACCGGCTGGACCAGCTCGTCGTCGGGGTCGATCGGCGTGTGGCCCTTCATGAGCATCGCTCCCATGACGGCCACGGCGCCGACCCACAGCGGCCAGCCGAGCGCGACCTTGGCGATCGTCAGACCGGCGACATTGCCCGCGAGGTAGAGCGGGCCCATGATGCCGACGCGGATCACGTAGACCGCGACGAGCACGAGCGTCAGGCGGCTGCACACGCGCACGGCCGCCGCATTGCGGCGCCAGCGGAAGGGATCACCCGCGGCGACCGCCGCCTGGTCGGCCACGCCGACCATCAGACCCACGACCGGCCAGCGGACGAGGACCGACACGAGCGAGCCGACGAGGTAGGCCAGCGAGGTGAGGATGCCGGGGAGGAAGGCGTCCTCGGCATTGCCCGAGCGCAGCGCGAAGAAGGCCGCGAGCCCGGTGGCGAAGATCGAGGTGAGGACGTACTGGAGCGTCTGGCGCTGCACGAGACGCGCGACGGCGAGGACGACGGTCAGCGCAGCCGCCGAGCCGAGCGAGAGGGTGCGGTCCTTCGTCACCGACCACACGACGACGAAGACGAGCATCGGCAGCGCGGCCTCGAGGGAACCGCGCAGACCGCCGAAGGCCTCGCCGAGGCGGTGCCGGATGAGCGCCTCGACCGTGGGGTGGACCGGCGCGGAGATCGCGGGGGCGTCGTGCGGCCCGTCAGCCGCCATGGCCGGGGAGGATCTCGTAGGCGGGGTTGTACATGACCGGCGTGCCCTTGGGACGGCACACGAGACCGGTGGCCTTGACGTAGGCGCCGGGGTTGATCCCCCCGATGCTGCGGCGACCCAGCCAGACCAGCTGCACGGTGGCCGACCCGGTGAAGACGTCGGCCACGAGCGCCGGGACGGTCACCTTGGGGCGCAGGGTCACGGCCGTGACGGTGCCGGCCACGGTGACGACCTCGCGGTCGGTCGACTCGGTGATCTGGGTGCAGCCGTGGGCGGTTGCCGCGTCGCGCAGCTCGTCGGCCGCGACCTCGTCGTCGGAGCGGCCGAGGTCGATGAGTCGACGCAGCAGGGTGGCCATCAGCGCACCTCGGTGATCTCGGGGCCGCGCTCGAAGGGCTTGAGGTCGTCGACCGGGCCCTCGGGCTCGGTCGGGGCCTGCGACCGGGACTGCCGGGCCACGGGCATCTTCAGCGGCAGCATCTCGCGCGGGGCGCGCGGGTCGTCACCGCGGACGACGACCGCGCTGCGCACGATGTCGTCGAGGTCGGCGCGGGCCGCCTCGTCGACGGCGGCCGAGCCTGAGTAGACGGCCCGCAGGAACCACCGGGGTCCGTCGACACCGGCGAAGACGGCCGGGGCGAAGACGGTGCGCCCCTGGGGCCCGGGCTGGGCCAGCCGGCTGCGCAGCTCGTCGCCGAAGGGACCGCTCACGACCTCGACCGTGCCGCCGCTGCCGGAGATCATCTCGGAGATCTCGTCGCGGATGTCGCCCCAGATGCCGGCCGAGCGCGGGGCGGCGAAGACCTGCAGCTGGACGGCGCCGTGGTCGTCACCGAGCTGGACGGCGGTGACCTCGTTGGACTCCTGGTCGACCTCGACGCGCAGCTCGATGCCCTCGCGCGCGGGCGCGATGAGGAGGGAGCCCAGGTCGACAAGGTGGTCGACGTCGGTGACGTCGCCGGAGTCGTGCGGGCCGTCGGTGGCCGTTCCGCCGCTCGCGGGGCCGGTCGCCTCGGCGCCGGCCTGCGTCGTCGTGTCCTGCTCGGTGCTCGCCTCGGAGGAGGCGGCCTTCTTCTTGCGCCCGAACATCACTCACGTCCTGTCGTCGACTGTGGGCCGAAGCCCCCACTGGATCCGTGTCCAGTCTCACCCCGAGGGCTGGGTGGAAGCGAATCGACCGTCTCGAAGCGGCCCTCGCCGACCTCCTGGAGCACGAGCTGGGCGATCCGGTCGCCGACGTGCACGGTGAAGCTCTCGCGCGGGTCGAGGTTGACCAGGTTGACGAGGATCTCGCCGCGATAGCCCGAGTCGACGGTGCCGGGCGCGTTGACCACGGAGATGCCGTGGCGCGCCGCGAGGCCGGAGCGGGGGTGCACGAGTCCCACCCATCCGGCGGGCAGGGCGATGGAGACGCCCGTGGGCACGAGGGAACGCTCCCCCGGCGCGAGGGTCACCTCCGCGACGGAGGTGAGGTCCGCACCCGCGTCGCCGGTCTTGGCGTAGGCGGGCAGGACAGCGTCCCGGTGCACGAGGTGCACCGGGACCGGGACCTGACGGACTCCGTCAGCCACGGCTCACGCGGCGCACTCGGTGCAGACCGGACCGTTCTTGCCGTCGCTGGCCAGCTGGCTGCGGTGGTGGACGAGGAAGCAGCTCGTGCAGGTGAACTCGTCGGCCTGGCGCGGGACGACCCGCACCGACATCTCCTCGCCGGAGAGGTCGGCGCCGGGCAGCTCGAAGCCTTCGGCCATCTCCGTCTCGTCGACGTCGACGTTCGCGGAGGTCGCGTCGCCGCGACGGGACTTGAGCTCCTCGATGGAGTCCTCGGACAGGTCGTCGTCGGTCTTGCGAGGGGCGTCGTAATCGGTCGCCATCTCTCCTGATTCCTTGGGGGTAGCAGGGCTGAAATCGTGATGCGCCGTCATCAACGCAGCGAATGCTGAATTTGTGCCCGGCGCGCCGGATTGTGCCCCATTGCGGTGACGAAAGCCACCTCTATGACGTCACCGACCGGATCGTGGTCCGACCCGCCCCACTCCGTCGACGAGCAGCGCGAGCAGATCGGCGTGCAGGCCGGGCGCCCCGGCGACCGTCATGGCCTCCCGGGGAGCCTGCCCGTCGAGGTCGGTGACGAGCGCGCCGGCCTCCGTCGCGACGAGCCAGCCGGCGGCCATGTCCCAGGGGTTGAGCCCCCGCTCGTAGTAGACGTCCAGGCTCCCCTCGGCCACCCGGCACAGGTCGAGGGCGGCGCTGCCGAGGCGGCGGATGTCGCGGACCCGGGGCAGCACGTGCGTGAGCAGTGCGGCCTGCCAGGCGCGCCGGTCGGCGTCGTAGCCGAAGCCGGTGCCGCACAGGGCGAGGCCGAGGTCGGTCTCGGCGACGCGCAGGCGCTGCGGGGTGCCGTCGCCGACGGCGCGCCAAGCACCGCCGCCGCTCCACGCGCTGTAGCGCTCCCCCGTCACGGGGTTGACGACGGCACCGGCCACCGGTCGCCAGGCGCCGTCGCGCGTCGGGTCGCCGACGACGGCCGCGACGGAGACGCAGTAGGCGGGGATCTCGTAGAGGTAGTTGACCGTCCCGTCGATGGGGTCGACGACCCAGGTGATGCCGGAGGTCCCGGCCCGACCGCCCCGCTCCTCCCCCGCGAAGCCGTCGTCCGGACGCAGCTCCCCCAGCCGGCTCAGCAGGTGGTCCTGGCTGCGCTGGTCCATGACGGTGACGACGTCGGTGCGCGAGCTCTTGGTCTCGGCGACGCCCAGTCGCGCCGGCCGGTCGTGGACGATGAGGTCGCCGGCCTCGACGGCGACGGCCAGCGCGGTGCGGGCGAGCTCGGCCGGGTCGGTCCCGGCAGGCAGCTGGGTCACCTCAGTCCGATCCGCAGAGCGCGGGCCGGGCCTCGCGCAGGTTGGGGCAGCACCCGACCGGGCAGACCGCCGGGTGCGAGTCGAGGTCGCGCCACGTGGGGCGCACCGGCTGCTCGCCGCGGGCCTGGGCGGCGCGCTCGAGCATGAGGTCGACGAGCCCGGCGACGAAGGCCCGGTCGCTGCCCGGCGTGGGCACGCGCGACATCCCCAGACCGACCTCGGCGGCCGTCGTGGCCGCCTCGACGTCGAGGTCGTGGACGACCTCCATGTGGTCGGAGATGAAGCCGATGGGCACGACGACGACGTGCGCGATCTCCCCTTCGTCGGCGAGCTCGCGCATCCGGTCGTTGACGTCCGGCTCCAGCCACGGGGTGCGCGGCGAGCCCGACCGCGAGCAGAAGCAGAGCCCGGCGGGCAGGTCGGTGCCGAGGACCGTGTCGACCTCCGCCGTGATCGCCGCCGCGAGCTCGGCCTGGTCGGCGGAGTAGGCGCGGCCGTCGCCGTCACCGGGACCGGAGGTCTCGTCCATCGCATCGGGGATGGAGTGGGTGACGTAGAGCAGCGCGACCCGGTCGGCGCCGGCCGCCTCCACCGCCGCACGGGCGGCGGCGAGCGTGTCGGCGGCCAGGGTCGCGGCGAAGCCCGGGTGCTCGCCGAAGGGCCGGACCTTGTCGAGGACCAGGTCCGGACGTCCGTCGACCGCGTCGGCCAGACCCTCGCGGTACTGGCGGCAGGAGGAGTAGCTGCGCCAGGCGCTCGTCGGCACGACGAGGATCCGGCGGGCACCACCGGCGGAGAGCTCGTCGAGCGCATCGGGGACGAAGGGGGCGGAGTTGCGGTTGCCGAGGGCGACCGGGAGGGGGCACTCCCGGGCCGCGAGCTCGGCGGCCAGGTCCGCGACGAGGCGCCGGTTGAGCGCGGGCAGCGGGCTGACCCCGCCGACACGGTCGTAGTGCTCCCCCACCTCGGCGAGGCGCTCGTCGGGGACACCGCGGCCGGCGGTGACCCGCCGCAGGAAGGGCAGGACCTCGTCGGGCCCCTCGGGACCGCCGAAGGACTGCACGAGGACCGCGTCGTAGGGGCGAAGGGGGTGCTCGGTCACGGGTTCGGGCATGGACACAAGGTAACCCCGCGGCGTGTGCGTCACCGGATCGGGCGCGGCAGGTGGCAGAGTCGTGCCGAGCACGAAGACGAGAGGGATTGTTGATGCGCGACCTGCGACTCATCGGGGTGCATGACGACGGCGAGCACCTCGTGGTGACCGACGATGCCGGCGAGGAGTACCGCCTGCGCATCGACGAGCCCCTGCGCGCCGCCGCGCGCCGCGATCGCCCGCGACTGGGCCAGCTGCAGATCGCGATCGACAACAACGTTCGCCCACGCGAGGTGCAGGCCATGATCCGCGCCGGCGCCAGCGCCGACGAGGTCGCCGCCCGCACCGGCTGGGACCTCGACAAGATCGCCCGCTTCGAGGGGCCGGTGCTCGCCGAGCGCGAGCACGTGGCCAGCCGCGCCCAGACCGTGCGCATGCGCGGCACCAACCAGGCCGGCTCCCCGGAGACCCTCGCCCAGCGTGCCGCGACGCGCCTGACCGGCCGCGGCGTCGAGCCGTCCTCCGTCGAGTGGGATGCCTTCCGCGACGCCGAGGGCCAGTGGACCGTCTCCGCGGTCTTCGCCGCCGGCGGCCGAGACCGCACGGCGACGTGGTGGTTCGACCTCGCCGGCATGAGCGTCGTCGCCAAGAACGACGAGGCCAAGTGGCTCTCCGAGGCCGACACCCCCGCTGCGGGGCCCGTGCCGACGGCCGTGCACCGGCCGACCGCGGTCTTCGACGTCGAGGTCGAGGAGACCAAGGCCGAGCGCGCCAGCCGCGCGTCGACCGACGAGCTGATCAACTCCATGCGCGAGCACTCCGGCGCCAAGAGCCGTCGGCGGGGCGGGCGACGCAAGCGCTCTGCCGAGCCGACCGGCGCCCAGCCGACGGACGTCGCGCTCCCCCTCGACGAGCTGCCGCCCCCGGCCGGCGGCACGCACCCGCGTGACGAGGAGCCTGCCGACTCCGGTGCTGCTGCCCGCGGCCGGCCGCCGCAGAGCGCCGTGCCCCTGCGGCCGCCGCTGCCACGCCCGAGCCGGCCGCGCCGGAGCGCGCGCAGGCCGAGCCCGAGCCCGAGCCCGAGCCGGAGCAGACCGAGCCGGCCGAGCAGGCAGTCGCCGACGACGAGGCACCGCAGCAGGTCTCCCGCGCCAACCAATCAGCGGGCGAGGGCGCCGACCCGTCGGGCAAGACTGCCTCCAACTCGTCGTCCACCGACGAGAAGCCCTCGGCCGACGAGTCGGACTCGACTCCCACCGCCGGGGCCGAGCCCGCCGACAGCGCCGACACCGTTTCCGAGGCATCGGACGACGCACCGGAGCAGGACGACACGCAGCAGGACGACGCCGAGCAGCAGGAGCCCCAGGGCAAGGGGCGGGGCCGCAAGGGCCGCGCCAGCGTGCCGAGCTGGGACGACGTGATGTTCGGGACCACCCGCGACTGACCCGACGCCGGCACCCGGGCTGCGCCCGGCCCCTGCTGAACTCTGCACAACCCCAGGGCTGTGCACGGCCCCTGCTAACTCTGCACAACCCGAGGGTCTTGCAGAGTTCGGGGCTCGCCCTCTCAACCCTGCAAAACCCTAGGGTTGTGCGGAGTTCGGACTCCGACGTCAGGTCGGCGGCGGGACCGGGCAGGCGTCGAGGTCGAAGGGCAGGACGTCCGCCGACTGCGCGACGGCTCGTGCGGCGCGCGAGCTCATCCGTCGCATGTGGTGCCGTCGGCAGAGCACCTCGTACTCGACCTCGGCCTCGTGCTGCGGGTTCGCGGTGTCGCCGACGACGACCTGCTCCCCCTCGACGACCATGACGCCGTCGACGACGCGGGCATTGTGCGTCGCCCGGCGCCCGCACCAGCACAGCGCCGAGACCTGCAGCACCTGGGTGCGGTCGGCGAGCTCGATGAGCCGCTGGCTGCCCGGGAAGAGCTGGGTGCGGAAGTCGCTCGTGATGCCGAAGGCGTAGACCTCGATGTCGAGCTCGTCGACGATCCGCGCGAGCTGGTCGACCTGCTCGGGGGTGTAGAACTGCGCCTCGTCGCAGATGAGGTAATCGACACGGCCGCCGGCGGTCAGCTGGGCGACGACCGTGTCCCACAGGTCGAGGTCTTCGGCGACCTCGACGGCCGGGGTGGACAGACCCAGTCGGGAGGAGAGGACGGCCTCGCCGGAGCGGTCGAGGCGGGTGAGGATGATGCCGACCCGCCCCCGGGCCCGGTGGTTGTGGTCCATCTGCAGGGCGAGCGTGGACTTGCCGCAGTCCATCGTCCCGGCGAAGAAGCTCAGCTCTGCCACGTCACTGCTCCTGGGCGTCGAGGACGAGCCACGGGATCGTGACCTCGTCGGCGGTGATCGAGCCGTGCACGCCGAGCAGCGCCCGCAGCTCCGGGCGGTGGCGTCGCGAGTCGACGACGGCGACAGGGCCGGTCATCGCGGCGATGACGTCGCCGATCCGCGGCCGCACCGTCTCGCTCACGGGACCGAACCACCCGCGGGCGATCGCGTCGTCGGCGTCGAGCACGAGCGCGTCGTCGCCGAGCCGCCCACGCCAGGTCGCCAGCACGTCGTCACGGGCACCCGGGGTGACGTGCAGCTGCAGGCAGCGCGGCTCGCCCGACACGTGCCGCACGCCGGCGTCGAGCTCCGCGTCGTCCGCCAGGTCGGGCCGGGACTCGAGCGGGACGTCGACCATCCCGTGGTCGGCGGTGATGTGCAGCGCCGTGTCGTGTGGGAGGAGGGAGGCGAGGCGGGCGAGCTGCGCGTCGACCTCCTCGAGCTCCTCGCCCCACTCCAGCGAGCCGACGCCGTGGACGTGGCCGACCTTGTCGACATCGCCCCAGTAGAGGTAGACGAGCGAGCGCGGCGCTGCGCGCAGGGCGGTCACGGTCGCGTCGACGCGGGCAGCCAGGCTGTTGGCTGCGGTGAAGCGGCCACCGCGCAGGGCCGCCTCGGTGAGCCCGGATCCGTCGAAGAAGCCCGGTCCGACGCGGGTGACGGCCACCCCGGCCGCCTGCGCCGCCTCGAAGACCGTCGGGGTCGGCTGCCACCGGTGGGGCTGCGGCCCGTCCTCCCACGACAGCTCGTTGAAGACGCTGTCGGTGTCGGGGTCGTAGGCCTCGTAGCCGACGAGCCCGTGGACCCCGGCGAGGGCACCGGTGCCGAAGGTGCCCATCGAGGTCGCGGTCGTCGACGGGAAGCCGCAGTCGATGGTCACGGCGGCCTGCGGGTCCTGCAGGAGCCGCCGCAGGAAGGGCGCGTGCCCGCCGCGTCGGGCCAGCAGCGCGGCACCGAGCCCGTCCACGAGGACGACGACGGCCCGGCGGGCGGGACGAAGGGGGCGGTCTCCCGCCTTGGTCAGCCCGGGCACTCCCAGGCTCGTGGCGACGGCGGGCAGGACGCGGTCGAGCCGCGGGGTGGTCGGCAGAAGCGGTCCGTGGGCGTGGTCGTGGTGGGCCATGCGCCGGATCAGTGGCCGATGCTCGCCGAGAGGTCCCGGGCGAACTCGATGGCCCGGTCGAGCGCGACCCGACCCTCGGCCTCGGCGCTGATGCGCAGGGCGATGTCGTCGCTCGCGATGGTGCCCTCGTAGCCGTGGTCGCCGCCGTCGCAGTCGGGGTCGTTGCACAGCGCGGGGAGCAGGTCGACCCGGCTGACGGCACCCCAGCCGATGGTGAGGGTCAGCTCGCGACCGAGGGAACCCGGCACGTAGCGGGAGGGGTCGCCGACGACGTGCGTGAGCATCACGCCGCGCACCGACGACAGCGGGATGCACTCGGTCGTCGCCGTCGCGATCTCCTGCGCGCCGGAGAAGTGGTCGGGGTAGTCGTCGGCGTGCGCGACGACCAGGCGGGTCGCCGTGCGGGCGAAGACGGTGATGTGCCGACGCACGGTGTCCTGGTCGAAGGTCGTCTCCTGGTGGACGAGGTGCCCGTGGACCTCCTCGGTGCCCACGGCCGCCTTGACCACGTCACCGACGAGCGCCGGGTAGTAGCCCGCCCGCTCGATGTCGGCGGTGAGTGCGTCAGGCAGGCTGATCGCGGTGAGGTCGGCGTGTGCGGGCATGCCCGCCATTGTGCCCCAGCCTCAGGTCAGGCTCCGCGCACTGGCGTCGATCCGGCGGAGCGCGGGGGCGATCATCACGTCGGCGCCGAGGACCGTCAGGCCGGAGGGGTGGGCGATGACCGGGTTGAGCTCCACCGACGACAGCTCGAGGAAGTCGTCGGACATGAGCGACAGACGACCGAGGAGATCCTCGAGCGCCGCCCGGTCGACCGGCGCCGCTCCCCCGTGCCCCATGAGCAGCGGCGCCGACTTGAGGTCCTCGACGAGCTCGCGCACGTCGACGTCCGTCAGGGGCGGGATCCGGTAAGCGATGTCGTCGAGCAGGGTCGTCGTCGCCCCGGCGATGCTGAAGGAGACGACCGGCCCGAAGAGCGGGTCCTCGATCGACGAGCAGACCGTGGAGACGCCGGTACCGGCCATCTTCTGCACGACGAAGTAGTTGGCGTCGAGCGGCGCCAGGCGCCGGTCCATCGTCTCGAAGGCCACGCGGACGGCATCGGCGTCGTTCAGGTCGACGCGGATGCCCTCGAGGACGGCCTGCCCGCGCACGAGCGGCGAGAGGGACTTGACGACGACGGGGTAGCCGACCTCCTCGGCGGCGAGGACGGCCTCCTCGGCGGTGGCCACCTCGCGCCGCGGCCACAGGGTGATGCCATAGGCGGCGAGCAGCTCCTGGGACTCGTCGGCCGTCAGGGCCCGCCCCTCGGGGTCCTCGGCGAGCACCCGGTCGAGCAGGGCCCGGGCGGCCCATCGGTCGATCCCCTCACGCACGACCGCCTCACCCTTGTCCTTGTCCCGCCAGGCGCCGTAGTCCGTCGCGGCCGCGAGCGCCCGCACCGCCTCCTCAGGCATCGGGTAGATCGGGATCGCCTGGCGCGGTTGCCCCTCCTCGGTCTCGCCCCACTCGTTGGCGAAGTGAGCGCTCTCGCCGCCGGTGTCGACGCCGCGCATGCCGAGCAGGGTGGCGACGCAGGGCTTGTCGGAGCGTGAGGCGGCGTGCCGCACCGCGTCGACGACGTCCTGCTCGAGGGCGCCGACGGGTGGGATGAAGCAGACGATGACCGAGTCGACCTGCTCGTCGTCGAAGGCCGCGTCGACGGCCCGGCGGAACTCCGCCGCCGAGGCCTCGGTGCGCACGGCCACCGGCCCGTGGGTGACCTCGAGCCCGCGCGAGGTGGCGTTGTCCGCCGAGAGCGCGACGAGCTGGTTGGAGTTGCCGACGACGGCGACCCGGCGGCCCCTCGGCAGGGGCTGGTGGACGAGCAGCTGGGCCACGTCGAACATCTGGTGGACGTTTTCGCAGCGAATGACGCCCGCCTGGTTGAGCATCGCGGTGAAGGCGTGCGGCTTGACCTTCGGTCGGCGCACGCGGTGCCCGGGCGGGGCGCTGAAGTTGGCCGACGCCGCCTTGACGACGATGACCGGCTTGCTCGACGCGAGGTGGCGGGCGATCCGGGAGAACTTGCGCGGGTTGCCCATGGACTCGAGGTAGAGGCCGACGGCGTGGGTGCGCTCGTCCTCGACCCAGTACTGCATGAGGTCGTTGCCCGAGACGTCGGTGCGGTTGCCCGCGGAGGCGAAGACCGAGATGCCGAGGTTGCGTCGGGCGGCCGAGTCGAGGTTGGCGATGGCCAGCGCACCGCTCTGCGAGAAGAGCCCGAGATGGCCGGGCTCGGGGATGATCGGCGTGAGCGTCGCGTTGAGGCTGACCGCGGGGTCGGTGTTGATCAGGCCGAAGGAGTTGGGCCCGACGACCCGCATCCCGTGGGTGCGGGCCAGCCGCAGCACCTGCTGCTGCATGCGCGCGCCGTCCTCGTCCACCTCGGCGAAGCCCGAGGAGATGATCAGCAGCGTCTTGACCCCCGCGGCGGCGCACTCGCCGACGATCTGCGGGACCTTGTCCGCCGGCACCGCGATGACCGCCAGCTCCACGCCCCCTTCGATCTCGCCGATGGATCGCTCGGCCTGCAGGCCCAGGACGGTCCCGGCCTCGGGGTTGACCGCGTGGACCCGACCGGTGAAGCCGCCGTCGACGATCTGCTTGAGGACCTGGTGACCGATCGCCCGCTCCCGGCGGCTCGCGCCGATGACCGCGACGGAGTCCGGGTGGAGCATCGCCCGCACGCTCTGCGCCTCGGCGCGGTGCTCGCGGGCGAAGCGCACCGACAGCGACTCGGCGGTCGGCTCGATGGCGAAGTGGAGGGTGACGACACCGTCCTCGAAGCGCCGGCTGACCTGGTAGCCCGCGTCGGAGAAGACGCTGAGCATCTTGCGGTTCTGCGGCAGGACCTCGGCCTCGAACTCGGTGATGTCGGTCGCATAGGCGATCGCCGCGAGGTGCTCGAGCAGCACCGAGCCGATGCCCTTGCCGTGGTAGTGGTCCGAGATGTTGAAGGCGACCTCGGCGCTGTGCGGGCTCACCCGGTCGTAGCGGCCGATGCCGATGATGTCGTCGCGGATCGTCGCGACGAGGGCCATGCGATCGACGTAGTCGACCTCGGTGAAGCGCTTGATGTCGCGGTCGCTGAGGTTGCGCATCGGGGCGAAGAAGCGCAGGTAGATCGACTCGTCGGACTGGCCGGCGTGGAAGCGACGGACACCGTCGGCGTCCGAGGGCTTGATCGGACGCAGACGGCAGACCGAGCCGTCCCGCAGCACGACATCGGCCTCCGCGTGGACCGGGTACCCCGGAGGGAGCTCCGTCATGGCCCCAATCCTGCCACGGCCTCCCCCGCCCGACCGGGCGCCCACCGGGCGTGTGTCGGTCCCGCGGCAGAGCCGGCCCAGGGGTGAGGATGGACGGGCTCGACACCCGCCCACCGAGGAGTGCACCGCCAGCATGGCCCGCCGTTCCGCCACCCCCGCGACGCCCGACGTCCCCGAGCGGATCGTCGACATCGACGTCGCGGACGAGATGCGCAATGCCTTCCTCGAGTACAGCTACTCCGTGATCCACGCGCGGGCCCTGCCCGACGCCCGCGACGGCCTCAAGCCGGTCCACCGCCGCATCCTCTACTCGATGAGCGAGATGGGCCTGCGGCCCGAGCGCGGCCACGTGAAGTCCTCGCGCGTCGTCGGCGAGGTCATGGGCAAGTACCACCCCCACGGCGACTCGGCGATCTACGACGCCCTCGTGCGCATGGCCCAGCCCTTCTCCATGCGCCTGCCGCTCGTCGACGGCCACGGCAACTTCGGCTCGCTCGACGACGGCCCCGCCGCGAGCCGCTACACCGAGGCGCGCATGGCCCCGGCCGCGCTGCTCATGGTGACCGGGCTCGACGAGGACACCGTCCCCTTCGTCCCCAACTACGACGACCAGCTGATGCAGCCCGAGGTGCTGCCGGCGGCCTACCCCAACCTCCTCGTCAACGGCACGACCGGCATCGCCGTCGGCATGGCGACGAACATGCCGCCGCACAACCTCGTCGAGGTCATCGGGGCGGCCCGCCACCTGCTGACCCACCCCGATGCCAGCCTCGACGACCTGATGAAGTTCGTCCCCGGCCCGGACCTGCCCGGCGGTGGCCGGATCATCGGCCTCGACGGCATCCGCGACGCCTACCTCACCGGCCGCGGCAGCTTTCGCACGCGGGCGACGACCCGGATCGAGAAGGTCGCGCCGCGCCGCCAGGGCATCATCGTCACCGAGCTGCCCTACCTCGTCGGCCCCGAGAAGGTCATCGAGAAGATCAAGGACTCCGTCCAGTCGAAGAAGCTGCAGGGCATCGCCGACGTCAAGGACCTCACCGACCGCGAGTCCGGCCTCCAGCTCGTCATCGAGATCAAGAACGGCTTCAACCCCGAGGCGGTCCTCGAGCAGCTCTACAAGCTGACGCCGATGGAGGACTCCTTCTCCATCAACAACGTCGCGCTCGTCGACGGCCAGCCGCGGACGATGGGCCTCAAGGAGCTGCTCACCGTCTACGTCGACTTCCGACGCGACGTCGTGCGCCGGCGCAGCGAGTACCGGCTCGCCAAGCGCCGCGAGCGGCTGCACCTCGTCGAGGGCCTGCTCATCGCGATCCTCGACATCGACGAGGTCATCCAGGTCATCCGCTCCAGCGACGACGCGACGATCGCGCGCACCCGGCTGCAGGAGGTCTTCGACCTCTCCGAGGTACAGGCGACCTTCATCCTCGACCTGCAGCTGCGCCGGCTGACGAAGTTCTCCAAGCTCGAGCTCGAGAAGGAGCAGAGCGAGCTGCTCGCCCAGATCGCCGAGCTCGAGGAGATCCTCGGCGACGACAAGGTCATGACCCGGCTCATCTCCGGCGAGCTCGCCGAGGTCGCGAAGAAGCACGGCGACCCCCGCCGCACGGTCCTGCTCGAGTCCGCGGGCGCCCCGGCGACCGCGACCACCCCGCTCGAGGTCGCCGACGACCCGTGCTGGGTGCTCCTCTCCAGCACCGGCCTGCTCGCCCGCACGAGCGACGCCGAGCCGCTCAGCCGCGAGGGCGGGCGCAGCAAGCACGACGCGATCGTCGCCGCGGTGCGCACGAGCGCGCGCGGCGAGGTCGCCGTCGTCACCTCGGCCGGCCGGGTCGTGCGTCTCGGGGCACTCGAGCTGCCGACCCTGCCGCCCTCCAACGGCGCGCCCACCCTCTCCGGCGGTGCCCCGCTCGCGGCCTACGTCGACCTGCCCGGTGACGAGACCCCGCTGACCCTGATGAGCCTGTCGCCCGACTCCCCCGGGCTGGCCCTGGGCACGGCGCACGGCATCGTCAAGCGCGTCACCACCGACTACCCCAAGGGCCACTCCTGGGAGGCGATCTCGCTCAAGGAGGGCGACCGCGTCGTCGGTGCCGTCGAGCTGACGACCGGCGAGGAGGAGCTCGTCTTCGTCACGAGCCAGGCCAGCCTGCTGCACTTCTCCGCGGCCGACGTGCGGCCCCAGGGACGAGGTGGCGGCGGTGTCGCCGGCATCCGGCTCACCGACGGGGCCCAGGTCGTCTTCTTCGGCGCCGTCGACCTCAACTTCGACAACATCGTCGTCACCGTCTCGGGCTCCTCCGACGCGCTGCCGGGCACCGATGCCGGCTCGTGGAAGGTCACCTCCTTCGACGAGTACCCCGGCAAGGGTCGCGCCACGGGCGGCGTCCGCGCGCACCGCTTCCTCAAGGGCGAGGACGCGCTGGTCACCGCCTGGGTGGGCCGCGCCGGCGCCCGTGCCGCGCAGCCCAACGGCGTGGCGATCACCCTGCCCGAGGCCGACGGCCGCCGCGACGGCTCCGGCACCCCCGCCTCCGCCGTGATCGGCGGCATCGGCTCCCTCTGAGGACATGACGAAGGGGGCGGCACCGGATCGCCGGTGTCGCCCCCTTCGCGTCGTGGAGCTCAGTCGTGGTCGATGTGCTCCGGGTCGCGCATGTAGGTCTTCTTGGCGTAGACCGCGCGGTTGATGAACCAGGTGATGACCCAGAGGAGGATGCCCAGACCGAGCAGGATGGCGGCGATCTCGTACTGCTGCTGCTGCTCCTCGCTGCGGGCCCACGGGCCGACGAGGAAGGCGCAGGCGATCGCACCGATGATCGGCAGCACGGTCGGGGCCCTGAAGTGCTCGCGGCCGACCTTGTCGCGACGCAGCACCAGCACCGCGATGTTGACGATGGTGAAGACCGCGAGCAGCAGGAGCGAGGTCGTGCCACCGAGCAGCGCGACGACCTGCGACTCGCTGTCGAGGACGACGTAGCTGATCAGTCCGAAGGAGATCAGCGTGGTGAAGATGATGGCCACCCACGGAGTCTGACGGGTCCTGTGGACCACGCCGAGGCCGGGAGGCAGGACCTCTTGGCGGGCCATGCCGTAGACGAGGCGCGAGGCCATGAGCATGTTGATCAGGGCCGAGTTGGCGACGGCGAACATCCCGATGAAGGGGAAGATCTTGTCGAAGGGCAGCCCGGGCGCGCCGGCAGCAACGACCTGCGTCAGGGCCGAGGCCTTGTCCGGGTCGGTGAGGTCGCCGACGGGGACCAGGGCCACCGCGGTGATCGAGACGAGGACGTAGATGACACCGGTGATGCCGAGTCCGGTGAGCATGACCTTGGGGAAGATCCGCGAGGGCTCGTGCGTCTCCTCGGCCATGTTGACCGAGTCCTCGAAGCCGACCATGGCGAAGAAGGCGAGCGAGGTCGCCATGGTGATGGCGAAGAAGGTGTTCTTGTCGCTCGCGCTCTCGAAGACCATCACGCGGGAGAAGTCGGCCTTGCCCTGGGTCACGGCGTAGAGGCCGATGAAGATGATGAGCAGCAGACCGGAGAGCTCGACGAGGGTCAGCACGACATTGGCCTTGACCGACTCTCCGACGCCGCGGAAGTTGACCAGCGCGATGACGAGCATGAAGGCCAGCGCGGCGATCAGGAGCTGGTTCGGGCCCCAGTCGAGGCCGAGTCCGTCGCTGAGGAACCCGGCGAAGGCGTTGGAGGCGGTCGACGCCGAGGTGATACCGGAGCACATGACGGCGAAGGCCACCATGAAGGTGAGGAAGTGCAGGCCGAAGGCCTTGTGGATGAAGGTCGCCGCACCTCCGGCCTTCGGGTACTTCGTCACCAGCTCGAGGTAGGAGAAGGCCGTGATCGTCGCGACGACGAAGGCCGCGATGAAGGGGGCCCACGCGGCGCCGCCGACTTCGCCGGCCACCGCGCCGGTCAGGGCGTAGACGCCCGTACCGAGGATGTCTCCGACGATGAAGAGGAGCAGGAGCTTGGGGCCCATGACCCTCTTGAGCTCGGTGTTGTCCTCACCTGCGGCATGGTCCGAGGTGGCGACGTCGGACATGGGTCCTCCCTGGGTCGGGGGTGCACGGGTGCGCGCACCGATCCCCTAACCGTGACCCAGAGCACGTCCGCGTGCAACCACCGACGCGGCGACGCGCCGAGATCGTGTCCAAACGGGCCGCGTCGTACCGGACCCAGCCGGCCTCAGGCGTCGATGCGCTCCCGGTCGAGCTGGTCGGCCGAGGAGACGATGAAGTCGCGGCGGGGGTCGACGTCCTTGCCCATGAGCAGCTCGAAGACCTGCTCGGCCATCTCGAGGTCCTCGGTCGTCACCCGGCGCAGCATCCGGTGGCGCGGGTCCATCGTCGTCTCGGCGAGCTGGTCGGCGTCCATCTCGCCCAGACCCTTGTAGCGCTGGATCGGCTGCTTGATGTTCTTGCCGCGCGAGCCGAGCGACGACAGCTTCTTGCGCATCTCCGCCTCGGAGTAGGTGTAGATCAGCTCGTTCTTCTTCGAGCCGGGGTTGACCACCTCGATGCGGTGCAGCGGCGGGACCGCGGCGAAGACCTTGCCGGCCTCGACGAGCGGGCGCATGTAGCGGAAGAAGAGGGTGAGCAGCAGGGTGCGGATGTGGGCGCCGTCGACGTCGGCGTCAGTCATGATGATGACCTTGCCGTAGCGGGCGGCGTCGAGGTCGAAGCTGCGCCCGGACCCGGCCCCGATGACCTGAATGATCGAGGCGCACTCGGCGTTCTTGAGCATGTCGCCGACGGCGGCCTTCTGCACGTTGAGGATCTTGCCGCGGATCGGCAGCAGCGCCTGGAACTCGCTGTTGCGCGCCTCCTTGGCCGTGCCCATCGCGGAGTCACCCTCGACGATGAAGAGCTCGGTGGACTCGACGTCGCTGCTGCGGCAGTCACGCAGCTTCGGCGGCAACGACGAGGTCTCCAGCGCGTTCTTGCGGCGCTGGGTCTCCTTGTGCAGCCGCGCTGAGATGCGCGACTTCATCTCGGCGACGACCTTCTCGAGCAGCTGCGTCGCCATCTGCTTGTCGCCGCGCTTGGTCGACGTCAGCTGCGAGGTCAGCTCGGTCTCGACGACCTTGGAGACGATCGAGCGCACGGCGTTGGTGCCGAGCACCTCCTTGGTCTGGCCCTCGAACTGCGGCTCGGCCAGACGCACCGTGACGACCGCGGTCAGGCCGGCGAGGACGTCGTCCTTGTCGACCTTGTCGTTGCCGACCTTGAGCTTGCGGGCGTTGACCTCGAGCTGCTTGCGGAAGACCTTGAGCAGCGCCTGCTCGAAGCCGGCGACGTGGGTGCCGCCCTTGGGCGTGGCGATGATGTTGACGAAGGAGGACATCTTCGCGTCGTAGCCGGTCCCCCACCTCAGGGCGATGTCGACACCGCACTCGCGCTCGACCTCGGTCGGCGTCATGTGCCCCTTGTCGTCGAGCACGGGCACGGTCTCGGTGAAGGTCCCCGTGCCCTCGAGCCGCCACACGTCGGTGACCGGAGCATCGGGCGCGAGGAAGTCGACGAACTCGCTGATGCCGCCGTCGTGGTGGAAGACCTCCTCGAGCGGCTCGTCGCCGCGCAGGTCGCGCACGACGAGGGTCAGGCCGGGCACGAGGAAGGAGGTCTGGCGAGCGCGGGCGGCCAGGGCCTCCCGGTCGATGCCGGCGCCCTTGAGGAAGATCTGCGGGTCGGCCCAGTAGCGCACCCGGGTCCCCGTGACGCCCCGCTTGGGCTTGCCGACGACCTGCAGCTCGCTGCCCTTGTCGTACGGGACGAAGTCGTGGTCGGGAGACTTCTCCCCCTTCGCCCCGGCGTCGTCGGAGAAGGTGCCGGGCTCACCACGGCGGAAGCTCATGGCCCAGGTCTTGCCGCCGCGGTCGACCTCGACGTCGAGGCGGGAGGACAGCGCGTTGACGACCGAGGCGCCGACGCCGTGCAGACCACCGGAGGCGGTGTAGGAGCCGCCGCCGAACTTCCCGCCCGCGTGCAGCTTGGTGTAGACGACCTCGACACCGGTGAGGCCGGTGCGCGGCTCGATGTCGACGGGGATGCCGCGACCGTTGTCGTGGACCTCGACGGAGCCGTCGGGGTGCAGGACGATCTCGATCCGGTCGCCATGGCCACCGAGGGCCTCGTCGACGGCGTTGTCGATGATCTCCCACATGCAGTGCATGAGGCCGCGCTGGTCCGTGGACCCGATGTACATGCCCGGGCGCTTGCGCACGGCCTCGAGGCCCTCGAGCACCTGGAGATGGTGCGCGGTGTAGTCCTTCGCGGACTTGCTGCTCGCGGTCTTCTTCGCGGAGGTGTCTGCCGGAGGCACGAAGGGGGCCGTCCTTGCGTCGTCGGGTCGGTGGGCTCCTCGCAGGGTAGACCGCGCCACCGACGACGCCCGGGAGGCACCGCCGGTGGCGCCGCGACGGTGTGCCCTCGGTCACGCCGCGCGGAACGGGTGCGGGACGGGAAGGCTTTCGCGTGTTTGACTGTTGACCGAGACGTCCACGCAACACTGCAGGAAATGAGGCACACGTGAACGCGACCCTGGCCAGCCCCTTGACCGCAGCCGACCGCTGCGACCGCTGCGGAGCCAAGGCCTACGTGCGCGCCCGCCTCCACGCGGGCGGCGAGCTGCTCTTCTGCGCCCACCATGGGCGTGAGCACCTCCCGGCACTGAAGGACCTCGCCGACATCGAGGACGAGACCGCCCGTCTCGACGAGAGCACCCCCGCGTCGGCCCCCGTCGACGAGCGCTGAGCGGCCCCCGGCCGTGCTCTCCCTGGCTGCCGAGGCCACCCACGACCCGACGTCGATCGCTCTCGCGATCGGCATCCTCTTCTTCGTCGTGGGTGTCCTCGGCATCGTCGTCCCCGTGCTGCCCGGGCTGCTCCTGTGCGTCGCGGGAGTGCTCGTCTGGGCCGGCTACACCGGCGGCACGACCGCGTGGGTGACCTTCGGCGTCGTCGCGGCGATCTACGCGGTGACCCTGCTCCTGCAGTTCCTCATCCCCGGCCGGCGCATGAAGCGCGAGGGAGTCGGCGGCATGACGCTCGGCTTCGGGATCGTCGGCGCGATCGTCGGCCTCTTCGTCATCCCGGGCATCGGCCTGCCGATCGGCTTCGTCTTCGGCGTCTTCGCCGCCGAGTACGTGCGCTTCCGTGACCTCGAGCGGGCCTGGCAGGCGACGAAGTCAGCCCTGCGCGGCGTGCTGCACAGCATGGGCATCGAGCTGTCGGCCGCCACCCTCATCGCGCTGACCTGGACCGTCGGGGTCCTCGCGCACTGATCGCCCCGGTGGTCGAGGTGGCGAGCGCCAGCGAGCCCTCGAGACCCCCGAAGCCACGCTCCCGGGGACCTACCAGCCCTGCCCCTGCTGGCGACGGTGCTCCCAACGCTGCTCGAGACGCTGCATGAAGCTGCCCTGACGCTTCGCCCGGGCGGGGCGAGCGCCCCCCTTCGACCGGGGGCCACGGGGCTTGGGGCTGCGGACGGTGCCGTCGGAGCCGACGACGCCCAGACCGTGCTGCTCGCGGGGCCGCCCGGGGGTCAGCGCCAGCGCGACCGACGCGACGATGACCACGAAGCCGGCGACGCCGACCCAGATGATCGTGTTGATGCCGAGCAGGACGAGGCCGAGACCGGCGAGGGCACCGACGATGCCGACGGCGAGGCGACGGCGGTCTCCCCCGACCGCGCGTGAGCCGTTCATCTGCGAGGCAAATCGAGGGTCCTCAGCCCGGATGGCTTCTTCCATCTCCTCGAGCATCTGCCGCTCGCGCTCCGACAGCGCCACGGTGACCTCCTGACCACGCCTGTTGTCTGGCGGGCTGGTGCCCGCGGGGTGCACACGACGGGAGTACCGCCGTGGTCTTCTCATGATAGGTCGCGTCCGGGGCCCGCGGTAGGTGGGGACTGCCGTCGGCTGCGATCGCCGAGCAGGCTCGCCGGGCGCACGCTGCCCGCGCCGAAGCGCGCGCTCGCCCGGTCGACGGCCCGGTCGGCCTCGCGCCAGCCGTGCTCGGGCTCGTCGAGAGCGACCTGGACCGGGGTCGACGCGGCCTCGGAGAGCTGCTCGACCCGCACGCCGACGAGCCGGACCCGGGCCCGCTGCAGGCCGAGGGCGTCGTAGAGCTCACGGGCCAGCGCGGCGATGTCGCGGGAGACGTCGGTGGCATCGCGAAGGGAGCGGGAGCGCGTGATCGTCGTGAAGTCGGCGAAGCGCACCTTGATGCTCACGGTGCGGCCGACGAGGCCGGCGCCCCGCAGCCGGGAGGCGACCTTGTCGCTCAGGGCGAGCAGGGTGCGGTGGACGACGACGGGGTCGTCGACGTCGTGGTCGTAGGTGCGCTCGTTGCCGATGGACCGCTCGCGGCGCACCGGCTCGACGGAGCGGTGGTCGCGGCCCCAGGCGAGGTCGTGGAGGTGGTTGCCGGTGGCCTCGCCGAGGGCGCGGACCAGGGTCTGGCGCGGGGTGTGGGCGATGTCGGCGACGGTCTTCAGGCCCAGCCTGGCGAGGGCCTCCTCGGTCTTGTCCCCCACGCCCCACAGGGCGCCGACGGGCAGCTGCTGGACGAAGGTGACGACCTCGTCGGCGGGGATGACGAGCAGCCCGTCGGGCTTGGCGAGGCCGGAGGCGAGCTTGGCGACGAACTTCGTGCTCGCGACCCCGACGGAGCAGGTGATCCCCTGCTCGTCGGCGACGGTGTCGCGGATGCGCTGGGCGATCGTCGCCGGCGAGCCCATGAGGCGCACGGCTCCGGCGACGTCGAGAAAGGCCTCGTCGCTGCTCAGCGGCTCGACGAAGGGGGTGATGTCGGCGAAGGTCGCCATGATGGCCGAGGAGATGCGCGAGTAGAGCTCGTGCTCGGGTGGCAGGACCGTCGCCTGCGGGCACAGCCGCCGGGCACGGCCCATCGGCATCGCCGAGGTGACCCCGAAGGCCCGGGCCTCGTAGGTCGCGGAGAGCACGACGCCGCGGTTGCCGCCACCGATGATGACGGGGGTGCCGACGAGCTCGGGGTGGGCGATGAGGGAGGCGGACGCGAAGAAGGCATCCATGTCGACGTGCAGGATCGTGCACCCGGTGTCGTCCGGGGGGCCCTGGCCGGCCCGCGGTGGGGGCCGGTACTGACGCCGGCTCATCGTCGCCTCAGTCGCGGCGGGCGACGAGGTGGACCGCGGCCCCCAGGCCGCCCAGACCGGTGCGGCCGTCGTCGGCCGAGGCGAGCTCCTCGAGCTCGAGCAGGGCGGCCCGCTCGGCGTCGGAGTCGACGAAGGCGCTCGGGACGAGGTCGCTGAAGAGACGCACGCCGCGGGCCTCGAGGGTCGTGAAGCCGGCCCGGGTGAGCATCTCGCCGAGCTCGTCGCGGTCGAAGCGGCGCGGGATCGGGTCGTCGTCGCCCCAGCGGCCGTCGGCGCTGGTCAGCGCGGCCCTGGCCTGGTCGAAGCGCCCGGCGATCGCGCGCGCGATGACGGCGGCGACCCGCTGCGCGGTCACGAGGGAGAGGTGCCCGCCGGGGGCGAGGACCTCGGCGATGCGGGTGAGGGTGGCCGTGGGGTCGTCGACGTACTCGAGGGTGCCGTGGCAGCACAGCAGGTCGATGCTGCCGGGCGCGACGGTGCCGGCGAGGGTGTCGGCGTCGCCCTGGACGGCGCTGATGCGCGCGGCGGCGTCGGACTCGGCGACCCGGCGGCTCAGCGAGGCCAGGGCGTCGGGGCTGGGGTCGACGACGGTGACGGTGTGCCCCTGCTCGGCGAGGGCGACGGCCAGGCCGCCGGTGCCGCCGCCGAGGTCGAGGACGCGCAGGGGCCGGGAGAGCTCACGCTGCCGGGACTCGCTGAGCGTGCGGACCTGGGACCACACGGCTGCCGTCCGGACATTGCCCTCGACTCCGCTGCCGCCACGTCGCCACGCACGCTCCTCACTCATGGCCCCAACCCTAGTCGCCGCCGCCGACACCCCCTTCGGCCTCCCCGCTCCCGGGTCGAGGTATCCGCGACCGACTATCCGGTCGGTGCCACCTCGGTCCACCGTCAGGTCAGCAGAGTCCCCTGGTGGTGGACCTGGCGCCAGCCGCCCTCTCGTGCGCACCAGATCGACGTGCGCCGCGCGCGGCGCTCTCCTTGGGCCGACGTCCACGAGACCCGGATGACGCCCGGTGCGATGACCCGGGCTCGCAGGTCGTCGATCTCGATGCTCGACGAGTCGTGTTCCGCGGCCTCCGACTCGAGCATCGCAAGGATCGAGTCGCGGTCCCAGACCCGACCAGATGCCCCGACCTCCTCGAAGTCCGGGGCAAGGAGGTCGCGCACCCGCCCACTGTCGGCCCGCGTCTCGGGCGACTGCAGCTCGCGCTCGAGGTCCAGGACCGTGGTCAGCGTCGCGTCATCCGTGTGAGGCATGCACGTACCGTCGCACGCCGGTACGCGCGAGATGTCCCCCACCTGACTGCCCTCGGTCAAAGACGCAGCGCGTGTCCCCACACGCGCTGCGTCTTTGACCCGGACGAAGGGGGACCCGCCCCGGCCGGTCGACGCCCCTCAGTGGCCCGAGCTGCCGGGCGAGGAGTGCCACAGCTTGCGCGGGGGCTCGACGCCGGTGCCGGCGGGGCGGGTGTCGGCCCACGGCGACTGGCGGAAGCCCGACGCGTGGACGAGCACCCGGTGCCCGGCAGGCTGCTGGTGCGCGGCGTCGCGGGCGCGGGCGAGGTCGTCGGCCTCGTCGAGCGCGGCGTGCACGGCGGTGATGCCGCCGCGTTGCCAGGCCTCCCACAGCGTCGACAGCTCCCACGCGCCGGAGGCGAGCACCGAGACCCCGCGCGGCCCCGCGCGCCGGATCGTGCCGCGCACGAGCAGCAGCCACGAGTGGAAGATCGTCGCCGCGTAGGGCCCCTGCACGTCCTCGAAGAAGGTCGCGTCGACCGGCCCGGTCGCGTCGTCGACGGTGAGGAAGACGACCCGACGCCCGGAGCGGATCGGCGGGGTCTGGGTCGCGACCTTGACCCCCGCGGCGAGGATCTGGGCACCGCTGCGCACCGAGAGCAGGTCGGCGCTGCGGGTCACCCCGAGCGCCTCGAGCATCGGCGCGTAGAAGTCCATGACGTGCCGCGAGGCGTCGAGCCCGAGAATCTCCAGCTCGGCGCCCACCTGGTCGGGGACGCTCATCTCGGGCAGGCCGACGCCCTCACCGAGCTCCGGAGAGTCACCGAGGTCGAGGGTCAGCTGGCTCGCGACCGGGGTCGGCGTCGTGCTCGTGCGCACCTGCTGCGCCCCGGGTCGCCCCGCGGCCCAGGCCGGCGCCTCGGACGACCGCCCCCGCGCGCCCCGGCCACCGGCGCCCCGCCCCCGGGAGCGCCCGGTCGCCGTCGCCCGGGACCACCGGTCGAGCTCGGCGACGTGGAGCAGCAGGTCGCGTCGGGTCAGCCGCCCCCTGTGGCCGAGCCCCGGCCCACCGCGGTCGGCGCCGGTGCCGTGGACGGAGTCGAAGGCCCCGACGAGGACGAGCCGCTCGACGACCGGCCGGCTCACCCGGGCCCGCTGCCAGAAGTCGGTGAGCGAGTCGAAGGGGGCCCCGGCGACGACGTGGGCGATCTCCCCTTCGCTCATGCCCTTGACATCCGCCAGCGAGAGCCGGATCGCCCACGGCGACCCGTCGGGCAGGTCGGGGTCGTCCGGCACCCGGCCGGGGACGGGCGCGCGCTCGACGCGGTACTCCCCCGTGCTCGCGTTGACGTCGACGCCGAGGATCGTCACGCCGAGCGAGCGGGCCTCCTCGAGGAGCAGCCGCTTGGGGTACATGCCCGGGTCGTGGGTGAGCACGCCGGCGAGGAAGGCCGCAGGGTGGTGCGCCTTGAGCCAGGCCGACTGGTAGGTCGGCATGGCGAAGGCCGCCGCGTGCGCCTTGCAGAAGCCGAAGGAGGCGAAGGCCGCGAGCACCTCCCAGATGCGGTCGACGTCCTCCGGCGGGTAGCCGCGGGCCGCGGCCGCCGGGCGCCACCACGCCTCGATGCGCTCCTGCCCCTGCGGGCTGCCCATCGTGCGGCGCACCTCGTCGGCCTGGGCGAGGGTCGCGCCGGTCGTCTCGGCGATGATCCGCAGCATCTGCTCGTGGAAGACGACGACCCCCTCGGTCTCGGCGAGCGCGGGCACGAGCCGGTCGTGGAGGAACTGCGGCCGGCTCCACCCGTGCCGCGCCTCGAGGAAGGGCCGGATCATGTCGGACTTCACCGGACCGGGGCGGAAGAGCGAGATGTCGATGATCAGGTCGTCGAAGACGGTCGGCGCGAGCTTGCCGATGAGCTCGCGCTGCCCGGGGCTCTCGATCTGGAAGCACCCGAGGGTGCGGGTCGTGCGGATCATCGCGAAGGTCGCCGGGTCGTCGAGGGGCACGTCGGACCGGTCGTCGAGGTCGACCCGCTCCCCCGTGACCCGCTCGACCTCGCCGACGGCGTGCGCCATCGCCGACTGCATCCGGATGCCGAGGACGTCGAGCTTGAGCAGCCCGAGCGCCTCGACGTCGTCCTTGTCGAACTGGCTCATCGGGAAGCCCAGCCAGCTCGACTCGACCGGGGTGCGGTCGAGCAGCCCGCCGTCGGACAGGACCACCCCGCACGGGTGCAGGGCGATGTGCCGGGGCAGCCCGTCGAGCCGCTCGACGAGGTCGAAGAGCGTCGTGAGGCGCCCGCCGTCGAGGCTGCGGGTGCGCAGCTCGGGCAGCTCGGCCATCGCCGAACGCACGTCCTTGGCCCGGATGTGCGGGAAGGCCTTGGCGATCTCGTCGACCTCGGCCGGCGGCACGCCGAGCGCGGCGCCGACGTCGCGGATCGCGTGCCGCGCCTTGTAGGTGTCCATCATCGACACGCACGTCACCCGGTCGCGGCCGAAGCGCTGCAGGATCAGCTCATACATCTCGGTGCGGCGGGCCGACTCGACGTCGATGTCGATGTCGGGCAGCTCGGCCCGCAGCGGCGAGCAGAAGCGCTCCATGAGCAGGTCGTGCCGGATCGGGTCGATCGCGCTGATGCCGAGCAGGTGGTTGACCAGGCTGCCGGCGCCGGAGCCACGGGCGGCGACCCGCACCCCCGCGCCGGTGATGATGTCGACGACCTCGGCGACGGTGAGGAAGTAGGTCGGGTAGCCCAGCGCCTCGACGACGTCGAGCTCGTCGGCCAGACGCTCCTCCACCTGCCGCAGCACCGCCGGCGACGCGTCGGGGTAGCGCTCGCCGATGGCCGCCCGGCAGCGCTGCGCGAGCACCGCCTGCGGGTCCTCGTCGGGGCGCAGCCCGAGGACGCGCGCCTCGGGCAGGTGCACCCGGCCGATGCCGAGGTCGCGGCGGTCGTCGAGCGCGCACGCCATCGCCGTGCGGGCCGTCTCCTCGAGCAGCGCCGCGGCCCGCTGCCGGGGGCTGGCGCAGGCGAAGCCACCGGCACCCCCGCCGAGGACGGCCGCGACCCGCTCGGCGCGCGCGGCCATCGTCGCGTCGTCGGCGAGGTGCCCGGCCGTCGTCACCCGGTCGAGGTGGCGGGTGTCGAGGACGACGAGGCGGCGGGTCGCGTCGAGGACGTCGGCGGTCGCCGCGTCCTGCGGGTGCAGGTGCCGCACGGCGGCGGTGAGCACGGCCGGGACCCCGCAGGCATCGGCGAGCCCGAGCAGGTGGGCCGCGTGCCCGGTCGAGGCCGGTGTGCCCGGCGGGCCGCCGTGGTCGACGACCTCGATCGCCATGGCGCCCGGCGGCAGCAGCCGCTGCCAGGCGCGCAGCCGCTCGCGGGCGAGGTCGGGCCGGCGGGCGAGCAGCGCGGCGCCGACGTCGGAGGTCGGGCCGAGCAGGACGAGGAGCGGCGCGGGCTCGTCGGGTCCGGGCGAAGCGGCGTGCCGGGCGATCATCGCCGCGGTCGCCACGGCCTCGCCGCGCTCCCCCGTGAGGTGCACCTCGCTGACGAGCCGGCACAGCCGTGCCCAGCCGACCCCGTGCGGCACCCCGGCGCCGGCACCACGGGCGAGCACGGTGACCCGGGGGTGGCGCGGGTCGACCTGCGCACCGCCGCGCACCGGGGTGCGTCGGGCACCTGCCGGGGCCCGGCCCCCGCCGTCGACGGCGAGGTCGACCCCGAGCACCGGCGCGATGCCTGCGGCGGTCGCCGCCCGGACGAACCGCACCGCCCCGTAGAGCCCGTCGCGGTCGGTGAGGGCGAGCGCCGGCTGCCCGAGCTCCGCGGCCCGGGCCACGAGGTCCTCCGGTGTCGTCGTGCCATGACGAAGGGAGAAGCCCGACGCCACGTGCAGGTGGGCGAAGCTCACCCGGCCTCCCCCCTTCGCATGTCCTCGAGGTCGTGCGACGGGGGGATGGCGACGAGGTCGGCGGTGACCCGGACCGGGGGCAGCCCGAGGGTGCCCGCCGCGATCCGCACGAAGTCCTCGCCCTGGCGCAGCAGGTCGTCGACCTCGCGCACGCTCATCGGCCCGGCCGCCCCGACGCCGGGGCGGGCGCCGCCCTCGGGCAGGACGGTCGCGAAGAAGTCGGCCCACTCGGTCAGCTCGGGCGCGACCCGCGGCAGCAGGCGCCACACGTCGACCGGGCCACGGGTGGTCCCACCGGCGCCGTGCCCGGGCGACTCCGCCGGGGCGGGCCTCCCCCGGACGGTGAGGACCGCGGCGGCCGCCCGCAGCACGGCGAGCTTGGTGCCGGCGCTGCGCCCGGCGACGGTGCGGGCCATGTGCGCGGTCGCGAGACTCTCGCCGGCGGCGGCGAGCAGGTCGAGCGCGGCGTCGAGGCGCTCGGGGTGCAGGACGGGGACGGCAGCCATCGCGCCTCAGTCCTGGGTCCGCAGAAGGAGCCAGCCGGCCCCGCCCGACGTGCCGTCGCCGTCGACCCCGAGGTCGTAGACGCCCGGGCTGCTCGCGCGGCCCCGCTGGGCGCTCACCCGCCACACCTCACGGGCGAGCGGGACCTGCGCGAGCGCCCTCTCACCGGTCGAGCGCCACCACGCGTGCCGCTCCTGCCAGTGGTCGACGACCTCCGTCACCCGGTAGAGCCGCCCCCGCCACAGGAACTGCTCGGGGGCTGCGCCACCCGCCGGCTGCGGGTCGCCCACCCGCACCTCGATGGCCTCCTCGACGAGCCTGACCATGACCACTCCTTCTGCTCGAACACCTGTTCGAACAACAGTAGCCCGGGGTGCCGACACCCCGTCAACCCCGGCCACCCCGCCCGACGTAGGCTGGTCGCGACCCGGTGATCCGACCACGGACCACCGACACCCGCCCCGCCCCCTTCGTCACTGGAGCCCCCGTGCCGCACCCGCTGGACCGCGCCGACCTGCGCTCGCGCGTCCAGGCCCGCATCGACACCGAGCTCGACCGCTGGGGCGGCGAGCTCGCCGAGATCGGGCCCGACGTCGTCGACCTGACCACCCCCGTCCGTAGCCTGCTGCAGGGCGGCAAGCGGCTGCGCGCCGGCTTCGCCTACTGGGGCTGGCGGGCCGCCGGGCAGCCCGACGACGACGGGGCGATCACCCTCGCGGCGTCGATGGAGCTCTTCCAGGCCGCCGCGCTCATCCACGACGACGTCATGGACGACAGCGAGACCCGACGCGGCCAGCCGGCGCTGCACCGCGCCCTCGCCCGCTCCCACGCCGAGCGGGCCTGGCACGGCGACCCCGAGCGCTTCGGCACCGCCGGCGCGATCCTCGCCGGCAACCTCTGCCTCGGCTGGTGCGACGATCTCTACGCCGACAGCGGGCTGCCGACCGCGGCCCTCGCCGCCGCCCGTCCGGTCTTCGAGCGGATGCGCGGCCAGCTCATGGGAGGGCAGTTCCTCGACATCGTCACCTCGATGCGCCCGTGGCACGACCTCGCCGACGACGAGCGCATCGAGTGGGCCCGCAAGGTCATCCGCTACAAGAGCGCGAAGTACTCCATCGAGCACCCCCTGCTCATCGGTGCGACCGCCGGCGGCGCGAGCGCCGACGACCTCGCCGCCCTCTCCCGCTACGGCCTGGCGCTCGGCGAGGCCTTCCAGCTGCGCGACGACGTGCTCGGCGTCTTCGGCGACCCGGAGGTCACCGGCAAGCCCGCCGGCGACGACCTGCGCGAGGGCAAGCGCACCGTCCTCATCGCGCACACCCTCGCCGGTGGCGACGACGTCACCGCGACCCGGGTCGACCAGTGGCTCGGCGCGCCGGACCTGGGCACCGACGAGGTCGAGGCCTTCCGCGAGCTCATCGTCGCCACGGGTGCGCTCGACGCCGTCGAGCGCGACATCGCCGAGGGCGCACAGGTCGCACGCGATGCGCTCGAGCAGGCCACCGGCATCGCCGACGAGGCCCGCGAGGTGCTCGCCGAGCTCGTCGACGCGACGACGGCCCGCGCCACCTGAGGCCTAGGCCTCCTCCATCGCCCGGCGGCGCACCTCGGTCTTGAAGCCGGCGCGGATCGCCGCGATCGGGGTCGACCCACCGGGCAGCGTGTCGTCGTGGGCAAACATCCACTCGACGATCTCGTCGTCGGCGAAGGCATGGTCCGACAGGACGGTGAAGGTCCCCGCGAGCTCCGGCAGCGGCCCCTCCTCACCGAGGAAGTCGACCGGCACCGACAGCACCTTGCGCTCACCGCGACGCACCGCCACCAGCTGACGCTCCTCGAGCATGCGGCGCACGTCGCCCAGCCGCACCCCGAGGCGCTCGGCGACGTCCGGCAGGGTCAGCCACTGCGTCTCGTCGGGGGTCGGTCCAGGGGTCACGGCAGGGGTCTCGTCCACGCCCGCCAGTGTGTCAGCCGCCCCGGCCACGAGCGACGAAGGGGGCCCGCCACGCCGTTCATCCCGCCTCGGGCACGGATCTTCGGTACCGTCGCCAGCGAAACCACATACGCCACACGAGTCACATGCACAACATGCGTCTCGGCACAGCACCTCGCCCCGCTGCCCACCGGGCGTCCCCTGCGCCCCGAACATCGGAGTCCCCCTTGGTCCTTCCGCTCATCGTCCCCGTGCCGGCCACGCCCGTGGCCCCGACCGTCGACCTGACCGCCGAGACCACCACGCACGTCACCTCCTCGGCCGGCGGCCGCCACCACACCGTCCGCTCCGGCGAGACGGTCTACGACATCGCCGCCCGCTACCACGTCTCCCCCGGCGCCCTGCTCTCCCGCAACGGCCTGGCCGCCAGCGACTTCATCCACCCGGGCCAGCGCCTGACGGTGCCGGGCCGCTCCGGCGCGTCCTCCCCTTCGTCCACCGTGCGCAAGCCGGCCCGCTCCGGCTCCACCCGCGGCTACACCGTCCGCAGCGGCGACACCCTCTCCGGCATCGCCGCCCGCCACCGGATGAGCGTCGACCGGCTGCGCAGCCTCAACGGCCTCGGCCAGGGCTTCATCCACCCCGGGCAGACGCTGCGCGTCACCGGTGTCGCCGCCAAGCCGGCCAAGCGGGCGACGGCCCGCCCCGCCGCCACGTCGACCCACACGGTCCGCTCCGGCGAGACCCTCTCCGGCATCGCCGCCCGCCGCAGCATGAGCGTCACCCGCCTGGCGAAGCTCAACCACATCAGCACGAGCGACTTCATCCACCCGGGCACCAAGCTCAAGGTCACCGGCTCCGCGCCGCGCAAGGCCACCCCCGCGAAGACCTCGAAGAACACCTTCGCCGGCCGCACCTACGCCGACCACATCGTCTCCGCCGCCGACCGCAACCGCGCGACCCTGGCCTCCCGCGGTGTGCCGAGCCGCGACGAGACCCGGGCCAAGATCACTCGCATCGCCCGCCAGCACGGCGTCGACCCCTCGCTCGCCCTGGCCATCTCCTACCAGGAGTCGGGCTGGGACATGGGGCAGGTCTCCGTCGCCAATGCCGTCGGCGCCATGCAGGTCATCCCGAGCACCGGTGAGTGGACCTCGCAGCTGGCCGGCCGTGAGCTCGACCTGCTCGACACGGACGACAACATCACCGCGGGCGTGCTCCTGCTCAAGGTCCTGACCCAGCAGGCCGACACGACCTCCGACGCCATCGCCGGCTACTACCAGGGCCTCGCCTCGGTCGAGTCCCACGGCATGTACGCCGACACCAAGCAGTACGTCGCCAACGTCAAGGCACTCCGGACGCGGATGTGACGGGCTGACGAAGGGGGCGAACCTAGACTTTGGGCGTGACCACCGCATCCACGCACCCGCTCGTCGGCGACCTCGTCGACGGTCGCTACCGCGTGCTGCGGCACCTCGCCGACGGCGGGATGGCCACGGTGCTGCTCGCGACCGACACCCGGCTCGACCGCGAGGTCGCGCTCAAGGTCATGCGTCCCGACCTCGCGGCGGACGAGACCTTCGTCTCCAGGTTTCGTCGTGAGGCCCGCTCGGCCGCACGGCTGAGCCACCCCAACGTCGTGCCCGTCTTCGACCAGGGCGAGGACGGCGGTCAGGTCTTCCTCGCCATGGAGTACGTCGAGGGCCGCACCGCGCGCGCCGTGGTCGACGCCGAGGGCGCGCTCACCGTCCGCGCCGCGCTCGACGTCCTCGAGCCCGTGCTCACCGGGCTGGCCGCGGCCCACGAGGCCGGCTACATCCACCGCGACGTCAAGCCCGAGAACATCCTCATCCCCGACCGGGGCGCCATCAAGGTCGCCGACTTCGGCCTGGCCCGGGCGGTCACCTCGCAGACGACGACCGCCGAGGACGGGGTGCTCTTCGGCACCGTCGCCTACCTCTCCCCCGAGCAGGTCGAGCGCGGCATCGCCGATGCCCGCAGCGACGTCTACGCGTGCGGGCTGATCCTCTTCGAGCTGCTCACGGGCCGTCGCGCGGTCGACGGCGAGTCGCCGATCCATGTCGCCTTCCAGCACGTGCACGGGTCGGTGCCGCTGCCGTCGGAGCGGGTGGCCGACCTGCCGCCCGAGCTCGACGACCTCGTCGCGCTGGCCACCGCCCGCGACCCCGATGAGCGTCCGCGCGACGCGGGCGCCTACCTCGCCGAGCTGCAGCGCGTGCGCGCCGGCCTGTCGGCCCAGGAGCTGGACCGGCGGCCGCAGGTCGCACCCTCCGACGGGGGCGACGGCAGCGACCGCACGTCACGAGGTGGCGCCGCACGTGGTGGCGCGGCCGCGACCGTCGCGCACCCGCGCCCCGAGCGGACCCAGGCGATCCGGACCGGCGACGGCGGCGGTGCTGCCGGAGGCGGTGCCTCGACGACCGCAGCGGACCTCCCTTCGACCCGGAAGCGGTGGCCGGCAGCCCTTGCCGCACTCCTGCTCGTCGCCGCGCTCGCCGTCGGCGGCGGCTGGTGGTGGACGCAGGAGGGGCCCGGCAGCACGGTCCTCGTCCCCGACGTCACCGGCCTCTCCCGCGCCGACGCCGAGGCCAGCGTCACGCAGGACGGCGACCTGTCCTACGTCGAGTCCACGGCCTTCGACGAGCAGGTGCCCAAGGGCGAGGTCATCACGTCCAACCCGCCGGTCGGCACCGAGCTGTCGAAGGGGTCCGACGTCACCGTCGTCGTGTCCAAGGGTCCCGAGCGCTACGAGGTCCCCGACCTGGCGGGCCGCACCGCAGCGCAGGCCAGGACCTCGCTCGGCTCCCGCCACCTGGCGCTCGGCACGACGACCGAGGCCTACGACGACGAGGTGCCGGCCGGCGAGATCGTCTCGACCTCGCCGGCCGCGGGCACCGAGGTCAAGCGCGACGCCAAGGTCTCCCTCGTCGTCTCCAAGGGCCCCGAGCCGGTGGCCGTGCCGACGGTGACGGGGCAGGGCGCCGAGGCCGCGACGACCGCGATCGAGAAGGCCGGGCTCGAGGCCACCCGCGCCGACGACGCCTACTCGACGACCGTGCCCAAGGGTTCGGTCATCAGCCAGTCCCCCAGCAGCGGCACCCTCCTTCCCGGTGAGACGGTGACGATCACCGTCTCCAAGGGCCCGGAGATGGTCGCCGTCCCGTCGGTCGAGGGCCTGAGCCGCTCTGCGGCGACGAGCAAGCTGCAGGCGGCGGGCTTCAAGGTCTCGGTCCAGACCTTCCTCGGCGGGCCGCTCGACGAGGTGCGCGCCTCGCGCCCGAGCGGCGGCACCGCCCCCAAGGGCTCGACGGTCACGATCCTCGTCGTCTGACGAAGGGGGGTCAGACCGCCGGCGCGTAGTGCGAGGCGTCACCCGTGATCGACCGGCTGCGCTCGCCGTCGATGCCGACCGGGACCTCACCGGCGACGGTGACCCGCTCGAGCCGGCGGGGCAGGCCGTCGTAGTTGTCCGGGGCGTAGTGCTGGGTGATCTGGTTGTCGAAGATCACCAGCTGGTCGGGCTCCCAGACGACCCGGACGACATTTTCCGGGCGGGTGACATAGCTCTGGAGCAGGCGCAGGATGTCCCGGCTCTCGGTCTTCGACAGCCCGACGAAGCGGGAGACGAAGCCACCGAGGTAGAGGCCGCGCTCCCCCGTGCGCGGGTGGACCCGCACGACCGGGTGCTCGGTCTCGAAGGTCTGCGAGGTGAACTCGGCCCGGCGCTCCTTGAGCGCGTCGTCGTGCTCCTCCGGCGGCGTCGCGTAGTCGTAGTCGTTGGTGTGCACGGCCCACAGGCCGTCGGCAAGGCGCCGCAGCGGCTCGGGCAGGTCGCGGTAGGCCGCGGCCGTGTTGGAGATGAGGGTCTCGCCGCCGTGCGGCGGCACGACCTTGCTCGACAGGGTCGTGTAGGCCGGGGGCGCCTGGACGAAGGTGACGTCGGTGTGCCAGTGGTTGGCCGCGGACCCGCCGAAGGTCTCCGAGGCGACCGGCAGGACGCGCGGAGCGCCCTCGACCGAGGCGACCGTCGGGTGGGCCGTCGTCAGCTCGCCGAGCTGGGCGGCGAAGCGCTGCTGGCCCTCGCCGTCGAGCGGCGCGCCCCTGAAGACGAGCGCCTTGTGCTCGTCGAGGGCCTCGCGGACGAAGCGCAGGGTCGGCTCGTCGAGCGGGGCGGTGATGTCGACGCCGACGACCTCGGCGCCGATCCGGCCGGTGATCTTGCGGATGTCGCGGATGGGTGCGGTGCTCATGCTGCGTGCTCCTTCGTGGTGGACGTGCTGGTGGGGTGGGTGCTGCTGATGTGGCCGGCCGCCGGGCGGGCGAGACCGTAGTGCTCGCGCAGGGTCGTGCCCGTGTACTCGCGGCGGAAGAGGCCCCGCTCCTGCAGGATCGGCACGACGGTGTCGACGAAGACCTCGAGGCCCTGGGGGTAGGTCGGCGGCATGATGTTGAAGCCGTCGGCCGCCCCCTGGGTGAACCACGTCTCGAGGTCTTCGGCGATCTGCTCGGGCGTGCCGGCGAGCACGCGGTGCCCCCGGCCGCCGGCGAGTCGCTCGATGAGCTGGCGCACCGTCAGGTCCTCGCGACGGGCGAGCTCGGTGACGAGGGTGAAGCGGCTCTGGTTGCCCTGGGTGATGCGCTCGACGTGCGGCAGCGGCGCGTCGAGGTGCTCCTCGGTCAGCTCGACGTCGAGCATCGCGCTCAGCTGGGCCAGGCCGTAGGCCGGGACGATGCCGGCGTTGATCTCGGCCTCGAGCCGCTGCGCCTCCTCCTGCGTCGACCCGATGATCGGGCTGATGCCGGGCAGCACGAGCAGCTCGTCGCGGGAGCGGCCGTGCTGCGCCAGTCGACGCTTGAGGTCGTCGGAGAAGTCGATGCCGTCCTGCAAGGTCTGCTGGGCGGTGAAGACCGCCTCGGCGTACTGCGCGGCATAGGCCTTGCCCGCCTCGGACGACCCGGCTTGGACGAGCAGCGGGTAGCCCTGGACCGGTCGCGGCACGTTGAGCGGGCCGGCCACGTCGAAGAACTCGCCGTGGTGGTCGATCGGCGAGATCCGGTCGGTGTCGGCATAGGTCCCGCCCGCCGCATCAGCGACGATCGCGCCGTCGCCGAAGCTGTCCCAGAGCGCGGCGACGACCTGGACGAACTCCTCGGCCCGCGCGTAGCGCCGGTCGTGGTCGGGACGCTCGATGCCGAAGTTGCCCGCCTCGACCGTCGACCCGGAGGTGACGATGTTCCACCCGGCGCGCCCGCCGCTCAGGTGGTCGAGCGAGGCGAAGGCCCGCGCCAGCGTGTAGGGGTGGTTGTAGGTCGTCGAGGCCGTCGCGATGAGCCCGACGTGCTCGGTGCTCGCGGCGAGCGCGGAGAGCAGGGTCAGCGGCTCGAAGCCCGAGTGCGAGTTGTGCCGCACGTTGTCGGGAAGCCCGACGACGTCGGCGAGGAAGACCGAGTCGAGGCGACCGCGCTCGGCGGTGCGCGCGATGTCGACGTAGTGCTGCAGGGTCCGCGCCCGCACGGGATCGGCCGAGGGATGCCGCCAGGCGGCCTCGTGGTGGCCGTTGGGCATGATGAAGGCATTGAGGTGGAGCTGGCGTTGCGTGGTCATCGTGAGTGGGTTCCTTTGCAGGCGAAGGGAGTTCAGCTGCCGGTGGGCGTGGTGCGCCAGGCCGAGAAGTGACGCTCCAGGCGCACGAGCGCGATGTTGACGACGAGGCCGAAGACCGAGACCGTGAGGATCCCGGCGTACATCTGCGGGATCTGGAAGCTGCTCTGGGCGTTGACGATGAGGTAGCCCAGGCCGGCCTTGGCGCCGACCATCTCCGCGGCGATGAGCACGAGGATCGAGGCGGTGCCGGCCATCCGGATGCCGGTGAAGATCGTCGGCACGGCCGACGGGAGCACGACCTTGACGAAGAGCTGCAGGTTGGACAGCCCGAGGGTCCGCGCGGCCCGCACCAGCAGCGGGTCGACGGTGCGCACACCGGCAACGGTGTTGAGCAGCACGGGGAAGAAGGCCGCGAAGGCGACGATCGACACCTTGCTCAGCTCACCGATGCCCAGGAGCAGCGTGAAGACCGGCAGCAGGGCCAGGGCCGCGGTGTTGCGGAAGAGCTCGAGCAGCGGCGTCAGCACCTCGCGCAACCCGTCGTACCAGGCGACGGCGATGCCGAGGACGACCCCGGCGACGACGGCCAGGCCGAAGCCGACGACCGATCGGGTGAGGCTCGCCTGCAGGTGCTCCTGCAGCTGACCGGTGCGCGCGAGGTCCCACAGCGCGCCGAGCACGACGTGCAGCGGCGGCAGGAAGACCTTGCGGGTCGGCTCGAGCAGGTACTGCGTGCCGAACTCCCACAGCAGGAGGAAGAGCACGACGGCCGCCGAGCGGCGCACGCCGGTGCGCAGCGCAGAGACCACCCGCTGGGTGCGGCTCGGCGCCTCGGAAACGGTCACGGTGGACGAAGGGGGCGCCTCCGCCGGTGCCGTGGTGGGCTGGGACAGGGTCGCGGTGCTCATTCAGGCCGCCTTCTCGGTGCCGTCGGGCTGGATCTTGGAGTGGCCGGCGCGGCGGGCGCGCTCGACCTCGTCGTGCAGCAGGCTCCAGACCTGGTGCCGGTAGGCGACGAAGTCGGGGTCGGAGCGCAGGTCCGTCGCGCCCTCGCGGTCGCCGAGGTCGACGTCGACGACCGCCTTGAGGCGTCCGGGCCGCGAGGAGAGGACCGCGACGCGCTGGCCGAGGTAGACCGCCTCCTCGATGCCGTGGGTGATGAAGACGGCCGTCGTCCCGGTCGTGCGCCAGATGCGCAGCAGCTCGTCCTGGAGCTGCTCGCGGGTCTGGGCGTCGAGCGCGGCGAAGGGCTCATCCATGAGGAGGATCCCCGGCTCGTAGGCGAGGCTGCGGGCGATCGCCACCCGCTGCTTCATGCCGCCCGAGAGCTCGTGCGGCAGCCGCTCCTCGAAGCCCTCGAGGCCGACGAGCGCCAGGTAGTGACGGGCCCGCTCGGTGCGCTCCCGGCGGCTGAGCGGCAGCTGCTCGAGGCCGAAGGCGACATTGGCCAGCGCCGTGCGCCAGGGGAAGAGGGCGTACTGCTGGAAGACGATCCCGCGGTCGAGACCGGGTCCGGTGACGGCCTCGCCGTCGACGAGGACCTGGCCGCTCGTCGGGGTGCTCAGCCCGCCGAGGAGGTCGAGCAGGGTCGTCTTGCCCGACCCGCTCGGGCCGACGAGGGTGAGGAACTCCCCCGCCGGGACGGTGAGGCTGATGTCCCCCAGGGCCCGCAGCACGCTCGCGCGGGGCTGGTCCTTCGTCGGGCGGACGACGAACTCCTTGGTGACGTGGCGCAGCTCGATGCTCGAGGTCACTTCTGCTCCCCCTTCGCGAGGTCGTTGTACTCGTTGGTGTAGAGGCTCGAGGGGTCGAGGTCGGCCCGGTCGACGATCCCGGTGCTCTCGAGCCAGGCGGCCCACTGGGTGAAATCACGGTCGGTGACGACTCCCCCCTTCGCCGGGACGCCGGTGCTCTTCCAGAAGCGGACGTTGTCCGTCGTCTCGTTGCGGTCGCGGCCCTCGATGATCCGCTCGAAGCGGGCGATGACCTGCGCACGCGGTGTCCGGCGGGCCCACTCGATGGCCTTGGCGACACCTGTCGTGAAGTCGCGGACCGCGTCCGGGTGCTCGGCGATGAAGTCGTCGCGCAGGACGTACTGGCCACCGTTGAGCTCGCGCCCGAGGACGTCGACGTCGCGGATCAGCTCGCGGATGTCGTCCTGGGCCTTGGCCCGGTCCTGCAGGATCCCGCCCAGGGCGCCGACGTCGACCTGCTTGCGGCGGATCGCCTCCTCGGTGTCGTTGGGCGGCAGGACGACGAGCTGCACCTGATCGATCTCGGCGGCGCTCAGCCCCGCCTTCGTCAGCCAGGTCTCGACGAAGGCCTCGGCATGGGCACCCAGGGTGTTGACGGCGATCTTCGCGCCGACGAGGTCCTTCGGCCCACGGATCGTGCTGTCCTTGCGCACGTAGAGGCCCTGGTAGGAGGTCTCGTCCGAGCCGTAGTAGTTGATGACCGCGGTGATCGGCGAGCCGGCCCCGGCGAGCTTGACGACGGCACCGGAAAAGGCGCCACCCACGTCGGTCTGGCCGGTCGCGACGGACTGGATGTCCTGCGGCCCGCTCACCGTGGCGCCGACGTACTCGAGGGTGACCTTGCTGAAGTAGCCGAGGTCGTCGGCGAGCTCGGGGAAGGTGACGTTGTTGGCGCTGCCCTGGTAGCGGAAGGTGACCTTGCCCCCGGGCGCGGTGCCGGCGGCATCGCTCGACGGCAGGGCGCAGCCGGCGAGGGTGGACGTCGTGGCGATGCCGGCGAGGCCGAGCAGGACGGTGCGGCGGGAGGTGAGCGCGCTCATCAGGCCACCGCCACCGAGCGCGCGAAGAGCTCACCGCGGTGCGCCGCATCAGCGGCGGCGACGAGCGAGCGGCCGGCGACAGCATCGAGGAAGACGCGGGTGACCTCGGCGAGCGGCCCCGCCGCGGAGTCGGCGATGCTCACCTCGCCGTCGTCGTACCGGGTGACCTCGGAGGCCAGGACGAACCACCCCGGCGTGATGGCACTCGGCGCCAGGCTCGCCAGGACCGGCCGCAGGGCGTAGTCCACCGCGAGGACGTGGGCGGGGCTGCCGCCGGTGGCGATCGGCAGGACCACCTTGTCCTTGAGCCCGGTCTGCGGCAGCAGGTCGAGGAAGGCCTTGAGCAGTCCGCTGTAGGCCGCCTTGTAGACCGGGGTCGAGACGATCACGGCGTCGGCCCGCTGCAGGGCGCAGGCGGCCCGGGCGATGTCGTCGTGCTCGGCGTCGGCCCGCAGCAGCGGCTCTGCGGGCAGGTCCCGCAGGACGATCGGGTGCACGACGTGCCCGGCGCGCTGGACCCGGTGGGCGAGGTCGCCGAGCACGGCTTCGGTGCGGGAGGTGGTCGAGGGTGAGCTGGAGATCGTGGCGATGACAGCCATGGGGGTGCCTTTCGATGGGCAGGTGGGTACGACGGATCGACGGCTGACGAAGGGAGGTCGTCACCGGTCGTGAGAGTGGGAGTGGGTGTGCAGGGTTCGCCGAGGGTGCGCATTGCCGTTGGGCAATGCGGGTTCAGGTCAGCGACAGAGGGCGCTGTTGACCCGCAGGAGGTCGACGTGGCGCCGCAGCGCCGGACGCAGCGACCGCGGTGCGGTCGGGGCGGTGGTGCTCATGGGGAGTCCGTCCTGTCATGAGGCCGGTGAGTGCCTCGCGCTTGCTCCGGCCGCGACGGCAGGAGCCAGGTCCTCACCCGGAGCACCCCACCGCGAGTGGAGGGTTGCCGCCCAGCAAGCCGGGGCTTGACGCTGGAGCTCGTGACCTGATGACAAACCTACGCAGATCCATCTCCTACTGCAAGAGAAGGAGATGGACGTCTCGCCATCCGGGACACCAATTCCCCTGCCCCGCAACGAGACCGCCCACGACGAAGGGAGACACGGCCCGGGTTGTGTTGTGTGGTCAACCGGTAGCGCCGGGTGCCGGCAGCGCCCGGTGAGCGCCGCCGGCTCGCTGAAATCCCGGTTCAACACACAACCATCAGCACGACGAAGGGGGCGCCGCCGCCAGCACGACGAAGGGTGGGGTCGACGCGAATCAAGGAAAAGTCCGGACTGCCTGCGCCCCGTGAGAGGCAGACCAAGCGGTCCGGACTTTTCCCCAGCGTCGACCCCACCCTTCGGCGGGCGGCCCGGTCTTCGGCAGGACGGACGAGAGGGCTCAGCCCTCGCTGAGCATCTCCGCGGTGAGGAAGGCCAGCTCCAGGCTCTGCTGGTGGTTCAGCCGCGGGTCGCAGACGCTCTCGTAGCGCTTGTTGAGGTCCTCGTCGAGGATGCGCTCGGCGCCGCCGAGGCACTCGGTGACGTCGTTGCCGGTGAGCTCGACGTGCAGGCCACCGGGGACGGTGCCGAGCGCGCGGTGCACCTCGAAGAAGCCGCGCACCTCGTCGACGACGTCCTCGAAGTCGCGCGTCTTGAAGCCCGACGCCGACTCGAAAGTGTTGCCGTGCATCGGGTCGCAGATCCACGTGACCATCGCGCCGGAGTCACGCACCCGCTCGACGATGCGCGGCATCGCCTCGCGGATCTTGCCCGCCCCCATCCGGGTGATGAAGGTCAGGCGGCCGGGTTCGCGGTGCGGGTCGAGCAGGTCGATGATGCGCAGCAGCTCGTCCGGGTCGGCCTTGTCGGAGACCTTCATCCCGATGGGGTTGCGGATCCGGCTGACGAAGTCGAGGTGCGCGTGGTCGATCTGCCGGGTGCGCTCGCCGATCCACAGGAAGTGCCCCGAGGTGTCGTAGAGGTCGCCGGTGCGCGAGTCGACGCGGGTCATCGGGCGCTCGTAGTCCAGGAGCAGCGCCTCGTGCGCCGACCAGAACTCGGTCGTCTTCATCGCGTCGAAGTCGACGTCGCACGCGGCCATGAAGCGCATGGCCTTGTCGATCTCGCGGGCCAGGCCCTCGTAGCGCCGGTTGGCGGCGTTGGAGACGAAGCCGACGTTCCAGTCGTGGACGCGCCGCAGGTCGGCGAAGCCGCCCTGCGTGAAGGCCCGCACGAGGTTCAGCGTCGCGGCGCTCGTGTGGTAGCCGCGCAGCAGCCGCTCGGGGTCGGGCTCGCGGGACTCGGGCGTGAAGGCGAAGTCGTTGACCATGTCGCCGCGGTAGGCGGGCAGGGTCACGCCGTCGCGGGTCTCGGTGTCCTTGCTCCGCGGCTTGGCGAACTGCCCCGCCATGCGGCCCATCTTGACGACCGGCATGCCGGCGCCGTAGGTGAGCACGGCGGCCATCTGCAGGATCGTCTTGATCCGGTCGCGGATGTTGTCGGCGGTCGCGTGGACGAAGGTCTCGGCGCAGTCGCCGCCCTGGAGCACGAAGGCCTCACCGACCGCGGCCTTGGCCACCCGGTCGCGCAGGTCGTCGCACTCCCCCGCGAAGACGAGCGGAGGATAGCTCCCGAGGGTCGCCACGACGTCGTCGAGAGCGGCCCGGTCGGGCCAGCTCGGCTGCTGGGCAGCGGGCAGGTCGCTGGCGATGGCGTCAGCGGCGGACGTGGAGGTGGGCACTGCGGTGGTCACCACCCAAGGATAGGTCGAGCCGCCACCGCACCGGCGACCCGTCCACCTGCAGGACGAAGGGAGGTCACTCCGGCTGGTCGAGACCCCGGCTGATCGCGAAGCGGGTCAGCTCCACGCGGTTGTGCAGGTGGAGCTTGCCGAGGATGTTCTGCACGTGGTTCTGCACCGTCCGGTGCGAGATGACGAGGTCGGCCGCGATCTCCTTGGCCGTCATGCCCATGGCGACGTAGCGCAGGATCTCGGTCTCGCGCTCGGTGAGCTCGGGCACCGGCGAGCTGCTCGCCTCCGGCTCGGGCGCGCTGCGGGCGCGGGTGCGCATCTCGCGGAATTCGCCGAGCACCAGACCCGCGAGGCCCGGGGTGAAGACCGCGTCCCCCGCCCCGGTCGCCGTGACGGCGTCACGGATCTCCTGCGGCGAGGCGGACTTGACGAGATAGCCGCTCGCGCCGGCCTTGACCGCCGCGAGCACGTCGTGCTCCTCGCCGCTCGCCGAGAGGATGAGCACCTTGGTCGCGAGGTCGCTGATCGCCGTGCACACCTCGTCGCCGCGCAGCTCCGGCAGGTTGAGGTCGAGGACGAGCACGTCGGGGGTCGTCGCGCGCGTCCGGCGCACCGTCGAGGGCCCGTCGGCGGCGGTGCCGACGACGTCGAAGCCTGCCTCCTCGAGGTCTCGCACGAGGGCATCGCGCCACAGCGGGTGATCGTCGGCGACGAGGACGGTGAGGGGGGCGCCGGGCTCGGTCATGAGGAGGAGCCTGCCATGTGCGTGGTCGGCACGGTGAGGGTCACCGTCGTGCCGCCGGTGGACGGCGAGCGCCAGCTCGCGTCGCCGCCGAGGTCGAGCATCCGTCCGCGGATCGAGCTGCTCGCGCCGAGGCGCCCCTCGTCGGCGGCCCGGACGAGCCGGTCGACGGGCATGCCGACGCCGTTGTCGCGGACGACGACCTCGAGGCCGGTCTCGTCGGCGTCGAGCAGGGCCCGCGCCCCGTCACCGGCGTGCCGGGCGACGTTGTCGAGCGCCGCGACGACGGCGGCCTCGACCTCGCGGGCGACGAGCTGCGGCACCTGCACCGGCCCCGCGGGCAGGACCACCTCGACGGTGGCCGAGCGAAGTGAGGCCAGCCCGGCAGCGAGATCACGGCGGTCGCCCTCGTCCGCCGGCACGGCGGTCGGCCCGGAGGTGGCCGGCTCGAAGCGGGTGATGCGCAGGGAGCGCTCCTGGTCGGCGGCGAGATCGGCCAGGGCCTCCCCTTCGCCGCCGATCTCACGACCTCGCCGGTGGATCATCGCCAGGGCCTGGAGCACCCCGTCGTGCACCTCACGACCGATGCGCTCGCGCTCGGCGAGCCGCTCGCTGATCGCGAGCGCCTGCTCGAGGCGCTTCTGGCTCTCGCGGGCGAGCTGCACGGCGAGCCCGACGAGGATGCCGAGGATGTAGAGCAGGAAGATGTTGTGCCAGGTCAGCTGGCCCGGGTGCTCGGCCTGGACGAGGTTGGCGGCGGCGATGACCGTCGCCGCGAGGACCCCGCCGCGGATCCCGGTGAGCAGTGCGCCGGCCATGACCGACGCGGCACTCCACACACCCGGGACGGTCGAGATGCCGGCGCTCACCTCCGCGGGGTCGTAGACCTCGCTCGTGAGGAAGATGCCGACGCACGCGATGACGAGCTCGACGGCGATGGCGACGCTGGTCGGTCGCGGCAGCAGCGGCGCGACCACCGACCACACGAGCGCGACGACGAACCACGCGATGATCGGCCACCACAGCTCGACGTGACCGCGGTGGACGCCGACGAGCACGGCCGCGTAGACGAGTGCGACGAAGCGGTAGAGGGCTAGCCCCCGCCCTCCGGCGCTGTCGATGAGCGGCGACGGGTTGTAGTGCCGACGTAGCGCGCTCGCCCCGGGGTCGAGGACCACGGCCTACAGACCGTCCTTGCCCTCGCCGGACCAGGGGTTGCTGGCGTCGCCGGCGTCGAGGCCCTCCTCGAGCTCGGGCACGGCCCGCCCGGGCCGGGCGGCCTCCTGCAGCTCGCGTGCGCGACGACGAGCCTTGGTGAGCAGCTTTTCCTTCATCGACGTCGCGTACATGTCGACGTACTCCTGGTCGGACAGCTGCATGAGCTCGTACATGATCTCGTCGGTGATCGAGCGCAGGACGAAGCGGTCGCCCTCCATGCCCTCGTAGCGCGAGAAGTCGAGCGGCTTGCCGATCTTGACCCCGACGCGGCGGATGTTGGGGACGATCTGGCCGGTCGGCTGTGCCTTGTCGGTGTCGATCATCGCGACCGGGATGACGGGCACGCCGGCCGTCAGCGACATGCGTGCGACGCCGGTGCGGCCGCGGTAGAGGCGCGAGTCGGGCGAGCGTGTGCCCTCCGGGTAGAGCCCGAGCAGGTCACCGCCCTCGAGGACGCGCAGGCCGGCGCGGAGCGCGGCCTCGCTCGCCTTGCCACCGCTGCGGTCGATCGGCAGCTGCCCGACCCCACGGAAGAAGGCCGCCGTCAGCCAGCCCTTGAGGCCCGTTCCGGTGAAGTAGTCGGACTTCGCCAGGAAGGTCACCCGGCGGTCGACGACCAGGGGCAGGAAGATCGAGTCGGAGAAGGAGAGGTGGTTGCTGGCGAGGATCGCCGGCCCCTCCTCGGGGATGTGCTCCAGGCCCTCGACCCATGGTCGGAAGAGCACCCTCAGCACGGGTCCGATGACGATCCTCTTGAGAATCCAGTACAGCACTGCTCCATCACCTCCAGATCGCTGCGAACTCTACGGTAACGACGGCCCCCGTGACGCGTGCCAGACTGTCCACGAGCGAGGACGAGCGGACGGACCGACGGAGCAGGCATGGTGGAGCGACAGCATCCAGACGAGGAGGACGTCGACGCGGCCTTCGCGTCGATCGTCGCCCGCTGGGACGACGAGCTGCCCCTGGCCGACACCCCCGAGCACGACCGCGCCGACGAGCCGCCGCGTCCGCTCCCACCTCGACGGCAGAGCACGGGCGACGTGCGCGACCACCTGCCCCGCACCGAGCCCGCGCACGAGGTGCCGTGGCGCGTCGACCCGACCCACTCGGTCGCCGATGCGCTCCTCGGTCAGGACGACGACCCGGGCAGTGCCGACGACGGCGAGGGCTTCACCCCGCCTCCCCCGGCCCCGCTGCCGCCGCGCACCGACCGGCTCTTCTGGGGCGCCCTGCTCGGTCTCGTCCTCGGCCCGCTGATGCTCGTGTGGCTCGTCGTCGCCCGCCCGTCCGTGGGCGGCTGGGCGACCGCCGTGGCCATCGGCCTGGTCGTCGGGGGCTTCGTCTGCCTCGTCCTGCGCCAGCCCGAGAGTCGCGACGACGACCCGACGAACGGCGCCCGGGTCTGACCGGCGTCACTCCCCCGACGTGGCGGCGCCCGCCGGCAGCGGCGAGGTCTCGACGTCGACCCACACCGGCCGGTGGTCGGTCGCGGCCTTGAGGTCCTCCCACACCCACGGCACCTCCCGGTGCGGCAGCACCTCGACGTCGGGCGTGGCGAAGATGACGTCGAGCAGACGCTCGGGCGTCGCCGAGGGATAGGTCGGCTCCGTCGGGCTCACCGGCCGCATCGCCGCCCCGAAGAGCTGCCACGCCGCGCCGTCCTCCTGCTCGTTGAGGTCGCCGGCGAGCAGCGCCGGCCCGGGCACCGCCGCGAGCCGCTCCATGATGGCGCGGGCGTGGGCGAGGCGCTCGTCGGCGTCGAGGCTGAGGTGGACGCTGGCGACGGCGATCGAGGTGCGGCCGAAGGGGGCGACCCGGGTGATCGCGACGCCCCGCCGGTCGCGCCACGAGCGGGTCGGCAGGCGGTGGTGGGTCACCGACAGCACCTGGGTCCGCAGGTTGGTCAGCACGCTCGTCTGCCCGGCTCGCTGGCTGCGACCGGACCACACGAGTCCGCAGCGTTGCGCGAGGTCGGCGATGCGGTGGTCGACCGCACCCACCCACGGCACCTCCTGCAGGCACAGCACATCGGGGTCGATGACCCGCACCGTGCGCGCGAGCGCCGCGACGTCGTCCTGCAGCCCCCGCAGGTTGTAGGAGGCGACGCGCAGGCTCACACCTGCTCCTCCGCCCCCAGGGCGGCCGCGCCGATGAGTCCCGCGTCGGGACCGAAGCGGGCCTCGACGATCCGTGCGGCCGGGCGGTAGCCACGGCCGGTGAGCTGGCGGGCGAAGGTGTCGCGTGCCGGCCCGAGCAGCAGGTCGCCGCGCGCTCACCGCCGCCGCCGATGACGAAGACCTCGGGGTCGAGGGCGGCCGCGAGGTTGGCGATGCCCACGCCGAGCCAGTGCCCGATCTCGGCGAGCAGCTCGACGGCGATGGCATCGCCCCCTTCGCCGCCTCGGTGATCATCGGACCGGTGAGCGAGGCCGGGTCACCACCGACGTGGGCGAGCAGATCGGTCGCCATCGGCGAGTTGGCCATCGCCAGGCCGCGGGCCTCGCGCACGAGGGCGTTGCCCGAGGAGTACTGCTCCCAGCAGCCGCGTTGCCGCACTCGCAGCGCTGCCCGCCGGGCACGACCTGCATGTGGCCGAACTCCCCCGCAATGCCGTAGCGACCACGCACGAGGTGGCCGCCGACGAGGATCGCGCCGCCGATGCCGGTGCCGAGGGTGATCATCACCGCGTGGGTGGTGCGCGGGCGGCGCCGAAGCGGTGCTCCGCCCACAGCGCGGCGTTGGCGTCGTTGTCGATGGAGATCGGCAGGTCGAGGCGGGCGCCGAGCGCCTCGCGCAGGGGTTCGTTGCGCCAGGACAGGTGCGGGGCGAAGACGACCGTCGAGCGGTCGGCCGCGACGAAGCCGGCGGCACCCACCCCGACGGTGCCCGGCGGCGTCACGCCGGCGTCCTCGGCGAGGTGGCGCAGCTCGTCGACGACCTCGACGATCGTGTCCTCGACGACCCGCGGTGCGTTGGAGCGGTCGGGGGTGTCGCGCCGGGTGCGCACGAGGATGCGTCCCTCGCCGTCGACGACGCCGCCGGAGACCTTGGTCCCGCCGATGTCGATGCCCAAGCTCGTCGCGTCGCCCGTCGTCACGTGCTCGCCTCCCGGGCGAGGGTCGCCGCCCCGACGATGCCGGCGTCGTTGCCGAGGGTGGCCCGCACGATCTCCGGCGAGGGCCGGTTGCCCCGGCCGATGAGGTGGCGGGCGAAGGACCTGCGCGTCGGCTCGACAAGCAGGTCACCGGCGTCGGCGACCCCACCCCCGATGACGACGAGGCCGGGGTCGAGGACCGCGCAGATCGAGGCCAGTCCCTGGCCGAGACGGGTGCCGAGGTCGTCGAGCAGCTCGATGCTGGCGCCGTCGCCTGCCTGGGCCAGCTCGGTGACGTCGCGGCCGGACAGGGCCTCGGGGTCGCCGCCGCACCGCTCCCGCAGGGCGGCACCCAGGGGCGAAGGGGAGGTCACCAGCTCGCGGGCGGTGCGGACCAGGGCGGTGCCCGAGGCGAAGACCTCGAGGCAGCCGGTGTTGCCGCAGCCGCACCGGGGTCCGCTCGGGTCGAGGGCGACGTGGCCGATCTCGCCGCCGATGCCGAAGGCACCGCGCAGCAGGCGGTCGTCGACGATGCAGCCACCACCGACGCCCGTGCCGACGGTGACGAGCACCATGTCGTCGTGCTCGCTGCCCGCGCCGTGGCGGTACTCACCCCACGCGGCGGCATTGGCGTCGTTGTCGACGACGACCTCGCGACCCACCGCGGAGCCGACCGCGTCGGCGAGGTCGAGGTCGCGCCAGGGCAGGTTGGGGGCAAACCACACGTGGCCGGCCCGGGCGTCGACGAAGGCCGCGCAGGCCATGCCGACGCCGACCGTCGGGTCGTCGGCGGCGGCCTCGAGGGTGCGCACGAGCTCGGCCGTGGCCTCGATGATCGCGTCGGTGTCGTCGGCGGGCGTCGCGACCTGCTCGCGCCCGGTGATCCGGCCTGCCTCGTCGACGAGGGCGCCGGCGATCTTGGTCCCCCCGATGTCGATGCCGATCGCGCTGCCGCTCATGCCCCGCTCACCTCTCCGCCGCTCTGCTCGGCCTCGTCGTCGTGGACCGCGATGCGTTCGCCGCGAGAGCGCAGCGGCACGTGGGGTGGCGCCTCGTCGAGGGTGACCCCGAGGGCACCGGCGACGGTGTCGGAGCCGAAGGCCGCCCGGGTGATCGCCTCGGCCAACATGCTCGCGCCGGTGAGGGCGCGTCGGGTCGTCGCGTCGTCGAGGTGGCGCAGGTCCTCGCCCAGGCCCTCGAGGTCGACCTCGGAGAGCACGCGCAGCAGCTGGACGACGACGTCCTGGGGGTCACCGTGCAGGTCCTCGTCAGCCACGCGGCCACACCGCCTCGTCGGGGGTCATCGTCACGGTGAGCACGCCGTGGGCGACGCCCGCGCGGGCGACGTCGCAGCGGCGCAGCACCGAGGGCAGCAGCACCCGACGGCTGCGCCCGGCGCACCCGAGGACGAGCTCGTCGTCGTGCCGCACGAGGTCGAGGTCGGCGGCGCGCACCCCGGGCAGCCCGATGTGCAGGCGCCAGGCGTCGCTGCCGTCGTCGGCACGCTCGACGCGCACGCCGGGGTCGCCGGCGGGGGCCGGCAGGTGCTCGACACCGGCCCCGCCCTCGGGATGGACGGCCGTGAGCGTGCGTCCCATGAGCGCGAGGAGCACCTCGGCGTCGGCGCGGCGCGCGGCGCCGACCGGCCCGGCGGGCGCGGCGAGGTGCAGGGTGGGTCGCCGGGGTCGGCGAGGGCGGCGTCGAGCGCCTCGAGGAGGGCCGCCCCCTCGCGCAGCGCGGTGAGCACCGGCGGGTTGGGGTGCGGGAGGTTGCCGACGCCGTCGGGCGCGACGAGCACCTCCCAGCGGGCGATGACGGGGACGAAGGCGCTCATCGCGCGGGCCACCCGCTGGGGCGCGTCGAGCAGCCGGGCCACCTCGAGGTCGACCTCGAGGACGAGCTCGTGGCCGTCGCGCCCGGCCCGGTCGAGCTGGCGCGCCAGGCGGAGCAGGTCGGGCAGCTCCGGCGGCAGGATCCGCGAGACGAGGTCGGCGACGACGGGCGAAGGGAGGTCCAACGCCGTGAGGAGCCGGTCGAGCAGGTCCTCGAGCGCGGTGACGACGGGGTCGGGCAGGCCGTCGTCGGGCGCCGGCCGCGCGACCACGTGGTGAGGGGTCAGCGCGGCGAGCACCCGTGAGGCGACGGCCGGACCGTGGTCACCGCCACCGACGACGAGGTGGGCGCGCACGGTCCTCTCAGGCCTCGGCGCGCTTCTTGAGGTCACGCAGCGCGGTGTCGATGATGACCTTCTCGGCCTTGCGCTTGAGCATCCCGAGCATGGGGACCTTGACGTCGACGGTCAGGTCGTAGACGACCTCGGTCGTGCCGTCCTCGAGCGCGGTGAGGGTGTAGGAGCCGTCCATGACCTTGAGCATCGTCGCCTCGACGAGCGTCCACGAGGCCACTCCCTGGCCGTCCTCGTCGACGTCCCACGTGTAGTCGAGGACGTAGGTGTCCTTGATCGGGCCCGCGTCGAGGGTGAAGGACGCGGTGTCGGGCCAGCCGTCGCCGTCCTCGGTGAGGATCTCGACCCGGGTGATCTCCTTGGCCCACTCGGGGTAGGCCTCGAGGTCGGCGATGATGTCGAGGACGTCACCGGGGGCGGCGTCCACGACGGTGCTGGAGCGTGTGCTGTCGGCCATGCGGGCGACACTATCGTGCGCGGCCCTCGAGGCGGTCCTTGATCTCGTGGACCGCGCCCTTCCACCGGCGCCGGTAGCGCCGGGCCCATCGCGCCGAGCCCCGACCGTGCTCGCCGTGGACGAAGTGGTGGACGATCGTGCCGCCGTGGGCGGCCTCGAGCCAGACCTCCATGCGACCGGTGACCTCACCCTCGATCCGCCAGCGCACCCCCTTCGTCCCACGGTCCTGCACGACCTCCCGGCGCACGCCGGGGCACAGCCCGTCGAGCAGACCGGGGGCCTCGAGCCGTGCACGCACCACGTCCGGGGCAGCGCGCACGAAGGTCTCGTCGACGATGTCGACGAGCGGGGCCGGGCGCAGCAGGGGCACGGGAGGTCCTTCGGGTGGCTCGGGAGCGGTGGTGGCGGGAGCTCTGGTCCCGCTGGAAGAGTATGGCCACCATCACGAGAGGACCCCCCGAGGAGCGTCCAACCCGCGGGTAGGCTCCTCGCGAGCCCAGCCTCCAGCAGGTGGACCGGACGGCGAACGAAGGAGATCCCGTGAACGACAGCCAGATGCCCCGACTCATCGAGGGCAACCCCGACGACTCCCTGGCGGACCTGCCGGGGCGCAATGCGGACAACAACCCGCAGCGGGTCGCCTTCACCGTCAAGGAGCAGGACGCCTGGCGCGACGTCACGGCGGCGCAGTTCAACCTCGAGGTTCGTTCCTTGGCCAAGGGCCTGATCGCCGAGGGCCTGCAGCCCGGCGACCGGCTGGCCATCATGGCGCGCACCCGCTACGAGTGGACCGTCCTCGACTTCGCCACGTGGGTCGCCGGCGGCGTGCCGGTCCCGATCTACGAGACGAGCTCGGCCGAGCAGGTCGAGTGGATCGTCAAGGACTCGGGCACCCGATTCGCGGTCGTCGAGACGGCGAAGCACCAGGCCATCGCCCAGGAGGCTGCGGGCAACCTCGCCGGCGGCATCGAGAAGCTGTGGGTCATCGACAACGGCGACCTCGACACGATCGTCGCCGCGGGCACCGAGGTCACCGAGGAGCAGGTCGACGAGCGCATCGCCGCGCAGGACCGCAGCTCGCTCGCCACGATCATCTACACCTCGGGCACGACCGGCCGCCCCAAGGGCTGCGAGCTGACCCACGACAACTTCCTCGGCCTGGCCGAGAACGCGGCGGCCAAGCTCGGTGACGTCCTCCACCGCTCCGACGCGTCGACGCTGCTCTTCCTGCCGCTCGCGCACGTCTTCGCCCGCTTCATCGAGGTCCTCGCGGTCTCGGCGGAGGCCCGCATGGGTCACAGCGCCGACATCGCCAACATCCTCGACGACTTCCAGGCCTTCCGCCCGACCTTCATCCTCGCGGTGCCGCGGGTCTTCGAGAAGATCTTCAACAAGGCCAACGAGCAGGCCACGGCCGGCGGCAAGGGCAAGATCTTCGCCCGCGCGGCCGACGTCGCCATCGCCTGGTCCGAGGGCCAGGACACCGGCTCGGTGCCGCTGAAGATCAAGCTCCAGCACGCCGTCTTCGACAAGCTCGTCTACAGCACGCTTCGGGCCAAGATGGGCGACAAGGTGCAGTACGCCGTCTCCGGCGGCGCCCCCCTCGGCACCCGTCTGGGCCACTTCTTCCGGGGCATCGGCGTGACCATCCTCGAGGGCTACGGCCTCACCGAGACGACCGCGCCGGCGACCGTCAACCTGCCCGACCGGGTCAAGATCGGCACCGTCGGCCCGGCGCTGCCCGGCGTCTCGCTGCGCATCGCCGACGACGGCGAGGTCCTCATCAAGGGCGTCAACGTCCTGCGCGGCTACCACGGCAACGACGCGGCGACGGCCGACGCGATCGTCGACGGCTGGTTCCGCACCGGCGACCTCGGCGAGCTCGACGAGGACGGCTACCTCAAGATCACCGGCCGCAAGAAGGAGATCCTCGTGACGGCCGGCGGCAAGAACGTCGCCCCGGGTGTCCTCGAGGACCGCCTGCGCGCGCACCCGCTCATCAGCCAGTGCCTCGTCGTCGGCGACGGCAAGCCCTTCATCGCCGCGCTCGTCACCATCGACGAGGAGATGCTCCCGGGCTGGGCGGCCAACAACGGCCTCGGCACCCTGACCATCGAGCAGGCCCGGACCAACGAGACCGTCCTCGCCGAGATCCAGGGCGCGGTCGACGAGGCCAACAAGGCCGTCTCCAAGGCCGAGTCGATCCGCAAGTTCTCCATCCTCAGCGAGGACTTCACCGAGGACAACGGCACCCTGACGCCCTCCCTGAAGCTCAAGCGCAATGTCATCATGCGCGACTTCGAGGAGGACGTGGAGGCGCTCTACGGCAGCTGATCACCCCGGTGATCGATCGACGTGCGCCGGTGCGTGGGCTCAGCCCGCGTACCGGCGCACGTCGTCGTAGTGCTCCATCGGCTCGGCGACCGCGCGGGCCTCGTTGGCCTCCTGGACACTGACCAGTCCCGCCGCGATGAGCCGCGAGACGACCTCGCGCTCGCGGCGGTCGAGCGGCAGCTGGGGCGCCAGGTCGGGGTCCGTGAGGGTGGCCGGCGACTCCAGCGCGGTCACGATGCAGTCGGCGCAGCCGACGTGCTGGACCGGGCAGGTGCCGCAGTCGATCGTCAGGGGCAGTCCGGGTCGACGGGTCATGTCCGTCACCTCCTCGTCGCACCGGGTCCCTCCCGGCACCGACCACGCTAGGAGCGGCCCCCGACAGCCCTTCGTCACGGCCTCCGCTGCCCCTGTCGCGTGCGCGCTTCCGCTCCCGAAGGGAGACGGGGCGACACTGCCGAAGTCCCTTCGTCGTCCTGCGGCCGGCGGTTGTCGTGCCGGACGTCGGCTTGACGTCGCCGCCCCGCCTCCCTTCGTCCGCTCGCGACCAACCCGTCCCCATCGTCCGCTTGCGTGTGGCCCGGGCGACGGCTCGCGTCAGCACCAGGTGAGGCGGCGGCCGTGGCCGTGGGTCCAGCCGACGGCCGAGGCGTCGAGGCCGAGGCAGAAGTCACTCTCGACTCCCTCGCACCGTGCGGTCGCGGTGACGTCGGGCAGGACGCGGGCGCCCTCGTTGGACACCCAGTGGGCTCGGCCGCCGTCGGCGCGCACCCGCGCGACGGTCTCCTGCGCCAGCTGCTCCCACTGCCGCCGGCCCGCATCGTCGAGGTAGGCGATGACCGCCGAGTGGAAGACCACGAGGGTCGCGTCGGGTGCCTGGGCACGGGCCCGGTCGACGAGCGCGTCGAGGTCGGTGAGCAGGTCGCCCCGCACGACGTCGACCGGCACGTCGGCCACCTCGCGGCAGGCGGCGGCCAGTCGGGCCCGCCGGTCCTCGTGCTCGGGCCACACGAGCGTCTCGAGCCACCGGGCGGTGTCCGGCTGGGTGAGGTCGAGCGGGTTGAGGTCGAGCCCGCCACGCCAGACCACCTGCGGTGCCGAAGGGGGGATCGGCGCCTCCCCGCGCACGATGCAGTCGAGGACGACGCCGGAGGGACCGGTCGCGGGGTCGATGCGGGCGACCTGCGCGCCGGTGTCGTCGACATAGCGGTAGGACCAGAGATCGGGGTGCAGGCACAGCCCGGCGCTCGCCCCGACCTCGATGAGGGCCAGCGGCCCCTCGAGACCGGCGAGCACGGGCAGCAGCGTCGCGCACCGACCGACCTCGTTGGTCTGCGTCGAGCGGGCGAGGACCGTCTCGCGCACCTGCGGCCACTGCCCGAGCAGCACCTCGCGCAGCGCACCGGGGTCGTCGTAGCCGGACGGGGTGCGCGCACCGTGCCACCGGGCCGCCGCGAAGACGAGGTTGGGCTGGCGCTTGCGCACCGGCAGCGTCGCGACGAGTGCCAGCGCCTCGGGGTCGGCCGCGAGGCCACGGGCCCACTCCTCGAAGGTGCGGGACTCCCCCTTCGCCTCGCGCTCGGCGAAATGGCGGTAGAAGTCGGCCGGGTCCCCGAGATCATCCATGGTCCGCATGCGGGCACCCTGTCACACCGTGCGCCTCCCGCTCGTTGTCGGTGGGGCGACCTACGGTCGTCGTCATGGAGGTCGTCCAGGACAGGCTCGGTGATCTCGGCACACCGCTGGCCGAGGTCACCTTCGTCGTCGTCGACCTCGAGACGACCGGCGGCTCGGCCCGCGACTGCGGCATCACCGAGATCGGCGCGGTCAAGGTGCGCGGCGGCGAGGAGCTCGGCGAGCTGCAGACCTTCGTCAACCCCGGCGAGCCGATCCCCGCCTTCATCCAGTCGCTGACCGGCATCACCGACGCGATGGTCGCCGACGCCCCGCGCACCGGCGAGGCCGTCGCGAGCTTCCTCGAGTTCGCCCGCGGCGCCGTCCTCGTCGCCCACAACGCCGGCTTCGACATCGGCTTCCTCAAGGCCGCGTGCGCCGCCCACGACCTGCGCTGGCCGGGACCGACCGTGCTCGACACGGTGCGGCTGGCCCGGCAGGTCGTCTCGCGCGACGAGGTGCCCAACCACAAGCTCGGGACCCTCGCGAGGTACTTCGGCGCCACGACGACCCCCGACCACCGGGCCCTGCACGACGCCCGCGCCACCGTCGACGTCCTCCACGCGCTCATCGGGCGGCTGGGCTCGGTCGGGGTGCACACCCTCGAGGAGCTGAGCTCCTACACCTCACGGGTGAGCGACGAGCTGCGGCGCAAGCGCCACCTCGCCGACGGGCTGCCGTCGGCGCCGGGCGTCTACGTCTTCAAGGACGAGCGCGGCGAGCCGCTCTACGTCGGCACCTCGATCGACATCCGCTCACGCGCCCGCAGCTACTTCACCGCGTCGGAGCAGCGCCGGCGCATGGGCGAGATGGTGCGGCTGGCCACCGAGATCACCCCGATCGTCTGCGCGACGACGCTCGAGGCCCAGGTGCGCGAGCTGCGGCTGATCGCCCGGCACAAGCCGCGCTACAACCGCCGCTCGCGCCACCCCGAGCGCGCCTGGTGGCTCAAGCTCACCGACGAGGTCTTCCCCCGGCTGTCGATCGTGCGCTCGGTGGGACCCGACGACCTGGCCTTCGCCGGACCCTTCGGCACGCGTGGCACCGCCGAGGAGGCCATGGCCGCGCTCCACGACGCCGTCCCCCTGCGCCAGTGCCTCACCCGGCTGTCGCCGCGGCGGCCGACCTCCGCGTGCGCGCTCGCCGACATGGGCCGCTGCTCCGCCCCGTGCACCGGCGAGGTGCCCGTCGAGGACTACGCGGTCACCGTCGCCGAGGCCGCCCAGGTCCTCGTCGGCGACTCGCGCTCCGCGGTCGCGGCGCTGCGGGAGCGCATGGCCGAGCTGTCGGCCCAGGAGCGCTTCGAGGAGGCCGGCGCCCTGCGCGACCGGCTCGCCGACCTCGTGCGGGCGGCCTCGCGCAGCCAGCGCGCCGCCCCGCTCACGGCCGCCCCCGAGCTCGTCGCGGCACGCCGCACCGCGCGCGGCGGCTGGGACCTGGTCTGCGTGCGCCACGGCCGGCTCGCCGGCAGCTCGCACTCCCCGTCGGCGCCGACCCGATGCCCTACGTCGCGGCCCTGCGCGCCAGCGCCGAGGTGGTCGCGCCGCCCGCGGGGCCGGGCACGAGCGCCCTGCCCGAGGAGACCGAGCTCGTCCTGCGCTGGCTCGAGGCTGAGGGCACCCGGCTGGTCGACATCGAGGGCGAGTGGACCTGCCCCGTGGGCGGTGCCGCTGCCGCCCACCGCGAGCTGGCGCCTGCTCTAGGGTGGGCCTCGTGATCACCGCCATCGTCCTCATCCACGCCGACACCGCCCGCATCCCCGAGGTGGCCGAGACCGTCGCCGACCTCGACGGCGTCAGCGAGGTCTACTCGGTGGCGGGCGACGCCGACCTCATCGCGATGGTCCGCGTCCACGAGCACGAGGAGCTCGACGACGTCATCGCCGGCCGGCTCAACAAGGTCGAGGGGATCGTCGACACGTCGACGCACATCGCCTTCCGCGCCTACAGCCGCCACGACCTCGACGCCGCCTTCAGCATCGGCCTGGAGTAGGTCCCGCAGGCCCGGGCTCAGCGGGTCAGGCCGAGGCCACGTCCTGCGTCGCCCGGACCCAGCGCTGCAGCTGCTCCGCAGCACGACCGGAGTCGAGCACCGCCTCGACGGTGTCCATGCCCGCGCGCAGGGTCGCGATCGGGTCGCTCGGCTGCTGGTCACCCTGCTGCGCGAGGGCGACCGCCGCACCGGCGTTGAGCACCACGGCATCGCGGACCGGACCGCGCTCCCCGGCGAAGAGTCGTCGGGCGACGTCGGCGTTGAAGTCCGCGTCGCCGCCGCGCAGCGCGTCGAGCGGGCTGCGACCCAGGCCGAGGTCCTCCGGCGTCAGGTGCACCTCGCGGATCTCGCCGTCCGCGACCCACCACACGTGCGAGCCGTCGGCGACCGTGAGCTCGTCGAGCCCGTCATCCCCACGGAAGACGAGCGCGGTGGTCCCGCGCTGGGCGAAGACACCCGCCATGAGCGGCGCGACCCGCTCGTCGGCGACGCCCACGACCGAGTAGGTCGGGCGCGAGGGGTTGGTCATCGGGCCGAGCACGTTCAGGGCCGTGCCGATGCCGAGGTCGCGCCGGGGCGCGGCCGTGTGGCGGAAGGAGGGGTGGAAGGTCTGGGCGAAGCAGAAGGTCATGCCGGCCTCACCGGCCACCCGCGACACGTCAGCGGGGCTCAACGTCAGGTTGACCCCGAGGGACTCGAGGACGTCGGCGGAGCCGGACTTCGACGACGAGGCGCGGTTGCCGTGCTTGACGACCCGCACGCCGGTCGCGGCGATGCAGATGGCCGACATCGTCGAGATGTTGACCGTGCCCGCCATGTCACCGCCGGTCCCGACGATGTCCAGGGTCGGGCCGTCGACCTCGATCGGCAGGGCGTGCTCGAGCATGACGTCAGCCAGCGCCCGCAGCTCGGTGACGGTCTCCCCCTTCGCCCGCAGCGCGACGAGGAAGCCGGCGATCTGCGCGGGAGCCGCGTCGCCGGACATCATCTCGCGCATCGCCCACGCGGTCGCGTCCGACTCCAGGTCGTGCCCCGCGAGGAGCTGGGTGAGGACGCCCGACCAGGTGTGGGTGCCCGCCTGGCTCATCGGGCGGACACGCCCCGCGCCAGATCGGCCACCGCGTCCGCGAGGACGATCGGGTCGATCGGGTGCGGCACGGCGGAGTCCGCGAGGGACCACGTGGCCAGCCAGCCGTCCTGCGGGCGGCCGGTGAGGACGAGCACCGGGGGGCAGTCGTGGATCTCGGACTTCAGCTGACGGCACAGCCCCAGACCACCGAGCTTGGCCGCCTCGCCGTCCAGGACGAGCAGGTCGACCCCGCCGGCCTCGACGGCCTCGACGACCGCCGCCGGCGTGGCGCACTCGCGCCACCCGGAGATCTCGACGTCGCGCGCCGGGCGACGTCCCACCGCGGCGCGCACGGCGTCACGGGTGGTGATGTTGTCGCTGTGCAGGAGCACCTGCACGGAGACGGTGGTGCCCTCTCCGGCCGATGCTGCCGGGGCGGAAGAGGTGGCTGACGAGGTACCGGTCATGCCCCAGAGCGTAGCGGTGACCCACCCCACGAGACTCGCGGAGGGGGGTGGCGCACACGCGCTCACGGTTGAGGACATAATGGGCCCGTGGCCACTGCAACCTCCCTGCCTTCAAACGTCTCCGGGCACACCGCCGCCGACCCTGCGATGGGTCCGGTCAGCCGCCCCAACATGGTGTCCGTCGGCACCATCGTCTGGCTGTCCAGCGAGCTGATGTTCTTCGCCGGGCTCTTCGCGATCTTCTTCACGGTCCGGTCGATGCGCCCGGACCTGTGGGAGCACAACATCGAGATGCTCAACGTGCCCTTCGCGGCCGCCAACACGCTGATCCTCGTGGTCTCGTCGGTGTGGTGCCAGCTCGGTGTGCTCAAGGCAGAGCACGGTCAGAAGTCCCGCACGGGCTCCCTGCTCAACGTCGCCGGCTGGGGCATGCGTGAGTGGTACGTCCTCACCTACATCTTCGGCGCGGTCTTCGTCTCCGGCCAGATCCTCGAGTACGCCACGCTCGTCACCGAGGGCGTGACCATCTCGACCGACTCCTGGTCCTCGATCTTCTACCTGACGACCGGCCTGCACGGCATCCACGTCACCGGTGGCCTGATCGCCTTCCTGCTGATCATCGGCCGCACCTACACGACCCGCAGCTACAGCCACGCGCAGCAGACCGGCGCGGTCGTCACGTCGTACTACTGGCACTTCGTCGACGTCGTGTGGATCGCCCTCTTCGCCGCCATCTACCTCCTGGGCGCGTGACCCCCATGCGCCTCCCCCTGCTCCGTACCCGCTCCCAGAGGACAGGATCGTCCATGCCGACCCTCTCTCGCCGTCACCCCGCGGCGATCGCCCTGCTGCTCATGCTCGGCCTCTTCGTCACCGGCACCGCCTACGCGGCCGTCGCACCGAAGCAGGCCGAGGCCACGGTGACCAGCTCCGACGACGTCGCCAACGGCAAGAAGCTCTTCGTCGCCAACTGCGCGACCTGCCACGGGGCCAACGGCCTGGGCATCGAGGACTCCGGCCCGAGCCTCGCCGGCGTCGGCGCCGCGTCGGTCGACTTCCAGATGGGCACCGGCCGCATGCCGATGGCCGAGCCGGGCGTGCAGGCGCCGGGCAACATCAAGGTGAAGTTCACCGACGAGGAGATCTCCGACATCGCCGCCTACGTCGCCTCCCTCGGCGCCGGCCCGGCCGTGCCGGACGAGGAGTACACCGACGGCGCGCAGGGCGACCCGGGCAAGGGTGGCCAGATCTTCCGCGTCAACTGCGCCATGTGCCACAACAGCGCCGGCGCGGGTGGCGCCCTGACCCGCGGCAAGGACGCGCCCAAGGTCACCGGGGTCTCCGGCAAGCACATCTACGAGGCCATGGTCACCGGCCCCCAGAGCATGCCGGTCTTCAACGACAAGAACCTCACCCCCGAGAACAAGCGCGACGTCATCGCCTACCTCGAGGCCCAGCAGGAGGCCGGCAGCCCCGGCGGCAACCCGCTCGGTGGCCTCGGCCCGGTGCCCGAGGGCCTCTTCGCCTGGACCGCCGGCCTGGGCCTCTTCGTGGGCATCGCCGTCTGGCTCGGCCAGAAGTCCGCCTGACAGACCTGACAACTCGCCACACAGACAGGAACGACGTAGATGAGTGAGCACCCCCCGACAGGGGCGACGCCGCAGGAGCCCTCGGGCTCCGATGCGGTGCGTCTCGACCAGGGCCACGTGCAGGGCTCCGGTGGTATCCCGGAGCGATTCAGCAACCCGGGGCTGCCGCCCCACGTGCTGCGCAACGCCGACCGCGACGAGAAGGCGGCCAAGCGTGCCGAGCGCCAGGTGGCTGCGCTCTTCGGCTTGTCGATCGTCGGCACCGTGGTCTTCCTCGTCGCCTACTTCCTCGTCGACGTCGAGGACCAGGTCTGGGTGCCCTTCACCAACGAGATGAGCCTGTCCAACCTCGTGCTGGGTCTCGGGCTGGCCTTCTCTCTGCTCGGCATCGGTCTGGGTGCGGTCCACTGGGCCAAGACCCTCATGCCCGACACCGAGAGCGTCGAGATGCGGCACCCGATCCGCTCGGCCGACGCCGACCGTGACGACTTCGTCGAGGTCATGCAGGGTGGCGCCGAGTCCGCGCAGCTGACGCGTCGTCCGCTGCTCAAGGCGACCTTCGCCGGCGCGATGGGCCTCTTCGCCCTCCCCCTGCTCGTCCAGCTCGTCGGCTCGCTCGGCCCGCTGCCCAAGAACGACCTCTCCGTCACCTTCTGGAACGGCGAGAAGGGCCCGGACGGCAAGTACCACCCGAAGAAGCTGCGGCTGCACCGCGACCCCGAGGACACCCCGATCAAGCCGGGCGACGTGACCATCGGCTCGGTCTTCCACATCCAGCCCGAGGGCCTGCTGACGCTCGAGCACGACAAGCTCAACGAGATGAGCAAGGCCTCCGTGCTCCTCATGCGCCTCAACCCCGAGGACTTCCAGGACACCGACAAGGGCCGCAAGGCCCGCGACTGGGGCTACCAGGGCATCGTCGCCTACTCCAAGGTGTGCACCCACGTCGGCTGCCCCGTCGGCCTCTACGAGCAGACCACGCACCACCTGCTCTGCCCCTGCCACCAGTCCACCTTCGACGTGACCAACGACTGCGAGGTGATCTTCGGTCCCGCCGGGCACCCCCTGCCGCAGCTGAAGATCACCGTCGACAGCGAGGGTTACCTCATCGCTGACCAGCCCTTCCAGGAACCGGTCGGCCCGAGCTTCTGGGAGCGTGGTTGATCGTGACCGCCAATGCTCGTCCCGCAGACGGCCTGCGCACCGGTGACGCACCGGCGAAGGCGCCTGTCTCCCCCGGCATGAAGAAGGTCGGTGGGGTCGCCGGTTGGATCGACGACCGCACCGGTGCCGCCAAGGGCATCAACTACTTCATGAAGAAGGTCTTCCCGGACCACTGGTCCTTCATGCTCGGCGAGATCGCCATGTACTCGATGATCGTGTGCATGCTCACCGGGGTCTTCCTGACCTTCTGGTTCGACCCGTCCATGGGCCACACGACGTACGAAGGCAGCTACGCGCCGCTCCAGGGCGTCGAGATGTCCCGCGCCTACGCCTCGACGCTCGACATCTCCTTCGACGTCAAGGGCGGTCTGCTCGTCCGGCAGATCCACCACTGGGCGGCGCTGCTCTTCATCGTCGCGCTGTCGGTGCACATGCTGCGCGTCTTCTTCACCGGCGCCTTCCGCAAGCCGCGTGAGATCAACTGGATCATCGGCTGCGTCCTGTCGCTGCTGGCTCTCGTCGAGGGCTTCGCCGGCTACTCCCTGCCCGACGACCTGCTCTCGGGCACCGGTCTTCGCGCGGCACAGGGCTTCATGGTCGCCGCACCGGTCATCGGCAGCTACCTGAGCTACTTCCTCTTCGGTGGCACCTTCCCGGGCGAGGACATCATGCCGCGCCTGTACTCGGTGCACATCCTGCTGCTGCCGGCGATCCTGATCATCCTCTTCACCGTCCACCTGCTGCTGGTCGTCGTGCACAAGCACACCCAGTACCCCGGGCCCGGCAAGACCAACGACAACGTCGTCGGCTTCCCGGTGATGCCGGTCTACGCGGCCAAGGCCGGTGGCTTCTTCTTCATCGTCTTCGGCGGCATCGCCCTCATCTCCTCGCTGGTCCAGATCAACGCGGTGTGGGTGCACGGCCCCTACGAGCCCAATGCCACCACGGCCGGCGCCCAGCCGGACTGGTACATGGGCTTCCCCGACGGCGCCCTGCGACTGCTGCCGAGCTGGCTCGAGTTCGAGACCTTCGGCTTCACCTGGGCCCTGCCGGTCGTCATCGGTGCACTCGTCGTCATGCCGGCCTTCTACGCGGGCATGATCGCCTACCCCTTCATCGAGTCGTGGGTCACCGGTGACAAGCGCGAGCACCACCTGCTCGACCGCCCGCGCAATGCCCCGACCCGCACCGCCCTCGGCATGGCGGCGATGACCCTCTACGGCGTGCTCATGTTCGCCGCGAGCAACGACATCATCGCCATCAAGTTCGGCATGTCGATCAACGACATCACGCTCATTCTGCGGGCGCTCGTCTTCATCGGCCCGGTGGTCGCCTTCTGGGCGACCCGCCGGATCTGCCTGAGCCTGCAGCGGCACGACCGCGACCTCGTCCTCCACGGTCGCGAGACCGGCCGCATCCACCGCGGTGCTGCGGGCGACTTCGAGGAGATCCACGAGCCGCTCGACGAGTACACCCGCTGGACCCTCGTCCAGCACGAGGGCGCTCCCCCGCTGGAGCTCGAGTCCGCCACCGATGCCAACGGCGTCGACAAGAAGGGCGCCCGCAAGCGCAAGCTGCGCGCGCGTCTGCACGACTTCTACTTCGGCGGCGTCGTCGCACCGGTCACCCCGGCCGAGCTCGAGGCGGCCCACCACGACCACGGCCATCACGAGGCCATCGAGTCGGGAGACAAGGTCTCCACGCACTGACCTGGTCAGCGCAGCCCGCAGGCCCCGGAGGTTCTCCTCCGGGGCCTGCGGCGTTCCCGGGCACGGACCAGCGCGAAGGGGGTCCACGGCCAGTGCGAGGATGTCCCCGACATGCTCACCACCGACGCACCCGCCAGCCGGCGCACCGCACCCCTGGCGGTGACGACCGTCCTGCTCGCGCTGCTCGGCATGTTCGGCCCCTTCTCCATCGACACCCCCTTCCCTGCCTTCCAGGAGATGGGCGAGGCCTTCGACGCCTCCGAGGCATCGATGCAGCTCGTCGTCAGCGCCTACCTCGGGGCCTTCGCCGTGATGAGCCTCTTCCACGGGCCGCTGAGCGATGCCGTGGGACGCAAGCCGGTCATGGTCACGGGGGCCGCGGTCTACGCGCTGGCCTCCGTCGGGTGCGCCCTGGCCCCGTCCCTGCCCGTGCTGCTCGCCTTCCGCGTGCTCCAGGGCATGTCGGCCGGGGCGGGCACGATCGTCTCGCGCACGGTCGTGCGCGACCTCTTCGAGGGCCCACGTGCCCAGCGGCTGATGAGCACGATCGCGATGATCTTCGGCATCGGCCCGGCCCTGGCCCCCATCGTCGGCGGCTGGCTGCTCCTCCTCGGCCCCTGGCAGCTCGTCTTCTGGTTCCTCACCCTCTTCGGGGCGGTCATCGCGATCAGCGTGCTGCTGCTCCTGCCGGAGAGCCACCCGCCGCAGCGGCGCACTCCCCTCGACGTGCGTTCCGTCGTCGGCGGGGTCGTCGAGGTCGCCCGGATGCGCCCCTTCCTCGTCCTGACCGCCGCCTCGGCCTTCTCCTTCGCCGGGCAGTTCCTCTACATCGGGGCGGCGCCGATCTTCGTCGTCACCCTGCTCGGTCAGGGACCGCAGGACTTCTGGGTCTTCTTCGTGCCGATGGTCGCCGGCATGGTCCTCGGTTCCTTCACCAACGGCCGCCTGGCCGAGCGGGTGAGCGGCGAGCGACTCATCGTCGGGGGTCAGGCGGTTGCGCTCAGCGGCGCCGTCGTGGGTGTCGCGCTGGCGACCTTCCCCGCGACAGCGGTGCTGCCGTGGGCCGTCGTCGGCTCCACGGCGATCGCCTTCGGCACCGGCATCTCGATGCCCGTCTACCAGCTGGCCCTGCTCGACGCGGTCCCGCACGCCCGGGGCACGGCGGCCTCCGTGTCGACCTTCTGCATGCTCGTCCTCAACTCGCTGCTCACCGCGCTCGTCGTGCCCGTCGCCGCGACCTCCCTCGTGCGGCTGGCGCTGACGAGCCTGGGGCTGCTCTCCCTCGGCATCGTGCTCTTCCACGTGCACCGGCACGGGACGCGACGCCCCGTGCGCGCGGTGCCGGCGCCGCCCCCTTCGCCCGAGGTGGTCTGACGTGGTCGACATCAGTGCCGAGGACTTCGAGCTCGCCGTGCAGGACGCCCTCGACGCAGTGCCCCGCGAGCTGCTCGACGTGCTCGACAACGTCGCCTTCTTCGTCGAGGACGAGCCGGGGCCCGAGCACGCCGACCCGGACCTGTCCGACGAGGACAACGCCGAGCTGCTCGGCATCTACCTCGGGGTGCCGCTCACCGAGCGCACCGACGGGTGGGCCGGGTCCTTGCCCGACCGGATCGTGCTCTTCCGGGGGCCGCTGACCCGGATGTGCGAGGACCTCGACGAGCTGCGCGAGGAGATCGCCATCACGATCGTCCACGAGGCCGGGCACCACGTCGGCATCGACGAGGAACGCCTCCACGAGCTCGGCTGGGGCTGAGCCCGCCCGTGGTGAGCCCGGCAGCGGGTCAGGAGAGCGCGCTCTGCGCCTGCCAGTCGGCCCAGGAGTACTGCCACACCCCGATGCCCTCGGAGGGCTGGAACTGGCGGCTGGAGCCGGTGAAGTCGACCGGGTCGCCCGGCAGCGAGTTGTCGTAGAACCACTCGGCATTGCCCGGGGCCATGTTGACGCAGCCGTGCGAGACGTTGGAGCTGCCCTGGGCACCGACGGACCACGGAGCCGAGTGGACGAACTCCCCCGTCCACGTCACCCGGACGTTGTAGTCGGTGTCGACCTTGTAGTAGCCCGGCTCCCCCTTGTCGATGCCGATCGTCGAGGAGTCCATCGTCATCTCGCGCTGCTTGTTGATGACGACCTTCATCCCCGAGCGGGTCTCGGTCTCCTTGCCGGGGCGACCGCTGCTCACGGGGAAGGACTTGACCTGCTGCCCGGCCCGGCTGACGGTCATCTTGTGCTTGGCGATGTCGACGTGGGAGATCTGCTCGCGACCGATGGTCATGGACCCCGAGAGGTCCTCCGCGATCCACTTGTCCTCACCGGTCTGGAACCCGGTGAGCGGAGCGTCGACGGAGACCTGCGTGCCGGGGGCCCAGAAGTCCTTGGGCCGCCACATCAGCTGCCGGTTGTCGAGCCATCCCCAGGACCCCTCGACCTTGGGGGTGGTCGTGACCGAGACGGCCTGCTCGATCTTCTTGCGGTAGGCGGGCTCGGTGACGGCGGTGTCGAACTGGATGCTCACGGGCATCCCGACGCCCACGGTCTGCCCGTCGTAGACGATGCCGTAGGTCGCCGTGATCTCAGGGTCGTGGGTGGTGAAGGTCGAGCGCTGGGTCGACGAACCGCCCTCGGGTCCCTCGGCCGTGACGGCCACGGTGTAGGTCGTCGCCGGTCGCATCCGGGAGGTCGAGGTCCACGTCTGACCGCTGACATCCCCGTCGACCGAGGCTCCCCCGGGCCCGGTGACCTGCACGCGGTCGAGGCTGCCGCGCATCACCTGGACGCTGATCTCGGCATCGGGCATGACGTCCTTGGCCCCGGCGCCGGGGTTGACCTTGACCTCGGCCTCGGGCAGGTCGGGTGTCGTCGTGGTCGTCGAACCCGCAGAGCTCTGGCTGGCCGTCGGCGAGTCAGATCCCCCACCGGCGCAGGCCGCCAGTGCCAGGACGATCACGAGAGCCAGCGCGAGCATGCGCAGCGGGCGAACGAGAGCCGAGATCACGAGACGATGCACCCCCCAGGGATCGAGACGACACGTCCGACGGTGTCCCTGACCGCGGACGTGCTGAAGGGGCCCGGACCGGTGGTCCGTGGCCCCTTCAGCCGAGTGTACGCCCCGCGTCAGTGCGCGTGCTCACCCTTGTAGTACTCGAAGACCCAGCCGCACAGCGCCCACACGCCCACGACCAGACCCAGCGCGCCGACCCAGAAGCCCACGGCGACGCCGAGGAAGATCAGCGCCCCGGAGAGGGAGAGCCACAGGGGCCACCAGGAGTAGGGCGAGAAGGTGCCGTAGGGACCCTCGGCCTGCTCGATGTCGCCGTCCTCGTCGTCGTCCGGGCGCAGCGGCAGCTTGCGCGCGGTGTTCCAGAGGAAGAAGGAGATCATGAAGCCCAGGCCGGCGGAGAGGAAGAGCGCCACCCACCCGACGGGCTCGGCCCAGTCGGTGACGATCCCGTAGCCCACGGCCACGGCGGCGAAGAAGGCGCCGATGATGGCGAACAGCGAGATCTCGGACTTCATCGGGTGCCCTCACCGTCAGTCGTGGCAGCCACGGCCGTGCGCGCCGCGCGCGAGCGGATGGCAGCCGGGGCGTACTCGGGGTGGTTCATGTCGAAGACCGGGCGCTCGGAGCGGATCGGCGGGATCGACGTGAAGTTGTGCCGCGGCGGCGGGCAGGAGGTCGCCCACTCGAGGCTGTTGCCGTAGCCCCACGGGTCGTCAACCTCGACCAGCGGCGCGCTCGTCTGCGTCTTCCACACGTTGTAGAAGAAGGGCAGGAAGCTCGCGGCGAGGATGAGCGAGCCGACCGTGGAGATCTGGTTGGCCAGCTGGAAGTTGTCCTCCGGCATGTAGTCCGCGTAGCGGCGCGGCATGCCCTCGACGCCCAGCCAGTGCTGGATGAGGAAGGTCGTGTGGAAGCCGATGAAGAGCAGCCAGAAGTGGATCTTGCCCAGACCCTCGTTGAGCATCCGCCCGGTGAGCTTGGGCCACCAGAAGTACAGACCGCCGAAGAAGGAGAAGACGATCGTCCCGAAGAGCACGTAGTGGAAGTGCGCCACGATGAAGTAGGTGTCCGTGATGTGGAAGTCCAGAGCGGGGCTGGCCATGATGACGCCGGTCAGACCGCCGAAGAGGAAGGTCACGAGGAAGCCCAGCGCCCAGACCATGGGCGTGTCGAAGACGAGCTTGCCGCCCCACAGCGTGCCGATCCAGTTGAAGAACTTCACACCCGTCGGCACCGAGATCGCCATCGTCATGATCGCGAAGAAGGGCAGGAAGACCTGGCCGGTGCCGTACATGTGGTGGGCCCAGACGGAGACCGAGAGGGCGGCGATGGCGATCGTCGCGAAGACCAGCGTCTTGTAACCGAAGATCGGCTTGCGGGAGAAGACCGGCAGGATCTCGGAGACGACACCGAAGAAGGGCAGTGCCAGGACGTAGACCTCGGGGTGACCGAAGAACCAGAAGAGGTGCTGCCACAGCAGGGCGCCACCGCTCGCCGAGTCGAAGATCTGCCCACCGAAGCGACGGTCGACACCCAGGCCGATGAGGGCGGCCGCCAGGACCGGGAAGGCCATGAGGATCAGGATCGAGGTGATCAGCACGGTCCAGGTGAAGACCGGCATCCGGAACATCGTCATGCCCGGGGCGCGCATGCAGATGATCGTGGTGATGAAGTTGACCGCACCGAGGATGGTGCCGAAGCCGGAGAGGGCCAGACCCCAGACCCAGAGGTCGCCACCGAGGCCGGGGCTGTAGGTCGGGTCCGACAGCGGGGTGTAGGCGGTCCAGCCGAAGGAGGCCGCACCGCCGGGGGTGAAGAGCCCGGCGCCGGCGATGATGCCGCCGAAGAGGTAGAGCCAGTAGGCGAACATGTTCAGTCGCGGGAAGGCGACATCCGGTGCACCGATCTGCAGCGGCATGAGCGCGTTGGCGAAGGCGGCGAAGGCCGGCGTCGCGAACAGCAGCAGCATGATCGTGCCGTGCATCGTGAACATCTCGTTGAACTGCTCGGGGTTGTCCACGACCTGCAGGCCGGGGGCCCACAGCTCGAGGCGGATGACGAGCGCCATGAGGCCTCCGAGGAGGAACCACACGAAGCTCGTGATCATGTAGAGGTTGCCGATGACCTTGTGGTCGGTCGTCGTGATGTGGCGGAAGAACTGCGAGCCGGCGCGCTCACGTCGCGCGATGGTGCGCTCGGAGACCTGTCGCTCGTCGGTGGTGCGGGCCATGGCCCCGGAGATGGTCGACATCAGTTGGACTCCTGCGACGGGATGAGGTCCTGGTCACGCTCGTTGATCTCTTCGCGGTTGAGATCGTTGCCGAGCAGGCCGGTCTGGCCCTTGTCCTCGAGCTCCTTCATGTGGGCGTCGTACTCGCTGCGCTCGACGACCTTGACGTTGAAGAGCATCTGGGAGTGGTAGGCGCCGCAGAGCTCGGCGCACTTGCCCTGGAAGGTGCCGGTCTGGTTGGGCGTCACCTGGAAGCGGTTGACGATGCCGGGGTTGACGTCCATCTTCTCGAGGAAGGCGGGCACCCAGAAGGAGTGGATGACGTCACGCGAGGTGAGCACGAACTCGACCCGCTCGTTGACGGGCAGGTAGAGCGTCGGCAGCTTCTCCTCGGCCCCCTTCTTGCCCGTGAGCTCGGCCATCTGGCCGGCCTCGTGGACGTCGTCGTCGACGTAGTTGAAGTCCCAGCTCCACTGCTTCGCCGCGACGTTGATCGTCACGTCGGGCTCCTTGGAGACGTCGTGGAGCTTCGTCTGCGCGTCCTCGGTGTAGTAGAAGAGCGCTCCGACCATCAGCATCGGGACGACCGTGTAGAGGATCTCGAGCGGCACGTTGTACTGCAGCTGGACCGGCAGCGAGCCGTCGTCGTCCTTGCGGCGGCGGTAGGCCACGATGCACCAGAGGGTCAGGCCCCACACGAGGATGCCGACGGCCAGGGCCGCGACCCAGGACCAGATCCAGAGGTTCTCGACGATCGGAGCCTCCTCGGTGATGCCCTCGGGCAGGTAGCCGTTCTTGGGATCGGTGTGCACACCCACCGCGCTGCACGCGGAGAGTGCCACGACGGCAAAGGCGAGTCCGATGGCACCAATCCTGCGGCGCGTACGCCGGGAGGGGCTCGAAGACACAGGCAAGGGGCACCTACTACTGGTCCGAAGTTTTCAGAAGACGGGATCACGTTACCGCAGGTCAGCCGGCCTGCAGACGAAGGGTGGCACTAGCCTCGATCCGTGGCGCGAGAAAGCATTTCGGACCAGCAGGACATCACGGGCGCGACCCCGGCGACGGGTGTCGACGGCCTCCTCGACGCCACCCCCGGCCCTCTCCACCCGCAGGCCCTCGAGACCCTCCTCGGCGCCCATGACCTGGCCTGGGCGGACCCCTCCGCGCGGCACCCCGCCGGGCGCCGCAGCCGCAGCCTCCTCGACCGGTCGCGCGCCGTCCTCGCCGAGGGGCTCGGGGTGCGTCCCGACGAGCTGACCTTCCACGCGAGCGGCGACCAGGCCGCCCGCACGGCCCTGGCCGTGCTCGCGCGCGGACGGCACCGCCGCACCGCTCCCCCGGTCGCCTCCGCGGTCGAGCACTCGGCCCTGCTGCGCTGGCTGCGCACCGGCGTGGTCCCCGCGACCGAGGTGCCCGTCGGGCCCACGGGCGCGCTCGACCTCGATGCCTGGCGGGCGGCCATCGGTGCGGAGACCCCCTTCGCCGTCCTGCAGTCCGCCAACCAGGAGGTCGGGACCCGCCAACCCCTCGCGGCCGCCCGGGCCGTCACGAGCGAGCACGGCGTGCCGCTGCTCGTCGACGCCCGCGCCGGGCTCGGCCGCGACGACCTGCCGACCGGGGCCGACGTCCTCGTCGGCGACGCGACCGCCTGGGGCGGCCCGCGGCTCGGCGTGCTCGTCGTGCGCACCGGCGCCCGGGTGGCGCCGCACCACCCTCCGACGCCCCACGAGGGGGGCCTCGCGCTCGACCCGGTCGACGTGCCGACGGCACTGGCCGCCGCCGAGGCCTGGCAGCAGACCGCGGCGGACCGCGTCGGCGACGCGGACGAGGCCCGAGCGCTCGTCGAGCGCGTGCGCGCCGCGGCTGCCGCCATCCCCGAGGTCGACGTCGTCGGCGACCCCCAGGACCGGCTGCCGCACGTGTGCACCTTCAGCGTGCTCTACGTCGACGGCGAGACGATCGTCGACGAGCTGGCTCGCCGGGGCCTGGCGGTCGCGTCGGGGTCGGCGTGCACCTCCGACACGCTCGAGCCGAGCCACGTGCTCGCCGCGATGGGGGCCCTCACCCAGGGCAACGTGCGGGTGACGCTGCCGCTGCGGTCCGTCTCCCCCGACCGGGCAGCCGCCGTGGAGCGGCTCTGCACCGAGCTGCCCGACGTCGTCACGACCTGCCGGGCGCGGCTCGGCCTCACCCCCTAGGCGAAGGGGAGGTCCCGCGCCTCGACGAGGGCGCCGAGGTCGAGTGCCGGCGCCTGCAGCGCCTGCGCCAGCCGCGCGAGGTACTCGTGGCGGTGCACCTCGACGATGCCGAGCGTGCCGAGGTGCGGGGTGCGCCACTGGACGTCGATGATCCGGCGCGGGTCGCCGTCGGCGCTGACGAGCCGGTCGAGGGCGACGAGCGCGGCCTTCGATGCGTCGGTGACGTGGTGGAACATCGACTCCCCCGCGAAGAGCCCGCCGATCGCCACGCCGTAGAGGCCGCCGACGAGGGCGCCCTCGTCGTCGCGGACCTCGACGCTGTGCGCCCAGCCGAGGGCGTGCAGCTCCTCGTAGGCCGCCCGGATGGCATCGGTGATCCAGAAGCCGTCACGCTGCGGGTCGCCGCAGGCGGCGACCACCCCGGCGAAGTCCTCGTCGACGGTCACGGTGAAGCGGGGCAGCGACCGTCGCAGCGACCGGCTGACGTGCACGGTCCCCGGCTCGAGCACGCCGCGCCACCGGGGGCACCACCACCCCATCGGCGGGGACCCCCCTTCGCCCAGGCCCATGGGGAAGATCCCGAGCCGGTAGGCGGTGACGAGGGAGGCCGGGTCGAGGCGGCCACCGACGCCGACGACCTCGCCGACGTCACCGGGGGCGCTCTCGGCGGCCTCGAGGCCGGCGCGCAGGTAGCCGCTCCACAGCGCCGACGAGCCCGGCGGCTCGATCGGCGGGAAGGGGACGCGGCTCATCGTCGCCGTGCGGTCAGGGACGGTGGCAGGAGATGTGCTGGCCGATGAGGTCGGCGCTCTCCTGCCCGTAGGCCTCGGCGAGGCGCGCGAGGAAGCGGGCCGTGCCGATCTCGTACTCCTGCGTGCCGACGGTCTCGATGACATAGGTCGCGAGCATCGAGCCGAGCTCGGCGGACTCGCGCAGCGGCAGACCTTCGCAGATGCCGGTGAGGAAGCCGGCACGGAAGGCGTCGCCGACGCCCGTCGGGTCGGCCTTGGTCACCTCGCGGGCGGTACCGACGACGATCGGCTCGTCGAGCCCGCGGCCGGTGATCCGCACGCCGTCCTTGCCCAGGGTCGTGACCCGGTAGCCGACCCGGGAGGCGATCTCCTCCTGGGACCAGCCGGTCTTCTGCTCGGTGAGGTGCGACTCGTACTCGTTGGTGATGAGGTACTCCGCGCCGTCGATGAGGTCACGGATGAACTCGCCGTCGCCGAAGGCCAGCTGCTGGCTCGGGTCGCTGACGAAGGGGATGCCCCGCGTGCGGCACTCGGCGGTGTGGCGGCGCATCGCCTCGGGGTCGTCGGGGCCGACGAGGACGAGGTCGAGGCCACCGACGCGGGCCGCGATGGGCGCGAGCTCGATCTCACGCGCCTCGGACATCGCCCCGGCGTAGAAGGTCGCGATCTGGGCCATGTCGTCGTCGGTCGTGCAGACGAAGCGCGCGGTGTGCTGCGTCTCGGAGACGTGGACGGACTCGCAGTCGACACCGTGGCGCTCCAGCCAGCTGCGGTAGTCGGCGAAGTCCTCGCCGACGGCACCGACGAGCACGGGGCGCTGGCCGAGGTTGGCCATGCCGAAGCAGATGTTGGCCGCGACCCCGCCGCGGCGGATCTCGAGCTTGTGCGCGAGGAAGCTGACGGAGATCTTGTCGAGCTGGTCGACGACGAGCGAGTCCGCGAAGCGACCCGAGAAGGTCATCAGGTGGTCGGTGGCGATGGATCCGGCGATGGCGATGGGCACCCGGTCACCCTACGACGAAGGGCCTCCCCGCCGGTGCGGCGGGAAGGCCCTGTGCGTCGTGCGCGTCGGTCAGCTGAAGCTGTCGCCGCAGGCGCAGGAGGAGCCGGCGTTGGGGTTGTCGATCGTGAAGCCCTGCTTCTCGATCGTGTCGGCGAAGTCGATGGTCGCGCCACCGAGGTAGGGGGCACTCATCCGGTCGACGACGACCTCGACACCGCCGAAGTCGCGGACGAGGTCACCGTCGAGGGAGCGCTCGTCGAAGTACAGCTGGTAGATCAGGCCGGAGCAGCCACCGGGCTGCACGCCGATGCGCAGGCGCAGGTCGTCACGACCCTCCTGCTCGAGCAGCGACTTGACCTTGCCGGCGGCGACGTCGGTGAGGACGACGCCGTGGCTCTCGGTGGCGTCGGTGGTCTCGGGGGTGGTGGCCTGGGTGTCCTGGACGCTCATGCGATGTCCTCACGGCTCGGGGTCTGTATGGGTGGCGGGGTCCGCCACGACGGGGTCAACAGGGGCGGTGTGCAGGTTGTTCCCGTCCGTCCACCATACGTCAGGGGCGAAGGGAGGTCACCGTCGCGGTGACCACGTGGCGGCCACCCGCTCGGCCCGCTCCGCGAGGGTGCCGACCGGGTCGGCCATGACCGGCGCGAGGTCCGCGTGCTTGTCGGCGACGGCATAGCTGCCGGCCAGACCCATCGCCATCGCCTCCCGGCGACCGATGAGCACCTGGCCCGCGAGCGCGACCGCGGGCGTCGCGTGGGCGGCGGCCAGCTCGGCGACCCCGGCGACGACCTTGCCCTGCAGGCTCTGCCAGTCGAGGCAGCCCTCACCGGTGATGACGAGGTCGGCGGCGGCGACGAGCCGGTCGAGCCCGACCGCGGCGAGCACCGTCTCGACACCGCTCACCCGGCGACCGCCGAGGAGGAGCAGCGCGTAGCCGACCCCGCCGGCGGCGCCGGCACCCGGCTCGCGGTCGAGGCGGCGCTCCCGCCCGGTGAGCAGGTCGCTGCCCGCGGGCATGACCCGGCGTACGACGTCGGCGAAGTGCCCCAGAGCCCCCTCGAGGACCTGGGCCTGCTCCGGGGTCGCGCCCTTCTGCTCGGAGAAGACGGCGCTGGCTCCCTGCAGGCCGAGCAGCGGCGAGGCGACGTCCGTGGCCGCGACGAGCTCGACGCCGGCGAAGCGCTCCCGGGCGGCGGCCAGGCCGGCGAGATCGGGCTCGCGGACCGCGATGAGGCCCGCTCCCCCGCCACCGAGCGCCTCGCGCGGTCCGGCGCCGAGGGCGGCGAGCATGCCGGCGCCGGCATCATTGGTCCCGGATCCGCCGAGGCCGACGACGATGCGCTGCACGCCCTGCGCGAGCGCGGCGTCGAGCAGCTCGCCGAGGCCGTGGGTGGTGGTGACGCCGGGGTCGCGCTCGGTGGCGTCGAGCAGGTGCAGGCCGATCGCCTGGGCCGACTCCACCCAGGCCGTGCGTCGCCCCCCTTCGTCCGTCGTGATGTGCAGGGCCGCGGGCACGGACCCGCCCCGGGGACCGCTCACGGTGACGATCGTCGACTCGCCGGGCACGCTCGAGGTGAGCACGTCGAGGAATCCGGGACCGCCGTCGGACAGGGGCACGAGCGTCAGCAGGTCGTCGGGGGCGCGGCGGCGCCAGCCGGCGGCCATGGCCTCGGCCGCCTGCGTGGCGGTGAGGGTGCCGGTGAAGCAGTCGGGCGCGATGAGCACGTGCACGCGTGGACTCTACCGAGGGGCTCGACGCCGCTGTGGGATCATGCCTGCCGTGAGCGCCCCGACGCAGTCCTCGCCCAAGCCCCTGTCCCTGCTCGTCCTCGGGCAGGGCACCGACCCGCACTCCGAGCGGGGAGTCGAGTGCCCGGGCGACCTGCCCGCGCCCTCCGACCCCGACCTCGTCGCGCGGGCGCGAGCGGCCAAGGAGGCGCTGGGCGACCGGGTCTTCGTCCTCGGGCACCACTACCAGCGTGACGAGGTCATCGACTTCGCCGACACCACGGGCGACTCCTTCAAGCTGGCCAAGGAGGCCGCGGCCCGGCCCGACGCGCCCTACATCGTCTTCTGCGGCGTGCACTTCATGGCGGAGTCGGCCGACATCCTCACCAGCGACGAGCAGACCGTCGTGCTCCCCGACCTCGCCGCCGGCTGCTCGATGGCCGACATGGCCGCGCTGCACCAGGTCGAGGAGTGCTGGGACGAGCTCGTCGAGGCGGGCGTCGCCGACGTGACGATCCCGGTGACCTACATGAACTCCTCGGCGGCGATCAAGGGCTTCACCGGCCGCCACGGCGGGACGATCTGCACCTCGTCCAACGCGCAGACCGCCCTCGGCTGGGCCTTCGACCAGACCGGCGGGGTCGACGGCGGGGGCAAGGTGCTCTTCCTGCCCGACCAGCACCTCGGCCGCAACACCTGGGCCCGCGACCTCGGCCGCGACCTCGACGACTGCGTCGTGTGGAACCCCCACCTGCCGATGGGTGGCCTGACGGTCGAGCAGATCCGTGACGCCCGGATGATCCTGTGGCGCGGGCACTGCTCGGTGCACGGGCGCTTCACGGTCGACGCCGTCGAGACGGCGCGGCGCGAGATCCCGGACGTCAAGGTCATCGTCCACCCCGAGTGCCGCCACGAGGTCGTCGAGCTCGCCGACGAGGTCGGCTCGACCGAGAAGATCATCAAGGTCGTCTCCCAGGCCCCCGCGGGCACGAAGTGGGTCGTCGGCACCGAGCTCAACCTCGTCCAGCGCCTGGCGCAGCAGTTCCCCGAGCAGCAGATCAGCTTCCTCGAGAAGAACGTCTGCTACTGCTCGACGATGAACCGCATCGACCTGCCCCACCTCGTGTGGGCGCTCGAGTCCCTCGTCGAGGGGCGCGTGGTCAACCCGATCACCGTCGACCCCGACGTCGCGCACTGGGCCAAGGTCGCGCTCGACCAGATGCTCGCCCTGCCGGGCGAGACGTCGAAGGACTGAGCCGCCCCCCTTCGGCCGCAGCGCTGGCAGGCTGGGCCCGTGGACGACACCCAGCTCCTCGCCCGGACCGCCGACAACCGGCGGCTCTTCGCCGATGTCCTCGACTCCCTCGGCGAGGACCACGCGCACGACGCCACGCTGTGCACCGACTGGGACGTGCGCACCCTCGCCGGTCACATGCTGCAGCCGGTGCACGTGCCGTCGTGGCGCTTCCTGCTGACCGCGGCGCGGCACCGCTCGATGGCGCGGGCCTGCGACGTGCACGCGGCCCGGCTCGGCGACCGACCGCTCGCGGAGACGGCGGCGGAGCTGCGGCACCCGGCCGGCACCGGGTCGAAGCCCTGGTTCATCGGCTGGGCCGGCCCCTTCACCGACTCGTGCATCCACCTGCGTGACCTCGCCGAGCCGCAGGGTCTCGACGTCACCGTGCCGCGGGAGCACTGGCAGTCGGCCCTGGAGATCATCGTCTCCCCCCGAGGCCGCGAGTCCTTCGTGCCGACCAAGGGCCTCCCCGACGGCCTGCGCTGGGAGGCGACCGACTCCGACTGGACCCACGGCGACGGCCCCGCGGTGACGGGGACCGTAGAGGCGCTCGCCATGGTGATGTCGGGCAGACGCGCCTACCTCGACCGGATCGGCGGGGACGGAGCCGCGACGGTGCGCGAGCGGCTCGGTGCCTGATACGGGCTTGTGACTCGCGGGTACGGATATCTCTCGTCGGATGGCCGCGGCGTGAAATCGCGAGTTTCCGGGCTTCGCCGGAGTCTCGGCGGGAAAAGTGGTATCCGTACCCGCGCGTAGGGACTCACTCCTGCGTGAGGAAGTCCTGCAGCCCACCGAGGTCGTCGGTGTTGATGTGGTCGACGCCCGCGGCCCGCAGCTCACGCCAGAGGTTGGTGCGGGCCTCGCCGGCGATGTCGTTGGTCGCCCAGAAGCGCACCCGGTAGCCGTCACGGTGGGCGCTGGCGACGTAGGCGTGCAGCCGCTCGCGCTCGACCTGCGGCATCTCGCCGATGCCCTGCCAGGTGAAGAGCTTCGTCCAGTTCTCGCTGACGAGCGGCATGAGGGCGGCGTCGGTGCCCGAGTCGAGGTCGGTGGAGCGCCCGTCGTAGAAGGAGTAGCGCGTCGTGGCCGCCTCCATCTCGGCGCGCGGGCGGTTGCCGCTGATGACCGCCTCGACGGCGCGGTCGTGGACCAGGCCGTTCTTGACCCGGGTGAAGATCTGCGCGTGGTCGGCGAGCTCGGCCTCGACGGCACGCCAGGTCGACTGCCCGTCGCTCTTGATGTCGATGAGCAGCTGGACGTCGCCTGCGTAGCCCGGGTAGATCTGCCGGCCGCCGCGCGAGGCGATCTCGCTCAGCGGGTCGAGGTAGGCCTCCTCGAGGGTCGGCGCGTCGGCGAGGCCCACGGCGTCGTGGCTGACCCGCAGCTCACCGTCGACGAGCCACACGTCGGCCTCGACCGAGGTGAAGCCGTGCTCGAGGGCATCGAGAAGCGGGCGCTCGTGCTCGTAGTCGTTGTGCGCATGGGCCTGCGGCAGCGGGGTGCCGAGGTCGACGGGAGCCGGTGCGGCTGCGGCGGGCTGGGCCAGTGCGGCGAGGGCCAGTGCCAGGGCTGCGGTCGTGGCGGTCACCGAGCGGGTGCGGGAGATCGGGTGCATGGTCGCACCCTCGCGGCCGCGGGTGTCGCGAGCGCGCCCACGGGGTGAATGCTGCGCCAACGCGCGCCGGCGGCCGGGGCGTCAGGCGGAGCGGACCATCCCGGTCTCGTCGATCAGGGGGTTGTGCGCCACCGGGACGCGCTCCCCTTCGCTCGGCGGGCCGGGAGGCGTGGCACCAGGGGCGAAGGGGGAACCGCCGAGGGCCTCGCGGCCGTGCGGCTCCAGCCAGTTCGACAGGTCGGGACCTGCGGGGACGATGCCGGTCGGGTTGATGTCGCGGTGGACCTCGTAGTAGTGGCTCTTGATGTGCACGAAGTCGGTCGTGTCGCCGAAGCCGGGCGTCGTGAAGAGGTCGCGGGCGTAGGCCCACAGGACCGGCATCTCCGACAGCTTCGAGCGATTGGCCTTGAAGTGGCCGTGGTAGACGGGGTCGAAGCGCGCCAGGGTCGTGAAGAGGCGCACGTCGGCCTCGGTGATGTGCTCACCCATGAGGTAGCGGCGGGTCGACAGCCGCTCCTCGAGCCAGTCCATCGCGGTCCACAGCCGCTCGTACGCGGCCTCGTAGGCGGCCTGGTCGCCGGAGAAGCCGCAGCGGTAGACGCCGTTGTTGACCTCGGTGTAGAGCCGCTTGTTGACGAGCGCCATCTCCTCGCGCAGGTGCTCGGGCCACAGGTCGGGAGCCCCCTCGCGGTGGTGCTCGCGCCACTGGGTCGACAGGTCGAAGGTGATCTGCGGGAAGTTGTTGGTGACGACCTGGCCGGAGGGCACGTCGACGATCGCGGGGACGGTGATCCCCTTCGAGTAGTCGGGGAAGCGCGCCAGGTAGGCGTCCTTGATCCGGGGGATGCCGAGCACCGGGTCGAGGTGCCCCTCGTCGAGGTCGAAGGTCCACGAGTCGGCGTCGTGCGTCGGGCCCGTGATGCCCATGGAGATGACGTCCTCGAGGCCGAGCAGGCGGCGCACGATGATCGCGCGGTTGGCCCACGGGCAGGCCCGGGAGACGACGAGGCGGTAGCGCCCCGGCTCGACCGGCCAGTCGCTCGACCCGTCCGAGGTGATCCGGTCCTCGATGTACGCGGTGTCGCGGGTGAAGTCCTTTTCGACGTATGTGCCCTGTGCCATGTCGACCACCTTAGTTGAATCTTTAACTTTTAGCCAGAGCGGCGGCGACCCGCTCGTACGCCGCCGCGTCGAAGGCCACGATCCGCGCCTCCACCACGTCGGTGTCCGCCGCCGAGATCGTCTCGACGGCGGCAGCGATCGCGTCGTCCTTGGGCCAGCCGTAGATGCCGGCGCTGACGAGCGGGAAGGCGACCGAGCGCGCTCCCAGCGCGTCGGCGACCTCGAGGCAGCGTCGGTAGCAGGAGACGAGGAGCGAGCGATCGCGTTGTCCCACAGCGTGGTTGGGCCCGACCGTGTGGATCACCCAGCGCGAAGGGAGGTTCCCCGCCGTCGTCCACCCGGCGTCCCCTGTGGCCAGGCCGTCGGGGAACCGGGCGATGCAGTCCTCGAGGACGGCCGGACCGCCGGCGCGGTGGATCGCACCGTCGACACCCCCGCCACCGCGCATCGCGGAGTTGGCGGCGTTGACGATCGCGTCGACCTGCTGGGCGGTGATGTCTCCGTGCACCGCGAGGAGCCGGACCATGACCTCAGTCTCCTCCGCTCGCCCCGTCGCGCGTGCCCATCACCGCGACGACCTCGTCGACCTCGCGCTGCCAGACCTCCTCGGGCACCGGCGGCAGGATGTCGTCCCACTCGACGGCGAAGGAGCCGATGACCTGCGGCAGGCGCGCCGGCCGGACCATCGCGAGGGTGTGCAGGTGGGCACTCCCGTCGCCCCACTTGCCAAGGTGGACGCGACCGGCGTTGGGCAGGGCGAGCATCGCGTTGTGCAGGCGGTGCACGAGCCGCCCCCACTCCCCCGCGAGGTCCTCGTCCATGTCGCCGAAGTCCATGTGCTCGCGGGTCTGCAACCACAACGCCAGCAGACCGCCGCGCCCCTCGCGATCGGCCGAGAGCACCCAGCGCTCGTTGCTCCAGACCACCCCCTCGTCGGGGTGGTCGCAGCGCCAGCAGTCGCGGCCCCCTTCGCCGTCGCGGACGCGGTCGGCCTCGGCCGGTGGGAGCAGGTCCTTGGCGACCACGCGACCACCATCGGCCACCCAGGGGAAGGCGGGCCACTCGACGAAGTCCAGCGAGGGCGCGTCGGTGCGCGTCCTCGCCAGCTCGAAGATCTCCTCGGCGCTCTGGGGCACGTCAGCTCCTCGTCAGCCGCGCATCGCGCCGAGGCGGGCCAGCAGCAGCGCCTCCGCGGTGCACACCTTTTCGAACTCGCCCAGGTGCAGCGACTCGTTGGCCCCGTGGGCGCGGGTGTCCGGGTCCTCGACGCCGGTCACGAGGATCGCGGCGTCGGGGAACTTCTCCGCGAACGCCTGGACGAAGGGGATGGAACCGCCGATACCCACGTCGACCGGGTCGGTGCCCCAGGCGTCGGCGAAGGCCGCCCGAGCCTGGTCGTAGACCGGCCCCTGCGCATCGGCCGCGAAGCCCCAGCCCTGCTCGTCGAGCTCGACCTCGACGGTCGCACCCCACGGGGCGTGCTCCTGCAGGTGGCGCTGCAGCGCCTCCCACGCCTCGGCCGGGTCCTGGGTCGGGTTGAGCCGCAGGTTGATCTTCGCCCGGGCGGACGCGGCGAGGACATTGCCCGCCTCGTCGACGGCGGGGGCGTCGATGCCGATGACGACGGCCGCCGGCTTCGTCCACAGCCGCGAGGGGATCGAGCCCGTGCCGATGAGCTCGGTCGCGTCGAGCAGGCCGGACTCCTCACGCAGCCGCGCCTCGTCGTAGTCGATCTCGGGGGCGTCGGTGTGCACGAGCCCCTCGATCGCGACATCGCCCTGGTCGTCGTGCAGGGTCGCCATGAGCCGGCACAGCGAGGTGATCGCGTCGGGGCAGGCGCCGCCGAACATGCCCGAGTGCACGCCGTGGTCGAGGGTGCGCACGGTGACGACGGCGCGAAGGGAGCCGCGCAGGGTCGTCGTGAGCGCGGGCGTGCCGATGGCCCAGTTGAGCGAGTCCGCGAGGACGATCGCATCAGAGGTCAGGCGGTCGCCATGACGCTCGAGCAGCCGCGGCAGCGACTCGCTGGCGATCTCCTCCTCGCCCTCGACGAAGATCGTCACACCGACCGGCAGGTTGCCCGAGTGGGCGCGCAGCGCGGCGACGTGCGCCATGACGCCTGCCTTGTCGTCGGCGGCGCCGCGGCCGTAGAGGCGACCATCGCGCTCGACCGGCTCGAAGGGGTCGGAGTCCCAGTCGGCGAGGTCGCCGGGGGGCTGCACGTCGTGGTGCGCGTAGAGCAGGACGGTCGGCGCGCCCTCGGGGCCGTCGACGTGCCCGATGACGGCGGGGCGGCCCCCTTCGCTCACGATCTCCACGTCGAGGCCCTCCGCCCGCAGCAGCTCGGCGGTGCGCTCGGCGGAGGCCTGCACGTGGGCCTGGTCGAAGGAGTCGAGGCTGACGCTCGGGATCCGGGTGAGGTTCTCGAGGTCGGCACGCACCTGCGGCATCAGCTCGCGCACGCGGGCGCGCAGGGTCTCGATCTGGTCTGCGGTGAGGGTGGTGTCGGTCACGCGGCAGACGCTATCGCGGACGACCCGCTCCGACCCACCGGCGCGGTGCACCTAGAGTTCTCCTCGTGTTCGGACGCAAGAAGGACGACCAGCCCGCCTCCCCCGTGGACGAGCGGCCCCACCGCGAGGGCGCCAAGAACCGGCCCACGCCCAAGCGGCGCGACCAGGAGGCCGCGCGCAAGCGTCCCCTCGTGCAGGCCGACCGCAAGGGCGCGAAGGCCGCCGACCGCGAGGCCCGCCGCGAGAACGGGCGCAAGATGCGCGAGGCGATGGTGACCGGCGACGACCGCCACCTGCCGCCGCGCGACAAGGGCCCGGTCCGTCGCTTCGTCCGCGACGCCGTCGACGTGCGCTGGAACCTCGGCGAGCTGCTCCTGCCGCTCATGCTCGCGGTGCTCGTGCTCAGCCTCTTCGCCGGCACGTGGGCGACCTACGTCTTCCTCGGCGTCTACGTCCTCATCCTCATCGCGATCGTCGACGTGTGGCTGCTGTGGCGTCGCACGAAGCCGAAGCTCCTCCAGCGCTTCGGCGCCGACACCAACCTGCGTGGTCTGGCCATGTACCTCGCGATGCGCGCCTTCCAGATGCGCCGCACGCGCATGCCCAAGCCGATGGTCGAGCGCGGCGACACGCTCTGACCGCTCCGGCGACGAGCTGAGGGCCGCACCCGGATCGGGTGCGGCCCCTCAGCTGTTGGTGGCGGCTGTCAGCCGGCCGACAGCGGCATCGGCCCGTAGACGACCTCCGCCTCGCGCAGCAGGCTCACCTGGGCCACGCCCGCGTCGGCGAGGTCCTCCCACGACTCGGCGAACCACGCCTCGGCGTCGGCCTGGGTCGGGAAGGGCACCGAGTGCTCGCTCGGCAGGGGCTGCCCCGAGGTGTCCTCGAAGCGCCAGCGGTAGGCCTCGCTCATGCCTGCCTCACCTGCACCTCGACGAAGGGCGGCTTGGTCACCGTGGCGGCGACCTCACGCCCGCGCACGTCGATGACGACCTCGTCGCCCTCGCCGACCGACCGGTCGAGCAGCGCCAGGGCGATGCCCTGCTTGAGCGTCGGGCTGAAGGTGCCCGAGGTGACCTCGCCGACCTCGGTGCCGTCTGCGGTCTTGACGGCGCAGTGGCTGCGCGGGATGCCGCGGCCGGTGACGAGCAGGCCGCGCAGGAGCGGGCCCGACTTCGCGACCCGCTGCGCGACGAGCGCGTCCTTGCCCCAGAAGGTCTCCTTGTCCCAGCCGACGGCCCACGCCGAGCGCGCCATGACCGGGGTGATCTCGGGCGACAGGTCGTTGCCGTGCAGCGGGTAGCCCATCTCGGTGCGCAGGGTGTCGCGGGCACCGAGACCGCACGGCAGGCCGTCGAAGGGAGCCATCGCCGCGATGATCGCGTCCCACAGCTGCAGGCCGGCGGCGGCCGGGGCGACGAGCTCGTAGCCGCGCTCGCCGGTGTAGCCGGTGCGGCAGACGGTGATGTCGTGGCCCTCCCACACGGCGTCGTCGAAGGACATGTAGTCGTGGTCGACGGGCAGGCCCATCGAGGTGAGCACCTCGTCGCTCCTGGGCCCCTGGACCGCGAGGACGACGTAGTCCTCGTGCAGGTCGGTGACCTCGACGCCCTCGGGCGCGGCCTCGCGCAGCATCTCGACGACGGTCGCGGTGTTGGCGGCATTGGGGATGAGGAAGACGTCGTCGTCGCCGCGCAGGTAGGCGATGAGGTCGTCGACGACGCCACCGGACTCGTTGCAGCACAACGTGTACTGCGCCTTGCCGGGGCTGATCCGGCCGAGGTCGTTGGTCAGCGTCGAGTTGACCAGCTCGGCGGCGCCGGTGCCGGCGACGCGGGCCTTGCCGAGGTGGCTGACGTCGAAGAGCCCGACCCGCTCGCGCACGGCCGTGTGCTCGGCGACGACGCCGCCGCCGGGGTACTCGATCGGCATCTCCCAGCCGCCGAAGTCGGCCATCTTGGCGTCGAGCGCGACGTGGCGCTCATGGATCGGTGAGGTGCGCAGGGCATCGCTGGCGGTCATGCCCCAGACGCTACCGTCTCGCCATACGGGATAGCCTGCGCGTGGTACATCCACCGTTTCCCCGCGCGAAAGGTCCCACTCACGTGGCCCAGCTGATCCTCGGTTCCCGTTCCCTCGCCGCCTGGTCCGGCCGCACCCTCGTCCTGGGTGTCACCGGCTCCGAGCCGACCGCCACCGCGAGCGCGGATCTGCCGAAGTCCGCCGTCGAGCACCTGGCCACGGTTCTGCCTGCCCTCGAGGCCAGCACCAAGGTCGGCGCCACGACGAGCCTGCCGGCCGTCCCGGGCCTCAAGGCCGCCAAGGTCGTGCTCGTGGGCCTCGGTGAGGAGCCGGGCGAAGGGGGGACCGACTCCCTTCGTCGTGCCGCGGGCGCCGCCGTCCGCGCCGCGGGCACCGGATCCGTCGCCATCGCCCTCCCCCACGAGGACGACGCCGACCTGGCCGCCATCGGCGAGGGTGCCCTCGCCGGCGCCTACACCTTCACCGCGCACAAGTCCGCGCCCGCGGAGCAGGACGAGCAGGAGATCACCGTCTTCTCCTCCCTCGACCGCAAGGCCGCGCCCAAGGAGGTCCTCGAGACCGCCGCGACGATCGCGCGCAACGTCGCGTGGGCCCGCGACCTCGTCAACACCGCGCCCAACCTGCTCTACCCGCAGTCCTTCACCGAGCAGGTGCAGCAGGTGGCCAAGGCCTCCTCCGGCAAGCTCAAGGTCGAGGTCCTCGACGACAAGGCCCTGCTCGAGGGCGGCTTCGGCGGCATCGTCGGCGTCGGCCAGGGCAGCAGCCGCCCGCCGCGCATCGTCACCCTCAGCTACAGCCCCCGCGGCAAGAAGTCGCACGTCGCGCTCGTCGGCAAGGGCATCACCTTCGACACCGGCGGCGTGTGCATCAAGCCCTCCGCCAGCATGGCGACGATGAAGTCCGACATGGCCGGTGCCGCCGCCGTCGCGGCCACGGTCGTCGCCGCGGCCGAGCTCGAGCTCGACGTCGCTGTGACCGGCTACCTCTGCCTCGCGGAGAACATGCCGGGCGGCAATGCCCAGCGCCCCGGCGACGTCGTCACGATGCGCAACGGCATGACCGTCGAGATCCTCGACACCGACGCCGAGGGCCGCATGGTCCTCGCCGACGGCATGGCCCTGGCCGCCGAGTCGGGTCCCGACCAGATCCTCGACGTCGCCACCCTCACCGGCGCCTGCGTCGTCGCCCTCGGCCCGCACATCTTCGGTGTCATGGGCAACGACGAAGAGCTGCGCACGGCGATCACCGAGGCCGCCGACCGCGCCGACGAGCCGAGCTGGCCGCTCCCCCTGCCCACAGCCCTGCGCGCCGGCCTCGACTCCGCCACCGCCGACATCGCCCACAAGGGCGACCGCATGGGCGGCGCCCTGACTGCGGGCCTGTTCCTGCAGGAGTTCGCCAAGGACGCCGACGGCGAGCAGATCCCCTGGGCCCACCTCGACATCGCCGGCCCCTCCTTCAACGAGGGCGGCGCCACCGGCCACCTGCCCAAGGGCGGCACCGGCGTCGCCGTCGGCACCCTCCTGGAGCACATCGCCAACCTCGACTGACACCCACGCAGATCCATTCGAAGAAGAAGCGCCCGGTCGACCGGGCGCTTCTTCTTCGATTGGGCACCTGACGCCGAGAACCCCTTACGCTGGGGCCGGTCCGTGACCCCGGACACATCCCGTGCAAAGGAGCATCTCGTGGCAGACCCCGCGACCTCGACCCCCTTCGACCTCGTCGTCCTCGGAGCCGGCAGCGGCGGATATGCCTGCGCGCTGCGGGCAGCGCAGCTGGGCATGAAGGTCGCGCTCGTCGAGGAGGACAAGATCGGCGGGACCTGCCTGCACCGCGGGTGCATCCCGACCAAGGCGCTCCTCCACGCGGCCGAGCTCGCCGACGGCGCGCGGGCCGGTGCCGCCCACGGGGTGCTCACGAGCTTCGAGGGCATCGACACCACGGCCCTGCACGCCCGCAAGGACAAGGTCATCGGGCAGCTCCACAAGGGCCTGACCGGCCTCATCGGCCAGGCGGGCATCGAGGTCGTCAGCGGCCGCGGTCGCCTTGTCGACGCCGGCACCGTCGAGGTCGAGGGCGAAGGGGGCACCACCCGCGTCAGCGCGAAGACCGTTGTGCTGGCGACGGGTTCGTACGCGCGCACCATCCCCGGCGTCGAGCTCGGGCCGCGCGTCATGACGAGCGACCAGGCGATGAACCTCGAGACGATCCCGCAGCGGGTCGCGGTCCTCGGCGGCGGCGTCATCGGCGTCGAGTTCGCCTCGATGCTGCGCAGCTTCGGCGCCGAGGTGACGGTCGTCGAGGCGCTCGACCGGATCGTCGCGGCCGAGGAGCCGTCGATCTCCAAGCACCTGACGCGCGAGTTCAAGAAGCGCGGCATCACCTCACGCACCGCCACCCGGGTCGCCTCCGTCGAGGCCGACGAGCAGCGCGCCGTCGTGCACCTCGAGGGCGGCGACCAGCTCGAGGTCGACCTCGTGCTCGTCGCCGTCGGGCGCGGTCCGCGCAGCGAGGGTCTCGGCTTCGAGGAGGCGGGTGTCGCCGTCGACCGCGGGTTCGTCCCGACCGACGAGCGGCTGCGCACGAATGTCGAGGGCGTGCGCGCGGTCGGTGACCTCGTGCCCGGCCTCCAGCTGGCCCACCGCGGCTTCGCCCACGGGATCTTCGTCGCCGAGGACCTCGCCGGGCTCGACCCGCGACCGGTCGACGACGTGACGATCCCCAAGGTCACCTACTGCGACCCCGAGATCGCCTCCGTCGGGCTGTCGACGGATGCGGCGAAGGGGGCCGGTCACGACGTCGAGGTCGTCACCTATCCCTTGGGCGGCAACGGCCGCAGCATCATCCGGGGCACGACGGGCTCGGTGACGCTCGTCCGCGAGAAGGACGGCCCCGTCCTCGGGGTCCACATGGTCGGACTCGGCGTCAGCGAGCTGATCAGCGAGGCGCAGCTCGTCGTCGGCTGGGAGGCCCACCCCGAGGACGTCGCCCCGCTCGTGCACGCCCACCCGTCGCAGGGTGAGGCCCTGGGCGAGGCGGCCATGCTCGCCGCCGGCCGGCCCCTGCACGCGCACGCCTGAGCCGGACGAGGGCGGCACCTGCAGATCTCCACGGGACACGACGTGGGCCCCGTGGACAAGACCCCGCAGACTCGTGAGAGTCTGTGACGTATCCCATCTCGATAGAAGGAGCAGAGGCGCATGTCTGAGCGGGTTGCCATGCCGGCACTGGGTGAGTCCGTGACCGAGGGCACCGTGACGCGATGGCTCAAGAACGTGGGCGACACGGTCGAGGTCGACGAGCCGCTGCTCGAGGTCTCGACCGACAAGGTCGACACCGAGATCCCGTCGCCTGTCGCGGGCACGATCCAGGAGATCCTCGTCGAGGAGGACGAGACCGTCGAGGTCGGAGCCGACCTCGCCGTCATCGGGGACGGCGACGCCCCTGCGGCCTCCGACTCCGGCGACGACTCCGCGCAGGAGGAGGCTCCCGCCGAGGAGCCTGCCGCCGAGGAGCCGGCTGCCGAGGAGGCCCCGGCAGCGGAGTCTGAGGAGGCTCCCGCCGCCGAGACCCCGGCCGAGGCCCCCGCGGCCGAGAGCTCGTCGAGCGACTCCGGCGACGGTACGACCGTGGCCATGCCGGCCCTGGGCGAGTCCGTCACCGAGGGCACCGTCTCCCGCTGGCTGAAGGCCGAGGGCGACACCGTCGAGGTCGACGAGCCGCTGCTCGAGGTCTCGACCGACAAGGTCGACACCGAGATCCCCTCCCCCGTCGCGGGCACGCTGACCAAGATCCTCGTCCAGGAGGACGAGACGGTCGAGGTCGGCGCCGATCTGGCGATCGTCGGTGGCTCCGGTGGCGGCGCCGCCGCGCCCGCCGAGGAGCCCAAGGCCGAGGAGCCGAAGCAGGAGGCCCCCAAGGAGGAGCCGAAGGCCGAGGAGCCCAAGCAGGAGGCCCCCAAGGAGGAGCCGAAGGCCGAGGAGCCCAAGCAGGAGGCTCCGAAGGAGGAGCCCAAGGCGGAGGCACCCAAGGAGGAGCCGAAGCAGGAGGCCCCCAAGGCCGAGGCCCCGAAGGCGGAGGCCCCCAAGGCGGAGGCTCCGGCTGCGTCCGGTGGCGACGCCGCCGCCTACGTCACGCCTCTCGTGCGCAAGCTCGCCGCCGACAACGGCATCGACCTCTCGCAGGTCCAGGGCACCGGCATCGGTGGTCGGATCCGCAAGCAGGACGTGCTCGACGCCGCCAAGGCGAAGAACCAGCCGCAGGAGGCTGCCGCCCCGGCCGCCGCCGCTCCGGCTGCTGCTCCCGCTGCGGCTGCCCCCGCGGGCGTCCCGGCCGGTCTGGAGTCCAATGTCCCGCAGTCCAAGCGCGGCACCCGCGAGAAGATGACCCGCCTGCGCAAGGTCATCGCCCAGCGGATGGTCGAGTCGCTGCAGGTCTCCGCCCAGCTGACGACGGTCGTCGAGGTCGACATGACCAAGGTGGCCCGCGTCCGCGACGCCGCCAAGGCCGACTTCGCCAACCGCGAGGGCACGAAGCTGTCCTTCCTGCCCTTCATCGCCCTGGCCACCGCCGAGGCGCTCAAGGCGCACCCGGGCATCAACGCCAGCGTCGAGGGCGAGGAGATCGTCTACCACGGTCAGGAGAACCTCTCGATCGCGGTCGACACCGAGCGCGGCCTGCTCACGCCGGTCGTCAAGAACGCCGGTGACCTCAACGTCGCCGGTCTCGCCCGGGCGATCGCCGACGTCGCCGACCGCACTCGCAACAACAAGATCACGCCGGACGACCTGTCGGGCGGGACCTTCACCATCACCAACACCGGCAGCCGGGGTGCGCTCTTCGACACCCCGATCCTCAACCAGCCGCAGGTCGCGATGCTCGGCACCGGCGCCATCGTGCGCCGTCCCGTCGTCATCACGACCGACGACGGCGGCGAGACGCTGGCGATCCGGTCGATGATGTACCTCGCGCTCAGCTACGACCACCGCGTGGTCGACGGCGCCGACGCGGCCCGCTTCCTCGGGACCGTCAAGGCCCGTCTGGAGGAAGGCCGCTTCGAGGCCTGACATGAGCACACGAAGACAGCGCGTCGCCATCACGGGAGCATCCGGACTGATCGGCGGCGCGCTGTCGTCGTCCCTGCGTGCGGACGGTCACGAGGTGGTCCACCTCGTGCGACGTGAGGCGAAGGGGGACCACGAGCGCCCCTGGGACCCGGACCGTCGGGTCCTGGACCCGGCAGTGCTCGCCGACGTCGACACCGTCGTGCACCTCGCAGGCGCCGGGGTCGGCGACCGGCGCTGGACCCCGACCTACAAGATGCTCATCCGCACCTCGCGGGTGCACGGCACGGACCTCGTCGCGAGGACGGTGGCGGCCGGGGCCGGCCCGACACGACTCGTCACGGCATCCGCCGTCGGCTTCTACGGCGACCGCGGCGACGAGGTGCTCACGGAGGCGTCCGCTCCCGGGCGCACCTACCTCGCCGGCGTGGTCCGCGACTGGGAGGCCGCCGCGGCTCCCGCCGTCGCTGCGGGTGTCCCCGTGGCCCACGCGCGCACCGGCATCGTCCTTGCCGCCCACGGTGGCGCCCTGGCCCCGATGCTGCTCGTCGGCCGTCTCGGCATCGGCGGCCCGCTCGGCTCGGGACGGCAGTGGCTGCCATGGGTCTCCCTCGAGGACGTCGTGGGCGTCTACACCCGGCTCGTCGAGGACCCGACCCTCGAAGGGCCGGTCAACCTCACCGCGCCCCACCCGGTGCGGCAGCGCGAGCTCGCTCGAGGCATCGGGCGGCGGCTGCACCGCCCCGCGGTGGTACCGACGCCCGCGGTCGCGATGCGGCTGGCGATCGGCGAGTTCGCCGGCGAGGCGCTCGCCTCGACCCGGGTGCTCCCCCAGCGGCTCGACGCAGCCGGCTTCGAGCACCGGCACCCCCATCTCGACGACGCCCTCGACGACCTGCTCAGCCCGCGTCCGACGCGGTGACGTCGCGCACCCGCCACCTCCCGTCCCACACGAGCACGAGATCGGCGCGCTGCGCACGTCGGGCCGGGCGCTGCTGGCGCGAGCCGTCGCGGGCGACGACCGTGTAGGCACCCTCGTCGACGACGGTGCGCAGCACGGCGGTGCTGCCGCTCGTGCGCTCCAGGCTCGCCGAGCGGACCGTCATCGACAGCCCCTCGTAGCGCAGCCCACCCCCACGCAGCTCCTCGAGCAGCTCGCGATCTCGCGTCGCCGAAGGTGAGCCCTGCTCGTCGAGCCGGCCGAGCACGACCGGATCCAGGTCGGTGACGACCTGCTGCCGCATCGTCGTCAGGGCCTGCGCGAGACGCACCGGCGCCGACCGGGGTGCGGAGCGATCGGTGAGCACGCGGGTGTCGGCGGCGTCCGCCGAGCCGGTCCCGGCCGGATCGTCCGTCGCGACCACCGACGCGGGGCGCGGGGCGCTCCCTTCGTCATCGGCGGAGGCCAGCTGCCGCCATGGCACGACGACCGCGAGGGCCAGCCCCAGCGCGACGGTGACGGCCACCGCGAGGCGACGGCTGCTCGGACCCTGCTCGGCCGCCCGCGCGATGTCCCGGGTGGATGACACGTCGGCGTCGCGTGACAGATCGATGTCCTCGTCACGGGGACGGCGGGGTGCCGCGTGGCGTCCGGCCCGCGCTCGCGGTCCTTCGCTCGCGGTCCGCTCCTCCTCGCGTCGGCGCTGCCACCACCGCCGGGTCGGCGAGGGCGCCTCGTCGGCGACGAGCTCACGCTGCCAGTCGGGCACCTGCACCCCGTCCCGGGCCGCCGCCTCACGGATGCGCCGCGTCAGGCCCGAGGCGACATCACCGGTGGCGGTCATGCGCAGGGGCTGCGCCGCTGCCGCGTCGAAGACGTCGACCGCCACCTCGTCGGCCTCCGGACGGCTCGCCGGGTCACCCGCGAGGCAGGACTCGACGACGTCGACGAGGGCGGGGTGGTCGGCCAGGCCCGCACCCAGGTCGAGCCGGTCCGCCACGTGGCCGGGGGGCTCCCCGACGAGGCACAGCCAGGCGAGCGCGCCGAGGGCGTGGACGTCGCTGGCCCGGCTGGGCTCCTCGCCGTCGAGGACCTCCGGCGCGACGTAGCCGTCGGTGCCGTGCACGTCGCCCGGCGCCTCCCCGGTCAGTCGGGAGAATCCGAGGTCCGCGAGCACCGGCCGTCCGGTGCTGTCGAGCAGGACGTTGCCCGGGCTGAGGTCGCCGTGGACGACCCCGAGGCCGTGCAGCCCGGCCAGGGCACGGGCGATCGGCGCGATGACGGTGACGGTCTCCCCCGGGGTGAGGTGGCCCCGCTCGGCGACGACGCGGCCGAGGCTGCCGCCGGCGAGCAGCTCGAGCACGAGGGCCGTGGCCGGCCCCTCGTCGGTGTCGACCTCGCGGACCTCGTGCAGGGTGACCACGTGCTCGGCGGCCGCGTGCTGGAGCATCGAGTACTCGCGCAGCGCCTCGTCGTCGGCTCCTCCGCGCAGCAGCTTGATCGCCACCAGTTCGTCGTCGGCCTCGCGCCGCGCCCGCCAGACCGTCGACGTCGAGCCGGTCCCGAGCAGGCGGGTCAGGCGATAGCCGGGGACCTCGGGTGGGATCTCGTCCATGCCCTCCACCCTGACGGATCGCGCCGATCCGGCCGCCGAGATTTCCACAGCCCTCCCCGAACCCTGCAAAACCCTAGGGTCTTGCAGGGTTTCGAGCGGAACTCTGCAAGACCCTAGGGTCTTGCAGGGTTCGTGCCGGGTGCGGATGGGCGACGTGGCGGAGGGCGAAGGGAGGGCCGCGGGCGCGGCGTAGGCTGGCGGCCATGCGTTTCGAGGAGCTCGGCTTCGCCCCAGACACCGTCGACTACCTGACCGCGTGGGAGTACCAGAAGCGGGTCCACGCCGCCGTCGTCGCCGGCGATCTCGAGGACACGACCCTGCTGCTCGAGCACACCGCCGTCTACACCGCGGGCAAGCGCACCGAGCCCCACGAGCGACCGATGGACGGCACCCCCGTCATCGACGTCGACCGTGGCGGCAAGATCACCTGGCACGGCCCCGGGCAGCTCGTCGGCTACCCGATCGCCCACCTGCCCGGACGGCGCGACGTCATCGCCCACGTGCGTCGTCTCGAGGAGATGATGATCCGGGTCGCCGCCGACGTGGGCGTCACCGCGACCCGCGTGCCCGGCCGCTCCGGCATCTGGGTGCCCGGCACCGACGGCACCCGCGACCGCAAGCTCGGCCAGATCGGCATCCGCGTCTCGCGCGACGTCGCCATGCACGGCTTCAGCCTCAACGTGAACTGCGACCTGTCGTGGACGCAGACGATCGTCCCGTGCGGCATCCCCGATGCCGACGTCTCGACCCTGGCCCTCGAGACCGGTCGCGACATCACCGTGGCCGACATCCTCCCTTCGGCCCGGGCCCACCTGCTCGAGGTGATGACCGAGGACCTGCCGCTCACCACAGGGGCTGCTCAGGCGCAGGGCGCCTGACCGACGCGTCAGCCGGTCGGGATCATGTGCTCCCAGGGCTTGGCCAGGTCGAAGCGCCGCCCGCTCACCTCGCGGGGCGTGATCTCGACGAAGACGTCCTTGTCCGTCGGGACCCACGAGCGCAGCCGCGACGCCTCGGCCCGCGCCTGCTCGTCCGTCGTCTCGAGCACCCGTGCGTTGCCGCGCACGATGACCGACCAGGCGTGCGCGGAGTCGTAGCCGTCGATCTCGAAGGCGACGTCGGCGCTCATGACGATCCCGAGGAGCTTGTTGCCCTGCGAGGTGCGGAAGAGCAGGACCTCACCGTCCGTGGCGTAGTTGATCGGCACGATGTGCACCTCCCCCGCGAGGTGGAAGGCCAGGCGTCCGAACTCGTTGGCATGCAGCGCCTCCCAGCTCTCCTCGGCGCGCATCACGTGGACAGGTGATTCCGTCATGACGACCTCCTGCGTCGGGCGCGGGCCTCGCCCGCGGCTACTACACAGTGTAGTGGCGAAGGGGGGTCCGTGTCGCCCCCCTTCGGCCCTCCACGGTGGAGGCGTAGTCTGGAGTGACTCCGGACACCACCGGGGTCACCGAGATTGCCAGGAGAGCTGCGTGACCGTCGCACCCGAAGGACGTCGTCTGCTGCGCGTCGAGGCGCGCAATGCCGAGACCCCCATCGAGCGCAAGCCGGAGTGGATCCGGACCACCGCCAAGATGGGCCCCGAGTACAACGCCATCCGGGGCCGCGTGAGTGGGCAGGGCCTGCACACCGTGTGCCAGGAGGCCGGCTGCCCCAACATCTTCGAGTGCTGGGAGGACCGCGAGGCGACCTTCCTCATCGGCGGTGACGTGTGCACCCGACGGTGCGACTTCTGCGACATCGCGACCGGCCGCCCGACCTCGCTCGACATGGACGAGCCGCGCCGCGTCGCCGAGTCCGTCCGCGAGATGGGCCTGCGCTACTCCACCGTCACCGGTGTCGCCCGCGACGACCAGCCCGACGGTGCGGCCGCGCTCTACGCCGAGACGATCCGCGCGATCCACGAGCTCAACCCCCACACCGGCGTCGAGATCCTCCCGCCCGACTTCGGCGCGAAGCCCGAGCTCGTCGGTCAGGTCTTCGATGCCCGCCCCGAGGTCTTCGCCCACAACCTCGAGACCGTGCCGCGCATCTTCAAGCAGATCCGCCCGGCCTTCACCTACGACAAGTCGCTCAAGGTGCTGTCGATGGCCCGCGAGGCCGAGCTCGTGACGAAGTCCAACCTCATCCTCGGGATGGGCGAGGAGGACCACGAGATCGAGACCGCACTGCGCGACCTGCACGACGCGGGCTGCGACATCATCACGATCACCCAGTACCTGCGCCCGTCGAAGCTGCACCACCCGATCGACCGGTGGGTCAAGCCCGAGGAGTTCGTCCACTGGAGCGAGCTCGCCGAGGAGATCGGCTTCAAGGGGGTCATGGCCGGGCCGCTCGTGCGCTCGAGCTACCGCGCCGGCCGCCTCTACTCGACGGCCATGGCCAAGTGGGGCCGCCCGATCCCCGAGCGCCTGTCGCACCTCGCCGCTGCGGCCGACGAGCCGGCCCGCCAGGAGGCCTCCTCGCTCGTCGCGAAGTCGCGTGCGCAGGCGATCCTCGACCAGCCCGCCACCGGCACCGACGGCTGACCGGGCACCCAGACCGAGCAACTAGACTCTCTCCTCATGGCCAGCAAGAACGACAAGCCCGAGAAGCCGAAGCGCGAGAACCCCTTCAAGCGGATCGCCTCGGTCTACAAGACAATCAAGGCGATCGACCCGCAGGTGACCCTGTGGATGATCCTTGCCTTCGTCGTCGTGCTCGCCATCGGGGCGGTCATCGGCCTGATCTTCGGCCACGTCATCGCCTCGCTGCTCGTCGCGCTGCCCTTCGCCGCACTCGCGGCGATGATCGTGCTCTCGCGCCGCGGTGAGCGGGCCGCCTTCGCCCAGATGGAGGGCCAGCGCGGCGCCGCCATCGGTGGCATGTCGACCCTGCGTCGTGGGTGGTACTTCGACCAGGAGCCGGTCGCTGCCGACGCGACCAAGCCGAGCGAGATCAACACCGCGGCCGTCGTCTTCCGCGCTCTCGGTCGCCCGGGCATCGTCCTGCTCGGCGAGGGCCCGAAGCACCGCGTCGACAAGCTCTTCGCCAAGGAGACCAAGAAGGTCAACCGGGTCGCCCCCGGTGTGCCGGTGCACACCTACATCGTCGGCTCGGGCGAGGGCGAGCTGCACCCGCGCAAGATCCGCATGACCCTCACCCGCCTGCGCCCCGAGCTGAGCAAGGAGGAGATGGCCGTCGTCAACAAGCGGCTGAAGTCCCTCCCCGGCATCCGCCAGGGCGTCCCCGCCGGCGTCGACCCGACCCGTGCGCGGATGAACCGCAGCGCCCTGCGCGGCCGCTGACCCCACGGGTCCGCCCGCGTCGAGCGGCCCGGACCCACCCACGGCCCCCACCCGCCGACCTCCGGGAGACCCACTCGTGCCTGCTGCCGCCACCACCCACGCCGAGGACCTGGCCGACTTCGTCGCCGCGTCGCCGTCGAGCTACCACGCGGCGGCCGAGGTGGCTCGCCGCCTGCAGGAGGCGGGCTTCGCCCCCCTTCGTGAGACGGATGCGTGGCCGCAGGGACCGGGCCGCTACCTCGTCCTGCGCGAGGGCGCGGTCATCGCCTGGGTCGTGCCCGAGGGGGCGACCACGACGACGCCGGTGCGCATCTTCGGTGCGCACAGCGACTCCCCCGGCTTCAAGCTCAAGCCGCAGCCGACCACGGGCCGCCTCGGCTGGCTGCAGGCCGGCGTCGAGGTCTACGGCGGACCGCTGCTCAACTCCTGGCTCGACCGCGAGCTGCGCCTGGCCGGTCGGCTCGTGCTCGACGACGGCACCGAGGTGCTCGCCGACTCCGGGCCGCTGCTGCGGCTGCCGCAGCTGGCGATCCACCTCGACCGCGAGGCCAACGAGCGCTTCGCCCTCGACAAGCAGGTGCAGACCCAGCCCGTGTGGGGCGTGGGCGCGGCTGCCTCTGCCGACCTCATCGGCGAGCTCGCCGCGACCGCCGGCGTCGACGCGACGCGGGTGCGCGGCTACGACCTCATGACGGCCGACTCCGCACGCGGCGCCGTCTTCGGCAAGGACGACGTCTTCTTCGCCGCCGGCCGCCTCGACGACCTCGCCAGCGTGCACGCCGGCACCGTCGCGATGACCCAGCTCGAGGACGTCGCGGGCGATCACATCCCGCTCCTGGCCGTCTTCGACCACGAGGAGGTCGGCTCGGCGACCCGCACCGGCGCCGGTGGCCCCTTCCTCGAGGAGGTGCTCGAGCGCATCGGCATCGCCCTCGGTGCCGACCGTGGTGAGCGGCTGCGTGCCCTCGCGTCGTCGTGGTGCGTCTCCAGCGACGTGGGGCACTCGGTGCACCCCAACTACCCCGAGAAGCACGACCCCGCCGTGCGGCCGGTCCTCGGCTCCGGCCCGATCCTGAAGATCAACGCCAACCAGCGCTACGCCAGCGACGGCGTCGGCGCCGCGGCCTGGCGCGGGTGGTGCGAGCAGACCGGTGTGACGAGCCAGGACTTCGTGTCCAACAACACCGTGCCGTGCGGGTCGACGATCGGGCCGATCACCGCGACCCGCCTCGGCATCCGCACCGTCGACGTCGGCATCCCGATCCTGTCGATGCACTCGGCCCGTGAGCTGGCCGGCACCAGCGACCTGCTCGACCTGTCGCGGGTGGCGTTGACCTTCTTCCGCGGCTGAAGGGGCCGACCCACAGCGCCCAACTCCGCAAAACCCTAGGGTTTTGCGGAGTTCACGGGCGGGAGACGCTGGTCAGACCCGGACGACGTGGGTGCGGGCGGCGAGGTCGTGCAGGCCGCGGCCGTCCCCCTTCGCCGTGACGAGCGCGGGGATGAAGAGGCAGAGCAGGGCGGCCCGCACCGCGGAGCGAAGGGGGGTGACCCACTCCCCCACGAGCGGCACCACCCGCAGCCCGAGGAGCCGGTGACCGAAGGTCGCGCCACCGAGGGTGACGCCGACGAGGTTGAGCAGGAACAGCAGCCCGAGCGGGACGAAGGAGAAGGCCTCCGGGCTCAGCTCGACGAAACGGCCGATGAGGCCGTTGGTGATGAGCAGGCAGGCGACCCAGTCGATGACGACCGCCACCAGGCGCCGACCGAAACCGGCGCTGCTCCCCCCTTCGTCAGGGGTCGGGACGGGACGGCCGGTGCTGCTGCTCACCGGGGCAGCCTATGCAACGCCCGTGGACGCTCCTGCCGGGCCGCTGTCCCGAGCGCTAGGGTTGGTCTCAGCACGTGGGACGCACGTCTCATGTAACACCGGTGAAACATTCGGGTCATGGTCGAGAAACCGGCCGTGCCTACAGTCATCACCAACAGTTGAAGCGGCGGGTCAGAGCGGCCTGCCGCCCCACCCCAGGAGGATGGTTTGTTCAGCTCCCCTGACGAGGTCCTTGAGTTCATCAAGGCCGAGGACGTCAAGTTCGTCGACATCCGCTTCTGCGACCTGCCGGGCATCATGCAGCACTTCAACGTGCCGGCCGAGTCGATCGACGAGGACTTCTTCACCGAGGGCCAGATGTTCGACGGATCCTCGATCCGCGGCTTCCAGGCCATCCACGAGTCCGACATGAAGCTCGTCCCGGACATCAAGACCGCCTACCTGGACCCCTTCCGCGAGGAGAAGACGCTCATCGTCAACTTCTCGATCGTCGACCCCTTCACCGGTGAGCAGTACAGCCGCGACCCGCGCAACGTCGCGGCGAAGGCCGAGGCCTACCTCAAGTCGACCGGCATCGCCGACACCGCCTACTTCGGCGCCGAGGCCGAGTTCTACGTCTTCGACGACGTGCGCTTCGACACCCAGCCGCAGGGCTCCTACTACTTCGTCGACTCGATCGAGGCCAAGTGGAACTCCGGTCGCAAGGAGGAGGGCGGCAACCAGGGCTACAAGACGGCCATGAAGGGCGGCTACTTCCCCGTGCCGCCGGTGGACCACTTCGCCGACCTGCGCGACAAGATCTGCCTGAACATGAAGACCGTCGGCCTCGAGGTCGAGCGCGCCCACCACGAGGTCGGCTCCGCGGGTCAGCAGGAGATCAACTACAAGTTCAACACCCTGCTCCAGTCCGGCGACGACATCATGAAGTTCAAGTACGTCGTCAAGAACACGGCCTGGCAGGAGGGCCGCACGGCCACCTTCATGCCGAAGCCGATCTTCGGCGACAACGGCTCGGGCATGCACACCCACCAGTCCCTGTGGAAGGACGGCGAGCCGCTCTTCTACGACGAGCAGGGCTACGGCGGCCTGTCCGACATCGCCCGCTGGTACATCGGTGGTCTGCTCAAGCACGCCCCCGCGCTGCTCGCCTTCACCAACCCGACGGCCAACAGCTACCACCGCCTGGTCCCGGGCTTCGAGGCCCCGATCAACCTCGTCTACTCGGCCCGCAACCGCTCGGCCTGCATCCGCATCCCGATCGCGGGCAACTCCCCCAAGGCCAAGCGCGTCGAGTTCCGCATCCCGGACCCGTCGAGCAACCCCTACCTGTGCTTCGCCGCGCAGCTCATGGCCGGCCTCGACGGCATCAAGAACCGCATCGAGCCCCCGGAGCCGGTGGACAAGGACCTCTACGAGCTGCCGCCGGAGGAACACGAGGCCATCGAGCAGGTCCCGACCTCGCTCCCCGAGGTGCTCAAGGCCCTCGAGGCCGACCACGAGTTCCTCCTCGAGGGGGACGTCTTCACCCAGGACCTCATCGACACCTGGATCCAGTGGAAGTACGAGAACGAGGTGCTCCCGCTCCAGGTCCGCCCCCACCCGCACGAGTTCGAGATGTACTTCGACATCTGAGCCGTCTCTGACGAAGGGCGGGACCCGGTCACGGGTCCCGCCCTTCGTCATGGGTCGCGCTGCGCGACAGCACTCGCACCGGCACCATCGACGTACTAGCCTTCTGGTCGTGACCTCCGCCTCGGCAGACGAACTCGTCGACGAGATCGCCCGTGCCGCCTGCGCCGTCGACGCCCGGATCGCGGTGGCCGAGTCCCTGACGAGCGGGAACATCGCCGCGCGTCTGGGGCGGGGGCAGGATGCCAGTCAATGGTTTGCCGGCGCCGTCGTCGCGTACAGCGTCGACGTCAAGACCACCGTCCTGGGCATGACGCGTGGACTCGATCCCGTGTCGGGCGCCGCCGCCCAAGAACTCGCGCGCGGGGTGCGTGAGCTGACGGACGCCACCATCGCCGTCTCCGCCACGGGTGTCGGGGGCCCGCAGGACCAGGACGGCCACCCTGCGGGGACGGTGTACCTGGGGTGGTCGACCGCGTTCGAGGAGGGCAGCCGACTGCTGGAGTGCTCCGACGACCCGGCGAAGGCCCTCGAGGACACCGTCGAGTCCGCGCTGCAGGAGATCCACCGACTCCTGACGTGACCTTCGCCCTGCCCGACACGCGAAGAGCCCTGCACGGGTGCAGGGCTCTTCGCGTGGATCGCGGGGCGACTAGGTGGAACTCTCGCGATCACGGGTGCTGGACGACTCCTCGCCCCGGTCGGAGGACGCCTCCACTTCGAGCGGCTGGGAGGACGGTGTCCCGACCGAGATCTGTCGCGGCAGCGATCGCTTGTTCACCGGCAGGACAACGGTCAGGACCCCGTTGTCGTAGGTGGCCGACACCTGATCGGGATCGATGTCATCCCCGAAGGTGATCTGCCGCCGGTAACTGCCGGAGAAGCGTTCACTGGTCAACCACTGCACCTCTTGCTCGTGCAGGGACGAGCGGTGAGCGGTCAGGGTCAGGACGCCGCGACCCATGTTGACGTCGATGCTCCCGGGGTCCATGCCCGGAAGGTCCGCGTGGACGAAGTAGCGATCCTCCATGCGGTAGACGTCGACCGGCATGAACTGGGGCGAACGTGATGTCGAGCGAGTCCCCAGGAGGCCCTGCGCGAGGGCGTCCAACTCGGTGAGTGCATCAGAGCGCATCATCAGAAATCAACCTCCAACGATGAGGCCACCCACCGCCCCGCGGGGGTGGCTGTACCTGAACTGACCTCACCAAAATTAGCACTCTCTACCCGAGAGTGCCAACCGTTTGGAGACGGAAATTTGGCGTGATGGACGGGCCAGCACCTCGACCAGCTGCGCGACGCTGGGAGAGCCGTCCGGGCTCAGTGGCGTGCGGTAGTTCCGGCAGGCGAGCCCGACCGGTGCGTCCGGTGCAGCGAAGGGGTCGTGGCCGTCCAGCAGCACGGACCGTGACCCGTGAAACCCCCATTCCTGCGCCTCTTCCGGGGTCCTGACCCGCACCGCCTCCACGTCGCGGACCGGCCGACGGCGGCCAAGGCCCGGCTCAGGTGCTCACCGGCCACCTGCTGATGGGGCAGCCGTCGACGACGAGGAGCTGGATGGGCATGAGTCCATCCTCCCCGTACGTCGACTCGAACGCGAGGCCCTTCACACAGCGCCGATCGCAGCTGGTCGACCCCTGCGCCATGACTGACGCGCGGTCTCGCAGCCTCAGGTGCGCACCGGCTCCGCCGTGGCCACGTCGTCGACGACGTCGATGAGGACCTGGAGGTTGGCGATGAGGGCGCCGTACAACGGCCACAGCAAACCGGACAGATCCTCGGTCGACAGGTCCTCGGACAGGCGACGCAGATCCTCACGCACCTCGGCCACGTCCGCGTCAGGGTCGGCGATGCGCCGACCCAGGTTCTCGAGGAGGTCGATGTAGCGATCGCGGAAGCGCGGATCCCATTCCTGCGACGCACGGCTGGACTCGCGTACGTGCCGTGCGATGCTGCGCACCAGGCTGACGCCCTCCTCGAGCCGCACCAGGATCTGCGGGTAGGTCTCCAGGTGCTGACCCGGATGGAGCCTGTGCCGCGGGTTCCACGAGCGTCCCTCCTGCGCGGTGCGCACGAGCGACCACGCCTCCGCCAGATCGGTGTCGATGGATCTCGTCGTCTCGATCCAGTCGGCCTCCTCCTGCTCCTTGCGCGGCTCGCGCAGCTGCTGGGCCATGTCCACCAGCAGAGCCCCCAGCCTGCGGTCCACGTCGTCGATCTGTCGCTGGGCGCTGCTGTCGTACAGCGGCGGCAGCACCAGGAAGTTGACGAGCAGCGCCACGACCACGCCCACGGCTGTGCTCAGCAGGCGGTCGGGCAGCAGGTCGATGGCCCGAGAGTCCGGGATGTTGTACCCGGTCGCGAGGACGAACAGCACGGTGGTCGCCACGGTGATGCCCTCGTCGCGCAGGACCCGCAGACGGGAGAGGGCGAGGCCCATGAGCAGCGCCAGACCGAACGACCAGGCTGTGACCTCGAAGAGCTCGACGACCACGAGCGCCAGGAGGATGCCCAGCCCGACGGTGATCACCGTCTGCAGGCCGCGCCACATCGTCCGGTAGACCGTGGCATGGACGGTCAGCAATGCCACCCACGGCGCCAGGTAGGCCTGCTTCAGCTCCCACACCAGCTCGGCCAGGACCCAGGCGCCGACGGCGGCCACGGTGGCCTTGAGCAACTGCAGGAAGTCGGTCTGGGTCACCGGGGACGAGAACCACGATCTCGCCCGTGACGTCCACCTCGGTGCGTTCAGTGCGTCCACCCGGCCAGTAGACCCCACCGTGAGCACCGCGCCAAACGTCGTCACGGACCCGTCAGCGTCTCAGGGGCGTGCGGTCGCGCGTGGCCGGCAGAGTCACCCACGGACGCGGTCAGGCGTCGCCCACTCAGGCTCTCGCGACGCGCGCTCAGCCTCATGCGGTCCGGCCGGCGCGCCCCTCCACGAGCAGACGCAGACGGCGCAGAGTCTCGGAATTGCGCCACATCAGGGCCGGCTGACGCACCAGCCCCGGCACGAGCACCCCCGGCCCGGAGACGACGTCCTCGTGGATGGCCACCTCGGTCTGTTCACCCAATGGTGTCAGGGTGAGCCGGACCTCGGCCTCCCCCATCGGCCAGGTGCGCGCGCACAGGGTGAGGGATCGGTCGGGGTCCGATGCGAGCACCCGGGTGTGGTCGTCGACCAACCCGGGCCAGACGCCGACCGAATGGTGGATGCGGCTGCCGGCAGCGGGCCAGTCCGCATCGACATCGCGCATCCTCGAGGCACCGACGACCCACAGGGGGTAGAGCCAGCCGTCGCTCAGCACCGACCAGACGTCCGCGGTCGAGGCGTCGATGAGGGTGGTGTTCTCGCTCATGCAGAAATCCTCCGGTTCAGGGATGTTTCAGGAATGGTCGTCGTCGCGCAGGGCGAGGGCTCGGGTGGCGGGTCCCTCGAGGACCTCCCCGGTCGGCGCGAAGCGCGACCCGTGGAGGGGGCAGTCGTAGCTGTGGTCGGCATCGTTCCACTCGAGCACCCCACCGAGGTGGCTGCAGATCGCCGTGACGGTGCACGTGCGCCCGTCGATGGTCGACCGGCAGCAGCCCCTCGCGGCCGACGGCGCCTTCACCTTCCGGCACGTGCTTGGGCAACGGCTTCAGGGCCGCGCGTCCCAGTTCCAGGGAACCGGCTGCGGCGACGCCCGCGTTGATGCGGGCCATTCCCACAGCCGCGGGGAGGCGCCCGCGCCCGCGGTGCAGACGCTGCGCCCACGGCACCGGGTCGCCGAGGATCTGCCCGGACACGGCCAACGCGGCAGCGGCCCCGTTCGTCATCCCCCACTTCGCGAACCCGGTGGCCACGTGGACCCGGCAACGCCCCAGCGGCAGGAGTCCCACGCGCGGCAGCGCGTCGGGCGAGGTGTAGTCCTGCGCCGACCAGTGGTGGGTCTCCACCGCCTGGGGGAAGTGCTCCGCCGTCCACTCCCGCAAGCGGTCCAGGTGGCCCTGCTCGTGCCGGGCCCGGCCCACGGTGTGACCCTCTCCGCCGACCAGGAGGCGACGGGCGGCCCCGTCGCCGGGTGCATCGCGCACGGATCGGCTGCTGCCGTGGGCGCTGAGCAGCATCAGGTCCGGAGGGTCCGGGTGGTCGAAGGCCAGGGCGTAGGAGCGCTGCGGCTCGAGCCGGGCGAAGTGGAGCGCGCGGTCCACGGTGGGCGCGCCGGTGGCCAGGACGATGGTGTCGCTCGACATCCGACCGCCGTCCCAGCGCACCGTGGGCCGGCCGATCACCGAGACGTGCTGGACGCGGGCACCGGTGACCACCCGGCCATCGGCGGCACGCAGATCCGCGACGAGACCGTGCAGCAACTCCATCGGGTCGAGCTGTGCCTGGTCGGCCAGCACCACGCCCCCGGCGTGCGGGAAGGGAACGGGCAGGTCGTCGCTCCAGCGCGTGGCCAGCCCCACCGCCGTCGCGGCCTCGTGCTCGCGCAGGGCCGCGCGGCGACCTCGATCGGTGTCGGGGGCATAGGTCACCGCGTCGCGTCGCTGGACCGCGATCCCCTGCGCCTGGCAGTACTCCAGCACCCAGTCCTGGCCGGCTCGGTTGGCCTCGAGGTAGGCGGAGGCGACGTCGACGGGGTGGCGACGCAGCAGGGTGCTGTACTTCGTCCCCTGCAGCAGGGAGACCTTTGCCGTCGTGTTGCCGGTGGCGACGGAGCCGAGATCGCGCGCCTCGAGGACGACGACATCGCGCCCAGCGCGGGCCAGCAGCAGGGACGTGGTCAGCCCGGTGATACCGGCGCCGACGACGACGTCGTCACACCGCTCGGAGGTGAGGACATCCGAGGGGATCGGCGCTCGTCCGTCACGCCACAGGGACGTCATGACCTAACCCGCGCGTCACCGCAGGACGTGTCATCGGCGCCCTGGCGGATCACCGCACTGGACCGTTGGGCAGGTGACGCGGGAGTGCTGGGGTGCATGAGTTCTCCTGGGAGGTGGTGGTCGCTCCGGTGGCGCGTGGACGTGCCCACCACCGAAGAGATGGGCGACGCGAGCCGCGCTTCGCACGTACCGCTACCCCACATCACCGGTCACGAATCCGCCCCGGTGCTCGCCGGAGGATCATCCTCGCCATGGGTCTGGCCGCGCCGGTGAGGTCCGGGGCGGGACAGCCGCGCACCCTCCTGCTTGCAGACCTGGTGATCAGAAGGTCCGCTCGATCCGGTCGATGAGGGCTTCAAGACCCACCTCGAACTCCTGGGTGCTGCTGTCCTGACTGAGCCGGTCCCGCATCCGGACCACGTGCGGCGCCTTCGCCAGGGGCTCGCGCAGGCTCGTCTCCCGCTCCTCGGCCTTCGCCGTGTCCGCGTCTGCGATGTCGCTGCCGTGGGCCGCGACCTCCAGGAGCAGGGACCCGACGAGGAAGGTGGTGAACAGCTTGTACGCATCCACCGCGGCAGCGTCGTCGAACCCTGCGTCCGTGAGGGTCAGGAGGAAGTTCTCGACCAGTTCGATGCTGCGCAGCGGCGGTCGCAACCACGGTGCGGCCGGGTGTCGCGTGGCGGCCAGGGGGAAGGCCGCAGGGTGCTCTTGGGCCATGCGGCGCATCTCGTGGGCCAGGGTCTGGAGGTACCCCTGCCAAGAGGTCGGCTGGAGATCCGTGACCTCCCGCGCGACCGAGGACAGGAGATGGTCGATGACTGCCTCCAGCAACTCCTCCCGGCCCGAGACGTAGCGATAGAGCGCCATCGCCTCGACGCCGAGTGCCTGGCCGACACGACGCATCGTCAGCCCGTCCACACCCTGCTCGCTGATCAGTTCCGTTGCTGCACGGACGATCTGGTCACGGTCCAGCCTGGGACGGGGTCCCCGCTGCGGCACGGGATCGCTCATCGCGGCCCTTCCTGTCGACAACGCCTCGGGGAGTTCACCTGGGAGAACAGCCTAGGGGGCCTCACTCCGGGGAGGAGGCGGCCTGTTGCCACATTGGAATTTACGCCGTAAGTTTACGACGTAATCATCGTCGGGAAACCGCCCGCGCAGCGACGCGTCCGGTGTCGGGAAGGATCAATCATGGGTCTCACCCAGCCCGATCAGCACCGCGGGACCCGAGTCGAGTTCCCCTCTCATCCCACCTTCGACGAGGTCGTGGTGGCCAACCGGCTGCCCGTGACGCGTGACCTCGACGAGGACGGTTCCGGTCTCTGGAGAACCAGCCCCGGTGGCTTGGTGACCGCCATGGGCGCCATCACGGGTGGACGCCGGGGGGCGTGGGTGGGGTGGACCGGGGACGCCGATGAGGTGCCCGAGCCCTTCGTCCTGGGGGGCTCCACACACCTCGTTCCGCTGTCCTTGGGCCACGACGAGGTCAGCGACTTCCACGAGGGATTCAGCACTGCCACCTTGTGGCCGCTGTACCACGACGTGATCGCGCAGCCCGTCTTCCGCCACCGGTGGTGGGACGCCTATCTGCGGGTCAACGAGCGCTTCGCCAGCTCCGCTGCGGCATGCGCTGCGCCGGGCGCCACCGTGTGGGTCCACGACTACCAGCTCCAGCTGGTCCCCGATCTGATCCGCCGCGCCCGGCCGGACGTGCGGATCGGGTGGTTCAACCACATCCCCTTCCCCGCCGCGGAACTCTTCTCGCAGCTGCCCTGGCGCGAGGAGGTGCTGCGCGGACTCCTGGGGGCAGACGTGCTCGGTTTCCAGCGCCGGTCTGACGCGGACAACTTCCTCCGCACCTGCGCACAGGTCCTCGGCCTGTCGACCGAACCGGGATCGATCATCTGCCCGGACAGCACCACGGCCGACCCCGCTGCCGCACCGCGACGGGTCAGCGTCACGGCCATGCCGGTCTCCGTCGACGCCCAACAGATCCACGAGCTGGCCCGCAGCCGTCGGGTGACCGAACGGTCGCGCGAGATCCGCCGGAGTCTGGGCGACCCGAAGACGCTGCTGCTGGGCGTGGACCGACTCGACTACACCAAGGGCATCCGTCACCGCTTGCGGGCCGTGTCCGAGCTCTTGGCAGAAGGAGAGCTCGTCGCCGGCGAGCACGCCGTCGTGCAGGTCGCCACTCCCAGCCGCGACCGGGTCGCTGCCTACCGGGGCCTGCGAGACGAGATCGAGGGCATGATCGGCAACATCAACGGGGACCATGCAGACCTGGGCGTCACGGCCGTCCACTATCTGCACCAGCGGCACTCTCGCGAGGAGATCGTCGCCCTGTACCTGGCCGCCGACGTCCTGGTGGTCACCCCCCTGCGCGACGGGATGAACCTGGTGGCCAAGGAGTTCGTCGCCGCGCGTGCCGACGGGGGCGGCGCCCTGGTCCTGAGTGAGTTCGCCGGGGCCGCCGACGAACTCGACGCCGCCTACCTGTGCAATCCGCACGACCTCAGCGATCTCAAGCGCACCATCCTGCGAGCCATGCGCGACGAAGCGGACGACGCGCGCCGACGGATGCACGTGATGCGTCAGCGGGTCCTGGCGCACGACGTCCACGCGTGGGCCGCAGGATTCTTGGCCGCCGTGGAGACGATGTCGCCGCAGGTGACCCGTGGCTGAACCGGCCCCGATCGCCCGGGACAGGACCCCGGCCGACCCACCGTGCGCACGCGGACCTCTCCCGTGGGGTGCGAGCAGGCCCACGGCCACGACACCGCTGCGCATCTGCCTCATCGGATCGAGCCGCTTCCCGATCAGGGAGCCCTTCGCCGGGGGCCTCGAGGCACACACCCATGCCCTGGCCCGAGAGCTCCTGCGACGGGGGCATGACGTCTCCCTCTTCGCCGCGGCCGGATCCGATCCCGCGCTGAACGTGGTGCACCTGCCCTGCGCCGTCTACGAGTCCGACGAGGAGTCCCGCCGCGACGTGGCCGCTCCCCCGGAGCAGTGGATGGACGAGCACCACGCCTACCTGGGGCTGATGATGGACTTGGTACGCAGCGGGCGTCGCTCCTTCGACGTCATCCACAACAACAGCCTTCATCACCTGCCGATCGCGATGTCGAGCGCCGTCGACCTCCCGATCATCACCACCCTGCACACCCCACCCGTCCCATGGCTGACGTCGGCGATCGCCTACGCCGGGGACAACTGCCACTTCGTCTCGGTCAGCCACGCGACGGCCCGCGCGTGGTCACCCATGATCGCCAGCACCCCGGTGCACAACGGCATCGACCTCGATCAGTGGTCCCCCGGACCCGGTGGCGGACCGGCCGTGTGGTCGGGGCGGATCGTCCCGGAGAAGGCGCCGCACCAGGCGGCCCGGGCGGCGCGTTCGATCGGGATGCCGCTGTGGATCGCCGGCGAGATCCTCGACCGGCGCTATTTCACGACCGAAGTCCAGCCGCTCCTCGGGGACGGCATCGAGTACGTCGGACACCTGACGCACCGCGAGCTCACCGATCTCGTGGGTCGGGCCACCGTCGCCGTCGTCACCCCCGCGTGGGAGGAGCCCTTCGGGCTCGTCGCCGTCGAGGCCTTGGCCTGCGGCACCCCGGTGGCAGCATTCGCGCGGGGCGCCCTGGGCGAGATCGTCGACGAGACGACAGGCGCGCTGGCCCCGGGCGGGGACGTCCCGGCCCTGGCGCTGGCGATGCGCGCCGCCGCCACCCGCGACCGCGTGGTCGTGCGAGCGGCCGCCCGTGCGCGGTTCTCCCACTCAGCGATGGTCGACAGCTACGTGGACCTCTACCGTCGCGCGACCGGGGCCACGACCGAGGACCCGGCCGCGTGATCGGCTACTACATCCACCACCACGGCTCTGGACACCTGCACCGCGCCCGGGCGGTCGCCGCGTCGTGGGGGTCACAGATCACCGGGCTGTCCTCGCTCCCCCGCCCCGCGGACTGGCCGGGCGAGTGGGTCCGCTTGGAGGACGACGCGCCCGTCGACCCGGGTGCCGACGTCACGGCCGGTGGGCACCTGCACTGGGTCCCGCGCAGGCACCCCGGCCTGGGGCAGCGCATGGGTGCGCTGTCGGCGTGGCTCGTCGCCGCCAAGCCGCGCGTGCTCGTCTGCGACGTCTCGGTAGAGGTCGCGGTGCTGGCGCGCCTGCACGGGGTCCCTGTCGTCACCGTCGTGCAACCGGGCGAGCGCTCCGACGACCCCCACCTGCTCGGGTACGGGATCTCCGACGCCCTGGTGGCCCTGTGGCCGGAGACCGCCGACATCCGCACCGGTCTCCCCCTTCGCCTCCGCTCGCGCATCCGGTACCTGGGCGGACTGTCCCGTTTCCCCGCCACCGCCGCCGGTGCGGTCCGGGACAGGAGCGTGGCCGTGCTGTGGGGACGCGGCGGAGGGGCTGACCCGGAGCGCCTCCTCGAGGCCGCCCGGGCAGGCAGTGCGGGCTGGACCTGGACGATGCTGGGCGGGCAGACCTGGAGCGCGGACCCCTTCGCCGTCCTCTCCACCGCCGAGGTCGTCATCACCCATGCGGGGCAGAACGCCGTCGCCGAGACAGCCGCGGCCCGCCGGCCGGCCGTCGTCATCCCCCAGATCCGCCCCTTCTGGGAGCAACACGTGACCGCCCGAGCGCTGCGGGCCCCCCGCTGGCCGGCCACCGTCCTCGACACCCTCCCCCGACGCGGGTGGACGGACCTGCTCGAACGCACCGCTGGACTCGACGGCAGCGCATGGTCTGCATGGTGCGACGACCGTGCCGCGTCACGTTTCGTACAGGTTGTGCGGGAGGTGGCGGCGGCATGAGCACCGTCGCTCTCATCACCATCGTGCACGGGCGCCATGACCACCTCGCGAACCAGGCCGTGACCGTGACGGACGGCACCCGGCGCCCCGATCTGTGGGTCGTCGTGGCCATGAACGACCCGACGCTCACCGTGGCGGGGGCGTGTGTGCTCCACCTGGACACCGACCTGCCGGGCCTGCCCCTGGCCGCCGCCCGCAACCTCGGGGCACGGCACGCCATCTCCCTGGGTGCCGACGTCCTGGTCTTCCTCGACGTGGACTGCCTGCCCGGACCACGACTCGTCGAAGCCAGTGCCGCCGCCGTCGACGACGCGCCGGACGTCGTGTGGTCGGGGGTGGTGACCTATCTGCCGCCGCCACCGGACCGCGGCTACGCCCTCACCGACCTGCAGACCCTCGACGCGCCCCACCCCGGGCGGCCGGCTCCCGACGCGGGAGAGCGTCTGGACAACCCTGACCCCGACCTCTTCTGGTCGTTGTGCTTCGCGCTCCACCGCCACACGTGGCAACGCATCGGCGGATTCTGCGAGGAGTACGTCGGCTACGGCGGGGAGGACACCGACTTCGCCCGGGTCGTGCACGAGCGCGGCTTCCGGCACGGGTGGCTCGGCGATGCCCGGGCGTACCACCAGCACCATGAGATCGAATCACCACCGGTGCGGCACGTCGACGCCATCGTGCGCAACGCAGCGATCTTCCACGACAGATGGGGCGTCTGGCCGATGACGACGTGGCTGAACGCCTTCGCCGAGCTCGGCCTGGTCGAGTGCCACGACGGTCGATGGCGCCGCACGCAGGCGCACGATGTCCCGGCCGTGCCCGAACGGCAGACCCCTGGGACCACCTCGGGCGCGCAGCCTCGCTCCGGGCACGTCTGAGACCTCGGGGCCACCATGACGGCCGTCGTCGCGGCCGGCAGGACTGCGGCGTGGACGATGGCGGTCGCGCCCGTCAGCGGGTGAAGGCCTCGGGGATCTGCCGAACGGGGACGATGACGACGTCGTCGACCTTCCAGTCGAGGTCACGCGCCACCTGGGCGGCGTGCTCGAGATCGTCGATGTCGGCGGTGTGGCCCGCGTGCGGCACGACGAAGCTCTCCACATGGAAGACGTGCCCCATGTCGCGCACGCGGCTGTGGCTGCTGTGCACCCACGCGATCTCCTCGAGTGCCTCGTCGACCTGCTCGGTCAGGGGGTGGCGCCGCGTCCCGTCCACCGTGCGGGCCTGGGCGTCCATGAGCGCGCCCGAGGCGTGTCGCACGTTGGTCCACCCGTCGCGGATGATCGACACGGAGATCGCGATCGCGACGACCGCGTCCGCCCACCACAGCCCGACCCCGATGCCGAGGACACCGACGATCGTCCCGGTCGCAGTGCGCCAGTCCGCCTTCTGCATGTCGGCGTCGTTGTACAGGACCCGGTCGTGCAGGGTGTCCGCGAGCGGCAGCTTGATCCGTCCCAGGATGACGGGGCCGATGGCGGTGTAGACCATCGCGGCGATCATCACCCAGCCCGCCCACACCACATGACCGAAGAGGTCGACGGTCCCGACCGGAGGGTGCTCGCCGCGCAGCAGACCCATCGCCGAGTCGACGATGAGGTAGACGCCCATGCCCAGGAGGGCGACCGCGGCCGCCAGGTGTCCGCCACCGACGGCGCGATGGTGACCGTAGGGGTGCTCGGCGTCCACCGGGCGTCGGGCGCGCCGCTGCGCGAACAGGAAGGCGATCGGCGGGATGAGGGCGAGCATGTCCTCCACCCACGCCGCCTTCATCGCCTGCGAGCTGCCCATCGCGAAGGAGACCACGACGATGCAGGTCGCCATATACCCCAGGGTCACCCACTCGAGCCGGATGGCCCGCCGCAGGGCCGTGCCCTGCTCGTCCGGTAGACGGGTGCGCCCGAAGGAGAGCGCTCCCGGCGTGCTCACGGCGCCCTCCCGTGGGTGTCGAGCCACCGCTCGAGCGAGGACTGCGCGGCGTTCTCGCCGGCCGGGACCGCCATCACGTGGGCGCGTGGTCCGTCCGGACCAGGGACCTCGACGTAGGGCCGGGTGAGTCCGACCTTCGAGCTCCACGCGCTCTGGTCCGTGAGGCCGCCGATGAGGACATCGATGTCACCGCGCTCGAGTGCGGCCACGAGGGCCTCCTCACCATCGACCTGCCAGGCGACCGTGGCACCGAGTGATTCGGCCCATCCCGTGATGATCTCGACCTCGGAGCCGGAGGGCGGGCTCGTCGTCACGTCGGTCCACGGTGGGTGGTGCGACACACCCACCCGGATCTCGCCCGATGAACGCACCCGGTCGAGCGTTCCGTCAGGGTCCTGCGGGATGCTCCCGCACGCGGCAAGAAGCAGCAAGAGCACGGCGCAGGCTGCCAGACGCACGACATTCCCCAGGCCGACGACCATGGGGACATGCTAGCCACGCGGCTCCAGTCGGGTCAGACTCCACGCCCTTCGCGAGCACTACTGTCACGCACATGACTCCTCCCGTGAGATCGCCCCGCCCATCCACGGACGCCACCGACGAGGACGGCGCCCTGCGGGTCCTGGTCACCGGCGCGACGGGATACGTCGGCTCCCGCCTCGTGCCCGAGCTGCTCGCCGCCGGCCACACCGTCGTCGCGGCGAGCCGCTCGGGGACGCAGAAGTTCCCGTGGGACGACGAGGTCGAGACCCGCGAGTTCGACATCGAGGACGACGACCTCGTCGCCAGCGCCGTCGACGGGGTCGACGCCGTCATCTACCTCGTGCACTCCATGGAGTCCGAGGACTTCGAGCGCAGGGATCGCCAGGCTGCCCAGCGGATGGCGTCGGCCTGCGAGCAGGCCGGTGTGCAGCGGATCGTCTACCTGTCGGGCCTGGTCCCGGACGGCCAGCTCTCCCCCCACCTTCGTTCGCGGTACGAGGTCGAGCAGGTCTTCCTCAACTGCGCGGTGCCCACGGTCGTGCTGCGCGCCGCGATGATCATCGGGGCCGGATCCACGTCCTACGAACTGTTGCGGCGACTGAGCCAGCGCGTCCCCCTCTTCACCCCGGTCCCGACCTGGATGCACAGCAAGGTCCAGCCCATCGCCATCGTGGATGTCCTCCACCTCGTCCGCCGGGCACTGACCGTCCAGCCGCCGCCGAACGACCACTTCGACGTGGGCGGTGAAGACGTCCTGGAGTACGTGGAGCTGCTGCGGCTCTTCGCCCAGGTCGCCCGCCTGCCGCGCGTGCAGGTCGAGGTCCCGGGACTGCCGAGCGCCGTGGTCGGTCGGATCAGTGCCCTGATCTCCGGGATGCAGTCGACCGAGGTCAACCACCTCATCGTGAGCCTGCGCCACGACATGGTGTGCGAGGACTACTCGGTCCGCGACGAGCTCCTGGAGCCGGGGTACGACTACGTGCCGATCGGCGAGGCACTGCAACGGGCACTGGACAGCTCCGGCCCGGCCGGGACCACGCGCGAGGGGGATGTCATGAGCGGGGCGCCCACCGACCCCCTCTGACCCCCCTTCGCCCGTAGGCCGGACACCGCGGGCTCGCGGGGTCAGGCGAGCCTGGCGCCGAGGTCGCGCAGGTACCCCGAGAAGCCACCGGCGACCCGGCCGCGCAGTCGCCCCGAGGTGAGGATCGTCGGACTCGCGGCCACGTTCGCGCCGGCGGCGACCACCGCCTCGACGAGCAGCACGTCCTCGTGCTCGGGCACGGGCGGGAACCCACCCGCCGCCTCGAAGGCCGACCAGCGCACCCCGAGGTCGCGCCGTGCACGTGGCGCGTCGGGTGGGTCGAGGGGTGCAAGCGCGCCCACTCCCGGTACGTGGCCTCGTCGAGGTCGCGGGGATCGGGCCGGGCCTGCCCCAGGACGAGGTCGGCGGTGAGCAGGGACGCGTCGTCGGGTCCGCGGCCGATGACCGTCGCCACGACCGACAGGGCGATGTCGTCGATCTGGCACGCGCCGTTGCCGGCCATGACGAGGTCGAAGAAGACGAAGACCCCGGCCCGCACTTCGGTGACGCCGGTGAGGTCCTGCGCGGCGTGAGCGGTCGGGGTCGAGCCGATGCTCACCACGGGCGCGGCGTGGCCGTCGGCGCGCAGCCGGTGCGCCGCCTCGACGCTCGCGCGCCGCTCCTCCTCGGCGGCCGGTGCCTGCGCAGCCCGCCCGATCGCGCCATAGGACTCGCCCGCGTGGGTCATCACGCCGCGCACCTGCGCGCCCCCGTCGGCCAGGGACCGGGCGATCTCGAGCAGCATCGGGTCGTCGGGGCGCACCCCGCCGCGGTGACCGTCGGCGTCGATCTCGATCAGGACCGGGATGCGCTCGTCGTGCTCGACCGCGTGGGCGAGCACCGCCTGGGCCTGAGCCGGCGTGTCGAGCAGGACGGTCAGGTCGACGCCGCGCCGGCGCAACCGCACGACGCGCTCGAGCTTGCTCGGCGCAATCCCGACCGCGTAGAGGATGTCGGTGTACCCGGCGTCGGCGAAGAACTCCGCCTCGGCCAGCGTCGAGACCGTGATCGGCCCCGTCCCACCGTCGAAGAGCATCGCGGTCGGCTCGAGCGCCTTGGTGGTCTTCACGTGCGGCCTCAGGGGAACGCCCAGACCGTCCAGGTGGGCCCGCAACCGCGCGATGTTGCGTTCCACCTTGGCGCGGTCGACCAGGGCGAAGGGGGTCTGTGCCGCAGTACTCATGGGGTCATGATGGTCGCCGGCGTCGCCGGCGTCGCCGGGGACCACCGGCACGGGGCCGCGACTCCTCGGCCGACCGGCTGCGGCGGACGAACGCGGCCGTGAGGACGCCGAGACCGATGGCGCCGGCCGCCGCGGTGAGCGCGTTGCGCAGCACGTGGTCCGGCTCGACGCCACGCATCGCCGCAGTGACCGCCTCGTCGAACCCGAGCAGACCGCGCTCGGGCTGTCCGGCGTACTCGTCCAGGTCCCACTCGCGACGCACGACCTCGTGGACGAGGCTGCCGACGAGAGGCTTGGCGACTCCGGCCTCCACCGGGGTGATGATCCCGACCCAGTGGCTGGCCAGCCACGGGGTGAGCACGGGCACGGGCAGGATGACCCGCCGGCGCAACCCGGTGACCGCGGCGAAGCGCTGGATCATCTGCTCGTAGGTCATCACCTCGGGCCCGCCGATGTCGAAGGTGCGGTTGACGTCCTGGGGCAGGCTCGCGGCCCCGACCAGATAGTGCAGGGCGTCGTCGACCGCGATCGGCTGGATCCGGTTGCGCAGCCACCGAGGGGCGACCATGACTGGCAACCGCTCGGTGAGGTAGCGCAGCATGTCGAAGGATGCCGACCCGTCGCCGAGGATTACCGCGGCCTGCAGCACCGCGGTCGGGACCGGACTGTCGAGGAGGACCTGACCGACCTCGACACGCGAGGCGAGGTGGACCGAGAGCTCGACGCCCTCGGGGTGCAGCCCGCCGAGGTAGACGATGCGGCCGACCCCTTCCGCGGACGCCGCCGCCGCGAAGCCCTGCGCGAGCTCACGGTCCCGCCGGGCCAGGTCCCCGCCTCCGTCCATCGAGTGCACGAGGTAGTAGGCGACGTCGACACCGCGCAGCGCCGTGCGCAGGTCCTGCCCGGAGGTGACATCGCCCTCGACGATCTCGATCCGGTCGGCCCACGGCTGGGAGTCCAGGCGCTGGGCCGAGCGGCTCAGTGCGCGCACGTTCCAGCCGGCATCGAGGAGCTCGGGCACGAGCAGGCCGCCGATGTAGCCGGTGGCGCCCGTGACCAGGACGGTCCCGCGGGAGGACGAGACGGCGGAGGGGGTAGGGGTCATGTGATCACCTGACGACGTCGAGAAGGGGTGGGAGGAGCAGGAGCATGGCGCTGGACCACAGGATGTGGGTGATGATCGGCGCGAGGACGCCACCGGTGACCCGGCGCTGGGCACCGGTGAGCACCCCCAGCAGCACGGCCGCGAAGGCCAGCATCAGGTTGCCGGTCAGGGCGGTGGCGGCGGCGTAGACGACGGTCGTGACGGCGATCGGGTGGCGTCGCCCGATGGCGGCGTAGAGGGCCCCGCGGAAGTACAGCTCCTCCCCGATGCCCGTCAGGACGGTGATCGCCCAGATGAGACCGAGCGTGCCGTAGCGCGCGTGGTCGAGCACGGCGTCGACCGGGCCGGCCAGCCACGGCACCCTGCCGACGACGACCGCGCCGGCGAGGAAGATGGCGATGGCCAGGGCGGCGAGGGCGACGGGTTGGACGACGGGTCGCACGAGCCGACCGTCGCGGGAGTGCGCCCAGCCCAAGTGCAGCGAACCGGCGATCAGTCCACCCACGGCCCAGACCGCGGCGAGCACGAGACCCCCGAGGTAGAAGAGGTCGTCGCCGGGCGGGATCCGGATCGTCAGACCGAGCACGACCGTGCCGACGACGAGCGTGACCCCGGCGATGACGCGTCGCCGACGGAAGAGCGCGTCGGGTTCACTGTGGTCACGCGGTACCGGCTCGACGAGCGCGGCGGCAGCGAAGTCCCGCAGCTCCTTGACCGGGTTGGTCACGGCGGCCTCCCGTGGGTGGACTGTGAATGCGTCGAGCCTCTCATGGCGTCCCTCGGCCAGGTCACCGCAGGACGGGTCACCGCTGCACGATGACCCGTCCTCGCCGAGCGCCAGCCCTGTTGACGAACCGCCCTCACGCAGCAGAGTGGGGGGATGACGAAGCGACGTGTCCTCATCACCGGTTCGACGGGCGGGGTCGGCACGATCCTGACCCAGCGCCTGCACGACGACTACGACCTCGTCGGGCACGCACGCGAACCCGACCCGGGCGCCGACCCGGTGGTCCGCGGGGCCGACCTGGTCGACTACGACGCGGTCCTGGCAGCCATGGACGGCATCGACACCGTCGTCCACCTGGCCGGGGTGGCACGGGTCGTCTTCGCCTCGTCCAATCACGCGATGGGCATGTACGACCGGCTCGAGCAGTGGCCGGTCTACCCTGGCACGCTCCCGCGTGCCGACTCGCTCTACGGGGTGTCCAAGGTCTTCGGCGAGACGCTCGGCCGGTACTACTTCGACGAGCACGGGCTGTCCTTCATCGCGTTGCGGATCGGCTGGGTCTGCGGTGACCCGACCCTCGTCGACACCGATCTCCTCCATGCCATGTGGCTGAGCGAGGACGACGCCGCACAGGTCGTGCGCTGCGCGATCGAGGCGGACATCGGCTTCGGCATCTACTACGCGATCTCCGACAACCTCAATCGCCGCTGGTCGATGACCAACACGACGCTCGAGCTCGGCTACCGACCCCGGGACTCGTGGTCGCACGAGGCACCCGCCGACGAGCCCGTCGTCGAGGGCGGCCGCGCCGTCGACGACTCCTGGCCGAAGGGGTCGTGACCCGGCCCTGACAGGATGACGCCATGTCCCGCATCACCTGTCCGCTCCTGAGCACGCGCGTCACGACAGCGGAGAGCGCGGTCGAGCACATCCGCCCCGGCGACAACGTCGGGATGAGCGGCTTCACCGGCGCCGGCTACCCCAAGGCGCTGCCGACGGCGCTGCACGACCGGATGGTCGCGGCCCACGCACGTGGTGAGGACTTCCGCATCGGGCTGTGGACCGGTGCGTCCACCGCACCCGACGCCGACGGTGTCCTCGCCGAGGCGAAGGGGGTCTCCTCCCGCCTGCCGTACAACTCGGACCCGACGATGCGTCGCCTCATCAACTCCGGCGAGGTGGACTACGTCGACGCGCACCTGAGCCACTCCGCCCAGCACATGTGGTTCGGTTTCTACGGCAACCTCGACGTCGCCGTTGTCGAGGTCACCGCAGTGCTGCCCAACGGCCTGCTCGTGCCGAGCAGCTCGGTGGGCAACAACAAGACATGGCTCGAGCAGGCCGACCGGGTGATCCTCGAGGTCAACCACTGGCAGCCGCGCGAGTTCGAGGGCTTCCACGACGTCTACTACGGCACCCAGCTGCCGCCGCACCGTCGCCCGATCCAGCTGACCGACCCGATGCAGCGCATCGGCGACCCCTACCTGCGGGTCGACCCGGCCAAGGTCGTGGCCGTCGTCGAGACCGACCGACCGGACCGCAACTCCCCCTTCAGCCCGCCCGACGAGACCTCGCGGGCGATCGCGGGTCACGTCGTCGACTTCCTCCGGCACGAGGTGAAGGCCGGGCGGATCCCCCCTTCGCTCCTGCCGTTGCAGTCCGGGGTCGGCAACGTCGCCAACGCCGTGCTCGCGGGGCTGGACGGCAGCGAGTTCACCGACCTCGTCGCCTTCACCGAGGTGCTCCAGGACGGACTGCTCGACCTCCTCGACAGCGGGACCGTGCGGGCCGCGTCGGCGACATCCTTCGGTCTCTCGGACGTCGGGGTCCGGCGCTTCCTCGACAACATCAGTGCGTACAAGGGGCGCATCCTGCTGCGCAGCGAGGAGATCTCCAACCACCCCGAGCTCGTCCGGCGCCTCGGCGTCATCGCGATGAACGGCATGATCGAGGCCGACATCTACGGCAACGTCAACTCCACCCACATCGCCGGCAGCCAGATCATGAACGGCATCGGCGGCAGCGGCGACTTCACCCGCAATGCCTTCCTCAACTTCTTCCTCACCCCGTCCACGGCGAAGGGCGGGAAGGTGTCCGCCATCGTCCCGATGGTCAGCCACGTCGACCACACCGAGCACGACGTGCAGGTCATCGTCAGCGAGCACGGGCTGGCCGACCTGCGGGGGCTCTCCCCGCGCAAGCGGGCGCCGCGGATCATCGAGCACTGCGCCGACCCGACCTTCCGTCCGGCGCTGCACGACTACCTCGAGCGGGCGCAGGCGGCGCGGCCGGGCGCCGTGCACACGCCGCACCTGCTCGGCGAGGCGCTGGCCTGGCACGAGCGCTTCCTCGAGACGGGGAGCATGCGCGAGGGGTGAGTGGGTCCGGCCCTTCGAGACGGCCGCGGGCGGCCTCCTCAGGGACCGGTGGGGGTGAGAGACTGCTGCCAGTGAGCAGTGTGTGGACCGCGCGGGGGATGCCCGCGCTGCTGGCGGCGACCTTCCTCGGCTTCAGCGGATTTTCCGTCCTCATGCCCGTCGTGCCCCTGTGGGTCGTGCGCGGTGGTGCGGACGAAGGGGGCGCCGGTCTCGTCAACGGCGTGCTGCTGCTCGTCACCGTCCTGACCCAGTTCACCGTCCCGGCGCTGCTGCGGCGCTTCGGCTGGGGGCCGACCCTGGCCGCCGGGCTGGTGCTGCTCGGCGCCCCGTCCCTGGGCCTGATCACCAGCGACGAGCTGTGGGCGGTCCTGGCCCTGTCCGCCGTGCGCGGCGTCGGCTTCGGCATCCTCACCGTCACCGGCAGCGCGGCCGTCGCCGAGCTGTCGACCCCCAAGACCCGCGGCAAGGCCGTGGGCGCCTACGGGCTGGCCGTCGCCGGGCCGCAGGTCGTCCTCCTGCCGCTCGGGTCGTGGGTGGCCGAGACGATCGGCTTCGCCTGGGTCTTCGTCGTCGGCGCCGTGCCCCTGCTCGGCGCGCCCGCCGCGCTCGCGCTCGGTCGGGTCCTCTCCCGGCTGCCGCACCCGTCGGCCGGGGACGAGGACGCCGGTGGCCCGAGCACGCCGCGGGTCGCGCTCACCCTGCTGCGGCCGATGGTCCTGCTCATGGGCGCGACGATCGCCGGCGGCGCCGTGCTGACCTTCGGGCCGCAGATGGTGCGCGACCCCGCGGTCGTCATCCCCACCCTCGCCCTCATGGAGCTCATGGCCGCGATCTTCCGCTGGTGGATCGGCGGCGTCGCGGACCGGCACGGTGCACAGCGGTTCGTCGCCCCCTTCGTCGTCCTCACGGTGCTCGGGGTCAGCGCTATCGCCTGGGCCGTCGACGAGCAGTCCGTGCCGCTGCTGCTCGTGGGTGCGCTCGTGCTCGGCAGCGCCTACGGCGCGCTGCAGAACCTCACGCTCGTGCTCTCCTTCGCCGCGGTCTCCCGCCGGCACGTGGGGCTCGCCAGCTCGATCTGGAATGTCGGCTACGACCTCGGCACCGCCATCGGCTCCATGCTCGTCGGTGCCATCGCGACGGCCTCGGACTTCCCCACGGCGCTGCTCGCCACGGCGATCTTTGCGCTCGTCACCCTGCCCCTGGCGGTGGCTTCGAGACGGTCGCGGGGCGACCTCCTCAGCCAGCGGTAAGGGAGGCGGAGGGCGCCGATCAGTGCCACTCTGGAGGGGTGAAGCGCACGCTCGCCCTGACCAGCGCCGCCGCGGTTCTCGCGGTCACCGCGGCGTCGGCCTCCGCCGCACCGACGACGGGAGCGGCGCCCCCTTCGGTCGTGACCGCCAGCCGGGCCGACCAGGTGCACGCGGCGATGACCCGGGACCAACGCATCGGGCAGCTCTTCATGGTGGCCACCCCCGCCGACTCGGTGTCCGCGGGCCTGCGCTCGGCCGTCAGCGAGCAGCACGTCGGCAACGTCATCCTCATGGGGCGCAGCACGAGCGGGGCCGACCACATCCGCTCGGTGACGACCTCGCTGCAGCGGCTCACCGAGCCCGCCGACGCGACGGCCGCGGTGCCGGCCTTCCTCTCCGCGGACCAGGAGGGCGGCAACGTGCAGGTGCTGCAGGGTTCCGGATTTTCGCGGATGCCGACGGCGCTCTCGCAGGGCACGCAGGCCACGTCGACCCTCCAGACCAATGCCGTGCGCTGGGGCACGCAGCTGTCGCGGGCGGGGGTCAACACCAACCTCGGGCCCGTGCTCGACACCGTCCCGTCGGCGTACAAGGCGACCAACGAGCCGATCGGTCGCTGGGACCGCGAGTACGGCGCCTACTCCGCCACCGTGACGACGAAGGGAGGTGCCGTGCGGGCCGGCATGTCGCGCGCCGGGGTCGCGACGACGGTCAAGCACTTCCCCGGTCTGGGGCGGGTCACGGGCAACACCGACACCACGAGCGGGGTCACCGACACCGTCACGACGAGCACGTCGGCACTGCTCACGCCCTTTTCCGACGCCGTGACGGCGGGGACCCCCTTCGTCATGATGTCGTCGGCCTCCTACTCGCGGATCGACTCCTCGCAGCCAGCGGTCTTCTCCCCCACCGTGATCCGCACGATCCTGCGGGAGCGGATGGGCTTCGACGGCGTCGTGATGACCGATGACGTCGGCAACGCGAAGCAGCTCGCGGCGTGGACTCCCGGGCAGCGGGCGACGAAGTTCATCGACGCCGGCGGCGACATGGTCCTCACCGCCCGGACCGACACGCTGCCGCAGATGGTCTCGGCGGTGCGCAGCCGGGCCGCGAGCGACGCGACCTTCCGGGCGAAGGTCGACGCCGCCTCCCTGCGGGTGCTGCGCGCCAAGGAGGCCGCCGGGATGCTCGGGACGCGGATGACGCCGACCGGCACCTTCAGCCCCTATCTCGTCGGGCGGATCCAGCGCTGGCTCGGCAAGCCCGAGACCCGCGTCTGGGACTCCGCGACGATCACGTCCCTCCAGTGGCGCATCGGGGCGACCACCTCGGGCCGCTGGGACCCCGCGTCGATTCGGACGCTGCAGGACTACCTCGGCATCAGTCGTGACGGGGCGACGCGGTGGACGCCGCGGACGACGGTGCAGCTGCAGCGGTACCTCAACACGCAGCTGTAGTCCCTTCGAGACGCTTGCAGAGCAAGCTCCTCAGGGACCGGGACGTCGGGGCGGGGAGTGCTCCCCCTCCCGTGGGCGGCCCTCTGCGTGAAAGGATCGCGCCAGACCAGCACCACGAAGGGGAATCGCCTTGAGCACAGGGGCACAGCAGTTCATGAACGCTGCCCGCCAGGTCGCGGGAGCGGCCGGCATGGGTGGCGCCGTCGACCAGGCGTTGGAGCAGGTGCAGCAGGGCACCGGCTTCGACCTCAATGCGCGGGACTTCCCTGCGGCCCGGGGCGAAGGGGGGTCCGCCGGCACCCGGATCAACGCGGAGCACGTCTCGCTCGACGACGCGGCCGAGGCGCTCAGCCGCAGCCGCTACGAGATGAGCCAGACCGGCCCGGTGCACGTCATCACCCCGATGGTCATGCCCAAGGGCGGCCGTCTGCGCGCCATGATCCCGGTCATCGCGCTCGTCCTCATCGGCATCGCCGGCGGGGTCGTGCTCATCCCCTTCGACCTGAGCTTCGGGGTCTTCGGGCCGCACTACTGGCTGCTCGTGCTCGTCGCCGCGGCCTTCCTCTGGTGGCGCCAGGGCATGGTCATGGTTCCCGAGGGCTGCACCGCGCTGATCTCGCGCTTCGGCAAGGTCGAGGCCGAGGTCGGTCCCGGCCGGGTGACGCTGTGGAACCCGTGGAAGCGCGTGTCCTACATCGTCAACACCACCCGCGAGTACCCCTTCAACGCGCCGATCCGCTCGGCACCGACGAAGTCGGGCGTGCAGGCGTCGGTCGACCTCTTCCTGCAGTTCCGCATCGTCAGCGCCCGTGAGTTCGTCTTCGTCCTCGGTGCCGTCCAGGGATTCCAGGACAAGCTCAACAACGCGATCTCGGAGACGACCCGCTCGCTCATCTACGAGCAGGAGGCCTCGGGCATCTACGACCTCGTCGGCGAGAGCACCGCGCGACTGCTCGAGCAGCTCAACGCGCAGTTCGCCCCCGCAGTCGAGCTGACGACGGCCAACATCACGCACGCGGAGCCGTCGGCGCAGGAGTACCGGATGGACCTCGCGGCGCCGGAGATGATCCGGGTCGCCAAGGAGGCCTACACCTATGACTACGAGCTGGGGCTGAAGAAGGAGCAGAACGAGGGTGACCTCAACAAGGACCTCGCCTCGCTCAACGAGAACCTCTCCGCCATCCAGGCCGACATCGCCCGCTACCAGGCGCAGATGGACACCGCCCTCGAGCGGGAGACCAACCGGGCCAACGCCGTCGCGCGCCAGCGCTTCGTCGAGTCGGAGTCCGAGGCCAATGCCAATGCCGCGCTGCTCGAGGCCCAGGCCCTCGACATCCGCGCACTGAGCGCGGCCCTCGCGCCGGAGATCCTCGACTACCGCTACCAGCAGGACATGCTCGACAAGATGGAGGGCGTCTCCGGGTCGCTGCCGCAGATCGTGCGCGTCGGCGAGGAGTCGGAGGGCGTCGACTACCTGCAGATCGCCCGCCAGCTCGTCGGCGGTCAAGGCGCCCAGCTCTTCACCGCCGAGGACATGGAGGCCATCCGCGCCCGCCAGGCCGACATCGCCGCCCGCGTCTCCGAGCGCGAGGCCGACATCGAGCAGCTGCTGCAGGTGCCCGAGGAGAGCGACGTCGAGATCCTTCCGGTCACCGAGTCCGACCTCGACGCCGAGGGCGCGCAGCGTCTCGACGAGATCCGGCAGTCCGTGACCGACGAGAGCGTCACCGAGGCCATCGGTGCCGTGCAGGAGGAGGCGACCCCGCCCCCTTCGGTCCCGGAGGACACCAACCCGCGGTCCGACCTGCAGGACGAAGGGGAGGACCCGCCGCCCCCGCCGCCGGGCCTGGCACCGCCCGCCCCGGGTGCCCCGCCGGTGCCGCCGGCACCCCGCGTGGCTCCGGCCCCGCGCGTCCAGGTGACCGACATGTCGACGGAGGGTGAGCGCAGTGAGTGACCAGATGATGGAGCAGGCGGTCCGCGCGGTGCGCGGCCAGGGCATGAGCTCGATCAAGGAGGTCGTCTCCGGGTGGGGCGACGTCGCGCGCTACCTGCGCGGTGGCGACTCCGGCTCGCTCGTACCGGTCGTCATCCCCAAGGACAAGCGCGGGATGCGCTGGACCTCCCTCGTGTGGTTCGGCGTGTGGGCACTGCTCAGCGGTGTCCTCCTCGCCGCGACCGACCACGGCGCCCTCGGCGGGCTGTCGATCTTCGTCGCGATCCTCGCCTTCATGCTGTCGGCCCTGTGGTGGTGGCGCAGCTCGATCATCGAGATCGAGGAGGGCACGGTCGGCGTGCTGACGAAGTTCGGCGCGATCACCGGCCCCGGTCTCTCCCCCGGCCGCCACTACCTGTGGCACCCGTGGGCGCGGGTCGCCTACGTCGTCGACGTGACGACCGAGATCCCTTACACCGCACCGGTGCTCAGCTCGCCGACGCACGAGAACGTGCCGCTGAAGTCGATCGAGTTCTTCCTGCGCTTCCGCATCGTCGACGCGATCCGCTTCGTCCAGACGATCGGCGCGGGCAACTTCGACCTCGTGCTGAGCAACTCGGTGCAGGACGCGATCCGGCAGCGCAGCCGCCAGGTGCGCACCGAGCAGGCCTACGACCTGCGCGGCAGCGACGTCAAGGACATGCAGGACCTGCTCAACCGCCAGCTGACCCGCTATGGCGTGCAGATCATGGGCTGCAACATCCCCGACGTGCAGCTGCCGGACCAGTACCGCGAGCACCTCGCGACGCGGGAGCGGGTGGCCAAGGAGCTCGTGGCCTACGAGAAGGAGTGGGAGCTGACGCGCAAGCGCCGCATCGACACCCTGCTGCTCGAGATCGAGCGGTCGAAGAAGGTGCGCGACGCCAAGGTCGTCGAGGTCCAGGCCTCGCTCAACAAGGCGCGCAAGGACGTCGCCCAGATGCTCGAGGAGCGCGAGACCGAGGCGCAGAAGGTGCGCTACGAGATCGAGACCCGCGCCCGCACCAACCTCGTTGCGGCACAGGGCGAGGCGAAGGCCCAGGAGCAGCTGGCCACCGCCTATCGCGACAACCGCGCGGTGCTCGGCTACGAGCTGGCCCGTCGTCGCCTCGACGTCGGCGCGACCCTCGCCGAGGACGCCCCGCGCCCGGTCATCGTGCACACCGACGCCGGTGCCGGGGACAGCTCAGCGCTGTCGACGCTGCTCATGGCCCAGCTGCTGCCGCAGCTGCAGTCCGGTGGTGGCGCCGCGCCGCGGGCTCCGCGGCAGGTCAGCGGGGCCGTCGGCCAAGCCGCGCAGCGGGCCGCCGAGGCCGTGCAGGAGCGCACCCAGGACTGAGGTCCGAGGCTGTGCGAAGGGGGCCGTCCCGGGAGACCGGGGCGGCCCCCTTCGTCGGCTATGCCGTTGCTCCAGAGCACGAGCCAGAACTCTGCAAGACCCTAGGGTTCTGCAGAGTTGGGTGCGCACGACCTCCAGGAGATGCGAAGGGGGCGGGGTCAGCCGTCGGCGCGGGCGTCGAGGACGGCGATGACCCGGCGGCCCCCTTCGTCGGCTATGCCGTTGCTCCAGAGCACGAGCTAGAACTCTGCAAGACCCTAGGGTTTTGCGGAGTTGGGTGCGCACGACCTCCAGGAGATGCGAAGGGGGCGGGGTCAGGCGTCGGAGCGGGCGTCGAGGACGGCGACGACCCGGCGGCCCCAGCGCAGGTTCTCCTCCTCGAAGCTGATCCCCCGCAGCAACGTGAGGTACTGGCCCACCGGCTCGCCCGAGGCGAGGAAGTCCTCCTCGCTGCGGCCGGCGAGGGTGCGCTCCTGGACGAGGCGGTAGGTCGCGAGCTTCGCCTCGAAGGTCTCCATCCGCTCGACGACGTGCTCACGGATCGCCTCGGGATCACCGGACTCGAGTGCGGCGACCTGGACGAGCATCTCGTCGCGCACCGCGAGCGGCTTGGGCGAGCGCAGGGTGTGCGCCCGCAGCGCCTTGCGGCCGGCGGCGGTGAGTCGGAAGACCCGCTTGTCGGGACGCTTGGACTGGGCGACGTGGCGGGCGGCGACGAGGCCGGCCTCCTCCATCTTGTCCAGCTCGCGATAGAGCTGCTGCGGGCTCGCGGTCCAGTAGTTGGCGACCGACACGTCGAAGGCCTTGGCCAGGTCATAGCCCGACGACTCGTCGTGGGCGAGAGCGGTGAGGATCGCGTCCTGGAGGGCCATGGGGCGATCGTAGGCGTCCCTTCGAGACGGTCGGCCGCGGGCGGCCTCCCTCCTCAGGGACAGAGGGGTTCCTCTTATTCACTTTGTTGAGTAGGTTGGCGTCATGTTCCGAGACGCAGTGGAAGCCAAGGACCTCGACGCGGTCGACGCTCTGCTCGCGGAGGACGTCGTCTTCCGCAGCCCGGTCGCCCACACCCCCTACCCCGGCAAGGCGATCACGAGCGCGATCCTGCGCGAGGTCGTGGAGGTCTTCGAGGACTTCCGCTACGTGCGCCAGCTGCGTGACGGGTCGGAGGAGGCCTACGTCTTCGAGGCGAAGGTCGATGGGCTCGACATCACCGGATGCGACTTCCTCACGCTCGACGACGAGGGCAAGGTCATCGAGTTCATGGTGATGACCCGCCCGCTCAAGGCATCGCAGGCGCTCGCCGCCCGGATGGCCGAGCGCTTCGAGGCGATCAAGCAGGCGGCCGCCAGCCGGTGAGGTCCGGCCGCTTGGCCACGACCCCGTCACCCGACGAGCGTCCGGTGAGCCGCCGCCCGACCCACGGGCCGACGTGCTCGCGCACCCAGACCGCCTCCGTGCGCACCGACCGACGCGGCGGATCCCCCTGCGGCACAGCCGCCCACGCGCCGACGTCCGGCACCCCGAGAGCGTCCGCCGCGGCCATCGCCAGACGCTCGTGCCCGAGCGGCGACAGGTGCAGCCGGTCGTCGGCCCAGGCCCGCCGGTCCTCGAAGACCGTCCCGGTCGTCACCGCCGGCGGCTCCATGCCGTGCTCGGTCGACAGCCACGCATAGATCTCGTTGAGCACCACCCGCCGCCGCGCGAGCAGCCGCCCGGCCGGCGAGACCGACCGGATGTCGGGGATCGGCACGACGACGAGACGCGCCCCCTTCGCCGTGAAGGGGGCGACGATCTCGGCGAGCGTCGCCCGCAGCGTGGCGGCGTCGAAGCGCGGACGCAGCAGGTCGTTCATGCCCGCGGTGAGCGTCACGACGTCCGGCTCCATCGCCAGCGCCGGCCCAACCTGCGTAGCGAGCACCTCGTGGGCACGCAGGCCACGCACCGCGAGGTTGGCGTAGTCGACCTCCCCGTGGTGCGCGGCGAGCAGCGCCGCGAGCCGGTCGGTCCAGCCCCGCGGCGTGCCGTCGGGCCACAGCTCGTCGCCGATGCCCTCCGAGAGGCTGTCGCCGATGGCGACGTAGCGCAGCGGCTGTCCCGTCATGCGATCAGACCGCAGCGGCGACGCGGGTGCCCTGGTCGATCGCTCGCTTGGCGTCGAGCTCGGCGGCGACGTCGGCACCACCGATGAGGTGCACGGTGACCCCCTTCGCCTGGAGCTCGTCGTGGAGGGTGCGGTTGGGCTCCTGCCCGGTGCACAGGACGATCGTGTCGACGTCGAGGACCTGCGGTGCCCCGTCCACGGTCACGTGCAGACCGTCGTCGTCGATCCGCTCGTAGGTGACGCCCGGGACCATGGTCACCCCACGGGCCTTGAGCTCGGTGCGGTGGATCCAGCCCGTCGTCATGCCCAGGCCGGCACCGACCTTGGAGGTCTTGCGCTGCAGGAGGGTCACCTCGCGTGCTGCCGACCGGTGCGAAGGGGAGGTCAGCCCACCCGGCGTGGTCTCGGCCTCGTCGATGCCCCAGGTCTGCTGGAAGGCCGCGATGTCGAGGCTCGCGTCGTCGCCGGGGTCGGTGACGAAGGCGGCGACGTCGAAGCCGATGCCGCCCGCGCCGAGGATCGCGACGCGCTCCCCCACCGGGGCGCCGCCGCGCAGCACGTCGAGGTAGCCCACGACCTTGTCGTGGTCGACTCCCGGCAGCTCGGGCACACGCGGGGTGACGCCGGTGGCGATCGCCACCTCGTCGTAGCCCTCGAGGTCGTCGGCCTCGACACGGGCGCCGAGCTTGACGTCGACCCCGGTGTCGGCGAGCTTGTGCCGGAAGTAGCGCAGGGTCTCGTCGAACTCCTCCTTGCCCGGGACGCGCCGCGCGACGTCGAGCTGGCCGCCGATATCGTCGGCCGCGTCGAAGAGCGTGACGTGATGGCCGCGCTCGGCGGCGGTCGTCGCGAAGGCCAGGCCGGCCGGCCCAGCACCGACGACGGCAATCCGCTTCGCCAGCCGGGTCGGGCCGATGACCAGCTCGGTCTCGTGGCAGGCGCGGGGGTTGACGAGGCAGGAGGTGATCTTGCCGGCGAAGGTGTGGTCGAGGCAGGCCTGGTTGCAGCCGATGCAGGTGTTGATCGTCTCGGGGGCACCGGCGGCGGCCTTGTTGACCAGCTCGGGGTCGGCGAGGAAGGGCCGGGCCATCGAGATCATGTCGGCGAAGCCGTCGGCGAGGAGCTGCTCGGCGACCTCGGGGGTGTTGATCCGGTTGGTCGCGACGAGCGGGATGGTGACGGCGCCCATGAGGCGCTTCGTCACGCCGGCCCACGCGGCACGCGGAACCTGGGTGGCGATCGTGGGAACGCGGGCCTCGTGCCACCCGATGCCGGTGTTGATGATGTCGGCGCCGGCGGCCTCGACCTCTCGGGCCAGCTCGACGACCTCGTCGTGGGTCGAGCCGTCGGGCACGAGGTCGAGCATCGACAGGCGGTAGACGAGGACGAAGTCGCCGCCGACGGCGGCGCGCACGCGGCGGATGATCTCGAGCGGGAAGCGCATGCGGTTGGCGTAGGAGCCGCCCCAGCCATCGGTGCGCTGGTTGGTCCGCGTGACGATGAACTGGTTGATGAGGTAGCCCTCGGAGCCCATGATCTCGACGCCGTCGTAGCCGGCCTGCTGGGCCAGGCGAGCGCAACGTGCGTAGTCCTCGATCGTGCGCTGGATGTCGGCCTCGGTCATCTCCCGCGGGACGAAGCGGCTGATCGGCGCCTGGATCGGCGACGGCGCGACCATCTGCGGGTGGTAGGCGTAGCGGCCGGTGTGCAGGATCTGCATCGCGATCTTGCCGCCCTCGGCGTGGACCGCGTCGGTGATGAGGCGGTGGTCGGCGACGTCGTCCACGCTCGTCAGCGTCTTGCCTCCGGGCAGTGGGGCGCCCTCGTCGTTGGGCGCGATGCCGCCGGTGACGATGAGGCCGGCTCCCCCCTTCGCCCGCTCGGCGTAGAAGGCGGCCATCCGTTCGAAGCCGTCGGGCTGCTCCTCGAGGCCGACGTGCATCGAGCCCATGAGGACGCGGTTGCGCAGGGTGGTCCGCCCGACGGTGATCGGCTCGAGCAGGTGGGGGTACGAGTGAGGCATGGTCGACGACTCCAATGGTCAATTTGTTGTCTAGGTGGAGTCTGCCACGTCGACCGGTGGTCGCGGAAGGTGTCGCGGCTCAGCCGACGCCCTGGTCGACGAGGCGCCACCGCTCGTCGTCGCCGTTGCGCGCGAAGACGTAGCCCCAGGTCGTGCGACTCGTCGGGGAGAAGGACCCGTCGGACTGGAGCACCCGAAACTGCACCGGAACGTACTGGACCTGCTGCCAGCCGTTCAGCCTCGTGCCGGCCAGCCAGTAGTCCCGCGCCCTGCCGATGCTGTCGTCGGTGACGACGAGGTCCTGCTGGGTCAGCAGGTCGACGTAGGACGGCACGAAGTGATCGGCCCGGTCCTCAGAGGCGATCGCCCGCATCGTGCCCAGGTCGCGGGCGTTGGCGGCGTCGATCCACGCGCGAGCCACCTCCTCGGGCGTCGCCTGCGCCGTCGGCACCGGCACCTGCTCCCGCGGCCCGACGAGCACATACGCCCCTGCCCCCACCAGCACGACGGACATGACCACGGCCACCACGGCCCACTGCCAACGCGACATCGCGTCCCCCTTCGATCCCCTGGGGGCACAGTACTCCGGCGGGCCCGCGATGATTGGGACCTAACGGCCCGCCACGTCCACCTAACATAGGTGAAGAACACTTACCCTATGTAAAATCGTCCCATGGCTCGTGCAGGTGACACCTCGATCACCTGGGAGACCCTGCCGTGGGATCGCGACCCTCGGCAGGTCCTCTCCCGCAGCCAGCGCGCCCGGATCACGTCGAGGTACGAGGCCGCCATCCCCCGACGCATCGCGACGCTCGCTCCCACGATCACGGCAGACGCCGCTGCAGCTGCCGACGACGCGCGGGCCGAGATCTCACGCTTCGACGCCGAGCTGTCGACCCTGCTGCCGGGCGCCGAGCTGGCCCCGCTCGCCTCGGTCCTGCTGCGCACCGAGTCGGCCTCCTCCTCCCAGATCGAGGACGTCACTGCCGGGGCGCGGGCGCTCGCCATGGCGGAGCTCGACCTGGCCCGCCCCGGCAGCAATGCCCAGCTGGTCGCCGCCAACGTCGAGGCGATGCGGCGCGCCGTCGAGCTCGCCGAGGAGATCTCGCCCGCCTCGATCCTCGCCGTGCACGCGGCCCTCATGCACGGCACGCCGACTGCGGACCCGGGCGCCTTCCGCGACCAGCAGGTCTGGGTCGGCGGCTCGTCGGTCTCACCGCACGGGGCGAGCTTCGTCGCCCCGCACCACGACTGGGTCCCCGCGGCCATCGACGACCTGTGCGCCTTCATCGGGCGCACCGACGTGCCCCTCGTCGTGCAGTGCGCGATCGCGCACGCGCAGTTCGAGACGATCCATCCCTTCGTCGACGGCAACGGACGCGTGGGGCGAGCCCTCGTGCACGCCATGCTCCAGCACTCCGGCGCGACGACCCGCGCCACCGTCCCCGTCTCCGCCGGTCTCCTCGGCGACACCCGCAGCTACGTCGACGCCCTCACGGCCTATCGCGAGGGTGACGCATCCCCGATCGTCACCCGGTTCGCCGACGCCGCCTTCGCCGCGATCGGCAATGGCCGGCAGCTCGCGCACGACCTCGTCGAGATCCACGAGACGTGGACGGCGAGGATCACCGCGCGGCGCACGGCCGCGATCTGGCGGGTGCTCACCCTGCTGCTGCGGCAGCCCGTCATCACCTCCGCGACGATCCAGACCGAGATCGGCCTCTCGCAGCCAGCAGCCGATGCCGTGATCGCCCGGCTGCGCGACCACGACATCGTCAGTCGCGCAAGCGGCAGGCAGCGCTACGTCGCGTGGGTCGCACCTGAGGTGACCAGCGCGCTGGACGCCTTCGGCGAGCGGGCTCGACGCGGCTGACGTCACCTGACGAAGGGGGCGACGCTGCGGTCATCCCCCCGAGGCCACCGCCAGCAGCGCCGAGGTCGCCGGGCTGAGCCGAGCGCCCTTGCGCCACACCGCCGTCAGCGGGCGCTCGAGGTCCAGGGTCGTCGGTACGACGACGAGCCCTCCGGCGTCCACCTCGGCGTCGACCGCCCGCTGCGAGACCACCGCCGGCCCGAGACCGGCGCGGACCGCGCCGAGCAGCGCAGCGGTCGAGCCTGCCTGCAGGGCCACGGTCGGCCGCTGCCCGAGCGCCCGCTCGAAGGTGCTGCGCGTCCCGCTACCCTCCTCGCGCAGCACCCACTCGGCAGCGCCGAGTGCTGGTGCGCTCAGCGGCGAACGGCGTCGCGCCCAGGGGTGGTCGGGTGGCACGACGACGACGAGTCGGTCGGCGCCGACGACGCGGTGCTCGAGGCCAGGGGTCGTCATCGTCGTCTCGACGAAGCCGATGTCCACGAGCCGGCTACGGACCATGTCGGCGACCCGGTCGCTGTTGACGACGTGCAGCTGGGGGTGGACCTCGAGGCGGTCGCCCAGCTCACCGAGCCAGCGCGGCAGGATGTGCTCGGCGATCGTCAGGCTGGCCGCGACGCTCACCTCGCCCCGCCGGGCTCCCCGCAGCGAGGCCAGGCCCGAGCGCATCGTGTCGGCCTCGCGCAGCACCTGCCGCGCCCAGGCAACGACGGCCTGCCCGTCGGTGGTCAGCCGCGAGCCCCGCGGGGTGCGGTCGAGCAGCGTCAGCTGCCATCGAGCCTCGAAGGCCCGCACCCGGGCGCTCGCCGAGGGCTGGCTGAGCCCTCGATCGCGTGCGGCCGCGCTCAGGCTCCCGGAGTCGTCGACGGCGACGACCAGCCGGAGGGTCTCGATATCGAGGTCGGGCAGCTCAGCCATAGTCCAAGACTATGACCCGTGCCGGGTTCGGGGTCTACCGAGGGGCTCGCGCCCACGGCACCGTGGTGGTCATGCAGACGATGACCGCGCGGCCCCCTTCGAGACGCTTGCTGCGCAAGCTCCTCAGGGAGCGAGGGTCGGCAGCGACCCTCGTCGCGCCACTGGCGGCCGCCGCCCTGGCGCTGGCCTTGGGCACGGTGGTCCCGCTGCTCGGCCCCCTGCTCATCGCCCTGGTCATCGGGGTGGTCGTGGTCAACAGCCGTCTGGGCAGCCACCCGGCCATCGCCGATCACGGCGGCACCACGAAGTTCCTCCTCCGGCTGGGCGTGGCCGCGCTCGGGCTGCGCCTCCCCTTCGCCGACATCGTCTCGATCGGGCCGAGCGGGCTCGTCGTCATCGCGGCCACGGTGCTCGCGACCTTCACGGGCACGCAGTACGTCGGTCGGCGGCTCGGCCTGGAGGACGGACTGGTCATACTCATCGGCACCGGCTTCTCCATCTGCGGCGCCGCGGCCATCGCCGCCGTCGAGGACACCGTCCGAGCCAGGCAGCAGCACGTCGCCCTGGCCGTCGCCATGGTGACGATCTATGGCTCGGCGATGATCGTCGCCGTGCCCTGGCTCGCCGGGGTCATCGGTCTGAGCGATGAGCAGGCGGCGATCTGGGCCGGCGCGAGCATCCACGAGGTCGCGCAGGTGGCCGCGGCGGGCTCGCTCATCGGCACCTCCGCCGTGGCGCTGGCCATGACGGTCAAGCTCGGCCGGGTCGCCCTGCTCGCACCGCTGTCGGTCGTGCTCGCCCGCACCACCCCCGGGGCGAAGGGAGCGACCGCTCCCCTCGTCCCGTGGTTCATCGTCGCCTTCGTCGGCGCCGTCGCGGTCCGCACGAGCGGCCTGCTGCCGCAGGGGGTCCTGTCGGTCACCGACGTGCTGACGACGCTGCTGCTCGCGGCCGGCATGTACGGCCTCGGCATGGGCATCCGCGCCCGTGACCTGTGGCCGCTGCCGGTGCAGGTGCTCACCCTCGCGACGATCTCGACGCTCATCGCCGCCGGGACCTCGCTCGCGCTCGTCCTGCTCGTGGGCTGGGGGGCGTGACGCTCAGGTCGACGTGCGGCCGTGGAACAACTCGGAGGTCAGGTCGTTGAGCACCATGTCGGGGCGCTCACCGTAGGTGAGGACAGAGTTGATCCGTGGCCTCGTACCCCTGATCGGGGTGGAGCGCCCTGGCGGACCGCGCGCGGTCCAGCTCACCGCTGCGGGAGAGCTCCTGCTGGGGCACGCGGGGGCGATCGTCGCCCGCTTGGACAGTGCCCGGGCCGACCTGCGGGCGTTGGCGGAAGGGGAGTCCGGCGCGCTGCGCGTCGGCTGCTACCAGAGCGTGGGCTCCCGGCTCCGGCCCCGCGTGGTCCGCGAGTTCCGCACGGCATGGCCTCAGGTGCGCATAGAGCTGACCGAGGCGGAAAACGACGAGCAGCTCCTGGACCTCGTCGAGAGTGGCGAGCTCGACCTCACCTTCGTCGTCCTGCCGATGATGAGCGGGCCCTTCGGCTATCAGGAGCTGCTGGAGGACCCCTACGTCGTCGTGGTCCGAGAGGACAGCCCCTCGTGGCGGACGGTGGGCCGATCCACCCTCGCGAGCTGACCGGCATGCCGCTGCTCACCTACGGGCACATGCGTGAGGTCCACGCCATCGAAAACCGCTTGGGGCGTCCGGAGCTCTTCGATCAGATCCTGCTGCGCTCCAACGACAACGGCACGATCCTGGGACTGGCCGCCGAAGGCGTGGGTGCCGCCGTGATCTCGTGGCTGTCCGTGGACTCGGCCCGCGAGGGACTGCGCACTCTCCCGCTCCAGCACGTCACACCGCGCACGGTCGCGATCGCCTGGCACCGCGATCGTCGCCGCAACCCCGCAGCAGACTCCTTCCTGCGCGTCGCCCGGCAGGAAGCTCATGCTGCCGCGCCCTGATGACTTCGGCGCGACGATGCGCGGCGAAGGGGAGCCGATGGGTCGAACAGGCCGCGGCGCAGCAGGTCACCGCGCGAGGCCCACCGGGACGGCGACCTCATCGAGATCCAGAGGGCTGGGTGTCGGCGATCTGGGCCCGCCGGACGGTGGCGATCTGGCGGGCGCTGCTCTCTCGGCAGCCATCGATCACATCGGCGATGGTTCAGCGCGAGATCGGTCTGTCACAGCCGACCGCAGACGCCGTCATCGCGCGCCGGCGTGACGCTGGCGTCGTCACCAAGGCGGCGGGCCTACAGCGTCGACGCCGGGTGGGCGGCTCCGCAGGTGACGTCGGCGCTCGACGTCTTCGCCGAACGGGCCCGGCGCGGCTGACCTCAGACCGCGAGATCGACCTGGTCACCGACGGGCGAGAGCACGATGACCTCGGGCTGAGCGAGCAGGTGCGGCGCGACGGTCTGGCTGAACTCGGCGAAGGCGTCCATCTCGCCGTGCCGCTTCAGCGCCTCCGTGGAGTCGTAGGCCTCGAGGAGGATGTACTCACCCTCGCTCTTGGCGACGCGCTGGAGGTCGTAGCGCAGACACCCCTCGTCGGCGAGGAATGTGCCCCGCGCCGCGGCGACGGCGGCCTCGATGGCGTCGGTGGACTCGGGCTTGGCGGAGATGCGGGCTACGACGTTGATCATGGGTCCACCATATGTGAATCATGGTTCAGATCAGGTGCAGCGCGTCGCCCTTCGACAGCCACGTCCTGCCCCCGCATCACCAGGGGCGCGGCTCACGCCGGGTCATCCGGCAATTGCATCGCCAGCAGGTCGACCGCTTCCGTCGCCACTCGCGCCGTGGTCTCGAGCAGCTCGTCGACGGAGGACGAGCGCAGCAGGGTCAGCTGGTCGAGGGCACCGACCGGTGCGATGCCGGCGAGTTGCCAGCTGCGGGTGACGGCATCGTCGGCGAGCTCGACGTCGGCGGGCCAGGTGTCGGAGCGGTGCTCGCTCATCACCGCGAGGGCGCGGCAGACCGTCGCCTCGGTCTCGGCGAGGATCTCGGCGTGCTCCCTGCTCCACCTGAGCTCGGGCAGAAGCCGCACCTCGGCGCGCGGGTAGGGGTCGTCGGGCAGCCAGCGGACGACCTCGAAGCGCTCCTGCCCCCGCGCCAGCAGCAGGACCCGCCCGTCAGGCGTCGGCCACGCCCGCTCGACCGCGGCGACGGTGCCGACGGAGAAGCGGTGGTCTCCACCGCCGACCTCGAAGCCGCGCTCGATGAGGACGACGCCGAACCTCCCTTCGCCCGCCGCGATGTCACGAAGCATCGCGAGGTAGCGCGGCTCGAAGATCTGGAGGGGCAGCGGTCGGCCGGGCAGCAGCGCCGCCCAAGGGGGAACATCGGCAGGACGTCCATCGCCCCAACCTCCCACACCCGCTGACCCACGGTCCCTGAGGAGCTTGCGCAGCAAGCGTCTCGAAGGGCCGGATCCCCACGTTCCCTGAGGAGGTCGCGAAGCGACCGTCTGGAAGGGGCGGGCGTTCCCGCCTGACGAACGGGCTGATCCCCTCTTTGCCTCGTCCCTACCTTTGGCGACGACGTCGAACAAAGGAGTTCACATGTCCCAGCACCCCGAGCACGGCCCTCATTGCCTGTGCGACCAGCTCCCCCACGAGCCTGTCCACTCGGAGCGCGAGGAGGCGATTGACGAGGCGCGTCGTGGCCTCGGGATCTCGCGCCGCTCGATCATGGCCGGCGTCGGCGCCGCCTCGGGTCTCGCGCTCGTCCCCGGGATGGCGGCGGCCTCCCCTTCGTCGAAGGGAGCGAAGGCTCGCCCGCCGCGTGGCAATGGCCTGGAGCTCGTCCTCCTCGGCACCCGCGCGGGCCCGCCGGTGGACCTGCACCAGGTGGGCGCGGCGAGCGCCCTCGTCGTCGACGGCCGCACCTATGTGGTCGACTGCGGTCGCGCGTCGGTGACCCAGTTTGCCGCAGCGGGGCTGCGCTTCGACTCGATCGCGGGGATCTTCCTCACCCACCTGCACGCGGACCACATCGCCGACTACTACAACTTCTTCATGCTCGGCGGGCACATCAAGAACCAGGCCGGTGACCACATCGAGCGGCAGGTCCCGGTCTTCGGGCCCGGTGCCGCCGGTGGTCTGCAGCCGAAGTTCGGCGGCGGCGAGGCGCCGACGGTCAACCCCGCGAACCCGACGCCCGGCACCGTCGAGATGACGCAGTCGCTGCACGCGGCCTACGCGTACAGCATGAACGTCTTCCTGCGGGACATGAACGTCGTCGACATCCGCACGCTCATGGACGTGCGCGACATCGCCCTGCCGGCCGGCGTGCACGCGACCTACCTCGACACGGCTCCGCGGATGCGGCCCTTCACGATCTTCGCCGACGACAAGGTGACGGTAACCGCGACGCTCGTGCCGCACGGGCCGGTCTTCCCCGCCTACGCCTTCCGCTTCGACACCGAGTACGGGTCGGTGACCTTCAGCGGAGACACGCGCCACTCCGACAACCTCATCGAGATGGCCGAGCGCACCGACCTGCTCGTGCACGAGGCGATCGGCGTGAAGGGAGCCGGGCTCGGCGAGGCCTCGCTCGACCACATGCTCCAGTCGCACGTCGAGAGCGACAAGGTGGGTCTCGTCGCCGAGGCGGCCCACGCCAAGCACCTCGTCGTCTCGCACTACGCCGACCTGGGCGCGGCCAAGGTCGACAAGAACCAGTGGCGACGCGATGCGCAGAAGGGGTACCGCGACAAGGTGACGATCGGGCAGGACCTCGACCGCTTCACCCTGCCGCTGCGCAATAAGGGACGAGGTCGCGGCTGACGTCCTAGAGCAGCTCGTCGAGGCACCACTCGGGGGCGCGGGACCCAGTCCAGCCGGTCACCGCATCGTCGGGCACGATCTCCGGCCCCGGCCACCCGGGGCCGGAGCCGGAGCGCAGGGACTCCATGCGGGCGCGCTCGGCCGTCGCCTCACGCCACTGGTCGGCCATCTCCCGATCCCTGGGGTGCTCGACGTCGACCCAGTCGCCACAGCAGTCGCAGACCTCCATCTGCTCGGCCCGAGTGGCTGACCCGCGACGCCACTCGTCCAGAACCCGCTGCGCCAGCGCGGCCAGCTCGCCCGTGCCCAGACCGCTCCGCAGGCCGTCCGTCATCCCACCCAAGGTCACTCCCCCTTCGTCCTCCGCCGACGAGGCCAACACTAGGTGCGGGCACCGACAACGCTCGGGCGTCGGACTGCTGCGAGGCTCCTCCGTCGCACCTCAGCCAACATGCGGGGAGCGCTCCCCCTGTCCGCGGGTCGCCGGGGCCGAAAGTATGTCGCCCATGACGACCTTCCCGCTCCCACTCCCTTCGACCCAGCCCGAGCCGCAGCCTGCCGTCGACCTCGGTGGTGGCACCGTGGCGACGCTGCGCTGCGCGACCGAGGTGGCTCCCTTCGCCCGGCCGGTCGTCGACCGCTACCGCCGCCACCACGAGGCGGGCAACACGGAGGACGGGCTGCGGACGATCGTGGGCTTCGGCTTCTGGCAGCTGCGGCAGGACCGGGAGACGCAGTTCGCGATCACGGCGCCGGACTACGCGGCGGAAGACTTCGTCGACGCCACGACCGACGACCTGACGCTCGCGCTGTGGATCGAGGCCGCCCAGGCGGACACGCTCAGCCGCGCGGAAGTCGATGGCGCGCCGATCGACATGGCGATGGGCGTGACCTTCACCAAGGCGGCTCTGACGGTCGTCGAAAAGGGTCGGACCGACGAGCTCGTCCTCGTGCGGCGCCCGTCGACGTCGGAGGACGACTCCGGCTGGCTGGTGCGCACGGCCGAGAAGTCCTTCCTGCGCAACAAGGAGGTTGAGATCCTCGCCGGGCTGCTCGTGCAGTCGGCCGCCTACCTCGTGCCGTTGCTCGCGCTGCCGACGGGGACGGTGGCGCGGGTCGCCGACGGCCGGTTCCTCGGTGCCTGGGCCACGCGGGCCACAGACGGCACCGTCACCGCTGCGGACCGGCAGCTGCTCGACGACGGTCGCGGCGCGGGTGCTCCCATCGGCGAGCAGAGCCCGGCGGCACCCACCACCGAGACGATCGAAGAGGTCGTCGACGGCGTGACCCTGCGCGCGCGGACCCACCCGCAGCTCGCGCCGCTGGCCGGCAGCGTCCTCATGGCCTTCGCCGCCGGCGCGGCCGGTCCGCTGCAGCCGGGCGCCCGGCTGCAGATGTCGTATGCGCCGTACACGCTCGAGGCCACGGACGAAGGGGGCGTCCTCCTCGTCACGACCCCGGACTTCTCCTCTCCCGAGGCCTATCGGGAGCGGACGACCGACGACCTCACCGGCGCGCTGATCGGGCAGGTCGAGCAGTTGCAGAAGGCTCGCCAGGCAGGCGTGGACGCGGCACCGGTCAGGGCCACCGAGACCATCGCGATCCAGTCGGCTGCCCTCGACGCGATCGTCCTGGGGCAGCCCGCCGCGTTCGTCATGGAGCGCTTCGAGCTCGACCCCGGCGCGCAGGCCCTGACCGATGGCACCCGCCGGTCCGGCTGGTCGATCGTCTTGCCGTCGGCGCAGAGCGACGAGGAGCGCGCGCTGCGCAACATCGACGCGGGCGAGCTGCAAGCATGCGACCGCACCTTCGGCCCCTACCTCGGGCTGCCGGTCGGGTCGCTGCTGCAGTTCGCCGGTGGTGAGCTGCAGTCGGCGCACCTCGTCGACCAGGCGAAGCTCGCGGAGGTCTTCGAGCGGGGCGAGTACCGCACGATGGGTGAGGTGCTGGCCTCGGGCAAGGCGTCGAGGCCGCTCTTCGTCGAGGCGGACTGAGGGCGGGCGCGACTGCCGACGCCGCCCGGAGGCCGTCAGTCGGACTTGTCGGGTGACTGGAGCGGCAGCAGCTCGAGGGCTTCGCTCGTGAGGCGCGCGGTGGTGTGCAGGAGCTCGCTGACCGATGCTGACCGCAGGAGGGTCAACTGGTCGAGGGCGCCGAGCGGGGCGACCCACGCCAGCTGCCAGCTGCGCGTGACCGGGTCGTCGGCCAGCTCGATGTCGGCGGGCAGCGCCGGCGATCGGTACCCGCTCATCACCGTCAGGGCTCGCCGGACGGTCCGCTCGGTCTCGGCCAGACGCGGGGCGTCATCGTCGGCTCACGTCAGGTCCGGCAGGCGCCGCACCTCCGCTCGCGGGTAGGGATCGTCGGACAGCCAGTCGACGACCTCGATGCGCTCCTGTCCTCGCGCCAGCAGTCCCACGCGACCACCGGGCATCGGCCGGACCTGCTCGATGCTCGCCACGCACCCGATGGCGAACCGCTGGTCTCCCCCACCGACCTCGAAGCCCCGCTCGATGAGCACCACGCCGAAGCCCCCGGCGCCGGCCGCGACGTCGCGCAGCATCGTCAGGTAGCGCGGCTCGAAGACCTGCAGCGGCAGGGGCTGCCCGGGCAGCAGCACCGTTCCGAGGGGAAACATCGGCAGGACGTCCATTGCCCCAACCTCCCACACACCGATCCCCGGGGAGGCCCACCCCTTCGTCCCTGAGGAGGCGAGGAACGAGCCGTCTCGAAGGGGCCGTCTCGAAGGGCCCGCGACGGTCAGGACCGTCGCGTCGTCAGATCACCATTCGCCCCTGCACGTGCCGCGCTCTCAACCGGGACAATTGCTTGAGTTCCGCACGTATGAGCGCGGCCTCAACTCGCATGTGCTGACCCCGATGCTCTCGAACGGCTACCCACACCCCTCCCAGGCCCCCGAGGGTCAGTGCCAGCGGGAGCAACCGCCCGTCCCAGAGAAGCCACGCGGACACGATCCACCAGGCCAACATCAGGGCGGCGGTGGTCGCACTGAGGCACGTCAGGGAGCGCGCCGCCCATCCCGACGACCCCACCTGACCGGCGACATACGTCATGGCAGGGGCACAGACCATGAGCGTCGCGCCAAGCCCCAGCGACCACATGACGCCAGCTTGATCGGCTGTCGCCGCCGATACAACCAGACCTCCCAGGACCGCTGCCGCGCCAGGCAGCAGGCCGAGTCTCCACCACGACCGCCAAGACATCGGCGTGAGGTCGTGTCCTTGGCGCTGGGAGGCACGGACCTTCAAGACCTCGAGGCGCGCTCGGAGGAGCGCGATGTGAGAGTCGGTCCACCGCATGGCATCACGCGAAGACATCCGGGGCATGACCAGTTGCAGTGCAGCAAAGGCGGTCATCCACGCCATGAACAGCGCCAGAACGCTGACGTGCGGCAGCCACTGATCGTCCGGGGGGACGGCCACCCAGAGGGACGAGAATGACCCAAAGAGGAGAGCACAGATGAGCATTCCGAGGCGGTTCTCCGCATCGCCACGCGTCTCCACTGTGTGTACGCCCTGAAAGTGCGTCAGGTCCTCGCCGGCCGGAAACGGCTTGAGCACGGCAAACGTCGGAGCCCCGAAGAAGGCGAGCAGCAATAGCTCGTCACCGACGGCGATCCCGCGTGAGGCCCTGAGCAGCTCCCACCCCTTCTCCATAGGTTCGGGGCGGACTGACTCGCCACCTCCCCTATCCAGGACTGCAGCTCCGAGTCCTATCACCAGAACCACGAGGCCCGAGACCAAGACGAGCAGCACCGGCACAACGGCGCGAACAAGCCACTTCCGCCCGGCGATCCGACGCCGACGCTCCCGTTGCTGTCGGAGCTCACTGTCGCGCCAACCTTCAGCCCCTCGGAACCGCACTTGGGCGCGACCGAGAGCGCCGTCACGGTTGGTGTCGTCACGTGCCGAATGCTGCATCGCCATCGCCCCTCTGGAGTCACTGCTGCTTAAGCCGTAGGCATATCAACCAGGTGTGACAACCAACTTCGACCCACCCCGCTGGGACTGCCACGACCGGCCCTGTCACCGGCTCCCAGTACCTTCGCTCGAAGAGACGCGCGGGACTGAAGACGGCTATTCGACTGGACGGCGGAGGGCGCATGGACAGCACGACGATCGGGACACTCATGGTGATCGCCGGAGGCGCTCACCAGATGTCGACCGCGCTCACACCTCTCAACGCGCTGCGCCAGGTGCTCGAGAGCGACGAAGGCTGGTCCGACCTGGCGAAGGACCCCACGTACCAGTTCCTTGCTCTGGTGTTCACCCTCATCGCCTTGGCCTTCGCGCCCCAGTCTCCGGCAGTCGTCATCCTGTTTCTCGGAGGGACTGCCATCTCGGCCCTCTTGGCCCTACGCCTCCTGATCCTCACCGCCGCCTTCCCCCAACGCATCTTCCCCATTCGCATCGACGAGACCCTGTCCGCCGACGACCAGGACCTGTTGTCGAAGGGTCCGCCTTCATTCATCGGATGGATGCTCGTCGTCATGGGTTCGAGCGTCTTGCTGTGGAATTCGATGGGCGCCGCGATCTCCGCCATCGCCGTAGGCTTCGTGTCCGGCCTCCTCGCGAACAAGCAGCGCCAGGAAGTCTTGGCCACTCGATTTCGCTCTCGCTACATCGGGGGTCGTGGCACACGTCGTAGCTAGCCGATGCAAGCTTCAGTTCTTGTTGTATCCAAGCGGGGTCCTACTCATCAGCGCGGCCTTGAAGTACGACTCCCCCTCGTTTACGACCTTCAGCGGGACCGACGGGTCGTAGACACGCAGCACGCTGAAGACGAAGTTGTGCCGGTGGTCGGGCGCCGAGTCCGAGACCTCCTTCAGGGCAACGTTGCCGCCATGCCCGTCGGCCGCGTATTGCCGCCAGCGCCCCAGGATGCGCTCACGCCCGTCCGCCTTCCCCACGTAGAGCTTGCCGTTGGTGGTGTCGGCGATGACGTAGATGCCTTGCACGGATCCGAGGGCTGATCGCCAGTTGGCGTAGCGCGACTCAGTCATCACCTCGACGAGCTTCCAGTACGGCAAGCTCAGGCGCTCGAAGCCCGGAAACACCTCCTCTTGCCGGTCAGCGATCTCCACGACCGGGAAGGAACTCGCCAACGAGCCCTTCTTGGACCAGTTCACCGCATCGAGAGACCACTGGATGACCAAGCGGCCCCGAAGGGACGACAACACGTCCGTGGCCTCCAGGTCGAAGTACTTGAGCTCGCTAGTCCGGTGCTCGGCGACCTCACCGCGGTTGGTGAAGGCTCCGTAGTACCGCGACCTCCGCTGGCCGTCGGCAAAGAAGCACAACCATGTCTTGGCCGACGCCCCAACGCTCCACGAGACACTCTGTCGCTGCGTGTATCGCAGCACGACCTCGGGCGGGGTCTGCCCCTCGACCAGTCCACCTGCGTTGTAGGTGTGCCGGATGACGACGACGTCCTCCGCGGCGAGGCCAGCGGCGTCCATGACATGGCCGAGCGTCAGGTCTCCGGCAGGGCTCAACTGACTCATGCAGCCACTGTGCCGCATCTTCCGCGACATAAGCCCGCGCCCTACCGCACCCGCGGTTCGTCGTGGCCATAGGCTCACCCCAACCACACCAACGAAGGGAAGAGATGGCGCCAGTTGGCTTCGCGGACAAGGTCGCGTTCGTGTGGAAGGTCGCCGACAGGTTGCGCGGCACCTTCAAGCAGCACGAGTACGGGTCGGTCATGCTCCCCCTGCTCGTCCTCCGGCGCATGGACGCGGTTCTCGCTCCCACCGCGGACGCAGTCCTGGACGAGGCCGTCAAGCTCGGAGCGCTCAAGGCCGACCGCAAGACGATCGGCAAGCCTGCCGACGGGGCCATCGACGAGTTGCTCAAGCGAGCGGCGGGGCACCGCTTCTACAACCTCTCCCCACTCACGTTCCCGAGCCTCCTGCACAACGACACGCAGCTTGGATCAAGGAGCTCATGCTGGACCGACACGACAAGAACGGGACACTCTTCTCCCAGTTCTTCGCGAACCCGGACTTCCAAAAAACCCTCTTAACATACCTTGGCGGCACATACTAAGCCCTGAGGACAGCCAATTGAGAAATATCCGTCGCTCGCGACAGGCAGGTAGTCGATGCAACCTATGCCCACCTCCCTAATTTCGCGCTTGAAGCTCCACCAGGCTGCGCTTGAAAAGGACACACTAGGACGAAGCCTCCTGCCCGAAGAGCCCAACTGGCGAGTCAAAGGGCACGCCCACATTGTCTCCCAATCAATTCAGGCACAATTGTCACAAGGCATGCCCATTCATGCCCCTGCGCAAATTTCCGCACGCAAGTCCCGGCACGGCCTAAGACCCATCCCAGTCTTGGGTGTCCATGAGCGCATAATCTATGCCGCGCTGGTCGACGCAGCGACCGCAGGTTCCTCCACCCCGAACTCAGGGCCCAGCGACTGGCTCAAATTCGTACGGGAGCCGATCTTGGCCGCCGAGGCTGAAATGCAACCGAATGTGCCGAAATTCTTTCTTCCATTTAGCACAAAGTTCAAGTATGTCGTCAAATCCGACGTCGTTGCCTTCTATAGGCACGTGGACCACGAACTCCTCAGGGATCAGTTGACGCTGATCGGAGGCGACTATGAAGCAATTACATACCTAATGCAATTTCTGGGTGAACTACAAGGGCGCTCGACGGGTCTCCCCCAAGCCTCCACTCCATCAGATATCCTGGCAGAGGTTTATATCAGCGCAGTAGAGCGCTCCATGATTCGACGCGGTCACCACGTTTGGAGATTCAGTGACGACTTTCGAATCGCATGCACCAGTTACACGCATACGATGGATGCCATCGACGATCTAGACCAAGCCCTTCGATCAATGGGGCTAACACTTAACGAGTTCAAGACAACAACACCTTCGTATGCCAACTATTACCTCGATTCCATGGACCTCGAAGAGAGTCCCGGTGGGCCAATACAAAAGGAAGACGCTGAGGACATCGTCGGCGACTACACTGACGATTTCGATCAAGATCCAGACAGCGCCGCCGAGTATCTCGAGAGATTTTCCCCCACACCGGACGGCGACGCCCAGCTCTCCCTGAGGGACGCGGGAGCCGCCGAAGTTAGGATGGCAAGAAGAGCCCTATCTTCTCTCGCTAAGAGCAAAGACCTTCGCGCACTCGACTCCGTGGCAGAAATTGTTCGGTTCATGGCTCCCGTCACGCCCAGCGCAATGCGATACCTCATTCAACTTGGTCAAGCCAAAAGGTCTCGCACCAGAATTGCGGCCGTCTTGGATGAGCTGGCCCATAAAGCGGCCCTGAACGACTGGCAAAAGACTTGGATTATCCATGCCTACGACGCGACCGGATGCCTGACCCTCAAGCGAAATCGAACCTCACGCATTGAATGGATCCGTCATGAGACGGAAAGTCGATCGAATGCAATTTTGAGCGCCCATGGGGTCTGGGTCCTCGCACGCCATCATGAGGTTGACGCTCCCCAAATCATGAACTTTAACAACTCAGCGCCGACCGCACTAAGTATCTTTTACGCCGCGGCCATGTCTCACGTAGACGATCCAACCAAAGGCGCAAAGGCCTTCGATGAACCACTCCTACGACGGATCGTCACGAACTCATGATCCAGCCGATCCTCGGAGCAACCGAAGAGACCCTGCTCCTACTGAGACACTCGGAGGGCGGCTGCGCGGAGACGTTGACCCGAAATGCGGCCGATTCACACACCCGCAACCTAGTATTAGCGGGTACCTGGACGAGTCTAGTCAGTTACGTCGAGTTCTATTCAGACAAAATTGTCGAGTTCCTCCTAGAGGCTGCGGAGACCACGGCCCAAGGCGTGGCGAAAGAGCTCGTTAAGAGGCATCGTAAAAACGCATACCAAAGCTGGGATTCACGAAGGGACACTCTGAATTGGGGACTGCACACGTCAATTCAGCAGTGGCCCGAGTGGCAACTGTTCGACTGCGCCGTCTGGGTCCGAAATGGGATTGCCCATGGCCGGGGCAGTCTCACTCGCAAGCAGAAGCCGAGCGAAGCGCTAAAGGGCGCGAGCCTTGGAGTAGTCGTGGTCGATGGCCGGTTATCACTTTCCGGTGACTCACTCAAGCAATGCCTCACAGCGTGCACGGATTTCGTCCTACGACTCGACTCTGAGGTGCGTCAATCAAGCCACGATATAGTCGATCTTTGAAATACCTGCACCCGCTCGTTATTGACGGTCCCTCAAACTCTTCACTTTATTGCGCGGACCGGGTCGGGGCCCTCCTCGAGGTCCTGCTGGTAACGATGAGTCCATCAAGCTTCCCTTCCCTAACCCAGACTCGAAGACGGCCCCCGGAGCCTGGTCCAGATCGTCGCCGGTCCTGGCCTTCGCCCGTTCAGTTGAGTCCCCGATAGTGGTGTAGCGCGGTGCCTGAGTTCGTCTCGGTCGTGGACGTAGGCGCGGCCACCGCGTGATCCTTCGAGTTCATCTCTCACAGCTCTCTCATTTTCCCGGCAGGTTCGCCTGCGACAGGTATGCCGCCGCTCGACGCAGGACCTCGTTCTCCTGCTCCAGCAAACGGATGCGTCTCTTCGCATCCCGATGGTCAGCGTTCTGCTCGCTCGTGATGGCTGTCGCGTTCCCGTCCTCGACGTCAGCGCGCTTGAACCAGTTCGTCAGGCACGACTCGCTGATCCCGAAGTCAGCAGCGATCTGCTTCAACTGCTAACCCGGCTGACGACTCCTGGCCACCCGGACCACGTCGTCACGGAACTCTTTGGGATAGGTCTTGGGCACGGTGTCCATCCTTCCAGCAGCGTCCCTCGACGCCACAGATCAGATGTCACCTATCCGTGCAGCAATCCCCCTCGATCGGCTCAACGGGCTGGCTTCAAGTTCCCGAACAGGGACACCGCTCGACCAGACACCGAGCCCGCGGGCGACCACTCAGCAGTACAGGGATCACCACGTGTCCCGGTCGGTTGTTCGGCCCGCCCGCGGACCCACTCAGAGGCTGAATGTCGGTGGTCACCGCTTGACTGTTCTCATGACCGACATGGTGATGAGGCCGGCGACGCAGCCGGTGGGGGTGGGGGCGGTTTCGAGGCTTCGGCCGCAGGCGGCCTCGCGCCTCAACCTGCGTGAGGCGCACATCGACATCGACGCGGAGATCTCCGCGCTCGAGGCACACCTCGCGGAGCTCCTCGCGGCCCGCGAAGCGCAGACCACCGAGGACACCACCCCGTGGGTCCTTGACCACAGCGACGACGAGTGGACGAGCTCCGGAGCGGTCGGCCAGTCCGCCTTCGGACGGCGCGCCCACCGCACTCCCCTGCTGACCGCGGAGCAGGAGGTCGTCCTCGCCCGCCGCATCGAGGCCGGCGCCTTCGCGCAGCAGCGCCTCGACTCCGGTGTCGAGCTGCGCCGCACCGAGCGTCGCGGCCTCGAGCACGTCGTGCGCACCGCCGACGAAGCCCGCGAGCGGATGATCCTCGCCAACGTCCGGCTCGTCACGAGCATCGCGCGCAAGGCGCTGCCGCGCGTGGGTCAAGGCATGCAGTTCGACGACGTCCAGCAGGCCGGCCTCATCGGCCTCATGCGCGCGGTCGACAAGTTCGACCACACGCTTGGGCACAAGTTCTCCACCTACGCCACGTGGTGGATCAAGCAGAGCATCAGCCGCGCCATCGATGACGAGGCCCGCGTGGTCCGCATCCCGGTCCATGCCCTCGAGTCCGCGCGTCGCATCGACACCCCAAGGCGAAGGGAGGGACTCACCTGGCAGGAGGCCCTCGCCGACCCCGGCCGGCTCGGTCTCGACGCGACGAGTGACGACATCGCGAAGGCCCAGACCCATCTGCGGCCGTGCCTGAGCCTCGACCAGGTCGGCGCAGAGCTCGACGTCGTCGACGACGACCCGGGCCTCGACCCGATCGAGCAGTGCATCGACCGGCTCGACGACGAGGCCGACGTCCACGACCTGCTCGAGAGCCTGGTCGAGCTGCCTGGCCTCGGCACTCGCGCGGTCACCGTGCTGCAGCTGCGGCACGGGCTCACCGGTCAGCCGCCGATGACCCTCGACGAGATCGGCAAGCGCTTCGGCGTCACCCGCGAGCGGATCCGCCAGATCGAGAAGAGGGCACTCGATGCCCTTCGCGAGCGCGTCGAGACACGTTAACCAACCAAATTGACCAACTTACCGTTGACGGTATGGAGGTCACGGTGCACGAGGCCAAGACCCACCTCTCCCGACTGCTGCGGAGGGTGGAGGCTGGCGAGACGATCGTCATCCGGCGGGGCGCCCACCGGGTCGCGATCTCAGCCCTGCGCCCTTGGTCACCGAGCAGCGCATGATCTGGGGCGACCTCGCCGGCTCCTTGCCCGACGACTTCGACGCGCCCGTGGCCGACTTCGCCGACTACTCATGACGCGATATCTGCTCGACACCAATGTCGTGGTCCGCCTGCTCCTCGGCGACCGCGACTCCATCTCGCCCGAGGCCACGGAACTCATCAGCGACCCAGGCAACGAACCACTGCTGAGCGCTGGCACCACCGCGACCCCTTCGACAGGCTCCTGGTCGCACAGGCCCTCTGCGAGGAAGCGATCGTGGTGACGAGCGACCCGCAGATCGACGCCTACGACGTCGCCACGCTCAGGGCCTGACCACGGCGCGAGCAACCCCCTTCGCCTCAGGAAGCGGAGGACCGCCGCTCCGCCAGCCTCTCCAGCAGCCGCTCCTCAGCATCCTGACCGGGCGCCACTCCCCCGGGCACCCGCACGAGGAAGACGACACCGAGCAGCCACCACAGGCCGAGGATCACGTAGGGCTGCACGTCGAGCATCGCGGGCATGCCGGGGACGTAGAGCGCGAGCAGGCAGGCGGTGGTGATGACGGCGGCGACGCCCACCGCGATGCCACCGGCCGCCGAGCGACCACCGACTCGCAGCGGGCGGTCCATCTCGGGCTCACGCCGACGCAGCACGATGAAGACGGCGGACACGAGCAGATAGGTGATGACGATCGACACCGAGCTCGAGTCGACGAGCCAGCCCATCATCACCTCGCCGAAGAAGGGCGCGACCGCGCAGATGGCGCCGATGAAGAGCAGGGCGTTGACCGGGGTCTTGTGCTGCGGGTGCAGCTTGGCAAACCACGCCGGCAGCATCCCCGAGTTGGCCATGGCCCACATGAGTCGGGAGGCGCCGATGAGGAAGGCGTTCCACGAGGTGAGCAGGCCGGCGAGCCCGCCAGCGACCACGAGGTTGCCCCAGAACTCACCGGACAGCGCCGCCATCGCCTCCGCGGTGACGAGGTCGAAGTCCTGCATCTCCGATGCCGGCAGCGCCAGACCGGTCGTGACGATGATGGCGACGTAGAAGGCCGTCGCCATGGCGACCGAGACGATGACGAGGCGGCCGACCTTGTGGGGCGGGACCTTGACCTCTTCGGCCGACTGCGGGATGACATCGAAGCCGACGAAGAAGAAGGGGACGACGACCAGGACCGCGAGCAGCCCGGCGCTGTCGGTGAAGAGCGGCTCGGCATTGCTCGTGTCGCCCTCGAAGAGCGAGAGGCCGACGAGGGCGAAGGCCATGACGACGAGGAAGACGATCACCGAGCTCTGCAGCAGGCTCGCCGCCTTGATGCCGCGGATGTTCAGCGCCGTCAGCACGATGCTCGTGATCGTCCCGATGAGCGCCCACACGAGGTAGACCTGCGAGCCGGCGACGCTCCACAGCGGGATCGAGTAGACGTCGGGGAAGATGTAGGCGACCGTCCGCGGGATCGCCACCGCCTCGAAGGCCGCGACGCTGATGTAGCCGCCGATGATGCCCCACGAACCGATGAAGGCCAGCCGCGGCCCGAAGCCGCGCATGAGGTAGTTGTGCTCGCCACCCGCGAGCGGCATCGCCGCGACGAGCTCGGCGTAGACCAGGCCGACGAGCCCCATGATCGCGCCACCGATGACGAAGGCGATCGCAGCACCGAGCATGCCGGCGTCGTTGAGCCACGTGCTCGTCGAGGTGATCCACCCGAAGCCGATCATCGCGCCGAAGCCGATGAAGAAGATCTCGATGCGCCCGAGCGAGCGCTTGAACCTCTCGCTGCCGTGCGGGCTGGTGTCGGTCCGGGTGCTCACGATCGCGCCTCCTGCGTCGTCGGAAGAGGTGGTCGGGTCAGCATGGCATCGTCGCGACGTCGAGGCGCGGTGGACCGAGACGCAGTCCACCGTCTGGGCAGGCAGCTGGTCGCACGTATCGCAGCAGCACCACGCCACCGGCAAAGGACCGGCTCTCGAGCGGCGCGAGGAGGGAAGATGGGGTCCATGGGCATGGACATCACCAACGACACCGACCCGGACGAGGGACGTCTCGCGGCCAAGATCGATCGGGTCCACACCATCGTGCGGGCCTACGGAGACACCCCGCCCGGCCGGGACCGCGTAGTGACCGACGGGGACGACCTCTACGACGAGCAGACCGGACTCCCCCGGTGATCGTCGCCTCGCGCTGAGTCCACTGATGTCGAGCTACGCAGGCGCCTGTGAGGTGTGCACCGCGGCGTGCATCCACGCAGCCCGCCACCCCAGCGTGCGCCAGGTGGCGACAGCCGACTGGGTGCAGATCCGCCACTGCAGCCGGTGCGGCGCGTGGTGGGACATGCAGCCCGCCAACCGGCCCGCGGTCATCACGCGGGACGAAGCGGCGCGTCGAGTGCCCGATGCGGACGGCTGGACCGTCGTCGGCCCCCTGCTCGAGCCCCGCGCCCCCGGCGCCCTCCTCGTCGACACCCAGCGCGTCGACGCCCACTCAGGCGACCAGGTCGACCTGCACCGTCAGGTCGAGCTCGCGGGCGACGCCACCCTGCGCGATGTCGTCGTCACGGTGGTGGAGCCCTTCGTGTGGAGCGCGCCGCGCACGACGTGGCTGGTCCGCGGCCGGTCCGAAGGGGGCGCATGGCTGCCCCTTGCCGAGGTCGTCACCGCTGGCCCACCCGAGAGGCACGGCACCCGGATGCTGCTGGCGGACAGCTCTGCTCGTGAGTTCGCGGGTGGGTCTCGTCTGGAGATCTCCTGCCTGACCCCACGGTGACCAGCCTCTACTTCCCGGCGAAGACCGCCTTGGCCACAGGAGTCTCCACCGGCTTGCCCTTGTTGGTCGAGCGCTCCACGGTCCACGCCTGCTCGTCGTCGTCGAAGGTGTCGGCGATCTGCTCCTCGGTCAGCAGCTCGGAGCCGTCGGAGCAGCCGTACCAGCTGAACATGTCGTCCCAGTGCTGGGCCTGGTCGTGGCTGAGCACCCCGCACGTCGTGCCGTCGCCGAGCTCGACGTAGAGCGGGATGGCCTCGGCCTCGCGCTTGCTGACCTTGGCGGGGTCGATCGGCTGGTGCGGGAAGTGGATCGCGATGCGGTCCTGGCCGTTGGCGACACACGTGGCCGTCTCGCCGCCCTCGTCGTCGAGGCAGGCGAGGGCGCTCGATGCCGTCGCCCCGCACGTGTAGACGTCGTCCTGCGTCGAGAACTGCGACTGGTAGGCCGACCCGCCGCACACGTCCTCGTCGACCTCCTCGACCTTCCACGAGTCGTCGACCCAGACGTTGACGACCTGAGTCGCAGGTCCCGCGGCGCCGTCGTCGTCACCGTCGTCATCGCCGTCCGCCTCGCTCGACGTGGGGCTGGAGGTCGTGGTCGTGGACTCGACGGAGGATGACGTGCTCGACGGCGCCGTGGTCGACGACGAGGTCTCGGTCTCGCCCCCTTCGGTCGTGCTCACCGAGGTCGTCTCCATGACGGTGGGCGAGTCGCCGGCGTCATCCCCCGACCCGCAGGCAGTGGCGCCCACGAGCAGCAGCGCGGCGGCGCAGGACGTGATTGCGGTGCGGTACATACCGATTCCCCTTCGTCGCGACCCCCTGTCGCGTCGCCTCCATGACACCGTGTCGAAGGGAGGTCCGCAACCGTCGGCGTGTCAGGCAGCGCTCAAGGTCACTCCGGCAGCAGCCCGAGGATGTCGGCGAACTGGTAGATCGCCAGCCCGGTGACGACGATGAAGACCAGCACACCGAGCGTCGTGGCGACCGGGCCGTTCTTGTGGCGGCCGAGCACGGACGAGCGGCTCATCACCACGAGGAGGAAGCCGGCGACGATCGGCAGGAGCAAGCCGTTGGCGGCCTGGGCCAGCAGGATGATCTGGATCGGGTTGACCCCGGTGAGGGCGATGACCATGCCGATCCCCATGACCGCGATCCACACGGCTCGAAATCGGGGCGACTTCAGGTCGCTCCCCCAGCCCATGACTCCGCAGATCGCGTAGGCGGCGCCGAGCGGACCGGCGACGGCGCTCGTCATGCCGGCGGCGAAGAGCCCCAGCGCGAAGACGTACGGCGCGGCCGCGCCGAGCAGCGGCTCCAGCTGCGTGGCCATGTCCGCACCCGACTCGGCGGTCACTCCCTTCGTCCACATCGCGGCAGCTGCGGTGATCATGATCGCGAGGGTGATGACGCCGCCGATCAGGATCGACACGATCGTGTCGACCTTGGCGTCACGGATCGCGCGGTCCTTGGGGAGGCCACCCCACTTCTCCTGGGCGAGGTTGGCGTGGAGGAAGAGGTTGTACGGCACGACCGTGGTGCCGATGAGGGCGATCGTCGTGAGCAGCGCACCGCTCGGGATCGTGGGCGTGAAGGTGCCTCGCAGGATCGCCCCGACGTCGGGCCGGACGACGATCATCGTGAGGAGGAAGACGGCCGCGAGCACGGCCACCATGACGACGAGCGCCCGCTCCAGCACCTTGTAGCTGCCCGTGATGAGCAGCCCGAAGATGATCAGCCCGACGACCACGACGAGCAGCTTGGGCGACAGACCCGTCAGCCCGGAGAGGCCGAGGGCCGTGCCCGTGGTGTCCCCGCCCGCATAGCTGGCTCCACCGACGCCGATGGCCGCGACGATGAGCGCGACCATCGCGAACCGCAGGACCGGGTGCTGGAAGGTCGTGCGCAGCGCCTCGCCGAGCCCCTGCCCGGTCGCGATCCCGAGCCGCGCCGACATCTCCTGCAGGATGATCGTCGCGACGATGGAGAAGGCGATCGCCCACGCCAAGGCGTAGCCGTACGACGAGCCGGTGACCGTCGCCGTCGTGATCGTCCCCGGGCCGATGAACGAGGCGCTGATGATCAGCCCGGGACCCATCCGCTCCCAGATGCCCTTGCGTGCCGAGGGGTCGCCGACCTGCTCTGCCTGTGTGGACTCGTCGTTGAGTCTGCTGCGTGCCACCACGTGCTCCGTCTCGTCAGGGGTGGGTGAGTCACCAGACGTTAGGGATTGTTGAGCAGTTCGTCAACGCCTTCTCAACCAACTGTCGACTCTTCGAGCGTTGGCACGTGAGATTTGTTGAGCAATCGTCGCGACGTCGCTACTGTCTCCCCCATGACTCAGGACCAGCCGGGCGGCACGACCTCGCAGCTCGCGGCCATTCTGCGCTCGCGCATCATCACCGGAGACCTCGCCCCGGGGGCACCCGTGCGCGACTCTGCCGTTGCCGCCGAACTGGGCGTCTCCCGCAACACCGCCCGCGAGGCGCTCAGCCTCCTGCGGCACGAGGGCCTGCTCGATCACCGCAACCACCAGGGCTTCGTCGTGCGCACCCTGACGACGGCCGACGTGCGGGACATCTACGCCGCCCGCATCGCCCTCGAGGTGCGCGCAGTCCAGGACGCCGCCTACGCCCCCGACGACGCGCTCGACGAGCTGCGCCGGGCCGTCGAGACGACCGAGACCGCCGAGCGCGCAGCGCGGTGGGAGGACTACGCCAGCTCGAGCCTGGAGTTCCACTCCGCGCTCGTCCGCCTGCTCGGCTCTCCCCTGCTCGACCAGTTCTTCGACACGATCCTCGGTCGGCTGCGTCTCGCGTTCCACGCCGCCGGCGACACCAGTTCCTTCCAGCGCCCATGGGGCCCGCGCGACCGCGCGATCTGGGAGCACCTCGCCGACGGCGACCGTGCGGGTGCCGAGCGCCTCCTGCGTGGTTACCTCCACGACTCCGAGCTGACCGTGCTCGACATGGTCCGCCGCCAGACCACCCACCGATAGGAGACCCCATGGACCTCACCGAAGCCGCCTACCAGGCCGACCCCGGCGGCCCCCTCGACGTCGACCGCGAGCTCTACGGCCGCATCGGCTCGACGACCGAAGGGCGGGAGCTCGTCGACTCCTTCACCATCCCGATCCGCAGCGGTCGGGCCTGGGAGGTGCCGGCTGGGCACGTGTGCCGGATCGTCACCATCGAGGGTCCGCAGGTCGCCGACCTCAACCTGTGGAACCTGCACGACCCCCGCGAGCGTCTGTGGGCCTCGCGCACCCGGCAGCTGCAGGCCGCGCACGTCTCGGTCTTCGACCGACTGTGGTCGACCCTGCCCTTCCTGCGTCCTCTCGTGACGATCACCGGTGACTCGCTGGCCGACTACGGCGTCGATGACGAAGGGGGGCGCGTCCACGATCTGCTCGGAACCCGCTGCGATCCCTACGTCAACCAGATGCTCAACGACGCCCCCTTCGACTACCACTGCCACTCCAACCTGACGCGGGCCGTGCGACCGTGGCACCTCACGGAGTTCGACGTGCACGACGTGCTCAACGTCTTCCAGTGCACGGGGCTGAACGACGACGACCAGTACTTCATGAAGACCTGCCCTGCGCAGCAGGGCGACTACTTCGAGTTCTTCGCCGAGATCGACATCCTCGCTGCGCTGTCGACGTGCCCCGGCGGCGACCTGTCGGTGCCGATGTTCGGCCCCGAGGCCGGCGACACGGAGGCGGTCTGCCGCCCGCTCGGCATCGAGGTCTACCAGGTCCCCGACGCCGCGCTCGAGGGTTGGACCCCGCCGGAGCGTGCTGCCTACGCGCAGGACCACGGCCTCGCCGCGCGCCCCTGGGCCTGAGCACCCGCCCCTGCCGCCGAGGTCGGGCGACGTCCGGGAATTAGTTGCCGTGACAACCAGTTGCACGGGTCATGCACGCCTTCGGATTCTTGAGCTTCGGGCACTACGGCCACGGCAGCGGGCCTGGTGACCCCGACGCGGGCCAGGCCCTGCGCGATGCCGTCGAGATCGGGGTCGGGGCGGACGAGATCGGCGTCAACGGCGCCTACTTCCGCGTCCACCACTTCGCCCGGCAGGGCGCGGCGCCCATGCCGGTCCTGTCGGCGATCGCGGCCCGGACCAAGCACATCGAGGTCGGCACCGGCGTCATCGACATGCGCTACGAGACCCCGCTGCAGCTGGCCGAGGAGGCTGCGGCCCTCGACCTGATCTCCGAAGGGAGGGTCGCGCTCGGCGTGAGCAGGGGGTCACCGGAGCCGGCCCTGCGTGGGTGGGAAGCCTTCGGCCACACCGGTGCTCGCGATCCGCGCGGCGCCGACATCGCCCGCGAGCACTTCGACACCTTCATGTCCGCGGTCCGAGGGGACAAAGTCGTCGACGCCGACCCGACGCAGGGTCCCGCCGGCCGGCTGCGGGTCGAGCCGCACTCCCCCGGCCTCGACCGCCGCATCTGGTGGGGCGCCGGCAGCCGCGAGACCGCCGAGTGGACCGCGCGCCAGGGAGTCAACCTCATGAGCTCGACGCTGCTCACCGAGGCCACCGGCGCCTCCTTCGGCGAGCTCCAGCGCGAGCAGATCGACCTCTACCGCGCCGCGTGGCGCGAGGCGGGCCACGACTGGTCGCCGCGGGTGTCGGTCTCCCGCAGCATCTTCCCGATCGTCAGCGACCTCGACCGGCACTTCTTCGGCCTGCAGGGCCAGGGCAGCGACCAGGTCGGCATCATCGACGGCTTCCGCTCGACCTTCGGCAAGACCTATGCCGCCGAGCCCGACCAGCTCGTCGAGCAGCTCAAGGCCGACCCTGCCATCGAGGCCGCCGACACCGTCATGCTCACCATCCCGAGCCAGCTGGGCGTCGACTACAACCTGCACATCCTCGAGGCCTTCGCCCAGCACGTCGCCCCCGAGCTCGGGTGGCGCCGCAACAGCGACGGCCCCGTCGCGCCCATCCCCGCCTGTAACCCCAACAGATAGGAACACCATGAGCACCATCGTCATCTTCGGCGGCACCGGATACGCCGGCGGCAACATCGCCCGCGAAGCCGCCTCCCGCGGCCACCAGGTCATCTCCTACAGCCGCACCGCCCCGGCCGAGCAGGCCGAGGGCGTGGAGTACCGCACCGGCTCGCTCACCGACGACACCGTCCTCGCGCAGGCCGCGGCCGACGCCGACGACCTGGTCGTGGCCACGCACGGCGCCGACGTCGGCGGCTCCCCGCTCGTCGACCACGTCGCCCGCCTCACCTCCGCCGCCATCGACCACGGCGCGCGCCTGTCCTTCGTCGGCGGCGCCGGGTCCCTGCACGTGGCGAAGGGCGGTCCCCGCCTCATCGACACCCCGGACTTCCACGAGGACTGGAAGCCGGAGGCCCTCTCCCACGCCAAGGTGCTCGACGCCCTGCGCGAGGGCCCGGCCGAGCTCGACTGGTTCTACGTCTCCCCCGCTGCCCTCTTCGGTTCCTTCGCTCCTGGCGAGACCACCGGCAGCTACCGGCTCGGCGGCGACGAGCTCGTCACCGACGCCGAGGGCAACTCGGAGATCTCCGGGACCGACTTCGCCCTGGCCTACGTCGACGAGATCGAGCAGCGCAAGCACCCGCGCCAGCGCTTCACCGTCGCCCACTGACGCGGCGTCGGCCGGCGCGCGGTCCGCATGGCGGGACGAGTTCGGGCCCTAAGGTCAAGATCCGGTGACGAGATCGCCGACTCGCCACTCTGGATCGCCGGATCGTGCCATCGGTGCAACCGTGGATGACATGAACCTCACGACAGGCCTTCTGACGGGAGCGGCGACGATCTCGGTCGCGGCCCTCCCCTTCGTCATGGCCTGGGTCGAGCAGACCCTCATGACCAACTCGCGCGTCAAGCAGCCGCCGAACTGACCCACGACTCCCTTCGCCCCGCCGGCCCACCGGCGGGGCGATGAGTCGTCGGCGGCGCTGGTGGGCGGGGCACTCCTGAGGCCCCCAGAACCGCGCCCTGTCGGGCCAAATCGGCGACTACGCCGTTGCTCCGTACGACGGGCCACGCCGGGCCTGTGGATCGTCAAGAGGCGGCTTCCCCGGATTTCACTACGGTGGATGCAGTTCGGGGGCGGGCTCTGCCCCACATGCGACGAAGGGGAGAGCCCGTGCAGTCCACGCGAGGTGCAGCGATCCTTGCTGCCGTGGCAGTCCTGACCGGCGGCCTGGCCGCCTGTGGTGACGACAGCGAGCCAGAGGAGTCGACGACCACCGCCTCCCCCATCGACGCGAGCAAGTCGTCGTCCACGTCTTCGGATTCGAGTTCCTCGTCCGAGTCCAGCTCGGAGCCGAGCACCTCAAGTGATGACCCGTCCTTGCCTGACGACATGCCAGCCGAGGCCCGCGAAGAGACGAAGGAAGGCGCAGCAGCCTTCGGCGAGTACTTCCTTCTCGCATACGGAGACGCTGCCAAGAGTGCCGATACCACTGTCTTCCAGACCCTTGGGGCCAGCGATTGCAGCGTCTGTGCAACCGCCATCAAGAACATCGAGGCTGACAAGGCCAAGGGCTGGAAGAAGGACAAGAACCCATACACGGTCCGACGGGCAGTCGCTACAAAGCGGCCCGACGAGGGCTACAAGGTTGTCCTTGACGTGACTGTCGCTAGCCATCACCGCATCGACTCGAAGGGCGTGTCAAACGGAGATGTGAATGCCACGAGTTACACAGTGACCGAGCACGTGTCCTGGGCGGATGGCCGCTGGCAGGTCAAGGATTGGATTGTCACGTGACACGGCCAAGCCTGTGGGCCTTCTGCATCCTGCTGGCTGCGTTGTTCGCAGGCCCTCAGATCGCGTATGCAGACCACGGCAGTCCGCATAGTGATCTCACGGACGGCTTCGCGGAAGCGTCCGTTGAAGAGCACGGCGTTTTGCCAGGTACGACCAAGGGCGCGGAGGCAGGCGGCGCGCCTGCGGCGCGCTCGGGGACACCCCGATCCGCCAACATCTCGCAGCCGACGGTGAAGGGCACGAAGAAAGCAGACAAGATCGAGGTCATGTACGACCCCCGTGCGAACCGGACATGGACGAGTGCAACGGCACACGCGCAGGGTGCATCACGCTCTCGGGAGACCCCAGCAACTTCGATACCCCCATCGTGACCTCCGTCCGGGTCAACAACGGGCCTTGGGAGCCCGTCCGGGTCTCATGCGGTATCCCTGACTCGGTGACGGTTCCAGGCGCACCCGGGCAGCCCCCGCGAACGGTTCCGGTCCAGGCGCCGCCGGTCCCGACCTTCGCCCAGATCCAGACCGCCTTCCGCGAGCTGCCCTTCAGCAAGCCGAGCGTCACCGTCCAGCCCAGGGGCAACAAGACGCTCAAGGGCCTCAAGACCTTCTACGCGGCCCAGTGGCCCGACGACTCGGGCCTCGAGCCCGGCGAGGTCAGCGACAAGATCAAACTCCTGTCCTGGACCGTCGAGTTCAAGGTCGCAGCCAAGGAGTACCGCTACGACTTCGGCGACGGCACGACCTCCGGCTGGACGACGAGCACCGGCGGGACCTACCCCGACGGCGACGTCGTCCACACCTACAAGGACACCGGCACCCGGGAGATCAAGGTCGACGCCCGACTCACCGGCCAGTACCGCGTCAACGGCGGTCAGTGGCAGGACATCGCCACCGTCGCCGACCTGCAGGACGAGCCCGTCGACACCCTCGAGGTCCTCGGCACCCGCACCCGCCTGACCCGCTGAGTCGCCCCGACCGCACCGCCAGCCGACGTCACCCCGCCACGAAGTCAGGCCACCCCGCGTCGAGGTAGTCGATGAAGGTGTCGCTCACCCGCTCGTCACGCAGGTGCTGCCGGCTCACCGGCAGCGCCGCCATCGCGAAGCTCGAGTCCTGCTCGATCCGCCGCGGCATGTCGTGGTGGATGATCGCGGCGCGTCCGAGGTCGACGAAGTCCGCCCCCTTCGCCAGGCACCACCGCGCCTGCTGCGCGGAGCGGATCTTGCCCGCGACACCCAACCGCGTCCGGCCCCGCTCGAGCCCGGTGAAGGCGTCGATGAGGAGGTCCTCCCCTTCGCCGACGGTCATGAAGGCATCCCACAGCGACATGTCGACGTAGTCCACGAGGCCGGAGTCGAGGGTCCACTGCGCGACGGTGACGCCTTCGTCGAGGACGATCCCGTTGCCCTGCGGCGTCAGCCGGATGCCGACCTGGAAGTCCGGGCCGGTGCGCTCACGGATCCCGCGGAGCACCTCGAAGATCACCCGCGCCCGGTCCTCGAGCGACCCGCCGTAGCCGTCGGTGCGGTGGTTGTGCCGCCCGTCGAGGAACTGGCACAGGAGATAGCCGTGCGCACCGTGGACCTCGACGCCGTCGAAGCCCGCACGCTGCGCGCGCTCCGCCCCGACGACGAAGTCCTCGACGGCCTGCTGGACCTCACCGGTGCTCAGCGCCCGCACCCCGCGCTCGGGGTCCTCCCACGGCGCGACGTTGTCGACCCCGGTGACGCCCGGGTCGGATCGCCGGCCGCCGTGGTGCAGCTGCACCGACGAGACGCTGCCCGCGGCGCGGATGCCGTCGGCGAGCCGGGTCAGACCCTCGAGGTGGCGGTCGTCGCTGATGCCCAGCTGGCCACCCCACGCCTGCCCCGCGCGCGCCACGTAGGTCGCGCAGGTCATCGTCATGCCGAAGCCGCCCTCGGCCCGCGCCACCAGCCACCGGTACTCGTCGTCCGAGAGCGTCCCGTCCGCGTGGCTCTGCGTGTTGGTCAGCGGCGCCAGGGCGAGCCGGTTGGCCCACGCGGGCCCGTGGGTGAGGTCGAGGCGATCGTGCAGCGAGGTCATCGCGCCATCGTCGCAAACGGGCGCGGCGCCCCTCACGTCGAGTACCACCGCCGCGCACCGTCCGGCGCGACGTGCAGGGTCAGCCCACGCGGCCGACCGCGCCTCCCCAGGCGAAGGGGGTACACGGTCCCGGGCGGCGGGTGCGGGCCGGAAGCCCCCTTCGGGTACACGGTGCGGTGGAAGGGCAGCCACCACCGCGACAGGTCCGCCACCGCATACGACGTCGCCGGCTGCGCCCCGCCGAGCACCGCGTCGACGTCACGACGCAGGCGGCGCTCCTGCCACAGCGCCCCGGCCGCCAGCAGCAGGAAGACGAGGGCGATGCCGCCGACGAGCAGTCGCCACACCAGCGCGGACTCCGTGTAGGGCATGCCCGACGTCGACCAGATCTCGACGCGCTCACCGACGTCGTACTCGCCACTCCCGCAACGGGTGATGGTCTCCTGACGGGAGGCGCCCCCTTCGTCCCAGGTGAGCGTGTAGTGGTGCTCGCGCTGCGCGCTCCGGCCGCACAGACCACCCGCGTCGACGCCGACGACCGTCGCCTGCGTGTGCACGCTCTGCCCGAGGAGATGCTCGCGCCGATCCTGGGCGCCGAGGGCCACCGCGACCGTGCCGACGACGATCGCGACGAGCAGAGCGGCACCGCCGCGGAAGACCCAGGCGGCGGTGCGGCGGTAGGAGCGGAGCGCGTGGACTTCGTCAGGAGGCACCTTCGATGACTACCACGCACCCCGCTCCCCTGTCCGGGTCAGACCCGCAGCGCGCCGAAGACCTCGTACATGTAGTCGCTGCCCTGCTGGAGCGCCTCGACGTAGATCCGCTCGTTGTTGCCGTGCATGCCGATGAGCTGCTCGTTGCTCAGCACATAGGGGTAGACGCCGTAGCCGGGCACGCCCTTCTCCCGCCACGGGCCGAGGCTCGTGCCGGCCTCGAAGAGCGCCGGGGCGAAGGGGGTGCCCTCGTAGGTCTCCTCCGCGGCCGACTCGAGCGCCCGCCACAGGTCGGTGTCGATGTCGGCCGGCGGCGTCGCCCAGGTCGTGTCGAGCCGGGCCAGCGCCTGCTCCTCGCTCTCGCCGGGGTTGCCGGCGAGGACGACCTCGACCTCCTTGTCCGCGAGCAGCTTGCGCACCGCGGCGAGGAACTCGCGCGGCTTCTCCCCACCGGGGATCCCGCGGCAGTTGACGCGCGTCGTCGCCTCCGAGGGGATGACGTTTTCCTTGTACCCCGCCTCCTGGATGACGAAGGCGTGCGTCGTGCGCAGCAGCGCGCGGTGCAAATAGGGGTAGTCGGAGTGCTTGACGACGAGCGCGGCGGCCCGCTCGCGCGAGGGCTGGCTCTTCGCCTTGAGCATCAGGCGGATCGCCTTGGCGAAGTCCCGGTTGGTCGTCGCGTCGGCGAGCGCCTGGAAGTACTCGCGGGTGACGTCGGTGAGCTCCACCCGCGCCTCCCACTCGCCGAGCGTCGTCAGCGCCCGCGAGAGCGTGACGATCGCGGAGTCGTCGGGCATCGGCTTCGACGAGTGCGTGGCGGTGCCCTTCGCGACGATGTCGATGTTGAAGTAGACGTTGTCCTGCCGGGTGGCGGTGATGAGCATCGGCGTCGTCTTGTCGCTCTGCGCGAGGAACCAACCTCCTTCTGTCAGAACGCAACCCGCGTCGATCTTGTCCCAGTGGTTCTCCGCCAGCCAGCCCGAGCCGTAGGAGCCGGCCTCCTCGTCGCAGTCGGTGAGCACGATGATGTCGCGGTCGAAGGTGGCGCCCTCGTCGAGGTGTCGGAGCAGGGCGCTGATCATCGCGGAGTTGGCGCCCTTCATGTCGAGCGCACCGCGGCCGTAGATCTCGCCGTCGACGACCTCGCCGGCGAAGGGGTCGACGTCCCAGTTTTCCTCCTCTACGGGCACGACGTCGGAGTGGCCGAGGATGAGCAGCGGCTTCTCGCTGCCCTGTCCGGGGATGCGGGCGAGCAGGTGGACGTTGTCCGGCTGCGGGGTGTCGATGATCTCGGCCGTCACGCCGGCGCGCTCCCACACCGCCTTGAGCATCTCGGCGTGCGGCCGGGTCTTGCCACCCTGGCCGCTGTTCTGCGTGTCGAAGGACAGCATCCGCTTGAGCAGGTCGAGCGGGTCCATGTCCGCGGCCGGGATCGCCGCCCCCGACATGCCGGTCGAAGGGGGCGACGTGCGCTGGAAGGCCCCGGCGCCTCCCGCGGTGGCCACCCCCATGACGGCGACACCCACGCCGCCGAGGAAGGCGCGGCGCGGCAGTCGGCTGGTCGTGGCGTGGTCGTCACCGGTAGGGCGGTCAGCGGTCCGGTCAGGGGTCTCGTCGGGCGAGCTGTGCATCTGCGACTCCTTTGTCGGTGGTCAGCGCAGGCTGTCGCCGAGCACCCGAGCGACCCAAGGGTGACCGCTCGGTAGTGAGGCGAGCGGTCCTCCCTTCGCGACCGGCGGGCACGACCTGACCGGGCCATGAAGTCCCCCTGACGATGCCGTGACCCGGCTAGCGCCGCACCCCGCGCATCGCCCGCCGGACCGCCTCGTCGAAGCCGACGAGTCCCTGCGCGGGCAGACCCACGAGGGCGTCGAGGTCGTGCTCGCGCCGCACTACCTCGTGCACGAGGCTGCCGACGAGCGGCTTCGCCACGCCGGCGTCGACCGGGGTGACGACCCCGACCCAGTGGCTCGCGAGCCACGGCGTGAGCACCGGCAGCGTGACGACCACCCGTCGCCGCAGTCCGGTCACCGTCGCGAAGCGCTGGATCATCTGCTCGTAGGTCAGCACCTCGGGCCCCCCGATGTCGAAGGCCCGGTCGACCTCAGCGGGCAGGGACGCCGCACCGACGAGGTAGTGCAGCGCGTCGTCGATCGCGATCGGCTGGATCCGGTTGCGCAACCACCGCGGCGCGACCATCACGGGTAGCCGCTCGGTGAGGTAGCGCAGCATGTCGAAGGAGACCGACCCGTCGCCCAGCACGACCGCCGCCTGGAGCACCGCGGCCGGCACCGGCCCGTCGAGCAGGATCTGCCCGACCTCGACGCGCGAGGCGAGGTGCTCCGACAGGTCCGCACCCTCGGGGTGCAAGCCGCCCAGGTAGACGATGCGCCCCACTCCGGCCTCGTCCGCGGCCGCGGCGAAGCCCTCAGCGAGCTCTCGGTCGCGGCGCGCGAGATCACCCCCGCCGTCCATCGAGTGCACGAGGTAATAGGCGACGTCGGTCCCCGACAGTGCCCGGCGCAGGTCGGCCTCGGACGTCGCGTCGCCCTCGACGACCTCGACACGGTCGGCCCAGTCGCGGCCGCGCAGCCGCTCACTCGAGCGCGTGAGGACCCGCACCGTCCAGCCGTCGTCGAGCAGCCGGGGCACGAGCAGCCCGCCGATGTAGCCGGTGGCGCCGGTGACGAGTGCGGTGCCGGGCTCTTCCGGCGCGGCGAAGGGGGTGGAAGTTTCGGTCATGGGTGGATCACCTCAGGAGGTCGAGGGCGGGTGGAAGGAGCACGAGCATCGAGCTGGACCAGATGACATGGGTGATGACCGGGGCGAGCACTCCCCCGGTGACCCGACGCTGGGCCCCGGTGAGCAGCCCCAGCAGCAGGGCAGCAAAGGTGAGCATGACGTTGCCGGTGGCGGCGGTGACAAGTGTGTAGACGAGGGTCGTCACGGCGAGCGCGTGCCGACTACCGACCGCGGCGAAGAGGGCCCCGCGGAAGAAGAGCTCCTCGCCGACCCCCGTCACGACGGTGATGAGCCAGACGATCGGCAGCGAGCCGTAGCGGGCGTGGTCGAGCACCGCATCGACCCGGTCGGCGAGCCACGGCACCGCGCCGACGACGACGGCGCCGGCGACGAAGACTCCGACGGCGAGCAGCGCCAGTGCCACGGGCTGCACCACCGGTCGCGCCAGCCCGGACTCGCGCGTGTGTGCCCACCCGACGTGCAGCCTCCCGGCCGCCAGGCTCCCGACCGCCCACACCCCGGCGAGCGCCAGCCCGCCGACGTAGAAGGACTCGTCACCAGGCGGGATGCGCAGGGTCACCGCGAGGACGACCGCTCCGACGACGAGGGTCAGCGCGCTGACCACCCGGCGTCGGCGTACCAGCGCGTCGGGCTCCCGGTGATCACGCGGCACCGGCGCGACAACCGCTGCTGCGATGAAGGCCCGCAGCTCCACCACGGGGTGGATCATGCCCGCACTTGCTCGTAACGGTCCAGCCTTACACGTCGCGGCCGCACCGTGTGGTCGGCCAGGCGCAGGTCCCGGCGAAACCACATCACGCTGGTCACGAGCTCCCCGCCAGTCGCGCGGACAGCGCCGTCCATGCGCGCACCGGCAGGAGGCGGGCGAGCTTCATCGTCACCGCCATGGGCCACGGGAAGACGATCTCGGGTCGGCCCGACTCGAGGCCGTCGGCGATCTCGCGCGCCGCCTCGTCGGCGTCGATGATGAAAGGCATGGGGAAGGAGTTGCTCTCCGTCATCTCCGTCCGGACGAAGCCGGGGCAGACCGTCGTAACGCGAACTCCCTTCGCGGACAAGGACGCTCGCATGGACTCCAGGAGGGTGATCTGGGCCGACTTCGTTGCGGCGTAGGCCTCTGCACCGGAGAGCCCGCGGTAGCCTGCGACCGACGCGACCCCCACGACGTGCCCGCTGCGCCGGGCGACCATCTCGGGCACGGTCGCGTCGATGACGTGCCCGAGCCCGAGCAGGTTGACCTCGACATGCCGGGCGAACTCCTCGGCCTGCCAGTCGGTCGCGTCGAAGGTGTGCCAGTAGCCGGCACACCACACGACCGTGTCGATGGGCCCGATGGTCTCGCCCACCTGCCGTGCCCCCTCGAGCACCGCGGCGTGGTCGGTCACGTCGACCGGGACGGTCGCGAAGCGCCCGCGGGACAGCTCGTCGAGCCGATCCGCCCGGCGCGCGCTCACGGCGACGATCGCGCCGCGCTCGTGCAGCTCATCGGCGAGAGCCGCGCCGATGCCGCTCGACGCCCCGACGAGCCAGACCCGCTGCCCCACCAGGCTGCTCACAACAGCACCTCGCGCTCGAGGCGGATCTGCGCCACGTCGAGGTAGCCGGCAGCGAAGCCGGCCTCGCAGTAGGCGAGGTAGAACTCCCACGTGCGCCGGAAGGTCTCGTCGAAGCCCGCCGCGGAGATCGTCGGCCACTGCTCCAGGAAGCGCTCGCGCCACCGGCGCAGCGTCACCGCGTAGTCCTGGCCGAAGTGGTGCGCGCTCGTCACCCGCAGCGAGGTGTGCCGCTCGGTCGTCTCCTCGATCGCCCGGGTCGAGGGGATGAGGCCTCCGGGGAAGATGTGCTTCTGGATCCACCCGTAGGAGCGACGGGTCGCGAGGTAGCGGTCGTGCGACATGAGGATCGACTGGATCGCGGCAACCCCACCGGGGGCGAGCAAGTCGTCGATCGCCCGGAAGTAGGTCGGCCAGTACTCCTCGCCGACCGCCTCGATCATCTCGACGCTGACGACCGCGTCGAACTCCCCGGCGACCTCGCGGTAGTCCTGCACCCGCACTTCGACCTGCTCCGCGAGCCCGGCAGCCGCGATGCGCTCGCGGGCGAGCTCGGCCTGCTCGCCCGACAGCGTGATCGTCGTGACGTGCGCCCCGCGCTGGGCGGCGGCAATCGCGAGTGACCCCCACCCGGACCCGATCTCGAGGACCCGGGCGCCGGCCCGCACGTCGGCGGCGTCGAGCACCGCCTCGATCTTGGCCCGCTGCGCCTCCTCGAGGCTCTGCTCCGCCACGGGTCGGGAGGGGTCGAAGAGCGCAGAGCTGTAGCTGAGCGTCTCGTCGAGGAAGGCGGCGAAGAGCTCGTTGCTCAGGTCGTAGTGCGCCTCGATGTTGGTCCGGGACCCGGAGAGAGTGTTGCGGGTAGCGGCCGGGATGCTCCGGTCGACGACCCGGCGCAGTCGGCTGAGGCCAGCCGGGATCATCGTCGTCATCCGCTCCGCGAAGGGCACGAGCGCGTCGGCCAAGTCGGTGCCCGGCGCCGCGTCCCAGTCGCCGGCCATGTAGCCCTCGCCGAGCCCGATCTTCGGGTGGTGCGCCATCCGCTCGTAGAGCGCGGTGGGGCGCAGCATCCGCAGGGTCGGAGCGGCGGGGTCGTCGGCCGCGCCGCCGAGCGCGCGACCGTCGGGCAGGGTGACCCGGACCGGGACCCGGCCGAGCACCGTGGCGAGGATCGGGCGGGCCAGGTGCGCGCGCACGCACCACGGTCGGAGGGAGGGCCGGCGCAGGCACAGCGGTCGGTCGAGGGCGGGGGCAGTCATCTCAGGTCCTCCTGGTGGTGGGGGCTGCGGGGCTGGATCGGCAGGCGCCTGGCCCACAGCCAGACGCCGTGGAGTCGGATCAGAGCGGTGACCCGCCAGGTCATGGGCAGGTGGCGAAGGGCGGTGCGCACCACCGCAGCTCGCGACGCCTGCCGGATCGCCCCGGTGGTCGTCGCCGTGAGCACCCGCTCGCCGTCGCGATCGAGCGCGACGGTGACCGCGACCCGGTCCGCGTCGAGGTGCACGCGCACATCGTAGGTGCCGCGGGTGTCGTTGAAGGGCGAGACGTAGAACTGCTTGTCGGTACGCGTCCGCCCTCGGTCGTCGAGGTCGAGCAGGTAGGCGTGCCGCTCGCCGTAGGTGTTGTGCACCTCGAGGACCGTGGCGCGCAGCCCCCCGTCGGGCGCGAGGCACCAGTAGACGGTGAGCGGGTCGAAGACGTGGCCGAGCACGCGCGCGTGGGCGAGCATGACGACCCGGTCGGTGGGATCGAGGTCGACGCCCCGACGAGCGAGGAAGCGCTCGAGGTCGCCACGGATCCCGCCTCCTGCCGCGCCACCCGAGAGGTGGTCGCGCGCCTCGATGCGAGTGAGCAGCCGCAGCGGCCACCGGTGCCGCGGCAGGTCGGCGAGGTCGACGAGCCACTGGTAGTGCGGGTGCGTGAAGGAGTGGTCCATGGGGGTCCGGCGTCGATGGCTCACCGTCCCGACGACGAGGCTCGGCAGGGACGGAAGCGTGGTGAATGTGGGCGCGGTGGTCACCAGGTCACCCCGAGACGCTGCGCGGCCTCGACGCCCGAGCGGCACCCGTCCTCGTGGAATCCCCAGCCCAGGTGCGCCCCCGCGAAGGCGAGCCGGTCGCCGCCCGCGGTGCGCAGCCGCGCGGCGGCAGCGACGGCCTCCCGGGTGAAGACCGGGTGTGCGTAGTCCATCCGGGCGACGACACTCCCTTCGGCGAAGTCATCGGCAGAGTTGAGCGAGACGAGCAACTGGTCACCGGTCTCGTCAAAGCCCTGCAAGCGGTTCATCCAGTAGGTGACCCGGGGCCGGTCGGCGCCACCGCACGTGGCGCTGCGGTAGTTCCACGAGGCCCGGGCCCGCGGTGCCGTCGGGAGCAGGCTGGCATCGCGGTGCAGCACCGTCGCGTTGCGGGAGTAGCGGATCGCGGCGAGGTCCTCCCTCTCCTGCAGAGTCGCGTCGGCGAGCAGGGCGAGCGCCTGGTCGGCGTGGGTCGCGACGACCGCCCGGTCGAAGGACGTAACCCCGGCGGCGGTGCGCACGTCGACGCCGTCGGGGTGTCGCGTCACGGAGGTGACCGGAGCACTGGTGCGCACCTCGCCCAGCCGCGCGGCGAGCGCGTCGACATAGGTGGCGGATCCGCCGACCACGGTCCGCCACGTGGGCGAGCCGGAGACGCTGAGCATGCCGTGGTGCTCGAGGAAGGCGAAGAGGTGCCGGGCGGGGTAGTCGAGCGAGTCATCGTCCCCGGACGACCAGACGCAGGAGACGAGCGGGAGCGCGAAGTGCGCCACGAAGTACGACGAGAAGCCGCCCTCCTCGAGGAACTCGCCCCACGTCGGGTCGTCCGGGGACTGCCCTCCCCCCGGCTGGTGCAGGAGCGCCCGCGCGGCGCGGTGGAAGCGCGGGATCTCCCAGAGCATCCGCACGAAGCGGGGGTCGGCCGCCCGCCGGGGCTGCGCGAGCACCGCTGCGGCGCCACGCCCCCCGGCCCACGACAGGCCGCACCCGTCGCAGGTGATGGACATGCTCATCTCGGTCGGCCGAGTCGCGATGTCGAGCTCGCGGAAGAGTCGCAGAAGGTGGGGGTAGGTGCGCTCGTTGTGGACGATGAAGCCCGAGTCGACCCGGACCTCCCCGGCGGCGGTGTCCACAGTGTGCGTGTGGGCGTGGCCGCCGAGGCGCTCGTCCGCCTCGAAGAGGGTGACGTCGTAGGACCGGGCGAGGACGTGGGCGGCGGTCAGGCCGGAGACCCCGCCACCAATGATGGCTGCGGTGGGTCGAGAGGCTCGGTCTCGGGGCTCGGTCACGTCGTGCGCTCCAACGGGGGACGAAGGGGGGGACCTCACGGGTTCGTCGCCGAAGGGCCGCAAGGATTGTTCAACCTTTGTCCAAAAGGTAGGGTGAGATCTGCCCGCATGTCAAACCTTTGTCCAAGGATGGTTCGCCGTGAAGATCACCCGCACGATCCCCGCCCCCGACACCCCCCCGAGTGCCGTCTTCGCCTACCTCAGCGACTTCACCACGAGCGAGGAGTGGGACCCCGGCACGCTCCAGACGACCCTCGTCGAGGGCGACGGCGGAGTCGGCAGCCGCTACCGCAACCGCTCCGTCTTCCGCGGACGCGAGACCGAGCTGACCTACGTCACCGTCGACCTGCAGCCGGACCGGCTCGTCGTCATGCGCGGGGAGAACTCGAGCGTCGTCGTGCACGACCGGATGTCGATCCGCCCGGGTACCGGCGGGAGGGGTAGCGCGCTCGTCTACGAGGCCGACTTCCGCTTCAAGGGACTCGCCCGGCTGGCCACGCCGCTGCTCCGGCGCCCGCTGACGCGCCTGGGTGACGACGCCGAGCAGGCGCTCGCCCGGGTGCTGCCACGGCTGTGACGGAGCCGGAGGACCCCCCCGATGTACACGATCAAACGCGCCGCCGAGCTGACCGGCGTCCCCGCCGCCACGCTGCGGGCCTGGGAGCGCCGCTACGACGTGGTCGAGCCGCAGCGCACCGAAGCCGGATACCGCCTCTACGACGACGAGACGCTGGCGCGGCTGCGCACGATGGCCGAGCTCGTCGCCGACGGCTGGACGGCGAGCAATGCTGCGGCAGAGGCAGGCCGACGCCACAGCGGCACGGGGTCACCCTCCCCCGCACCATCGGCCACCCCCGACCCACCCGCCCCCTCGCGGGCGGACGGCCCCCACGTCGAGGCTCCTCCGTCGCACCTCAGCACACCGCCTTCGTCCGGCGACGAGGCGACCCGGCGGCTGCTCGACGCCGCCGCTGCGATGGACCCGGCCGGGGTCGCCGCGGTTCTCGACGAGCGATTCGCCACCGGCTCCTTCGAGGCGGTCGTCGACGACTGGCTGATGCCCGCCCTCGTCGAGCTCGGCGAAGCCTGGGCCGACGGCCGGGTCACGGTCGCCGGCGAGCACCTCGTCGCGCACACCGTGCTGCGACGGCTCGCTGCCGCCTTCGACGCCGCCGCCAGCCGGACCGGTGGACCACGCGTGATCGTCGGCCTGCCCGCCGGGGCGCACCACGAGCTGGGGATCTTCGCCTTCGCCGTCGCCCTGCGTCGGCTGGGCGTCGACGTCGTCTACCTGGGCGCCGACCTGCCGACCGACGCCTGGACCGCTGCTCTGACGGCCCACACCGCGCGGTGCGTGGTCATCGGCGTGCCGCGGCGCCCGGACGCCCGCGCGGCCCGCACGCTCGTCGGGACCCTCGCCGACCACGACGGGGTGACCGTCTGCGTCGGCGGCAGCCACCAGGACGACGTCGAGGCGGCCACCCGGCTCGGGCACGCCGTCGGGCCCGCCGCCGCGGAAGTGAGCCGGCTCCTGCGGGGCGGCCGCCGGCGCCCGGCCCCTGCGTAGACTCCGGAGCACTTCGACGAGCTGCGCGCGACCGCCGCGTCGCGCCCGACGACAAGGACGGTCAATGACGATCTCCCCGACTCTCGTGGGCCACGGCCCGACCAAGGTCATCGCCGTGCACGGCTGGTTCGGCGGCGCCGACGGGTGGGGACTCCTGCCCGATCTCGTCGACACCGAGGCCTTCACCTTCGCCTTCCTCGACCTGCGCGGCTACGGGGCGCGGCAGGGCGAGGCCACCGACTTCTCCCTCGACGACGTCGCTGACGACGTCTTCACGCTGGCCGACGAGCTCGGCTGGGACAGCTTCGCGCTCGTCGGTCACTCGATGGGCGGCGCCATGGTGCTGCGCGCCTGGAGCCGGCACCCCGAGCGCATCACCGCGATCGTCGGCATCTCCCCCGTGCCCGCGTCCGGCGTGCCGCTCGACGCCGACGGACAGGCGCTCTTCGGCGGGGCCGCGCAGGAGCCGGGCAACCGGCGCGCGATCATCGACTTCACGACGGGCAACCGGCACCCCGGCAGCTGGCTCGACGCGATGACCGCCTACTCGCAGGAGCACTCCACGCCAGAGGCCGTGGCCGGCTACCTCGCCTCGTGGACCGGGGCCGACTTCGCCGACGAGCTGCCCGCGCCGAGCATCCCCGTGCGCGCCGTCGCCGGCGCCCACGACCCGGCCCTCGGCGAGGAGACGATGCGCGCGACGTGGTTGGAGCAGATCCCCGGCTGCGAGCTGACGGTGCTGCCCGACGCCGGGCACTACGCGATGTTCGAGTCGCCGCTCGGCCTGCTGGCAGCCATCGAGGCGACCCTGCCTGCTGCGTAGACTGCGGGAGCCATGAGCACCCTGCAGACCCTCGACCGCGGCCTCGAGGCGATCGAGATCATCTCGCGGCGCACGAGCGGCACCTCCCCGGCGGCGCTCGCGGACGAGCTCGGGGTGCACCGCGCCGGGGCCTACCGGGTGCTCGCGACCCTCGAGCAGCGACACCTCGTCGCCAAGGGCAGCGACGGCCTCTACCGGCTCGGCTCCGGCGCGCTCGCCTACGCCGGACGCTTCATGAGCCAGTACCGCCTGGCGGCGCAGCCGCTCGTGCAGGACCTCGCCGACGGCACGGGCTGCACGGCCTTCGTCTCGATCGCCGACCGCGACGAGTCGGTCGCCGTCGCCGTCGCCGAGCCGGGCGCGCGCGGCGCCATCGGCATCAGCTACCAGATCGGCACCCGCCACCCGATCGCCCACGGCGCCGACGGCATCGCGATCCTCGCACAGCGACCCGCCGCAGCGACCGACGCCGAGGCCGTGCGGGTCGCCCGCGAGCTGGGCTATGCCGTCTCCGACGGCCAGGTCCAGCCGGGCACCGTCGGCCTGGCCATCGGCACGGGGAGCATCGCCGACGAGGTCGAGGGCTCGATCGGCGTCATCCGCCTCGGGGCCCCTGCCGACCTCGACATCGACAGCCTGCTCCCCCACGTGCAGCGGGCTCGGGACCTCGTCTCCCAACTCTGACCCCACCCGGCTCAACGGGTCTTGACCGGGACTCCTGCCTGCTCTAGGTTGTGCGCTGAACGCACACAACGTGCGCTGTCCGCACAAGGGAGTGCCCTGCATGACCACCTGCCCCATCACCGGAGCCGTGTCGGCGGCTGCGGCCGACTTCGACCCCTTCGGCGACGGCTACCAGCAGGACCCGCCGGCCTACGTCGCCTGGTCGCGCGAGGAGGAGCCGGTCTTCTGGTCACCGCAGCTGGGCTACTGGGTCGTCACCCGCTACGACGACATCAAGGCGATCTTCCGGGACAACCTCACCTTCTCCCCCGCGGTCGCGCTGGAGAAGATCACGCCGACGAGCGACGAGGCCGACGCGGTGCTCGCCTCCTACGGCTACGGCATGGCCCGGACCCTGGTGAACGAGGACGAGCCGGCCCACATGGAACGACGACGTGCGCTCATGGCTCCCTTCGCACCCGAGCACCTGTCCCACCACGAGCCGGCGGTCCGACGACTCGTCCGCGAGCACGTCGACGCCTTCGTCGACACCGGCCGGGCCGACCTCGTCGACGAGATGTTCTGGGAGGTCCCGCTCACCGTGGCACTGGAGTTCCTCGGGGTGCCCGACGACGACAAGCCGAAGCTGCGGGAGTACTCCGTGGCGCACACCGTCAACACCTGGGGGCGCCCCGAGCCCGAGGAGCAGGTGGCCGTCGCCCACGCCGTCGGCAACTTCTGGCAGTACGCCGGCGGGGTGCTCGAGCGGATGCGCCAGCGCCCCGACGACGAGGGGTGGATGCAGTACGGCATCCGGGCCCAGCGTGAGCAGCCCGAGGTCGTCACCGACTCCTACCTGCACTCGATGATGATGGCCGGCATCGTCGCCGCGCACGAGACCACCGCCAACGGCATCGCCAACGCCGTCAAGCTGCTGCTCGAGCACCGCGTCATCTGGGACCAGATCTGCGCCGACCCCTCGCTCATCCCCAACGCCGTCGAGGAGTGCCTGCGGCACAACGGCTCCCAGGCCGCCTGGCGGCGCATCACGACCAGGGCCACCGAGGTCGGCGGGGTCGCGATCCCCGAGGGCGCACGCATCCTCATGGTCTCGTCGTCGGGCAACCACGACGCGCGACGATTCGAGGACCCCGAGCTCGTCGACGTCCACCGTGACGACGCAGCCGACCACCTGACCTTCGGCTACGGCGCCCACCAGTGCCTGGGCAAGAACCTCGCCCGCATGGAGATGCAGATCTTCCTCGAGGAGCTGACCTCCCGGCTTCCGCACATGCGGCTGGCCGAGCAGGACTTCACCTACGTGCCCAACACCTCCTTCCGCGGGCCGGAGCACCTGTGGGTCGAGTGGGACCCGGCGGCCAACCCCGAGCGCACCGACCCCGCGGTCCTGCAGCCTCGGCTGCAGGTCAACATCGGCGAGCCGACGGCGGCGCACCACAGTCGCCCGCTGCGGGTCGAGCGAGTGGTCGACGCGGCCGACGGGGTCCGCCACATCACCCTCGTGAGCGCCGACGGCACCGCCCTGCCGGCCTTCACCCCCGGTGCGCACATCGACATCGAGTGCGGCGACACCGGCATCGTGCGCCAGTACTCGCTGTGCGGTGCTCCGCCCGCGCCGGTCCAGCCGGAGGGCTGCCCCGTCCCGCACGCCCCGCGTCCCGAGCGCTACGAGATCGCCGTGCTGCGCGAGGAGGAGTCGCGTGGCGGCTCCACCTGGGTGCACGACCACGTGCGCGAAGGGGAGGTCCTCACCGTCCGCGGTCCGCGCAACCACTTCCGGCTGCCGGACCAGGCCCATCGGCTTGTCTTCGTCGCCGGTGGCATCGGGATCACCCCGATCCGGTCGATGGCGGCGCGGGCACGACGCGACGGTGTCCCCTACGAGATCCACTACCTCGGTCGCGAGCGCTCCCGGATGGCCTTCCTCGACGAGCTCGCCGACGAGCACGGGGAGCACCTGCTGGTCCACTGCTCCGGAGAGGGCGGCCGCGCCGACCTGCGTCGCCTCATGGGGGATCTCGCCGAGGAGGGGCGCGCGGGCCGGGTGCACGTCTACGCCTGCGGACCCCAGCGGATGATCGACGACCTCACCGCACGGAGCGACGACTGGCCGGAGGACACGGTCGTCTTCGAGCACTTCTCCTCCACGCTCGGCGCCCTCGACCCCGAGCAGGAGCACGAGTTCACCGTGCACCTGGAGGACGCCGACGTCGACCTCGTCGTCGCCAACGACCGCACCCTCCTGCAGACCCTGCGGGACGCCGGCCGGGAGATCCCGTCCAACTGCGAGGAGGGCCTGTGCGGCACCTGCGAGGTGCCGGTCCTCGACGGGGCGGTCGACCACCGCGACGTCGTCCTGTCCACAGCCGAACGCCGAGCCGGCGACCGGATGATGTCGTGCTGCTCGCGCGCAGTCGGCGACCGGCTCGTCCTCGGGCTCTGACCCCCTTCGTCCACCCACCGACCCACACCGAAGGCAACCAATGTCGATTGCACTCCTGGGCATCTTCATCTCCCTGGCACTGCTCATCACGCTGGCCTACCGCGGCCACTCCGTGATCGCCGTCGCCCCCATCGCGGCGTCGATCGCCGTCCTCATGTCGGGCGCGCCGCTGCTCGCCAGCTACACGCAGGTCTTCATGCCGGCGCTCGGCGGCTTCATGGCCAACTTCTTCCCGCTCTTCCTCGTCGGCGCGATCTTCGGTCGGCTGATGACGGTCAGCGGCTACGCCCACGACATCGCCGGCTGGATCTCCGGGGTCCTCGGGCCGCGCTTCGCCATCCTCGTCACGACGCTCGCGACCGCTCTACTCACCTACGGCGGCGTGAGCGCATGGGTCGTCGTCTTCACGATCTTCCCGATCGCCACCTCGCTCTTCGCGCAGGCCGACATCCCGCGTCGCCTCATGCCGGCCGCGATCGCGCTGGGCATCTTCACCTTCGCCACCGCGGCCCTGCCCGGCTCGCCGCAGATCCACAACACGATCCCGACGAAGTTCTTCGGCACGAACACCTTCGCCGCGCCCGGCCTGGGCCTGCTCGGCGCGGTCGTCGTCTTCGGTCTGGGCATGCTGTGGCTCGAGCGTCGTCAGCGTCAGCTGGCCGCGGCCGGCGAGTCCTTCGCCGACCCGACCGAGGCGGAGATCAAGGAGGCCGAGCGCACCGGGACCCCGCTGCCCACCGGCGGCGCCCGGGTCGCCGACCCGGACGTGCTCGACGGCGACGGGCCCGACGCCGACGGGCACGACGGTGCCGGCGCCACGCAGACCAGCCCCGCACGCACCGCGGTCGCGATGGCCGAGCGTCCCTCCCCTTCGTCCGCCGTGGCCATGGCCACCGAGGGCACTGGCCAGCGGCCCACCGCCCTCGCCGGCCTTGTCGGGCTCGCCCCGATCCTCGTCATCGTCGCGGTCAACGCGCTGTGCACCTACGTCGTCTTCCCCGCCCTCGACGTCAGCTACCTAGCCGAGGAGAAGTTCGGCGCCACCGACCTGAGCGCCGTGACCGGCATCTGGTCGGTGACCGTCGCGATGCTCGCCGGCATCCTGCTCGTCTTCGCCCTGCGGCCGGGGTCCGCCTCCTCGTACGTCGAGGGGATCACCGAGGGCGCCCGCAATGCCGTCCTGCCGGTCTTCAACACCGCGAGCGAGGTGGCCTACGGCGCGGTCATCGCGTCGCTGGCCGTCTTCGCCACCGTGCGCGACGGCTTCTTCGGCGTGAGCGACAACCCGGCCATCGTCGCCGCGGTCTCGACGACCGGCATCTCCGGTCTCACCGGCTCGGCGTCCGGTGGCCTGACGATCACGCTGTCGACCTTCGGCGAGCAGCTCGCGCAGATGGCGACCGAGCAGGGGATCCCGATGGAGCTGATGCACCGGGTGACCGCGATGGCCGCGACGGGCTTCGACTCACTGCCCCACAATGGAGCGATCATCACGCTCCTGCTCGTCTGCGGGCTCTCGCACCGTGAGTCCTACAAGGACATCTTCGCCGTGACCGTGGTCGTGCCGCTCATCGGCCTGGTCGTCGTCACCGCGCTCGGCCTGACGGTCGGGACCTTCTGACCCTCCTCCGCACCCGACCCCACGACACCCACCAGGCGGGGACCCCGCCGCAGACGAAGGAGTGACCATGGCCCACTACCGCCAGGTCGGACCCGTGCCGGACAAGCGGCACACCCTCTTCAAGGACGACGACGGCCGGATCCTCTCCGAGGAGCTCATGGGCGAGGAGGGCTTCAGCTCCGACAGCTCGCTGCTCTACCACCGGCACATCCCGTCGAGCATCGTCGGGGCGCGACCGTGGGAGCTGCCCGACCAGACGCTCACGCCCAACGAGCCGCTGCTCCCCCGGCACCTCAAGCTCCACGACCTCTTCACCGACGAGCAGGCCGCGACCACCGATGCGGTGACCGGGCGCCGGCTCGTCCTGGGCAACGGCGACGTGCGCATCTCTTACGCCCACGTCGGCGCCACCTCGCCGCTCTACAAGAACGCCGTCGGGGACGAGTGCGTCTACGTCGAGCGCGGGTCGGCGCTGCTCGAGACGCAGTTCGGCGCGCTCGAGGTGGCCGAGGGCGACTACGCGATCATCCCCCGCGCGACGATCCACCGGTGGGTGCTGCGCGAGGGCGAGACCGCGCGCCTCTACGCGATCGAGGCGAGCAGCCACATCGCCCCGCCGAAGCGCTATCTCTCCCGCTACGGCCAGCTGCTCGAGCACGCGCCCTACTGCGAGCGCGACCTGCGCGGCCCGACCGAGCCGCTGCTCGTCGACGAGCAGGACGTCGACGTGCACATCAAGCACCGCGGGCGCGGCCCGAGCGGCATCGCCGGCACGATCCACACGGTGCCGGAGCACCCCTTCGACGTCGTGGGCTGGGACGGCTGCCTCTACCCCTACGTCTTCAACATCCGCGACTACATGCCGATCACGGGCAAGGTGCACCAGCCCCCGCCGGTGCACCAGGTCTTCGAGGGGCACAACTTCGTCATCTGCAACTTCGTGCCGCGCAAGGTCGACTACCACGAGCTCGCCGTGCCGGTGCCGTACTACCACTCCAACGTCGACAGCGACGAGATCATGTTCTACGTCGACGGCGACTACGAGGCGCGCAAGGGCTCGGGCATCGGCAAGGGCTCGATCTCGGTGCACCCAGGCGGGCACGCGCACGGCCCGCAGCCCGGTGCCGTCGAGGCCTCGCTCGGTGCGGAGTACTTCGACGAGACGGCGGTCATGGTCGACACCTTCCGTCCGCTCGACCTCGGCGAGGGCGGCGTGGCCGTCGACGACGGCGTCTACGCGCGGTCGTGGACCGGCGGGCGCTGGGTGGGTGACGCATGAGTTCGGTGCCCGAGCAGTTCGTCGAGTTCTTCGACGACGCCGCGACCTTCCCGCCCGGGTTGGCGCCCGTGGCGCAGGCCGTCACCGACCACGTCGCGCGCCGCTCGACGCTCCTCGAGGGCGCCGTGGGCCCGGCCGTGCTGTCGCTGGCTGACCTGCCGGAGGCCCAGCGGGTCGCGGCCGGGCTCGACCTCTCCGGTGGCCCCGTCGAGGTCTCCGTCGTCACGCCGGCGGGCCGGCTCGGCGAGGCTCTCGAGATGGCGAAGGGGGTGACCCCCGAGCTGCAGGTCGTGGCCGTGGAGCTCAAGACCTCCCCCGACGACCGGTCGCTGTGGGAGGCCCAGATCGCCGAGGCCGCAGCGGTGACCGACCTGCCGGTCTACGTGGAGCTGACGGCAGCCCAGGTCTCGCAGGGGGCGCTCGACTTGCTGGCGGGGACCCCCCTTCGCCTGAAGTACCGGACGGGCGGGATCGAGGCGCACCTCTTCCCCACCCCGCAGGAGCTCGGTGACGTCCTCGTCGCCGCGGTGTCCGCGGGGCTGCCCTTCAAGCTCACGGCCGGGCTGCACGAGGCGGTGCGCTACACCAACGCCGGGACGGGCTTCACCCACCACGGCTTCCTCAACATCGCGCTCGCGACGCAGGCGGCGCGCGCCGGCGAGGACCGGGACGTCGTCGCCGGCTGGCTCGCCGAGACCGACCCGGCGCGCCTCGGCGAGGCCGCCGCGGCGTCCGACGGGGCGTGGCGCGACTCCTTCACCAGCTTCGGCACGTGCAGCGTCGGCGAGCCCGCCGACAGCCTGCACCGACTTGATCTCTTCCCCGCGACCTGACGAGAGGTACGACTCCATGACGACTGCGGCACAACGACTTTCGACCGAGGGCTTCGGCCCCGACAACCTGCCCTACGGCTCCTTCTCCCCCGCCGGCGGTGACCCGCGACTGGGCGTGCGCCTCGGCGACGTGGCGATCTCCCTGCGCGACCTCGTGCCGGCCGTCGCCGGTGCCGGCGGCCCCGCGCTGGCCGTCGAGGTGGGTGACGCGGCGTCCGGGAGCAACCTCGACGCACTGCTCGCCGCCGGCCACACTGCCTGGCAGCCGTTGCGGACGTGGCTGCAGGAGGTCGTGACGACCGACGGGCTCGACGGCATCGTCGCGGCCGCCGCGACGCCCGTCGCCGAGGTGGCGATGCACATGCCCTTCACCGTCGCCGACTACGTCGACTACTACGCGTCGGAGCAGCACGCGAGCAACATCGGTCGGATGTTCCGCCCCGACCAGGCGCCGCTGCTGCCGAACTGGAAGCACCTGCCCGTCGGCTACCACGGTCGCGCCGGGACGGTCGTGCCGTCGGGCACCGACGTGCCGCGGCCCAAGGGCCTGCGGCCCGAGGAAGGCGGGACCCCGAGCTTCGGTCCGTCGCGCCGGCTCGACATCGAGGCCGAGCTCGGCTTCGTCGTCGGCGGGTCCGCGCCCGAGGGCGAGGTGTCGGTGGCGCAGGCCGCCGCGGAGCACCTCTTCGGCGTCGTGCTCTTCAACGACTGGTCCGCGCGTGACATCCAGGGCTTCGAGTACGTGCCCCTCGGGCCCTACCTCGGCAAGTCCTTCGCCTCGTCGATCTCGCTGTGGGTCGTGCCGTGGGACGCGCTGGAGGCGGCCCGGGTGTCGCCGCCGGAGCGTGAGCACGCCCTCGCCGACTACCTCGACGAAGGGGGTCAGGACTGGGCCCTCGACATCACGATGGAGGTCGAGCTCGACGGCGAGGTCGTCTCGCACCCGCCCTACCGGGCGATGTACTGGACCGCGCCGCAGATGGTCGCGCACATGAGCGTCAACGGCGCCTCGCTGCGGCCCGGCGACTTCTTCGGCTCCGGCACCGTGTCGGGCGACGAGCGCGACCAGCGCGGCTCCTTCATGGAGCTGTCGTGGGGCGGCAAGGAGCCGCTCGTGCTCGCCGACGGTCGCGAGCAGCGCTTCCTCGAGGACGGGCAGACGGTCGTGCTGCGGGGCCGCGCGCCGGGTGCTGACGGGTCGGTCATCGACTTCGGTGAGTGCGTGGGGACGATCCTGCCGGCGAGGTGAGGTCGGCTGGTTCAAAGACATCCCGCGTGACTCTGCACGCGGGATGTCTTTCACCCGGAGAAGCAGGTGGCGACCGGCTGGACGGTCGCCCTCACCTCGACCCGCGCAGCCGGGCGGTGACGGCCGCTGCCGCGCGACGCACGGCGGTCGCCGCGGCCGCCTCCCGCTCGGGGTGCGGGGCCTCCCCTTCGGCCATGGTGTCGGACAGACCGATCGCGGCGACCGGGCGCTCGAGGTGGTCGACGACCGGGGCGGCCACGGTCCAGATGTGCGGGCTGATCTCGCCGCGCTCGACGGCATGACCCTCGGCTCGGGTCCGGCGGAGCAGCTCGGCGAGCTCGCGATGGGTGCCGGGTCCGGCGCCCGTGCGGTTGACGAAACCGTCCTCCGCACTGAGCAGCGCGAGGACCTCGCGACGCTCCATGCAGGACATGATCGCCTGCCCGGTAGCCGTGAGGTAGGCCGGCATCCGCACGCCCGTCGCGGTGATGATGGCGGCCGAGCTGACCGCCTGCTCCTTGACGAGGTAGACCGTCTCCCAGCCGCGCAGGACGGCGAGCTGGGCCGTCCCGCCCGTGCTCTCGGCAAGGTCCCGCACGACCGGCTGGGCCTGGCGACGAAGGGGGTCGCTGCGGACGTAGGCGCTGCCGAGCTCGGAGACACCGGCGCCGAGGAGGTAGCCGCCGTCGGTCTTGGCGACGAGCGCCAGCTCCTCGAGGACGGCGAGGAGGTCGTAGACGCTCGAGCGGGGCAGGTCGAGCGCGCGGACCAGCGCACCGGCACTCACCGGCCGGTTGGCACCCGACAGGTGGCGCAGGATCGCGACCGCGCGGCGCAGCGCCGGGACCTCTGGCATCCGCCGATGCTAGAGGAGGACGTGGGCCACCGGTGCGGCGACGAGGATCGTCAGCACGACGCGCTGGAACCACACGACGACGAGGTGCCAGATCTTCAGCGGGATGTCGGTCGCGAGGATGCACGGGACCATCGCCGAGAAGAAGATGATCTGCGAGACGGCCACCACGGCGACGACGAAACGCGTGACGAGCGAGTCGATGCCGGCGGCCTGCACGGCCGGGAGGAACATCTCGACGACGCCGAGGGCGACGGACTTGCCGGCGAGGACCGGCTCCGGCAGCTGCGCCGCCCAGGTGAAGGGGACGAAGATCCAGCCGAGCCAGTCGAAGACCGGCGTGTGCTCGGCGAGCAGCAGGCCGATGAGCCCCACCGACAGGATCGAAGGGAGGATCGCCGCCGCCATGAGGGTGCCGTCGCGCAGGTTGGACCAGATGTTGCTCCAGAAGCCGGGAACCTCAGCGAGGGTGGCCTTGGCCTCGCGCCAGGCGGTGCCGAGGCGGTCACGGGTCACGAGCTCCTCGGGCTGGGGCGTGGCCTCGGGGTGGTAGTCGTCGGCGATGCGCGACAGCGGCGGGATCCACACGGTGATCGCGGTGACGATGAAGGTGACGACGAGCGTGCCGAAGAAGTAGGTCAGCCAGAGGTCCATGATCCCGAGCGTCTTGGCGACGATGATCATGAAGGTCGCCGAGACGGTCGAGAAGCCGGTCGCGATGATGGCCGCCTCTCGCGCGCTGTACTTGCCCTCGCGGTAGACGCGGTTGGTGATGAGCAGGCCGAGCGAGTAGCTGCCGACGAAGGAGGCGACCGCGTCGACTGCGGAGCGGCCGGGCGTGCGGAAGATCGGGCGCATGATCGGCTGGACGATGACGCCGACGAACTCCATGAGGCCGTAGCCGACGAGCAGGGCGAGGAAGACCGCGCCGACCGGGACGATGAGCCCGACCGGGATGACGAGCTTGTCCCACAGGAAGGGGCCGATCCCCTCCGCCGCCAACCACGCCGGCGCCGACGAGGTGATCATGAGCAGCGCGACGACCAGACCGACGACGTTGAGCACGGCGAAGATCGTGCGCGTCGTGCTCGCCCGCCACGAGCCGGTGACGAAGGGGCGCGCGGTGCCCAGGGCCACGAGCGCCAGGATCGCGAAGGGGACGACCGGCGCCGCGTAGTCCTGGATCGCGGAGACGAGGTGGTCCAGGGGGATCGTGTTGGCGTCACCGATGGTGATCGGCACGAAGAACATGAAGATGCCGATGGCGCTGAAGACGAAGAAGCGCCACGTTCCCTTCGCCTCGTGGGCAGGTGCCGCGGTCGCGGCAGCCGTGTGACTCTCGGTGGACATGGCGTCTCCTGGTGAACGACGGTGTTTCGGCAGGTGCCCATCGTGACGCTCGGGCCCGTGCTCGCGCAGCGTCCTGGCGCAGGCTTTGTCCGAGATCTCGGACACCTCGTACCCCGTGGGGGTAGGCCACGGGAGGATCGGACGGCTGGCCTAGGGTGGGTCGCGTGAGCACGAGCAGGCCAGCGCACCGCGAGCTGCTCCGCGCGGCAGGAACCGCGTGGACGGCCGTCCTGCTCGCACTCACGACCGGGGTCATCGCGGGGATCATCGCGATGCACGGGTTCTCCATCGGGCACCATGCCGTCTTCGACCAGACGGTGGCCCATGCCTCCGGTCACGAGCAGCCCCACCCGACGGCCGTCGACTCGTGCCCGGCCGGGTCGTGCGACGACGCGGGAGCCATGGACGACGCGGGAGCCATGGGGGCCATGTGCCTCTTCGTCCTCCTGTCGCTCGCGCTCAGGCTCCGCGGACGTGGTCGGGCGGTCTGGCACGCGCACCCGACCTGGCTCACGGCCCTCCCCCTGCCCGTCGACGACGTCCCACCCGGGGCCAGGTCGCGCGAGCTCCTGACGAGGTTGTGCATCAGCCGGACGTGACCGGCCCAGCGGTGGCGCCCGACACCACGGCGCCGCCCGACGCACCCCGATCACCCAGCACCTCCCTTCGTCAGGAAGAGATCCACCATGCCCAAGCACGCACCGATCACCGCACTCGCCGCCGCGGCGGCCCTCGCCCTCGCCGGCTGCTCGTCGGACGGCTCCTCGCACACGGACGGCCACGGCTCCGGCACGTCGAGCTCGTCGAGCAGTTCCGCGGAGGACTTCAACCAGGCCGACGTCACCTATGCCCAAGGCATGTCGATGCACCACCAGCAGGCCGTCGAGATGTCAGACATCCTGCTCGAGAAGGACGACGTCGACGCCGACGTCGCCGACCTCGCCCGCCAGATCAAGAAGGCACAGGGGCCCGAGATCACGAAGATGCAGGGCTGGCTCGAGGACTGGGGTCACCCGATGGAGCACGGCGGCCACGGCTCCGACCCGTCCATGGACGGCGACCACATGGACGGCATGGTCAGTTCGGAGGACATCGCTGAGCTCCAGAAGGCCGACGGACCGCAGGCGTCCCGGCTCTTCCTCGACCAGATGATCGAGCACCACGAGGGCGCCGTCGACATGGCCGAGAAGCACCTCAAGGCCGGGAAGAACGCCGAAGCGCTGGCACTGTCCAAGACCGTCGTCAAGGACCAGAAGGCCGAGATCACGACGATGGAGCAGATGCGCAAGGCCCTCTGAGCTCGCCTCCTCCCCACCGGCCCGGCCGGCATCGCCGGCCGGGCCGCCCCCACTCCACCGAAGGACTCTCGTGACGACGACACGTCGAACCCTGCTCGCCCTCCCCCTCCTCGGGGTCCTCGCCGCCTGTGGCGGTGGTGCCACTCCGTCGACGTCCGCCTCCGCCGCAGACCCGCCTCGCGACGCCACCGGGCGCGCGTCGGACACCACGGACTCTGCTCGTGAAGAGCAGGTGACCATGACCGTCTACAAGGACCCGTCCTGCGGATGCTGCGGAGGCTGGGTCGAGCACGCCGAAGAGCACGACTTCGCCGTCACGACCGAGGTGACGGACGACCTCGATGCCGTGTGGAGCCGGCACGACATCCCGGCCGCCCTGCAGTCGTGCCATCTCGCCCGCACGAGTCGGGGCGACCTCTTCGTGGGCCACGTGCCTGCCCGCCACATGCGTGAGTACATCGCCAACCGGCCGAAGGGGGCCCGCGGCCTCAGCGTCCCTGCCATGCCGGTCGGGACGCCCGGGATGGAGCGAGGTGATCGCTTCGACCCCTACGAGGTCATGCTCATCGCCGATGGTGATCCGCAGGTCTTCGCGAAGGTCTCCTCGCCAGCGGATCACAAGTCGCCGGCTTCCACGTAGATCGAGGCGTGCGACCGGGTGTCCGACGGGCGGCTCCTGCCACGTGCCGGTGGCGGGAGCCTGCCCGTGCGTCAGTAGGCCTGCAGACGAGTGCGCGTCCCGACCACCTCGATGTCGGCGACGGGCTCGTCCTGAAGGTCGGCGACTGCGCCGAGGTCCTGCCAGGCGCCGCCGTTGACGCGGTACTGGCCGACGAGACGTGCGTCGACCTTGATGTCCTTCGTGCCCACCTCTCGGTAGGAGTGCGTCACGTCGCCGTCGGGATAGACACCACCGGTGCTCGACGTCCACCCCGAGGTGTGGCCGTCACCGAAGTCGTAGCGGTAGTCCTTCGACGCGATCTTGAACTCGATCGTCCACGACAGCAGCTTGACCGGCTTGCTCACGTCGCCGGGAGCCAAGCCCTCGTCCGGCCAGCTCGCCGCGTAGTAGGTCTTGAAGTCCTTGAGCGTCTTGCCATCGACCTCGCCCGGGTTGGTCGAGACCGTCGGCTTGGCGAAGGGGAGCTCGAGGAAGGCTTTGCGGATCTGCGTGATCGTCGGTGTGGGCGGCGGCGGAGGCGTGCGCGGAAGCGTCGGGTCGTTGGTGTCGGGAGCAGGCGGGTACCCGTCACCGCACTGGCTGAATGGCCCGTACCACTGGTTCGAGCCCTCTTCCCTCATGTAGACGATCCGTGGCGACTTCCCCGTTGCACGGCAGTCGATGATCGTTGCGCTGCATGCGCTGTCGAGCCCGCCGGACGAGCAGAAGATCGTCTTGGTGATCCACTTCTTCGGGGGTGCAATGAACTTGATCGACTTTCCCTTGACCGAAGGATCGGAGCGGCTCCCGTTCTCAGCGCCGATCTGGGCATCCCGGACGGCGGTTCGGTGGATCTGCCGCTTCTCCGCGACCTGAGAAGTGACGCGTTGGTTCTCAATGCGTGGCTTCGGCTCCGTGGCGACCGTTGCTGAAGCCGCCGACATCTGCAGCGAGAACAGGGAGAACAAAAAGAGGGAGAGTAGGAACCGAACGGCGATGACTCGCACTACCCGGTGATCATGAATGTGTCCACGACGACCCATCCCGACCCCTCCCAATCCACATAAATCTGGATGTCGTAGCTGACTGGGTCGGCTACGCCAGTCGACTCCCCCGACTCATCCACGAGTTCGTACTCGGAGTCCTTCACGGCAAGCGTGACCACTCGATCGGACTTGTTCTCGGTCTCGTCAGTGATCGATGCAGTGCCAATACGACTCGGATTCACGTTGGCGTGCAACCCCTTCCGGGCATCGCGCTCGATCGCCTTCGCATAGGTCGCGCACACGTCACATTCGTCCGACGCAAGTGCTCGAATGGTCGTCGTGTCCCCACTCTTCAGAGCCTCGCCACCTTCGGACCAATAGAACTTCGCGAAGGCCGTCGCCCCTTCGTCGGTGTGTTCCTTGGCGGCCGCGGGCAACTCGGGGGCATCCCCCTTCGCGCTGGTGGACGTCGACGACCCGGACCCGGACGACGAACTCGAGCTGCTGCTCTCGGACCCTGAGCTGCTGCTCGAGGAGGACGACGGGTCCAAGGGCGTGGCCGTGGTGGTGCTGGATCCGTCTCCGTCAGGGTCGTCTCCCCCGCATGCAGACAGGGCCCCGACAGCCAGGGTCATGGCGGCCAGCAGGGCAGCAGGTCGTCGAACAGCCTTCACGTGATCCTCCCTCGGGCCCGTCACCGGGCCCTCTCGGTCCACCACAGTAGAGAAATTGGCGAGGTTCGCACGTCGAGTTGTCCACAGGCGGGGCTTCGAGGCTTCGGCCGTGGGCGGCCTCGCACCTCAGCCACCGGGAGACGGGCGGGCGGCCTCGCACCTCAGCCATCGGGAGACGGGCGGGCGGTCTCGCACTTAGCCACCGCGGACGCGCTGTGGGTGGGGCCGTCTAGATTGACGCCGTGACGACGACCCAGCGCCTGCATGCGCGCCTGATCAAGCGCGACCTCGACGCCGAGGCCGAGCTGCCCGACGACGTGCAGCGCAACGTGCCGGGCAACACCCTTCGCCTGGTCGGGGCCAACGCGCTGCAGTCCTCGGGCGACCAGATGGTCAACGCCTCGACGGTCCTGCCGTGGCTCTTCCACGCCATCGGCGTGCCGGCCGCGCTCACCGGCGCCCTCGTACCGATCCGCGAGTCCGGATCGATGCTCCCCCAGGCCTTCCTCACCCCCTTCGTCATCAAGGTCCGCCAGCGCAAGCTCGTCACGCTCGTCGGCGCCCTCGTCCAGGCCGTGGCCGTCGCCGTCATGGCCGTCACCGCCGCGATCGGCAGCGGACTCGCCGCGGGCCTGACGATCATCGTCGCGCTCGCGGTGTTCTCCCTCGGCCGGTGCCTGACCTCCATCGCCTCCAAGGACGTGCAGGCCAGGACGGTGCCGAAGGGAGAGCGCGGCCAGATCAACGGCCTCGCCACGACCGCCTCCGGTCTCGTCGCCATCACCCTCGGCCTCGCCGTCCGCGCACTCGGCGAAGACCTCGATGCCCAGACGCTCGCCGCGATCCTCGGCATCGGCTCGGTGCTGTGGGTGCTCGTGGCGCTCGTGTGGTGGAGCGTGCGCGAGCCGGTGGACGAAGTCCCGCAGAGCGACGCCCCTTCGAGACGGTCGCAGAGCGACCTCCTCAGGGACCGGAAGAGTGAGGAGGAGCAGGACAACTGGTTCGCGCAGACGCTCACCCTGCTGCGCGAGGACGCGACCTTCCGCTCCTTCGTCACGGTCCGCAGCTTCCTGCTCGTCTCCTCGCTCAGCCCGCCCTTCATCGTCACCCTCGCGGTGCAGGCGGGCGCGCCGGCGCTGACCGGCCTCGGCGGCTTCATCATCGCCTCGGGCCTGGCGGCGCTCCTCGGCGGACGGATCTTCGGGCGCATGGCCGACCGCTCGAGCAAGCGCCTGATGACGACCGGCGCCGCCCTGGCGTCCCTCGTGCTCCTCGTGCTCGTGCTGCTCGACACGTCCCTCGACCTCGACGGCGACAGCCTCGTGACCTATGCGATCTTCGTCGCCGCCTACTTCCTCGTGACGATGCTGCACACCGGCGTGCGCGTCGGGCGCAAGACCTATGTCGTCGACATGGCCGAAGGTGACCAGCGCACGACCTATGTCGCCGTCTCCAACTCCGCGATGGGCATCGTGCTGCTGCTCGTCGGCGCGATCAGCTCGGCCATCGCCGGCTTCGGCGTCATCTGGGCGCTGCTCTTCCTCGCGGGTCTCGGCGTCCTGGGCGTCGTCTCCTCACGCCGCCTGCCCGAGGTCGAAGGCCTCGCGTGACCGCGCCCAGCGGCGTGCGCCTGGCCTCCCCGCAGGGGCGCCTGCTGCTGGTGATGACGATCCTCGGGTCCGGCATGGCGGGCATCGACGGCACGATCGTCAACGTCGCCCTGCCGCAGATCGGGCGCTCCTTCGACGCCCCCTTCGCCACCCTGCAGTGGGTCGTCACCGGCTATGCGCTCACCCTGGCCGCCTTCATCCTCCTCGGCGGCGTGCTCGGTGACCGGCTCGGCCGGCAGCGGGTCTTCGTGCTGGGCGTCGCGTGGTTCACCGCCGCCTCGCTGGCGTGCGGGCTCGCGCCGACCGCCGGGGCACTCGTCGCCGCACGGGTCGTCCAGGGCATCGGTGGCGCGCTGCTCACGCCCGCGAGCCTCGCGCTGCTCCAGTCGATGATCGTCCGCGAGGACCGGGCACGAGCCATCGGTGCGTGGGCTGGCCTGGGTGGCGTCGCGATGGCGGTCGGGCCCTTCGTCGGCGGCTGGCTCGTCGACGTCGCCTCGTGGCACTGGGTCTTCCTCATCAACGTGCCGATCGCGGCGGTGACCCTGGCCATCGCCGCACGCCTGCCGGGGCCCGCTCCGGCGGACCGGTCGCAGCAGGCCCCGCTCGACGTCATCGGCGCGGGGCTGGGTGTCGTCGCGCTCGCCGGCACGACCTATGCCCTCACCGCTGCAGGCGAAGGGGGACTTCCCCCCTTCGCCGTCGTGGCCGCGGTGGTCGGGGTCGTCGCCGCGGTCACCTTCGTCGTCCACGAGCGCCGCACGGCGGCACCGATGCTGCCGCTCGGGATCTTCCGGTCGCGCACCTTCTCGACCGTCACCGTCGTGACCTTCCTCGTGTACGGCGGCATGGGCGTGGTCTTCCTGCTCCTCGTCTTGCAGCTGCAGGTCGTCGCCGGCTGGTCGCCGCTCGCGTCGGGCATCGCCGCGCTGCCCACGACCCTGCTCATGATGGTCGGCTCGAGCCGCGCGGGCGCCCTCGGCGAGCGCATCGGGCCGCGCCTGCCGATGAGCGTCGGGCCGATCATCATGGCCGTCGGGATCGTCCTGCTGCTGCGCACCGGCCCGACCACCGACTACGTGCTCGACGTGCTGCCGGGGGTCGTCGTCTTCGGCCTCGGCCTGACCCTGATGGTCGCGCCGCTCACGGCCACGGCCCTGTCGAGCGCGCCCGACGAGCACGCCGGCCTCGCCTCCGGCATCAACAACGCCGTCGCCCGCGCCGGCGGCCTGCTCGGCGTCGCCGCAGTGCCACCTCTGGCCGGGCTCACCGGTCGCGTCGTCGAGGACCCGGCCGCCTTCGACGCCGGATTTCGCACCGCCATGATCGCCTGTTCCGTGGTCATCGCCGGCGGCGGGTTGCTCGCCGGAGCCGCCCTGCGGGGCCGTACCGTGGAACAGTGACTGGTAACACGCGCGACATCGAGGCCGGCGTCCATCGCGACTTCCGGGGGGAGATGTCCTACGGGTCCTACCTGGCCCTCGACACCCTGCTCGACGCCCAACGACCGATGAGCGAGCACCACGACGAGATGCTCTTCATCGTCCAGCACCAGACCTCCGAGCTGTGGCTCAAGCTCGTGCTCCACGAGACCCGCTCGGCGATGACGCTCCTCGCCGAGGACGAGATGCGCATGGCGCTCAAGCGGATCGCGCGGGTCAAGCACATCCAGCGCACCCTCACCGACCAGTGGTCCGTGCTCGCGACCCTCACGCCGACGGAGTACCAGGAGTTCCGGCCCTTCCTCGGGCACGCGTCGGGCTTCCAGTCCTGGCAGTATCGCGCGGTCGAGTTCGCCCTCGGCAACAAGCACGCCGGCATGCTCCCGGTCCATGCCAGCGACCCCGAGGCGCACGCCGTGCTCAGCGAGCTGCTCGAGGCGCCGAGCCTCTACGACGAGTTCCTGCGGTACCTCTCCCGCCGCGGCTACCCGATCCCGCAGCGCGTGCTGGAGCGCGACGTCACGACCGCCCACGTGCTCGACCCCGAGCTCACACGGGTGCTCACCGACATCTACCGCGACGCCGAGCAGCACTGGGACGTCTACGAGGCCTGCGAGGAGCTCGTCGACCTCGAGGACAACTTCCAGCTGTGGCGCTTCCGCCACCTCAAGACCGTGCAGCGCACCATCGGCATGAAGACGGGGACCGGCGGTTCCTCCGGCGTCGGCTTCCTCCAGCGGGCGCTCGACCTGACCTTCTTCCCCGAGCTCTTCGCCGTGCGGACGGAGATCGGGGCATGAGCGGGGCGACGGGCGGCGGCGCCGCGCGATCGGAGGCGGGCGGCGCGGCAGCGACGCTGCGTACCCGGGCCGCGCAGCTCGACGCGGCGGACCCCCTGCGCCACACCCGGGACCTCTACCTGCCCTCCCCCGGGCTCGTCGCCTATCTCGACGGCAACTCGCTGGGCCGCCCCCTTCGCGCCACCGCGGAGCGGATCGCCGACCTCGTCGCCGGGGCCTGGGGCACGCGGCTCATCCGGTCGTGGGACGAGCAGTGGATGGAGCTGCCGCTGCGGCTCGGTGACCGGATCGGCGAGGTGTGCCTCGGCGCGGCGCCCGGCCAGACCGTCGTCGGCGACTCGACGACCGTCATGCTCTACAAGCTGTTGCGCGCGGCGGTCACCGCGGCAGGTCCGGAGCGGCCGGAGATCGTCCTCGACACCGAGAACTTCCCCACCGATCGCTATGTGGCAGAAGGCATCGCGACCGAGACCGGCGCCGAGCTGGTCTGGCTCGAGCCGGACCCGGCGACAGGTGTGACGCCCGACCTCGTCGCCGCGGCGCTGACCGAGCGGACCGGTGTCGTCCTGCTCTCCCACGTCGCCTACAAGTCCGCGTGGATCGCCGACCTGCCCGAGATCACCCGGCTCGCCCACGACGCCGGCGCGCTGGTGCTGTGGGATCTGTGCCACTCCGTCGGCGTCGTGCCCAGCGACCTCGACGCGCACGGCGTCGACCTCGCGGTGGGATGCACCTACAAGTTCCTCGGCGGCGGGCCCGGCGCGCCGGCCTTCGGATATGTCGCGGCGCGTCACCAGGCGCGGCTGCGCCAGCCGATCCAGGGCTGGATGGGGCACGCCGACCCCTTCGTCATGGGGCCCGGCTACGAGCCGGGCGCCGGCATGCGCGGGTTCATCTCCGGCACGCCGCCGGTGCTCGGCATGGTCGGCATCGAGGACACCGTCGACCTCATCGAGTCCGTGGGGCTGGATGCGGTGCGGGACAAGGCTGCTCGGCTCGGGCGCTTCGTCATCGAGTCGGTCGACGACGTGCTCGGCGACCACGGCGTGCGGGTCGTCTCCCCGCTCGACGACGAGGCGCGGGGTGGGCACGTGACGCTGGCGCACCCGCGATTCCGCGAGGTCTACCGGGTGCTCTGGGACCGTGACGTCGTGCCGGACTTCCGCGAGCCCGACGGGATCCGCCTCGGGTTGTCGCCACTCAGCACGAGCTATGGCGAGGTGGCCGAGGCGCTCGTCATGGTCGACGAGGTGCTGCGCTCCGCCTGATCGCGTCGACGACGGCCGGCCAGTGCGGCGAGGTCGGGTCGATGAGGTCGAAGTGGTCGGCACCAGCCAGCACGGCGCGCTCCCAAGCCTGCGACTGGCGAAGGGGGACGCTCGCGTCCGCGTCCCCGTGGAGGACCGTGATGCCTTGTGCCGCCACGCCATCGGCCGCGCGCCGCTCCACGCCCTCCCGCAGGCGAAGGGGGTCGAGGCGGGCGTAGAGGTCCGGCGCCTCCGCCGGGGTGGCGCCGATCCAGTCCCGGACCGCGTCGTTGCCGAGTCGCTCGTGGACGGCTGCGCTGAGGTCGGCGACGGGCGCCAGGGCGACGACGGGGGTGTCTGGCAGCGTCGGGGTGAGCCCGCGCCACAGCACGAGGGTTCCGCCAGCGCTGTGCCCGACCCAGGCGGCGGTGTCGTGACCGTCGGCCCGCAGCCGGGCGTCGAGGGCGGTGAGGTCCGCGGTCGTCGCCTCGGGGTCGCCGGGGATGCGGCGGTACTCGGCCAGAGCGACGCGCCAGCCGGCCGCCGCGAGCGCTCGGGCCATGGGACGCGCGTGGGTGCGGTCGACGGCCGGGCGGAAGTACCCACCGTGCACGACGACGAGGGTGCGCGGGGCGTCGGGCCCCGCAGAGTGCGGCGGCTCGTGGAGCTCGACCACCTGGTCCGGTTGGTCGCCGTAGGCGATCAGGGTCGCCTCGACGAGGCGGGACGGGCCCCCTTCGCCTTGGAGGCGGGCCAGGGTCCGGTCCTCGGTCTCGCTGTCGCTACCCACGACGCCACTCTCCCACCTGGCTCGGCATCGTCGGCGCAAGGCTGTCGGTGGCCCTCCCTAGTCTGTTCAGCAGGAGCAGTGGGGCGGTCCGGATCGACACCGGACGAGACGGCGAAGGGGGTTGACCTATCGAACACATGTTCGATAGATTCTTCTCATGGGGCAAGCATCGGGGCTTGAGACGCGACTGGCGGAGTACATGACCGCTATCGACCTCGCGAACCTGCGCCGCCCCGCCGACCTCCCCCATCCGCCTCTGGCCACTCTCGTCCGGCAGGCGCATGGGCGCGTCGACGAGATGATGCGAGCGATCGGGGAACGCCCCGACGAGCTCACCGATCTGCGGGGACACATCGCCGAGGTCGAGCGGCTCTCTCGCCGAGTCGACGCGATCAAGCTGCGGTTGACCGCTCGAGCCGCGACCACCGGGGCGACCGGCTCGACGGGTCACACCGACACCGGGTCGTGGCTGGCCGGGGCGACGGGCAGCGACCGCAACAGGTCGGCCAGTGACGCGATGCTGGCCGAGGCCATGGGCGAGCTCCCGTCCAGCCACGACAACCCGGGCGCAGGCACCGAGACGCAGGAGACCCAGGGTGACCCGCCGGAGACCCAGCGCGATGCATCGGATGAGCAGGACGACGCGTCGGCCGCTCCGGGCGACGGGGAGCCCAGGCCGCGCCTGACCCTGACGGGTGCCGCCCTGGATGCCGGCGAGATCAGCTCCGACCACGCCCAGGTCATCCTCCGCGGTCTCGACGACCTGCCGGAGGGCGTGACGGCCGACCAGCGCCGCGAGTGCGAGGCCGAGCTGCTGCGGCTGGCGGCCAACCGCTCCCCCAGCCAGCTGCGACGCGCCGCCCGGCGAGTGCTCGCGACCTACGAGCCCGACGAGGCCGTCGTCGACCAGCACGAGGACGACCTCGTGGCCCGAGAGGAGGAGGCCGCGCGGGAACGCTCTGCCTTCTGGGTCAAGGACAACCGCGACGGCACCATGACCGGGCAGTTCACCGTGCCCTGGGTCTCCGGGATGATGCTCAAGAAGGTCATCGACGCCATGACCGCGCCCCGCCGCCGTGCCACGGACGGCCACGACGCAGGGGTGCAGGGCACTGGAGCAGGCGCGGGTCCTGCGGCAGGCACAAGCGCTGGGCTGGGCGCCGCCCCTGGCGCAGCGTCGGGCGAGTTCGCCGGGACCCGAGGGGATGCGGGGCGGCTCTCCGCCACCGACCGCAGCCTCGACTGGCAGCACCGCCGCGGCCTGGCCTTCGCCGACCTGCTGATGCGCATCCCGACCGACCACCTGCACTCCAAGGTGTCGGCGACGATGCTCATCACCACCCGGGTCGACGACCTGCTCGGCGGTCTCGTCGACGAGGGTCTCGTCCCCGCCGGCACCCGAGTCGGCTCGACCGACGTCCACGACGTCATCAGCGCCGGCACAGCACGGCGCCTCGCCTGCGGCGCGGGCCTGCTGCCGACAGTCCTCGACGGCGAGTCCGTCCCGCTCGACCTCGGTCGGCAACGCCGACTCTTCACCGACAACCAGCGGATGGCGCTGGCCACCCGTTACGACGAGTGCGCCGCCGAAGGGTGCGACCGACCGTTCGCCTGGACCGAGGTCCATCACCTCAGACCGTGGGAGGCGGGCGGGTTCACCGACCTCGACAACGCCGCCCCGCTGTGCGGCACCCACCACCACATGATCGACAGCGCCCTGTGGCGACATGTCGTCACCCAGCTCGGCAACGGCACGGTGTCGCTCGCCTTCCACCGGCGCACGTAGGAGTGCTGGCTTCGCGCCGCGGATCGGCTCACCCGGGCACGACCTCGTCACCCACGCGGATCTCCCCTTCGCCCATCGGGACCAGACGGGTGCCGAACCACGTCTTGCCGTCCCACTTCCGGTGCTGCGACAGGGAGCGGATCGGCTCCTTGCCCGTCGCGAGGGTCTCGGGATCGATGGTCGTCATGACGCAGCGGTCGCACACCTCGGCGGTCCGGAAATCGACGTCGCCGATGCGGACCGTCGGCCAGTCGTCCTCCGCGAAGGGCGCTTCGCCGTCGATGACAACATTGGGCCGGAAGCGCACGACACTCAGCGCGCCGGGCCCAGCCGCTGGTGGCGACCCGTCGTCGGCGCCGTCCCCATCCGCAGCCTCGTCGACCCACTCCTGCAACCGCGCCAAGGACGACTCGGAGACGAGGAGCAGCGGACCGGCGTCGGCCAGGGAGAGCGTGTCGCCCTCCACGCCGCCGTGGGCTCCCGACACGCGACGCACCGTCGGGTCCTCCTGCCACACCAGGCGCAGCGGGCGGCCGACGCGGTCGCTGATCCATTCGCTGACGTCCTGGTCGGCGGGTACGGCGAAACCCTGCCGCGAGTGGCTCACGGGCACAGGCGGAAGCCCGAGCGGGATGTCGACGAGGATGGACTCGTCGCCGTCGTGGATCCGGATCGTCTCATCGTCAACCTGCTGGACCCGCAGCCGCAGGAGGGTGTGCTCCTCCCGGGCGGTGACCTTCTCACCCGCCGGGTCGACCAGCCCCCACCGGCGATCGCCCGCGACACCCCACGGCTCGACGTGCGCCGACTCGACCTCCGTGCCGCCGAGGGACTTGACCGGGTAGAGCCGCAGCTGGGTGACGCGCATGCTCTCGATCGTAGGTGAGCACCAGGCACCGCTCGGCGACCGACCACGAGGTCAGCCCCGACGCGCGCGGATGGTCTGCTGCTCCGACAGCAGGGCGTAGAGCTCGGCGGGCGACGCCGCGATCGTCGGCGAGAGGGTGTGCGAGCCGCCCTCCGTCAGCCGCAGCGTCACCGCCGGACGGGATCCCACCGCGTCACGCTCGACGGCAGCGATCTCGTCCCACCCGAGCCAGGTGGCGCGGCGGTCGCGCAGCCACACCCCGTCCTGCGCACTGACCTTCAGCTCGATCGTGGGCTTGACCAACCGCCACACGGCCACGGGGATCCCCACGGCGCCGAAGAAGATGAGCAGCGCGACGCCGAGCATCCGCAGCAGCCCGTCACCACCGCCGACGAGGCACAGCCCGATGACCGTGAAGCCCAGGCAGAACAGCAGGACGAAGACCATGCCCGTACGCACGCTCCGGTAGTCGAGCTCGTCGCCGCGGGCCAGTCGGGAGGCGTGGTCGGTGCTCATGGGGGACATCGTCCCCTACGAGGTGCGGCCGCGTGTCAGGCCCCGATCGGCACGTCGTCGGTGCTGATCTCCTCCGCCCCGGGCGTGCCCTCCGGCAGGTGGGTGTCGCCCGCGCGCTTGAGCGCGAACCAGCCGCCGAAGAAGGCCGCGAACATGCCCCCGTCGGCGTCCCTGACCTCGATCCGTGCGCAGTGGCCCGACTGGACGCGGAAGGCGACGGCTCCCGACGTCGTCAGGCCGTCCTTGAGGTAGAGCACGTGCTTCCCGGACGGGATGTCGTACTGCACCGACGACGCGCTCCCGTCGAGGACTCCGAGCTCGACGCCGCCGAGCATGACCCGCTTGCCCGCGAGGTGCTCGGGTCCGATCGTGCCGGTGCTGATCTCGACTGCTGCGCCCATGGGGGAACCTCCTGGTGTCGGTGGGACCCGGTCGGGCAACCAGGCCCTCTGCCCCCATGATGCTCCGGCCACCTGTGAGATGTCTGCACCATGACACCTGTCATTGCGCACTCGTGACATCAGGGGATGGTGGCCGGTACCCGCTGCCCGGGAGTGTGGAGCCATGACCACGACGACGAGCCCGACGACGGGCGCCACCACCTCCACCGCCGAGGGTGTGCGCCTCGAGGGTGTGACGAAGCACTTCAGATCCGGCGGCGAGACGGTCCGCGCCGTCGCCGGCGTCGACCTGACGATCGCCCCCGGGGAGGTCGTCGCGGTGCTCGGCCCCAACGGCGCGGGCAAGACGACGACCCTCGACATGGTGCTCGGCCTCACCGAGCCGACCTCGGGCACCATCACCTCCTTCGGCGCGGCGCCACGTCGGGCCGTGCACGAAGGGAGGGTCTCCGCGGTCCTGCAGACCGGGGGCCTGCTGCGTGACCTCACGGCCCGGGAGGTGGTGCGCTACGTCGCCTCGACCTTCCCGCGGCACGAGCCCGTCGAAGCGGTCATCGAGCGCGCGGGGCTGCCGGACAAGGCCAACCGCCTCGTCTCGAAGCTCTCGGGCGGCGAGCAGCAGAGGCTGCGCTTCGCCTTGGCGCTGCTCCCCGACCCCGACCTGCTCATCCTCGACGAGCCGACCGCGGGCATGGACGTCGGGGCGCGAGCGGAGTTCTGGCGCACGATGCACGAGGACGCGAGCAACGGGCGCACGGTGCTCTTCGCGACCCACTACCTCGAGGAGGCCGACCGCTTCGCCGACCGCATCGTGATGATGGCCGGCGGCCGGGTCGTCGCCGACGGCACGACCGAGCAGATCCGGGCCCGCGCGAGCGGCCGCACGGTGAGCGCCGACGTCCGCAGGGGGGACATCGGCGCCGCCGCGGACCGACTTCGGGAGCTCCCGGGGACGAGCTCGGTCACCGTCACCGGCGAGCGCGTCACCGCCATCGGCGAGGACTCCGACGCTCTTGCCCGGCTGCTGCTCACCGACCTCGGCGGCAGCAACCTCGAGGTCACGACGGCCTCGCTCGACGCGGCCTTCCTGGCCATCACCGGCAGCCCGACGGAGGAGAACTGATGAACCCCACACTCATTGGCCTGGAGCTCAAGCGGATCGCCCGCGACTACGTCGGCCTGTTCTTCATCGCCGTGCTCCCGGCCTTCATGTACGTCGTCTTCGGCGCATCGCAGCACTTCGCGAAGGAGGACATCGGCCGCGGCAACGTCGCGCTCTACATCATGATCTCGATGGCCGTCTACGGAGCCGTCACGGCGACCGTCTCGGTCGGTGGTTCGTCCGCGGTCGAGCGCATGCAGGGTTGGGGTCGACAGCTGGGGCTCACCCCCCTTCGCGACGGCTGGTACGTCGCCGCCAAGGCGGTCGTCGCCATGGTCATCGCGTGCATCCCCATCGGCCTGATCTACGCCATCGGCGTGGCGAGCGGGGCGAAGGGGGACACCTGGGTGTGGTTCGCGACGGCCGGGATCACCCTCTTCGCCGCCTGCCTCTTCGCGCTCTACGGGCTGGTCTTCGGGCTCGCCTTCAAGTCCGAGTCCGCGGTCGGGGCGGCGAGCGGGTCGCTCGTGATCTTCGCCTTCCTCGGCAACATCTTCATCCCGCTCTCGGGCGTCATGCTGACGATCGCGAAGTTCACCCCGCTCTACGGCATCGTCTCGCTGGCGCGCTACCCGCTCACCGAGGGGTACTCGGTCGACACGGACGGGGCCCTCCACCACGAGGCGCTGTGGGTCCCGCTGACTAACGTGGGCGTGTGGACACTGATCCTCGCGCTGCTGACGGTCTACCTCGTGCGACGGGGTCGGGACCGGCAGTGACGCCCACCGACGACGTCGACCACCTCGCGGACGAGCTGTCCGCGCAGGTGGTCGACCCGTGGGCGCGGCACGGGTGGCTGCTCGCCGCGGTGTGGCTCGTCTTCCTGCTCTTCCCCGCCAACGAGGTCGCCCAGCAGACGACCGACCGTCCGGTCGTGCGGTTGCTCGGCTGGGGTTTGATCCTCGCCTTCGCCCTCGTCTACCTCCTCGCCTTCATCCAGAGCCAGATGGGCGTGCACGGCTGCTGGACCACGCGCCGGCGGGTGTGGGCCTTCGGCGGCTTCGCCGGCATGGTGGCGGCGATGGCGACCCTGTGGCCGATCATCGGGCTCGAGATCTTCGGGATGAGTGCCTTCCTCGCCAGCCTGGCGGCCTTCGGCTGGCCCCGGGGCTGGTCCGTGGGAGGTGTCGTCGGCGTCGGTGTCGGCACCGCGCTCGTCATCGCGGTCACCGACGACCTGAGCAACCTGTGGCCGTTGCTCTTCATCCCCATGCTCATCGGCGGCTTCGGCCTGCTGCTGCGCCGGTTGATGGAGGGCGACGAGCGGCGCGAAGAGCTCCAACGCACACTGGCCGTCGCTTCCGAGCGGGACAGGGTGGCGCGCGACGTCCACGACGTCCTCGGCCACTCGCTGACCGTCGTCTCGCTCAAGGCCGACCTCGCCGAGCGCCTCGTCGACCGCGACCCGGAGCGAGCCAAGGCGGAGATCGCCGCCATCCGCTCCCTCACCCGGCAGTCCCTCGCCGAGATCCGCGCGACGGTGTCCGGGCTGCGGGTCACCCGGCTGTCCGACGAGCGGGATGCCGCCATCGCGGCGCTGGGCGACGCCGGCATCGAGGTGTCGATGCCCGATGACATCGACATCGTCGACCCGGCGCACCGGATCACCATCGCCTGGGTCCTGCGCGAGGCGACGACCAATGTGCTGCGCCACAGCGGCGCCCAGCACGCCGACGTCTCGTGGGGGCCGACCTGGCTCGAGGTGACCGACGACGGTCGCGGCCTGCGCGGGCGGCGCGAGGGTCATGGACTCACCGGCCTGCGGGAGCGGCTCGCCCGGGTCGGTGGGACCCTCGACGTCAGCGAGGGCAATCCCGGACCCCGGGGGCCGGGCACGAGACTGAGGGTGGACCTGCCGTGATCACGCTGCTGCTGGCCGACGACCAGGCCCTCGTGCGGGGCGCCATGGCCGCGCTGCTCGGCCTCGAGGAGGACCTCGAGGTCGTCGCGGAGGTCGGCTCGGGCGACGAGGTGCTGGCGGCTGCCCGCCGGACCCGCCCCGACGTCGCCGTCCTCGACGTGGAGATGCCCGGTCTCGACGGCATCTCTGCCGCAGCGCAGCTGACGAGCGAGCTGCCCGGCACACGGGTGCTCATCGTCACGACCTTCGGCCGGCCGGGCTACCTGCGGCGGGCCCTCGAGGCCGGCGCCAGCGGCTTCGTCGTCAAGGACACCCCGTCCGACGAGCTGGCCGAGGCCGTGCGCACGGTGGCGAAGGGAGGTCGCGTCGTCGACCCCTCCCTCGCCACCGAGGTCGTCGTCGGCGGGCCCAACCCGCTCACCCACCGCGAGCGCGAGGTGCTCGCCGTCGCCCTCGACGGACGCTCTGCCGCGGACATCGCCGCCCGGGTGCACCTCTCCCCCGGCACCGTGCGCAACCACCTGTCCTCCGCCATCGGCAAGACGGGCACGAGCAACCGGGTCGAGGCCGCCCGGCGCGCCCAGGACCTCGGCTGGCTCTGAGCCGGCGCCGACCCACGCGATCTACCCGTGGGTCACAATGGGCCGGGGGCTCCCCCTTCGCCGGGAGCACCGTCAGCCGTCCGCACCAGCCGTCCACACCCGCCAGGAGCACCGCATGCGACGAACCGGCGCCGCCGCGGCCCTCGCCGCGCTTGCCGTCGGCGCCGGCCTGCTCGCGGCGTGCAGCGACGACGCGCCGTCGCAGGCGTGCGAGGCCGTGGGAGCGGAGCTCGACTGGGCGACGCCGAGTCGCGACGACGACGAGCGCTTCGAGCTCACCGGGCCCGGGTGGATCGCCGGCGACTCGACCTACTCCGTCCGGCTGCCCGACGAGCGGACGCTCTGGCTCTTCAGTGACTCCTTCATCGGCCAGGTGACGTCCAGCGGCCACCCGCAGCCCGGGATGGCGATGGTGCACAACGCGCTCGTCACCGAGGACGAGAGCGGCCGGCTGAGCACCCGCACGGCGGAGGGCCCGGAGTCCTTCTTCCCCGACCCCGACGACGAGTCGTACTACTGGGTCCAGGACGCGGCCGTCGAGGGCGACGAGCTCGTCGTCTTTCTCTCCCGCACGCGGCAGGTGGGCAAGGACGGCTTCGAGTGGAGCCACAACGCCACGGCGCGGGTCTCGCTGCCCGACCTCGAGGTCACCGAGATCGACGACCCCGGCCCGAGCACCGACCACGTCGCGTGGGGTGCAGGCGTGCTGACGACGAGCACGACCAGCTACGTCTACGGCATCGAGGACCTCGGCGACACCAAGCACCTGCACCTGGCGCGCGTGCCCGCCGGCAACCTCACCGACCGCAGCCAGTGGGAGTACCGCACGGACAGCGGCTGGACGAGCGACCCCACGCGCAGCACCCGCCTCACCGACGGTGTGGCCAACGAGCTGAGCGTCAGCCGCTTCCGCGACGGCTACGTCATGATCTCGTCGGACACCTCGCAGCCCTTCAGCCCGAAGATCAACGCTTGGACCGCCTGCACGCCCGAGGGGCCGTGGCAGGACCGGCAGACGATCTACGAAACGCCGGAGTCGGGGGTGGGGCGGCACTTCACGTACAACGCGCACGGCCACCCGGAGATCTCCGACGACGGCGAGCTGCTCATCTCGTACAACGTCAACACCTTCGACTTCGACGAGCTGACGCGTGACCCGACGCTCTACCGGCCGAAGTTCATCACCCTCGACCTGGAGTGACCTGCCCCGCCCCGATCCGGTCGAGGAGCCAGGCCCACTCCCACGCCGTCTGCTCCCAGGCGTCGTAGCGCCCGGAGCGCCCACCGTGGCCGGCGCTCATCTCGGTGCGCAGCAGGACCGGACGGTCGGCGTCGTGCCGCGTCACCTCGCGCAGCCGCGCCACCCATTTCGCCGGCTCGGTGAAGTAGACCCGCGTGTCGTGCAGCGAGGTGGTCGCGAGGATCGCCGGGTAGGCGACGGGCGCGATGTTCTCGTAGGGGCTGTACCCGCGCATGTAGGCGTAGACCTGCGGGTCCTCGAGGGGGTTGCCCCACTCCTCCCACTCCCCCACGGTGAGCGGCAGGTCGGGACGCAGGATCGTCGTCAGCGCGTCGACGAAGGGCACTGCGGCGAGCACGGCCGCGAAGCGGTCCGGGGCGAGGTTGGTCGCGGCGCCGACGAGGAGACCGCCGGCGGACCCCCCTTCGATCGCGAGCCGGTCCCGCGCCACCCAGCCGCGCTCGTGCAGGTGCTCGGCCGCCGCGACGAAGTCGGTGAAGGTGTTGCCCTTGGCGAGCATCTTCCCGTCGTCGTACCAGTGCCGACCGAGCTCGCCGCCGCCGCGCACGTGGGCGACCGCGTAGACGACCCCACGGTCGAGCAGCGAGAGGCGGGCGATGGAGAAGTACGGGTCGAGGCTGATCTCGTAGCTGCCGTAGCCGTAGAGCAGGCCGGGGTTGCTGCCGTCGGGTCGCACCCCGCGCCGCATGACGAGCGAGATGGGCACCTGCGTGCCGTCGGGCGCCGTGGCCCAGGTGCGCTGCTGCTCGTAGTCGGCCGGGTCCACACCGACGACCGGCTGACGCTTGAGCACGGTCTGCGCGCCGGTGGCGACGACGACGTCGAGGACGGAACGCGGGCTGACCCACGACTCGTGGACGACGCGGATCCGGTCGGTGTCGGGGTCGGCGACCGGGCCCAGCGCCACGCTGGCGAGCTCGGCGTCGAGCCCCACGGATCGCGCCGGGCCGTAGTCCGAGGCGACGAAGGGGGTCGACCGCGCCACCCGGGGCAGCACCCGCAGGGTCGGCAGGCCGTCGGCGCGCAGGCTGAGAACGGCGAAGTCGTCGAAGGCGTCGACGCCGACGAAGCGCTCCCCCTCGGCCCGGTCGAGGAGCGGCTGCCACTGCTCGTGGCTCGTCGCGTCGATCGGGGCCCACGCGAGGTCGCCCTCGGGCTGGCGCTCGTTGTGCACGACGAGCAGGTGGTCGCCGGCCGGCTCGACGTCGTACTCGACACCCTCGCGGCGCGGCGCGACGCAGCGCATCGGGGCGGTCGGGTCGTCGGCGTCGATGAGGTGGACCTCGGAAGTCGTCTTGCTGCCGAGCCCGAGCACGATCCAGCGCTCGTCGCGGCTGGTGCCCAGCCCCATCCAGAAGCGCTCGTCCTCCTCGCGGTGGACGAGGACGTCGGCGTCGCGGGGCGCGCCGACCTCGTGGCGCCACACCTCGTGCGGACGCCAGGCGTCGTCGACGGCCACGTGGAAGAGGTGCTGTCCGTCGCGGGAGAAGGCCAGCCCGTAGCCGGCGCCGGTGACGCTCTCGTCGAGGACCTCGCGGGTGGCGATGTCCATGACCGTCACGTCGAAGCGCTCGTCGCCGGTGACGTCGACGGCGTAGGCCAAGCGCGTGTGGTCGGCACTGACCTCGAAGCCCCCGAGGGAGAAGAACTCGTGGTCCTGCGCGAGCTCGTTGCCGTCGAGGAGGACGATCTCGCCCGGCAACGGCTGCGAGGGGTCGAGCTCGGGCACGGCGGTGCGGTCGGTGAGCGGCGCCCGGCACTGGATGGCGTACTGGCTGCCCTCGACCGTGCGCGAGTAGTACCACCAGTCGCCGGAGGCGACGGGCACGCTGAGGTCGGTCTCGAGGGTGCGGTGCTTGATCTCGTCGAAGATGGCCTGCCGAAGGGGGGCCAGGTGCGCCGTCGTGCCCTCGGCGTAGGCGTTCTCCGCCTCGAGGTGGGCGATGACCTGCGGGTCCTCGCCGTCGCGTAGCCACTCGTAGGGGTCGGCGACGTCGTCGCCGTGGTGGCGACGGGTCCACGGCTTCTGCGCGGCGACCGGCGGCGTCATGCCCTCGCTCATGCGCTCACCGCCCGGGCTCCGAGGATCACCTTGAGGTCGCCGATGAGCGCCTCGGTCGGTTCGACCCGGTAGGCCGCGTCGACGGACATCGTCACCGAGCGGCCGGGCTGGACGAGCTTGATCTGCACGTCGGTGCTGCCCGGATGCTGCGACAGCACCTGCTTGACCTCCTCGATGCGCCCGGTCGTCGCCCGGGCGTAGTCGAGGGTGAGCACCACGGGGCCGCGCGGGCCGTCGGTCAGCTCGGGGATCTGCAGGTCCTCGGCGTAGATCGAGACGGTGTCGTCACGTGCATTCACCCGGCCGCGCACGACGGCGACGATGTCCTGGGTGAGCATCGTCTGCACCGTCAGGTAGGTCTTGGGGAAGAAGAGGCACTCGATCGCACCCTCGAGGTCCTCGATGGTCGCGATCGCCCAGAGGTCACCCTTCTTCGTCCGCTTGACGCTCAGGCCCGTCACGAGGCCGGCGATCGTCACCGTGCTGTTCTCCTTCACCCCGGAGTCGGCCTGGGTGAGGGTCGCGATCGAGGTGTCGGCGGCTCGCTGGAGGACGTGCTCGACGCCGAAGAGCGGGTGGTCGGAGACGTAGAGACCGAGCATCTCGCGCTCGTTGCTCAGCTTCGCCCGCTTGTCCCACTCCACCTGCGGGATCGGACGCAGGCCCATCCCCTCGATGCCGGAGCCGGACGTGTCCTCCTCGTCGTCACCGCCGCCGAACATGTCCCACAGAGAGTCCTGGCCGACCGCCTCCTGGCGCTTGACCCCGACGAAGGCGTCGACGTACTCCTCGTGGACCATGACCAGACCCTGGCGCGGGTGGCCGAGGTCGTCGAAGGCGCCGGCCATGATGAGCGACTCGATGGTCCGCTTGTTGCACACGACCGCCGGGCACTTGGCGAGGAAGTCGTCGAAGGAGGTGAAGGCGCCCTTCTCCTCGCGGGTGGTGATGATCGCCTCGACGACATTGCGGCCGACGTTGCGGATGGCGTGCAGGCCGAAGCGGATGTCGGCGTCGACGGCGGCGAAGGGCCCGACGGACTCGTTGACCGACGGCGGCAGCACCTTGATGCCCATGCGACGGCACTCGTTGAGGTAGAGCGCCGACTTGTCCTTGTCGTCGCCGACCGAGGTGAGCAGCGCTGCCATGTACTCGGCCGGGTAGTTGGCCTTGAGGTAGGCGGTCCAGTAGGAGACAAGGCCGTAGGCGGCGGTGTGCGCCTTGTTGAAGGCGTAGTCGGAGAAGGGGACGAGGACGCCCCACAGCGCGGCGATCGACTCCTCGTTGTAGCCATTGGCCTTCATGCCCTCGGAGAAGGGGATGTACTCGGCGTCGAGCACCTCCTTCTTCTTCTTGCCCATGGCACGGCGCAGCAGGTCGGCGTTGCCGAGCGTGTAGCCCGCCAGCTTCTGCGCGATCTCCATGACCTGCTCCTGGTAGATGCACAGGCCGTAGGTCGTGCCGAGGATCGGGCCGAGGGCCTCCTCCATCTGCGGCTGGAGCTTGCCCTTGAGCTGCGGGTCGAGCGGCACGACCTCCTGGCGGCCGTTCTTGCGCAGGGCGAAGTTGGTGTGGGCGTTGACACCCATCGGGCCGGGTCGGTAGAGCGCGAGGGCGGCGGAGATGTCCTCGAAGTTGTCGGGCTGCATCAGCCGCAGCAGCGTGCGCATGCCGCCACCGTCGAGCTGGAAGACCCCGAGCGTGTCGCCGCGCGAGAGCAGGCGGTAGGTCGCCTTGTCGGTCATGTCCTTCGAGAGGGCGTCGAGGTCGATCTCCTCGTCGCGGTTGCTCTTGATGTTGATCAGGGCGTCGTCGAGGATCGTCAGGTTGCGCAGGCCGAGGAAGTCCATCTTGACCAGCCCGAGCGTCTCGCACGTCGGGTAGTCGAACTGCGTGAGGACCTGGCCGTCCTGCAGCCGGCGCATGATCGGGATGACGTCGATGAGCGGCTCGCTGCTCATGATGACGCCAGCGGCGTGCACGCCCCACTGGCGCTTGAGGCCCTCGAGGCCCTTGGCCAGGTCGACGACCTCGCCGAGGTGCTTCTCCGACTCGACGAGCTCGCGGAACTCCTGCCCCTCGCCGAAGCGGTCGTGCTCCTTGTCCCACATCTTCGCCAGCGGCACGCCCTTGCCCATGACGTCGGCCGGCATCGCCTTGGTCAGCTGCTCGCCGACGTTGAAGGGGTGACCCATGACGCGGGCGGAGTCCTTGACCGCCTGCTTCGCCTTGATCGTGCCGTAGGTGGCGATCATCGCCACCCGCTCGTCGCCGTACTTGTCGGAGACATAACGGATGACCTCGGAGCGCCGGCGCTCGTCGAAGTCGACGTCGAAGTCGGGCATCGACTTGCGCTCGGGGTTGAGGAAGCGCTCGAAGATCAGACCGTGCGGGATCGGGTCGAGGTCGGTGATGCCCATCGCGTAGGCGCACATCGAGCCGGCACCGGAGCCACGGCCCGGGCCGACACGGATGCCGTTGTCCTTGGCCCAGTTGATGAAGTCGGCGACGACGAGGAAGTAGCCCGGGTAGCCCTTGCCGACGATGACGTCGATCTCGTAGTCGGCCTGGCGCTGCGCGTACTCGGGGATGCCGTCGGGGAAGCGGCGGTGCAGACCGGTCTGCACCTCCTTGATGAACCACGAGGTCTCGTCCTCCCCCGGCGGGCACTCGAAGCGCGGCATGTACCGCCCTTCGCCCTCCGTGAAGGAGACCTCGCACATGTCGGCGACGAGCAGGGTGTTGTCGCAGGCCTCGGGCAGCTCGCGCCACAGCTGGCGCATCTCGGCGGGCGACTTGAGGTAGTAGCCCTCGCCGTCGAACTTGAAGCGGTCGGGGTCGTGCAGCTTGGACCCGGAGTTGATGCACAGGAGCGCGTCCTGCGCGATGTAGTCCTCCTGCTTGACGTAGTGCAGGTCGTTGGTCGCCAGGAGGGGCAGCTGCAGGTCCTTGGCCAGCCGCATGAGGTCGTCGCGGACCCGGCGCTCGATCTGGTTGCCGTGGTCCATGAGCTCGAGGAAGTAGTGCTCGCGGCCGAAGATGTCGCGGAACTCCGAGGCGGCCTCGACCGCCTTGTCGTACTGACCCAGGCGCAACCGGGTCTGGATCTCGCCGGAGGGGCAGCCGGTCGTCGCGACGAGCCCCTCGCCGTACTGCGAGAGCAGCTCGCGGTCCAGCCGCGGCCACTTGGCGAAGACCGAGTCCAAGGACGCGCGCGAGCCCATGGTGAAGAGGTTGTGCATGCCGGTGTTGTTGCGCGCCAGCAGCGTCATGTGGGTGTACGCGCCACCACCGGAGACGTCGTCGCCGGGTCGGGTGCGCTCGTCGCCCCACTTCACGCGGTTCTTGTCGGTGCGGTGGGTCCCCGGCGCCACGTAGGCCTCGAGCCCGATGATCGGCTTCACGTCGTAGGACTGCGCCGTCTTCCAGAACTCGTGGGCGCCGAAGAGATAGCCGTGGTCGGTCATCGCGATCGCCGGCATGCCCATCTCCTGGGCGGTGGAGAACATGTCCTTGATGCGCGCAGCACCGTCGAGCATCGAGTACTCGGTGTGGTTGTGCAGGTGGACGAAGTTCTCGGAACGCGGCAGCTCGGACATCGGTGTGAGTCTAGATCGCCCCACCGACACCCCCGCACGCCGCCGGTCGACTCCTGCCAGCCGCTCGGCGCGCCGCTTCCGGTGGCCCGCCGTCACCGCGGACGAAGGGGGATAACGTCGCCTCGACAGCGTCGTCCACACCGCATGGAGGATCTTCCGGATGTTCGTGCCCATGTCCGTCAACGACTTCATCGACCGTGCTGCCGCCGTGTACGGCGACCGTCTCGCGGTCGTCGACGAGCCCGACCAGCCGGCACCGCCCCTCGAGGGCGTCACCTATGCCCGCATGCGCCAGCTCGCGAACGCGCAGGCGGCCCACCTCGACTCCCTGGGCATCGAGGTCGGCGACCGCGTCGCCGTCGTCTCGCACAACTCGGCCCGTCTGCTCACGAGCTTCTTCGGGGTCGCCGGCTCGGGCCGCGTGCTCGTGCCGATCAACTTCCGCCTTGCCCCCGAGGAGGTGAAGTTCATCGTCGAGCACTCCGGCGCGCGCGTCCTCTACATCGACCCCGAGCTCACCGCGCTCGTCGACGAGGTCTCCGCCGAGCACACCTTCGTCCTCGGCGAGGACGAGCACCTCTTCGGCGACGTCGACCCCGAGAGCGCGCAGCCGCGCGCCTGGGAGGCCGACGAGGAGGCGATCGCGACGATCAACTACACCTCCGGCACGACGGCCCGCCCCAAGGGCGTGCGGATCACCCACCGCAACATCTGGACCAATGCCGCGACCTTCGGGCTGCACGCGGGCATCAGCGACCGCGACGTATACCTGCACACCCTGCCGATGTTCCACGCCAACGGGTGGGGCATGCCCTTCGCCATGACGGGTGTCGGCGCCCAGCACGTCGTCATCCGCAAGATCGACGGTGCCGAGATCCTGCGGCGCGTGGAGCGGCACGGAGTGACGGTCATGTGCGCCGCCCCCGCCGTGGTGAACTCCGTGCTCGCGGCCGCGGCCGAGTGGGAGGGCGAGATCCCCGGTCGCGACCGGGTGCGGATCATCGTCGCCGGCGCCCCGCCGCCCACGACGACCGTGGCGCGGGTCCAGACCGAGCTCGGCTGGGAGTTCATCCAGATCTACGGCCTGACCGAGACCTCTCCCCTGCTGACGATCAACCGCTCGCGGGCCGAGTGGGACGAGCTCTCGCCGCAGGACCGTGCGGCCAAGCTCGTGCGCGCCGGCGCCCCGGCGCTCGGCTGCCGGATGCGGGTCGACGACGAGAGCGGCGAGGTCCTCGCCCGGTCCAACGTCATCATGGAGGGCTACCACGACCTGCCCGACGAGACGGCCCGCACCTTCGAGGGCGGCTGGTTCCACACCGGTGACGGCGGCGTCGTCGGCGACGACGGCTACGTGACGATCAGCGACCGCAAGAAGGACGTCATCATCACCGGTGGCGAGAACGTCTCGTCCATCGAGGTCGAGGACGTCCTCTTCTCGCACCCCGACGTCACCGAGGTCGCGGTCATCGGCGTCCCCGACGACAAGTGGGGCGAGACGATCAAGGCGCTCGTCGTCGTCACCGAGGGGTCGACGGCCACGGAGGCCGACCTCATCGCCTGGTGCAAGTCCAAGGCGGCCGGCTACAAGGCCCCGACGTCGATCGAGTTCCGCGACGAGCTGGCCCGCACGGCGACGGGCAAGCTGCAGAAGTTCAAGCTGCGAGCCCCCTACTGGGAGGGCCGCGAGCGTCAGGTCAACTGAGCCATGACGAAGGGGAGGGTGCCGGTCCGACCGGCGCCCTCCCCTTCGTCTGTCAGGACATGTCGGCGAGCCGGTCCAGCGCCGTCTGCAGGTCCTGCGGGTAGGTGCTCTCGAAGTGCACGTAGTCGCCCGTGCCCGGGTGGATGAAGCCGAGGCCCATCGCGTGCAGCCACTGCCGCTCGAGGCCGAGCGTGCGGGCCAGGCTCGGGTCGGCGCCGTAGGTCGGGTCACCGACGCACGGATGACGAAGGGCGGCCATGTGCACCCTGATCTGGTGGGTGCGTCCGGTCTCGAGCTTGATCTCGAGCAGCGACGCGTGGCGGAAGGCCTCGAGCAGCTCGTAGTGGGTGACGGCGTGCTTGCCGGAGTCCATGACCGCGAACTTGTACTCGCCGCTCGGGTGCCGGCCGATCGGCGCGTCGACCGTGCCGACGTGCGGGTCGGGCAGGCCCTGGACGAGCGCGTGATAGGTCTTGTCGACCGTGCGCTGCTTGAAGGCGCGCTTGAGCACGGAGTAGGCGTACTCGCTCTTGCACACGACCATCAGGCCCGAGGTGCCGACGTCGAGGCGCGAGACGATGCCCTGCCGCTCGCTGGCGCCGCTCGTGCTGATCCGGTAGCCGGCCGCGGCCAGCCCGCCGAGCACGTCGGGGCCGGACCAACCGACGCTCGGGTGGGCGGCGACGCCGATCGGCTTGTCGACGACGACGATGTCGTCGTCGTCGTGAACGATCCGCATGCCGGGCACCGGCTCGGCGACGATCGCCAGGCTGGGGCTCTCGTCGGCGGAGGGCAGGGTGACCTCGACGTGGTCGCCGGCGCTCACCCGCGCCGACTTCGCGACCGTGGCGCCCTCGACGAGGACCTTGCCGTCGGCGGCCAGCTCGGCCGCCCGGGTGCGGGAGACGCCGAAGAGGCGGGCGACGGCCGCGTCGACCCGCTCCCCCTCGAGGCCCTCGGGCACGAGCACGTTGCGCACATCAGGCATCGGCCTGCTCCTCCTTGGTCCCGTCGAGACCGATCCCGCTGAAGACGAGCCACACGAGCACGATCGCCCCGCCGACGATGGCGATGTCGGCGACATTGCCCACGAAGAGCCCGCCGTAGTCGATGAAGTCGACGACGTGGCCGCGCAGCGGCCCCGGCTCGCGCACGAAGCGGTCGACGAGGTTGCCGACCGACCCGCCGAGCAGCGCCCCGAGCGCCAGGGCCCACGGCAGCGACCGGATGCGCGGGGTGACCCACACGATCGCCCCGGTCACGCCGAGCGCGACGAGGGTCATGACCCAGGTCATCGAGTCACCGATCGAGAAGGCGGCGCCGGAGTTGCGGATCAGGCGAAGGGAGAGCACGTCGCCGACGAGCGGGACGACCCTCCCGTCGTCGAGCGCGCCCATCGCCCAGACCTTGGTGGCCTGGTCGAGGACGAGCGCGACGACCGCGGTGGTGGCATACCAACGAAGCACCCCGGGGCGGGATCGCGTCGCCGGGGTGTCGTCGGATGGGGTGTCTGGGGCGCTCAGCGCCGCTCCTGTCGACTCTTGCATGACATGCACAGGGTCGCACGCGGATAGGCCTGGAGTCGAAGCTTGCCGATCGGGTTGCCGCAGGACTCGCAGATCCCGTAGGTGCCGTCGTCGAGGCGGTCGAGCGCGTGCTGGTTCTGCTCGAGGCCGGTGCGGGCCCCGGCGACGAGGCTCAGCTCGTGCTCACGCTCGAAGGACTTGGACCCTGCGTCGGCCTGGTCGTCGCCGGCCCCGTCGATCGGCTCCTTGAGGAACTCGTCGAGGCTGCTCTCGGCGGACGCGATCTCGGCGGTGAGGCGCTCGATCTCGGTGTGCAACTCGGCGCGCACCTCCTTGAGCTCCTTCGCGGTCCACGGGCTCTCGTCCTCGCGGACGACGAGCGCCTCGGGGGCGGCCTTCTTGGGGGCCTTCGTGGCGGTCGTCTTCTTCGCCGGCGCCTTCTTGGCGGCGCTCTTCGTGGCCGGAGCCTTCTTCGCAGGAGCCTTCGTCGCCGAAGCCTTCTTCGCCGTGGACTTCTTCGCGGCGGACTTCTTCGCGGGCGCCGCCTTGGCCGCACTCTTCGTCGCGGTCTTCGTGGCCTTCGAGCCGGTCGACCCCTTGGTCGCCGCCTTCGTGGCCGTCTTCTTCGCCGCCATGACCATCCTCACCTGGAGATGATCCGTGCCCCTGCACGGATCAGAGTCAACGAAGGGTACGACGTTTTGGCGCTGTGGGCGGGATCACCGCGCCGTGTTCTTCCTCCCGACGTCGACATCCCACCCTCCGGGACGCGACGAGGCGACGCCACCCGTGTCGGGTGACGCCGCCTCGTGGAGCGCTCGCGCGGCATCCGCGCGGGCTTCTTCAGTGCTTGACGGGCTGCTCGGGAGCGACGCTCGCCGAGGTGTCGAGGCCCTTGAGCTGGCCCGAGATGAAGTCCTTGAGCTTGCGGCGGTAGTCGCGCTCGTAGGTCGTCAGCTCGGCGATCTGGGTCTCGATCTTCGACTTCTGGGCGTTGAGGTCGTCGAGGATCTTCTTGCGCTGCGCCTCGGCCTCGCTGACCATCGTCGTGCTCTTGGCCTGGGCGTCGGAGATCAGCTTGTCGCGCTGGGTCGTGCCCTCGCCGATGAACTGGTCGCGCTTGCCCTGACCGGTCTTGATGAACTCGTCGTGCTTCGACTGACCGGTCGACAGCAGCTCGTCGTGCTTGCCCTGACCGGTGGAGACGAGCTCGTCGTGGCGACGCTGCGCCTCGGCGATGAGCTTGTCGCGCTGGGTCTGGCCCTCGGCGACGTGCTCGTCGTGCAGGCGCTGGGCGAGCGCGATGAGGCCGGAGGCGCCGGCGCCACCGCCAGCGGCGGCAGCCATCTCGCCGGCGCCGGAGTCCTTGGCCGCGGCGACGGGGGCCTTGGCGGCCTCGTCCTGGCGGGCCTTCGCCTCGGCCTCGGCCTTCTCGGCTGCGGCGTTGGCGGCCTTGATGCGCTCCTGGGCGCTCGCCTCGGCCTCCTCGGCACGGGCGTTGACGGTCGCGATGCGCTCGTCGGCGCCCTGCTGGGCCTTGGAGAGGTTCGCGGCGTCACCCTTGGCGCGCTCGTCGCTGGTGCGAGCGGTCTGCTCGAGCTCGGTGGCGCGCTTCTCGGCGGCCGCGCGGGCGGCGGTCTCCTTGTCGAAGCGGGAGCGCAGGTCCTCGAGTCGGCTGCGCAGGTCGCGGTTCTCGCGGGTCAAGGCCTCGTCGGCCTTGCCCGTGTCGGCGACGGCGGCCGCGGCGGCCGGGCGGGAGCCGGAGCCGTCCTGGGCGCGAGCCCGCAGGTCCTCCGAGTCCTTGACCATGCGACGCATCTCGGCGACGACCTCGTCGAGGAAGTCGTCGACCTCGCGCTCGTCGTACCCGCGACGGAACTGGGTCTGGGTGAAGGTCTTGTTGAGGACGTCCTCGGGCGTGAGCGCCATTGTTCCTCCGTTGAGCGACTGGACAGGGTGCACGCTCGTGGCGCGCAGCGCGCGCACGGGCATCGAGGCCAGCCTAGACGATGCGCAGGAGGACCGAGACCACGAGGATCAGGACGAGGAAGGCGAGGTCGAGGGCGACGCCACCGATGCGCACCGGCTTGATGACGGTGCGGATGGCCCGCAGGGGCGGGTCGGTGAGCGTGTAGATCGCCTCGGCGACGACGAGGATGACTCCTCGGGGCCGCCACTGGCGGGCGAAGACCTGGATCCAGTCGAGGACGAGGCGTCCGATGAGGACGAGGAAGTAGACGTACAGCAGCAGGTGCAGCACGTCGCGGACGATCGACATGGGTCCAGCCTAGGTAGGGGGCCTGAGGCCCGGCTGTGAGGTCAGCTCTGGTTGAAGAGGGCGCGCGGCTGGGGCGCGTCGCCACCCTCGGCGTCGACCTCGATGTGCTCGGGCGAGAGCAGGAAGACCTTGTTGGTCACCCGCTCGATCGAGCCGTGGAGACCGAAGACCAGACCGGCGGCGAAGTCGACGAGACGCTTGGCGTCGGAGTCGTCCATGTCGCTGAGGTTCATGATCACCGGGGTGTTGTTGCGGAAGCTCTCACCGATCGCCCGGGCGTCGTTGTAGGTGCTGGGGTGGATCGTCGTGATGCGGTTCATCGGGGTGACCTCCACCTCGCGGACGGCCGGTGCCGTGGGGACGCGGCGCAGGGGGGTGACCTCGGCGGCGGTGTGCTCCTCCTCGAGGAGCTCGTGACCCGCGTCGTACTCGTCGACGTACTGGTCGTCGTACTCGTCGTAGCGCTTGTCGTCCTCTGCGAGCCCGAGGTAGACCATCGCGTTGCGCAGTGCCGTCATGTCTGTCAGATCCTTTGTCGCCGGGTGCCTCGTCGGTGTCACCGAAGTTACCGGTGTGACGGACGTTCTCCGAGGATTGCCGTCCCGACACGCAGGTGTGTCGCACCGTGGCGCACGGCCGACTCGAGGTCACCGCTCATGCCTGCGGAGACCCACGTCGCCTCCGGGTGGTCCGCGCGCAGGGCCTCGGACAGCTCCGCGAGACGGGCGAAGGCGCGGTCCGGGTCCGCCCCGAGCGGCGCCACCGCCATGAGGCCCCCGAGACGAAGGGAGGAGCTCGCGATCGCGTCGGCGAGGGCCGGCACGTCGGCCGGGTCCGCTCCCCCACGACCGCCGTCTGCCTGCGGGTCGAGGTTGACCTGGACGAGGGCGGTGACCTCCCGGCCGGCGGCCTCGGCGCCGCGCGCGAGCGCACCGACGAGCTTGGGCCGGTCGACCGACTGCACGACATCGGCCCAGCGGGTGACGGCGCCGGCCTTGTTGGACTGGAGCTGCCCGATGAAGTGGGCGCGCACCCCCACCGGGGTGCCTCCGTCGGCGAGCTTGGCCGCCGCCTCCTGCTCGCGGTTCTCGCCGAGGTCACGCATCCCGAGCTCGACGAGCAGGTCGAGGTCGCTGCGCGGGAAGTACTTCGTCACGACGACGAGGTGCACCTGCCCCCGGTCCCGCCCGGCGGCCTCGCAGGCCGCGTCGATGCGCTGCTCGACCGCCGCGAGGTTGGCGGCGAGCTCGTCCCGACGCTCGGCGCTCATGCCGACTCGCCCCGCCGGCCGATGATGCCCGCGTAGCGGCCGGTCCGGCCGTCGCGGCGGTAGGAGTAGAGCGAGTCGTCCTCGCGGGCGCACCCGGGCACCCACTCGACCGGGACGCCGGCGCCCTGCAGCTGGTCGACGACCCCGGTCGCGACGTCGATGGCCGGTGTGCCGGTCCAGGTGACCGCGGCGGAGGGCGGGGAGACCTCGGCTGCAGCGGCCCGCATGTCGGCCGGCACCTCGTAGCAGCGTCCGCAGACCGAGGGCCCGACGGTGGCGCGCAGGTCACGGGCACCGAGGTCGCGCATCGCCTCGACGAGCCGCAGCACGACGCCGGCGACCATCCCCGGCCGACCGGCGTGGGCGGCCCCGACGAGGCCACCGGCCGCGTCGTGGACGAGCACGGGGGTGCAGTCGGCGACGAGGACGCCCAGGGCGACGCCGGGCAGGTCGGTGACGAGTGCGTCGCCCTCCCCGACGGCGCCGGTGGTGGTGCGGGGGGCCTCGAGCAGCTGCGAGGTCACGTGGACGACGTCGGCGCCGTGGACCTGGTCGGCGAGGACGAGCGGCAGGCCGACGGCCTGCTCGACGACCTCCCGGTTGCCCCGGACGGCGTCGGGGTCGTCACCGACGTGGGCGCCGAGGTTGAGGCCGGCGAAGGGGGCGACGCTGCGGCCGCCGTGTCGGTCGGTGAAGGCTCGCACGAGCCCCGGGGCGTCATCTCTCCAGGCGAACACGTCTGCAACCTATCTCCCCGCGGTCGACGGACGACACACGACGCAGGGCCCCGACCGGTGCGGTCGGGGCCCTGCGTGTCACGTCAACCGGTGGTCACTTCAGGAAGTCGGGGACGTCCAGGTCGTCACCGTCGTCGAAGGTCACCTGACGCGGCGGCGCGGCCTGGGCCGGACGCTGCTGCGCCGGCGGCTGCTGGGCCGGGGGCTGCTGCACGGGCTGCTGGGCCGGCGGCTGCTGCTGAGCGGGCGCCTGCTGCTGAGCAGGAACCTGCTGGGCCGGAGCCTGCTGCGCCGGGGCCGCCTGCGCCGGAGCCTGCTGGGCAGGACGCTGCTGGGCGGGAGCGGCCTGCGCCGGAGCCTGCTGGGCAGGACGCTGCTGGGCCGGCGCCGCCTGGGCGGGAGCCTGCTGCGCCGGGGCCGCGGCACGACCCTGACCGCCCGACTGCACCTGCCCGAGGGCCCGGTCGTCGGGACGCTGCTGCGGTGCACCGCCGTCGAAGCCGGCGGCGATGACCGTCACGCGCACCTCGTCGCCGAGGGCGTCGTCGATGACCGCGCCGAAGATGATGTTGGCCTCCGGGTGGGCGGCCTCCTGCACCAGGCGGGCCGCCTCGTTGATCTCGAAGAGACCGAGGTCGCTGCCACCCTGGATCGACAGGAGCACGCCGTGGGCGCCGTCGATGCTCGCCTCGAGCAGCGGCGAGGAGATCGCCAGCTCGGCGGCCTGGACGGCACGGTCCTCACCACGCGCCGAGCCGATGCCCATGAGGGCGGAGCCGGCCCCTTGCATGACGGACTTGACGTCGGCGAAGTCGAGGTTGATCAGACCCGGCGTGGTGATGAGGTCGGTGATGCCCTGGACACCGGAGAGCAGGACCTGGTCGGCGCTGCGGAAGGCGTCGAGCATGCTCACGGCCCGGTCGCTGATCGACAGCAGCCGGTCGTTGGGGATGACGATGAGCGTGTCGACCTCGTCGCGCAGGGCACCGATCCCGGACTCGGCCTGGTTGGCGCGACGACGGCCCTCGAAGGTGAAGGGGCGCGTGACGACGCCGATGGTGAGCGCACCGAGGCTCTTGGCGATCTTGGCCACGACCGGGGCACCACCCGTGCCGGTGCCGCCACCCTCGCCCGCGGTGACGAAGACCATGTCGGCCCCCTTGAGGACCTCTTCGATCTCCTCCGCGTGGTCCTCGGCGGCCTTCTTGCCGACCTCGGGGTCCGCGCCGGCACCGAGACCACGGGTCAGCTCACGACCGACGTCGAGCTTGACGTCGGCGTCGGACATCAGGAGGGCCTGGGCGTCGGTGTTGATCGCGATGAACTCGACGCCCTTGAGGCCGACCTCGATCATGCGGTTGATGGCGTTGACGCCACCGCCGCCGATGCCGACGACCTTGATAACGGCCAGATAGTTCTGGGCTGATGCCACGGGGGACTCCTGTTGCTGCTGCTCGGTGGTGCCTCGACCTCGAAGCTCAAGGTGAACTTCAGGGTTACGTTTTGATCACGCTCGGTGTGCGGGTGACGTTATGCGGCGCGGGCCGCCGGGGCAAACGCCACGCCCGCGTGTCGCCAGCCTATCCCCCGCTAGCCCGTCGTGACGGGCGTGTCGGGCGCCGAGACGTCGATCGTCCTCGGCTTCTTGTCGAGGAGCACCTGGATGACCCTCACCTTCACGTCCGGACTGCTGCCGTCACCCCAGGAGACCTTGGTCTTCCCGAGCTGGAAGGTGATCTGGTCGGCCGAGTCGACGGTGACGTCGTCGACGTCCTCGCGCAGGTCGTCGGGCAGCGCGGCGAGCATGCCCTGCGCCGCGCGCACCCCGTGACCGGAGACCTCCGCGCCGCTCTCGGCGCTGACTGTCGGCACGTCCCGGGGCGCGGAGCGCACGGTGCGGATCTCGACGCCGTCGAGGTCGAGCAGCCGGAAGCCGCCCCCGTCCTGGCGCACCGCGAGCGCCGGAACCCTCGACGTCACCTTGACCTTCAGGGTGTGCGGCCAGCCCCGCTCCACGCGGGCGTGGGCGACCGCCGGGACCTCGTCGGTGATCGACGAGGCCACCGCGTCACCGTCGACCCGGGCGAGCGGCGTCCCGACCTGGCGCTCGGCGATCTCCTCGACGTCGGCCCGGTCGGCCGGGTCGGCTCCGCTGACGGTCACCTCGCGGGTGGCGAGCAGGGAGGAGAAGCCGACCGCCCAGCCGAAGGCCACGAGCAGGGCCACGACGAGCAGGCCGACGAGCCAGCGGCGCACCCGCTGGCCGCGCGCCTGGGCTGCCCGCTGCGCGAACCGCTCCTCGGTCGCCGCGCGGGTCCCGCTCCCCCGGCTCATCGCCCCAGGGCCTCGAGCAGTCGCGGCCCGAGGTGGGTGATGTCGCCGGCCCCCACGGTGAGCACGAGGTCTCCGGCGACGGCGCCTGCGGCGACGCGGGCGACGGCCTCGTCGGCGGGCAGCACCCGCGCCGAGCGACCACGCGCGGCGAGCGGGTCGGCGATCAGCTGCGAGCTGACCCCGGGCATCGGGTCCTCGCGCGCCCCGTAGACGTCGAGCAGCAGCACCTCGTCGGCCGGCTCGAGCCCGGCGGCGAAGGCCTCGGCGAAGTCGCGCGTCCGCGAGTACAGGTGCGGCTGGAAGAGCACCCACAACCGGTGCTCGCCGGCGATCTCCTTCGCCGTGCGCACGACGGCCTCGACCTTGCCGGGGTTGTGCGCGTAGTCGTCGACGACGGTGACCCCGCGGGCCTCCCCCTTCGTCTCGAAGCGACGTCGGGTCCCGCCGTAGGCCGCGAGCCCGTCGAGGACCGCCTGCGGGTCGGTACCGGTGCCGTGGGCGGCCGCCGTGTAGGCGGCAGCGGCGTTGAGCAGGTTGTGCCGACCGGGCACACCGATGACCAGCTCACGCCGCACGTCGCCCTCGACGAGACCGGCGCGGGCGCTCGTCCCGTCGAGCTCGGGGTCGACGAGACGCACGTCGGCGCCCTCGGCGAAGCCGTAGCGCAGCACGCGCACACCCGCTGCCTGCGCCCGGGTCGCGAGGCGCTCGGAGCCGGGGTCGTCGGCGCAGGCGACGAGCAGACCCCCGTCGTTGATCGTCTCGGCGAACTCGAGGTAGGCGGCCTCGACGGTGGCGAAGTCGCCGTAGAAGTCGAGGTGATCGGGCTGGACGTTGGTGACGACGGCGACCTGCGGCGCGTAGGCGAGGAAGGAGCCGTCGGACTCGTCGGCCTCGGCGACGAAGGGGGCGCCCTCGCCGAGCGCGGCATTGACGCCCTGGGTCGACAGCTCGCCACCGAGGGCGAAGGAGGGGCGGGCCCCGGCCTCGAGGAGCGCGACGGTGAGCATCGAGCTCGTCGTCGTCTTGCCGTTGGCCCCGGCGACGGCGATGCGGGTCTGCTCCCCCATCGCGGAGGCGAGCGCCTGGCTGCGGTGGAGCACGCGCAGTCCCCGCTCCCGGGCCGCGGCCAGCTCGGGGTTGTCCTCGCGGATGGCGGAGGAGACGACGACGGTGTCGGCGCCCTCGAGGTGCGCCGGGTCGTGCCCGACCCAGATCGTCGCGCCGCGCTCACGGAGCCGTTCGAGCAGCGGCGACTCGTGGGCATCGCTCCCGCGCACCTCGACGCCCGCGTCGAGGAGCAGGCGCACGATCGCCGACATGCCCGCGCCACCGGCGGCGAGCACGTGCACGACCCCGAGGTCGGCCAGTGGCACCCGGGGGGCGAGGACGTCGAAGCGGGGGTTGCGCGGGACGGGGGGCAGGGTGTCAGCCACGCCGGCCACCGCCGACCCACGCCTCGGTCACCATGTCGGCGAGGGTCTCGTCGGCGTCGCGGTGCCCGACGGCGGCCGCGGCCGCCGACATCGACTCCAGGCGCGCCCGGTCGCTCAGCAGCGGGACGATCTCGCGGGCGACCCACGCCGGGTCGACGTCGGCGTCCTCGACGAGCAGGCCGCCGCCGGCCTCGACCACCCCGGCCGCGTTGAGCCGCTGCTCGCCGTTGCCGATGGGCAGCGGGACGTAGACGCCGGGCAGGCCGACGGCCGTCAGCTCGCACACGGTGTTGGCACCCGCCCGGCAGACGACCGCGTCGGCGGCCGCATAGGCCAGGTCCATGCGGTCGACGTAGGGCAGCACGACGTACGGCACCGAGGGGTCGCCGCCGGTGGCGACGAAGTCCTTGCCCGCCCCGGTCGCGTGCAGCACCTGCACGCCTGCGTCGCGCAGCGTCGCGACGCTCGCCTCGAAGGCGTCGTTGAGCCGCTTGGCGCCGAGCGACCCACCCGTGACGAGCAGGACCGGCAGGTCCTCGCGCAGCCCGAGGCCCGCGCGGGCCTCCGCGCGCGTCGCCGCCCGGTCGAGCGCGACGATCTCGGGGCGCAGCGGCATGCCGATGACCCGGCCGCCG